>JBFXKW010000007.1:0-220598 GCA_050173345.1 Alphaproteobacteria bacterium | reverse complement strand
CTGCTCAGCCCCGTTGATCACGAGGAGTTCCGGGCGCGGGTGCGCAACCTGCTGACCATGCAGCGCCAGCGCCAGTTGATCCAGCGGCGCCTCGAGCAGCTCCAGACCAGCCTGGAGAAGAACAACCGGCTGCACCGTTCGGCGCTGCGCGAGAGCGAGGAGAAGCTGCGCCTCGTCATCAACGCCGTGCCCGCCATGATCAGCGCGGTCAACACCGAGCACCGCTATGTGTTCATGAACAACTTCCAGGCGTGGCTCCTCGGCATCAACCCCGGCGATGCGGTCAACCGCACGGCGAGGGAGCTGCTCGGCCAGGACTATGGCGAGCGCAGCGAGGCGATCGATCGCCAGATCCTCGAAACCGGCCGCTCGGTGCCGCCCTATGAGGAAACCTTCGAGGACGCCACCGGCCGGACCCGCACGCTGCTGACCACCAAGGCGCCGCTGCGCGACACCTCGGGCGAGGTGCGCAACATCGTCACCACCTCGATCGACATCTCCGAGCGCAAGCAGACCAGCGTCGCCTTGCAGGAGCAGCGCAATTTCCTGCGCACCGTGCTCGACGCGAACCCGAGCTTCATCTTTGCGCTCGATCAGGGTGGCCGCCTCGTGCTCGCCAACAACGCGCTCGCCGATGCCTTCGGCAGCACGACCGAGGAAATGCTCGGCGTCCGGCTGAACGGACTGGCTCCCCTGACGGCCGAGGGCGAGGCCTTCATCGCGGATTGCACCAAGGTGCTCGAAGAGGACCTGCCGCGCCTCGATGTCGAGCGCCGCTTCACGGAGAATGACGGCCGCCAGCGCTGGCTGCAGGTCGCCTACGTTCCCTTGGCCCGGATGGTGGGCCGGCCCGCGACGGTGCTCGCGGTTTGCACCGACGTCACCGTACTGAAGGACGCCGAGGCCTCGATGCGCGAGGCGAAGCAGGCCGCCGAGCTCTCCAACCGCAGCAAGGCGAACTTCCTGGCCAATATGAGCCACGAGCTCCGGACACCGCTCAACGCGATCATCGGCTTCTCGGAAATGATCTCCGAACAGGTGCTCGGCCCGGTCGACATCCCGAAATACCGGGAGTACGCGGCGGACATTCAGAGCTCCGCGACGCGCCTGCTTGCCATCATCGGCGACATTCTCGACCTCTCCAAGATCGAAGCCGGCCGCATCACGCTGCATGAATCGGAGGTCGACGTCAGAGCGATCATCGAAAGCGTCAGCGCCGAGTCCGCGGAACAGGCTCAGACGGCCGACATCTCGATCGCGATGGAGATCGCGCCGGCGCTGCCCCAGCTCAGGGCCGATGCGCAGCGGATTCGCCAAGTCGTGCACAACGTCCTCTCCAACGCGCTGAAGTTCTCGCCGCCGGGCGGGCGCGTCACGATCGGCGCCGACGCCGGGCCCGATGATTCGCTGCGCGTGTTCATCGCGGATTCAGGCATCGGCATGGACGAAAGCGAAATCCCGACGGCGCTTACCCATTTCGGCCCGATCGAGCAGTCGATCACGCGGTCGCACGAGGGCACCGGCCTCGGCCTGCCCTTGTCGGTCGCGTTCCTCAATATGCACGGGGCCCGCATGGACATCACCAGCCGGAAGGGACTGGGCACCAAGGTCACGATCGTCTTCCCGCCCTCCCGCAGCGTTTGGCACCAAGCCCGCGACCGCGAGGCCATGTAGGCGAAAGAGACGTTGACAGCTTAGTCGGCCGTATGGCGCGGCAGGAGCCGAAGCAATATGACGCCCGAATCGAACATGAGCGGCTCGCCCCGGGGCGAGCCCCCGTCGCAAGCCGATCGCCGGCCAGGCGCACGGCGCCTGCCGGGCTCGAATTGGCTCGGCAGGATTCGCTCTCGCCTGAAGGGAAGGCAGGACAGCGAGCACGAGCAGATCCTGCTGCGTCTCGTCTTCGCCGTGGTCGTCACCTCGTATCTGGTCGCGTGGGGCCTGGTCGAGGGCTTCCACGCCAGCATCCTGATGCCGGGCTATGTCGCGGTAGCGGGTTCGGTGGCCGCGATCGCGCTCTTCGCGCATCTGCTCTACCGTCCGGCGCCGTCGTCGATCAGGCGGCTGATCGCCATGGCGCTGGATGCGAGCACGCTTTCGGCGTTCCTGCATTTCGGCGGCGAGCATACCGCCGCGTGGTATCCGGTCTATCTCTGGGTGACGCTCGGCAACGGCTTCCGCTACGGGCGGAAATCGCTGCTGATCTCCGGCCTGATGAGCCTGACCGGCTTCGGCTTCGTGGTCGCCACCACGCCGGTCTGGAGCCAGCATGTCGAACTCTCGGTCGGGCTGGTCGCCGCGCTCATCGTGATCCCGGCCTACGCCTCGTCGCTGCTGCGCAAGCTGAACGCGGCGCGGCGCCAGGCGGAGGAAGCAAGCCAGGCCAAGAGCCGCTTCCTCGCGAACATGAGCCACGAGCTGCGCACGCCGCTCAACGCCATCTCGGGCATGACCGACCTCATGCTCACGACGCAGCTCGATCGCGAGCAGCTCGACATGACCACCACCATCAAGACCTCGGCGCGCGCGCTGCTCGGCCTGATCAACGAGATCCTCGACCTGGAGAAGATCGAGGCCGGCAAGATGAGCCTGCGCGAGCGCGAGTTCGACCTGCACCGCATGCTGGCGGCGGTACGCGCCATGCTCGACACCCAGGCAACCGGCAAGCATCTGCGCTTCAGCGTCCATGTCGAGCCGACCGTGCCCTATCGGCTGCGCGCCGACGACCAGCTCGTCCAGCAGGTGCTGGTCAACCTGACGGCGAACGCCATCAAGTTCACCGACCAGGGCAGCGTGACCATCGCGGTCAGCGAGCAGGCGCCCGCCTCGGCCAAGGCGGCGCGCCTCTGCTTCGAGATCGCCGATACCGGCGTCGGCGTGCCGCCGGAAATGGCGACGCGCATCTTCGAGAGCTTCACCCAGGTCGACCAGACGATCGCCCGCCGCTATGGCGGCACCGGCCTCGGGCTTTCCATCGCCAAGCAGATCGTCGACTTGATGGGCGGCGAGATCGGCGTGCGCCCGCGCCCCGGCGGCGGCAGCATCTTCTGGTTCACGCTCGACCTGCCGCGGCTCGCCGTCCGGCCGGGCATCGGGCAATTCCGCAGCTCGACCGCCGAGGCGCTGATCATCTCGGGCGATCAGGCGGAGCAGGAGCGCCTCGTCGCCGCGGTCCGCCGCCTCGGGCTGACCGCGCGCGGCATCGGCCAGGCGGCGCGCGCCATCATCCACATCCGCAACCGGCCGCGCGAGGAGCGGCCCGACATCATCCTGCTCGACGAGCGGAGCGCGGGGCTCGACGCGGCGAGCTTCACGGCCTCGTTCAGGGACGATGAGTATGCGGACGAGCTTGCGGTCATCGCCATCGGCGCGCCGCTGCCCGGCGCCACGCGGCTGTTTGCCGGCGACACGAACTGCCTGACCCGGCTCACCAACGCGCAGGACGAGCAGCAGCTCGCCGCGGCGCTCAACCTCGCGCTCGCCTGCAGCGGCGCCGAGCTCAGGGCGGACGCGCATCCGGGCCAGGCCTTCGAGCGCCGCCACCGCCGGCTGCGCGTGCTGGTCGGCGAGGACAACCGCGTCAACCGCAAGGTCGTCGCCAAGATCCTGGAGCGCGCCGGCCATTCGGTCACCCTCGGGGAGACCGGCGAGCAGGTGCTCGACCAGCTCGAGAACGGCAGCTTCGACGTCGTGCTCATGGACGTCAACATGCCCGAGCTGTCGGGCTACGACGTCACCAAGATGTTCCGCATGACGTCACCCGAGAAGCGCCACGTGCCCGTCATCGCGCTGACCGCAGACGCCACGCTCGAAGCCCGCCGGCTGAGCGAGGAGGCCGGCATGGACGCCTATCTGACCAAGCCGGTGGAAGCCGAGCGGCTGCTGCAGACCATCTACGCGCTGGTCGATCCGAACCCCGCGGCGGAAGCCAAGCCGCCGGTGCCCGAGCAGACCGCCGCCGAGGCCCAGCCCGCCGTGCATCACCTGACGCGCCATCCGCGCTTCCAGGTTGTCTCGGAGCCGCCGGTCGATACTACGGTGCTCGACGACCTGCTCAACCTCGGCGGGGATCGCGCCTTCTTCGAGGAGCTGATCAGCGACTTCGTTCACGACGCCGCCTCCCTGGTCGAGGAGATGCGGACGTTGACCGGCGAAAAAAGCGCGGCCCTGTTCAAGGACCGCGCCCATGCCTTGCGCAGCAGCGCCGCGAATGTCGGCGCGATGCGCCTGCACCGGCTCCTCCTTGGCGTTCGCGACCTCTCAGGGGCGGAGTTCGAGGGCCGCGTGGCGGAGACGATGCAGGCGATCAGCGACGAGTTCGAGCGTGTGCGCGCCTTCCTCCTCGACTACACCAAGTCGACGGCCGTGGCCGCCCGGCCTGGCGTGTAGGACGCGCTCTTTTCGTTGAGGCGTTCCTGGGAGCGCGCCAGCCGCTCCATCTTCCGCAGGTTCAGGGGATCGAGCTCCAGCGCGGCATCGACCCAGATGGTCACGATGTCGGTGAGCTCCTGATAGCTCACCGGCGAGAAGCGCCGCCGGACCTTGTAGAGCGCCCGGTGCGCCGTGAAGTGCCGGCGATGGCGGTCGATATAGGCATGCACGGCATGGCGGCCCTCGCCGTCGGGCGCCACCATGTCGACCACGCCCATCTCCTTGAGCTCGGCCGCCGAGTAGACCTTGCCGGAGAAGATCATCTCTTCCGCGCCGGCAACCCCGATCCGCCGGGCAAGGAAGCTGTAGGCGCCCATGCCGGGGAACAGGTTGAACAGCACCTCGGGCAGGCCGAAACGCGCGCGCTCCTCGGCGATGATCACGTCGCTCGAGAGCGCCGCCTCGAAGCCGCCGCCGAGCGTCTCGCTCTCACATAGCGCGATGGTGACGATCGGCAGGTCGAGCTTGTTGGCGTTCTGGTAGCAGATGTCGATGCAGGCCCGCGCATAGCGCAACAGCCCGGCGCGGTCCTTCCTGGCCACCAACTGGCAGATCAGCGGCAGGTCGCCGCCCAGGTTGAACACGTCCGGTCGCTGCGACGCCCAGGCCAAATAGCGGAACGGCGGCGCCTGCACGCCGTTGTACCTGGCCTTGACCCGCTGCTGGAACGCCTGTACGTCGCGCAGCAGCTTAGGCGTGAAGCTCGGCCGATCCAGGTGCCGCTGATTGCACCAGAGCAGCTCGGCTTCGCGGTCGAGCACCAAATCCAGCTCTTCGTAGCTGGCTTCTATCGGGTCGACATCGGGGTCGACCACCTCGTACAAGGGTGCCAGGCGGTCATGGTCATCATGGCCGTACGACACCGAATCAGGAGCATCTCCGCCTAAGCGAAGAAAGGCCGCTTCATCCATCATTTCCTCCGCCCATAACTAGAAAGCGATAGAGTGTTTTCTTTGTTTTGTGACAGTAGTCGCCAGCAAATCCTACGCGACGCCTATAGGTATGGCAACGACATTGGTTATCCCTTTCTTAAGAGCTTTGGACTTTCGGCATAGACATCTCGCCGCGCGGTATATTCCCTGAGCCGGCCGGATTCGCCGGCGATACCGGAACAAAACGAGCATGATGGAAAGCGCGGCGTTCTTCGGGGCGGGCACGGCGGCGATCTGGGGCGTGACCGACCTGGTGGCGCGCTTTTCCGGGCGCTCGGTGGGTGTGCTGGTCTCGGCCCTCGGCCTCATGGCGATCGGCTCGGTCGCGCTCCTCCCCTACATCCTGGCAACCGGCGCGACGATCGACTGGGACGCAGGCGGCTTCTGGCTGATCGCGGCGAGCGGGCTCGGCATGGCGTTCGGCACGCTGCTACTCTTTGCCGCACTGACCCGGGGGCCGGTGTCGCTCGCCTCTCCCGTGGTCGCCAGCTATCCGGCGATCACGGTGCCGGCCTCGCTCGCGTTGGGTGCCCGGCCGGAGCCGATCCACTGGCTCGCCATGCTCGGCACCATGGCCGGCGTCTGGCTGGTGGCACGCGCGGTCGCGCGGCACGCCGACAGCCAGCTCGGCGACTATGCCCGCAGCAACCAGCGCGGCACGCTGCTGCTCGCCATCGCCTCGGCCGTACTCTTCGCGCTCGCCCTGATCGCGGCCGATCTCGCCATCGAGCGCTATGGCTGGCTGCAGACCCTGATCGGCTCCCGGCTGGTCGGCGCGGCCGCCTTCGCGATCGTCCTTGCGTTCCGCCGCCATACGGTCCGCCCCATGCCGGCCGGCACCTGGCTTCTGCTCCTGGTCCTTGCCCTGCTCGATACCTCGGGCCATGCCGTCCTCTATGTCGGCCTGGCCCTGCCGGACGGCGAATACGCGGTGGTCGCGAGCGCCGCCTATACCGGCGTCACCACCGTCCTCGCCTGGCTGTTCCTGCGCGAGCCGGTCTCCCGGATCCAGTGGCTCGGCATCGGGCTGATCATCGGAGGCGTCGCCGTGCTCGCCTCCGCCGGCTGAGCGGGGCAGCGCAACCAAGGCTTGCCCAGCCGCACGCCATGCCGATGATGGGCGCCGCGCAACCACGGGGAAACGGGCCATGGCCGATTGGGTGCTGAGCGAAAAACGAGGCGAGATCGCGCTTCTCACGATCAACCGCCCGGACGCGCGCAACGCGATCAACTTCGAGGTGATGGACGCGCTCGAAGCGCTGCTGCCCGCGCTCAACGCAGACCCCACGGTGCGCGGCGCGGTGCTCACCGGCGCCGGCGACCGGGCGTTCTCGGCCGGGATGGACCTCAAGGTCGCGGCCAGCTTCAACGCCGAGAGCGCGGCGAGCTGGATGCGGCGGCTCAAGCGCTTCTTCGCCGCGATCCGCGACTTCGACAAGCCCCTGGTCGCCGCGGTCAACGGCGTCGCGGCCGGCGCCGGCTATCAGATCACCCTCCTGTGCGACATCCGCGTCGGCCATGCCGAGGCCCTCATGGGCCAGACCGAGATCAATGTCGGCCTCGCAAGCGTGGTCGGGGCGCAGATCATGGCGCTTTCGCTCGGCCATTCGCGCACCGTCGAACTCACGCTGTCGGGCCGCCTGATGGACGGTAGGGAGTGCCATGGGGTCGGCCTGTTCCACCTTCTGGTCGAGCAGGGCGACGTTTTGCCGCAGGCCATCGAGGCCGCCAAGCAGCTCGGCGCCAAGCCGCCGAACGCCATGCGGCTCACCAAGCAGCGCTTCCGCGAGGTCACCCAGGCGGCCTTCGATTCGGCGTTCGAGGCCGGCGCCCGGCTGCAGGCCGAAGCCTATCGGGGCGGCGAGCCCCAGGCCGTGATGGCGGCGTTCAAGGAGCGCAAGAAGAACCAGTAGAGGCGACGGCCGCGCTCAGCGGCTGAGCGCCCGCAGGGCTTCGAGCGCGTTGCGGGCGCCGTCGAAGGCCGGCACGCCGGCTGCCTTGAGGATCTCGACGCCCTTCGGGTCGCCGCCGACCCAGACCACGGCCATCGGCTTGGCGAGCGACGGCTTGAGCGCGGCGAGCCGCGCCGCCATCTCCTGCCCGGTCAGCCAGTTCAGCCCGACGAAGACGAGCAACGCATCGACATTAGGGTCGGTCGCGACGTTCTGAACATGGCCGACGAGCGAGACCGGATCGCTGAACGGCTGGAGCGTCATGTCGACCGGGTTGCGCGGCGAGGCGAAGTCGGGCAGCCCGGCGCGCAGCGCGGCCTCGGTCTCGGGCAGGAAGCGCGGCACGGCCAGCCCCAAGGCGCACGCCTGGTCGGCGCACAGCGCGCCGACGCCGCCCGAGTTCGTGATGATGCCGACGCGGGGACCGGCCGGCCGCGGGAAGCCGAGGCTCAGCGCCTCGATGACGTCGTAGAGCGTTTCGATCGAGCTCACCTCGATGACGCCGTGCCGCCGGAACAGCGCCTCGTAGGCGGACCAAGCGCCGGTGTCCGCACCGGTATGCGCCTTCGCCGCGGCCGCGGCCTCCTCGTGCCGGCCGACCTTGAGGATCACCACCGGCAGGTCGCGGGCGCGCGCGAGCGCGGCGTCGAGCCGGCCGAGGTCGCCCACACCTTCCATGTAGCCGGCGATCAGCGTGGTGCGCGGGTCGGCGGCCATGTGGACGATGGCATCGGCGAAATCGAGGCCGGCCTCGTTGCCGCTGCTGATCATGTAGCCGAGGCCGATGCCGCGCTTGACGCAGGTCTCCGCCAGCATGCCGCCGAACAGGCCGCTCTGCGTGACGAAGCCTATGCCACCGACCGGCACGTCCTCGCGGCCGAGGCCAGAGGTGAAATAGGCCACCATGCTGTCGTGGAAGTTGGCGACGCCCTGGCAGTTCGGCCCGCACATCACGGTGCCGGCGGCGGCGATGACCGCCTTGAGCCGCGCCTCGCGCGCCTCGCCCTCAGGCCCGATCTCGCGAAAGCTGCTCGAATAGACGGTGAGCGCGGGCACGCCGGCCGCGACGCAGGCTTCCGCCGCCGCGATGGCGGCTTCCGCGGGCAGCGCGATGACCGCCATGTCGGGCCGCTCCGGCAGCGCGGCAACCGAGGGGAAGCAGCGTAACTCCTGCACCGCCTCGTAGCGCGGGTTCACGGGGTAGATCGTGCCCCGGTAGCCGTAGCGCCGGAGATAACGGATCGGACGACCCCCGACCTTCTTGGTATCGGGGGTCGCGCCGATGATCGCAATCGACGCCGGGTTGAGCAGCGGCGTCAGGTCGGCGAAGCGGGGACGGTCGCTCACTTGGGCTTGTAAGCGACCGCCTCGATCTCGATCAGGCCGTCGGCCACCAGGTCGCACACCACGGTCGAGCGCGCCGGCGGATTGCCCTTGAAGAACTCGCCATAGGCCAGGTTGTAGCCCGGCACGTTGGCCCGATCGGTGATGAACGTCGTCACCTTGACCACATCGCTCAGCGAGGCGCCGGCATGCTTCAGGATCGCCTCGATGCGGCGCAGCGCGGCGCGCGTCTGCTCCTCGATGGTCGGGCCGACGAGCTGGTTGTTCTCGTTCCAGCCGAGCTGGCCGGCCGTGTAGATGAAGTCGCCGGCGCGCCAGCCCGGCGAATAGGGCCAGCCCGGCCGCGGATTGCCGAGCACCTGCTTGACGGCGCGCGCGGCCGCCGCCTTGCGCGCCGGCGCCTTCTTCTTGGCCGCGGTCTTCGCCGCCGCCTTCTTGCCGACCGCCTTCTTCTTCGCTGCCTTCTTCTTCCGTGCCGCTGCCATGATTGACACCTCCCCAGAGGATGGTTGGCTCAGAACTTCACTTGATCGCCGCCCTTGAGGTCGAGCAGAGCCCGAGCCTCCTTGGGCGTCGCGATTTCGAGCGAGAGATTTTCCAGGATCGAACGGATGCGGCTGACCTGCTCGGCGTTCGACTTGGCGAGCTGGCCCTTGCCGATGAACAGGCTGTCCTCGAGGCCGACGCGAACATTGCCGCCCATGATCGCGCCCATGGTAACGAACGGGAGCTGATGCCGACCCGCCGCCAGGATCGACCACTGGTAGGAGTCGCCGAACAGCTTGTTGGCGATCTGGCGCATGTGCATCAGGTTCTCGTGGTCAGCGCCGATGCCGCCCAGGATGCCGAAGATGGTCTGCACGAAGAGCGGCGGCTTGACCAGCTTGCGGTCGAGGAAGTGCGCCAGCGTATAGAGATGGCCGACGTCATAGCACTCGAACTCGAAGCGCGTGCCGTGCACCTCGCCCAGCTCCTTCAGCACGCGCTCGATATCCTTGAACGTGTTGCGGAAGATGAAGTCCCGCGTCATCTCGAGATGCTGACGCTCCCACTCGTGCTTGAACTCCTTGTACTTGTTCAGCATCGGGTAGATGCCGAAGTTCATCGAGCCCATGTTGAGCGAGCACATCTCGGGGCTGGCTCGGAGCGGCGCCGCCAGGCGCTCCTCCAAGGTCATGCCGTGGCCGCCGCCGGTCGTGATGTTGATCACCGCGTCGGACTGCTGCTTGATGCGCGGCAGGAACTGCATGAAGACGTTGGGGTCGGGCGTCGGCTTGCCGTCGCTCGGGTTGCGCGCGTGCAGGTGGATGATCGAGGCGCCCGCCTCGGCCGCCGCCACCGAATCGGCCGCGATCTCGTCGGGCGTGAGCGGCAGATACGGCGACATGGTCGGCGTGTGGACCGAGCCGGTCACGGCGCAGGTGATGATGACCTTCTGAGCTTGAGCCATGATGTTCTCCCTGGCGGCAACCCTTTTTGCCGCTCATCCCGTCGAGTCTGCAAGATCGCGCGAAGCCTTCAAGCCGATTCGAGGCTGGATTCGGTGCAAATCGCGTCGATCGCGCGGCGCAGCGCCTGCGCCTCCCGCACCGTGACCGCCTTGAAGCGGTAGATTTCGTTCGGCCGGGACTGGCCGAGCTTCCAGAACGCCGCCGAGACCACCGTATAGGGGTTGATGAAGCCGCCCAGCGTCAGCGTGTCGTTGAGCAGGATGATCGGGGTCTGGCCGCACAGGTTGATGGCGCCGATCGGGTAGCCGTGGTCGATGATGTTGGAGGGGTGGGAGCCGTGCTCGGGCGCCTTGTGGATCGCCTTGTCGGCGAAGATCCATTCCGGGCCGTCGAGCCGGAAGCCGACCCGGTTGCTGCGCGGCGACAGCACCCAGTCGGTCTCGAGGAAGAGCTTCTGGCCCGCCGGGTCGATCCAGTCGTCGTTCGGCCCCGGCACCACCTCGATGGTCCAGTGCTTGTCGGTCGGGATCGGCGGGCGGCAGTCGGGCCGTACCCGCTTGCCGGGTCTCGCCGCCTCGGCAGGGCCGAGCGGCAGGCTATGGCCCGCTTTCAGCGCGCCGCCGTCGAGCCCGCCGACGCCCGCCATGGAATAGGTCGCGCGCGAGCCCAGGAACGGCACGGTATCGATGCCGCCATCGACCGCCAGATAGCAGCGTGCGCCGCGCTTCGCCGGGCCGAGCGCCAGCGTCTGCCCGCCGCGCACCGCGATGCCCTCCCACAAGGGCACCGGCGCGCCGTCGAGCGTCGCGCCCATGTCGCCGCCGGTCAGCGCGATGACCGCGTCACGCGAGAAGCGCAAGCTCGGGCCGATGAATTGGCATTCGAGCAGCGCCGCGCCGACCGGGTTGCCGACCAGGAGGTTGGCGAGCCGGGACGACCAGTGATCGACCGGCCCCGACGGCGCGAAGCCGTAACCGAAGCAGCCCTTGCGGCCGGGATAGTCCTGCACCGTGGTCTCGAGCCCCGGCTTGATGACGTCGATCGTGCCCGCCCCGGCCATCAGAACCGCCCCTTCGGGTTCTGCTGCGCCGCCCAGGCGCGGTAGGCGCCGACCGAGAAGCGCTGATAGCCGGTGACGTTGAACTCGTAGGTGCCCGCCGCGACGCGCGCCTCGACATAGCGATATTCGTCGAGGTCGATCGGCACGAACTTGACGCGGTCGGCGGCGCGCAGCAGCACCACGCTGTCCTTGAAGATCGGCATGCGTTGCGTCGCCTCCCACATCGGCACCGGCGTGCGGCCGATCAGGTTGTAGCCGCCCGGCACGCGCAGCGTGTGGATCGAGGTCGTCATGCCGCCGGTGCAGACCGCGTTGGGCGGCGTCCACAGGCGCGGCGGATCATATTTCGGCGAGGTCAGCAGCGAGCGCGGGTCGAGCGGCCGCAGCAGCGGCAGGCCCGGCAGCGAGCAGACCGAGATCACCCAATGCTCGGTGCCGGAATGCACGCGGACGAGCTGCTTCTCGTCCTCGAGCCCGTTGAGGCGCGCGACGAAGGTAGGATCGAACTCACGCGGCTTGACCTTGACGCAATAGTCCTCAATCGCCGCCTTGGTCCAGGGATCGAGGTACATGGTCGGCAGATAGGCGAGCCGGCTTTCGAGCTCCAGCGTATCGACCGGGCCGAGCGCCGCGGCGAGCGCGCGCAGCTCCCTCAGCAGATCGTCGTACTCGATGGCGTCGGGATCGTACTCGACGACGAGGGAGTTGTAGCACGGGTTGGTATCGACGACGGCGGAGAGGCCGGCCTCGCCGATCGCCGCCTTGAGCCCGAGCGCGAGGAAGTTCAGCTCGATCGCCGCGTCATCGCCGAAATAGATGACGACGAAGCGGTCGCCGCCCGGCTGGAACAGGGGCTCGTCGAAGATCATGCAAGGCTGTCGGGCGTGCAGAGCCTGTCGATGGCGCGGCGCAGCGCGTGCGCCTCGTCCACCGTGATGGCCTTGAAGCGGAAGGTATCGTTGGGCTTGGCCTGGGCCAGCTTCCAGAATGCGCCCGAGGGCACCGTGTAGGGGTTGATGAAGCCGCCGGTCGACGGCGCATCGACCACCAGGATGATCGGCGTCTGGCCGCACAGGTTGACGGTGCCGACCGGATAGCCGTGATCGAGCACGTTGGAGGGATGCTCGCCATGCTCCGGGCGCTTGTTGGTGGCGCGCGCGGTGAAGCTCCATTCCGGGCCGGTCAGGCGGTAGCCGGTGCGGTTGCTGCGCGCCTGCAGCGTCCAGTCCGAGCCGAGGAACCGCTCATGGCCCGCCGCGTCGATCCAGTCGTCATTGGGGCCGGGCACCGCCTCGATCTGCCAGACGCGCGCGCCGTCGAGCGGCGGCCGCGCGGCCTCCTTCACCCGCCGCCCCGGCGTGCCCTTCGTCTCGCCCACGGGCAGGCTCTGCCCCGCCTTGATCGCGTGCCCCGCCATGCCGCCGATGCCCGCCATGTGGAAGGTCGAGCGCGAGCCGAGCACGAGCGGCACGTCGATCCCGCCCGCGACCGCGACATAGGCGCGCGCGCCCTGGCGCGCCGCGCCCAGCGCGAGCGTCTGGCCAGGCTTGACGGCGTGGCTCCGCCATGGTTCGAGCGGCACGCCGTCGAGCGCCGGCGCCATGTCCGCGCCGGTCACCGCGATCACCGCCTCGCGCTCGAAGCGGAGCGTCGGGCCCATGAACTGGCATTCGAGCCCGGCATCGCCCGGCCGATTGCCGACCAGCAGATTGGCGAGCCTGAATGACCACGAATCGAACGGCCCGGAGGGCGGGAAGCCCTGCTCCCAATAGCCGATGCGGCCGGGCCAGTCCTGCACGCTGGTCTCGAGGCCGGGCTTGATCACGCTGATCATGGTGGCGCCCTCCCCTCAAAACCGCTCGGTGGGATCGACCGTCGCGAGCCAGGCGTGGTAGCGGCGGATCGAGAATTTCTGGAAATCGGAGATCACGTGCTGGTACGTCCCCTCCGCGACCTTGCGCTCGACATAGTCGTATTCCTCACGGTCGATCGGCACGAAGCGCACCCGATCGCCCGGGCGGAACAGCGCGAGGCTCTCCTTGAACGCGGGCAGCGTCTGCGTCGGCTCCCAGATCGGCGCGGGCGTGCGCGCGAAGATCTGGTAGCCGCCCGGTGTCTGGTCGGGGTAGATGGCGCACAGGCCGCCGCCGACGCCGATCGCCTGCTTCGGCGTCCACGTGCGCGGCGGGTTGTATTTCGGCGCGGTCAGGACGCAGCGCGGGTCGAGCGGCATGTGCGAGGCGAGGCCGGGCCAGAAGCCGAGCGCGGCGACCCAGTATTCGCAGCCGGAATGGACCCGGATGAGCTGCTTGAAGCCCGAGAGGTTGTTGACCCGGACCAGCAGCTCCGGATCCCACTCCTTCCGGGCGATCTTGGCGCAATAGTCGTCATAGCAGGCGCGCGTCCACGGATCCACGTAGAGCACCGGGAAGTAGATCAGCCGGCTATCCAGCTCCTGGTCCTCCAGCGAGCCGATCGAGCGGCGCAGCGCACCGACCTCGCGCACCACGTCGTCGAAGCCGATCTGGTCGCCGTCATAGGAGATCATGATGGTGGCGAGCTCGGGCACCAGCTCGACGATGCCCTTGATCTTGGCCTGCCGGATCAGCGCGGCCACCGAATGGACCAGGAAATTGCAGTCGAAGCTCATCTCGTCGCCGAGCTCGACCTCGATGAACTTGTCGCCGCCGGGCAGGAAGCGGGGCTCGTCATAGATCATGGAGGGCTCATCGGGCGGCTGGCGGATCGCGGCGCGGACGGTGCATGATGCCCCCGCTCCGGGCACGGCGCCGGGCTGGCCCGCGCGCCCTATCGGGGGCGATTTCGATTTGTTATACCAAGAGCACAATCTGTGATCACAGGCTAGCGCTTAATGCCAGAGTCGGAGAGAGGACCGTGCCCAAGCTGACCCCCCTCACCATGGACACGCCATGGTATCGCATCGAGGCCACCGAAGCGGACTGGAAGGCGGAAGACCCCGTCGCGCTGTCGCGCATGCTCGAGGATCTCCTCGTCATCCGCCGCTTCGAGGAGCGCATCCTCGACCTGTTCAAGGCCGGCTGCGTGCATGGCCCGGCGCATTCGAGCATCGGCCAGGAAGGCGGCGCGGTGGGTGCCATGTCGGTGCTCACGAGCGCCGACAAGATCAACGCCACGCACCGGGCGCACCATCAGTTCCTCGCCAAGTTCCTCAACCACGTGGCACCCGAGGGGCGCGACCCGCGGCGCGACGAGCTGACCGACGGGATCAACGACGTGATCTACCGCTCCATGGCCGAGATCATGGGGCTGAAGCCGGGTTATTGCGGCGGGCGCGGCGGCTCGATGCACATGCGCTGGGACGAGGCCGGCGTGCTCGGCACCAACGCGATCGTCGGCGGCAACCCGCCGCAGGCGGCCGGCTACGCGCTCGCCGAGAAGCTCCGGAAGAGCGACAACCTCACGGTCACCTTCTTCGGCGACGGCGCGACCGCGCAAGGCTCGGTCTACGAGGCCATGAACATGGCCGCGCTCTACGACCTGCCGATCGTCTTCTTCATCGAGAACAACCTCTACGGCGTCTCGACCCATGTGCGCGAGACCACGCGCGAGACCCGCCTCTCGGCGCGCGGGCTCGGCCTCGCCATCCCGTCCGCCGAGGTCGACGGCATGAACACGCTGAGCGTGCGCAAGGCCATGCAATGGGCGCGCCAGCAGATCCGCGAGAAGGCCGGCCCGGTCGTGGTCGAGGCCAAGACCTACCGCTACTTCCACCAGCACGGGCCGATGAAGGGCAGCGCCTTCGGCTATCGCGAGAAGGACGAGGAGCAGAGCTGGGGCGACCGCGACCCGCTCAAGAGCTTCGCGGACACGCTGCAGTCGCTCGGCATCATCGACAAGGCGACGCTCGATGCCATGCAGGCGCGCATCAAGGCGTCGGTCGATGCCGCCTCCGGCCGGCTGACCGAGACCGAGCCCGGCAGCAACCTTCTGCGCGTCGTGCCCGCGCTCTGGCCCGACCCCAAGGAGGCCGATGTCGGCATCCGGGGCGACCTCTCGGAGCTCAAGGGCAAGCGCTTCATGGAGGCCGACGAGGTCGACCCCAAGACCGCGCGCGAGATCAAGTTCATCGAGGCGATCCCGCTCGCCCAGCTTCACGCCATGGAGCGCGACCCGAGCGTGTTCGTGCTCGGCGAGGACGTGCATCGGCTTAAAGGTGGCACGGTCGGCGCCACCAAGGGCATCCTCGAGGCCTTCCCCGAGCGGCTGATCGGCACGCCGATCTGCGAGAACGGCTTTTCCGGCCTCGCGCTCGGCGCCGCGATCAACGGCATGCGGCCGGTCGTCGAGTTCATGTACGCGGACTTCGTGCTGGTCGCCGCCGACCAGCTCTTCAACCAGATCGCCAAGGTCCGCCACATGTTCGGCGGCACCCAGCCGGCGCACCTGATCGTACGCGTGCGCGTTGCCGGCGGCCATGGCTACGGCTCGCAGCATTCGATGGACCCGAGCGGCCTGTTCGCGCTCTATCCGGGCTGGCGCGTCGTCGCGCCGACCACCCCGTTCGACTATATCGGGCTCTTCAACAGCGCGGTGCAGTGCGACGATCCGGTCGTCTTCATCGAGTGCCAGACGCTCTACCAGACGCCCGGCCTGATCCCCGACAACGACCTCGATTTCTGCGTGCCCTTCGGCAAGGCGCGCATCGCGCGGCCGGGTGCGGCCTGCACCGTCGTGACCTGCGCCAACATGGTGCCGGTCAGCGTGGATGCGGCCGAGAAGTCGGGCATCGATGCCGAGGTCATCGACCTGCGCACGCTCGACCCGCTCGGCCTCGACTGGGAGACCATCTCGGCCAGCGTGAAGAAGACCAACCGGCTGATCGTCGTGGAGCAAACCTCGCGCGGCCCCTCGCTCGGCGCGCGCATCGTGCAGGAGGCGCAGGAGAAGCTGTTCGACTGGCTGGATCACGAGATCCTGCGCGTCAGCGGCAGCCAGGCCGCGCCGGTCGTCTCCAAGGTGCTGGAGAAGGCGGCGCTCGCCAATGTCGATGACGTGGTCGCCGGCCTCCACGCGCTCACCGGCCGCGCGGCCGCCTGATCTTTTCCAGAGGAGCCTTCCCCCCAATGGCCCAGAACGAGAAAGCCCTGGTCACCGACCTGATCACCCGGGCGCACCACACCGCGATCAGCGTGAAGGATTTCGAGGCGGCGAAGAAGTTCTACTGCGACGTGCTCGGCTTCGTGGTGATCGGCGACATCGACCATCGCCACGATCCCGGCCTCGCCGATGCGGTCGGCATGCCGGAGGGTGTCGATTGCCACTGGATGATGCTGGAGCGCGACGGCTACCACATCGAGCTGTTCAAATGGTACACGCCGGAGGGCCGGCTCGGCCCCAACCGGCAATGCGACCTCGGCTACACCCACGTCGCGTTCCAGGTGAAGGACGTCAACGAGGCCTACAAGCGGGTGATCGACGCCGGCTTCAAGACCTTCGCGCCGCCGCTCTCGCTGCGCGGCGGCAAGGCCAAGGTGATCTACGTCCGCGCGCCCGAGGACTTCATCACCGAACTGGTCGAATACACATGACGGACCCGGTCGCCGCCGTACTGCCGCTCGCTTCCACCTTCGCGGATGACGCCGCGGCGGCCGAGGGCGAGCCCCTGAACGGGCGCGTCTATGCGCGCCTGCGGGCGCAGCTCATGTCGGGCATGTTCGAGCCGGGCGAGGTGGTGAGCATCCGCGGGCTCGCCGAGCGCCTCGGCACCAGCACCATGCCGGTACGCGAGGCGCTGCACCGGCTGATCGCGGACAACGCGCTGGAGGCCCGCGCCAACCGGACCATCGCGGTGCCCATCATCACGCGCGCGAGCTACCGGCAGGTCTACGAGGTGCGGATGGCGCTGGAGGGCCTCGCGGCGGAGAACGCCGCCGGCCGGCTCGACGCGGCGCAGCTCAGGCGGCTCGACGAGCTGACCCAAGGCATGACCGAGGCCGTCGCGGAGGACGACCCGCAGACCTACCTCGCGCTCAACAAGGAGTTCCACCTGACCATCTATCAGGCAGCGGGCAACCCGCTGCTGCTCGACCTGATCGAGAAGCTCTGGGTGCGCGCCGGCCCGGTGATGAACTACCTGTTCCGCAATTCGAGCGTCGCGATGCAGGCGGTCGAGCCGCACGAGGCGATCGTCGCGGCGCTGCGCAAGGCGGACGGCTCGGCGGCGCGCGCGGCGGTGCAGCGCGACATTCGCGAGGCGGCGCCCGCGCTCGTCAACGCGCTGCCGGAATGATCCCTCGCCAGCCTCAGCGGAGAACCCGATGACCTCCTACTGGATCAACCAGACGCCCGACAGCGGGCCGCTGCCCGAGGTCGCGCGCGGCGACGGCGTCTACCTTTACGACAAGTCCGGCAAGCAGTACATCGACGGGTCGAGCGGCCCCGCCCTGTTCTCGCTCGGCCACAGCCATCCGGACGTATTGGCGGCCGTGCGCAAGCAGTTCGACACGCTCGAATACGGCTTCAGCATGGATTTCTCGAGCGACGTGGTCGAGGCGCTGTCGGAGCGGATCATCCGCCGCGCGGGCGCGCACTTCGCCGGCGTGTTCTATGTTTCGAGCGGCTCGGAGGCGACCGAGAGCTCGCTCAAGGCCGCGCTGCAATACCACGTCGCGAACGGCCAGCCGAGCCGCACCCGCTTCATCTCGCGCCGCTTCTCCTGGCACGGCGCGACCATCGGCGCGCTGACGGTCTCCGGCAACATGAACCGCCGGCGCCTGTTCGCGCACGCCGTGCCCGAGGGCATCTTCGTCTCGCCGGCGCACCCCTACCGCCCGCCGGAGGGCATCCGGCCGGACGAGATCACGGCCTACTGCGCGCGCGAGCTGGAGCAGGCGATCCTGCAGCACGGGCCTGAGAAGATCGCCGGCTTCATCTTCGAGCCGGTGGTCGGCGGCTCGCTCGGCGTGTCGCCCGCGCCCGAGGGCTATGCCAAGGCGATGCGCGCCGTCTGCGACAAATACGGCGTCCTGATGATCGCGGACGAGGTGATGTGCGGCGTCGGGCGCTGCGGCACCTGGCGCGCGCTCGAGCATGACGGCGTTCAAGCTGACATCATGCAGATCGCCAAGGGGCTGTCCGGCGGCTACATGCCGCTCGGCGCGGTGCTGCTCTCTGGCCCTGTGCTCGATCGCATCAGGAGCGCCCACGGCAACCTCGAATCCGCGCGCACCTATTCGGGCCACACCGCGGCCTGCGCGGCGGCGCTCGCCGTGCTCGACGTGATCGACCGCGACGCCCTGGTCGAGAAGGTCGCGAGCGACGGCGCTTACTTGAGCGCGAGCCTGAACGAGGCGCTCGGCCAGATCGAGGAGGTCGGCGACGTGCGCGGCCGCGGCTTCTTCTGGGGCGTCGAGTATGTGCGCGAGCGCGAAAGCAAGACGCCGTTCCCGGCCGAGGCGCTGCTCCACCGCAAGCTCAAGGCGCGCTGCATCGAGAACGGCCTGCTGGTCTATCCGGGCGGCGGCATCGCCGACGGCAGGCGCGGCGACTACGCGATCGTCGCACCCCCCTTCATCGCGAGCCGCGGCCAGATCGACGAGATCGTCGACAAGCTCGCCCGTTCGTCGCGCCAGGCCCTCGCCGATCTGAGGCAATAGGTCCCGATAAGGCCCGCCACTGAGGTTTCCCCATGCCGTTGCCTGCTGCGATCGAGAACGCCGATGTCGAGCCCAAGCCGCGGCGCCTCGATGGTAAGCGCGCCTTCGTCACCGGCGCGGCGCGCGGCATCGGCCGTGCGGTCGCCGAGGCGCTGGCGCGCGAAGGCGCGACGGTCTGCGTCCATGCGCGCGCCGAGGCCAAGCTGAAGGACTGCCTCGACGGCCTCAAGAAGCGCGGCCGGCCCGGCGTGCCGGTGACCGCCGACCTGATGAAGCCGGACGAGATCGAGCGCATGTGCGCCGCCGTGCTGAGCGAGCTCGGCGGCATCGACGTCGTGGTCAACAACGCCGGCGTCGCGGCGCAGGTCGACGTGACCGAGATGGACCTCGAGACCTGGAACTGGACGCTCGACACCAATTTGCGCGCGCCCTTCCTGGTCACCAGGTTCCTGCTGCCGACGATCATCAAGCAGAACCAGGGCGGCTCGCTGGTCTACAACGCATCGAGCGCCGCCAAGCAGGGCGATCCCGGGCGCTCCGCCTACAACGCCTCGAAGGCCGGGCTGGTCGGCTTCGTGCGCTGCGTCGCGGCCGAGGTCGGCGTCCACGGCATCAACGCCAATTCGGTGTGCGCCGGCTGGATCGCCACCGAGATGGCGGTCGAGCTGCACGAGGAGATCGCCAAGCAGACCGGGCAGGATTTCGATGCGCTCTATCAGGAGAGCATGCGGGTGAACGCCATGCGCGCGCTGATCCCACCCTCGGACGTCGCCGAGCTGATGGTCTACCTCGCCACCCCCGCCGCCCGCTACATCACCGGCCAGGCGATCAACATCTGCGGCGGCAAGACGATGACCTGAGGCAGAAGGCGCTAACCGCGCCTACTCTTCCCTCGGCAGCTTGTCGGGGCTCGCCTCGACCTCGGCGACCGCCTTTTCCCAGGCGACGATCCTCTCCGGCCCGGCCGGATGCGTATCGAACCAGCCGGAGTGTGTGCGCTCGCGATTCATGCGGGCGAGGATGTCGTAGAGCTGGCCGGCCTTGCGCAAGTCGTAGCCCGCGCGCGCAAGGAGGTAGGCGCCGAGCAGGTCGGCCTCACGCTCCTGCTCCTTCGAGTAGGAGAGTGCGCCGACCGCGGCGCCGATCTGCATCGAATCGCGCACCAGCCGCTGGTTCGCTTCAGGATCGTAGGAAGGAGACTGTGTACCGGTCGCCGCGAGCAACGCTCCCATCAGCACGCCGGCCAGGATCGAGCCAACCAAAGCGTTCTCCTGCTTCTCCTCGATGTGCTCCGCGAGGTGATGGCCAATCTCATGGCTGACCGCCGCCGCGATCTCGTCCTCCGTTTCCAGGTATTGAAGAAGCCCGCGATAGACGACGATCTCGTTGCCGGCGCTGGCATAGGCGTTGACCACATCCTCGCCGACATAGTGCACGTTGAAGTAACAGCTCGAGACGCCGGCATGCGTGCAGAGCGGCGGCGCCGCCAAGCGGAGCCGGTTGCTGACCCGCTGGAGAAGCTCGCGATATTCCTGGTCGGTGCGGGCATGGCGCTGCAACCCGCTCGTGTCACCGGAAATGGCCAGCGCGGTGCGCGATATCTCCGCGTCGCTCAATTGCGGTAACGCGAACTGCGCGCCCGCACAGCCATGAAGAATGGCGACAAGGGCAAGCGCGG
Organism: Alphaproteobacteria bacterium; assembly: GCA_050173345.1. Lineage (GTDB taxonomy): Bacteria > Pseudomonadota > Alphaproteobacteria > UBA828 > UBA828 > SHWC01. Next base: position 200,113 of record JBFXKW010000007.1, on the reverse strand, counting down.
CGATCGTCTTTCTCATGGGCCTCTCCCCTGGCCCGGTCGTGATGTCTTCAGCGGCAGCCCGGCTCCTGCCCGGACGGTATGGAAGCTCAGTACGAGCTCTCGTTCCTTATTTGTTCAAGCACGGTACGGTGCTCCTCCTGGTTCGTCAAGCATCCCTGTTTTACAGAGGAGGAGACACGCGTTCAGACGGCGCGTTCGGAAATCCGCAGGAACCCGAGCTCGTCCACCCTGACGCGCTGCCCCGGATGCACCACCGTGGTCGAGGACGGCTCTTCGATGATGCAGGGGCCGTCAAAGGCGGCGCCGGGCGGCAACGAATCGCGGTCATAGACCTTGGCCTCGACGCGGCCGTCATCGCCGAGCTCGATCGTGCGTGCGCCGCGCAGGGCAACATCGAGCGAGCGTCCCACCTCCTCGATCGGCTTGAGCGGCGGCGTCGCGATCTTCGCGGTCGCAGTCAGGCGGAAATTGACGAACTCGACCGGCGTGTCGTTCAGCCGGAAGGTGAAGGCGCGCTCGTGCGCGGCATGGAAGTCGCCGAGGATCGTCTCGATGCTCGCGCCGTCGAGCGCGACCGGCACGGTGACCGAATGCTCCTGGCCGAGATAGCGCAGGTCGATGCCGTACTCGAAGCCGAAGCCCTGCGGCGTCAGCCCCTCGTCCGAGTGGAAATAGGCTTGGGCATCCGTCCTGAGCCCGGCGAACAGCTCGCGTATGCGCTCGATGGTCATGGCCTCGGCGCGGGCGAGCGCGGTCTGCACGAAGTCGCGCCGGGGCTCGGTCACCAGCATGCCCCAGGCCGAGAAATAGCCGGGATAGCGCGGCACGATGGTCTCGCGCACGCCAAGCTCGCGCCCCAAGGCCGCGCCGTGCATCGGCCCGCCGCCGCCGCCGACCACCAGCACGAAGTCGCGCGGATCGTGGCCGCGCTGGATCGAGACCAGCTTGAGCGCGTTGATCATGTCGGCGTCCGCGACCCGGATCACCGCGACCGCCGCGTCCTCGACCGAGCAGCCGAGCCCGTCCGCCACCTTTTGCATGGCGCGGCGCGACGCCTCCGCGTCCAATTTGATTCTCCCGCCCGCGAAATAGTCGGGGTCGAGCGCGCCGGTCAGGAACTTGGCGTCGGTCACGGTCGGCTCGGTGCCGCCCCTGCCATAGCAGGCTGGCCCCGGCTCAGCGCCCGCGCTGACCGGACCGACCTTGAGCGCGCCGGTGCGGTCGAACCAGGCGATCGAGCCGCCGCCCGTGCCGATCTCCACGATGTCGACCACCGGCACCTTGACCGGGTAGCCCGGATTGGTGCGCGACCATTCGAGCCTGTAGTCGGTGGTCACCTTGATCTGGCCGTTCTCGATCACTGAGCACTTGGCCGTGGTGCCGCCGATGTCGAGATAGATCACGTTGGGCTCGCCGGTCAGCCGCGCGATCAGCGCCGCCGCGTTGACGCCGGCGGCCGGGCCTGATTCGACCAGCGTGATCGGGTGCGCCTTGGCCCAGGCGAAGCTGGTGGTGCCGCCGTTCGACTGCATCACGGCGAGCGGGCCCTCGATGCCGCGGCCCCGGAGCGCACCTTCGAGCTTGTCGAAATAGCGCAGCACGATGGGCTGGACATAGGCGTTGAGCACCGCGGTGTTGGCGCGCTCGTATTCGCGCCATTCGCGGGTGATCTCGTGGCTCGCGGTGACCGCGACGCCCGGCAGCCGCTCACGCAGATAAGCCGCCGCTGCCGCCTCGTGCTCGGGCGCGGCATAGCTGTGCAGGAACTGGATGGCGACCGCCTCGACCGCCTCGGCGCGGCAGCGCTCGACCATCGCGTCGAGGTCTGCGAGCGCCAGCGGCTCGACCACCTCGCCGTCCGCGCCGACGCGCTCGCGCACCTCGAAGCGCAGATAGCGCGGCACGAACGGCGCCGGCTTCTCGAAGCGCAGATTGTAGAGGTCGGGCCGGTTGCCGCGCGCGATCTCCAGCACGTCGCGGAAGCCCTGCGTCGTGACCAGCGCGGTCTTCACGCCCTTACGCTCGGTGATGGCGTTGATCACCGTGGTGCCGCCATGCACGAAATGGCCGACCCGCGCGGTCTCGATGCCGGCAAGCCCGATCGCGTTCTCGATGCCCCTGGTCAGGTCCTTCGGCGTGGTCAGCGACTTGTCGACCACCAGCTCGCCGGTCGCCTCGTCGAAGCAGGCGAGGTCAGTGAAGGTGCCGCCGATGTCGCAGGCGAGGCGCGTCATCCGCGCGCACCCCCGGCGCGCGCGGCCGGCTTTTCGACATGCCCGCCGGGCGAGACCGCGACACCGTATTCCTCGCGCGCGCGCTCGGGCGTCAGATAGCCGTCGCGTACATCGGCGGCGATCTCTTCCAACCTGCGGCCGCGCGGGTCGCCATAGCCGCCACCGCCGCCGGTCACCACCGCGACACGGTCGCCCTTCTTCAGCGGCAGATAGGGCACGCGCGAGACCTTGCGCGTCGTGCCGTTGCTCGCGACTTCGAGATAGTTGTTGGAGCCCGGCCTGCCGCCCTTGAGCCCCCAGGGCCGCTCGATCGAGCGGCCGATGCCGCAATAGGTGAAGGCGTCGTCGCCGAGCACCTCGAACTCGCGGATCGCGCCATAGCCGCCGCGATAGCGCCCGGCGCCGACGCCGCCCTCGACGTTTAGCGCATAGCGGCGCACGCGCAGCGGAAACTTCGCCTCCATCAGCTCGACCGAGTAGTTATAGGTGTCGCCGTCGGTGGTCGCGATCAGCGCGGCGGTGCCGTCGCGCGTGTCGGTCGCGCCCCAGCCGCCGACCGCGGGCTCGATGTGCACGAACATCTCGCCGGTCTTGGGGTCGCGGCCGCCGATATAGGTGCCGCACAGGCTCATATAGCTGCCGGCGCTGAAGCGCTCCGGCGCGAGCGGGGCGAGCGCCATCCAGACGAGTTCCGAGGCTTGCGCCGAGCCTTCGTAGTACCAGCCGGTCGGCGCCGGCGGCCGCGCGGTGAACACCGTGCCCAGCGGGCAGACGATCCTGACCGGGCGGAACCAGCCCTCGTTGGACGGCGCCTGGGGGTCGACCAGCGCCTTGAAGATCGTCTTGGCCGAGGAAAGCAGCGCGCCATAGGCGCAGTTGATCGGGCCCGGCCGCTGCGGGCTGGAGCCGGTGAAGTCGAAGCTGATCTCGTCGCCCGCGATGCGCACCTCGACGCACACCTTGATGCGCTCGTCGCTGACGCCGTCGCCGTCGATCCAGTCCTCGGCGCGGTAGACGCCGTCGGGCAGCGCGCGCACCGCCTCGCGGCTCAGGCTCTCGCTGGTTTCGAGGATGTGGCGGTAGGTCTCGCGCACCACCTGCGGGCCGTACTTGGCGTAGACCTCCTTGAGCCGCGTGTCGGCGATGCGCACCGCGGCGAGCTCGGCGTTGAGGTCGCCGAGCGCCATGGCCGGCAGGCGCACATTGATGCGGATCAGCTCGACGATGTCGGCCTGCAGCTCGTCATTGCGGCAGACGCGCACGCCGGGGAAGCGGATGCCCTCCTGGTAGATCTCGCGCGCATCGGGCGAGATGCTCCCCGCCACCGAGCCGCCGACCTCGATCCAGTGCGCCACCGAGATCGCGAAGGCTTCGAGCCGACCTGCGATGAAGATCGGCTTGATCAGCGCGATGTCGCAGGTGTGCGTGCCGCCCTCATAGGGGTCGTTGGTCATGAACACGTCGCCGTCGCGGACCGTGTCGCCGTATTTGCGGCGGATTGAGGCGAGCTGCTCGGCGAAGGTGCCGGTGAAGAGGGTGATGCCGTTGGTCTGCACGATGAGCTGGCCCTCGGCGTCCAGGATGCCGCAGGCGAAATCGAGCACCTCGTAGATCACCGGGCTCATCGAGGCGCGCGCCAGCACGATGCCCATCTCGTCCACGGTGGCGAGCAGCTTGCCGCGAATGATCTCGCGGGTCACCGCCTCGCCGGCTGCCGCCCGGCCCATCGTCGCCTCCTTCGCGCCCCGTCTCGAACCCGCGCCGGATGTAGCGTGCGGCGGCGGGGCGCGCAAGCCCGCCGGCACCGGCTTGGCGGCGGCGGCCGGGCGGTCTACCCTCGCTTTGCCCGGCCCCATCGGCCGGCGCAAAGGGGAGGATCATGGCCAAGATCGCGTCGGTCAGGGCGAGCGCCCATTCATGCCCGTTCGAGGGCCCCATCGTGCGCATGGGCCTCGGCGGCAACACCAAGCGCGATACCGTGCTCGTGCGCATCCGCTCGGAGGACGGCGTCGAGGGCATCGGCGAGGCCCATCACGGCCAGAACCCGACCGCCATGGCCGAAATCATCGAGAAGGGCCTCGGCACGCTGATCATCGGCGAGGACCCGTTCGACAGCGAGGGCATCTGGGCGCGGCTCAGCCGCCAGCAGGTGGTCACCCACGGGCTCGGCGCCGGCAGCGTGATCGGCCTCTCCGGCATCGACAACGCGCTGTGGGACCTCAAGGGCAAGCTGCTCGGCCAGCCGGTCTATCGCCTGCTCGGCGGCACGCGGCGGCGGACGCGTGCCTATGCCGGCGGCCTGAGCCTGGGCTTCCAGGCCCTCGACACGCTCGAGAAGGAGGTCGCCGGGCTGCTCGCCGAGGGCTACACCGCGATCAAGATGCGCGTCGGCGACACGGTGAAGAAGGACGCCGAGCGGGTCGGCCACATCCGCAAGACCTTCGGCGACGAGCTCGACATCGCGGTCGACGCCGCGACGCGCTACACCCTGCTCGACATCCCCGAGGTGCTGAAATATTGCGAGGCCAACCGGGTCTACTGGCTCGAGGAGCCGTTCACGCCGGACAATATCGGCGCCTATGCCGAGCTCAGGCGGCGCACCGCGATCCCGATCGCGGCCGGCGAGAACCACTATACGCGCCAAGCCTTCCGCGACCTGTTCGAGGCGCGCGCCGTCTCGATCTGCCAGGCCGACCCGATGAAGGCCGGCGGGCTCAGCGAACTCAAGAAGATCGCCGACATGGCCGCCGCCTGGCACATCCACATGGCGCCCCACACCAGCCACAGCGTCCTGAGCGCCGCGGTCAACGCGCACCTGCTCTCGGTGATCCCGAACGGGCTGATCTACGAGGCCGACGTCGCCAAGGTGAACCCGTTCCGCACCGACCTCGCGACCAAGCCGTTCGGCGTGGTGAACGGCCATATCGAGCCGAACGACGCGCCCGGCCTCGGCATCGAGCTCAACGAGCAGGTGCTCAAGGCCTACCCCGCCGTCCCCGGCCCCTGCTACATCCCGGGCCGCTGATCGAGTACCATCGCCCCGCCTTGCCGGCGGGGAGTCACCCCACCCCAACCCTCCCCCATCAAGGTGGAGGGGGTAAGAAAAAGGCGTCGCACTGTTCCTTCATTCCCCTCCCCCCTTGCGGGGGGGGGGGTCTAACAAAGAGTCTGGTTCCGGCGCTCAGACCGGCGCGACGCCGACGCTGGCGCCGCCGCAGACGTAGAGCACCTGGCCGGTCACGAAGCCGGCCTCGGCGCTGAGGAAGAAGCCGGCGGCATGGGCGATGTCGGCCGGGTTGCCGAGCCGGTGCATCGGGATGCCCTCGATGATCGTCTTGGTGCGCGGGCTGTCCGCCGGGTTGGCCCTGGCCCACAGCTCGGTCTCGATCGGGCCCGGCGCGATCAGGTTCACGGTGATGCCGTGAGGCGCGAGCTCGAGCGCCCAGCTCCGCGTCATGCCGACCAGCGCCGCCTTGCTCGCCGCATAGGCGGTGCGCAACTCCTTGCCGAGCGCGGCGCGGCTGCCGATGCTGACGATGCGGCCGAAGCCCGCCTCCCTCATGCCGGGCAGGAGCGCCTGGGCGCATTGCAGGGCGGTGCGCGCGTTGAGCCGGATCACCGCGTCGAAATCGTCGAGCCTGGTATCGGGCAGCAGCGCCGGCCTGACCATGCCGACATTGTTGACCAGGCGGGTGACCGGGCCGTCCTCGAGCATGGCCGCGAGCGCCGCGGCGGTCGCCTGCTCGTCCGCCAGGTCGACCTCAACGAATTCGCCGAGCTCGTTGCTATCCGGCGGCACGCGGTCGAACAGCACGACCCTATAGCCGTCCGCCCGCGCGCGCTCGGCGATCGCGCGCCCGATGCCCTGCGAGCCGCCCGTGATCAGGATTCGTTCCATGCCGGCCGCGCCCTGAAATGACGGGGCCGGGCCCGCGCCGCGGACCCGGCCCCAATTCTTCGTCCAGTCGCCGGCCGGCCTACTCGGCGGCGGCGCTCTGCGTCACGCCGAGCTTGGCGTTGACCAGAGGCATGACCTCCTTGGCGAGCAGCGTCATGGACTTCTTGATCTTCGCCTTGCTGGTCCAGTCCTGGGCGGTCAGCATCAGCGTGCCGAAATGGCCGACCTCCTCGCGGAACTCCAGGATCTTGCGGGCCACGGTCTGCGGGCTGCCGTAGATCGTGTAGTCGTCGCGCATCGCCTCGTGGGTCAGCTTCTCCGGGTCGTCGCCCTTGTGCAGGACGAACGGCCCCTTCATCTCGGCGCGCTCGAAGATCTTGAACAGGTACTCGAAGTAGAAGTCGTAGGACTGCTGCCGGCGCTTCACGAACGCCTCGGCCTCCTTGTCGGTCGGCGCCACGTAGATGTTGCGGGCGACGCGCCAGCGCTCCGGGTCGGCGGTGTAGCCGCTCTTCTTGGCCTCGTCGGCATAGACCTCCCAGTGCGACTTGACCGACCAGCGGCCGATGAAATTGGCCGAGATCGGATCCCATTTGCGCCGCGCCGCGAGCCTCATGGAGCTCGAATACGGGCTCATCGCCGAGATCGCCACCGGCGGGTACGGCTTCTGATAGGGCTTCGCCATGTAGCCCATGCCGATGTCTTCGTAGATCCAGCGATCGCTCTTAACCTTGAAGTATTTCCCCTCGATGTTGTACGGGGGGCCGCCGTCCCAGATCTTGTGGATGGTGTCGATCGACTCGGTCATCATCTCCATGCGGTCGGTATCGAGGGTGCCGAACACCTCGAAGTCGGAGGGCAGCCCGCCCGGCCCGACGCCCATAATGAAGCGGCCCTTGCACAGATGGTCGAACATGGCGGCCTGGCCGGCCACCGTGACCGGGTTGTACTGCGGCAGGCAGATGACGCCGGTGGCGAGCTTGATCTGCTTGGTGCGCGGCAGGCAGGCCGCCAGGAACATCATCGGGTTGGTGATCTGCTCGCCGGCGGAGGTGTAATGCTCGCCGACCCAGGCCTCCTCGTAGCCGAGCTTGTCGGCCAGCACGACCGTCTCAACGTCTTCCATCAGCGTCGTGTGGTAGTCGCGTTTCGGATCGTGGATCGGCATCATGAACAACGCGAGCTTCATGGACGACATCTCCTCCTCGGCTATCAGAGCGCGGCCACGGCGCGCGCCATGCGTGATTCCCCATTGCCTGGCCTGCGGAACCGGCGCAGGCCATTCGGCCGCAAGCATAGCCGATTAGGCCCGGCCGTCCATGTGGTTTCTATGTGCCGGACCTGCCAAGCGGCACCGTCCGGCGGCTCGCCGGGCCGCACGGTTAAGGCTGTGCGCTTGACCATGCCCTTGATAAACCCCAACTATGGCGGCGGGCGATCGCTACCCCGCTGCCGGCATCGTCGACGCTCTCGCGCGGTGTCGGGCGCATCAATCTGCCCCTTGGTACGGTGATTTCCGTCCGTGCAACGAGTGTTGTATACCAATCCTTCACTTCATCGCGGCATCGAGGGTGTCAGCGGGTCCGCGGCAAACCAAACCGAGCCGGCAGCCGGCCGATGGCCGCGCCCATCGAGCCCGCCTGACAACACAGGCAGCCTGACGCAGAGCGCGAATGACTGATTCCGTGCCGCGCGGCCCTCTGGGCCGTTTCACCGTCCTCGACCTGTCGCGCGTCCGCGCGGGGCCGCATGCCGTGCGCCAGCTGGCCGACTGGGGCGCCCGCTGCATCAAGATCGAGCCGCCGCGCAAGGGCGCCCTCGGCGACGGGCTCGGCGAGGACCGGCACGGCCCCGATTTCCAGAACCTGCACCGCAACAAGGAGGGCCTGACGCTCGACCTCAAGCAGCCGCAGGGCCGCGAGATCCTGCTCAAGCTGGTCGAGCGCGCCGACGTGCTGGTCGAGAACTACCGCCCGCCGGTCAAGTTCCGCCTCGGCATCGACTATGAGACGCTGCGCGCCGTCAACCCGAAGCTGGTCTATGCCAGCATCTCGGGCTTCGGGCAGGACGGCCCCTATGGCGAGCGGCCCGGCTTCGACCAGATCGCGCAAGGCATGGGCGGGCTGATGTCGGTCACCGGCTTTCCGGGACAGGGGCCGGTGCGCGCCGGCATCCCGGTCGCCGACCTGTCGGCCGGCCTCTATTGCGCGCTCGGCATCATGATCGCGCTGCTCGAGCGCGAGACCACGGGCGAAGGCCAATGGGTGCAGACCTCATTGCTGCAAGCCCAGGTGGCGATGCTCGACTTCCAGGCGGTGCGCTGGCTGATGAAGCGTGAGCGGCCGACCCAGGCGGGCAACGACCACCCGACCATCATCCCGACCGGCACCTTCCGCTGCAAGGACGGCTACCTCAACATCGGCACCTCGGGGCAGGACATCTTCGACCGCCTGTGCCGGGCGATCAACGCGCCCGAGCTCGCGCGCAACCCGGCTTTCGCAAGCACGGTAGCGCGCTCGCGCAACCGCGTGCTGCTGAACGCGAGCGTCTCGGCGAAGCTTGCCGACAACACGGTGGCGCATTGGGTCGAGGTGCTGAACGCCGCGGGCGTGCCGGCCGGCCCGGTGCTCAGCATCGACCAGGTGTTCGACGATCCGCAGGTGCAGCATCTCGGCATGGCGCAGCCGGTCGAGCACAAGACGCTCGGGCGCATCAACCTGCTCGGCCAGGGCGTCGCGCTCAGCAAGCACCCCTTCCATCTGCGCACGGCGAGCCCGGAAGCCGGCGAGCACTCGGACGCCATCCTGCGCGAGATCGGCTATGACGACGCCGCCATCGCCGCGCTGCGCGAAGCCAAGGTGATCTGATGGCGATTGGCCGCGAGTTGCCGACCGGCACCGCGCGCATGCTCGCGCGCATCGAGGGCGCGGCCGGCTGGATCGTCTTCAATAAACCCGAGCGCCACAACGCGCTGTCGCGCGACATGTGGGAGGCGATCCCGCGCCTCGTCGATGCGCTCTCGGCCGAGCCCGAGGTGCGCCTGATCGTGCTGAAAGGCGCCGGCGACAAGGCGTTCATCTCGGGCGCCGACATCTCCGAGTTCGAGGCCGAGCGGGCGACGCCCGAGGCGGTCGCCAACTACGACACGCTGGTCGAGCATGCGACGCATGCGCTCGCCACCTGCAAGCGGCCGACCATCGCGATGATCCGCGGCCATTGCTTCGGCGGCGGCGTCGCCATCGCGATCTCCTGCGACATGCGGATCGCGGCGGACGATGCGGGCTTCGCGATCCCGGCGGCGAAGCTCGGCATCGGCTATCGCGCGCCGGGCTTGAAGACCCTGGTCGATCTGGTCGGCCCGTCCTACGCCAAGGAGATCATCTTCACGGCGCGCAGATACTCCGCCGAGGAGGCGCTCCGCATGGGGCTGGTCAACCGGGTGGTGCCGGCGGCGAACCTCGAAGACGCGATCAACGACTACGCGGCGACCATCGCCGGCAATGCGCCGCTCACCATCGAGGCGGCCAAGGGCATCATAGGCGAGCTTTCGCGCGGCGGCGAGGCCGACAAGGCATGCTGCGATGCGCTGATCGAGCGCTGCTTCACGAGCGAAGACTATGTCGAAGGCCGCCGCGCCTTCATGGAGAAGCGCCGCCCGGTCTTCAAGGGACGGTAGAGCACGGCGAGATCGGCCGCGCTCTACCTGACCGAATCCTGCTCTATTTGGAGGCGCGCCGGCCGGCCGGCTTCGGCGGGTCGGCGCGGAAGGCGGCGACCTGGGCGGTCGCGGCCTGCTGGAGCAGCTTGATGTCCTGGCCGGCGATGACGAAGTCGTAGCCCTGGTCGAAGGTCCAGTTCACGGTCTTGCCTGGGCGCGTCACCGTGCCCATCAGCTTGCCGGTCTTGCGCATCTTGGCTTCCGCCTTCTCGATCAGCGCGACCGCGTCGGGATGGTTGACCTGGCCGATCAGGCCGATGCTCGCGGCGAGGTCGCCCGGCCCGAGGAACAGCATGTCGAGGCCGTCCACGGCCGCGATCTCCTCGATGTTCTCGACGCCCTGCGCCGTCTCGATCTGCACCATGGTGAGGATCAAGTCGGGCAGCGCCGCCATGTAGTCGTCGAGCTTCGCGCCCCAGCGCGTGCAGCGCGCGGCGTGCGGGGCGACGCCGCGAATGCCCTTGGTCGGGTAGATGCAGGCATCGACCGCCGCCTTGGCTTCCTTGGCGGTCTGAACATAGGGCACGAGGATGCCGAGGATGCCGATGTCGAGCGCCCGCTTGATGTAGACCATGTCGTTCCACGGCACCCGCATCAGGCTGGGCGCACCGACTTCGCCGACGGCCTGCATCAGCGTGATGGCGTTCATCAGGTCGCCCGGGCCGTGCTCGTGGTCGAGCACCACCGCGTCATAGCCGGCATGAGCCACAACCTCGGCCGCGACGCTGCTGCCCGATGACAGCCAGCAGCCGAGCGCGGGCTCGCGCGCCAGGAGCTTCTTCTTCAGCTTGTTCTCGAACGCCATCTCGTGCCTCCTCCTTCACCGATCCTTCGCGCCGGCGCGACAGATTAGCCGCTCGGCGGGGCAGCCGGAAGCATCGCTTGGCCCCTGTCGTGAAGCGCCGCGATGAGCTAGCCTCGCTCGGACCTGCGCCGCAATCGACCAGCGAAGCTCGCCCCATGGCCTTCCAGGTTACGCAACGTCCGCCGAAACCGACGAGCGAGATTCCCGAGGGCGTGACGCCCTTCGTCATCGACGAGAACACCGCCCATCTGGTTACGGTCGCGCACCGCCTGTTCTCGCGCGCCCTGCAGCTCCGCCTCTCGGCCCACGGCGTCTCGGTCGGCCAGTGGCCGCTCCTCCTCCACCTCTGGGACCAGGACGGCCTGACGCAGAAGGAGCTGAGCCGGCGCGTCCACATCGAGGAGCCGACCACCACGCGCACGCTCGACCGCATGGAGCGGGACGGCCTGGTCAAGCGCGTGCGCAACCCGCGCAACCGCCGCCAGGTCAACGTGTTCCTGACCGAGCGCGGCGCCGACCTCAAGGAGGAGCTGGTGCCCTACGCGCTCGAGGTCAACGCGGTCGCCACCTTCGGCCTCTCCGAGCAGGACAAGGCCAAGATCAACAGCCTGCTCGGCTACATGATCGCGCGCCTGCTTTAACCATACACCACGCCCGGAGCCGGATCGTTTACTCCCGGTTTACCGCGGAGCGCTATCGTTCGCAGGGTGAGACCATGTCGCCGTCCCGCGAGGCGGCGAATCGGCACCGCACGCCGGGCGGAGCGAAGGGACCGCGTTCGATGTTCGACATGCTGCGCGACGTCAACCAGCCGATCGAACTCGGCAGCCTCACGGTCGGCGACGCCGGCCATCTCGTGCGCGGCGAGCCCAGGCTGCCGATCGCGTTCGGCTTCGATTGGCGCGAGGTCCGCTTCCAGGGCGAGGTCGATCGCACGGAAGGCGGCCTGCTGCTTCGGCTCTCCGCCGACATGGCCGTCGTGCCGTTCAGCGCCGAAGACACGGCGCGCCGCACCGAGCTGCTCTCGCTGCTCAAGGCCGGCGGCGGCCATGGCGCCGGCATCTGCCTCTCGCTATCGCCCAACAACAGGCTGGTCCTGTCGCGCGAGCTGCGGCTTCCCAAGGACGCCAGCCTGACCGCGCAGACCCTGGTGACGCAGACCGCGGCCGCGCTGCTGAACTCGGCGCACTATCTCGACCTGATGGTCGAGTTCGGGCTCGTCGAACGCGAGAAGAGTTAGCCGAGCGGCGGCACCGTGAGGATCTGGCCGGGGTAGATCAGGCTCGGATCGCGAATCTGATCGGCGTTCGCCTGGTAGATCTCGGTGTAGTGCACGCCGCCGCCATAGGTGCGGCGCGCGATCCGCCACAGGCTGTTGCCCGGCTGCACGATCACCAGCGTCTCGCCGCCGAGCTCGAGCATGGTCTTCGGCGCCTTGGCGATCGCGGTCTCGGCACGCGTGATCACCTTGCCGGCCTGATCGACGCTGTCGATGCGCAATTGGTGCTGCCCCTCGCTGACACCCTCGCCGAGCGTGGTGCGCCAGCGCCCCTGGTCGTCCGCCTGCGCGGTCGCGACCGGCTGGTTGTCGACATAGACGTTGAGCCGCGCGCCGGGCTCGGCCTGGCCCGACACGGTGATCTCGCCTTCCGGCGTGTAGTCGATGCTGTCGACCGCGGCGCGCGGCGCGCCATCGGCCGACGCAACGGTCTCCTCGGGCAGCTGCAGGACGACCGAGGGGCCGCCGTCGCGCGGCTGCAGCACCGCGAGCGCGGTCTGCCGCTCCTGCGGCGCCTGGCCCTCCTGGTCGAGCGTGGGCTCTGACGCGGGCACGGAGACCACGACCACGTTCTCGGATTCCGAGCCGCCCGGCGCCGGGTCTTCGAGCGAGAGCTGGCGGTCGCCCGCCGGCATGGGCCGCTCGTCGGTGAACACCCATTCGCCGCGCTGGTTCGCGGTGGCGCGGCCGAGCTCGGTCTCGCCGTCGCGGATGATGATCTCCGCGCCGGGCGCGGCGCGCCCGGCCATGACCGTGCCGCCCTTGGGGTCGATGCGGACGACGTCGAAGCTCGGCTTGGCGCGCGGCGGCGCGTCGCCGGACGCGGCCTGATCCGCGCCCGGGGCATCGGCCGTGCTGGCCGCCTGCTCATCGGCGGGTGTCGGAGCCGTCCCGCTGGCCTCGGCCGCCGTGCCGTCGGCCGAGACGGCAGCGTCCCCGGCGGCATTCTCCGTGGCGGATTCGACCGCGGCCTCGGCGGGCGCGGCCTGCTCCTCGGTCGACGCGACCTCGGCGCCGGTCGGCGCGCTCGCCTTGTCGCCGCCGCCGGACAGGAACACGCCGGCCAGGACACCCGCAATCACGACGCCAAGGCCGACCGGCAGGCCGATGCGGAAATACTTGTTCTTCACGGAAACGCCTCAAGTCTCGGCAAGATTTGACTCGTCATACAGGGTACACGAAGCGTGCCCCTGCTGCAAAGCAACGCCGAGACCGGCCGGGCCGGCTCAGTCGAAATCGAAGGCGCCGCCGCTCGAGGCGGGCCGCTTCTCGCGCACCTTGTTCTCGATCGCCGGCACTGACTTGATATAGGCCGCGATCGCCTCGAGATCGGCCTGCGTCAGGAACTTGAGGCCGTCGTCGATCGCCTCGCGCATGCTGCCCTGCACATCGTTGCCGCTCGGCAGGAAGCCAGTGCGCAGCAGGAACACGATATCGTTGACCGACCACTCGCCGATGCCGGTCGCCGCGTCCGGCGTGATGTTGGGCACGGTCTCGCCATCCGGCCCGTCCTTGGTGCCGGCCAGGAAGTCGCCGTCGTCCATCGCCCCCAAGAGGTTGCGCGGCGTGTGGCACTCGCCGCAATGGGCGAGCGCCTTGACCAGATAGGCGCCGCGATTGAGCTCGGGCGTGAGCGCGGGGTCGGGCTCGAACGGCCCCGACGGCAGGAACAGCACCTGCCAGGGCCAGTTGACGAAGCGCCAGCCGAACGGGAAGCCGAGGTCGTGCGGCGTGTTCTCGCGCCGCACCGGCGGCTGCGCGAACAGGTACGCCTTGAGGTCGAGCATGTCCTCGCGGGTCATGTAGGTGTAGCTGGCATAGGGGAAGGCCGGATAGAGGTGGGCCCCGTCCGGCGCCACGCCTTCGGAGAGCGCGCGCACGAAATCCTCGTCGCTCCACTGCCCGATGCCGGTCTCGGGGTCGGGCGTGATGTTCGGCGAGTAGAAGGTGCCAAACGCCGTCTTGATCGCGCGGCCCCCCGCGAGCGCGGCGCCGCCGCCCTGCTTGTCGGTGTGGCAGGCGACGCAGCCGGCGGCGCGGATCAGGTATTCGCCGCGCTCGACCGGCCCCGGCTCGGCAGCGCCGAGCCCGCCGGCGACGCCCGCGAGGCCGGCGGCCAGGGCGGCTACGGCCAGCCCGCCACCGGCCCGCATGGCGACCGGAACCGGAAGCCCGATGGCCCGCCGGCTAGTCCGTCTTCTTGCGGAACGGCTCATGGCAGCCGCCGCAGGTCTTGCCGAGCTCGCCGAGCTGCGCGCCGATCGCCGCCGCATCGCCGCCGCCTTCCGCGATCTCGGCGAGCTTGGTGGCCTCGGTTTGGAGCGCCTGCGCCGACGCGGTGAACTTGTCCCATTGCTGCCAGATCGCCGGCTGCGCCGCGGTCTCCGCGCCGGGCGCCTCCCCGCTCCCTTCGGGAAAGACCGCGGGAATGCCGCCGGCCGCACCTGCGATCGCGCGCGCATTGCCGGCGACCTGGTCGGTAAACGACACCTCGCCCTTGGCGACCATGGCGATCTGCGTGATGTGCGCAGCGATGCCCTTCATCACGTTCTGCCGATAGGCGATGACGTTCTTCGCGTCATCGGCCTGCGCCGGCCCGCCCAGCGCGCCCGCCGCCAAGACCGCGCCTGCCGCCAAGGCGGCCAATCCCAGCCTCTCGATGATGCTCACATGCCCCTCCGTTTGTGGATATCGTCGATGCGCCCTCGCCCTTGCACGCCTTGCCGGCACAACGCCGGCGGTCGCTCTCTCGGATAAGTTACCGATTCGTAACTACTTGCGCCGGCCAGCCGGAAGCCTCAGTTAGCCGCCGTCCACCAGTCTCGCTGATGCACCGAACGAAAGCGGTAACAAGATTTTGAGCATGCGGCGCATCCGTTCGCTTTGCGTCTATTGCGGCTCGCGCGAGGGCACCGAGCCGCAGCATGGCCGGGCGGCCGCCGCACTCGGCGCCGGCCTCGCCGCGCGCGGCATTTCGCTGATCTATGGCGCGGGCGGGATCGGGCTGATGAACGTGGTGGCGAACGCGGTGATCGCGGGCGGGGGCGTCGCGATCGGCGTCATCCCGCGCCATCTCGCGGCGCTCGAGCTCAAGCACACCGGCCTGACCGAGACCGTGCTGGTCGAGACCATGCACGAGCGCAAGCAGCACATGTTCGAGCGCGCCGACGGCTTCGCAGTGCTGCCCGGCGGCTTCGGTACGCTCGACGAGCTGTTCGAGATGCTCACCTGGAAGATGCTCGGGCTGCACCACAAGCCGATCTTCCTGGTCAACAGCACCGGCTATTGGGACCCGCTCGTCACGCTGATCGACCAGATCATCGGCGAGGGCTTCGCGCCGGCCGAGACCAGGAAGCTGCTCGTCGTGGTGCCGAGCGTCGAGGCGCTGTTCGAGGCGATCGACGAGACCACCATCGGGCGTGCCGAGGCGGGCCGCGCCGACCTCGCCTGAGCGCGCCAAACCGCGCCGGGCCGGAGTCTTTGACGGGCCGGATCGGGGTGCTAAGGTCCGCCGGCTCAAGCTACTCGACCAGCCTCATCCGGAGCGTATCAATGAACAAGATCAAGGTCGCCAACCCCGTCGTCGAGCTCGACGGCGACGAGATGACTCGCGTCATCTGGGCGTGGATCAAGGACAAGCTGATCCTGCCCTATCTCGACGTCACGCTCGAATACTACGACCTCGGCATGGAGCATCGCGATGCGACCGACGACCAGGTCACCATCGACGCGGCGAACGCGATCAGGAAGCACGGCGTCGGCGTCAAGTGCGCCACCATCACGCCGGACGAGGCGAGGGTCGAGGAGTTCAAGCTCAAGAAGATGTGGCGCTCGCCGAACGGCACGATCCGCAACATCCTGGGCGGCACCGTGTTCCGCGAGCCGATCATCTGCAAGAACGTGCCGCGCCTGGTGCCGAGCTGGACCGACCCGATCGTGATCGGCCGCCACGCCTTCGGCGACCAGTACCGCGCAACCGATTTCGTGGTGCCCGGCAAGGGCAAGCTCACCATCAGGTTCGAGCCCGAGGGCGGCGGCAAGCCGATCGAGCACGAGGTGTTCCAGTTCCCGGGCGGCGGCGTCGCGCTCGCCATGTACAACCTCGACGACTCGATCCGCGACTTCGCGCGCGCCTGCCTCGCCTACGGCCTGATGCGCGGCTGGCCGGTCTATCTGTCGACCAAAAACACGATCCTCAAGGCCTATGACGGCCGCTTCAAGGACCTGTTCCAGGAGCTCTACGAGGCGGAGTTCAAGGCCAGGTTCGAGAAGGCCGGCATCATCTACGAGCACCGCCTGATCGACGACATGGTGGCGTTCGCCATGAAGACTTCGGGCAAGTTCATCTGGGCGTGCAAGAACTATGACGGTGACGTGCAGTCGGATTCGCTGGCGCAGGGCTTCGGCTCGCTCGGCCTGATGACCTCGGTGCTGCTGACGCCGGACGGCAAGACGGTCGAGGCCGAGGCCGCGCACGGCACGGTGACGCGTCACTTCCGCGCCTATCAGCGCGGCGAGGAGACCTCGACCAACCCGATCGCCTCGATCTTCGCCTGGACCGGCGGGTTCAAGCACCGCGCCAAGCTCGACGGCAACGCGCCGCTCGACAAGTTCGCGTCCGCGCTCGAGGCGGCCTGCGTCAGCACCGTCGAGGGCGGCACCATGACCAAGGACCTCGCGCTCCTGATCGGCCCGAAGCAGAAATGGGTCAACACCCAGACCTTCCTCGACGCCATCAAGGCAACGCTGGAGAAGACGCTGGCGGGGTAGCGCGGGGCGGGCTGAGGCTTCGCTTTCTTATTCTTTCGTCATGGCCCGGCTTGACCGGGCCATCCATCGATCAACGAGCTCGTTGCAGGCATGGGTCCCCCGGTCAAGCCGGGGGACGACGGATGGCAGTGATCCAACGGTCTTGGCGCCGGCCGTCACGCCGCCTGGGCCTGCGCGAGCGCCTCTTCGATCGCGGCGATGGCGGCGTCGGCCTTGTCGCCGTCGGGGCCGCCGGCCTGCGCCATGTCGGGGCGGCCGCCGCCGCCCTGGCCGCCGAGCGCCTTGGCGCCGACGCGGGCGAGCTCGACCGCGTTGACCCGCGACGTCAGGTCGTTCGAGACGCCGACGGTGAGCGCGGCCTTGCCCTCGCTCACCGCGATCATCACGAAGACGCCAGAGCCCTCGCGCTTCTTGAGGTCGTCGACCATGCCGCGCAGCTCCTTGGCCGGCACGTCGTCGAGCCGGCGCGCGAGGAAGCGCATGCCGGCGACCGAGCGGTCGGTCTGTCCGACGCCGCCCATCCCGGTTGCGAGCTTGCGGCGCAGCTCGGCGACCTCGCGCTCCAATGCGCGGCGCTCCTCCATCAGCGCCTGCACGCGCTCGGGCACGCCGAGCGGCGGCGCCTTGACGGCTTCGGCCACGTCGAGCAGCACCGCCTCGCGCTCGCTGAAGTAGCGCCGCGCGGCCTCGCCGGTCATCGCCTCGATGCGGCGCACGCCGGCCGCGACCGCGCCCTCGCCGACGATCTTGAAGAGGCCGATGTCGCCGGTGCGCCGCACATGGGTGCCGCCGCACAGCTCGACCGAATAGGGCCGGCCCTCGAGCTCGCCCATCGAGACCACGCGCACCTCCTCGCCATACTTCTCGCCGAACAGCGCCATCGCGCCCTGCGCCACGGCTTCCTGCGGCGACATCAGGCGGGTGGCGCGCTCGGCATTGGCGCGGATCGCGGCGTTGACCTCGGCCTCGATGGTCTCGATCTCCTTCTGGCTGAGCGGCTTCGGATGGCTGAAATCGAAGCGCAGCCGGTCGGGCGCGACGAGCGAGCCCTTCTGCGTGACGTGATCGCCGAGCGTGCGCCGGAGCGCCGCGTGCAGCAGATGGGTCGCCGAGTGGTTGAGCCTGACCGCGCCACGCCGCGCGCCGTCGACATTGAGCACGACCGGGTCGTTGAGCCTGAGCGTGCCGCTCTCGACCACGCCGATATGGACGTAGAGGTCGCCCGCCTCCTTGCGCGTGTCGTCGATGCGCACGCGGGCGCCCTCGGCCGAGACGATGCTGCCGGTATCGCCGACCTGGCCGCCCGATTCGGCGTAGAACGGCGTCTGGTTGACGACGATGGCAACGCTCTCGCCCGGCCCGGCCTCATCGATGCGCGTGCCGTCCTTGAGCATGGCGAGCACGACGCCCTCCGCGCTCTCGGTGTCGTAGCCGAGGAACTCGGTGGCGCCGGTGTGCTCGCGCAGCTCGAACCAGATGCGCGCGGTCGCGACCTCGCCGGAGCCGGCCCAGGCCTTGCGCGCCTCGGCGCGCTGGCGCGCCATCGCGGCATCGAAGCCTGCGACGTCGACCGGGCGGCCGCTCGCGCGCAGCGCCTCCTGCGTCAGGTCGAGCGGGAAGCCGTAGGTGTCGTAGAGCTGGAAGGCGACCTGGCCGGGCAACGGCTCGTCGGCCTTCAGGTTCGTCGTCGCCTCCTCGAGCAGGCGCAGGCCGCGCGCGAGGGTCTGCTTGAAGCGGGTCTCCTCGAGCTTCAGCGTCTCCTCGATCAAGGGCCGCGCGCGGTTGAGCTCGGGGTAGGCCGCGCCCATCTCGCCGATCAGGGCCGGCACCAGGCGCCACATCAAGGGCTCCTCGCAGCCCATCAGGTGGGCGTGGCGCATGGCGCGGCGCATGATGCGGCGGAGCACATAGCCGCGCCCCTCGTTCGACGGCGTGACGCCGTCGGCGATCAGGAAGGACGAGGCGCGCAAGTGGTCGGCGACCACGCGGTGCGAGGCGCGGAACGGGCCGTCGGCCTTCTGGCCGCTCAGCTCGACGCTCGCCTCGATCAGGCGGCGGAACAGGTCGATGTCGTAATTGTCGTGCTCGCCCTGCATGACCGCGGCGATGCGCTCGAGGCCCATCCCGGTGTCGATCGAGGGCTTCGGCAGGTTGATGCGCTCGTCCTTCGAGACCTGCTCGAACTGCATGAAGACGAGGTTCCAGATCTCGATGAAGCGGTCGCCGTCGGCGTCCGCCGAGCCTGGCGGCCCGCCCGGGATGCCCTCGCCATGGTCGTAGAAGATTTCGGAGCACGGGCCGCACGGCCCGGTATCGCCCATCGCCCAGAAATTGTCCGAGGTCGGGATGCGGATGATCTTGCGCTCGGGCAGGCCGGCGATCTTGCGCCAATGCCCGAACGCCTCGTCGTCCTCGGAATAGACGGTGACCAAGAGGCGCTCCTCGGCCAGTCCGAACTCCTTGGTCACCAGGTTCCAGGCCAGCTCGATGGCGCGCTCCTTG
The DNA here is from genome assembly GCA_050173345.1 of Alphaproteobacteria bacterium. Lineage (GTDB taxonomy): Bacteria > Pseudomonadota > Alphaproteobacteria > UBA828 > UBA828 > SHWC01. The sequence continues at coordinate 180,907 of JBFXKW010000007.1, read as the reverse complement.
AAGTAGTCGCCGAACGAGAAGTTGCCGAGCATCTCGAAGAAGGTGTGGTGCCGCGCGGTATAGCCGACATTGTCAAGGTCGTTGTGCTTGCCGCCGGCGCGCACGCATTTCTGCGAGGTGGTGGCCCGCCTGTAATTGCGGTTCTCGGCGCCGGTGAAGACGTTCTTGAACTGCACCATGCCGGCGTTGGTGAACATCAGCGTCGGGTCGTTGTGCGGCACGAGCGGCGACGACGCCACGACCTCGTGGTCGTGGCGGCGGAAATAGTCGAGAAAATGGGCGCGGATGTCGTTGACGCTGTGCATGGCCAATGCCCCGGATCGGCGGACGCCGCACGGGACGCGCCGCCCTCAGGGCTCGCTATTTAGCGCCCGCCCCCGCAACTGTCCAGCAAGGGGGGGTGCAGCTCGAACCTTGGGAAGAGCGCGCACGACACCCCTTCTTCGTCATGCCCCGCGCAGGCGGGGGCATCCAGGGGCCGGCGGCGTGGCGGCTGCCAGGGATTCCTGGATTGCCGGGCCTTCGCCCGCCGAAGGGCTTCGGCCCGCAGGCGGGTCAAGCCCGGCAATGACGATTTAGGTGCGGGTAACCATAACAGCGATCTTAACCGGCATCCGAAGCCGCAGCGCCTACTCCTGGTCCGTGCCCCCGTCCCCGTCCCCGCCGTCGTCGCCCGTGGCCGAGCCGGCCAGCCGGTCGATCAGGCCGGCATTGCTGCGGATCGCGGCTTCGATGGCGCGTGCGATTTCGGGGTTCTGCTTGAGGTACTGGCGCGCGTTCTCGCGGCCCTGGCCGATGCGCTGGCTGTCATAGGAATACCAGGAGCCCGACTTCTCGACGATGCCGGCCTTGAGGCCGAGGTCGACCAGCTCGCCGGTGAACGAGATGCCCTCGCCGTACATGATGTCGAACTCGACCTGGCGGAACGGCGGCGCCACCTTGTTCTTGACCACCTTGACGCGGGTCTGGTTGCCGATCACCTCGTCGCGCTCCTTGATGGCGCCGATGCGCCGGATGTCGAGCCTGACCGAGGCGTAGAACTTGAGCGCGTTGCCGCCCGTGGTGGTCTCCGGGCTGCCGAACATCACGCCGATCTTCATGCGGATCTGGTTGATGAAGATGACGCAGGTGCGCGAGCGCGCGATCGAGGCGGTGAGCTTGCGCAGCGCCTGGCTCATCAGCCGCGCCTGAAGGCCGACATGGGAATCCCCCATCTCGCCCTCGAGCTCGGCACGCGGCACCAGCGCCGCGACGCTGTCGATCACCACGATGTCGATCGCGCCCGAGCGCACCAGCGTGTCCGCGATCTCGAGCGCCTGCTCGCCGGCATCCGGCTGCGAGATCAGGAGATCCTCGACATTGACGCCGAGCTTCTTGGCATAGCCCGGGTCGAGCGCGTGCTCGGCGTCGATGAAGGCGCAGGTGCCGCCGAGCCGCTGCGCCTGGGCGATGCAGGAGAGCGCCAGCGTCGTCTTGCCCGAGCTCTCGGGCCCGTAGATCTCGACGATGCGCCCGCGCGGCAGGCCGCCGATGCCGAGCGCGATGTCGAGCCCGAGCGAGCCGGTCGGGATCGCCTCGATCTCGACCGCCTTCTCGTGCTGGCCGAGCCGCATCACGGAGCCCTTGCCGAAGGCGCGCTCGATCTGGCTGAGCGCCGCCTCCAGTGCTTTCTGCTTGTCCATGTCACCCTTCTCGACGAGGCGGAGCGCGGTATCTGCCATCACGGCCTCCCATCTTCCCTTGGCGGCTATCCGACTGCAACGCGGCCAATGTACCGGTTTTGTTCCTGCACGCAAGCGTTACTTTCAAGATATTGATTAATATGAGCTATCTTCTGCCTGTTCGAGGCTCGTTCCGGCGGCTCGCCGGCGCGACCCGACGGTTGAGCCGCCCCGGCCGCGATGGCATGCTCCGGCTCGGCCGATTCGAGACCGGCCGCCACCGGACCTCTTCCTCCGTGCGAAGCCAGCCAGGGAATTTGGCCGTGCGTGCAGCCTCGCCGCCGCCATGAACGAGTGGGCGCAACTCGTCCTGGACTGGATCGCCGCGCACCCGCATCTGGCGGGCGTCGTCACCTTCCTCATCGCCTTCGTCGAGACGCTGCTGGTGATCGGCTTCTTCATCCCCGGCACCATCATGCTGTTCGGCGTCGGCGTGCTGGTCGGCCAGGGCAGCGTGCCGCTCTCGATCGCGGCGGCCTCGCTGGTGCTCGGGGGCGTGGCCGGCGATGCGATCGGCTATTGGATGGGGCGGCACTATCGCGAGCGCATCCTCGCGCTCAAGTTCTTCCAGAAGCGCCAGCGCACGGTCGAGTTCGCCGAGCGCATGGTCCACCGCCATACCGGCAAGGCGCTGCTCGCCGCGCGGCTGATCGGCCAGATCCGCCCGATCGTGCCGTTCGTCGCCGGCGTCGCCGACATCCCGACCGGCAAGTTCTTCTTCTACAACGTGCTGTCGGCGGTGATCGCGGCCGTGCTGCATCTCGTGCCGGGCATCGTGGTCGGCATCGGGCTGCGCTTCTCGGGCGCGGTGACCGGCCGGCTCGTCGCGCTCCTGGTGATCGCCGGCCTGATCGCCTACCTGGTCTACTGGTCGGCCAAGCGGGCGCGCGGCTTCTCCATCCTGTTCGGCCCGACCACGCTCGAGCGCCTCTCAGCATGGACCCATGCCGAGGCCGCCTCGCGCTGGCCGGTTGTGCGCCACGCCGCAAAGGCACTGGTTTACCTGCTCGACCGCGAGCGGCTGGAGGTCATCGGCATGGCCGCGCTCTGGCTCGCGACCGTCGGGCTCTTCATCGGCGTCATCGCGCTGGTGCGCGCGGTCTCGGTGGGCGATCCGATCGCGGACGCCAACACCGCCATGCTCGATGCGATCAACGGCCTGCGCAACCCGTGGGCCGACGACATCATGGTGGTGCTCGCCGCGTTCGGCGAGACGCCGGTGATCCTGACGATGAGCGCTGCCGTGCTGGCGGCGCTGCTGCTGCGCCGCGCCTGGCTGGTGTCGACCTATTGGGCGCTCGCCATCGCCATCGCCTTCGCCTCGACCAGCCTGATCGGGCTGGTCGCCGAGGCCAACGCGGCCGAGGGCGTCGGCCTCGCCGTGCAGCGTGCGCTGCCGGTCGGCCATGCCGCCATATCGGTCACCATCCTCGGCTATTTCGGCATCCTGGCGACGCACCGGGTGCGCAATGTGGGGCTCAAGCTCGCCGGCTTCGCTGCCGCGTTCGGCTTCATCAGCCTGCTCAGCATCGCGCAGCTCTATGTCGGACAGCTCTACGTCTCAGGCCTTGCCGGCGGCATCCTGATCGGCATCGCCGCGCTGCTCATCCTCACCGCGGCGACCTGGCGGCACATCGCCCAGATCGAGCAGCGCTTCACCGGACTGGTCGGCTGGTTCGGGCTGATCGCGCTGATCGCCGCCGGCGCGATCAATGCCGCGACCAGCTACGACGCCCGCATCGCCGCGCTGGCCCCGAAGGACCGCGTGACCCCCGTCGTCGCCGAAACCTGGCGCGGCGAGGGCTGGGCCGGGCTGCCCGCTTATCGGGTCGATTTCACCGGCGGCTTCGAGGAGCCGATCAACGTCCAGGTCGCGGCCACGCCCGACGAGGCGGTGGCGCTGCTGGAGACGAGCGGCTGGCAGCGCCCGGCGCGCTGGGATTTGGTCGCGGCCGCCGACCTCATCACCGGCTCGACGCCGGAGGACCTCGAAACCCGCCCCGTGCTCGCCCGCTTCTGGGAGGGGCGCCGCGAGGTGCTGGTCATGGTCAAGCCGAGCGATGGCGGCCGGCTCGTGCTGCACCTGTGGGACCTCGGCCATCGCCTGGACGGCGACGTCGCCGCGCCGCTCTTGCTCGGCACGGTCGAGCACGAGCTCTATGGCGAGCGGCATCTCTATGGGCTGATTGCGCTGCCGCCGGGCGCGACCGGCTTTGGGGAGGCCGCCGCCGAGCTCGCCCGCGACGTGGCGGGCGCCGTTCTCGAAACCAGGGCCGGGCCGTCCCTGCGCCCGCCGCGCAGGCCCGAGCACACATGGGACGGCAGCACGGTGCTCGTCCAGGCACCTTATATTGGGTCCCGATGATCGAACCCGATCATCGGGACGCCCTCAATCGCCGGGCGCGCGCATCCGCGCGCTTGGCTTTCGCCGCATAAGCGGCGCGGCGCGGTCGCGCCGGCCAAGCCTCGACGAGCTGAACTCATCGAGGCTTGGTACTAGGCCGCGGTGTCGGTCATCACCTCTTTGACCTTGGTGGCGAGCTGGCGCAGGCTGAACGGCTTGGGCAGGAAGTTAATGTCGGCGCCGATGCTGGAGCGGAAGGCGTCCTCCGCATAGCCCGAGATGTAGATGACCTTGAGCGTCGGCAGGCGCGAGCGCACCTGCTTGGTCAGGGTCGGGCCGTCCATGCGCGGCATCACCACGTCGGTGATCAGGAGGTCGATCGTCTGCCGCGCGGCGTTGATCACCTCGAGCGCGGCCTCGCCGCTGTCGGCCTCGAGCACGGTGTAGCCCTTGTTGCGCAGCGCGCGGGCGCCGAACATGCGCACCGGCGCCTCGTCCTCGACGAGCAGGATGGTGCCGCGCCCGGTGAGGTCCACCGAATCGTTGGCGCGCTCGCCGGCCGCGGACGGCAGCGCGACCTCGGGGCGGACGTCGTGGTGCCGCGGCAGGAAGATCGAGAACGCGGTGCCGCTCTGCACCTGGCTGTCGCAGAAGATGTAGCCGCCGAACTGCTTGATGATGCCGTAGACGGTCGAGAGCCCGAGCCCGGTGCCGGCGCCGACGCCCTTGGTCGTGAAGAACGGCTCGAAGATCTTGCCGAGATGCTCCTTCGGAATGCCGACGCCGGTATCCGAGACCTCGAGCAGCACGTACTCGCCGGCCGGCAGCAGCTCGTGCCCCATGGTCACGGACTCGGTGCGGCTGACGTTCCGCGTGCGCACGGTGAGCACGCCGCCTTCGGGCATGGCGTCGCGCGCGTTCACCGCGAGATTGACGATCACCTGTTCGAGCTGGCCCTGGTCCGCCTTGATGAAGCCGACGTCGCGGCCATGCACGACCTTGAGCTCGATCGACTCGCCGATCAGGCGGCGGATCAGGTTGGAGAGCTCGGCGAGCACGTCGGTGACTGAGAGCACGGTCGGCTTCAAGGTCTGCTGGCGCGAGAAGGCGAGGAGCTGGCGCACCAGGTTGGCGGCACGGCTCGCATTCTGCTTGATCTGCATGATGTCGGCAAATGAATGATCGCCGGCCTGGTGGCGCATCAGGAGCAGGTCGCAGAATCCGATGATCGCGGTCAGCAGGTTGTTGAAGTCGTGCGCGATGCCGCCCGCGAGCTGGCCGATCGCCTGCATCTTCTGCGCCTGGGCGAATTGCAGCTCGAGGTTCTTCTGCTCGGTGGTGTCGATCATGTGCAGCATGAGGCCCTGCACGGCGCCATCGCGCTCCTCGATCCGGCTCGCGAACACGGCGGCGACCGCGTCGCCGCGATGCTTCGGCCTCACCTCGAGCGGCATGCGCCGCCGCTCGCCGATCAGGATGGCGGCGAGCGCGGCGCTCACCTCGTTGCGGTCGGGCTCGTCGAGCAGGTCCGAGAGGCGAGAGCCGACCGGGCTGCCGCCCTCGGGCGTGAGCAGCTGCGCCACGGCCGCGTTGCATTCGACGACCACGCCGTCGCGGTCGAGCAGCGCGATGCCGATCGGGGCGTTCTCGAACAGCGCCCTCAGGCGCTCGACCGCCTCGAAGCTCTTGCCCGCCTCGCTCGCGCCCACCTCGCGCACCAGGCCGATCACGGGGCCGTCGCCGCCCGGCCCGACGGCGCAGAGGCTGAGCGAGGCGGCCGTGGTGCCGCCGTCGCCGCGGCGCAGCTCGACCGGACGGTCGAACACGAGGCTCTCCGATTCGCCCGAAAGCTCGCCGCGCGCGCTGCCGGCGTCGGTCCGTGCGACGAAATCGGCGAAGGCCGCGCCGCCGCCCAGCAGCGATCGCCGCGGCACGCCGAGCAGCTTGCCGAGCGTCTCGTTCGCGAAGGTGAAGCGCCCCTCGGCATCAGCCGCGAACAGCCCGACCGGCGCCGCATCGAGCGTCGAGACCAGATAGGTGGCGAGCCGGCGATCGAAGATGTCCGGCTCGTCCGCGGCGTCGCGCACCGACCAGATCCGCAGGTCAGACGGCTCGTTCGCCGCACCGGCTTCCGCGCGGAAGGCGAGCCGCCGCGCCGCGCCGCTGCGCAGCGGCACGTCGACCACGACCTCGCCCGACGGCCGCGCATGGGCCCCGGCTAGCAGCGACGCCGGGTCCGGCGCCGCCGCGGCATCGTCGAGCTCGAGCAGCCGCCGGAACGCCGCGTTGACGTAGGGCTCGCGCCGGCCCGTCCCGGCGACGTACCAGCCGACCTCGCCGCCCGCGAGCACGTCGGCGAGGTACGCCGCCTCGGCGCCGCCCGCCGGGCGCCGCCGCGCGAAGAAGCTGATGGCCGCCGCCGCCGCGGCGCTCGCGACGCCGATCCAGCCGAGCGTGCCGAGCGCCGGGACGGCAAGGCCGATGGCGGCGAGCACGGCGGCGAGCGCGGCCGCCACGCCGCACCAAGGGATCGCCCGACTGCCGGAAAGGTTGCGGCCAAGAAACGATCGCATGGCGGTATGGCCCTCGGCTCCGATCTTCCGCAAATCGTTAGCCGGCCCGAGGCCTTGCGGCAAGTAGAGGCTTCGCTCAGTTAGGCGCGGCATGGGGCTTCATCTTTCCTTTTAGGCGCCAGACATAGCCGATGATTTCGGCGATCGCCTTGTAGTGCTCGCCGGGGATTTCGGCATCGAGCTCGACCGTGGCGTAGAGCGCGCGGGCGAGCGGCGGGTTCTCGACGATCGGCACCTCGTTCGCCTTGGCGACCTCGCGGATGCGGTGCGCGATGAGGTCCACGCCCTTGGCGACGACGCGGGGCGCGCTCATGGTCGCCTGCTCGTATTTGAGCGCGACGGCGAAGTGGGTCGGGTTGGTGATCACCACGTCGGCACTCGGCACCGCCGCCATCATGCGCCGGCGCGCGCGTTCCTGGCGGAGCTGGCGGATGCGCGCCTTGACGTGCGGGTCGCCCTCGGTCTGCTTGTATTCCTCGCGCACCTCCTCGCGGCTCATGCGGAGCTGCTTGAGGTGCTGCATGCGCTGGTAGAAATAGTCGAGCGCCGCGATCGCCGCGAGGATGGCGCATACCCCGATCAGGAGGCGCATCACCAGGCGGTGCAGCTCGTCGAGAACGCCGGCGGTGCCCATGGCGACGAGCCGCTCGATGGTGTCGATCTCGGGCCAGATCGCCACGATGCCGACACCCGAGACCACGACGAGCTTGAGGATGCCCTTCGCGAACTCGGCCAGCGAGCGGCTCGAGAACATCCGCTCGAGGCCCTTGAGCGGCGAGATCTTGCTGAAATCGGGCTTGAGCGATTCGGCCGAGATCAGGAAGCCGTGCTGCAGGAACCCGGTGGCGAGCGCCGCCACGACAAGCAGCGCGAAGGGAACCGCGAGCGGCATGAGGACCGAGCTCAGGGCGAGCCCCGGCCCTTCGATGATGCCGTCGGAGCCGACGCTCAAGGTGTGCGGGCGCTCGATGAAGGGCAGCAGGACATGGCCGAGATCGCTCATGATGCCGGGCGCGAGCGCCACCACGATGATCGCCACCGTGAGCAGCATGAGCCAGCTCGACACCTCGCGCGACTGGGCGACCTGGCCCTTCTTGCGGGCATCGTCCAGCCGTTTCGGTGTCGGCTCTTCGGTTTTTTGCGAGTCGTCCTTGTCGTCGGCCATGGCTCAGCCTGCGCCGAACAATGCGAAGGGCTCGGCAAAGCGGTCGAGATACCAGCGCATCGCCGCCCCCAGCGTCACCGCGACGATGGCGAAGCCGAGCAGGATCTGGAGCGGCATGGCGACGAAGAAGACCTGCATCTGCGGCATCAGGCGCGCGAGCAGGCCGAGCCCGATCTGCATGACGAGCGTCACGACCAGGAGCGGCGCGGCGAGCTGGAACGCCAGGCCGAAGCCCTGCGCGACGAGCTGGCTCGCGGCCTCGGCGAAGTCGTCGAGCGGCGGCGCGCTGCCGGGCGGGAAGCTCGCATAGGAATCGACCAGCGCGGCCAGCATCAGGTGGTGCAGGTTGGTCGCGAAGATGAGCACCAGCGCGAGGATGGTCAGGAAATTGCCGGGCAGCGTGCTGGGCGTTGCGCTCGCCGGGTCGAGCACCTGGGCCGCGCCGAGGCTGGTGAAGTTGGCGATCAGGGCGCCCGCGCTCTGCAGCACGCCGAGCAGGATGCGCGCGAGCGTGCCGATGAAGAGGCCGATCAGGATTTCGCCGAACAGGAGGACGAAGAGCCCGAGCACCTGCTCCGGCATGGCCGGCAGGCTGTCGGCCACGATCGGCATCACGGCAAAGGTGACGGCGAGCGCCAGCAGGAGACGAATGCGCGGCGAGACGAAGGATTCGCCGAAGCCCGGCAGCAGCATGATCGCCGCGCCGAGGCGCGCGAATACCAGGAAGTAGCCGAACAGCTCGCCCTGGAGGAACGCGGCAAGCACGGCGGGTCATCCCCCGCTCGCGATGCGACCGAACAGGCCCTGCGTGAAGCCGGTCAGCGACGACAGCATGAACGGCAGGAACAGAAGGAGCGCGGCGAAGATCGCGACGATCTTCGGCACGAAGGTGAGCGTCATCTCCTGGATTTGGGTGAGCGCCTGGAACAGCGAGATGACGAGGCCGACCCCGAGCGCCACGATCATCACCGGGGCGCCGATCTGCAGCGTCATCCAGAGCGCGCTCTGGCCGATCTCGAGAACCTCGGGCGCTTCCATGGTGGCGGCCTCAGATCGGCATCCTGAGGATGTCCTGATAGGCCTGCACGACCCGGTCGCGCACCGCGACCACGGTCTGCAGCGTCACCTCGGCGCTGGCGACGGCGGTCACCACCTCGCCGAGATCGGCCGGGTTGACCAGCGCCTGGTTGGTCAGCGCCTCGCTCTTCTTGAGGGTCGCGGCGGTGTCGTCGAGCGCCGACTTGACCATCCCGGCAAAGCCGTCGCTCTGGTTCGCCGCGCGCGTCTCGACCGCGCTCTTGGCCGCGGCATCCGGCCGGCTGAGCCGCGCGGCATAGGCCATCGCGGCATTGGCTGCCTTCACGTCCATGTCTTCACTTCCCCGCCTTGTCGATGCGGCGCCTGCCGGCGCAGCCGCATCCCTAGTTCAGCAGCTCGATGGTGCGCCTGAGCATGTCCTTGGCCACGGCGACCATGCTGAGATTGGCCTCGTAGCTGCGCTGCGCCTCGCGCATGTCGACCATCTCGATCAGCGAATTCACGTTCGGCGTGAGCACGTAGCCGCTGGCGTCCGCGGCCGGGTGGCCGGGATCGAAGCGCCGGCCGAACGGGCGCTGGTCGCCCTGCACGCGATCGACCTCGACCCGCTCGATGCCGGCCTCGCGGTCGAGCACGCTGCGGAACGTCACGATCTTGCGCCGATAGGGCTCGCCGCCGGGCTCCTTGGCCGTCGAGTTGGCGTTCGCCATGTTCTCCGCTATCACGCGCATGCGCTCGCCCTGCGCGCGCATGCCGGAGGAGGAGACGTCGAGGATCTTGCTGATGTCCATGCTGGCGTTCCTCAGCGCGCCGGCCCGCCGATCGCCATCTTGATCAGCGCGAGATGCTTGCGGTAGAGGCCGATGACGGTCTGATAGTTGGCCTGGGTATCAGCCACCTTGCCGAGCTGGTCTTCCAGCATCACGCCGTTGCCGGAGGGCGTGGTCTCGGCCGGCGTCTCGTCGCGCACCACGTCGTAGCTCCGCCTGCCGCCGAGCCCGCCGCCGCTGCCGAGCGCGGCACCCGAGGTCGAGGCGAGCGCGATCTTCCGGCCGGCGCGGCCGACCATGGCGGCGAAATCGGATTCCTTCAGGTCCGCGGCGCGATAGCCCGGCGTGTTCAGGTTGGCGATGTTCTGCGCGAGCACGTGCTGGCGCTGCCCGAGCCAATGCATGCGCTCGGCCATGGCCTGGAACAGGGGCAGCTTGCTGACGTCCATGGGCTCCCGTCGCGTCTCGGCACGGGGCCGGCGCAAGCCGACCCCTGCATTTCGCGCGGGAGTCTCGGTCGCCCGGCTTAAAAAAGCTTTAAGGCGAGCTTGAGATGTCTGGTTAAGCGGTCGCTAGCGCCAAGTCAGGCGGCGACGAACGGCTTCACGTCGATCGTCGCCTGGCGATCCCTGGCCTTCCAGAGGTCATACGCCGTCTGCAAGCCGAGCCAGGTTTCAGGACTCGAACCAAAGGCCTTCGAAAGCCGGATCGCCATATCGACCGAGATTCCGGCTCGCTCGTTCACGAGATCGGAGAGCGCCTGCCGCGTTACCCCCAGCCCTTCCGCGGCCTTGGTGACCGAAAGGCCAAGGGGCTCCAGGCACTGGCGGCGCACAATCCCGCCCGGGTGCGGTGGTTCACGCAGGGACATGCCACTTTCTCCTAATGGTAGTCGAGATAGTCCACATCGAAGGCATCGCCGTCCTCGAACCGGAACACCACACGCCAATTTCCGGAAACCGAAACGGCCCAGTAGCCTTTGAGTTCGCCCTTCAGCGGGTGGAGGCGAAAGCCGGGCAGGCCCACGTCTTGAGGACGACGGCTATGATCGAGCACGGCGAGAATATCTAACAACTTAACACGATGCTCAGGCGCGATGCGGCGATCACTACGCCCTTCATAAAGGGCTCTCAAGCCACGATGCCGAAACGAACGTATCACCTCGGATAGTTAGAATGTCGCCTGTCGCTTGTCAAGCGACATGGCCATGGGATCAAGCGTCCCATACTCAACGAAGTGGTCGGGGTGCCAGCGGCGGCGCCCCGTCTCACAGGCGCATGGCGCGGGCGCGGGCGCCGCGTTCGATCGCGGCGGAGACCAGCCGGCCGAGCTCCAGCTTGTGGCGGATCAGCTCAAGGATGCGCGATTCCTCCGGGGTGACCTTGCCGTCGGCGGCGGCGATCTCGCAGGCGAGCGCATAGGCCGTCTCGCGCAGCCTGTCGGGCAGCGAGCGGGCGATGAATTCGAGCACGGTGTCGAGGCCCTCGTCCGAATCGAGCAGCTCGGCGCATTCGGCCGCGACCTTGGGCAGCCGGTTCTGGTCGAAGTCGCGGAAGATCGGCAGGCGCAGCACGTCCTGGCCGATCGAGGCCATTTCGTTGTCGGTCATCTCGCGGTCGGCGGCCGAGACCAGGACCATGGTGTAGATCAGCCCGGCGTGATGGCTGACCGCCATGCCCTCGGCGCCGGCCGTCTTGCCGGCCTTGGATTTTCCTGATTTCGCCATTGTCCCGGTCCTTTTGTTATCCGATCGGGCCGAGACCCGCCGGCACGAGAAAGAGCAGACATAGAAGCTCAGGCGGACGGCTGCAAGGGGCTGAGGGCGGGCACCGGCGCGACAAACGCGTGCGTCGCGGCGACCGCCTCGCTCAGGCCGACGCGCTCGACCGCGACGCCGGGCGGAAACGCCGCGTGCAGCCGGCTCGGAAACGCCGCGTCGAGCAGCACGAAGACGCCGAGATCGCTGGCGCGCCGGATCAGCCGGCCATAGGCCTGCTTCAGCCGAAGCCGCGTCATCAGATCGTCATAGGCGCGCCCGCCGAAGGCGGCGCGGCGCGCCTTGTGCAGGATGTCCGGCCGCGGCCAGGGCACGCGGTCGAACACGATGAGGCGGAGGCTGCGGCCCGGCACGTCCACGCCGTCGCGGATCGCGTCGGTGCCGAGCAGGCAGGATTCCTCCTCGGCGCGGAAGATGTCGACCAAGGTCGCGGTGTCGAGCGCATCGACATGCTGGGCCCAGAGCGGGATGTCATGGGCCTCGAGCGCGGGCGCGATGCGGGCATGCACCGCGCGCAGGCGCTCGATCGCGGTGAACAGGCCGAGCGCGCCGCCGCCGGCCGCGAGGAACAGCTCGCGATAAGCCGCCGCCACCTTGTCGACCTCGCGCCGCGGCACGTCGGTCACGACGAAAACGCGGGTCTGCCGCGCATAATCGAAGGGCGACGGCACCTCGGCGCGGATTGCCGGGCGGATCAGGTGGCGCGCCCCGGTGCGCGCCTCGGCCGCCGCCCAGTCGGCCTCCGCATCGCCGCTGCCGTCGCGCAGGGTCGCGGACGTCATCACCACGCCGTGCGCCCGCGCCAGCACGAGCGCGGTGAACGGCACGGTCGGGTCGAGATGGTGGCGGCGCATGCCGATGTCGCGCTCGCGCCGATTAAAGCGGTCAATCGCGAACCAGTCGACGAAGCCTTCGGGCGCGCCGGCCGGCTGCTCGTCGCCCTCGCCCGTCTCGGCGCCGAGCGAGCCGAGCATGGCGCGCCAGCCCTCGATCGATTCCTCGAGCCGGCGGCCGAGGCCGCGCACCACCGCCTCGATGCGGACACGGACCTCGCGCTCCAGGTGCGCCGCCTCGTCGTCGAGCAGGCCGTCGAGCTGGGCGATCAGCGCGCGGATCGGCCGCGCCAGCCCGAGCAGGGCCGCCTCCAGGGCCGCCGCGGCGTCCGGCAGCGCCGCATCGAGCGGCCAGACCGGTGCCTCCAGGCCATAGGGACTCTCCGGATCGGTCGCCCGCGCCATCACCTGCTTGCGCACCAGGGCGAGGAAGCGCTCGGTCGGCCCCTGCGGCGCGCCGGCCTCGATGCGCTCGTGCCAGCCCTCGCCGGGCAAGGCGCGCGCCGCCTTGAGCACCTCGTCGAGCGAGGCGAGCGCGCCGCGCCGGTCAGCGATCAGGTCGCCGATCCGGCTCTTGAGGCCGCGCCCGCGCACCGACGGCCCGCCCGCCTCGCGCGCCCGCTCCGGCCCGAGCAGCCAGCGCCTGAGCTCATAGGTTTCCTGCCCCGAGAGATGGCCGGAGAACGCGCCGTCGGCCGCGTCGAAGACGTGATGCGCCTCGTCGAACACGAAGCGGGTGGGCAGCCGGCGGTCGCCCTCGCCGGCATAGGCGTCGCGCGCCGCCTGCACCATGACAAGCGCATGGTTGGCGATGACGATCTCGGCCGTGCGCGCGCGGCGCTGCGTCTTCTCGATGAAGCAGGTGCGATAGTGCGTGCAGGCGGCGTAGATGCACTCGCCGCGCCGGTCGGTCAATCCAAGCGTGCGGCGCGGGCCGAGCAGGTCGATCAGCCAGGCCGGCAAATCGCCGCCCTGCACGTCGCCGTCGCGGCTCGCCAGGATCCAGCGCGCGATCAGCCCGAGCGCGACGCGGTCGGCCGGCAACAGTGCGCTGCGATGCACCGCCTCGTCATAGTTGAGCAGGCAGAGATAGTTCTCGCGGCCCTTGCGCACGACCACGGCGTCGGTCTTTTGCTTCGGGTCGGGAAACAGCTTGTCGAGCTCCTGGTCGACCTGGCGTTGCAGATTGCGCGTGTAGGTGGAGAGCCAGACCGTGCCGTCATTGCGCTCGGCCCAGAGGCTCGCCGGCGCCAGGTAGCCGAGCGTCTTGCCGACGCCGGTGCCGGCCTCCGCGAGCACGACATGCGGCTCGCCCGCGGCGTCGCGCGGGCTGAACGCGGCGGAGACCGCGGAGGCATAGTCGCTCTGCTGCGGCCGGTCCTCGGCGGTATCGCCGACCAGCCGCGCCAGGCGCTGGCGTGCCTCCGTCGGGGCGACGCCGTGATGGTCGGCGGCCGGCTCGGGCGCGAACTCCTGCCACTCCTTGAGCCGCGACCACACGGCGAGCGCCTCGATCGCGCCGCCCTGCGCCGCCGCCTTGGCGGACGGAAGATGGCCGCCCGCCGCGAGCGCCGCCTGCACCGCCGGCCCCCACAGCCAGCCGGCGCGCGCCATGACGGCCGCGATGGCGACGGCGGCATCCTGCTTCGGCTCGGGCGCGGCGAGCCGGTCGAGCAGCGCCTGGGCCGCCTCGGCCAGCGCGAAGGCTTCGTCCTCCAGCGCGGCCGGCGGGTCGAGCCCGAGCGCGGCGGCGAGCCCGCGCGGCGTCGGCAGGCAGAAGGTGGCCGGCTCGACGAACGCGTAGAGCTCCAAGAGGTCGCGCGCCGCGAATGGCTTGACGCCGAGCCGGCGCGCCACGCCTCGCGCATGGCAGACGAGCGGCGGCGCCTCGGCCGCATTGAGCCGCGCCACCGCCTCGTCAAGCGAGAGCGTCAGCAGTTCGCCCGAGGCGTCGAGCCAGGCCGCGCGGCGGACGCCGCAGGCGAGCGCCGGGCCGGCGACGGTGCGGGGAGCGGTTGCGATCATGGCCTCCATGGCGCGATTATAGAGAAACGGCGGATCGGTTGACCGCACCCTTCAACTGCCGCATCTTGCCGGCCCCGACCGCACAGGTTCCCGCTCATGTCCGTCGCGCCCCAGGCCGTTGCCAAGGCCGCCCCCGTCGCATGGCCCTTCCAGGAGGCCGAGCGCATCGTCGCACGCATCGGCGGCAAGGTGCCGGAGAAGGGCCATGTCCTGTTCTCGACCGGCTACGGCCCGTCCGGCCTGCCGCACATCGGCACCTTCGGCGAGGTGGCGCGCACCACCATGGTGCGCCACGCCTTCCGCGTGCTGACCGATGACAAGGTGCCGACGCGGCTGCTCTGCTTCAGCGACGACATGGACGGGATGCGCAAGATCCCGGACAACGTCCCCGACCGTGCCTTCCTGGAGCCCTATCTGCACAGGCCGCTGACCTCGGTGCCCAATCCGTTCGGCGGCGACTATGCAAGCTTCGGCCACCACAACAACGCGATGCTGCGCCGCTTCCTCGATACCTTCGGCTTCGACTACGAGTTCGCGAGCGCCACGGAATACTACAAGTCCGGCCGCTTCGACGCCGTGCTGCTGCGCGCGGCCGAGCGTTACGACGACATCATGAAGGTGATGCTGCCGACGCTCGGGCCGGAGCGGCAGGCGACCTACAGCCCGTTTCTGCCGATCTCGCCGAAGACCGGGCGCGTGCTCTACGTGCCGATGAAGCATGTCGACGCCAAGGCCGGCACCATCACCTTCGACGACGAGGACGGCGAGGAGACCACGCTCCCGGTCACCGGCGGCGCGGTCAAGCTGCAGTGGAAGCCGGACTTCGGCATGCGCTGGGCGGCGCTCGGGGTCGATTTCGAGATGTTCGGCAAGGATCACCAGACCAACGCCGCCATCTACGACCGCATCTGCGCGATCCTCGGCGGCCGCGCGCCCGAGCACTTCGTCTACGAGCTGTTCCTTGACGAGAAGGGCGAGAAGATCTCGAAGTCGAAGGGCAACGGCCTGACCATCGACGAGTGGCTGCGCTACGGCCCGCCCGAGAGCCTGTCGCTCTTCATGTTCAACCAGCCGCGGCGCGCCAAGCGGCTCTATTTCGACGTCATCCCGCGCAGCGTCGACGACTATCTCGCGCTGCTCGCCAAGTATCGCGAGGAGGAGGACGAAGCGGCGCGGCGCGCCAACCCGGTCTGGCACATCCATGCCGGCAACCCGCCGGCGCCCGAGACCGGCCTGAGCTACGGCATCCTCCTGAACCTCGCCGCGGTCTGCAACACCGAGGACAAGGCGGTGCTCTGGGGCTTCATCTCGCGCTACGTGCCGAGCGCTTCGCCCGAGAGCACGCCGTTCCTCGACAAGCTGGTCGGCTACGCGATCAACTACTATCGGGACTTCGTGAAGCCCGCCAAGCGCTATCGCACGCCGGACGACAACGAGCGCGCCGCGCTCGAAGACCTCGCCGCCGCGCTCGCCGCGCTGCCGGCGGACGCTGACGCCGAGACCATCCAGGACGAAGTGTACGAGGCGGGCAAGCGGCACCGCTTCGCGAACCTGCGCGACTGGTTCAAGGCGCTCTACGAGGTGCTGCTCGGCCAGAGCGAGGGCCCGCGCATGGGCTCGTTCATCGCGCTCTACGGCCTCGACGAGACGATCGCGCTGATCCGCCAGGCGCTCGCGGGCGAATTGCGGAGCAGCTAGGCCGTCATGGCCACCAGCCTCCTCAAAAGGCGCATCGCCGACACGCGGATCGCCGCGCTCGGCGTGATCGCGCTGCTCTTCCTGTCCCGGCCGGTCTGGGGCGATGACAGCATGCTCCACGAGCCCATCGAGTATCTGGGCTATGCGCTGGTCATCGTCTGCGTGATCGGGCGCATCTGGTGCTCCGCCTATATCGGCGGCTACAAGAACGAGCGCGTCGTCGATACCGGGCCTTTCTCGATCGTGCGCAACCCGCTCTACGTGTTCTCGTTCCTGGGCCTGGTCGGCATCGGGCTGATGACGGTGCAGTTCAGCATCACCTTGGCGCTGGCGGCCGCCTTCGCCTTCTATTACCGCCAAGTCGTGCGCCGCGAGGAAGGCTATCTGCACGCCAGGTTCGGCGCCGCGTACGACGCTTACGCGCGCCGCGTGCCGCGCTGGCTGCCGCGGCTCTCGCGCTACCGGTCGGACGAGGAGATCATCACGCGGCCGCGCTTCATCCTGCGCACGATCCGCGATTCGATCTGGTTCTTCGCCGCCTTTCCCGCCATCGAGGCGATCGAATACATCCAGGCGGCCGGCTGGCTCAAGCCGCTGTTCAAGCTGCCCTGAGAGGCTAGCCGGCCTCCTGCCGGCTCTCGTTCTGGGGCATGGCGGCCATGCCGGGCAGCGGCTCGGGCGCCGGCGCCGCGGCCGGCGCGGGCGCTGGCCGCGAGCGGCGCGAGAACAGGCGGTGGCCCTCGACGACCTGCCAGACCATCAGCGCCGGCACGCCGAGCGCGATCTCACGCAGCCGCTTGACCAGCGAGAGCCCGAGCGCGATCTCCGGCGGCAGGCCGACCACGCTGCCGAGCAGCATCAGCGCGCCCTCCTGGACGCCGACCGCGCCGGGCACGATGAAGGCCGCGGCACGCACGGCGAGGACGAGGCTCTCGAGCAGCAGCGCATCGGCGATCGTGACCGGGTGCCCCATGAAATAGAGGGCGAGCCAGATCTCCGCCGCGCCGAGCATCCAGGCGACAAGCTGGCCGCTGGCATTGCCGAGCACCGACCAGGGCTGCCGGTAGACCTCCCTGATCGCATCGTCGAGCGCGGCGGCGCCGCCCACCGCCGAGACCCAGGCGCGCCCCCTTGCCATGCGCGAGAAGATGCCGGCGAGCGCGCGGAACAGCCCGCGCCGCTGGGTGAAGTAGAAGCCGCCGAGCAGCAGCAGGCCGACGAAGACGCCGATCGCTGCCCCGCGCGCGAAGCCGCTGTCGCCATAGCGCGCGACCAGGAAGCCGATCCCGATGAGGGTGAAGAGAAGCTGGGTCAGCGTGCTCAAGGTGAGATCGACGACCACGCTCGCGCCGGCATAGCGGCCCGGGATGCCGCGCAGCACCAGGAGACGGGTGCGGACCAGGGCGCCGCCGACCTGGAGCCCCGGCAGCAGCGTGTTGACAGCCTCGCCGATCCAGCGCGTCCACAGCAGGAGCGGCACCGGCGGCCGTTCCGCACGGGGAAACAGCAGCCGCCACAGGCAGCCATCCGCCATGATCGGCACGAGCCGGACGAGAACCACGAGGACGATGCCCCAGCTCGCCGCGGCGATCGCGCCGGCCACATCGCCCGCGCCGTTATAGACGATCAGGCCGATCGCCAGGGCCAGGCCGAGACAGATCGCCACAGGCGCCAGAATTCTCACGGGTCTCGCTCCCGTCGCGCTTCAGTCAACGGGTCTGTTCCTCCCCTTGATCCGACCCGCGCAAGGATAGCGAAACCGCCGGGGCGTGGCAAAACCGCTCAGGGCGCGTAGCTGATCCGGTATATGGCGCCGGCATGGTCGTCCGAGACCAGCATCGAGCCGTCCGGCATGACCTCCAGGTCGACCGGCCGGCCCCACGCGCCGTCCGCGCCGAGCCAGCCTTGGATGAACGGCTCGTAGCTCGCCGCCGCACCGGCCTCGTCGAGGCGGACCAGGCTGATGCGGTAGCCGATCGGCTCGCTGCGGTCCCACGAGCCGTGCTCGGCGATGAAGATCTGATGGCGGAACGCGGCCGGGAACATCTCGCCGGTATAGAAGCGCATGCCGAGCGCCGCGACATGCGGGCCGAGCTTCTGCGCGGGCGGCTCGGCGCGCTCGCAATCGCCCGCGGTGCCGTGCTCGGGATCGACCGTCTCGCCGGCATGGCAATAGGGAAAGCCGAAGTCGAGCAGCGATTGCCGCGCGCGGTTGAGCTCGTCCGGCGGCACGTCGTCGCCCATGCCGTCGCGCCCGTTGTCGGTGAACCAGAGCTCCTGGGTCAGCGGGTGCCAATCGAAGCCGACCGAGTTCCTGATGCCCCGGGCGAATATCTGGAACTCGCTGCCGTCCGGGTTGATCTTCGCGATGGTGCCGAACGGGTCCTGCACGAGGCAGGCATTGCACGGTGCGCCGACCGCCACGTAGAGCAGGCCGTTGGGCCCGAACCGCATGTACCGCCAGCCATGACGGCGCTCGCCGGGCAGCTCGTCATAGACCACCATCGGCTCGGGCGGATCGTCGAGCCGGTTCTCGATACCGTCGAACCGGATGATGCGGCCGATCTCCGCGACATAGAGCGCGCCCTCCCGCACCGCTACGCCGTTCGGCGAATCGAGGTCGCTTGCGATCGTGACCACGCGGTCGGCACGCCAATCGTCCGCGAGGCCGGTGACGGCGTAGACGACGCCGTTCCGGCGCGTGCCGACGAAGAGGGTTCCCTTGTCGCTCCAGGC
This sequence comes from Alphaproteobacteria bacterium, assembly GCA_050173345.1. Taxonomy (GTDB): domain Bacteria; phylum Pseudomonadota; class Alphaproteobacteria; order UBA828; family UBA828; genus SHWC01. The sequence continues at coordinate 162,227 of JBFXKW010000007.1, read as the reverse complement.
GAGCGACCTGGCGCCCGGCACCTGGTCGGTGACCAGCTCGATGCGAAAACCCGGCGGCAATTCAAGCCGGCTCACCAGCGTTTCGAGGGACGGCTCCTGCGCGCCCGCCTCGCCTTGTGGCGCCGCCGCGGCGAGCAGCGCGCAGAGCCCGACGGCGAGCGCCGCGCCGATGCGGCTCCGGTTGGTCTTCATCGGGGAACCTCGACGCTGAAAGAACCACTTAACCATACTTAAATCGTTCTCTCCGAGCATCCAGGCTGAGCGTTTCAGCCGGTCCGACGTGTCTCATGTCCTTGCTGCTGCACGGGCTCATCGCCCTCACCTATGTCGGCATCAGCCTCGTTTTGGCCTTCGCGCTGCCACAGATCGTGCCGGCGCTGGGCAGCGATGTCGCGATGTTCGGCGCAGGCGGTTTCCTGGTCGTCGCGGCCCTGATGCACCAGGGCGCGACGCAGACGGCGCGCGCCCGGCGCTTTACCGAGGATTTGCGGGTCCTGCGGGCGTCAAACGCCGCGGTGCAGACCGAGCTGCGCCGCGCCCGGCAGGAACTCCGCATCATCGGCGACCAGCCGTTGATGGCGGCCGATCCGCTCGGCCCGGGCGACGGCGAGGCGCCGGCTTCGAGCGCGGAGGAGAGCGCGGAAGCCGACGCCCACAGCCGGCGCGAGATCGACCTCCTGAAGGCGGTCCTCGCGCAATTGCCGAAGGACATGCCGATCGCGACGGAAGCGGCGGCGCCCTCCCCGCCCGCCGAGCGGCCGATGCGGCTGAACGGCAACCAGGACGAACGGCTCGCCCCGACCGGCGCCGGCGCGGCGCCGACCGCGCGGGCCGCCACCGCGCGCCGCGACATGAACGGCGAAACCGAATACCGGCGCCACCTCGTCGCCGACCGCCTGTTGGGGAGCGATTTCGACGACCCGCCGCCAGGCACGGCCGGAGCGGCCGGCGAACCGGCGCCGGACGCCGCGATTCTCGAGATGACGCGCGACGCCCTGGAGCGCGCGCGGGTCACGCTCTTCGCACAGCCCATCGTCTCGCTGCCCAATCGCCGCACGAGGTATTACGAGGCGTTCTCGCGCATACGCTCGCCCGAGGGCGACATCGTCGGCCCGGAGCAATATCTGCGCGTCGCCACCGACGCGGGCCTGATCGCGGCGATCGACAACAATCTCCTGTTCCGCTGCGTCCAGCTCATGCGCCGGCTGCACCGGAGCGAGCGGAACATCGGCTTCTTCTGCAACGTATCGCCACACACGGTCCACGACGACAGCTTCTTCCCGCAGTTCCTCGACTTTCTCGGCGACAACAAGGAGCTCGCGAACGATCTGGTCTTCGAGTTCTCGCAGGCGGACATGGAAGCCGGCTATCACGCCATGGCGGATGGCCTCGACGCGTTGCAGCGGCTCGGCTATCGCTTCTCGCTCGACCAGGTCGCGCGCCTCGACCTCAACTTCGGCGCACTGGCGAAGCGCCGCTTCGAGTTCGTCAAGCTCGACGTCCGCACCATCCTCGACCTGTGCGCCGAGCCCGAAGGCGCGCGGCGCATCGAACGCCTGCTGGAGGACGCCCGCCGAGCCGGCGTCTCCATCGTCGTCGAGAAGATCGAGACGGAGCGGCAGCTCGTCGAGCTGCTCGACTTCCCGTTCCCCTACGGCCAGGGCTACCTGTTCGGCGAGCCGCGCGAGAGCCGCCTCCGCGCATGAGGCGGCGCGGCGGGCTTCCCCGCGCCGCGGCGATGTGCGAGAAGGGCGCTCCTCGTTCGCTGCGCCGGTTCCGTCGCACCATGGTCATCCCGCTCATCAGCGGCCTCTCGCAGATCGCCGCGCGCTATGACGGCTTCGTGCTCGACGTCTGGGGCGTCGTCCACCAGGGCGGGCCGGCCTTCCCCGAGGTCGTCGAGTGCCTGGAGCGGCTGGCCGTGCTCGGGCGCCCGGTCGTCTTCCTTTCCAACGCGCCGCGCCGCGCCGCGAGGGTCGAGCAGCAGCTCGAAGCCAAGGGCGTGCCGCCCGGCCTGCACCGCGGCGTGGTGTCGTCCGGCGAGGTCACCCGCGCCGCGCTCGAAACGCGGCGCGATGCGGCGCTCGCTACGCTCGGGCCGCGCTATGTCCTGCTCGGCCCTGACATGGACGACGACCTGCTCGACGGCCTTGACTATCGCCGCGCCGATGCGGTGGAGGAAGCGGACTTCCTGCTCGCGATCGGGCTCGACGACGCGCGGCCCACGGTGGCTCACTACGAAGATACGCTGGCGGCGGCGGCACGGCGCGGGCTGCCCATGCTGTGCGCCAATCCGGATCTCGTGGTGGTGCGGCTCGGCGTCCGCGAAGCCTGCGCCGGCGCGCTCGCCGCGCGCTATCTGGAGCTCGGCGGAGGCGTGAGCTATTTCGGCAAGCCCTATCCGAGCAGCTATCCGCCGACGCTCGAAAGGCTCGGCCTGAGCGCCGCCCATCGGGTGCTCGCGATCGGCGACGGCATCGAGACCGACATCAGGGGCGCGCGCGCCGCCGGGCTCGCCAGCCTGCTGGTCACCGGCGGCATCCTCGCCGACGCGCTCGGCATCGACCGGCTCAGCCCGCCGCCTGCCGAGGCGCTCGAAGCCCTCGTGACCTCGCCCGAGATCAGGCCGGACGCCGCGATCCCGGTGCTGCGCTGGTAAGGCCCGGCGTACCCTCGGTCCGTCTTGACGTGGGCGCGCCTTCGGCGCGACGCGCCGAATGACTCGCCCATAAGAGCGCGGTGAGCAGCAGCAGCGCGCCGCCCTGGTGCGCCGCGCCGAGCGCGATGGGCACATAGAGCAGCAGCGTCACGACGCCGAGCCCGGCCTGGCCGAGCGCGAGGCCGGCAACGAGCCAGACGACGCGGCGGGTCTCGACCGAAAGGCCGCTGCGCGTGCCATAGGCGCCCGAGGCGATGACGAGGCCGAGCGCGCCAAGCACGGTCAGGTAGGCGAGCAGCCGGTGATTGAGCTGCACCAGCGCCAGGCCCTCGAAGCCGTTGCGCCAAGCCGGCTCGTGGGGGAAGAGGTCCTGCGGCACCAGCCGGCCGTCCATCAGCGGGAAGCTGTTGTAGGCGAGCCCGGCGTCGTTGCCGGCGACGAAGGCACCGGCGGTGAGCGTCAGCAGCGTGAGGCCGAGCAGCGCCGGTGCGTAGACACGGACCAGCCGCGGCCCCCTGCCCTGGCGCGCCTTCGGCCCCCTCGGCGCGAGCAGGCCGAGCGCGACCCAGAGCATGTAGAGATAGATCGCGGTCGCGAGCACGAGATGCGCGGCGAGGCGGTACGGGCTGACATCGGGCCGGTCGCTGAGCCCGCTCTTCACCATGTACCAGCCGAGCGCGCCCTGCAGCGCGCCGAGCACGAACATGACCGCGAGCTGCGGCGCGAGGCCGCGGCGGATGCGCCGACGCACGAGGAAATAGAGGAAGGGCAGCAGGAAGGCGACGCCGATGGCGCGGCCGAGCAGGCGGTGCAGGTATTCGAGCCAGAAAATCTCCTTGAAGCCCTCGAGCGTCATGCCGAGGTTGACCTTCTGGTACTCGGGCGTCGCCTGGTATTTCGCGAACAGCGCCTGCCAGTCAGCCTCGGAGAGCGGCGGGATGGCGCCGATCAGCGGCTGCCACTCGACGATGGAGAGGCCCGACTCGGTCAGGCGCGTGACGCCGCCGAGCACCACCATGCAGAAGACGAGCGCGGCGACCGCGAGCAGCCAGTGCGCGATCTGCCGGTCCGCCTTCGCGGCATCGTGGCGCAGCGTGCGGGACGACGCTGCCGCAAGCGTCGCGTTCGCCGTCATCGAGCCATGGCCGGGGCGGTCAGCATGGCGCAAGATATGGCGCATCCGGCGGTCGGGGAAAAGCCGAGGGTTTGGGTCATATCGCCGCAATCGCGGGTAGGGACATGTTCGAGCTGGTGTTTCTCGGCACCTCGGCGAGCCGGCCGACCGCGGAGCGCGGCCTGCCGGCGCTCATGGTGCTGCATGGCGGCGAGCGCTTCCTCATCGATTGCGGAGAGGGCACCCAGCGCCAGCTCGTGCGCGCCGGGCTCGGCCTGCGCCGGCTCAGCCGCATCCTGCTCACCCACGCGCATCTCGACCATGTGCTCGGCCTCGCCGGGCTGGTCGCCGCGCTCGGCGAGACGCCGGCGCGCGAGACGCTCGCCATCCACGGCAGCGCGCCGACGCTCGTGGTCGCGAAGCGCCTCATCGACGCAATCCTCCCCGAGACCGACGAGACGGTCGAACTGCGCTACGAGGCGATCGAGGCCGGCCGGGCGATCCCGTGCGAATCGCTCCGCGTGCTGCCGGTGCCGGTCAACCACAGGGGCGGCGGCTCGTTCGGCTTCCTGTTCGAGGAGCCCGCGCACCGGCGCTTCGACGATGCCAAGGCGCGCGCGCTCGGCATCCCGCCCGGCGAGGAGCGCCACCGGCTGCAGACCGGCAAGACCGTGCGCCTCGCCGATGGCCGCACCGTCGCGCCGGACCAGGTGCTCGGCCCGGCCGAGCCCGGCGTGCGCCTCCTCGTGATCGGCGATAGCGCGGAGATCGAGAGCCTGGTGCCGCACGCCGAGGGCGTCGACGGCCTGGTCATCGAAGCGACCTTCCTCGATCGCGAACGCGACAAGGCGCGCGAGTACGGCCACATCACGGCGACGGAAGCGGCGACGCTCGCACGCGAGGCCAGGGCCGGCGCGCTGGTGCTCACCCATGTCTCGGCGCGCTATCACGGGCGGGAAATCCTGGCCGAGGCGCGCACCATCTTCCCCGACGCCGTGCTCGCGGACGACCTCGCGCGCTTCAAGATTCAGAAGTCAGGCGCCTGACGGACGCTTCCTCAGGATCCAGAGCGGCAGCGCGCTCAGCACCACCTCGTCGTTCTGGTTGACGATCTCGATGCGGAAGCGCGCCACGCCGCGGTCGGGCTTGGATTGCGACGGGCGCAGCTCGAGCACCTCGCCGCGCATCCGGAGCGTGTCGCCGGGCTTCACCGGCTTGGTCCAGCGCAGCTCGTCGATGCCCGGCGAGCCGAGGCTCGCATGCGGCGCGACATGGTTGCCCTGGAACAGCATGCGATAGCCGGCGACGAGCGTGTGGAAGCCGCTCGAGATCAGGCCGCCGAACGGGCCGTTCTTCGCCGCTTCGACGTCGATGTGGAAATATTGCGGATCGTAGGCGGCGGCGAAGTCGATGATCGAGGATTCGGTCAGCGTCCAGCCCAGCGTCTCGAAGCGCTGGCCGACCTGCAGATCATCGAAATAGGCATAGTGCATGTTCGGGCTCCCGGCACTGAGACCCCGAGTTTAGGCAGGCACTGCCTTCTCGGCTATCGCATCATACAAGAGCACGATCCGATCAGGTTGCTTCGACCTGATCGGTGAATCGTGCTCTAATTCATTTAGGCAGAGCAGGATTCACGTTTGAGATGGATCGCCGGGCGATTCCATCTCAAACGATCCTGCTCTGGCGCCTTCGAGCGCGAGCAGCGCGCGCTTCCGCTCGGGCCCCCACTCATAGCCGGTGATGATGCCCGCCTTGCGCACCACGCGGTGGCACGGCACCAGGTAGGAGACCGGGTTGGCGCCGCCCGCGCCGCCCACCGCACGCGCGGCGCGCGGCGGCTTGCGCAGCCTGACCGCCAGCGCCTCGTAGCTCGTCACCGCGCCCGGCGGGATGCGCAGCAGGGCCTTCCAGACATCGAGCTGGAAGGGTGTGCCCATCAGGTGAAGCCGGAGCGGCCGGCGCCGGTTCGCATCGAAAGTGAAGATCGGCTCGGCGAGGGACGCGGCGAGCTTCGGATCATGGGTCAATCGCGCCCCCGGCCAGCGCGAGCGGAAGAACGCCTCGGACGCTGCCGGGTCTTCGGCGGGCAAGAAGCCGAGGCCGCAAATCCCCTTCTCCGTCGAACCGATGAAGCACGCGCCGAACGGGCTCGGCGTCACGCCATAGCGGATCGCGAGGCCATCGCCGCCTGAACCCGCGGCCTCGTAGACCACGGAGAGTTCGTGCAGTCCGCTCTTGTCGTGCATGGCGGCGGTATCGTCGAGCGCGCGCTTGATGTGTTCGAGCGTGAGATAGCGCACGAAGCGCTGCGGGCCGATGCCGGCCCAGCGCGTGAACATCTCCTCGAAGCGCCGCGCGTCGAGGCCGGCATGCGCCGCGGCTGCATCCGGTGACGGCGGCCTGTCATAGTGATCGACCAGATACGCGATGGCCGCGCCGATCCGGGCATAGTCCTCGGCCGCAGCACCCATGCCGGCGACTACGGCCAGCCCTCGACCGGCCGCACCGTGACCGCGTGGTTGAGCGGCCCGTGGCCGCGGCCATAGCCGGGCGCGGTCTTGAGCGCGGCCTGCAGATAGGCGCGCGCCCGGCCGACCGCATCCTCCAGCGAAAGCCCCTGGGCGAGCCCGGTCGCGATCGCGGAAGCCAGCGTGCAGCCGGTGCCGTGGTCGCTCTTCGTCTTGATGCGCGGCCATTGGAAGACCTTGATGCCCGCCTCGGTCGCCAGCATGTCGGTCACGGTGTCGCCCGGCAGATGCCCGCCCTTGAGCAGCACGTTCGGCGTGCCCAGCGTGCGCAGCATCTCGGCCGCGTGCCTCATGTCGTCGGGAGTCGCGATGGTGAGGCCGGTCAGCAGCTCCGCCTCCGGCGCGTTCGGCGTGATCAGCGTGGCGCGCAGCACGAGGCGCGCCTTGAACACCGAGAGCGCCGCGGGGTCGAGCAGCGGCACCCCGGTCTTCGAGACCATCACGGGATCGACCACCAGCGGGATGCCGCGCGCCTCGTCGTCGAGCACGTCGGAGACCGCGTCGATGATCGCGGCGTCGTGCATCATGCCGGTCTTGAGGCAATCGGCGCCGAGATCGGCGAGCACCATGCGCATCTGGTCGGCGACGAAACCTGGCGGCACCGGATGGACGCCGATCACCCGCTCGCTGTTCTGCGCGGTCAGCGCGGTGATCGCGGTCATGGCGAAGCCGGCGAGCGCGGTCACGGTCTTGATGTCGGCCTGAATCCCGGCGCCGCCGCCGGAATCCGAGCCGGCTACGATGAGCACGCGGCCCTTCATGAAGTCGGTTCCTGCGATTGGTCGCTTATCGGATGGGATCGGCGGCGGCTTCGCGGACGGCGCGGGCGATCGAATCGGCGACCTCGCCGATCAGCGCCGCGTCGTCGCCCTCGGCCATGACGCGCACGAGCGGCTCGGTGCCGGAGCGGCGCACCACCAGCCGGCCCGCCTTGCCGAGCTGCGCCTCGCCCGAGCGGATCGCATCGCGCACCAGCGCCGCGCCGAGCGGGTCGCCGTTGACCACCGAGACGTTGCGCATCACCTGCGGCAGCGGCGCGAAGACCCGGGCGACTTCGCTGGCGCGCCGGCCGTCCTGCACCAGCACGGCCATGACCTGGAGCGCCGCGATCAGCCCGTCGCCCGTGGTCGAGACGTCGCCGAGGATGATATGGCCGGACTGCTCGCCGCCGAGGTTCATGCCGAGACTGCGCATCCGCTCGACGACATAGCGGTCGCCGACCGGCGCGCGTTCGAGGCGGAGCCCGAGCCCTTCCATGTAGCGTTCGAGCCCGAGGTTAGACATCACGGTGGCGACCACGCCGCCGCCCTTGAGCGCGCCGTCGCGCTGCCAGGCGCCCGCGATCAGCGCCATGATCTGGTCGCCGTCGATCGGGTTGCCCGCCTCGTCGCACAGCACGACCCGGTCGGCATCGCCGTCGAGCGCGATGCCGAGGTCGGCGCCGTGCTCGACCACCGCGGCGCGCAGCGCGGCGAGATCGGTCGAGCCGCAGCCCTGGTTGATGTTGATGCCGTCGGGCGTTGCGCCGATCGCGACCACCTCGGCGCCGAGCTCGCTCAGCACGATGGGCGCGACGCGATAGGCCGCGCCGTTGGCGCAATCGACCACCACCTTGAGGCCGTCGAGCGTGAGGCGCGCCGGCAAGGTGCGCTTGACGAACTCGATATAGCGGCCGACCGCGTCCTCGAGCCGGCGGGCGCGGCCGAGATCGGCGGGTGCGGCGCGCGCGGCGTCGCAACCGTTCTCGATGCGCGCCTCGATCTCGGCTTCCACCGCGTCCGAGAGCTTGTAGCCGTCCGGGCCGAACAGTTTGATGCCGTTATCCTCGAACGGGTTGTGCGAGGCCGAGATCATCACGCCGAGATCGGCCCTGAGCGAGCGCGTCAGCATGGCGACGGCAGGCGTCGGCAGCGGCCCGACCAAGACCACGTCCATGCCGACCGCGATGAAGCCGGCGGTCAGCGCGGGTTCGATCAGGTAGCCCGAGAGCCGCGTGTCCTTGCCGATCACCGCGCGGTTGCGGTGCTCGCCGCGCCGGAACGCGGCGCCGGCCGCCATGCCGACCTTGAGCGCAATCTCCGCGGTCATCGGGTCGCGGTTCGCGGTGCCGCGGATCCCATCGGTGCCGAACAGCGTGCGGGTCATGCCGGAAAGCCTGCTCCTCTGCCCTGCTTCTTTAACCCTGCCGTCATGCGCCCGCAACGGGTCATCCGGGGCAACGCCGTCGACTCGGCGCGAGTTCACGGGGCGGCCTCGATGGCCTGCCATAGGGCAAGCGCATGCCGGGTGGCCGCGACATCGTGCACCCGGAGAATCGAGGCGCCGGACGCCACGGCATGGAGCGCGCCGGCGAGCGAGCCCGCCAGCCGGTCCTTCGGTTTCTCGATACCGGTCAGCCGGCCGATGAAGCCCTTGCGCGAGAGCCCGACCATGACCGGGCAGCCGAGGCCACGCAGCACGGCGAGGTCGCGGATGATTTCCAGGTTGTGTTCGACCGTCTTGCCGAAGCCGATGCCGGGATCGACGACCAGACGGCGGCGCGGCACGCCGGCTGCCTCGCAGGCCGCGATGCGCGCTTCGAGGAAATCAAACACGTCGAGCGGCGCGCAGTCATAGCGCGGCTCGGCCTGCATGGTTTCGGGCGTGCCCTGCATGTGCATGAGCACGACCGGCACGTCGTGCGCCGCCACGACCCCGAGGCAGGCCGGATCGTGGCGCAGCGCGCTCACGTCGTTCAGCATGCCCGCCCCTGCGGCGAGGGCCGCCTGCATCACCGCGGCGCGGCGCGTATCGATCGAGACGACGGCGCCGCGGCCGGCGAGCGCCTCGACCACCGGGATGGCGCGCGCCAGCTCCTCGTCGAGCAGCGGCGCGCTCGATCCGGGCCGGGTCGATTCGCCGCCGACATCGACGATGTCGGCGCCCTCCGCGATCAACCCGAGCCCGCGCTCAATCGCGGCCTCGGGAGTCGGATGGTCGCCGCCGTCCGAGAAGCTGTCGGGCGTCACGTTGACGATGCCCATGACGAGCGGCAGGCCGCGCCCCTTCGCCCATGCCGGGGTCGGCTTCGCGTCGAGGTTGCGCCGCAAGGCCCGCAGCCGGGCAGCCACGGCATCGGGTTGCGAGGCGCTCCACGCTTCGATCTCATCGGGCGCGGCGAGCTGGCGTTCGACCCGTGCGCCGTCGCGCACGATCAGCTCGAAGAACGGCTCCCGCGCCGCCTCGATCGGTTTCAGATAGAGCCGCGCTGCGGCGGCAACGCGCGACGGCAGCCGCCCGCCGAAGGTATCGGCAGTCGGCTCGTCGGCAACGCCGGATGCGGTCAGGCTTTCAGGTGCCCGGCTGCGGGCGCGGCTCGAAGTCCGGCTTCGGGCCGGCCGGCGGCATCTTGGGCTTCGAGCTTTGCGGCGGGCTGTCGGTTTCCGGCCGCACGATGCTCTCGCCGCGCAGGATCGCCTGGATCTCCTCGCCCGAGAGCGATTCGAACTCGAGCAGCGCGTTGGCCACGCCGTCGAGCTGGTCGCGGTGGTCTTCGAGGATCTGGCGCGCGCGCTGATAGGCCTCGTCGACGATGCGGCGGATCTCGGAATCGATCTTGGTCGCGGTGCCTTCGGAGATGTGCTTCACCTGCGCGATCGAATGGCCGAGGAAGACCTCCTGCTCGTTCTCGGCATAGCTCAGCGGGCCGAGCTCGTCGCTCATGCCGAACTGGGTGACCATCAGGCGAGCCAGATGGGTCGCCGCCTTGAGGTCGCTGGAGGCGCCGCTGGTCACCTTGTCGTGGCCGAACACCAGCTCCTCGGCGATCCGCCCGCCCATCGCGACCGAGATGTCGGCTTCGAGCTTGCCGCGCGAGACCGAGATGCGGTCGTTCTCGGGCAGGCGCACCACCATGCCGAGCGCGCGGCCGCGCGGGATGATCGTCGCCTTGTGGATCGGATCGGACTCCTTCATGTGCGCCGCGACGACGGCATGGCCGCCCTCGTGATACGCGGTCAGGCGCTTCTCCTGCTCGGTCATCACCATCGAGCGGCGCTCGGCGCCCATCATCACCTTGTCCTTGGCCTCCTCGAACTCGGCCATGGTGACGACGCGCTTGGCGCGCCGCGCGGCGAGCAGCGCCGCCTCGTTGACCAGGTTGGCGAGGTCGGCGCCCGAGAAGCCCGGCGTGCCGCGCGCGATGGTGCGCGGGTCGACGTCGGGCGCGAGCGGCACCTTGCGCATGTGGACCTTGAGGATCTTCTCGCGGCCCGAGACGTCCGGGTTCGGCACCACGACCTGGCGGTCGAAGCGGCCGGGGCGGAGCAGCGCGGGGTCGAGCACGTCGGGCCGGTTGGTCGCCGCGATCAGGATCACGCCCTCGTTCGCCTCGAAGCCGTCCATCTCGACGAGGAGCTGGTTCAGGGTCTGCTCGCGCTCGTCATTGCCGCCGCCGAGGCCGGCGCCGCGATGGCGGCCGACCGCGTCGATCTCGTCGATGAAGATCAGGCAGGGCGCGTTCTTCTTGCCCTGCTCGAACATGTCGCGCACCCGGCTCGCGCCGACGCCGACGAACATCTCGACGAAGTCCGAGCCCGAGATGGTGAAGAACGGCACGTTGGCCTCGCCCGCGATGGCGCGCGCCAAGAGCGTCTTGCCGGTGCCGGGCGGGCCGACCAGGAGGACGCCCTTCGGAATCTTGCCGCCGAGCCGCTGGAAGCGCTGCGGATCGCGCAGATACTCGACGATCTCCTCGAGCTCGAACTTGGCCTCGTCGATGCCCGCCACGTCGTCGAAGGTGACGCGGCCCTGGCGCTCGGTGAGCAGGCGCGCGCGCGACTTGCCGAAGCCCATCGCCTTGCCGCCGCCCGACTGCATCTGGCGCATGAAGAAGATCCACACGCCGATCAGCAGCAGCATCGGGAACCACGAGATCAGGATGCTCAGGAAGGTCGGCATGCCCTCGTCGGGCGGCGCCGCCGTGATGCGCACATTGTTCTCGCGCAGCGTCTGGACCAGGTTCGGGTCGTCCGGCGCGTAGGTCGTGAACGCCACGTTGCCGGCATTGCCCGCATAGTGGCCGGTGATGACGTTGCCCTGGATGGTGACCTCGGAGACTTCGCCCGACTGCACCTGGGCCATGAAATCAGAATAGGGCAGCGCGCTCGGCCCGCTCCGCCCGGACGGCCCCTGGAACAGGTTGAACAGGGCGACCAGCAGCAGGCCGATGATGATCCAGAGCGCGAGATTCTTTCCGAAATTGCCCAACGAGGTCCCCTAACGCCGTGAGGAGCCGGCTTTATACACCAGTTTCGAATGAGGATGCGACCCCGCCCACCTCGAACGGCGCTTCGGCGAGGCATCGCCGGGGCCGGAAGCCCACCCTGGGCTCCACCTTTCCGGCGGCGATCGCCGATCCTCTCCCGTCGAATGATAGGTGGGGCAGCCGTAACGAACCGTCAAGGTAGCGGAAGGCCGGCCGTGACGGCCGCGCGGGCGCCGGCAGGGGGGCGATCACGGCCCCGTCACCCTGGCGCCGCAAGGCGATGACGCCCGCGGCGCCGAGCGCGCCGAGCGTCGCGCCGTTAACCTTGGCGGCCCGCCCGAGCCGTGCGAAACGGCTGTCCCAGCGCAACCCGGGCTCGCCGGATAGCGTCAGGCCCGGCGCGCAGGCCTTGGGTTCGCGGCAGACGAGCAGCCCGCCCCGGCGCGGCACGATCCGGCAGCCGCCGAGCGTCGCGCCGGCGCCAAGCGTGCCGCTTTTCAGTGCCCCGGCCAGGCGGGACAGGCTGTCCGGCGCGGGCGGATGGTCGGCGCCGCCCACGGTCGCGATGACCGCGCCGATGAGGCTCGCGGCCAACGCCTCCGGCGCCTCGCCGAGTGTGGACAGGCGGAGCCAGGCATGGCCGGCGGGGTCGAGCCGCACGGCACGGGCGAGCAGCCGGGCGCGTTCCCGCTCGAAGCCGGCGCGCATGTCGCCCGCGCGCCGGGCGAGCGTACATAGCGTCGCCGCGTCCGGGAGCTCATGCCGCGCCATTGCAAGGCGCAGGCGGACCCGGCCGAACGCCGGGTTGAGATTGGACGGGTCTTCGACAAAGGGCTGACCGAGCGCGCCGAGCAGCGCGACCAGCCGCTCGCGCGGCACGGCGAGCAGCGGGCGCAGCAGACGCACGCCCTGCCGTTCGGCAAAGCGCGGCATGCCGGCGAGGCCGTCGGGACCGCTGCCGCGTTCGAGCCGCATCAGCAGCGTCTCGGCCTGGTCGTCGCGCTGATGGCCAAGCAGCAAGTGTAGGACGCCATGCCGGCGACACCACGCGGTCAGGAGGTTGTAACGCGCCACACGCGCCGCGGCCTGCAGGCCGCTCGTGGGCTTCTCGCCGCGCCAGCGCAGCACACGCGCCGCGATGCCGCGACGCTTCAACCATCGCGCGACCTGACGCGCCTCGGCCGCGGCTTCGGTGCGCAGGCCGTGATCGACGATGAGCGCAATCAGCGTGCCGCCCCGGCCCGCCGCCCACTCCTCGGCGAGCAGGCAGAGCGCCATGCTGTCCGGCCCGCCGGAGACCGCGACCGCGAGCGCCGGCGCGTCCTCGAACGGGCCGAGCGAGGCCATCGCGCGGGCGAAGTGCCGCGCGAGCGGAAGGCCGGCACGGGCATCGGCGCCGGCTTCACGCCGCGCCGGGCCGATGCGCGGCGCCTCGCCTAGCTGCATTTCGCGAGGGATTTCGCGCGGTCCGCCGCCTGCTTCACGTTTGCGCCCGCGTTCGGATAGTCGGAATCGAGCACGGCGAGGAACTGGCAGGCCTCCTTGTCGCGCTTGAGGTTGACCAGCGAGAGCGAGAGCTTGACCAGGTTGTCGGGCGCCTTGTCGCCCTTGGGCCATTGCTGCAGGTTGCGCGCATAGACCTGATAGGCCTGATCGAACTCCTTGCGTGCATAGTAGGTCTCGGCCAGCCAGTAGGACGCGCGCTCGACATTGGGGTCACCCTCATTGCCCTCGATGAAGCTGCGGAAGGCGGCTTCGGCCTCGCCATACTGGGCGTTCTTCAACAGGCGGTGCGCGGCGTCGTACTGCTCCTTCGGCGTCGCTGGGGTCGCGGCGGCGACGGCCGTATCCTCCTCGGGCGCGGCCGGCGGCTCGGCCACCCTCGGGGTATCGGCCGCAGGCGACGGAGGCGGGCTGTCCGGGTCGAGCGGCATCGAGCCGAGCGGGCGCGGCGCCTGGTTCGCGTCATAGCCGTCGCCGGCCGGGGCACTGCTTGCCCCCGCGCCGGACGCGCCCGTACCCGCGCCGGCATCCGCTGCCTCGCCGACATAACTTACGCCGTCGGAGGTCTCGGTGGGAGGCGGCTCGCTCTGCTGAGGCTTGGCGGCGCTCAGGTCGACGTCCCGCTTCAGGGCATCGAGCCCGCTCGACAGGTTGCCGACCTTGAACTCCAGCTCCTCGACGCGGCCGTTGAGCCGGCGCATGGTCTCGACGACCTCGTCGAGGCGCGCTAGCACCTGGGCGCTCGAGCCGCCCTCGCCGCCGCTCGCCGCGAGGCTCGCGCCGCCGCCGCGCGACAGGTCGTTGACCTGCCCGGAAAGCTGCCGGACCTGCTGCCTAAGCTGATCGATCTGGTTGCGCAGGGATTCGTAGTCCTGCGCGACCGCCCGTTCGGCGCTCAGCCAGAAGAGGCTGAGCCCGAACAGGATCGCGACGGCCGACCAAAGCTTCTTCATCGCCCTCTCCCTTGCAAACTGGCCAAGGAAGCAGCGCTGCCCGCTCGAGTCCGCCGATGCTAGACGCTGCGAGTGCGTTCAACCACGCGCCTGACCGGTGGCGACCGGGCGGCCGCTCCGAAGAGCGACCGCACCGATGACCGTCGGGTCGCGCGTTACTGCACGACCGAAACCGCGCGCCGGTTCTGCGCCCAGGAGTCTTCATCACTCCCGAGGGCGTAGGGCCGTTCCTTGCCATACGAAATCGTCGAAATCCGCGACGCGTCAACGCCGAGCGCGATCAGATAGTTCGCCGCTGCCGCCGCCCTGCGCTCGCCGAGCGCCAGGTTGTACTCGCGGGTGCCCCGCTCGTCGCAGTGACCCTCGATCATGAAGCGAACATTGGGGTAGCGATTGAGCCACGCCGCCTGCGCCTCGAGCGTCTGGCGCGCCCGCGGCGACAGCACGCTGCTGTCGAAATCGAAGAAGACCCGGTCGCCGACATTCTGGGCGAGGTCCTCCTGCGAGCCGGGCACGATGCTCGTCTCGCTGACGCCGGTCTGGCTGCCCGAGGCATCCGCACCCGTGGTCGCCTGACTGTCCGTCGTCGCTCCTTCTTCCGGGGTGCTCTCGCACGCCGCCAGAATCACCAGTGCCGCAAGCGGCGCCAACCACTTGATACGCATCAGTCCCCTCCCATGGCTGGAGTTCATTGACCTGAATGGCTTGAGAATGGTTGATCGGCAGCCGATAGCCAAGCCAGCCGATTCTTCGGTCGAGCACTCCCAAGAAAAATCGGGCACCCGAGCTGCCTCCCCTGAGGCTGCTGAGGGCCCGAATCTTGGAATATCATAGTGTTGCGCCGTCATGGGATCAAGGGCGACCACGCCGGATCGGAGGCCGGAGTCGAGGTCACCAGCGTCCGCTCATTGTGGCCGGTGATGTCGATCGTCACCAGCTCGGCGCTGTCCGGATTGCGGTTGCTCTGGCGGAAGAACATCAGCACGCGGCCGTTCGGCGCCCAGGTCGGGCCCTCGACCAGATAGCCTTCGGCGATCAGGCGTTCCTGCGAGCCGTCGGGCCGCATCACGCCGATGTAGAAGCGCCCTTGCGCGATCTTGGTGAACGCAACGAGGTCGCCGCGCGGCGACCATACCGGCGTGCCGTAGCGCCCCTGCCCAAAGCTGATGCGTCGCACGTCGCTGCCGTCGCTGCGCATGACGTAGATCTGCTGGCTGCCGCCGCGATCCGATTCGAAGGCGACCGAGCTGCCGTCGGGCGAGTAGGACGGCGAGGTGTCGATCGCCGGATCGCGCGTGAGCTGCGCCACCCGGCGGGTGCGCAGATCCATCTCGTAGATGTTCGAATCGCCGCCCTTGGCATAGGTCAGCACGACCTTGTTGCCGTCCGGCGAGAAGCGCGGCGCGAACGTCATGCCGGGGAAGTTGCCGAGCAACTCCTGACGCCCGGTGTCGATGTTGCGCAGGTAGACGTGAGGCTGGTCGCGCTCGTAGCTCAGATAGGTGATCTCCTGCGTGGTCGGCGAGAAGCGCGGCGTCAGCACCAGAGCGCGGCCATCGGTCAGGTACCTGAAGTTGGCGCCGTCCTGGTCCATGATCGCGAGGCGCTTGACGCGATTGGCCCGCGGGCCGCTCTCGGCGACATAGACGATGCGGGTGTCGAAATAGCCGCTTTCGCCGGTCAGGCGCTCGTAGATCGCATCGGCGATCTTGTGCCCGATGCGCCGCCAAGCATCCTCGGCGCTGCCGAAGCGCAGGCCGATGAGATGCTGCGCGGCGAACACGTCCCACAGGCGGAACTCGACGCGAAGCCGGCCGCCCTGCTCGAGCACGATCTGCCCGGTGACCAGCGCCTGCGCGTTGATCTGGCGCCAGTCAGGGAAGCGCGGCTGGTCGAGCATCTCCTCCGGCCGCTGGATGAAGGCGCCTTCGTTGATCGAGCGGAACAGGCCGGAGCGATCGAGATCGTTCTTCACCACGCCGGCGATGCGCCGGCCGATATCGGTCGCGTCACCGGCCTGGCTGTAGAAGTCGGTGATCGCGATCGGGATCGGCTCCACCGTGCCGCGCGTGATGTCGATCTTGAGCTCGGCATGGGCCGGCGCGGCCAACCCGGCGCACAGCGCGACGGCGAGACCGCAGGCGATCACGGCGACGGCCCGCCGCCATGCGCCCGGAGCCCGTTGGAATCGCGCCAGCCCGAAGAAACTCATGCCCCCAACTCCCATCCTCTCTTACCGCAAGTCAACGCCAAAAACGCCCTTCCGGTTCCGCCTCACACCGGCGGGCGGAAGGTCAGGGTGATGACGCGCCACTGCTCGTAGGTATCGACATGGTCGCGCAAGACCTCGAACGGGCTCGCCTTCAGCACCGCGCGCTTGGCCGATTCCGCCATGGTGCGGAACGCCGAGTCGAGCCCGTAGCGCGCCGAATCGTCGATGCGGACCGACAGCACGCTGCCGTCGGGCGCGAGATCGAGCGTCAGGTCGACGAGCAGGCTCTCGGCGTTCTGGATGCCGACCGGCACGCTCCAGTTGCGCTCCACCTTGCTGCGGATCGCGCTCGCGATCGTGCCCGCGAGCAGGCCGCTCAGCTTTGCCCCTGAATCCTGCTGCTGCTCGACCGGCGAGGCCGCGTCCTCGGGCGCCTTCGCGATGGTTTCGAGCAGCTTGGACAAATCCGGCTTGGGCTCCTCGGCCTCCTTCTCGACCTCTTTGGCCGGCGGCGACGGCTCCTCCTGCGCCAGGTTCTTGAGCAGCGAGTCGAGGTTTGGCGCGGGCGGCGTCGGCTTCGGTGGCGGCTTCGGCGCGACCGGCGGCTTCGGCTCGGGTTCGGGCTCCGGCGTCGGCTCCGGTTCCGGCGTGGGTTCCGGCTCTGGTTCCGGCTCCGGCTCCGGCTCCGGCTCGGGAACGGGTTCCGGCTCGGGGACAGGCTCCGGCTCCGGCTCCGGCTCCGGTTCGGGCACGGGTTCCGGCTCTGGTTCGGGCTCCGGTTCCGGAACGGGCTCGGGCTCCGGTATCGGCGCGGGCTCCGGCACCTCCTTCGGCACCGGCGGCGGCGCGGGCTCGGGTTCCGGCGGCGTCGGCTCGGGCGCGATCTCCTCGGGCTCCGGCTGCGGCAGCTCCGGCTTCGGCTCGGGCTCGACCCGCTTCGGCGCGGGCGGCGGCGCCGGCGTCTCGGTCGCGGGCTCCGGCTGGCTCGCCACCTCCGCGATCTCGACGATGCCGACCATGATCGGCTCGGGCTCGCTCGGCTCCTCCTCGAACAGGCGCGGCAGGCCGAACGCCGCAAGTACGATCAGCACCGCGTGCAAGATGCCCGAGAGAATCCATCCGCGCTTGCTCATCCAATCTATTCGGATCCGTCATCGCCCGGCGCCTGCTCCCTCGGCACCGTGGTGACCAGCGCCACGTTGGTGAACCCGGCCTGATTGATCGCGCTCATCACCGCCATGATCTGGCCGTAGGCAATGTCGCGGTCGCCGCGCACGAAGATGCGCGCATCGGGCTTGCGTTCGGTGATGGCCATGAGCTTGGGCGCGATCTCCTCGATGGTCACCTCGGTTTCCTGGATATAGAGCTTGCCCGCGGCGTCGATGGTGACGGCGAGCGGCTCGTCGCTGCCCTGCAGCGATTTGGCGCCGGCCTCCGGCAGGTTGACCTGGACGCCAGCGGTCAAGAGCGGCGCGGTGATCATGAAGATCACCAGCAGCACCAGCATCACGTCGACGAACGGCGTGACGTTGATCTGGCTCATCGGCTGCCGCTTGCCATGGCGCCGGCGGAGCCGCCCGTTGACCTCTGCCGCCATCAGGCGACGCGCTCCTCGAGCTGGCGCGAGAGCAGGGCCTGGAACTCGGTCGAGAAGCCTTCGAGGCGCTGGCTGAAGCGGTCGATATCGGCACTCAGCTTGTTGTAGGCGACCACGGCCGGGATCGCCGCAATCAGGCCGATCGCGGTCGCGAACAGCGCCTCCGCGATGCCGGGCGCGACCACGGCGAGCGAGGTGTCCTTGCTCTGCGCGATCGAGGCGAAGCTGTTCATGATGCCCCAGACCGTGCCGAACAGGCCGACGAACGGCGCGGTCGAGCCCACGGTCGCGAGGAAGCCGACATACTTCTCGAGGCTCTCCAGCTCGCGCGTCGTGGTCACTTCCATGGCGTGGCCGACGCGCCGCTGCAACCCTTCGAGGCGGGCCGCGTCGGTCACCTGCCCGGTGCGCGAGGCGAAGCGCCGCCATTCC
This sequence comes from Alphaproteobacteria bacterium, assembly GCA_050173345.1. Lineage (GTDB taxonomy): Bacteria > Pseudomonadota > Alphaproteobacteria > UBA828 > UBA828 > SHWC01. Next base: position 143,981 of record JBFXKW010000007.1, on the reverse strand, counting down.
TTCATGGCCGCGACGAAGATCAGCGCCATCGGATGGCGCGTGCGCTCGCCCAGCCGGTCATAGAGGTCGTCGAGCGAGCCGCCCGACCAGAAGGTGCGCTCGAACTCCTCCGCGTGGCGTCTCACGGCGCGCAGGCGGAACCACTTGTCGAAGATGATCGCCCAGCTGAAGAGCGAGGCAAGCACCAGGACCAGCATCACCAGCTTCACGACGATGTCCGCCTGAAGGAAGAGATGCCACGGCGACAGCTCGGCCGCCGCCGCCACCACGGCGTTGCCGAGCTCAACCGTTGAACTCACTACCTCGTTTTCCATGTTCTCGTCGGCCGTTCAGCTCTTTCCGTCGCGGGGTTTGAAGCGGGCGAGCGCAACGCGGACCTCCTCGGGCAGGCGCACCGGCCGCCCGTTCCGGTCGATGCAGCCGAGCTTGACCTCGGCGCGGACCAGGCTGTCCTGGCCGTGCCAGACCACCTGCTCCGCCTCGATGCTGGCGCCGCCGAGCGAGACGATGCGGGTGCGCACCTCGAGGAAGTCGTCGAGCCGTGCGGCGGCGCGGAAGTCCGCATTGCAGCGGCGCACGATGAAGGCGATGCCGTATTTCTCCCGCAGCCGCGTATGGCTGATGCCGGCCTCGCGCATCATCTCGGTGCGGCCGCGCTCGATGAACTTGAGGTAGTTCGCGTAGTAGACGATGCCGGCGGCGTCGGTGTCCTCGTAGAAGACGCGAAGCTGGTAGTGGTGGACCGCGCCCGGCTGCGGGCCTGCGTCCGGGCGCGGCCGTTCGGCGCCGAGCAGCTTAGCCATCCTGGTCCTCTGCCTCGGCCGCGCCGGCGCCGAGCAGGTCGAGCTGGGCGCGCGAGAGCGGCGGCGCGAGCCCGACATGCTCGAAGCCGAGCGCGGTCAGCACGCGGCCGCGCGCGGTGCGCTGCAGGAAGCCCTGCTGGATGAGGAACGGCTCGATGACCTCCTCGATGGCGTCGCGCTGCTCCGAGAGCGCGGCTGCCACCGTCTCGACGCCGACCGGGCCGCCACCATGATGCTCGGCGATGCACAGGAGATAGCGGCGGTCCATGGAATCGAGGCCGCGGGCATCGACCTCGAGCCGCTTGAGCGCGTCGTCGGCGATCTTGGCGTCGACGGGCTCCCTGCCCTGCACCGCCGCGAAATCGCGCACGCGACGCAGCAGGCGGACCGCGATGCGGGGCGTGCCGCGCGAGCGCCGCGCGATCTCGCGCGCGCCGTCGGGCGTCAGCGCGAGGCCGAGCAGCGCCGCGTTGCGCACCACGATCGCCTCCAGTTCCGCCGCGGTATAGAACTCGAGCCGGAGCGGGATGCCGAAGCGCTCGCGCAGCGGCGTGGTGACGAGCCCGGTGCGCGTGGTGGCGCCGACCAGGGTGAAATGCGGCAGGTCGATCCTCACCGAGCGCGCCGCCGGCCCCTCGCCGATCACCAGATCGAGCTGGAAATCCTCCATCGCGGGATAGAGCACCTCTTCGATGGCAGGATTAAGGCGATGGATTTCGTCGATGAAGAGCACGTCGCGCGGGCTCAGGTTGGTCAGGATGGCGGCGAGGTCGCCCGCCCGCGCGATCACCGGGCCGGAGGTCGCCCTGAGGCTCACGCCCAGCTCGCGCGCCACGATCTGCGCCAGCGTGGTCTTGCCGAGGCCGGGCGGCCCGTAGAGCAGGATATGGTCGAGCGGCTCGTCGCGATGCCTGGCCGCCTCGATGAAGACCTTGAGGTTCTCGCGCACCCGGGCCTGGCCGATGAACTCGTCGAGCCGCTGCGGCCTGAGGCTCGCCTCGGGCTGGTCGTCGGGGCGCGGCTCGGCCGCCACCATGCGCGGCCCGCTCATGGCGCAAGCTCCCTGAGCCCGGCACGGATCAGCGCCTCGACCGGCGCATCGGCGCCGAGATCAACGGCGACCCGCCCGATCACCGCCTGCGCCTCGTTGGGGCGGTAACCGAGATGGACGAGCGCCGAAACGGCGTCGCGCGCGCTGCCGCCGTGCGCCGGCACCGTCGCACCGCGCGCTGCCGTCGCGAGGCTGCTCGGCGCGGGTGCCTTATCCTTCAATTCGGCGACGATGCGCTCGGCGAGCTTGCGCCCGATGCCGGGCGCCCGCGTGAGGCTCGCCGGATCGCGCGCCGCAATAGCATTGGCAAGCTCGTCGCCCTTGAGCGTGCCGAGCAGCGCGAGCGCCGCCTTGGTGCCGACGCCCTGCACGGTTTGAAGGAGGCGGAACCAGTCACGCGCCGCCGCGTCCTCGAAGCCGAAGAGCAGGATGGCGTCGTCGCGCACCACGGTCTCGACCGGGAAGGCGATGCGCGCGCCTGGCGGCGGCAGGCCTTGCAGCATGCGGCTCGGGCAGTGCACCAGATAGCCGACGCCGCCGACATCGACGACCAGATGGTCGACGCCGATCGAATCGAGCACGCCGGACAGCTTCGCGATCATGCGCCCACCCTTCCCGGCACGCCGCGCGCCGCGTCGACCGCCCGCGCCCAGCGCGCCTGCGTCGCGCCGATATGGGCGTGGCAGATCGCGACCGCGAGCGCGTCCGCCGCATCGCCCGAGGTCGCGCCGACGCCGGGCAAGAGGCGCTGCACCATCATGGCGACCTGCGCCTTGTCGGCGTGGCCGACGCCGACCACCGCCTTCTTAACTTGATTCGCCGCGTATTCGGCAATCGGCGTGCCGCCGAGCGCCGGCACCAGGAGCGCGACGCCGCGTGCCAGGCCAAGCTTGAGCGTCGAGGCCGGGTTGCGGTTGACGAAGGTCTCCTCGACCGCGGCCTCGTCGGGCCGGTAGGTCTCAAGCACGGCGACCAGCCCGGCGTGCAGCTCGACCAGCCGCTCGGCCAGCGCCTTGCCCTCGTCCGAACGGACCACGCCGCTCGCCACATAGCCGAGATGATTGCCGTCCGCCTCGATCACGCCCCAGCCGGTCGCGCGAAGGCCGGGGTCGAGGCCGATCACGCGGCGCATCAGGGGCGCTCCGTCATGACGCCGCCAGCTTCTGCATCACGTCGTCGGACACCTCGTAGTTGGCCGCGACCTGCTGCACGTCGTCATTGTCGTCGAGCGCCTCGATGAGCGCGAACAGCGTCTCGGCATCCTCGGCATCGACCGGCACGGTGTTCTGCGGCTTCCAGGCGAGCCTGGCGCTCTCGGCCGGGCCGAAGCGCGTCTCCAGCGCGTCGCGCACCACGTTGAAATCGGCCGGCTCGCTCAGGATTTCATGGCCGTCCTCGTCCGAGGCGCAGTCGATCGCGCCGGCCTCGATCGCCGCCTCGAACATGGCGTCTGTACTTGCTGCGGCGGCCGGATAGCGGATGGCGCCGACGCGCTGGAACATGAAGGTGACGCTGCCGGTCTCGCCGAGGCTGCCGCCGTTCCGGGTGAAGAGGGAGCGGATTTCGGAGGCGGTGCGGTTGCGGTTGTCGGTCAGCGCGTCGATCATCAGCGCGACGCCGCCCGGCCCGTAGCCCTCGTAGCGCACCTCCTCATAGCTTTCGCCGTCGGCGCCACTCGCCTTCTTGAGCGCGCGTTCGATGTTGTCCTTCGGCACGTTGGCGGCGCGCGCGGCGGCCATGGCGGAGCGCAATCGCGGATTGGACGTCGGGTCGGGCACGCCCTCCTTCGCCGCGACCACGATCTCGCGCACGAGCTTGGTGAACGTCCGGGCGCGCCGCTGATCCTGCGCGCCCTTCCGGTACATGATGTTCTTCCATTTGGAATGGCCAGCCATGACGCCTGAAACATGCTCCATCTAGTCGATATGGCCGACCAAACTACCACATACTGTAGACCTCCGCATCGGTACCATTACGCAGGCAATGTGGCAGGAATTTGGCACCGCTCGGCCGGAGATGCCTGAAAAACCAAGGCTTTGACGCAAAGGTTCGCCGTCCTCAACCCGCACGGAGGGCGAAGACCCGCAGGCGCCGGTAATCGGCCACCCAGCGGCCGTCCTGGAGGAGCAGTGGCCGCGTCCGCTCGACCACCGCGGCGATCACCGCGTCGTGCCGCCCGGCCGGCAGCGCGGCGAGGAAGGGGCCGGCGAACATCCTGAGCCAGTCGGCCATGCCGTTCTCCAGATCGTCGAGCGGGGTCGGCCGGTCGAACAGCGCGGCCTCGCCGACCGCGAAGCCGCCGCGTTCGAGCCGCGCGGCATATTCGCCGAGGCGGGGGAAGTACCAGGGCATGGGCAGCGCCGCCGCCGCCACGCCCTCCTCGCGCAGGGCGGCATGCAGCGCGTCCACCACCGTCGCGACGTTGCCGTGGCCGCCCATCTCGAGCACCAGCCGCCCGCCCGGCCTGAGCGCGCGGGCCATCGCCTTGATCACCCGTTGCGGCCGGGTCATCCAGTGCAGCGCGGCGTTCGAGAGGATGGCATCCACCGGGCCGTCGAGCCGGAAGCCTTCGGCGTTGGCGCACACGAACTCGATCCCGGGGTGCAAGGCGCGCGCCTGCTCGATCATCCTCGGGTCGCTGTCGAGCCCGATCACGGTGGCGCCCGCCTTGGCGATCTCAGCCGCCATGCGCCCGGTGCCGCAGCCGAGGTCGAGGATGCGCTCGCCCGGCCGTGGGTCGAGCCGCTCCAGGAGCGCGCCGCCGAGCCGGTGGATGAAGCCGAAACTCTCATGGTAGCGCGCGGCGTCCCAGGGCATGGGCGCGGCGGCGGTAGGTTTTTTTGCCGGATCGTTCATGGTCTCGACGGTGCGGGGATTTGTTTCCGGGACGGCGCTGTTCAATAATCGTCAATCATTCGGATGTCATCACGGAAACCGCGATCAACCTGACCGTGCCGCGCGCACGGCAGCGAGGATGACGATGGAAGCGGGCAGCCGCAATGCGGAGGCCATGGCCTCGATCCCGACGCTCGACGCGAAGACGCGCGCCGTGCTGGCCGATTTCCTGCCGGTGCTGGAGGCGCATCTCGACGACATCGTGGCCGAGTTCCTGGACTATGCGACCGCGTGGCGCGAGATGCCGGCGATCGACCGCTCGCCGCAATCGACGCAGCGCTTCCGCGAGGCGCAGGGCCGGCACCTGCTCAAGCTGTTCTCCGGCGAGTTCGACGAGGGCTATTTCGCGCGGATCAGCCGCATGGGCGAGGCACATGAGCGGGTCGGCCTTGAGCCGCGCTGGTATCTCGGCGCCTATGGCCACGTGCTCAAGCGGCTGGTCGATCTCGCCATCGCCTATTGCGGCGACGACGCGCCGCGGCTGCTCGCCACGGTGAGCGCGATCAACCGCGTCGTCGAGCTCGACATGAGCTTCGCCGTCGCCGCCCTCGATGCCACGCCGCGCCCTGCGGCGCAGAGCGTGCCTACCCTCGGCGAAGGCATCCCCGGCCTGGTCGAGGCCGGCGCGATCAAGTCGAAGCACCCGCGGTAATCACCTGATTTGCAACGAAGATTGATGACGGCTGCGACGGTACTGAAATGACCAAGGACGTCGAAATCACCAGGGGCAGCGGCAACGTCTTCCGCGATTTCGGCCATCCGAACGCGGACCTGGAGCAACTGAAATCCATCCTGGCCGCCAAGATCATCGGGGTGCTCGATGACAAGGGCCTTTCCGTGCGCAAGGCACAGACGATCACCGGCATCGCCGCAGCCGACTTCTCGCGCATCCGCAACGCGCAGCTCGATCGCTTCACCGTCGACCGGCTGATGACGATCCTCAACCGGCTCGACCAGCAGGTGAAGATTCAAGTCTCTGTCCGGCCGTCGCCCAAGCTGGCGCGGGCCTGACATGGCGAACTCCCTTCCGATCCCTGAGCGGCACAGGATCAGCGAGCGGAGATCTTTCGATGAACTGCCTGCGGGTCACCCGCCCGCAAGAGCACCTGAATTCCGAGGCGCGCTCAAGCCTCGGGCCAAGCGGGCGTGAGGCCGCCGCCGACGCGGAGCGGCGCGACCGATTTCGCGAGGCCGGTGCGGTCGTCGGTCTCGACCAGGACGCCCGAGATGGTGGCCTCGCCTTGCGCCGGCTCGAGCCGCGCGGTCGGCAGCTTGCGCACGAAGCGCTCGACCGCGAGGCCGATCTCCATGCCGATGACGGATTCATAGGCGCCGCACATGCCGGCATCGGTCTGGTAGGCGGTGCCCTTGGGCAGGATCCGCTGGTCCGCGGTCGGGACGTGGGTATGGGTGCCGACCGCGAGCGAGACCCGCCCGTCCAGGAAATAGCCGAGCGCCTGCTTCTCGCTGGTCGCCTCGGCGTGGATGTCGACCACGATGGCATCGACCGTGGCGCCGAGCCGATGCTTCTCCAGCTCGGCCGCGACGGTCAGGAACGGGCAATCGAGCGGGTCCATGAAGAGCCGGCCCATGAGCTGGATCACCAGCACGCTGCGACCGTCCCTGGTCTTGAAGGTGGCGGCGCCGCGCCCCGGCGTGCCCGGCGGGTAGTTGAGCGGGCGGAGCAGCCTGGGATCGGTCTCGATGTAGCTCAGCGTCTCGCGCTGGTCCCAGGCATGGTTGCCGAGCGTCAGCACGTCGGCGCCGACCTGGTAGAGCGTGCGGCAGATCTCGCCGGTGATGCCGAAGCCGCCCGCCGCGTTCTCGCCGTTGACGATGACGAAGTCGAGCGCGAGCCGCTCCCTGATGCCCGGCAGCTCGCGCGCGATGACGTCGCGCCCGGAACGGCCCACGATGTCGCCGAGGAAAAGGATTCTCATCTTGCCGCCGTCTCCGCCGCGATCGGCGAAAACGCCGCCGCGCCCTGCTCGGTCACGATCCAGTCGAGCCGCTCGTCGAGCGGGCCGTGCGGCACCGCCTCCGCCGCCTGGCCCGCAAATGCGACGCCGATCGCAAGCATCGGCCCGCGCGCGCGCAGCCTCGCCAGCGTCCGGTCATAGAAGCCGCCGCCATAGCCAAGCCGGTAGCCGTCCCCGTCGAACGCGAGCAGGGGCACGAGCAGGATCGCCGGCTCGATGATCGGGGCATTGCCCGCCGGCTCGTGTATACCGAGACGATTGGCGACCAGCGCATCGCCCTTGCGCCAGCGCCGGAACAGCAGCGGCTCGCCGAGCCGCGTCACCACCGGCAAGGCGCAAACGCGCCCGGCATCCGAGAAGTGCTCCAGCATCGGCCGCACGTCGAACTCATCCTCCATCGGCCAATAGCCCGAGACAGCGCCCTCGCCCGGCAGCTTCACGCCGGCGCACAGATGGGCGAGCGCCGCGACAGCCGCAGCCTCGCCTGCCGCGGCCTTGGCGGCACGGCGCCGTTCGATCGCCGCCGCGCGCGCCGCGCGCTTGGCCGCCCGCAGAGTCTCGCTCGTGCCCATGGTCACGCCATGTTCGGGGTCGAAGGGGGTATGCGCTCAAGAGCGGGCGGCGCCGCGATGACCGTCGTTACCGTTGTTCCCTCTAGGCCTGCTATCGCAGGTGGGCGCCATGTGCCGAGGCCAGGGCCCCGGCAGGGACAGCTCCCTAGAGGTAGATATTGGCCCCGGGGAACAGATGGAGCGTCGAATCCCGCAGCCTCCGCCCGGTACTGAACTTAGTCAGCTTCCAGGCGGGCGGCAATATCGTCGAGCCGGGCGGCGAGCCGGTCGAGCGCGGGCGCGACGCGGCGCTCGACCTCGACGAGGGTCGCCTGGCGCGAGGCGGCCTCGGCGCTCTCGACCGCTTCGCGGGTGCGGCGCAGCTCGTCATGGGCCTCGGCCAGCTCGTCCGCGACCAGGAGCCCGATCATCAGCAGCAGGCGGGCCTCGCTCACCACGCCGACGGTGCGGTCGAGCTCGGCGGCGCGCTTGTCGAGATAGGAGGCGAGGCGGATGACCTGCTCCTCCTGCCCGTCGTCGCAGGCGACCGGGTAGCTGCGGCCGCGGATGGTGACGGCGACCTGGCCCATGCTCAGCGGCCCATCAGGGTGCGGACCTCGGCGATGGTCTGCGTCAGGCGCGTCGCCACCGCATCGCCGACCACCTTGGCCGCGGCGTAACGTTCCTGCGTCTCGCTGACCATGGCATTCAGACGGTCGCGCTCGCCGCCGAGCCGCTCGACGTTCTGGCGCAAGGCATTCCGTTCCGACAGCGCGGCGGCCAGCTCGCCTTCGAGGCTCGCGATCCGCGTGCGCAGCCTTGACCGCGGCCCCGCCTCGACGGCTTGCGCCAGCCGTTCGACGGCGGCCTCCAACCGTGCGCAGGCTTGATCGAGCGTGTCCATGACGGCCGAACGCCCTCATTTGCCCAAGGATGTCGAAGCATTAGTCGCCATGGTCGCGGGCGTCAACCGAGGAGGCGGGAACCGGCCGGCGCGGCGCGGCGGAATCAGTTGACGCCCCGGAACCTGCCCGGCATGGTGCGCGCGCCCTCCCCGCCCCCGCGAGCAACCATGAACAAACCGCTCCCGACCGTTTCCCACAAGGACATGGCGAACGCGATCCGTGCGCTTTCCATGGACGCCGTGCAGCGCGCCAATTCGGGCCATCCGGGCATGCCGATGGGCATGGCCGACGTCGCCACGGTTTTGTTCTCGCGTTTCCTCAAATTCGACCCGGCGCATCCCGACTGGCCGGACCGCGACCGCTTCGTGCTCTCGGCCGGACACGGCTCGATGCTGCTCTACGCGCTGCTCTACCTCACCGGCTATGAGGACTTCGACATCGAGCAGCTCAAGAACTTCCGGCAGTTCGGCAGCCGCACGGCGGGCCACCCGGAATACGGCCATGGCGCCGGCATCGAGACCACCACCGGGCCGCTCGGCCAGGGCATCGCGAACGCGGTCGGCATGGCGCTCGCCGAGCGCATGCTGGCGGCGCGCTTCGGCGAGGGCATCGTCGATCACCATACCTACGTGATCGCGGGCGATGGCTGCCTGATGGAAGGCGTCAGCCATGAGGCGGCGTCGCTCGCCGGCCATCTCCGGCTCGGCAAGCTGATCGTGCTCTACGACAGCAACGACATCTCGATCGACGGCTCGACCTCGCTCAGCTTCACCGACGACACCGCGAAGCGCTTCGAGGCCTATGGCTGGGACACACGGCGCGTCGACGGCCATGACCCCGAGGCGGTCGCCGCGGCGATCGAGGCCGCGAAGCAGACCGCGACGCCCTCGCTCGTCATCTGCCGCACCGTGATCGCCTATGGCGCGCCGACCAAGGCCGGCACTGCGGCGTCGCACGGCGCGCCGCTCGGCGAGGCGGAGATCAAGGGCGCGCGCGAGAAGCTCGGCTGGCCGTATCCGCCGTTCGAAGTGCCGCTCGACCTGCTCGCGGCCTGGCGCGGCATCGGCCAGCGCGGCGCGGCGGCCTACCAGGCCTGGGCCGCGCGCCATGCCAAGGCCGCGTCGAGGGAGGGCTTCGACCAGGCGATCGCCGGTATCCTGCCGGCCGAGACCGGCTCCGCGCTCGATGCGCTCAAGGCGAAGTTCGGCATCGACAAGCCGTCGCTCGCGACCCGCGTGGCGAGCCAGAAGGTGATCGAGGCGATCGCGCCGACGCTGCCGCCGCTCGTCGGCGGCTCGGCCGACCTGACCGGCTCGAACGGCACCAAGGTCGACAGCCTCGCGCCGGTCACCGCGCAGGACTATGGCGGCCGCTACATCTATTACGGCGTGCGCGAGCATGGCATGGCGGCGGCGATGAACGGCATCGCGCTGCATGGCGGGCTGATCCCCTATGGCGGCACCTTCCTGGTCTTCTCGGACTATTGCCGGCCGTCGATCCGCCTCGCCGCGCTGATGGGGGTGCGGGTCATCCACGTCATGACGCACGATTCGATCGGGCTCGGCGAGGACGGCCCGACGCATCAGCCGGTCGAGCATCTCGCGAGCTTACGCGCCATGCCCAATCTCGTCGTGCTGCGCCCGGCCGATGCGGTCGAGACCGCCGAATGCTGGCAGATCGCGCTGAACCGCACCGAGGGCCCGAGCGTGCTCGCCCTCACCCGCCAGAACCTGCCGACGCTCAGGACCGAGCCGGCGGCGGAGAACCGCTCGGCCAAGGGCGGCTACGTGCTGCACGAAGCATCAGGCGGCAAGCCGCGCGTCGTCATCATTGCGACCGGCTCCGAGGTCTCGATCGCGGCCGAGGCGCGCGCGGCGCTCGAAGCCGACGGCGTGCCGGCCCGCGTGGTCTCGCTGCCCTCGTTCGAGCTGTTCGAAGCGCAGGCTCCGCACTATCGCAATGCAGTACTCGGCGGCGATGACGCGGTGCGCATCGGCGTCGAGGCGGCGAGCGAGTTCGGCTGGGCGCGCTATCTCGGCCCGCGCGGCGCCTTCATCGGCATGAAGAGCTTCGGCGCCTCGGCCCCGATCAAGGCGCTCTACGAGCATTTCGGCATCACCGCCAAGGCGATCGTCGAAGCGGCGAAGCAGCGGCTGTAGGGGGCACGCCCCATCCCCTCATCGTCATTGCCGGGCTTGACCCGCCTGCGGGGCCGAAGCCCCTTCGGCGCGGCGAAGGCCCGGCAATCCATCGGGCAACGGACTCGTTGCAATTATGGATGCCCCGGTCAAGCCGGGGCATGACGAAGAGTAAGAAGGCAGAACCAGCGATGGCGCAGAAGCCTGAAATCCATATCACCGAAGGCAGCGGCAACGTCTTTGCCGATCTGGGATTTCCGAACCCGGAGCGCGAGCGGTTGAAGGCGCGCCTGATGCTCCAAATCTATCGCCTCGTCAGGGAACGCAACCTGACGCAGGCCCAGGCAGGCGAGATTCTCAGCATCAAGCAGCCGCATGTATCCTCGCTGATGCGCGGCCATTCCGGCACGTTCTCGGTCGAGCGCCTCATGGAGTTTCTGACGGCGCTCGGGCAGGATGTTCAGATCACGGTCGGGCCCAAGCGCAAGGCGCGCGGAGAGGTATCCGTCGTCATCCGCTAAAAGGCTTCGACTGCCGCCAGATGGTGTTTACGCCACCTCCAGGAAGTGCAGGCTGAAGCGTTCGTCGCGGTCGAGCCAGGCCTTGCGCGGCGTGAAGCCGCCTTCCCTGGCGAGCGCCTGGAAGCCTTCGATCGTGTATTTATGCGAGCATTCGGTATGAATGGTCTCGCCGCGCTCGAAGCTGAACCGGTTGCCGGCGACCACCGCCTGCTGGTCCCGCTCGCTCACCAGGTGCATCTCGACGCGCTGCGTCTCGTCGATGCAGCGGGCCTCGTGCCTGAAGGCGTCGAGATCGAAATTGCCGTCGAGCTCGCGGTTGATGCGGCGCAAGAGGTTCAGGTTGAAGTCGGCGGTGACGCCTTGCGCATCGTCATAGGCGGCTTCCAGCACCGCGCGGTCCTTCCACAAATCGGCGCCGACCAGCAGCGCATTGCCCTCGCCGAGCAGCGCGCCGGCATGGCGCAGGAAATCGACCGCTTCCTCGCGCTCGAAATTGCCGATGGTCGAGCCGAGGAAGAGGCCGAGCCGCGGGCCGTCCGGCGCGCTCTCGATGGGCAGCTCGCTCATGCCGGTGCCGTAGTCGGCGCAGACCGCGACGACCTCGAGCCCGGGCCGCTCGCGGGCCATGGTGCGCGTCGCGGCGAGCAGCGCGCTCCGCGCGATGTCGATCGCGACGTAGGCGGCGGGCTCGTCCAGCGCATCGAGCAGCGCGTTGGTCTTGACGCCGCTGCCGCTGCCGAACTCGACCACCGTGGCGCCCGGCCCGGCCAGCGTCGCGATCGCGGCACCGCGCTCCCTGAGGATCGAGTGCTCTGCCCGCGTCGGGTAGTACTCGGGCAGCCGGCAGATCTGGTCGAACAGCCGCGCGCCGCGCTCGTCGTAGAGGAACTTGCAGGGCAGCGTCTTCTGCGGCCGCGCCAGCCCGTCGAGCACGGCGCTCAGGAAGTCCTCGGTTTCCGGCTGGCAGTCGACGAACGAGAATTGGGCCTCGGTGACGGTCATGGGTCCTCCGCGAGCCTGATGCCCGAGAACTGCCAACGCGCATCCGGCGGGAAGAAGTTCCGGTAGGTCGGCCGGATATGGTCCGCCGGCGTCGCGCAGCTGCCGCCCCTGAGCACGAACTGGTTGCACATGAACTTGCCGTTGTATTCACCGACCGCGCCGGGCAGCGGCTTGAAGCCCGGATAGGCGAGATAGGCGCTCGCCGTCCATTCCCAGACATCGCCATAGAGCTGGCGCAGGCCCGTGGCCTTGCCCGCCGCCGCGCGCGGGTGAAACGCGCCGGATTCGGCGAAGTTCCCCATGATCGGTGCCGAGGCCGCGGCCGCCTCCCACTCGGCCTCGGTGGCGAGCCGCTTGCCGCGGAAGCGCGCATAGGCGTCCGCCTCGTAGTAGCTGACATGGCAGACCGGCGCGGCCGGATCGAGCGCTGCCATGCCGGCCAGCGTGAACTCCTCCCAGCCCTTGTCGCGGCGCTCCCAGTAGAGCGGCGCGCCCCAGCCGCGCGCCTGCACCGTGGCCCAGCCGTCGGACAACCAGAACTCCGGCTTCCCGTATCCGCCGGCCTCGATGAATTCGAGATACTCGGCGTTGGTGACGAGCCGGTCGGCGAGCCGATAGGGCTCGACCAGCACGCGGTGCCGCGGCGTCTCGTTGTCGAAGGCAAAGCCTTCGCCGCCATGGCCGAGCCGGACGATGCCGCCCGGCATGTCGATGAAGGCGAGCGGGCCCTGCGCCGGTGCGGCGTGCGGCTTCGCGTCGGCGAACGCCGGGCGGAGCGGGTTGCAGCCGAGGCCGTGCTTGATGTCGGTCAGCAGCAGCTCCTGGTGCTGCTGCTCATGATTGAGGCCGAGCTCGATCAGCGGCGCCGCCTCGGCGAGCGCGGCCTCGGCGCCTTTGTCGATGAACGCCAGCATGGCGGCATCGACATGGGCGCGATAGGCGTAGACCTCGGCGACGGTCGGGCGCGTCAGGAGGCCGCGTTCGGGGCGCGGATGGCGCGGCCCGGCGCCCTCGTAATACGAGTTGAACAGATAGCCGAAGCCTGGGTGGAACACCCGGTACGAATCGGCGAAGCGGCCGAGCACGAAGGTCTCGAAGAACCAGCTGACATGGGCGAGGTGCCACTTGGTCGGGCTGGCGTCGGGCATCGACTGCACGACATAGTCCTCGGGCTCCAGCGTGGCGCAGAGCGCCTCGCTCTGGGCGCGCACCTCGCGGAACCGGGCCGCGGCGGAATCGCGGTCACGGGCGGGCGTGACTGCACGGCCCTCCTTCGGCAGCGTCGTTGCCATGGCTTCCTCCTCCCAGGCGACCCGACGCTACGCAATTTGGCGGCCGAGCGCCGGATCGGCAACCCGCAGGGCCGAGATTTGTCGAACTTTGTCGTGCCGGCGTGGGAAATTCCTGTGGTTGACCGCACCCCGCGGCAAGGGTACTAGCCGCTTCGCAAGACGGGCGAAAGCCGGCGCAGAGGAGGAGGATGCCATGAGCGTAAGGGTGGCCATCAACGGGTTCGGCCGGATCGGGCGCAACGTGCTGCGCGCGATCCACGAGTCGGGCCGCAGCGACCTTTCGGTGGTCGCGATCAACGACCTCGGCTCGGTCGACGTCAACGCGCATCTGCTGCGCCATGACAGCGTGCATGGCCGCTTCCCCGGCAACGTGACGGTCACCGGCGACGCCATCGACATCGGCAACGGGCCGATCAAGGTGATTGCCGAGCGCGACCCCGCCAAGCTGCCCTGGGGCGCGCTCAAGGTCGACGTCGCGCTCGAATGCACCGGCATCTTCACCAAGCGCGACGCGGCGGCCAAGCACCTCGAAGCGGGCGCGCGCAAGGTGCTGATCTCGGCGCCGGGCGAGAATGCCGACCTCACGGTCGTCTACGGCGTCAACCACGACAAGCTGACCCAGGAGCACAAGGTCGTCTCGAACGCCTCCTGCACGACCAACTGCCTCGCACCGGTCGCCGCCGTGCTGAGCCGCACGGTCGGGCTCGAGCGCGGCTTCATGACCACGGTGCACGCCTTCACGCTCGACCAGCCGGTGCTCGACACGCTGCACAAGGATCTGCGGCGCGCCCGCGCGGCCGGCCTCTCGATGATCCCGACCTCGACGGGCGCCGCGCGCGCCGTCGGCCTCGTGCTGCCGGAGCTCAAGGGCAAGCTCGACGGCACCGCCGTTCGGGTGCCGACCGCGAACGTCTCGATGGTCGACCTCGCCTTCGTCGCCAAGCGCCCGACCAGCAAGGACGAGATCAACAAGATCCTGAAGGAGGCGTCGGAGAGCGGGCCGCTCGCCGGCGTGCTCGGCTACAGCGACGAGCCGCTGGTCTCGATCGACTTCAACCACAGCCCGAAGAGTTCGACGGTGGATGCCGGCGAGACCGCGGTGATCGACGGCACGCTGTGCCGCATCCTCTCCTGGTACGACAATGAATGGGGCTTCTCGAACCGCATGGGCGACGTCGCCGCGCTGCTCGGCGGGCTCTGACCGAACCGTGCCGGGCTATCGCACCATCGACGGGCTCGACGCCCGCGGCAAGCGCGTGCTCGTCCGCGTCGACCTCAACGTGCCGGTGCAGGACGGCCGCGTCTCGGATGCGACGCGCATCGAGCGCGCCGCGCCGACCATCGCCGAGCTTGCCGGACAGGGCGCGAGGGTGGTCGTGTTGTCGCATTTCGGCAGGCCCAAGGGCGCGCGCGTGCCGGCGATGTCGCTCAAGCCCCTGGTCGAGCCGCTGTCGAAGGCGCTCGGCGGCCGCAAGGTGACGTTCGCGGAGGACTGCATCGGGCCGCCGGCCGAAGGCGTGGTCAAGGCGCTCTCGGACGGCGAGGTCGCGCTGCTCGAAAACCTGCGCTACCACGCGGGCGAGGAGAAGAACGACGCGGCGTTCGCCAAGGCGCTTGCCGCGCTCGGCGAGCTCTACGTGAACGACGCGTTCTCGGCGGCGCATCGCGCGCATGCTTCGACCGCGGGCGTCGCGCGCTTCCTGCCGTCCTATGCCGGCCGGCTCATGGCGGCCGAGCTTGCCGCGCTAGAGCGCGTGCTGGAACGGCCGGAGCACCCGGTCGCCGCCGTGGTCGGCGGCGCCAAGGTCTCGACCAAGCTCGCGCTGCTCGGCAATCTCTTGAGCAAGGTCGACAGCATCGTGCTCGGCGGCGGCATGGCCAACACCTTCCTCAAGGCGCAAGGGATCGAGATCGGCCGCTCGCTTGCCGAGCCCGACATGGTGGAGACCGCGCGCGCGATCCTCGACCAGGCCAGCGCCAAGGGCTGCCGCATCCTGCTGCCGCGCGATGTCGTGATCGCGCGCGAGTTCACGGCCGGGGCACAAACCGAGACCGTGCCGGCGACCGCCGTGCCGGCCGACGCCATGATCCTCGACGTCGGCCCCGAGAGCGTGAAGGAGATCGCCGCGCTGCTCGCGCAGTCGCGCACCCTGGTCTGGAACGGGCCGCTCGGCGCCTTCGAGATCGCGCCGTTCGACCGCGGCACCGTGGCGGCGGCGCGCGCTGCGGCCGAGCTGACCGAGGCCGGCCGGCTGCTCTCGGTCGCGGGCGGCGGCGACACCGTGGCGGCGCTCGCGCATGCCGGCGTCGTCGAGCGCTTCAGCTATGTCTCCACCGCCGGCGGCGCGTTTCTCGAATGGCTGGAAGGCAAGACCCTGCCGGGCGTGGCCGCGCTCGACCCCTAGGCACCGCGCCCGACCCGCCCGTCTTCATCGTGCACGACTTCGACTGCGCGTGCGCCGCGCTGCGCGCCGCCCGTGACGCCGGCGTGAGAATCGCGTTGCGCTCGCCGCCCGGCGCGATCCACGCGCACGGCCTCGGCTATCTGATGGCCCTCTTCGAGGAGGCGCGCCGCGCGCTGCCGGACGCCGCGTTCGATGCGGTGATCGACTGCGACGACGATGCCGCGCGGGCGCACCGGGCGCTGGCCTCGGGCGTCCGCCTCGTCGCCTTCCGCGGCCACCCGGCGGCGCGCAGGCGGCTCGAATCGGTGGCCGCCGGGCTCGGCGCGACGCTGCTCAGGGGCGGCGCTCCGGCCGGCGCCTGCACGCTCGACGACCCGGAACGAGCCTCCACCGAGGCGACCGCGTATCTCGCGGCCGTGACCGCACGCAAGCGGCGTCCGCGCGGCTTGCAATGGCGCGACCGCCCGGCTAACTAGGGCGAACCGCGTCCCCCACAACCTGCGCCGGACCACGCCGATGAAGCTGAGCAAACGCGTACGCGAAATCCTCTCCTGGTATGGCAGCGACAATCCCGGCACCAGGGCCAACCTCGCGCGCATCCTGATGAGCGGGCGGCTCGGCGGCACCGGGCGCCTCCTGATCCTGCCGGTCGACCAGGGCTTCGAGCACGGCCCGGCGCGCAGCTTCGCCTCCAACCCGGTGGCCTATGATCCGCACTATCACTGGCGGCTCGCCATCGACGCCGGCCTTTCCGCCTATGCGAGCGTGCTCGGCATGCTGGAGCAGGGCGCCGACCAGTTCGCCGGCGAGATTCCGACCATCCTCAAGATGAACAGCGCGAACGCGCTCGCCACCTCGAAGGACCAGGCGGTGACCGCGAGCGTCAAGGACGCGCTCAGGCTCGGCTGCGCCGCGGTCGGTTTCACCATCTATCCTGGCTCGGACGAGCAGTTCGAGATGATCGAGGAAGTGCGCGAGCTCGCCGCCGAAGCCAAGTCGCACGGCCTCGCGGTTGTGGTGTGGTCCTATCCGCGCGGCGGCAAGCTCTCGAAGGAAGGCGAAACGGCGATCGACATCACGGCCTACGCCGCGCACATGGCGGCGCTGCTCGGCGCCCACATCATCAAGGTCAAGCCGCCGACCGCGCATATCGAGCAGGCCGAAGCCAAGGCCGCCTACGAGAAGGCGAAGGTCGACATTTCGAGCCTGACGGCGCGCATCGCCCATGTCATGCAGGCGAGCTTCGCCGGCAAGCGCATCGTGGTGTTCTCGGGCGGCCCGGCCAAGGACCTCGACGGCGTCTATGCCGAGATCAAGCAAATCCGCGACGGCGGCGCCAACGGCTCGATCATCGGCCGCAACACCTTCACCCGCCCGCGCGACGACGCGCTCAAGATGCTCGACACCATCATCGACATCTACAAGGGGAAGGCGTAGCGGCGCGGTCGTCCGCGTTCAGTCATCGAGTCCGCGGCCCACCCCGTGGGCGTGACTCAACACCCGCCCTACGCATCGAACTGCAGCGGCTCGATCGTCGACGGCGTCCAGGCCGGGATCCTCTCGACCGTGAACAGCTCGACCGGGTCGCGGACGCTGCGCACGCCGTAGCGGCCGAGCGGCAGGAGCGGCGGCGCATTGGGCGGCATCGCGTTCTTGAAGGCGTGGCTGATGATCAGCGGGCGGTCGAGCGCCTCGCACATCGATTCAAGCCGGCTCACCTCGTTGACCGCAGGCCCGACCACCGTGAAGTCGAGCCGCGACGGGCTGCCGACATTGCCGTAGAGCACGTCGCCGAGGTGCAGCGCGAGGTCGAGCGTGAGCACCGGCTTGCCCGCAGCGGCACGCCCCTGGTTGAACGCCTCGATGCGGCCCAAGGCTTCGAGCGCGGCATTGAGCGCGGCGATGCTCTCCTCCGCGCGCTCCTTGGCGCCTTCGCCCTGCTTGATTTCGAAGGTGCCGAGCATGCCGTCGCCCATGAACTTGAGCACCTGCCCGCCATGTGCCTCGACCGGCAGCGCCATGTGCTCCAGATAGCCGTCGAGCATGGCGAGCAGCTCGTCCTTGGGCAGCGCGTCGGCGAGCCGGGTGAAGCCGCGCAGGTCGCCATAGAGCAAGACCGCCGAGATGGTGTTGGCCGCGCCCCGCCGGATGTCGCCCGACAGCACGCGGCGGCCGGCATCCTGGCCGAGATAGGCGGCGGCGAGCCCGTCCGCCAGCCGGCGGTTGGCGCCGACCCGCATGGTGAGCGCGAGCGGCCGCACCACCTGGCGCAGCAGGTCGATCTCGGCGTCGCTGAAGCCGCCGGGCCGGTCGGTGGTCCAGGAAAAGATGATGCCGCGGCTGTCGGCATGCTCGCCGTCGAAGCCGAAGCGGCAGGCGGTCGCGAAATAGTCGGTCGCGCCCTCCTGGCGGAACTCCTCGAGCACCGGGAACTCCTCGCCGATCTCGGGCCCGGTGATGCGCCGGCGCAGCTCCGGCACGTCCTCCTCGATCAGGAGCCTGATCGGGCTCCTGAGCCAGGCCTCGGAGCGCGTCGGGCTCGCGCCGTAGCGCTCCTCCTTGACGCCCGGCTCCTTGCGCCGCCAGACCAGGCCGAAGCCGGCATAGAGCGGGTGCAGGATGCGCATGGCGGAATAGGCGCGGGCGATCGGCACGCCATGCTCGACGAGGCGCTTCGAGATCCCCTCGAAGACCGCCTCGGCGGTCGCGCCGAGCAGCCCCTGGGAGATGATCCAGTCCGCCAGGTCGGGCGGCAGTCCGCCGCCCTCGCGCACGATGTCCTGAACAGGAGCCGCCATGGGATGACCTCCCTGCTGATGCTCTACCTATGTATCGAGGCGGTTTGAAACAAGCGCCGACAGGCGATAGCCTGCGCGGCCCATGACCGAGCCCTGCCGCCTCTACCTGATCTCGCCGCCGAGCCTCGCGCCGGCCGCCTTCGCCGACACGCTGCGCCGCGCCTTCGACGGCGGCGACGTCGCCTCGTTTCAGCTCCGCCTCAAGGACGTGCCGGACGACGAGGTGCTGCGCGCCGCGGAGGCGCTGATGCCGCCCTGCATCGAGCGCGGCGTCGCCTTCATCGTCAACGACCGCGCCGACCTCGCGAAGCGCGCGGATGCCGACGGCGTTCACATCGGCGCGGACGATGGCGACTATGCCGAAGCGCGCGCCACGGTCGGCGCGGACAGGATCGTCGGCGTGAGCTGCTATGATTCGCGCCACCGCGCCATGGAGGCGGCCGAACAAGGCGCCGACTATGTCGCCTTCGGCGCGTTCTTCCCGACCGCAACCAAGGAGCCGCGCGCCCGCGCCTCGATCGACCTGCTGCGCTGGTGGAGCGAGCTGATGGTGGTGCCGTGCGTCGCGATCGGCGGCATCACGCCCGAGAATTGCGGGCCGCTGGTCGAGGCCGGCGCCGACTTCCTCGCCGTCGTCTCGGCGGTCTGGGACCACCCGGACGGACCGGAGGCCGCGGTGAGGTCGTTCAACGAGGCGATCGAGCGGGCCGGCGGCGGCTGACCCGCTTCATGGCGGCGGCGTTACCGGCGCCCACAGCACGTCGTCGATGATCGGTGCACCACTTGCGAGCATGACGAGGCGGTCGAAGCCGAGCGCGATGCCGGCGGCCTCGGGCATGCCGTGCGCGAGCGCGGCGATGAAGTCCTCGTCGATCGGGTAGCGGGTGCCATAGAGCGCTTCTTTCCGTTCCATGTCGCGCTCGAAGCGGCGGCGCTGCTCGGCCGCGTCCGTCAGCTCGGCGAAGCCGTTGGCGAGCTCGAGGCCGCAGGCATAGAGCTCGAAGCGTTCGGCGACGCGCGGGTCATCCGGCTTGAGGCGGGCGAGCGCCGCCATGCTCGCCGGGTAGTCGTAGAGAATGGTCGGCGCACCGAGGCCGAGCTTCGGCTCGATGCGCGCCAGGAAGATGCGGAAGAAGATGTCCTCCCAGCCATCGCTTGGCCGGCAAGCAATACCGATGCGCTCGGCCTCGCGCCTCAGCCGCGCCGCGTCGGGCTCGGCCGGATCGGGCGCGGTCGCGAGCAGGTCGACGCCGGCATGGCGCTCGAACGCCGCCGCGACCGTGAGCCGCTCGAACGGCAGCGACGGGTCCGCCTCTTTTCCCTCGAAGCTGAGGGCGCGACGGCTGGGTACGGCGGCGAGCGCGGCGCGCAGCAGGCGCTCGCCATCGCGCCACAGCGCCTCGACGCCCTCGCCCGCGCGGTACCATTCGAGCATGGCGAATTCGGGATGGTGGGTCGCCGAGCGCTCGCCGTTGCGGAACGTCCGCGCGATCTGGAAGATGCGCGGCTCGCCCGCCGCCAGGAGCTTCTTCATGGCGAACTCGGGCGAGGTGTGCAAGAACATCGGGCGCGTGTTGCCGGCCGGGTCTTCGAGCGCGGTCTCGAACGCCTTGAGATGGACCTCGAGGCCGGGCGAGACCTGGAGCGCCGGGGTCTCGACCTCGGCGAAGCCTTCGGCGGCGAAGTAGTCGCGCACGGCCCGCACGATCGCCTGCCGCGCCGCGAGATAGGGGCGGCGGCGCGCGAAACGGTCGGGCCGCCACCAGGGAATGTCGGTCGATCTCTTCATGCCGATGCCGAGACGCTCCAGCTTTTGCGGGCATGATGCACGATGCGCCGCGCCGAGGTCACCATGACGCGACGACCGGATAGCAGAAGCACGCTGCGCGCGATCCCCGACCTGGTCGCGGTCGGGCTGGTGCCGGCGGCGCGCGCGGCGGCGCTGGAGAAGGTCGCGGCGCGCTACCAGGTCGCGCTCACCCCGCACCTCGCCGGCCTGATCGACCCCGACGATCCGAACGACCCGATCGCGCGCCAATACCTGCCCGACCCGGCGGAGCTGCGCCGGAGCCCCATCGAGCGGGCCGACCCGATCGGCGACGAGCCGCATTCGCCGGTCAAGGGCATCGTCCACCGCTATCCGGACCGGGTGCTGCTGAAACCCGTCATGGTGTGCCCGGTCTATTGCCGCTTCTGCTTCCGCCGCGAGATGCTGGGCAATGACGGCGCGCTTGGCGATGCGGAGCTCGACGCCGCGCTCGCCTACATCCGCGCGCATGAGGAGGTCTGGGAGGTCATCCTCACCGGCGGCGACCCGCTGATCCTCTCGCCGCGACGGCTGCGCGCCATCATCCAAGCGCTACAGGCGATCCCGCATGTCCAGGTCGTGCGCATCCACAGCCGCGTGCCGGTGGCCGATCCCTCGCGCATCACGCCGGCCCTGCTCCGCGCGCTCGATGCGGAGAAGGCGCTCTACCTCGCGATCCACTGCAACCATCCGCGCGAATTGAACGAGGCTGCGCGCGACGCCTGCCTCAAGCTGGCGCGCGCCGGCATCCCGCTGCTCGGGCAAAGCGTGCTGCTCAAGGGCGTCAACGACGACGCGGCGACGCTGGAGGCCCTGTTCCGCGCCATGGTCGCGGCGCGCGTCAAGCCCTACTACCTGCACCATGCCGACCTCGCGCCCGGCACCGCGCATTTCCGCACCTCGATCGAGGCCGGCCGCAGGCTGGTGCGCAAGCTGCGCGGCCGGCTCTCCGGCCTAGCGCAGCCCACCTATGTCCTCGACATCCCGGATGGCCACGGCAAGGTGCCGATCGGCCCGGAATACCTGTCGTTCGGGCCGGACGGCAACGCCGCGTTAACCGATCCCTGGGGCAAACAGCACGCCTATCCAGCTCCTTCGAAGCGGCGCGTTGCCCGGCGCGAGCCTTGCTGATAGTTTCCGCGCCGCACAAAAGGGCCACATCTCTTTCGACGGTGAATTTCATGAAGGTCGGCGCCAATACCATTCGTCCCGGCAACCTGATCGAGCACAACGGCAAGCAATGGGCCGTGCTCAAGTCGCAGATCATCACGCCGGGCAAGGGCGGCGCGTTCGTCCAGGTCGAGATGCGCGATCTCAAGTCCGGCAACAAGACGAACGAGCGATTCCGCACCGCCGATACCGTCGAGCGGCTCACCGTCGAGGAGCGCGTCTGCACCTATCTGTTCGGCGACGACGACAACATCACGCTGATGGATTCGGAGACCTTCGAGCAGATCGTGGTGGCGCGCGAGCTGGCTGGCGAGCCCGCCCGCTTCCTGCAGGACGGCATGGAGGTCACGGTCGACATCGTGGAGGGCCGGCCGGTCAGCGTGGTGCTGCCGGACAGCGCGGTGTTCACCGTCGCGCAGACCGAGCCCGTGGTGAAGGGGCAGACGGCGTCGAGCTCCTACAAGCCCGCGATCCTCGACAACGGCTTCCGCACCGCGGTGCCGCCGCATATCGGCGAGGGCGAGCGCATCGTCGTCTCGACCGCCGACGGCAGCTACCTCGAACGCGCCAAGGGCTGAGGCGGCCAGGCGCCCAGCCGAGGCCGTCCCCCATGGCCGTCCGCTCCCCGCTCATCACCGTGATGGCAAACGCCGCCATCAAGGCCGCGCGCGGGCTGCAGCGCGATTTCGGCGAGGTCGAGCAGCTCCAGGTCTCGCAGAAGGGGCCGGCCGATTTCGTCAGCACCGCCGATCACCGCGCCGAGGCCGTGCTGATCGCCGAATTGCAGAAGGCGCGGCCCAAATACGGCTTCCTGCTCGAGGAATCCGGCGAGATCGCGGGGCCTGACACCTCCAACCGCTGGGTGGTCGACCCGCTCGACGGCACCACGAACTTCCTGCACGGCATCCCGCACTTCGCCATCTCGATCGGGCTCGAACGCGACGGCCAGCCCTATGCCGGCGTGATCTACGACCCGCTGCTCGACGAGATGTTCTGGGCCGAGGTCGGCGCCGGCGCCTATCTCAACAACCGGCGGCTGCGCGTCTCCTCGCGCCGCACCATGGCGGACGCGCTGATCGCGACCGGCATGCCGTTCAAGGGCCGTGCCACGCACCCGGCCTACATGTACATGCTGGATACCGTGTGGGGCATGACCGCGGGCGTGCGCCGGCTCGGCGTTGCCTCGCTCGACCTCGCCTATGTCGCGGCCGGGCGGGTCGACGGCTTCTTCGAGTTCGCCCTCTCGCCCTGGGACATCGCGGCCGGCATCGTGCTGGTGCGCGAGGCGGGCGGCACGGTGAGTGACCCCGAGGGCGCGACGCGCGGCCTCGCGGACGGCGACGTGCTCGCCTCCAACCTCCATCTGCACGAGGCGCTGCGCAAGGCGCTCGACGAAGGCGCCCGCCGCCTGCCCAAAACGGCCGAGACGCCGGCCGGGGCGTGACGCCGCGGCGTTGTGGCGCCCTCCCCGGCATATTATTGTCTGAGCCTGGGATGACGCGGCGGCCGGGTCGGCCGCGCAATCGGCATCGGCGAGGTGCGCGATGAAAGCTGTAGGCGGCGCCGAGCGCGGGCGGCCGGGGTTCGCCGGTCGCGCGCCGATGGGCGGCATGCTGCTCGGCATCGCGCTTGCGTTGGGCGCCCCCATCGGGGCCGCGCGCGGAGCGGACGATGCCGTCGTCACCGGCGGCGGGGAGATCAC
The DNA here is from genome assembly GCA_050173345.1 of Alphaproteobacteria bacterium. Lineage (GTDB taxonomy): Bacteria > Pseudomonadota > Alphaproteobacteria > UBA828 > UBA828 > SHWC01. Next base: position 120,962 of record JBFXKW010000007.1, on the reverse strand, counting down.
CGTCGACTACGGCGCGATCGACGAGGCGCTCGGCAAGCCGAAGAGCAAGCCGGGCCCGGTCGCGCAGAAGACGGCGCCCCCTCCGCCTGCGGCCGAGAAGCCCGAGCCACCCAAATCGGAAGCGGCGGCCGAGGCCGAACCGCCGCTGGCGCCCGCGCCTGCCAAGGATACCGCCGAGGTGGTCGCCGCGCCCGAGCCCGCGCCGGACGAGGTGGCGGAGGACGCGCCCAAGCCCGCGCCGCCGAGGGCCGAAGCCGAGGCCGAGCACACGACCGAGACCGCCGCGGTGGAAGCGCCCGCGCCCGTTACGCCGAAGCCGGAGCCTGTCGCGCCGGAGCCTGAGCCCGTTCCGGAGGCTACGGCCCCGTCCCCTGCCCCCGAGCCAGCCGCGGAGCCGCCGCGCGAGGAGCCCGTGGCCGCGCCCGAGCCGCCGCCACCGCCCGAGCAAGCCGAGAGCGCGCAGGCAGAAGCGCCGGCGGAGCCCGAGGCCACGCCGCCCGCGGCCGGGCCGGAGGAGCCGACAACCGCCGCCGAGGCACCCGCGGACGAGCCCACCATCGCCATGGCGGTGCCCGAGGAGCCGGTCAGCGTCGCGCCCGATGCGGTGCGCATCCCGTTCGCGCCCGACGCCGCCGACCTGCCGAGCGCCGCGGTGCAGCCGCTCGGCGAGCTGGCGGCGCTGCTGTCGCGCGACCCGAGCTTGCGGGTTCAGCTCCTCGCCTTCGCCGCCGGCACCAAGGAGACCGCGAGCCAGTCGCGCAGGCTCTCGCTCAACCGGGCGCTCGCGGTGCGCGGCGCGCTGATCGACGCGGGCGTGCGCTCGACGCGGATCGACGTCCGCGCCCTCGGCAACCAGACGGAAGAGAGCCCGGCCGACCGCGTCGACGTCCGCGTGGTCAAGCGGGGCGGCTGAGCGGCAGGATCACCGGACGAGAGCGACCACATTCGCAACACAATCGCCCGATAAGACGCCTCGGCGTCGGGTGCGTCGAGGGAAGGAGCGCATGCAGAAGCAACGGGTCTTCCTCCTCCGCATGGTGATCTTCGTGCTGATCGTGGTCGGCGTGTGCGCGGCGCTGGGCGGCACGATCAGCCGCATCTTCATGGCCAACCCGGCGATCAACGGCGTCATCATCGGCGCGCTGATCATCGGCGTCGTCTACATCTTCCGCCAGGTGCTGGTGATCGGCCCCGACCTCTCCTGGCTCGAACGGCACCAAGGCGAGCGCGGCGAGATCGAGGCGCTGGGCGTCAAGGGGGAGCGGCCGCCGCGCTTCCTGGCCCCACTCGCCACCATGATGGCGGACCGGCGCGGCCGGCTCGCCTTCACCGCGGTCTCGCTGCGCAGCGTGCTCGACGGCATCGGCGCCCGGCTCGACGAATCGCGCGACCTCGCGCGCTACATGATCGGGCTCTTGATCTTCCTCGGCCTGCTCGGCACGTTCTGGGGCCTGCTCGGCACCGTGAACTCGGTCGGCGACGTGATCAACGGCCTGACCTTCTCCGGGCAGGATACCAACGCCATGTTCGACCAGTTGAAGAGCGGCCTCGAAAAGCCGCTCTCCGGCATGGGCACGGCGTTCTCCTCGTCGCTGTTCGGCCTCGCCGGCTCGCTCATCCTGGGCTTCCTGGAGCTGCAGGCGAGCCAGGCGCAGAACCGCTTCTACAACGAGCTGGAGGACTGGCTGTCGTCCTACACCCGGCTCGGCAGCAGCACCGTGGCGGTCGAGGGCGGCGGCGAATCGGTGCCGGCCTATGTCGGCGCGCTGCTCGAAAAGACCGCCGACAGCCTGGACGATCTGCAGCGCACGCTGGTGCGCGGCGAGGACGCCCGGCAGGCCTCGGGCGTCGGCATGACCGCGCTCGCCGAGCGCCTCGCCACCCTGACCGACCAGATGCGCACCCAGCAGGACCTGATGGTCAAGCTGGTCGAAGGCCAGATGCAGCTCCGCCCGGTGCTCGAACGCTTGGCGACGGCGACCAGCCAGAGCGGGCTCGACGATGCGAGCCGGGCGCATTTGCGCAACATCGACGTCTATGGCGCGCGCGTGCTCGAGGAATTGAGCCAGGGCCGCGCCCAGTCCGTGCAGGAGATCCGCAACGAAATCCGCCTGCTCGCGCGCACCATCGCCGCGATCGCCGAGGAGGAGCAGCGGCGCTAGGCCGCGAGAACCGAGATGCCGCAGTCACGCTACGGCCGGCATAGGCGCCAGGTCGACATCTGGCCCGGCTTCGTCGACATCCTGTCGAACCTCCTGCTCGTGATGATCTTCACGCTGGTGGTCTACATGCTGTCGCAGCACTTCCTGCAGCGCCAGCTGACCGGCCAGTCGAAGGCGCTCGAGGAGCTGAACCGCCAGGTCAGTGAGCTGGCCGAGCTGCTCTCGCTCGAACGCCAGGCCAACACCGACCTGCGTGCCAATATCGCCGACGTCTCGGCCCAGCTCGAAGCCTCGCTCGGCGCGCGCGACCGGCTGACGCGCGAGCTTGCCGAGGCACGCGACGAGCGCGACGCGCTCAACCTCCAGCTCCGCGACTACAAGGCCGAGACCGACTCCAAGCTCGCCGAAGCGACCGAGACCGAGGAGAAGCTGACCGACGCGCTGGTGCGCGCGGAGGCCGGCGAGGACAAGGTGCGCCTGCTGCTCGCCGACATCGAGCAGTTGAAGCGCGACATCGAATCGCTGCGCATCGTGCGCGCCGAACTCGAAGGCCAGGTCAGCCAGATGGCGGCGACGCTGGAAGAGCGCGAGGGCGAGCTCACCTCGGTCAGGGAGGAGTTCACGGTCGCGCGCGACAAGGCGCAGGAGCTGGAGGCGCGGCTGATGACCGAGCAGGAGCGCACCGCGCTCGCGCAGAAGGATCTCGAGGAGCGCGAGCTCAGGCTCTCCGAGATGCTCGACCTCTACCGCTCGTCGGAGAGCGAGCTTGCGACCGAGCGTAACGCGAACCAGCGCCAGCGCGAGCAGATCGCGCTGCTCAACCAGCAGCTCTCGGCGCTCCGGGAGCAGCTCGAACGCCTGGAGGCCGCGCTCGACGTCTCGGACGAGAAGGCCAAGGAGCAGGAGGTCGTGATCGCCGATCTCGGCCGCCGCCTCAACCTGGCGCTCGCCAGCAAGGTCGAGGAGCTGTCGCGCTACCGCTCCGAGTTCTTCGGCCGTCTGCGCGAGGTGCTCGGCGACCGCAAGGACTTCACGGTGGTCGGCGACCGCTTCGTGTTCCAGTCCGAGGTGCTGTTCCAGACCGCCTCGGCCGACCTCGAGGAGGTCGGCAAGACGCGCCTCGTGCTGTTCGCGCAGGTGCTGAGGGAAGTGGCCGAGAAAATTCCCCAGGAAATTCCCTGGATCCTCCAGGTCGAGGGCCATACCGACAAGCGGCCGATCGTCGGCAGCTTCCGCTATCCCTCGAACTGGGAGCTTTCCGCCGCGCGCGCGATCTCGGTGGTCAATTTCCTGGTCGCCCAGGGCATCCCGGCCGACCGCCTGGCCGCGACCGGCTATGGCGAGTTCCAGCCGGTCGAGGCCGGCGACAGCGAGGAAGACCTCCGCCGCAACCGCCGCATCGAGCTGCGGTTGACCCAGCGTTAGGCGGCGGCGCCTCCAATTCGTCGTCCTCCGGCGAGCCGCAGGCGCTCACCCACATCGTCATCGCCCGGCTTGACCGGGCGATCCAGGAATCCTCGAAAACCGCAGTGCCGCCGCCCCTGGATGCCCCGATCAAGTCGGGGCATGACGAATGAAGGGCGCCGCGGCACCCCTCACCCCGCCGCGCGCGAGGTGGCGGCGCGGTCGGCACCTTCCTCCGTCAGGTCGAACTGGAGGGCGGCGAGGCGGGCGTAGAGGCCGCCGGCGCGCATCAGCTCGTCATGGCGGCCGACCGCGACGATGCGGCCCTCGTCCATCACGGCGATGCGATCCGCCTTCATCACGGTGGCGAGCCGGTGCGCGATGACGAGCGTGGTGCGCCCCTCCATCAGCCGGTCGAGCGCGAGCTGCACGGCGCGCTCGCTCTCCGCGTCGAGCGCGCTGGTCGCCTCGTCGAGCAAGAGGATCGCGGGGTCGCGCAGGATCGCGCGGGCGACCGCGATGCGCTGCTTCTGGCCGCCCGAGAGCCGCATGCCCTTCTCGCCGAGGAAGCTGTTGAAGCCCTCGGGCAGAGCGTCGAGGAAGCCGGCCGCGTCCGCCGCCTCGGCCGCGGCGCGCACCTCGGCGTCGCTCGCCTCGGGGCGGCCATAGCGGATGTTGTCGAAGGCATCGGCCGCGAAGATCACCGGGTCCTGCGGCACCAGCGCGAAGCGCGCCCGAAGCTCGGCCGGCGAGGCGTCGCGCAAATCGACGCCGTCGAGCCGGATGCGGCCCGATTGCGGGTCGTAGAAGCGGAGCAGCAGGTTGAACACGGTGGTCTTGCCCGCGCCCGACGGCCCGACCAGCGCGACCCGCTCGCCCGGGGCGATGTCGAGCGAGAAATCGCTCAACGCCGGCCGCTCGGGCCGCGACGGATAGGCGAAGCTGACGCGCTCGAAGCTGAGGGCGCCGCGCGGCGGCGCAGGCAGCGGCGTGGGGCTCGCCGGCGCGACGATCTCGGGCGTCTTGCGGAGCAGCTCGGCGAGCCGCTCGGCGGCGCCCGCGGCGTGCTGCAGGTCGCCATAGACCTCGGAGAGCGAGCCGACCGAGCCCGCGACCACCACGGCGTAGAACAGGAACGCCGAAAGCTCGCCGCCGCTCATGCGGCCCGCCACCACGTCATGCCCGCCGACCCAGAGCACCAGGCCGATGCCGGCGAACACAAAGAGGATCACGAAGGCAGTGAGGAAGGCGCGGGCGCGCACCCGATGGACCGCGGTGGCGAACGCCTTCTCGACCCGCTCGCCGAAGCGTTCGGCCTCGCGCCCCTCATGGCCGAAGGCCTGGATGGTGGCGATGGCGTTGAGCGATTCCTCGGCGCGGCTCGCCACGTCGGCGACCCGATCCTGGCTCGCGCGGCTCAGGCGCCGCACGCGGCGGCCGAAGACCAGGATCGGCACCACCACGACCGGCACCAGGATCACCACGAGCCCGGTCAGCTTGGGGCTGGTCACCAGCAGCATGGCCGCGCCGCCGAGGAAGAGCAGCAGGTTGCGCAGCGCGGACGAGGCCTGGCTGCCGATCATCGCTTGTAGCAGCGTGGTGTCGGTGGTCAGGCGCGAGAGCAGCTCGCCGGTCTTGGTGATCTCGAAGAAGGACGGGCTCAGCCGCACGATGCGGCCATAGACCTCGCGCCTGATGTCGGCGACCACGCGCTCGCCGAGCCAGGCGACCAGGAAGAAGCGGGCGAAGGTGCCGACGGCGAGCAGCACCACCATGCCGAGCAGGTAGACCAGCGCGCTGTCGAGCAGGCCCGCGTCATTGGACGACAGCCCGCGGTCGATCAGGAGGCGGAGGCCCACGCCCATGGCGAGCACCGCGGCAGCGGAGAGCGTGAGCGCGACCAGCGCGCCCGCCACCCAGGCCCGGTACGGCCTCAGATAGAGGGCGAGCGGGCGCAGCGCCCGGATGTTCCGGCTTTTCGGACGGTCCCCGTCCGCCGCCGCTTCCCGCCGACCACGCGCCTGCGTCGGGCCGAAAATGCTCATCCCGCCTCACGCCGCTGTCGGAGCACGATCCGCCGGGCCGGCTCGGCCCGAGCGATGAATCGTGCCCTCCCCTCAACCGCTTGGCCGCCCGTATAACAAGGCACCCCCGAGGCCACAAGGCGGCCGGGCGCCGCACCGGGCCGAGGAGGGTTGAACGCCGCCGGGCGCCGCTATATAAGACGCGCCTTGCTGAAGGAGCCGGCCATGAAGAAGGACATCCACCCCGACTATCACGAGATCACGGTGGTGCGCACCGATGGCTCGACCTATACGACCCGCTCCACCTACGGCAAGCCGGGCGACACGCTGACGCTCGACATCGACCCGCTGTCCCACCCGGTGTGGACCGGCGGCCAGCGCCGGCTTGTCGACGCGGGCGGCCAGCTCTCCCGTTTCAACAAGCGTTTCAAGGGCTTCGAGCTGAAGTCTTAGAAATCGCTGCGCCGGGTTAGTCGTCGTCCTTTCAAGCCAGCGTCACCTCGCCCTTCATCGCGAGCCCGCCGCCCGGCCCCTCGGCCCAGATGGTCGCGCCGCGCCCGTCGGGCGCGGGCTGGCCGGCGACGCTGAACGGCGCCGTGTCGAACAGCGGCGAGACGGCGCGGAAATTGAATGAGGCGATGCGCGCCTCGGGCCGCTCCCGGCGCACCAGGTCGACCAGCAGCGTCGCGGTCAGCGGGCCGTGCACCACGAGCCCCGGATAGCCCTCGACCTCGGTGCAATAGCTGCGGTCATAGTGGATGCGGTGGCTGTTGAAGGTGAGTGCGGAATAGCGGAACAGCAGCACCGGGTCGGGCCGGATGGTGCGGCGCCACGCCGCCTCCTTGGGCGCGGGCGGCGGGCTCGGCGCCTCGACGCCCTTGGGCGGCATGTCGCGGTAGACGATGTCCTGCGTCTCGCGCAGCGCGAGGCCGCGCGCCGTGGTGATCTCGTGCACCGCCTCGACGAAGACGAGCGAGCCGCTCTTGCCCTCCTTCTCGGTCACGCTGGTGATGCGCGAGACGCGGCGCATGGCCTCGCCGACCCGCGGCGGATCGACGAAATCGATGCGGCTGCCCGCCCACATGCGGCGCGGCTTCTCGACCGGCGGCATGAAGCCGCCGCGCTTCGGATGGCCGTCCGGCCCGGCCTCGGCGAGCGGGCTTGCCTCCTGGAAGAACATCCAGTGCCAGCAGGGCGGTAGTGGGTCGCCCGGTTTCGGCGCCGGATCGTCGCGATCGAACGTCGCGCTCAGGCGCTGCAGGCGGCCCGGCGTCACCACGTCGTCGTTGACGCGCTCGCGCCCGACCCAGGCGGATAGCGGCTGGCTGGCATCGTTCATCGTGGCTCTCCCTAAGCTCGATCTTCGGCGAACTCGGCGCGGATCGCGGCGGCATGCTCGGCGAGCGCCGGCACCGGCTTCGGCGCGGGCCTCGGCTCGCTCCAGCGCAGCGGCGGGGCGATCAGCTCGATCTCGCCCTTCTCGCTGCCGACCGCGAGCCTGCGCAACTGCGGATGCGCGACGAGCCCGTCTATGCCGTTGAGCCGGCCGAACGCGATGCCGGCCTCTGTGAGCCGCTCAGCCAGGCTTTCGAGATCGTGCTTCGCGAAGGCGGCGATGATCAGCGCATCGAGCGCCGGCCGGTTCTTGACCCGCGCCGGGTGGTTGCAGAAGCGCGGATCGGTGGCGAGCCCGGCATCGCGCAGGATCGCCTTGCAGAAGCGCGCGAACTCCCGCTCGTTCTGGATCGCGATCACGATCTCGTGGCCGTCGCCGACCGGATAGGCGCCATAAGGGCCGATCGTCGGGTGGCTGAGGCCGGCACGCGCCGGCGGCTTGCCGCCATAGACCTGATGCAGAAAGGGATGGTTGAGGAGGTCGGCGATCGCATCGAACAGCGAGACCGCGACGCCCGAGCCCCTGCCCGTCCGCTCGCGCAGCGCGAGCGCCTCGAGGATGCCGGCATAGGCGTTGAGCCCGGCGCCGAGATCGCAGATCGAGATGCCGACGCGGGCGCGCTCGCGCTCGGTGCCGGTGATCGCGGCGAGCCCGGCCTCGCACTGCACGAGGAAATCATAGGCCTTCATCTCGGCATAGGGGCCGTCCTCGCCATAGCCCGAGATGTCGCAGGTGACGAGGCGCGGATGCTTCGCGCGCAAGGCCGCCGAGCCGAAGCCCGCGCGCGCCGCGGCGCCGGGCGCGAGGTTCTGGATGAAGACGTCGGCACGGGCGAGGATGCGGTGGAGCAGGGCCGCATCGCCCGCCTGCTTGAGGTCGAGCGCGATCGATTCCTTGCCGCGGTTGAGCGAGACGAAATAGCTGCACAGCCCGTTCACGACATGGTCGTAGCCGCGCGCGAAATCGCCCTCGGGCCGCTCAATCTTGATGACGCGCGCGCCGGCATCGGCGAGGCGCATCGAGGCATAGGGCGCGGCGACCGCCTGCTCGACCGAGACGACGAGGACGCCTTCGAGCGGCAGGGTCACGGCAGGGCTCAATAGGAGCGCGGCAGGCCGAGGACGTGCTGGCCGAGATAGCCGAGGATCATATTGGTGGAGATCGGCGCGACCTGGTAGAGCCGGGTCTCGCGGAACTTGCGCTCGACGTCGTATTCCTCGGCGAAGCCGAAGCCGCCATGGGTCTGCAAACACATGTCGGCGGCATGCCAGGAGGCTTCGGCCGCGAGCAGCTTCGCCATGTTGGCCTCGGGCCCGCACGGGCGCCCGGCCTCGAACAGCGCCGCCGCCTTCTTGACCATCAGGGTGGCGGCCTGCATCTCGACATAGGCGCGCGCGATCGGGAACTGCACGCCCTGGTTGGCGCCGATCGGTCTGCCGAACACGACGCGCTCCTTGGCGTAGGCGCTCGCCTTCTCGATGAAGAAGCGGGCATCGCCGATGCATTCGGCACCGATCAGGATGCGCTCGGCGTTCATGCCGTCGAGGATGTAGTGGAAGCCGCTGCCCTCCTCGCCGATCAAGGTCGAGGCCGGGATCTTGAGATTGTCGAAGAAGAGCTCGGTGGTCGCGTGGTTGATCATGGTGCGGATCGGCCGGATGGTGAGCCCGTTGCCGACCGCGTCCTTCAATTCGACCAGGAAGACTGAGAGCCCGTCGGTGCGCTTCTTGACCTGGTCCTTCGGCGTGGTGCGCGCGAGCAGCAGCAGCAGGTCGGAATGCTCGGCGCGGCTGATCCAGACCTTCTGGCCGTTGACGACGTAGCCATTGCCCGCTTTCTCGGCGGTAGTGCGAAGCTGCGTGGTGTCGGAGCCGGTGGTCGGCTCGGTCACGCCGAAGGCCTGGAGGCGGAGCTCGCCGGTCGCGATCTTCGGCAGGTAGGCCTGCTTCTGCGCCTCCGAGCCGTGGCGCAGCACCGTGCCCATCGTATACATCTGGGCGTGGCAGGCGCCGCCGTTGCAGCCGGTCGAGTGGATCTCCTCGAGGATCGCGGCGGCCGCGCCGATGCCGAGGCCCGAGCCGCCATACTGCTCGGGGATCAGGCAGGCGAGGAAGCCGGCCCGCGTCAGCTCGTTGACAAACTCGCCCGGATAGGCGCGCTCGCGGTCCTTGGCGCGCCAGTATTCGCCGGGATACTTGGCGCAAAGGGCGCGCACCGCGTCGCGCAAATCGCCATGCTCGTCGTCGAGCGCGATGCTCGGTCTCGCGGTCTCTTGGCTCATTCCACCGTCACGGACTTCGCAAGGTTGCGGGGCTGGTCGACGTCGGTCCCCTTGAGCACCGCCACATGGTAGGCGAGGAGCTGCACCGGGATGGCGTAGAGGATCGGCGCGACGAACGGGTCGACGCTCGGCATCTCGATCGCGGCCTGCACCAGGCCGCCGAACCGCGCGATGCCGTCGGCGTCGCTGATGAACACCACTTTGGCGCCGCGCGCAACCACCTCCTGCATGTTGGACGCGGTCTTGTCGAACAAGGGACCGGGCGGCGCCACCACGATCACCGGCACCGTGCCGTCGATCAGCGCGATCGGGCCGTGCTTGAGCTCGCCGGCGGCAAAGCCCTCGGCGTGGATGTAGGAGATCTCCTTGAGCTTGAGCGCGCCTTCGAGCGCGATCGGATAGGAGGTGCCGCGCCCGACATAGATCACGTCGCTGGCGCGCGCGACCGAGGCGGCGAGCCCGGCGATCCGCTCGTCATGGCGCAGCACCTCGAGCGCCTTTGCGGGCACCTCGGCGAGCGCCTGGGTGAGGCGCGCCTCCCCGGCGGCGTCGAGCGCGCCCTTGGCGCGTGCCAACGCGATCGCGAAGCAGGCGAGCGCGGTGAGCTGGCAGGTGAACGCTTTGGTCGAGGCAACGCCGATCTCGGCGCCGGCGAGCGTGCGCAGCGCGACCTCGGCCTCGCGCGCGATCGCGCTCTCGCTGACATTGACAAGCCCGATGGTGCGCTGCCCGGCAGACTTGGCGAAGCGCAGCGCGGCCAGCGTGTCGATCGTCTCGCCCGACTGCGAGACGAAGAGCGCGGCCCAGCCCTTCTGCAAGGGCGGCGCGCGGTAGCGGAACTCGGAGGCGATGTCGACCTCGACCGGCACGCGCGCCAGGCTCTCGATCCAGTAGCGCCCGACCAGCCCGGCGAGATAGGCGGAGCCGCAGGCGACGATCGAAAGCCGCTCGATGTCCTCCAGCGCGAACGGCATCTCGGGCAGCGTGACCGCGCCGCCGCCAGCCTCGCAATAGCCGTTCACCGTGTCGCCGATCACCGCGGGCTGCTCGTGAATCTCCTTCTGCATGAAGTGGCGGTAATTGCCCTTGCCGACCACCAGCCCGTCATGCGCGGTCTCGCGCACCGCGCGCTCGACGCGCCTGCCGCCCTCGTCATGCACCGTGACGCCGTCGCGGCGCAGCACTGCCCAGTCGCCCTCCTCCAGATAGGCGACCTTACGCGTGAAGGGCGCGAGCGCCAGCGCGTCGGACGCCAGGATGGTCTCGCCCTCGCCGAAGCCGATGGCGAGCGGCGAGCCCCGCCGCGCCGCGATCAGAAGGTCGTGCCGGCCGGCGAACAGGATGCCGAGCGCGAAGGCGCCTTCGAGCTGCTGCAATGATTCGGCGACCGCGTTCTCGGGGTCCATGCCGAGCGCGAGATAGTGGTCGATCAGGTGCGGCACGACCTCGGTGTCGGTCTCGGTCTCGAACTCGTGGCCCTCGGCGACGAGGCGCTCCTTGAGCGCCTGATAGTTCTCGATGATGCCGTTGTGCACGACCGCGACCCGGGAGGTGGCGTGCGGATGCGCATTGGCCTCGCTCGGGCGGCCATGGGTCGCCCAGCGGGTGTGGCCGATGCCGACCGTGCCCTTGGGCGGGCTCGCCTGGACCAGCGCCTCGAGCCGGCTGAGCTTGCCCTCGGCGCGCCGGAGCGCGAAGCCGCCGTTGACCAGCGTCGCGATGCCGGCCGAGTCGTAGCCGCGATATTCGAGCCGGCGCAGCCCCTCGATGAGCAGCGGCGCCGCGTCCTGCCTGCCGATCACGCCGACGATCCCGCACATGGGCTAACCCTCCGCGCTCTTTCGCTTGGCGCGCCGCTTGGCCGCCGCGCCCGGCCTCACCTTCTGCTCGCCGCGCGCGACGGCAATGGCGTCGTCCGGCACGTCCTCGACGATGGTCGAGCCGGCGCCGACCACCGCGCCGGCGCCGATCCTGATCGGCGCGACCAGCGCGCTGTTCGAGCCGATGAAGGCGCCAGGGCCGATCTCGGTGCGCGACTTGGCGAAGCCGTCATAGTTGCAGGTGATGGTGCCGGCGCCGATATTGGCGCCTGCGCCGATCTCGGCGTCGCCGACATAGCTCAGATGGTTGAGCTTGGCGCCGGGGCCGAGCGTCGCGGCCTTGACCTCGACGAAATTGCCGACCCGCGCGCCCGCGCCGATCAGCGTGCCGGGCCTGAGCCGGGCAAACGGCCCGATCGTTGCGCCGGCCTCGACGGTCGCGCCCTCCAGGTGCGAGAACGCCCTGATCTCGACCCCGTCGCCGATCACGACGCCGGGGCCGAAGAACACGTCGGGCCCGATCGAGACGTCGCGGCCGAGCACCGTGTCGGCGCTCAGCCAGACGGTCGCGGGGTCGCTCAGCGTGACGCCGGCCTCCAACGCTTGGGCGCGCAGCCGCGCCTGCATGGCCGCCTCGGCGCGGGCGAGTTCGGCCTTGTCGTTGACACCGACAACCTCGTCCGCCGCCGCCTCGACGGCGACCGCGCCGAGGCCCTCGGCGCGCGCCAGCGCCACGATGTCGGTCGCGTAGTATTCGCCTTTGGCGTTGGCGGTGCCGACCGCGCCGAGCAGCCGCCACAGCACCGCGGCATCGGCCGCAATCAACCCGCTGTTGCAGAAGCCGATGGCGCGCTCCGCTTCCGTCGCGTCCCTGGCCTCGACGATGCAGGCGAGCCCGCCTTCCGCGTCGAGCACGAGGCGGCCATAGGCGCCCGGCGCCGCGGGGCGCATGCCGAGCACCGCGAGCGCGACGCCCGGCCGCGCGCGGCGCGCCGCGACCAGCCCGGCCAGCGTCTCTGACCTGACCAGCGGCACGTCGGCATAGAGCATGAGCACGTCGCCGCCGAAGCCTGCCAGCGCCGGCTCGGCGCAGCGCAGCGCATGGCCGGTGCCGAGCGGCTCGCGCTGCTCGACGATCCTGGCCTCGGGGTCGAACCGGCGCACCACCTCGGCAACAGCGGCTTCGCCCGGACTGACCACCACGACGCGGCGGCCCGCGCCGAGCGCACGCGCCGCGGCCAGCGCATGGCAGACCATGGGCCGGCCGGCGATCGGGTGCAGCACCTTGGGCAGGCGCGACTTCATGCGCGTGCCTTGGCCTGCGGCAAGGATGACGGCGGCGAGGGAGTCCATCGGCGGGCTTACGCTCAAGCGCCCATGATCGTTTGATTCGACGGCTTTTTCCAGCACGGAGACCGGCTATCTTAGGCCCGAACAAGGCCGATTCGAGGCGTCCTCCTTAAGCGGGCACGGGTACGGCCGTCTATCCATGACCGCAGAAGAATTGCTGCTGGCAATTTTGTCGTTGATCCGTATATTCCCGTTGGCAATATATGCCCGGTGGAAATCGAATTCGATCCCGCCGCCCGCAAGGGCCTGCGCGGCCTTCCCCGGAAGATTGCGCATAACATGATCGTGCGGCTGGAAGAGATCGCGGCGGACCCGAAAGGTCTGGCGACCAGGCAACATGCGAACGTGAAGGACTTCGGCGGCGGCATGTACCGGGTGCGGGTCGGCGATTGGCGGGCGATGTTCCAGGTCCAAGACGACACCTTGATCGTGACGAACATCGGCCACAGGAGAGAGATATACCGATGACGAGCAAACCCGACCACGGGAGCGTCAAGCGCCGCACCGAGGGCGGCAGGTTGACCGCGACCTACACCATCAAGCAGGGGCTCAAGGCGCCGCGCCGCGGCAAGCCCGATCAGGTCGTGATCCCCTTCGAGGATTTCGAGGCGCTGCGCGAGGCCGCCGAGGATCGCGCCGACCTCGCCGCGCATCAGGCGGTGATGGCGAATCTCGATCCCAAGCGCCTGATCCCGCTCGAAGTGGTCAAGGCCGAGATCATGGGCAGCAGCGCGATCAAGGCGTGGCGCAAATATCGCGGCCTCACCCTGGTGCAGCTCGCGGAGAAGTGCGGGCTCTCGCAGCCCTACCTCTCCCAGCTCGAAAACGGCCAGAAGGAGGCGACCACCGGCACCCTCAGGAAGCTCGCCAAGGCGCTCGGCACCGACCCCGGCAACCTGATCTGAAGCGCGAGCATAGGCATTCCCCATGGCGCCAGAGGCGATCCTGCTCGATTTCGACGGTACGCTGGTCGACACCGCGCCCGATTTCATCGCGGCGCTCAACCGCCTGCTGGCCGAGCTGGACCGGCCGCCGGTAGGCTATGACGATTTCCGCAGCCAAGCCGGCGACGGCGCCAAGCGGCTGCTGGAGCGGGCACTCGCGCATCACGGCGCGGCGGTGCCGCCCGAGGCCGAGCTGATGCCCTGGGTGCAGCGGCTGATCGCCTATTACTACGAGGTGATGACGGTCGAGAGCCGGCCCTTCCCGGGCGTGGTCGAGACGCTCGCCGGCATGAGCGCGGCCGGGCGCAAGCTCGCCATCTGCACCAACAAGCCGCAGGCCTCGACCGATACTTTGATCGCCCATTTCGGCATGGCGCATCTGTTCGGCGCCGTGCTCGGCGGCGATTCCGTGGCCGCCAAGAAGCCTGACCCGCTGCACCTGCACGAGGCCCTGGCGCAGCTCGGCCGGGGCGCCGAGCACGCCGTCATGGTCGGCGATTCGGCAACCGACGTGGCGGCCGCGCGCGCCGCCGGCGTGCCGGTGATCGTGGTCGCCTATGGCTACAGCCCGGTGCCGGCACACGCGCTCGGCGGCGACGCGGTGATCGAACGCTTCGCCGACCTGCCGGCCGCGCTCGAACGGCTCGGCGTCTCTACCTAAGTCTGCCCCCGACCTGCTCCAGCGCCGTTCGTGCGCGGCGAAGGCGGTTGGCGATGTATCGTGCGGGTGGCAACGACGCGGTATAGTCCAGGCATCTTCGGGAGACGCCGGCCATGACGCTGCAGCCTCGCTTCACCGCACACCACACCGATGAGCGGAGCTCCGGCACGAGCCGGCGCGCCTTCATCAGGCTCGCTTCGCTCGCGGCCGGTGTCGCCGCGTTCGGCCTGACGCTGCCGATCGGCCGGGCGCAGGCCTCCGCGACCGAGGCACTGCTCCTCTCCTGCATGGACTACCGGCTGATCGATGACATGGTGCGCTACATGGACGGCCGGGGGCTCACCGACAAATACGACCATGTCGTCCTGGCCGGCGCCTCCCTCGGCGCCCTGACCGACAAGTACCCGGCCTGGGGCAGGACTTTCTTCGAGCATGTCGAGGTCGCCATCAGCCTGCACCGGATCAAGAAGCTCATGGTGATCGATCACCGGGACTGCGGCGCCTACAAGGTGATCCTCGGGCCCGACAGCACGAAGGACCCCGACGCCGAACGCGCCGCCCACCAGGCCCAGCTCTTTGCATTGCGCGAGGTGCTGAATGGAAAACACCCCGGTCTCGAGGTCGAGCTTCTGCTCATGGCGCTCGACGGCGCGGTGGAAGCCATCGGCTAGAGCAGGGTGGCGCGGCGCACCTTGACCGGCGCGGGGCGAGACCCTATACCCGAACCGTCCGCCAGCGGCGTGGGCGCTTAGCTCAGCGGGAGAGCGTTCCGTTCACACCGGAGAGGTCACTGGTTCAATCCCAGTAGCGCCCACCATCGCCCCGCCATTGCCGTGACCATCCCCCGCCTGCTGCCGCCTGAGACCGGCCGGGTGGCTGCGCCGCTGCTCGCGGCGCGGGGCCTGCGTGCCTTCGGCGACGGCTTCGTCGCGGTGCTGCTGCCGATCCACCTGCTGCAGCGCGGCTTCTCGCCCTTCGAGGTCGGCCTGATCAGCAGCGTCACCCTGCTGGGCTCGGCCGCCCTCACCCTCCTGGTCGGGCTCTACGGGCACCGGGTCAGCGGCCGGAAGCTGCTCATGCTGTCCTGCCTGCTGACGGCGGCGACCGGCCTCGGCTTCGCCTTCCTCGACGAGCTCTGGCCGCTCCTGATCGTCGCCTTCCTCGGCACGCTCAACCCGGGCGCGGGCGATGTCAGCGTCTTCGTGCCGCTCGAGCAGCGCGGCCTCGCGGAGGCCACGCCGGCGCGGCACCGCACCGGCCTCTTCGCGCGCTACAGCCTGATCGGCGGGCTCGCTGGCGCGCTCGGCTCCTTGGCGGCCGGCGCGCCCGAGCTGTTCGCCGGCGCTGGCGCCGGGAGCGACGCGGCATGGCGCGCCATGCTGATGCTCTACGCCGCGCTTGGTCTCGCCTGCCTGCCGCTTTATTGGCCGGTGCGCGACGCCGCGCCGAGTCCCGAGCGCAAGACGCCGCCGCTCGGCCCGTCGCGCGGCCTCGTGCTCAAGCTCTCGGCGCTCTTCAGCGTCGATGCCTTCGCCGGCGGCTTCGCGGTGCAATCGATCGTGGTGCTCTGGCTGCACGAACGCTTCGGCTTCGGCGCGGCCGATGCCGGCGTGTTCTTCTTCTGGGCCGGCCTCGTGATGTCGGGCTCCTATCTCGTCGCGGTGCCGGTGGCGCGCCGCATCGGGCTGATCAACACCATGGTCTTCACCCACATCCCGGCCAACCTGTTCCTGATCGGCGCCGCCTTCGCGCCGACGCTCTGGCTCGCCCTCGCCTTCCTGCTGCTGCGCGCGGCGCTCGCGCAGATGGACGTGCCGGCGCGCACCTCCTACGTCATGGGGATGGTCGAGCCGGAGGAGCGCGCCGCCGCCGCGGCGATGACCGCGGTGCCGCGCAGCCTCGCCGCCGCGCTCAGCCCGATGCTGGCCGGCGGCCTTATCGCCGCCCTCCCCTTCCTGCCGTTCCTGCTCTGCGGCGGGCTCAAGATCGGCTACGACCTGGCGCTCTGGGCCGGCTTCCGCAAGCTCAAGCCGCCGGAGGAGCGGTGAGATATTGGTCTGGGTCTGCTTTAGGTGCGAGGCCGCATCCTTCGACAAGCTCAGGATGAGGCCGAAACATCGTTAGCCCTCATGCTGAGCTTGTCGAAGCATGAGTGCCTCGCACGGTTCGTCTGGGCGACGGCTCAAGCCTTCATCACGTCCTCGATCGCCTTCTTGAGGAAGGCGACGTCCTTCGGGTTGAGGGCGCTCGAGGCGAAGTGGCCGTAGATCGACTTGAACGGGCGCAGCTCCGCGTTCGGCATGCGCTTGACCTCGTACTCGTTGTCCTCGGGCGGGAAGTAGAGGTCCATCGAGCCGGGCATGACGATCGCCTTGGCCTTGATCGCCTTCAGTGCCTTGTCGAAATCGCCCTTGAACACCGGGTTGTCGCCGAGGTCGCTGTGCTGCCAGGTCCACAGCATGGTGAGCAGGTTGTTGGCGTCCTTATGGATGAAGAAGCCCTCCCAGAACTGCACCAGGAAGTCCTCCAGCGAGAAGAAGCCGAGCTTCTCGTACTCCTTCACGCGATAGAAGGTCTGGCTGAACCCCCAGCCGGCATAGACCCGCGCCATGGCGCGCAGCCCCTTGGCCGGCGGCCTGACGTACCAGCCGTTGGCGAACGCATGGTCGGCGGCGAGCGCCGCCTTGACGCCCTCGAGGAAAACGAAGTTGTGGCGCGAGCAGCGCGCCGCGCCGCAGGTCGGCACGATGCGCTCGACCATGTCGGGATAGAGCGCGCCCCACATGTAGGTCTGCCCGGCGCCCATCGACCAGCCGGTGACGAGGGCAACCTTCTTGATGCCGAACTCTTCGGTGAGCAGCCGGTGCTGCAGGGCCACGTTGTCGTAGTAGGTGACGTTCGGGAAGCGCGCGCGGTCATAGGGCTCGGGCGTGTTCGACGGCGAGGAGGAGAGCCCGTTGCCGAGCATGTTGGGCACGATGATGAAATACTTCGACGGGTCGAGCGGCGCGTTCTTGCCGATCATCCACTCGGTGTCCTGGTGCTGGCCGGAATACCAGGTCGGCATCACGACGACGTTGGACTTCGCCTTGTTGAGCGTGCCATAGGTCTTGTAGGCGAGCTTGGCGTCCCTCAGCGTCGCGCCCCCTTGCAGCACGACGTCGCCGAGCTTGAAGATCTTGTAGTCCGCCATCGCACCCTCCCTGGTTGCCGATATCCTTGCGCGCCGTAGGGAGGCTGTAAAGACCGCCCGGCTTGCCGCACGCCGCACCGGCCGCCATGTTTTCAGGGAATCGGCTTGGAAAGGACGAGGCGATGGCGAAAGCGGTGTGGCACGGGCGGACGGTCGCTGAATCCGAGACGTTCGAGACCGTGGAAGGCAATGTCTATTTCCCGCCCGAAGCGCTCAAGCGGGAATACGTCAAGCCGAGCGACCACACATCGGTGTGCGGCTGGAAGGGCACCGCGCGTTACTACACGCTGGTGGTCGACGGCGAGGAAAACCCGAACGCCGCGTGGTACTACCCCGACCCGAAGCCCGCCGCCGCCAACATCAAGGACCACGTCGCGTTCTGG
The DNA here is from genome assembly GCA_050173345.1 of Alphaproteobacteria bacterium. GTDB lineage: Bacteria > Pseudomonadota > Alphaproteobacteria > UBA828 > UBA828 > SHWC01. The sequence goes on along the minus strand of JBFXKW010000007.1, from coordinate 103,344 downwards.
CACGGCGTCACGGTCGTCAAATAGAAGCGGCGTGCGCGACCGGCCTCATCCTTCGACAGGCTCAGGATGAGGCCTAAACTTAGAATCCTCATGCTGAGCCTGTCGAAGCATGAAACCGCACGGAGTCGCGATCGAGCGCCCGCTGCTACTTCACGGTCAGCACTGGGCATTCGGCGTGGCTGGTCAGGTGCGAGGAGACGCTGCCGAGCACCAGCCCCTCGATGCGGCCGCGGCCGCGCCGGCCCATGACGATCAGGTCGGCCTCGGTCGCCCGCGCATAGGAGACGATCTCGTGCGCGGGATCGCCGCGCAGCACGTCGCCGCTGACCTCCTTGATGCCGCGCGAGCGCGCCTCGCTCCACAGCGGAGTCAGGCTGTTCGCGGCGCATTGCGCGAGCTCGATCTGGTCCGGGTTGCCCGCGCGCTCGGCTTCGGCGAAGGCGGCGACCGCCTCGGGCGCGTGCTGGTGCGCCACCACCTGCACGATGTCGAGCCGGGCGCCGAGCTTGAGCGCGAGGCCCACCGCCACCTCATAGGCGCGCTTGGCGTGGCTGGAACCGTCGTATGCGAGCAGGATTCGTTGGAACATGGCCGACCCCGAGATTGGACGAATGATTGCCGTCACTGTCTCAGGGCCGCCGTGCTCCCGCCTTGATCTAGGTCATGCGCCGCCGGGCCGGCCCTACTTGACCGTCAGCACCGCGGCGTCGATCTCGCCGCCGATCTGGGCCGAGACGCTGCCGTGCAGGATGCCGCCGAGCCGGCCCAAGCCGCGGCGGCCGAGCACCACGAGGTCGGCGCCGCTGGTCTTGACGTAGCTGACCACCTCATCGGCCGGGTCGCCGCGCGTCGGGACGGTGTTGACCTGCTTGATGCCCTTGGCCTTGGCGCGCTGGGCGATCGGCGCCAGCGTGCTCGCCGCATCGGCGGCGAGCTCGACCTGATCGGGATCGCCGGCCTGCTCCGCGCGGGCGAACGCCGCCACCTCGTCCGGCGCATGGCCGTGGGTCACGACATGGAGGATGTCGAGCGTCGAGCCGAACTTGACCGCGAGCTCCACGGCCACATCGAAGGCCCGCTTGGCGTGATCCGTACCGTCATAGGCCAACACGATCCGTTTGAACATGAGGCGCTCTCCCTTCCGTGAAGCGATTGACACGCCGATTTTAGGGTTATGGCGACGAGCCTTGACCAGGATCATGCACCGATCGAAAAATCGGCGAAACCCCGTTATGGTGCGGGCCCACCACAGGAGGCGACGTCGGATGGCAAGCGGAAGCCCTCGGATCGGTCACAGCGCGTGCCCGCATGACTGCCCGTCCACCTGCGCGCTGGAGGTGGAGGTGCTCGGCCGCGACCGGATCGGGCGGATCCGCGGCGCGGACGACAACAGCTACACCGCGGGCGTGATCTGCGCCAAGGTGGCCCGCTACGCCGAGCGCATCCACCACCCGGACCGCCTGCTCCACCCTTTGCTGCGCACCGGCCCCAAGGGCTCGCGCCAGTTCGCCCGCATCTCGTGGGACGAGGCGCTCGACCGGGTGGCCGAGGCGTTCCTCGCGCGCGAGCGGCAATATGGCGCGGAGACGATCTGGCCCTATTTCTTCGCCGGCACCATGGGCCAGCTCATGTTCTGGGGCATCGAGCGCTTACGCAACGTCAAGCGCTATTCCAACTGGTGGACCACGATCTGCGTCAACCCGGCCTGGCTCGGCTTCGAGGCCGGCACCGGCAAGCTGATGGGCACCGACCCGCGCGAGATGGGAAGCGCCGACGTGGTGGTGATCTGGGGCACCAACCCGGTCAACACCCAGGTCAACGTGATGACCCACGCGACCCGCGCACGCAAGGAGCGCGGCGCCAAGATCGTGGTGGTCGACCCCTACCGGAACGCGACCGTGCAGCAGGCCGACATGCATCTGTGCGTCCGCCCGGGCACCGACGGCGCGCTCGCCTGCGCGGTGATGCACATGCTGTTCCGCGACGGCTACGCCGACTGGGACTATCTCGAGAAATACACCGACGCGCCGCGCGAGCTCGAAGCGCATCTGAAAACGCGCACGCCGGCCTGGGCCTCGGCGATCACCGGACTCTCCATCGCGGAGATCGAGGCCTTCGCCCACCTGGTCGGCACCAACAAGCGGACCTTCTTCCGCGTCGGCTTCGGCTTCACGCGCAGCCGCAACGGCCAGGTCAACATGCACGCCGCGGTCTCGATCGCCGCGGTGACCGGCGCCTGGCAATATGAAGGCGGCGGCGCATTCAAGAACAACGAGGCGATCTACACCTGGAACCGCACGCTGATCGAAGGGCTCGACGCGAGAGACGAGAGCGTGCGCTGGCTCGACCAGTCGCGCATCGGCGCGATCCTGTGCGGCGAGCCCGAGGCGCTGCGCCACGGCCCGCCGGTCACCGGCCTGCTGATCCAGAACACCAACCCGATGTGCGTGGCGCCCGACCTCAACAAGGTGCATCGGGGCTTCGCGCGCGACGATTTGTTCGTCTGCGTGCACGAGCAGTTCATGACCGACACCGCTTCCGTGGCCGACATCGTGCTGCCCGCGACCATGTTCCTCGAGCACGACGACGTCTATGCCGGCGGCGGGCACCAGCACGTCATGTTCGGGCCCAAGCTGGTCGAGCCGCCGGGCGAGTGCTGGACCAACCACGACGTGGTGTGCGCGCTGGCCAAGCGCCTCGGCGCCGAGCATCGCGGCTTCGAGATGAGCGCCTGGGATATCATCGACGAAACATTGAAGGCCTCCGGCTATCCGGACGCGGCGACGCTCAAGGAGAAGCGCTGGATCGAGGTGCAGCCGGACTTCGAGACCGCGCACTATCTGAAGGGCTTCGCGCACCCCGACGGCAAGTTCCACTTCAAGGCGGACTGGCAGCAATACGTGCCGCGCGCCTATGGCCTCTCGGAAGCGCCGCCGGACATGCCGGCCCTGCCCGACCATTGGGACGTGATCGAGAAGGCGACCGACGAGATGCCGTTCCGCCTGATCACGGCGCCGGCGCGCAACACGCTCAACTCCTCCTTCACCGAGACGCCGACCTCGCAGTCGCGCGAAGGCCGGCCGCGCGCCAAGATCCACCCGAAGGACGCCGCCGACCTCGGCATCGAGGACGGCGCGCGCATCCGCCTCGGCAATGCGCGCGGCACGGTCGTGCTGCACGCCGAGCTGTTCGATGGGCTGCAGCCCGGCGTCATCGTGGTCGAGGGGGTGATGCCGAACGGCGCCTTCGAAGAGGGCATCAACACCAACGCGCTGACCGGGGCCGATGCCATCGCGCCGATCGGCGGCGCCGCGTTCCACGACAACGCCATCTGGGTGCGTCGCGCCGACGCGCCGTCACAGGGAGAAAGGAAACAGCATGACCTTCACGCCGATCGACCCGAACAAGGTCCAGTTCACCGGCGAGAACTCGTTCATTCGTCTTAAGGAGAGCGCGGACGGGCCCGACACCACGGTCGTCGCCCATTGGCGCGGGCTGATCTCGCCGGGCGGGCCGGGGCACGTGCTGTTCCTCCAGTCGGACGCGACCGACGGCAAGATCAAGGTCTATGCCGACAGCGAGAGCTTCGCGCGCTGGATCCAGATCCTGGAAGAAACGCTCCACCCCAAGACCTTCGCCGACAAGAGCCTGCCGATCGTCAAGGCGAGCTTCTCGCGCAGCGGCGAGCTCCGCTCGACCTATACCGAGACGGTCGAATCGGCGGAAGGCAAGATCGTGATGACCTGGTCCAGCGCCAGCGAGCCTTACATGCTGCGCCTCGAGCCGAACAACAACATGACCGGCCAGTGGGGCGTCTATAGCTGCCTGACCCCGGTCGGCACCGCGACGCTGAGCGTCAACGGCAAGGCGGCCAAGGGCAAGACCTTCCCCGACAAGATGGCCGGCCACCCCTCGGGCACCTCCTGCATCGCCTGGTCGGAGACTTGGCTCAAATAACGTCGCTCGGCCGTATACCATCCATGTGCCTGAGTGAGCATTGATTACAATCGGCTGCGAGCGAGATTTATCGGTTACGTTCAAAGGCATGGCGGGCGTTTACGTTTCATTAACCCGGCGCGGATAGCGTCGCGGTGAAGCATTTTCGTGGCCTGCTCACATGAGGTCGCCATGCCTTCCGAACATCGCCAGATCACGTTTTCGACCAATGAAATCATCAAAGCCGTGACGAGCCTCATCGAGCACCGCGGCACGCTCCCCTACGGCACGGTTTCCGCGGTGCGGATCACCGAGGATGACAAGGGGCGGATCACCGGACTGGTCAGCCTGTCGACGAGACGTACCAAGGAAACACGCGAACTCAAGCTGAACGCGGAGATCCTGGGGGCGGCCCTGATCCGCTTGTGCCGCGCCGAAGGCATCCCGCTGCCGCGCCCGGCGAAGAAACGCCTGGTGCGCGCGGGCGACGGGCTCGCGCTCTATCTCGACCTGAAGTCGGTGGAGCCGGCCTTGCCGTCCAACGACCCGGCGGTCGATGGGGATGCCGCGGCGCCCGACTGGTGGGCCGGATTGGCGCACGCCCAGCGCCAGCGCTAGGACGCCCGCGCCCCGACCCGCCCGGTCAGGCGGATCGTCCCGACTCGGGCGCAGGCTCGACGAGCTGATCCTCTCCGCCCGGGCTGGGCGCGGCCGCCTCGGCCGGGGCGGCCTTGAACGCGGCGGCGAGCATGCCCATGGCGGTCTCGGTTTCGCCGAGCACGACATGGCGCGCGCCGCGCTGGCGCAGATATTCCACCTCGTCGTCCGAATGGACCCGCACCACGGTCTCGATCGCCGGGTTCATCGCGTTGGCCGCGGTCACGATGTTGGCTGCCTCGAAGCCGTTCGGGATCGCGACCAGGAGCAGCCGCGCACCGCCGACATTGGCCGCCTGCAGCACGCTCGCCTCGACCGCGTTGCCGACCAGCACCTCGACGCCGCCCGCGCGCAGCCGCTCGGCGACCTCGGTGCGCTCCTCGATGACGAGGAAGGACGCGCCCCTGGCGCGCAAGCCCTCGCAGATCACCCGGCCGACCCGCCCGCAGCCGACCAGGATCGCATGGCCGCTGAGCGTGGTCGGCACCAGCGCGCTCTCCTCCTCGACCTCCTCCGCCGCCGCGCCCTCGCCCGCCGCCTTGGCGCGTTCGAGGCGCGGGCCGAAGCGGTCGACCGCGAGGAAGAGCACCGGGTTGAGCAGGATCGAGACGATCGCGCCGGTCAGCACATAGTCGCGGCCATAGTCCGGGATCAGCTCGAGCGTGATCGCGAGGCCGACGAAGATGAACGAGAACTCGCCGATCTGCGCGAGGCTCGCCGAGATCAGCAGCGCGGTCGAAGGCGGATGGCCGAACGCGCGCACGATCAGGAACGCCGCCACCGACTTGCCGAGCACGATGATCAGCACCGTCGCGATCACCGGCCCGGGGTCGCGCACGATGATCGCGGGGTCGATCAGCATGCCGACCGAGACGAAGAAGAGCACCGCGAAGGCATCCCGCAGCGGCAGCGATTCCTGCGCCGCGCGCTGGCTGAGCTCGGATTCGCTCAGGATCATGCCGGCAAAGAAGGCGCCGAGCGCGAACGACACGTCGAACAGCTGCGCCGCGCCGAAGGCGATGCCGAGCGCGACCGCCAGCACCGAGAGGCGGAACAGCTCGCGCGAGCCGGTATGCGCGATGTAGTGCAGGATCCAGGGGATCACCCGCCGGCCGACCAGCAGCATCACAGCGAAGAAGGCGATCACCTTGCCGAGCGTGATGAGCAGCGTCAGGAAGACGTTGCCGGCGCCCACCTCGATCGGCATGAGCGTGCCCGAGACCTCCACGGTCTTGCCGCCGAGCGCGGCGAACGCCGGCATCAGCACGAGGGCGAGCACCATGGCGAGGTCCTCGACGATGAGCCAGCCGACCGCGATGCGGCCCCGCTCGGTCTGGATCAGGCGGCGCTCGTCGAGCGCGCGCATCAGGACGACGGTGCTCGCCACCGAAAGCGCCACGCCGAAGACGAGGCCCGCGCCGAGCGGCCAGCCCATCGCGAGCGCGACGCCGAGTCCGAGCAGGGTCGCGACCGCGATCTGCGCGAGCGCGCCCGGAATCGCGATGGCGCGGACCGAAAGCAGGTCCTTCAGCGAGAAGTGCAGGCCGACGCCGAACATCAGGAGGATCACGCCGATCTCGGCGAGCTGCGAGGCGAGCCACTGGTCGGCGATGAAGCCCGGCGTATGCGGGCCGACCGCCACCCCCGCCAGCACATAGCCGACCAGCGGCGAGATGCGCAGCCGGTTGGCCACCGCGCCGAGGACGAACGCGATCACCAGGCCGACGACGATCGTCGTGATCAGAGGTTCGGTGTTGTGGGGCATGTCGCGCCTCGGGCCCTCGCCGGCCGCTGCCGGCAGCCGCACGACAAGGTTATGCGCGATATCCCGGAAACAGCGAAGCCCTTTCCCGCCCCGCGGCGCGAAATGCGCGTGACGCCGCCGAGACACCCGCCCGTGCCGGGTATCCCGGGCAGGCGGCTATCCGCTCACAGCCACTCGATGTAGCTGTCGCGCTCCTCCGCGGTCACGGTGCGCCGCCATTCGTCATATTCGTGGCGCTTGACGGTGCCGTAGTTCTTCACGAACACCGCGCCGAGCGCCTGCTTGACCCAGCTCGAAGCCTCGAAGGCGTCGAGCGCGCGGCCCCAATCGTCGGGCAGCCGCTCGACCGCGCCGTCGACGTCGAGGTCGCCCGCGGCCGCGGGGCCGGGCTCGATCCGGTTGCGGATGCCGTCGAGCCCGGCAGCCAGGTAAGCGGCGAAGGCGAGCGGCAGGTGGGCGTCGCCGCCGCAGACGCGCAGCTCGACCCGCGTCGCCGCCTCTACCTCGTTGATGATGCGGATCGCCGCCGTGCGGTTGTCGACGCCCCAAGCCAGCGAGATCGGCGCGAACAGGCCCGGCACGATCCGGCGGTAGGAGTTCGCGTTCGGAAAAAAGATCGCGGTCAGCTCCTTCATGTGCGCCAGCACGCCGCCGACGAAGTGCCGGCAAGTCGGGCTCAGATGGTCGGGCGCGTTGCGGTCGGCGAAGGCGTTGCGGCCGTCGCGCTCGAGCGAGAGGTGGATATGGCACGAATTGCCGGTCACCTTGTCGAACGGCTTGGCCATGAAGGTGACGCGCCGGCCGATGGCGAGCGCGGCCTCCTTGATCGTGGCGCGGAACAGGTGGCCGTCGTCCGCCGCGCCGCGGATGTCCCGATAGCGGATGTTGATCTCGAACTGGCCGGGGCCGTACTCGTAGTGGCTCGCCTCGATCTCGCCATGCGCCCGCGCGGCGTCGAGGATCGCGTACTCCTCCGCCAGCCATTGCGCGCGCTTTTGCAGCGAATAGGCCTGGCGGCCCTTGTCGACCAGGCGGTGCTGGTCGTCGAGCAGGTAGAATTCGAGCTCGGCCGCCGCCATCGGCGCAAAGCCGAGCGCCTCGGCCTCCGCCGTCACCTTCTTCAGCACGTAGCGCGGGTCGCATTCGACCGGGCGGTGATCAGGCCACACAAGATCGGCCATCACCTGCGCGGTCGCGCTCTCGTGCCTCAGGAGCCGCATGGTGGCGAAATCGGGCAGCGCGACGAAATCGGCATAGCCGATGCTCTCGGCAAGGTCGGTGCCGGGCACGACGTTCGCCTTGATGTCGAAGGCGAGCGCTGTCGCGCAGAACGGGAAGCCGCGCTCCAGCCCGCGTTCGAACTGGCTCAGCGTGAACGCCTTGCCGCGCGCGATGCCGTTGAAGTCGACCCACTCGAGCCGAACCCGCTCGACGCCCTCCTGCCGCAGCCAGCGCATCGCATGCGCAGCATCGCCGGCATAGCGCACCGGCCATTGCCTCTCGGTCGTCATCCGTTGCCCCTTCTGCTACGGTCCGCCGCGTCAGGGGGCGGACGCCGCGGGTGTCGGCCATGCAAGATACCGGCGCCGGCGCGCCTGACAAGCCGCGTCATACCGGAGCCCTCACCCGCATGAGCCAAGCCGCGCCCGAGCCGGGCCAGCCGCCGCAGACCGCTGCCTCGCATCCGACGCTCGTGCCGACCATCCTGGTGGTCGCCACGGGCCTGATCTACCCGCTGGTCTTCTCCTTCACCAAGATCGCGACCGACGCCGGCGCGCCGCCCTTCGGCTTCGTCTTCTGGCATCTCGTCGTCGCCGGCGCGGCGCTCGGCGTGGTCGCGCTGGTGCGCCGCGAGCTGCCGCGGCTGAGCTGGCCGCACTTACGCTCCTATGTCGTGATCGGCATTCTCGGCATCGCGGCGCCGATCTCGCTGCTCGCCTTCCTCGCCTCCAAGCTGCCGGCCGGGCTGGTGACGCTGGTCGTCGTGCTGTCGCCGCTCTTCACCTACCTGCTCGCGATCCTGTTCCGGCTCGACCGGATCCGCGGCCTGAGCGTTGCCGGCATCGCGCTCGGCCTCGGCGGCGTGCTGCTCGTCACCGTGCCGGAGGTCAGCCTGCCGACGCCCGAGATGGTGGGCTGGCTGCTGCTCGCCTTCCTCGCGCCGGTCTTCTTCGCCATGACCAACGTGAGCGCGAGCCTGCTGCGCCCGCCGGCGGCAAGCTCGGTCGCCATGGCGGCCGGCATGGTGCTCGCCACCACCGCGATCATGGCGGTCGTCGCGCTGGCGAGCGGCCAGGCCTATGCGCTGCCGGGGCCGGCGCTCTGGCCCGTGCTGGCAACCGCCGCTCTCAACGCCGCGTTCTACGTCTCCTTCTTCGAGATCGTGCGCATGGCCGGGCCGGTGTTCTTCTCACAGTTCAACTATCTCGTCGTGCTCGCCGGCTTCGGCTGGGGCGCGCTCCTGTTCGGCGAGCGCCACCACTACTTCATCTGGATCGGCGCCGTCCTGATGCTGCTCGGCCTCGCACTCCATACCATCAGCCTGAACCGCGCCGCGCGGTGCAGGCGCGCGGGAGGTTGACCGCTACTCCCGAACGCCGAGCGCCGCGTCCGAGCGCTCGCCGAGCAGGAGATAGGCGGCGCGCCAGAGCGTCAGCGCGTCGAGCCAGCCCGCCGGGCCGAGGTCGACATGGGCGAGCCGGTCGACCTTGAAGAAAATCGCGTTGGGCGCGGCTCTGGCAAGCGCCTCGCTCTCGGTATAGGGGATCACCGCGTCGTCCTCGCCATGCACCAGGTAGAGCCTGGGCCTGAGCGCCGAGAGGTCGCGCGCGGACGGGTCGAGCGCCGCCATGTCGGCGCGGATGCCGGCCGGCAGGCCTTCGATCAGCGCCGGCACGCGCTCGGGATCGACGTTGTTCAGATAGCGCTCGATCGCGCGGCCTTCCTCGCCGAGCGCCGCGCTCAACGCACCGATATCGGCCTCGGGATCGTCGAACTTGCGCTCGCCGATTTCGCGAAGCGTCGCACGGTCACGCCCATCATCGACGCGATCGACGTTCGACAGCAGGAAGACCCACTTGCCGCGCGGGTTGGGCGCGCGCTGCCGCCAAGGCTCGTGTGGCGAGGTGCGGAAATGGCCGGTGGTGACGAAGGTCGCCAGCGCCTCGACGCCGTGATAGCCGCCGACCAGAAGCAGGAACCCGAGCGTAGGGCCGACATCGGGCTCGAGCGCCGCAAGCAACCCCGGCCCCGCCGCGTAGGAGAAGGCAACCAGGCCGAGCGCGGCCTCGCCCTCTCCCGCTTGCGTCATCGCGGCGAGCTGGCGCACCGCGTCGGCAATCGCGACCGTGTCGGACGGGCTGACCCGCAGCTGGCGCAAGCCCGCAAGCTCCGGCACCAGCACGACGAAGCGCGCCCGCGCCATGCTGTTCGCGAACGCGACGAGGCGCGCATCGTCGCGCCCGTGCGGCGAGACGCCCGGCACCAGCACAAGCGCGCCGCCGGGCACGGCACCCGGCCCGGGCTCGTAGAGATCGGCCTCGTAGAGGCGCGCTTCGATCCGATAGCCGATCGAGCGGCGGGACGGCGCGGGCGTCTCCTCCTTGAGCGAACTCGGCCCGGTGCCGGCCGCGACATCGGCCATGACGCGCGCGGACTCGATGACGCGGGGGGGCGAGCAGCTCGCGGCGGCGGCGCCGAGCGCGGCGATCAGGAGCAGCCCGGCCGCCGCCCACGCCCAACCGCGCGGGCGGTGCCTCGATGATCGCTTGGGCCGGCGCGCCGCGATGACCTCTGGCCCTCCGGCGATCAGCTATCGCCGGCGTAGTGATAGGTCTTGGCGACCATCTGCTCGGTATGCGCGGCGACCGTGATCGGCGTGTAGCGCCACGGGTTCTCGGGCGAGCAGCAGGTCGGCAGGCCCTCGACCACCGCGTCATGGTCGACGCCGAAGAACTGCGCCAGCGAATAGCGCGGCCGGCCCGACAGGTTGATCACCCGGTGCATGGTCGAGACGAAGAGATCGTTGGTCCACCTGTGCATCAGGTCGCCGAGATTGACGACGAAGGTGCCGTCGATCGGCGGGCACTCGATCCACTCGCCTGCCGCGTTGAGCACCTGGAGCCCGGGCTCGTCCTGCCAGACGGTGGTGAAGCACTCATAGTCGGTGTGCGCGCCGATGCCGAGGAACGCCGGGTCGATCTTGCCCTCGTGCGGCGGGTAGTAGCAGACGCGGAGCCGCGACATCGGCTTGGTGTAGAGCTTGAGGAAATAATCCTCGGGCATGTCGAGCGCGAGTGCCATGGCGCGGCAGATCGTGGCGCCGAGCTCGAGCTGCACGTCGAAATAGGTGCCGAGCGCCCAGCGGAAATCCGGCGGGTTGGCCGGCCAATTGTTGGGGCCGTAGAAGCGAATGCCCTGCAGATAGTGCGGATCGTCCTCCGGCAGGTCGTGCGCCATCTCGATCGCCTCGTGCAGGTCGCCGCCCTTGAGCGAGTGATCGGCCTGGATGCCCTTGAGCGGCACATAGCCGCGATGGTTGGGCGAAGCGAGATAGTGGATCTTCATCTTCTCTTCGACCGGCAGGGCGAAGAAACGCGCCATGGCCTCCTGCGCGCGCTTGATCACGCTCGCCGGGAAGGCGTGGTTCTTGATGTAGAAGAAGCCGATGTGCATGCAGGCATCGCGGACCGCGGCGCCCACCTTCTTGCGCTCGGCAAAACTCGGCGAGTAGATGCCGCCGAAATCGATCACCGGCACCTCGTTGACCGCGAGCCGCTTGAACTCGGTCGCATGCAGGCCTTCGCGAACCTGAAAGGGCGTATCAAGAGTCGTCATCACCTAACCTCGCCGATTGGAACACTTGCGCGGCCGCGCGCCTGGCCGCCATGCCGGTCCTAGCCCAGCGACCCAGAGGCTGCCGCACGGCAGCCTCCTTCGCAAGCCTTGAGCCGCCTCTTCCATCGTCATGCCCCGGCTCGACCGGGGCATCCATGGTTGCAACGAATCCGCTGCCCGATGGATCGCCCGGTCAAGCCGGGCGATGACGATGGTGCAACCGAAGTACTAAGGCAGCACCTTGCGGCGGCGGAACTCGGCGAACAGGCGGAGGAACATGGCCTCGGTATCCACCATCTCCGTGAAGCCGCGGTCGATGCGCTTGGCGTCGCACATCAGCACGTCCCAGCTCGTGTCCATGTTGAAGTCGAAATAGGGCCAGCCCGCGGTCTGCTCGTAGGGGATCGGCAAGAGGCCGTGCTTCTTGACGATGCGCTCCCAGACCGGCGCCTTGTCCGGCATCACCTGGGCCGAGACGATGCGCTGCGGCTGGCCGACCTCCATGCCGAAATGGCGCGCCCAGTCGCTCCACACATTGACGTAGCGGAAGTTGTCGCCGTTGGTGATGTTGAAGACCTCGTTGCCGGCGTTGGGCGCGGTCGCGGCCCATACGGTCATGCGCGCGAGCAGCCCGGAATCGGTCACCTGGTTGATGGCGTTGAAGCCGCCGAGCTCGCCCGGATATTTCAGCGTCATGCCGAGCTCCTTCGAGATCGCGGCATAGACGCCGAAGCAGAGGATCAGGTTCATCGGGTTGCCCATGGCGAAGCCGCACACCGCCTCGGGCCTGAGCACCGCCCAGGTCCAGCTCTTGCCCTTCTGGAACTCGATCAGGAAGTCCTCCTGGTCGTAGTAGAAGTTGGGCGGCATGTGGCGCGAATCGCTCTCCTTGGCCGGCGTCTTGAACGGGCCGAGCTGGCGGCCATAGGCCTTGGAGCCCTCCTGCAGCACGACGCGCTCGAGCGATTTCGAGGCGTTCGAGATGACCTCGACCGGATAGGCGACGAGGCGGCGGTTCTGCTCGGTGTTGGTCGCGTCGATGCCGCCATAGAGCGCGCAGCAGAAGACGTGCGTGATGTCGCTCAGGCCGCCGAGCTTCTTCTCGGTCTCAGCCTTGTCGAGCATGTCGCAGGAGATGAACGTCGCCTTCGCGCCGATCTCGCCGTCCGGCGCGCGGCGCGACACCGCGACGATCTCCCAATCGTCGAGCGTGGCGAGGTGGTTGATCAGGTTCCGGCCGATCACGCCGAGGCCGCCGAGCACCAGCGCCTTCTTCTTGGCCATTCGATCGCTCCCGAGGGTTCCGAATTGAGGGGGGCCATTGTGTTGGCCCGCCCCCTTGCTTTCAAGCTGTGATCACAACTTGATGTTTGGCGCGATATGCGTAGGCTACCGGCGCCTTTGAGGGGGACCCCGAATGCCGGCAGACCGCAGTATGGCGAGCGGCGGCGTGCGCGCGGCCGAGACGCCGGGCCTGTGGCGCCGGCTCCTGCCGTTCGCTCTGCTCGCCATCGCGAGCGTGAATTTCAGCCTGTTCTTCCCGGTCAATCGGGTGGCGGGCGAGAGCGACCTGCCCTACTTCGCCTTCGTCTTCTGGTATTCGTTCGGCGCCGGCGCGATCCTGCTCGTGGTGGCGGCCGCGCGGGGCGAGCTGCGCCGCCTGACCAGCCGCCGCGTCCTGACCTACATGGTCTCAAGCATCCTCGGCTTCGCCGCGCCGTTCTCGCTGCTCGCCTTCATCGCGGCCAAGCTGCCGTCGGGCATCGCGGTGCTGCTCGTCATCCTGACGCCGGTCTTCACCTACCTGTTCTCGCTGATCGCGCGCACCGAGCGGCTGCACTGGATGAGCACGGGCGGCCTCGTGCTCGGCGTCACCGGCATCCTCTTCGTCGTGGTGCCGAGCGGCAGCCTGCCGGAGGCCGGCATGGTGGGCTGGGCGCTGCTCGCCCTCCTGGTGCCGGCCTGCTTCGCGGGGCTCAACGTCTTCACCGAGCTGTTCCATCCGCCGGAGACGCCGCCCTTCGCGCTTGCTTCAGGTGTGCTGCTCGCGGGCGCGGCGCTGCTCCTGCCGATCATGCTCGGCACCGGCCAGCTCTACCTGTTCCCGGGGCCGGACCTCGACGGCGACCTCGCGCTCGCCGCCGCGGTCGTGATCAACCTGATCATGTGGCCGATGTTCTACATCCTGATCCGCATGACCGGCGCCTTCCTGTTCTCGATCATGAACATCCTCGCCGTCGTGCTCGGCTTCGTCTGGGGCCTCCTGTTCTTCGCGGAGGTGCACAGCCTGTTCGTCTGGATCGCGATGGCGCTGATGCTCTCAGGCGTTCTCCTGATCACGCTCCAGCCCGGCCGCGGCGCGCGGCGCGACCAAGCCTGAGTACCGCCCCGGCCGGTTCCGGGCTATGGTCGCGCGTCGGTGAGCCGGTTGCCGCTCGTCCGAGCGATGGAGTAGATGCGATGCCGCGCCTCGTGCGTGCCCCGCTGATCGCCGCCGCGATCTGCCTTTGCGGCGCTTCGGGCGCCCTCGCCCAATCGCTCTCGAACGAGCAGGTCGCGCAGTATCGCGAGGCGCTCGCCGGCACCTGGACGTCGGTGACCGCGCGCGGCGACGTCCAGGACGAGCTGTGCGCCGCCAAGACCCCGGTCTGGGCATCCGAGGATGCGGCGCACCGCGGCGAAGCCGCCGGCGAGATGACCGGCACGCTGCATATCCTCCCGAGCGAGGAGGTCAACCATGAATTCCTGGTGTCCTGGAACCTCGGCGAGGACGCGGCCGAGGTCGGGCGACCGGAACGACCCATAAGCCATCGCGAGCGGCTGCTCTACCAGGAGCCGCGCGTCTTCGTGCAGGGCATGCCCAAGGGCTCGCTGCTGACCTTGATCTATCTCGACGGCAGCCGGCGGAACGAGGTCGACATCCACCTCTTTCTCGGCCAGACCACCGTGGACGGCCGCCAGCGGCTGGTGCTCCAGGCGGTCGCGCCGCGCCTCCACACCGACGGCTCGACCTCCGCCGCCGTGTTCGCCCTCGTCAAATGCGAATGACGCGGCCGGCCCGGCTGCGACATCCCGGCGCTTGACAGCCGGACGGGCCCAAGGCTAAGCAGCCGGCAGAACGAGCTTCCACCGGAGCCGAACGATGCACTGGGATCTTGGCGTACCGCTTCTCGTCATACTGGCCACCGGCATCCTGATGGTCGGCATCTTCTATGCGGCGAAGGGCCTGATCGTGAAGGGGCGGCATGACGACGGCATCGACCCGCCGGCCGGCAGCGGCGGCCACCACCACCACTGAGCCGGCGCCGGTTGAACGACGAACAAGGCAAGGGCCGCGGAAGCGGCCCTTGTTTCGTTTTCGACTCAAGCATCCTCTCACCCAACTTCGGCTAGGCTCGCTGATCGCTCGCCAAGCCTGCGTATCCCTCTCCCCTGCGGGGAGAGGGTCGGGGTGAGGGCTCTCAGGCCGGGATGTTGTCGATCAGCCGGGTCTCGCCGAGCCAGGCGGCGCCGAGCACGCGGGCGTGCCGGTCGAGCCGCTCGAGCGGCGCGAGCGTCTCGGCGTCGCAGACCGCGAGATAGTCGATCGGGGCGAAGCCGGCCGTGCGCAGCGCCGCGAAGCCGTCATTGACCGCAGCCGACATGTCGCCACCGCGCTTCACGGTCTCGGCGAGCCTCTTGAGCGTCTGGTTGAGCAGCGGCGCGACGCGGCGTTGATCGGCCGTGAGATACGCGTTGCGCGAAGACATGGCGAGGCCGTCCGGCTCGCGCACCGTCGGCACAGCGATGATCCTGGTCGGGATGTCGAGATCGGCGACCATCCGCTTCACGACCAGGAGCTGCTGATAGTCCTTCTCGCCGAACATCGCGACGTCGGCGCCCGCCTGGTTGAGCAGCTTGGTCACCACGGTCGCCACGCCGCCGAAGAGTTGCGGCCGCAGCGCGCCGCACAGGCCCTCGCTCAGCCCCGCGACCCTGACGCTGGTGGCGAAGCCGGGCGGGTACATGGTGTTGACGTTCGGCGCGAAGACCAGCTCGACGCCGAGCGTCGTGAGCTTGGCGAGATCGGATTCGAACGTGCGCGGATACTCCGCGAAATCCTCGCTCGGCGCGAACTGCGCCGGGTTGACGAAGATGGTCACCACGATGCGATCGGCCTCGCGCCGCCCGGCCTTGACCAGAGCGAGATGCCCGGCGTGCAGCGCGCCCATGGTCGGCACCACGGCGATGCGCTCGCCCTCGGCGCGGTACGCGCCGACCGCCGCGCGCAGATCGGCGACGGTCTGCACCACCTTGGGCGCCGCAGCCGACATCGCAAGAGCCGTGCTCATCTCGACCTCCCCATGATCATGCCGAACGTGGCGCCGAAGCCGCGGCGTGCCCGGCCGGACGAGCCCGCCTCGGGGTCGGGCAGCCGCGCCACCGGGGCCGTAAAGGCGGTCTGGCGGACGGGATGGGACATCGCGCGCTCTCCTCTGGCGAACCCGGCCGGGGGATGGCTGGAGCCGTCATGCTGCAACGCAATAGCCGGATCGTTGCCGATTTCGGCCGTGGAGTCCAGTCCGTTGCTGCGACGCAATATCCAGCGGCCAAGGCATCGGGGCGGTTTCCTCGTCGCACCGGACGGGAAACCGCCCACCCCTCGCCGCTTCATCCAAGAAGGTAGATAGGGCAGCCGGAGCGCCCTGGCAGCCCGGTCGGACCTGATGCCGATTCAGGCGGCGCGCCGCCACAGGCGCTTCGAGGCGAGCTCGGCGCCCTCGGCCATCGCCTTGAACTTCATGTAGGCGAATTCCGGGAACACCTTGCCGAAGCCCACGAAGGTGCCGAAGCCGCAGTCGCTGCTGGCGATCACCCGCTCGCGGCCCACGATGTCGGCAAAGCGGCAGATGCGCTCGGCGACCAGCTCGGGATGCTCGATGTAGTTGCTGCACGAATCGATGACGCCGGGCAGCAGCACCTTGTCGTCGGGCAACTTGACCTCCTTGAACACCGCCCACTCATGCGCGTGGCGCGGGTTGGCGGCCTCGAAGGAAAGCGCCTGCGGCTTCGCCTTCAGGACCGTGCCGATGATCTTGCGCATCGGGATGTCGCAGATGTGCGGCCCCTCGTAATTGCCCCAGCACAGATGCAGCCGCACCATGTTCGCCGGCACGTTGGCGAGCGCGTGGTTGAGCGCCTCGATCTGCACCTCGGCGTGGCGCACGAACTCGTCGTCGCTCTCGTTCTTGTAGGCGATGTGGCGGCCCATCGCGAGGTCGGGACAGTCGATCTGCAGCACGAAGCCGGCGTTCACGATCGCCTCGTACTCCTCGCGCATCACCTCGCTGAGCCGCTCGAGATACGCCTCCTCGCTCTTGTAGTATTCGTTCGGCTGGAACACCGAGATGACGCCGGGCGAGGCGGCCGGCATGAAGGCGTCGTGCGCGCCGGCGGCGTCCACCGCGCGGCGGAAATTGGCGAGGTCGCGCTCGAGCGGGGTGCGGTCCTTGACCTCGATCGGGCCCACGCAGCGCGGCCGCTTGATCTTCGGCGTCTGGCCGCTCGCGCTCATCATCTTGATGTAGTCGGGAAACTTCTCGATGTCGGCCGGCACGCGGCGCGGGCTGTCGCCCTCGAAGCCGGTGAGCCGGTCCTTGATGTAGGTGGCGTAGCCGATCTTGCCCATCTCGCCGTCGGAGACCACGTCGACGCCGGCCTCGACCTGGCGCTTGACCACCTCGACGACCGCCTCGGCGATCACCTTCTCGAAGCGGGCTTCGGAGTCGAGCCGCCCCTCCTCCTTGGCGAGCAGCACCTCCGAGACCGCGTCGGAGCGCGGCAGGCTGCCGACATGGGTGATCAGGATCCGATCGGTGGATAGCTTCATCGCGAGTCTCCCTGGTGACGCGGTTGGGGATTTTGTGTTGTTTCGTCCTCATTATGAGGCGGCGCCGCGGATGCCGACAAGCCTCGGCGGCCCGGCGCCATGCACGCAGCGCGGGCAGCGCCCGCGCGGTGAATTGTCACACGGCGCCGCCGCGCCTATCGTGTCAGCATAGGAAAAAATGAAGCACGGGCCATGCCGGCCCGGCGAAGGACAGGCGGGTGAGGCGGAGAACGATTCGTACCGTCAGCTTGATCGGGCGCAGGCGCGCGACCGCCTTGCTTGCGCTGGTCGGCGTGCTGGTCTCGCTCGCCATCGGCGTCGTGCACGGCACGCCTTATGCCGCCGCCGGCAATCTCGTGCCGATCTGCTCGCCCGGCGGCATCACCTACGTCCAGCTCGACGATGACGGCGTTCCGGTCGAGCAGCCGAAACCTAAGCCGCCGCTCTGCCCGGTCTGCTTCTCCCTGCACGATGTCTCGACCTATGTGGCGCCGTCGCATGTCGAGACGCTGCCGCATGCGCCGGTCCTGCTCGCGGTCGTCACCGACGACGCATCGTCGCGAGTAGCCCAGAGCGACGTCTGCCCAAGGCTCGCGCGCGCGCCTCCCATCTCGGCCTGACCATCGATTGAACCTGCGGCTGCCGCACGGTGCCCTCACCGGCGGCGTGCCGCGTGTCGTCGTTCGTCATTCCGACATGGAGAGACATCATCATGGATTGCCCCATCCAGCGTGGCGCACGCATGCGGCGCGCTGCGGCGCTCGCCTTTGCCGGCGCGGCGCTTGCGACCGTTCGCCCGAGCCTTGCCGACGAGCCGGTTCACACCCTGCCCGCGATCGAGGTGTTCGACAGCCTCAGCCTGACTCTGACCAACCCGGCGCCGGCGCAAGCGGCCGAGGCACTGAGGAGAACGCCAGGCGGCGTTGCCGTCGTCGAGCCCGATCAGTTCGCGAGCCCGGCGCCGAAGACCCTGAAGGACGTGCTCGACTTCACCCCCGGCGTCCTCGCCCAGGCGCGCTGGGGCGAGGATTCGCGCCTCTCGATCCGCGGCTCCGGCATCGCGCGCAACTTCCACCTGCGCGGCGTGCAGCTCCTGCAGGACGGCGTGCCGTACAACATGGTGGACGGCCAGGGCGATTTTCAGCAGCTCGACCCGCTCGCCTACCAGTATGCCGAGGTCTACAAGGGCGCCAACGCGCTCGAATACGGCGCGGCCAGCCTCGGCGGTGCGCTCAACTTCGTCATGCCGACCGGCTACAGCGCCGAGCCCTATCTCCTGCGCGGCGAGGTCGGCTCGTTCGGCTTCCGCCGCCTGCGGGCGCAGGCCGCCGGCGTCTCGGGCGATCTCGACTACGTCATCACGCCGACGCTGCTGCTCTCCGACGGCTTCCGCGACCACAGCGAGCAGGACAGCCGGCGGCTCGCCGGTAATCTCGGCTATCGCATCGCCGATAATGTCGAGACCCGCTTCTATCTCAACCTGAGCGACATCGACCAGGAGACCGTGAGCGCATTGACCAAGGCGCAGGCACTTGCGGATCCCGAGCAGGCCGGGCCGACCAACGCGCCCTTCGGCAGCGCGCACGACATCACCGCGCAGCGGCTCGCCAACCGCACCGTGATCGCGCTCGACGACGCCGAGATCGCGCTCGGCGCCTATGCCTATCACTGGACCCTGTTCCACCCGATCCCGGGCTTCCAGCTCCTCGATCAGGATTCGCTCGCGGGCGGCGCGTTCGCGCGGGCCGAGGGAGCCGGCGATGCCCTCGGCCTGGAGGGGACATGGACCGTCGGCCTCAACCTCGCGACCAGCACGGCCGACGACCGGCGCTACGTGCCGGCGCCGGGCGGCACCAGGGGCGCACTCGTCGCCGATCTCGACCAGCACGCGACCAACGCCACGCTCTACGGCGAATATGCGCTCGCGCTGCTGCCCGACCTGCGGCTGATCGCCGGCGCGCAGGGCACGCTCGCCGGCCGCAGCACCGACGACCGCATCGTCTCCGACGGCGACCAGAGCGACAGCAAATGGTTCCGCAGCGTCAACCCAAAGCTCGGCGTGCTGTGGGACGCGGCGCCCGAGGCGCAGCTCTTCGCGAACCTCAGCCGCAGCTTCGAGCCGCCCGACCTGATCGACCTGCCGAGGTTCGTGTTCCCGCTGTTCGATTTCCAGGGTTACAACCCGGTCAAGGCGCAGCGCGCGATCACCGCAGAGGTCGGCACGCGCGGCACGGCGGGCCGCATCTCGTGGGACGTCAGCCTCTATCGCGCCTGGCTGCGCAACGAGCTGCAATGCACCAACACGTCGGGCGTCTTCGGGGTGAACCAGTGCACGGTGCGCAACCTGCCCGAGACGATCCATCAGGGCATCGAGCTCGGCCTCGCGGTCGATCTGCTGCGCGGCATCGCTACCTCGCTCGAAGGGGAAACCGACCGGCTGACGCTCCGGCAGGCCTATACGCTGAGCGACTTCTCCTTCGACGGCGATGCCAGCTACGGCGACAACACGATCCCCGGCATCCCGAAGCACTATCTGCGCGCCGAGCTGCGCTACACGCATCCGGACGGCTTCTACGGCGGCCCCAACCTCGAATGGGTGCCCGCGGCCTATTTCGTCGACAACGCGAACACGCTGAAGACCGAGGCCTATGCGCTGCTCGGCTTCACCCTCGGCTACGATGCCGGCGCGGGGCTCAGCGTCTTCCTCGAAGGACGCAACCTGACCGACGAAACCTATATCGCGCTGACCGACGTGATCCCGGGGCCGGCCAACAACCCCTCGATCTTCTACCCCGGCGACGGCCGCGCCGTTTATTTCGGCGTCTCCTATGCCTGGTAATGCCACGCGACCAATCGGGAGCCATGCCATGAAACGTTTTGCCCATGCCTTGATCGCGCTGCCGGCCACGCTCGCTGTGCTGGTCGCTGCGACGGGCGCCCATGCCCACGCCACGCTGGAGCACACCAGCGCGCCGGCCGGAAGCTTCTACAAGGCCGTGATCGGCATCACGCATGGCTGCGACGGTTCCGGCACCGTCGCCGTCCGGGTGACGATCCCCGAAGGAGTCAAGCGTGCGAAGCCGATGCCGAAGCCGGGCTGGCAGCTTGCCGTGAAGCTCGAACCGCTCGATGAGCCCTATGAGTGGTACGGCGCGACGGTGACCGAGGACGTGCGCGAGATTGTCTGGCGTGGCGGCCCGCTGCCCGACGCCCATTACGACGAGTTCGCGTTCAGGGCGAAGCTGCCGGACGCCGAAGGTCAGACGATCTACTTCGAGACGATCCAGGAATGCGAAGAGGGCGCGTATCGCTGGGTCGAGCATGTGGAACCCGACGGCCATGCCGGGCATGCCGGCCATGCCAAGGCGCCTGCGCCGGCGCTCCGGCTCACCGCGCCCGAGGCCGGCCATTGAGCCCGTCACGGCGCTCGGGAGCCCAGGCCTGGTCGCGAAAATTTGACACTTGCGATCGGAGGCGACGCCCATAAACTCCGCCGCCATGATGAGGTTGCTGCTCGCCCTGCTCTTCTCGATCGCTCTCGTTGCGCCCGCGCTCGCGGACGACGCGGCGGACGCCAACGCGGCCTATGAACGGGGCGATTACGCGGCCGCGTTCCCGCTGATCAAGCGGTTTGCCGAACAGGGCGACTCCCAGGCCCAGTTCACCCTCGCCGTGATGTACGACCAGGGCCTCGGCACGGCGCAGAACGATGCCGAGGCGGTGCGCTGGTACCGACAGGCCGCGCGGAACGGCAACGCCGCGGCGCAGATGAACCTCGGCCTCATGCACGCCAAGGGCCGTGGCGGGCCGGTCAACTATCTCGAGGCCTATCGCTGGCTCGACCGCGCGGCGGCGAATTATCCGCCGGGCGAGAAGCGCGACAAGGCGGCGCGCAACCGCGACCTCGCGCTTGCCCACATGACGCCCGAGCAGCTGGCCCAGGTGCCGCTCAGGGCCAACCACGTCGCGACCGCCCAGGCTGCGCTCCAGCGGCTCGGCTACGACCCCGGCCCGGCCGACGGCCTGATCGGCAAGCGCACGCGCGAGGCGGTCAAGGCGTTCCAGCGCGACCGCGGCCTGCCCGAGACCGGCGAGCTGACCCATCAGCTGATCCAGCAGATGTCGAAGGGCTGAGCGGCCCGGCCATCATTCTGCCGGGCGGCCTGCCGTCTCGAACGGGAACACCGAGCCGCGCCGCGCGTTGCTATCGCGATGCCGCCGCACCCCCTGCGCGGCATCCCTCCCAAAAACTGGAGCCCCGGCCCGCGCCGGGGCTCACTTTTCTAGCCGTTCCGGCGCGGCCTCCGGCCGCCCGATCCGGGCCGCCATCGGAACACTGGCCGGCGGATGCCTGCGACGCGATGCCACGCCGCAAAACGGTCCGAACGGTGAGAGCTTTCAGCGTTTCCTAGCCACGCCAAGCTATTCTCGCCCGATGAAATCCGGACGTAGCCAGCCCATGCTGCGCATCTTGATGCGCGCGATACGAAGGCGTTGCCCGAACTGCGGCGTCGGCCGGTTGTTCATGGGCTACTTGAAGCCGGTTGCCCAGTGCGCCGCGTGCGGCGAAGGCTATGGCCACATCCGGGCCGATGACGGTCCGGCGTGGCTGACGATCCTCATCGTCGGCCACATCCTGGCGCCGCTCCTGCTCACCGTCGAAGAGCGCGCGCCGTGGCCCGAGTGGTATTCGATGCTCGTCTGGCCGGCGATCGCCTTCGCGCTGATGCTGGTGATCCTGCCGCGCGCCAAGGGAGCGTTCATCGCGGTCCTCTGGCGCACCCGCGCGCCCGGCTCGGAGGGACAATAGGCCCCGGCTGCGGGCGCGCCGCCATAGCCGCTCTCCCCTCACCTCGCCGGCCGGCCCGATCCCACAACGAAGCCCCGCACGGCGAAATCACGCCGCGCGGGGCTCAGCGCCGGCTGGAGGATGGGCTCAGACGCAGTCGAAGAAGACGTGCCTGTCCTCGCCGTACTTGGCGACGTTGCGCAAATGCGCGGAACGCCCGTATTCCGCGCAATGCTCCTCGGCCGCGTCCTCCGCGGCGTCGATGCCGTTCTTGCTGACCACGTACACCACGGCCCTGTCGTTGGCGCTGAGCTCGCGTGGCTCACTGCTGCAAGCAGCCAGCAATGCGAGCGGAATCGCGATCGACAGATAGCGCACGAACAGATAGCGCATGGGCGGCGCACTCCGCATGGTTCGATGGCTTGCCGTCTGAACAACCGCCTGGAGGGGACTCTGGTTCCGGACGGGGCCGCGTCGTCCGCCCGTGCCAACAGGGCGTGCCGCCGCGCCCAGTGCGGCGTATCCCCGCCCTACCGCGCGTCGGTAGGCGGGGCTCCACCTCGGGGCTTGATGGAAGTTGGATGAAGGAATTGGTCGGAGCGGCGGGATTTGAACCCGCGACCCCCAGTCCCCCAGACTGATGCGCTACCAGGCTGCGCTACGCTCCGAACGACGAGGGCCGGAAATCTCCGGCCCCGTTCCAGGGGTGCGACTATAGCGGCAGCGGCCGCATGGCTCAATGCGCGCGATGCGCCGTGCCGGGCGGCTACATCAGTGGCGGCCATCCTGGCGCGGCACGCCGATCGCCACGAACTCGCCGCCGAGGTCGTCGAAGCGCTTGACGTGGAAGCGCGGCCAGAGCTGCGGCAGCCACCATTCCACGGGCTCCTGGATGAGATGGGCGTTGCGCCCGTCGGGCAGCGTCTTCTTGGCCGGGCGCGTCGCGACCACGGCGAGCAGCACCCGCCGGGTCAGGCCGCGCAGATGGTCGAGCACGGAGTCCAGGCACTCGGGCTCGATATGCTCGAGGACATCGGTACAGACCACGAGGTCGGCGGGCTCGGGCGGCGCGTCGATGCCGGGCACCGCGGGGTCGTACTGGCGGATCGCCCGCCCCGCGAGCGCCCGCGCCAGGGTGCCCTTGCCGGCGCCATAGTCGAGGATGCTGGCCGCGCCGATCTTGTCGGCGATCTGCGCCACGCTCTCGGCCCAGCGCGCGCCGCTCTTGCCGTAGTCGCTGCGCGCCTCGTGCAGCTGCTGGTTCAGCGTGCGATATGCCGGAGAGATCAGCATGGCTCGGCCCTCGCGCCGGACGACGCCCCCGCCGACGTCGAGGGCTTCTAGCACGCCGACCGTTAAACAAACCTCATCGAGGAATCCTAGAGCTTCTTCGCCACGGCTTCCTTGAGGATCACCGCGGCGCCGGACTGCTTGGAGACCGCTTCGGGGTCGAACTTGCCGTCGGCCACGTATTTCCCCTTCTCGTAGAGCTGCGAGAAGCTCCAGAGATAGGGCGTCGGCCGGCCCATCCGCCGATAGCCGAACCCGTTGAACTTCTCGAACAAATAGAGCTGGCGCGGCACCGACCAGTCGGTGATCTCGTGAAGGCCTTTCAGCCTGAGCGCATCGGCGGCGCTTTCGTTCCAGGTGAAGGGCGGCTGGCCGGCCGCGGGCCGGCCCTTGGGCACGCGGACCGTCCGGGCGGTCAGCGGGTCGCCATTGTGAAGGTGGCTGCCAAAGTTGAAGCCGGCCTCCATGGCATGGAGGATCCCCGTGAACAGCCACGGGATGCCGAGCGGCTGGCTGACCTGCACGTAGCGTTCCTTGTATTGGGCGAGCCGCTTCAGATAGTACGCGATGTTGTCGGTGCGCTCCGGCCGCGTCCTGCACGCCTTGAACCACGCCGCATACTCGTTCCTGAGGGCTTCGAAATCGGTCCCGGTGGACGGCGCGCCGAGGCCGCCCGGCGGCGCCGCGGCCGCCGCGAGTGCCGCGACAGGTCCGGGTGCCGCGAACGCGCGCGCGGGCACGGCCTCGAGCCGGTCGATCGAATGAAACGCGCCGCGCGCCGCTTCGAGGCCCGCGAGCACCTCGCCGATCTCGACGAGATAGCGGTCGAAAGGGCCCTGGCGGGCGGCCGCGATCGCCTTCTCCAGCGCTGTCGCCGCCTGGCTCACCTGCTCGGCGGCATTCAGGAGGTCGGCCGTCAGAAGCCGCCGGAAGGCGAGCTCGACGACGTCCATCGCTTTCTCGATCTCGGCCCGCTCCGCCGCATCCGTGGTCGCCCGATGGCGGTCGCCGAGCGCACGAAGCGCGCGAAGCAGCGAGTCACTTGCGGCGCGGGTCTCATTCGACATGGCGATCCCCCATGAAGCCTCTAGCGCGGGCGCGTGCGAAACTCGGCTTGCGAGCGGCGAACCGCCTCGGCGTCCTTGCGGATCTCGCCCGCGAGATCGGCCAGGGAACCGATCGAAACCGGCGTCTCGGCACGGGCCGCCGCCACTGCCGCGTGCCATGCCGTGCGCGAGCGGTCGAGCAGCAGGGAGTAGTCCGCCAGCAGGCGCCGATAACCCTCGACCCGCGCGATGTCGGCTTCCGCCTCGGCGACGGGAAGTCCCGGCCCCTGCCGCGCCCATTTCACGACGTCATCGGCGATCAGCAGATTGAAGACCTTGGGTATCGCGGCCTCGAGGCCGTCGATCAGGCCGCCGACCGCGGCCTCGTTTTCCAGGATCAGCTCCTTCGCCTGCGCGTTGTCGGCAACGACCGCCAGCCGGTCCACGATCGGCCGGAGCGGCGCCAGCACGTTGCTGCCCAGAATCGCGTTGGCGCCGGCTCCCGCCGGCCCGGCCCCGGCGGCGCTGAGCAGGCCTGTGATCTCGCTGCCGAGCCGGATGACCTCGTCCGCGCCGGCTTCGGCGTGACTGCCATCGACGAGCGCAACCAGCGCGGTCGAGAAGGCATTGACCGTTTCGATGCCGCGCCTCAGCCGCGCCGTGGCAGGCGGGTCGTCGAGCGCCGAGATGTACCTGGCATCGTCGTCGCAGAAACTGCTGACGAGGATCAGGCCGTTGGGGCCGGAAATGCCCTGCGCCGTGCAGTCTCCCGCCGCACCGCCGGCATCGCCCAGCCTCGCCTCGAGCTCTCGAATGCGCTGCCAGTTCTGGCGTTCGGCCACGGCAAGATCGTCGAGGATCGGCGTCGCGGCGCCGTCCAGGTTGTCCAGGCTGGATTTGAACTGCCTGATCTCTTCGACGGGCGCCGTCGCGCATGCGGCGAGAACGCCCATGAGCGTCAATGCGACGGCCGCGGCTGCCCCATGTCTCATGGCCTGTTCCCTGGCTCGATCCGTTCGAGGAGATCGGTGCAGACCGCGAGGTCGGCGGGCTCGGCCCCTCTATCCGCCGAACTGGGCGCGCATCAGGACCAGAAGCTCGTCGAGCTCGCGGGCGATCGCATCGAGACGGCCGCGCGCCTCGGCATCGAGGCCGCCGGCTACGCCGGCGCGCGCCGCCGGCGCGGCCTGGGGGGCACGCGGCTCCACGCTCGGCGCCGGCTTCTGAGCGGCGCGCACCGTCGCCCCGGCCTCGGCCGGGCCGGCGGGGTCGCGCGAAGACGGCGCCGGCGCGGCCGTAGCGGGCGGCGCGGCGCGCACCGCCTTGACGCCGCCGTCGCGGAACAGCTTCTGCACGCCGCGGATGGTGTAGCCGTCCTGGTAGAGCAGCTCCTGGATGCGCCGCAGCAGCTCGACATCCTCGGGCCGGTAGTAGCGGCGGCCGCCGGCACGCTTCAACGGCCTGACCTGGCCGAAGCGGCTCTCCCAGAAACGCAGGACGTGCTGCGGCACGCCGAGCTCGTCGGACACCTCGCGGATGGTACGGAAGGCACCGGGCGCCTTCTCGGCGCCATGTCTCGATGGGTCCGGCGGCGCGCCGGTCATGTCCAATGAGCCCTCACTCCGAAGCTGCACCTTATGCGCTCTCGGTTGTGTTTGGCGGTATGGCCTCGCTGGCCGGCTTGAGATCCGACGTCTCCGCTTGCGGGCGCTCGCCCTCGGCACCCGTCGCCTGCTTGTTGATGCGGTCCTTCAACACGTGGGAGGCATGAAAGACCAGCACCCGCCGCGGCAGGATGGGCACCTCGTGCCCGGTCTTGGGGTTGCGGCCGACGCGCTGGCCCTTGGAGCGTACCGAAAAGCTGCCGAACGACGAAATCTTCACGGTTTCGCCATGCGCCACGCGTTCCGCGACCAGGTCGAGCACGGACTCGACCAGCTTCGCGCATTCGTTGCGCGACAGCCCGATCTCCCGGAATACCGCCTCCGCGAGTTCGGCCCGCGTGACCGTGTGCCCGGCCATGGTCCGCTCGTTCTAATTTTCCCCGGTAAGACGCTACAACTCCACGACATTGTGCGTCAACCACGCCGCCGCGGCGGCGGCAAGTCAATTCGACGGCTTCATGCTTCGACAAGCTCGGAATGAGGCCCGAAACCGAAGCCCCCATGCCGAGCCCGTCGGAGCATGAGGGGCAAACTCACCCGCTGCCGGCGGGGTTCCTACCAGCGGACCACGGCGCCGCCCCAGACGAAGCCGCCGCCGATCGCCTCGAAGACCAGGAGCTGGCCGGGCCGCACCCGCCCGTCCGCCACCGCCTCGCAGAGCGCGAGCGGGATCGAGGCGGACGAGGTGTTGGCATGGCGATCCACCGTGACCACCACCTTCTCCATCGGCAGGGCGAGCTTCCTCGCGGTCGCTTCCATGATCCGCCGGTTGGCCTGGTGCGGGATCAGCCAGTCGATCTCGCCGGCCGTGACGCCGGCCGCGGCGATGGTCTCCTCGGCCACGCTCGCCAGGTTGCCGACGGCGTGGCGGAACACCTCGCGGCCGTTCATGCGCAAATGGCCGGCCGTCTGGGTCGACGACACCCCGCCATCGACATAGAGCGCGTCATAGTGCCTGCCGTCCGAATGCATCCTGACCGCGAGCACGCCGCGGTCTTCCGGCGTGCCCATGCCCTCGCTCGCGGTCAGCACGGCGGCGCCCGCGCCGTCGCCGAACAGCACGCAGGTGGTGCGGTCCGACCAGTCGAGGATGCGGGAATAGGTCTCGGCGCCGATGATCAGCGCGGTGCGCGCCTGGCCGGCCCGGATGAAGCTGTCCGCGACCGAGAGCGCGCAGACGAAGCCGGCGCACACCGCCTGCACGTCGAAGGCGAGGCCGCCCGTCATGCCGAGCCGCGCCTGCACGCGCGTCGCGGTCGCCGGGAAGGTGTTGTCCGGCGTCGAGGTCGCGAGCACGATGAGGTCGACGTCGTTCGGCGTCAGGCCGGCGGAGGCGAGCGCGCTGCGCGCGGCGCGCTCGGCGAGGTCGGCGGTGGTCTGCCCCTCGGCCGCGAGGTGGCGCTCCTTTATGCCGGTGCGCTCGACGATCCACTCGTCCGAGGTCTCGACCAGCTTGGCGAGATCGTCGTTCGTGAGGGTCTTGTCCGGGAGATAGGAGCCGCACCCGATGATTCGCGAGCGGATCATCCTAGAGGGCGGCCCTTCGCGGCTCCTGAAGCCCCTGCAGGCCGAGCTTGGACAGCTCCTCGATGATCTTGGGGTTGACCCCCTGGGTCAGCATGTCGATCGCGACGTCGAGCGCGTTGGCGAAGCCCTTGTGGTCGGTGCCGCCATGGCTCTTCACGGTGACGCCGTTGAGGCCGAGGAACATCGCGCCGTTATAGGCGCGCGGGTCGACGCGCTCGCGCAGCTTGCGCAGCGCCGGGCGCGCCAGCAGATAGCCGATGCGGGCTAGGATAGAGCGCTTGAACGCGCTGCGCAGGAACTCGCTGTAGAGCCGCGCCGTGCCTTCCGCGGTCTTGAGCGCGACGTTTCCCGTGAAACCATCGGTGGTCACGACGTCGACCGTGCCGGCGGCGATGTCGTCGCCCTCGATGAAGCCGTGGAAGTTGATCGGCAGGCCGGATTCGCGCAGGAACTGCGCGGCCTGGCGCAGCGTCTCGCCGCCCTTCAACTCCTCCGAGCCGACATTGAGCAGGCCGACGCTCGGCCGCGGCACGCCGAGCACGGTGCGCGCGAAGACCTCGCCCATCACGGCGAACTGCACCAGCTCGTGCGCGTTGCATTCGATGTTGGCGCCGAGGTCGAGCATCACGGACTCGCCGCGCTGGGTCGGGAAGATCGAGCCCATCGCCGGCCGGTCGATGCCCGGCAGCGTCTTCAGCACGAGCCGCGCCAGCACCATCAGCGCGCCGGTGTTGCCGGCCGAGACCACGCCGTGCGCCTCGCCCTTGTCGACCGCGTCGATCGCGAGCCGCATGCTCGACTGGCGGCCCTTGCGGATCGCCTGGGACGGCTTGTCGTTGGCGCCGATCATCTCGCTGGTGTGGCGAACCTCGCAGACCTGGGCGAGCTTGCCGTAGCGGCGCAGATGCGGCGCGATCGCGTTCTCGTCGCCGAACAAGAGGAAGCGGACGTGCGGATGCCTCACGCGCGCGATGTTCGCGCCGCGCACCACCATCTTGGGCGCCTGGTCGCCTCCCATCCCATCGAGGGCCAGCACAATCTCGTTCGGCATCGCCGCCGCGCTCCGCGCCGGCCGGTTCAGGCGGTCTGAGCCGGCTCGATGACCTCGCGCCCGTCATAGTACCCGCACGCCGGGCAGACGTGGTGCGGCTGTTTGGTTTCGCCGCAGTTCGGGCATTCCGACAGGCTCGGGCGCCTCAGCGCGTGATGGGACCGACGCATGTTGCGGCGGGACTTGGACGTCTTTTTCTTCGGAACAGCCATGAATTCACTCTCCAGCCTCGGGAGCAGGGCCGGCGGCGCCGGACCCCGCGAATATGCCAAATATGGTCCCCCCGCCGATCGGGCGGCGAGACATTACATCCTGCGCCGCAACTCGCCAAGCACGGCGAAGGGGCCGGAAGCCCCGCCTTCCCCGGCTTCCTCGCGTGACGCGTCATCGGCGCCATGGTTAACGCCGGGACGCCGCGGATGCGGGTCGAGCGCGAGGGAAAGGTACTGGGCGACCAGCTCGCCGAGGTCGAGCACGTCGCCCTCGAGCGGCTCGACGTCCTCCTCGGGGTCGAACACGGCCTCGCCGCCCGCTTCGCCGACGGTGGCGGGCAGGAAGTCGAGCCGCAGATCCTCGGCGAGCTCGGTCTCGAAATCCTCGAGCGACACCACGCAGGTCTGCGTCACGCGCGCGGTGAAGCTTCCCATGACGCGCACGCCCGTCGCGTCGTCGACCTGCAGCGGCGTCACCCGCAGCCGGGCGTCGAGCGCCCCGATGGCGGCGATCCGGAAGCGGCGCGCCAGCGCCGCGCGCTCCTCGGGCCCGGCGCTGATCTCGCGCACGACGCCCGCGGCCGGCAGGCTGCTGACCGTGATCGGGCGTGAGAATTCGGGCGCCGGCTCGGCCGGCCTGGCATCGGATGGTTCGGTCATCGGTTGGATCCCCGCTGGTGCCGGTTGGGGCGGAAGCCGCTCGGGGCGCGTCAGAGCAACATAGCGACGCGCCCTGGCGGGTTCAATCGGCCACGCCCGCGAGCGCCGGGGCCGGCGGAAACGCGATGCGCCCCTCGACCACCGCCTCGGCGGGCTGGCGGGCCATTGCCGCAGCGGCGATCTGAACATAGCCGACGAGCGAATCGAGCTGTTCCCGTGTCGGCTCGTCGCGCCCGAACAGGTTGCGGTCGAGCGCCGCCGCGAGCACACCCGGCGCGGCATCGGGCGCCAGCGCCTCGCCATAGGCCCTGGCGCGGCCATGATAGGCGCGCGCCATCGCCTTCACCTTCTTGCCCACGCTGAGGTCGCCGACTCCCATCTCGCGCAGGTTCATGTCCATGTCGTCGAACATCACGTCGAGCACGGCGCTGCCGATCTTCTGGCCGGCCTTGCCCGCCTGCGCGAGCGCCCGCATGACCAGGAAGACGTGGAGCACGATCAGGTCGAAGCGGCCGTCGAGCGTATCCGGCACGCCGCAGGACGCATAGAACGAGGGCTGCCGGGCCTGGCGGACCGCCTCGACATAGAGCGTATGCGCCGCGTCCTTGTAGGGGGACCGGCGGAAGAGCGGACCAAGGATCATGCTGCGCGCGAGCCGCTTGGGATTGACAGGGCGGAGGCGGGCGACGATAGAGTGGCGCCGGACGGCCGGAGGCACCGTGGCGCCGGCCGCGACAGACAAACTAGGTGCATCGCCATGAAACCGTCAACCGGCGCAGCGCGCGTCTTCGCCGAGGCAGGCGGCGTCCCGCTGCCGAGCCCGGCCCGCCGGCTGCGCAGGGCCTGCTTCGGCATCGCCCTCGGCGCCGGGCTGATCGCCGGCCTCGGCGCCTGCGAGCCCACCGTCAACGTGCACGGCCACATGCCGAACGAGGACGCGGTCGCGGAACTCAAGCCGGGCGCGACGAGCCGCGACCAAGTGCGCCGGCTGCTCGGCTCGCCGACCACGGTCGCCACCTTCGACGACAAGCGCTGGTACTACATCACGCAGAAGACCGAGACCGCCTCGTTCGACCGCACCTCGCTGCTCGAGCAGGAGATCCTCATCGTCGACTTCGACGACGGCGGCTTCGTGAAGGACTACCAGCTCGTCAAGGGCGACGAGAACAACCAGGAAATCCCGATCGTCTCGCGCGAAACGCCGACCAAGGGCCGCGAGCTCGGCTTCTTCGAGCAGGTCCTCGGCAATTTCGGCGGCAACCGCACGACCAAGACCACCGGCCCTGGCGACGTGCTCGGCCGCTCGCCGACGCGCTGAAGAACGATCTCCGATCAGGTCGGACCGGCCTGATCGGATCGCGAAAGCGGGTCAAATCCGCGCACAACGATCGGCGCGAAGGCACCCCCGGCGCACCCGCCCTCCTTCGTCAAGCCCGGGCATGACGATGAAGGGGAGCGAACGACCCTGCTCTTCCGTCAACCGAACGTCGCGAGGATCGCGAGCAAGAGGATCGCGACGATGTTGGTGATCTTGATCATCGGGTTGACGGCGGGGCCGGCGGTGTCCTTGTAGGGGTCGCCGACCGTGTCGCCGGTCACCGCGGCCTTGTGCGTCTCCGAGCCCTTGCCGCCGTACTTGCCGTCCTCGATGTATTTCTTGGCGTTGTCCCAGGCGCCGCCGCCCGAGGTCATCGAGAGCGCGACGAACAGCCCGGTCACGATCGTGCCCATCAGGCAGGCGCCGAGCGCGGAGAGGCCGGCCGATTGCCCGGCGATCGCCCAGATCACGATATAGAGGATGATCGGGGCCAGCACCGGCAGCATCGAGGGCAGGATCATCTCGCGGATCGCCGCCTTGGTGAGCAGGTCGACCGCGCGGCCGTATTCCGGCTTGGCCCGGCCTTCCATGATGCCCGGGATCTCCTTGAACTGGCGCCTGACCTCGAGCACGACCGAACCCGCCGCGCGGCCGACCGAGAGCATCGCCATCGAGCCGAACAGGAAGGGCAGCAGGCCGCCGTAGAACAGCCCGACCACGACATACGGATTCTCGAGCGAGAAGTTGAGTATGACGGTCGGGAAGTAGTGGCTGATGTCCTGCGTATAGGCCGCGAACAGCACGAGCGCGGCCAAGCCGGCCGAGGCGATGGCGTAGCCCTTGGTCACCGCCTTGGTGGTGTTGCCCACGGCATCGAGCGCATCGGTCGTCTTGCGCACGTCGGCCGGCAGATCCGACATCTCGGCGATGCCGCCGGCATTGTCGGTCACCGGGCCGTAGGCGTCGAGCGCCACCACCATGCCGGCGAGCGCGAGCATGGTGGTCACCGCGACCGCGATGCCAAAGAGGCCCGCCGCCAGATAGGCGAGGATGATGCCGGCGGCGATCACGATGGCGGGCAGCGCGGTCGCCTGCATCGAGATGGCGAGGCCCTGGATGATGTTGGTCGCGTGGCCCGTGGTCGACGCCTTGGCGATCGACTTGACCGGGTTGTAACGGGTCGAGGTGTAGTACTCGGTGATCCAGATCATCAGGCCGGTGACGCCGAGCCCGACCAGCCCGCACAGGAAGAGATCGCTGCCGCTCGAGCTGACGCCGCCGACCATGAACACGGTGTTCCAGCCGACCACCCATTCGGTGATCGGCCAGAGCGCGATGGCCGAGAGCCCGGCCGAGACGATGAAGCCCTTGTAGAGCGCGCCCATGATGTTCTGGCTCTTGCCGAGGCGCACGAAGAAGGTGCCGATCACCGAGGCCAGGATGCAGACGCCGCCGATGGCGAGCGGGTAGAGCATCAGCGAGCTCTGCAGCTCGCCGGTGAAGTAGATCGCGGCGAGCAGCATGGTGGCGACCAGCGTCACCGCGTAGGTCTCGAACAGGTCGGCCGCCATGCCGGCGCAGTCGCCGACATTGTCGCCCACATTGTCGGCGATCACCGCCGGGTTGCGCGGGTCGTCCTCGGGGATGCCGGCCTCGACCTTGCCGACCAGGTCGGCGCCGACGTCGGCGCCCTTGGTGAAGATGCCGCCGCCGAGGCGCGCGAAGATCGAGATGAGCGAGCCGCCGAAGCCAAGCGCGACCAGCGCCTCGACGATGGCGCGCTGCTCGACGCCGGCCGCGACCAGAATGCCGTAATAGCCCGCGACGCCGAGCAGGCCGAGGCCGACCACCAGCATGCCGGTCACCGCGCCGGAGCGGAAGGCGAGGCCGAGCGCGGGCTTGAGGCCGCTGCGGGCGGCCTCCGCGGTGCGCACGTTGGCGCGCACCGAGACGTGCATGCCGATATAGCCGGCAGCGCCCGAGAGCACCGCGCCGACCAGGAAGCCGATACCGACCAGATGGCCGAGCAGGCCGGTCAGGATACCGAAGATGATGAGGCCGACGATGCCGATGGTCAGGTACTGGCGGTTGAGATAGGCGCGGGCGCCTTCCTGGACCGCCGCCGCGATCTCGCGCATGCGCTCGTTGCCGGCGCTTGCCGCGAACACCGAGCGGATCGCGTAGATGCCGTAGAGCAGCGCAACCACGCCGCAGGCGACCGCGAAATAATAGATCGAGGACATCGTGCCTTAATCCTTGTCTAGACTGGCCGGAGGGGGACGCGAATCGGGAGCCGACGGGGCGGAGGCCCCCCGGGCGAAAAGCGGCCGGAACATGCCAGAGTCGGAACCGCGTGGCAACCCGAAGCCAGAGGCAAGGTGGCGAGCCTGCCGGCACTCATGCTTCGACGGGCTCAGCATGAGGGGCATTAATTTCCGGCCTCATCCTGAGCCTGTCGAAGGATGCGGCCGTCGCACCGACCCCTGATACGGGCGGCCCGGCGAGGGCCCTCAAGCAGCGAAGCGGTAGGGCCAGCGCCGCCCAGGGCCCTCAAGCAGCGAAGCGG
The DNA here is from genome assembly GCA_050173345.1 of Alphaproteobacteria bacterium. Lineage (GTDB taxonomy): Bacteria > Pseudomonadota > Alphaproteobacteria > UBA828 > UBA828 > SHWC01. Next base: position 70,158 of record JBFXKW010000007.1, on the reverse strand, counting down.
TAGGGCCACCCGGTGAAGGGTTCCGTCAGCTGCCGTGATAGATCGCGGAATCGATGAGCACGTCCGCGACCACGCCGTCGCCGACCACGCGGGCGGCGAGCGCGCGGAAGCGCGCCTTGATGCGGCGCAGGTCGATCGCCGGGTCGCCCTCCCCGCGCATGCCGGCCTGGAACTGCAGGTCGCGCAGAAACTCGTCGCGCAGCACCAGGGTCTTGTCGTGGACGAGGCGCTCGGCCTCCCTGGTGGCAAGCTCGAGCGTCACGATGATCTCGGCATAGCCGCGCACCCGGCGCTTCTCGATGACCGGTGCGAGCAGCGCGTCCATCTTATAGAAGAACGGCCCGGTCGCGCTCGCCCCCGCCTCTTCCTCGCCGCCCTCCACCGCGCCGTACTCGCTGTCGCCCTGCGCCAGCGCGGGCGCCACGGCCGCCAACGCCGCGAGCATCACCGATATACGAAGAAGAGCCTTCAGCATATTGATATGAAACGATTATAGAGAGATTATGCAGGCGCGATCCGGCCCGGAGCGGGGCGCCGCACCATCAAGCCGAATCTTAATGTCGCGGGCTAAAGGAAGGGTGAACCGGCGCGCTCAGAAGTGCCGGTAGCCGCCGTCGGCAATGGCGAGCGGTTGGCCGTCGAGGCCGATCACCGTGACCCCCTGCCCCTCGACGATGCGGCCGATCTCGGTCACCGCCACCGCGGCCGCCTCGGCGGCGGCCCTGATCGCGGGCGCCGCCTCGGCCGGCGCCGAGAACAGAATCTCGTAATCATCACCGCCGGTTAGAATGAGCTTTAAAAGCGTTGGATCGGCGTCGAGCGCCGCCCGCGCGGCGGCCGAGAGCGGCAGCCGGACCGCCTCGACCTCGGCGCCGACCCCGGATGTCGCGCAGACATGGCCGAGGTCGGCGACCAGCCCGTCCGACACGTCGAGGCTGGCATGGGCGAGGCCGCGCAGGCGGGCACCGAGCGCGGGCCGCGGCTCGGGCAGCCGGTAACGGGTGGCGAGATGGGCCCGCGCCGCGACGCTCAATTCGGCCAGCTTACCTTTCAGCGCCTTCAGGCCGAGCGCGGCGTCGCCGAGCGTGCCCGAGACATAGAGGCGATCGCCCGGCCGCGCGCCGCTGCGGCGCAGCATGGTGCCGGCCGGGAGCGACCCGAGCGCGGTGAGCGAGAACGTCGCCGGCCCGTCGCAGGCCACCGTGTCGCCGCCGATCAGGTGCATGCCGTAGCGCGCCTGGTCCCTGGCGAGGCCGGCCGCGAACGCCTCGAGCCAATCCATCCCGACCGTCTTCGGCAGCGCGACGCCGAGCAGATAGGCGAACGGCCTGGCGCCCTTGGCCGCGAGGTCCGAGACATTGACGCGCAGCAGCTTGCGCGCGACGAGGCGCGGCGGGTCGTCCGGCAAATAGTGGACGCCCTCGACCATCAGGTCCTTGGTGACGACGAGCTCCTCGCCGGCCGGCGGCGCAACGACCGCGGCATCGTCGAGCAGGCCGTAGGCGCCCGGGAAGCCGCGCGCGAGCGGCGCGAACAGCCGCTCGATCAGCGCGAACTCGTCAGGCCGCCCGTCCGGGGCCGTCATCGCCGGTCGCGCTCGCGCCGAACTCGGCAGGGCGGAGGCGGCGCGCCAGCTTGTCGAGCGCGCCGTTGACGAAGGCCGGCTCGCGGTCCGGGAAGAACGAGGCGGCGAGCGCGACGTATTCGTCGATCACCACGCGGCAGGGCACCGCATCGAGCTCGAGCAGCTCGAAGGCGGCGGCGCGCATCAGCGCGCGCAGCAGCGCGCCGAGCCGCTTCAGCGTCCAGCCCTCGGCGAGCACCTCGGCCACCAGCCGGTCGAGGTCGTCGGCGCGGCGGGCGGCGCCCTCGACGACCGCGACGAAGTGCGCGCGGTCGGCCGCGGAGGCGCGCTCGCCGTCGATCGAGCGGTCGAGCCGGTGCGCCATGAACTCGGCGATCACGCTGTCGGCCTTCATGCCGCCGAGCTCGATCTGGTAGAGCGCCTGCACGGCGGCGAGGCGGGCCGCGCTGCGCCCCTTGTGCAGGCCCGGCCCGGCCGGGACGGTCGCGTCGGTCACGCCTTCTTTCCTCTCCGCGATCATGTCGTCCGGCTGCCGACCAGCTTGCGCTTCAACGCGACCATGGCGAGGCAGGCGCGCGCGGCGTCGCCGCCCTTGTCCTGCCGCTTGGGATCGGCGCGCTCCCAGGCCTGCGCCTCGGTATCGCAGGTCAGGAGGCCGAAGCCGAGCGCGATGCCGTCCCTGATCGCGACCTCGTTCAGGCCGCGCGACGCCTCGGTACAGACATGGTCGTAATGCGAGGTCTCGCCGCGGATCACGCAGCCGAGCGCGACATAGCCATGATAGCGCCCGGAGATGACCGCCATGCGGAGCGCGGCCGGCAGCTCGAAGGCGCCGGGCACGGCGAGGCGCTCATGGCTTGCGCCGGCGCGCTCGAGCACGGTGATCGCGCCGGCCGCCATGGCGTCCGCGATCTCGGCATAGAAGCGCGCCTCGATGACGAGGATATGCGCGTCCCTAGCCCAGGCCCCACTCGGCGTGGTGGACTTCCTGCTGGCCGACGACCTTGAGACCATATCCTTCCAGTCCAACGATGGTCCATTTCGTGTTGTGCAGAAGGACCATATTCCGGACGCCGAGGTCCAGCAGGATTTGCGCGCCGACGCCATAGTCGCGCAGGCCCGCATGCTCGTCGCCGGCGAGGCGCGACTTGACCAGCTCGGAGACGCGGCTCTGGCGCGGCTCGCGAATCACGATGAGGACGCCCTTGCCGGCCTGGTCGATGTCCTGCATCGCGGCCTGCAGCTTGCCCTCGCGGCCCGAGGCGAGGTCGCCGAACACGTCGTCGAGCGGGTTGAAGTCGTGCACGCGCACGAGCACCGGCTCATCGCCCGCCACCTCGCCCTTCACCAGCGCGATGTGCTCGGCGTATTCGACGGTATTGACGTAGACGTACATCTTGAAGCGCCCGCCATAGCGGCTGTTGATCTCGCTTTCGAGCGAGCGCTTGATGATCTTGTCGTGCTGGAGCCGGTAGGCGATCAGGTCGGCGATGGCGGCGACCTTGATGCTGTGGCGCTGGGCGAAGGCCATCAGGTCGGGCATGCGCGCCATGGTGCCGTCGTCGTTCATGATCTCGCAGATCACGGCGGACGGGTTGAGCCCGGCGAGCCGCGCCAGGTCGATGCTCGCCTCGGTGTGCCCGGTGCGGATCAGGACGCCGCCGTCGCGCGCGATCAGCGGGAAGACATGGCCGGGCGAAACGATGTCGGCCGGGCCCTTGGTGGGGTCGATCGCGGTCAGGATGGTGCGCGAGCGGTCGGCCGCCGAGATGCCGGTGGTGATGCCCTCGCGCGCCTCGATCGAGACGGTGAAGGCGGTGTCGTGCCGGCTCTCGTTGCGCTTCGGGATGAGGTCGAGCTCGAGCTCGCGGCAGCGCTCGGCGGTGAGCGACAGGCAGATCAGGCCGCGGCCATAGCGCGCCATGAAGTTGACCGCCTCGGGCGTCGCCATCTGGGCGGGGATCACGAGGTCGCCCTCGTTCTCGCGCGCCTCGTCGTCGACCAGGATGACCATCCGGCCGTTGCGGAACTCGTCGATGACCTCCTCGACCGAGGAGAGAAAGCTGGAATGGGCGACCTTGAGCATCAACGTCCCTCGTTCAATCGGGCAACGTAGCGCGCCAGGAGGTCGATCTCAAGGTTGAGCGGGTCGCCCGGCCGGGCGGCGCCGAGGCTCGTCTCGCGCTGGGTGTGCGGGATGATGTTGACGCCGAAATGACCGGCGCCGACCTCGTTCACGGTGAGCGAGACGCCGTCGAGCGCGACCGAGCCCTTCTCGGCGATGAAGCGCATCAGCGGAGCCGGCGCCTCGATGACGAGGCGGAGCGATTCGTTCTCAGTGGCGACCGAACGCAGCCGCGCCACGCCGTCGACATGGCCGAGCACCAGGTGCCCGCCGAGCTCATCGCCCATCTTGAGCGGGCGTTCGAGGTTGACCGGCGTGCCCGGCTTCCAGGCGCCGAGCGAGGTGCGCGACAGCGTCTCGGCCGAGACGTCGGCCGCGAACCAGCCCGGCCCCTTCTCGACCACGGTGAGGCAGGCGCCCGAGCAGGCGATCGAGGCGCCGAGCGGGATCGCCGCCGTGTCATAGCGCGTCTCGATGACCAAGCGGCTGTCCCTGCCCGCGCCGCCGTCGATCGACCGCACGCGCCCGAGGTCCGTCACGATGCCGGTGAACATGCGGGCAATTTAGGGACGCCGCGCGAAGCTTTCCAGCACAAGAATCTTGCGCCGAATTTGCTTCAGCTTTCGAAGCGCGCCGCTGGTAGCCACCGCACGGCCTCTCTTGGGAACCCGCTCGGAACCTTGCCTCTCACCGTTTCCCGTAGTATGAATCTGCCATGATCCAGTCCTGGCGTAACGCCGCGGCTCGCAAGGTCTGGGAAGGCGAACGCCCCAACCAGTTTCGCGGCCTCGACTTCGACGCCGCGGTTGATCTTCTTTTGGCGCTGAACGCGGCCAAGACGTTGCAGGATCTGAGCCCCCTGAAAAGCGTCGGCCTGCATAAGCTCAAGGGAGATCGCAAAGACCAGTGGGCGATGTCGGTCAACGGGCCGTGGCGAATCTGCTTCACGTTCCGGCGCAGCGATGCCCATGACGTGAAGATCGTCGATTATCACAAGGGATAAGGAAAATGACTCCCCTCGCTCATCCTGGCCGGCTGTTGAAGCGTGAGCTGGAAGCCCGCGGCCTGAGCGCCAATCGGCTGGCGCTCGATCTCGGCGTGCCCTCCGGGCGCATCACCGACATCCTGAACGGCCGCCGCTCGATCACCGCCGATACGGCCGTGCGGCTCGGCCGTTATTTCGGCAACGGCCCACGTTTCTGGGTCGATCTTCAGAGCCAATACGACATCGCGCTGGTCGAGCGCGAGCGCGGCGCCGAGATCGCGCGGCGCGTGCATCCGGCCGACGCCGCCTAGGACGACCGCGCGAAGCTTTCGAGCACGTCGCTGCCGAGGTCGGTGAGGCCGGTGCGGGTGAAGGTGGGGGCGTTGGCGAGCCTATCGACGCCGAAGGGCGCGGTGGCGGGCACGCCGTCGCCGCCGATCAGCCGCGCGGCGCGGAACCATTCGAGCCGGTCGATCAGGTTGGCGCGCAGGAAGGCGGCCGCGACCGTGGCGCCGCCCTCGATCAGCACGCGGGTCAGCCCGCGTTCGCCGAGCGCCTGCGCGAGCACGGCCACGTCCGGCCGGCCGCCATCGTCGGGCGCGACGTGCAGCGCCTCGACGCCGGCCGCCTCATAGGCGTCGAGCCGGCGGCGGTCGGCGCCCGGCAGGGTGATGAGCAGGGTCGGCGTTTCCCGCGCGGTCGCGACCAGGTCATGGGTCAGCGGCAGGCGCAGCCGACCGTCGAGCACGATGCGGGGCCGCGCGACGGCGTCGAGGCCGGGCAGCCGGCAGGTCAGCATCGGGTTGTCGGCGAGCGCGGTAAGGGCGCCGACCAGCACCGCGTCGTGCTCGGCGCGCAGGAGATGCACGCGCCGCCGCGCCCGCTCGCCGGTGATCCAGCGGCTCTCGCCGGCATGGGTGGCGATGCGGCCGTCGAGCGTGGTGGCGAGCTTGAGGGTGAAGAGCGGCCTTCCCTCGCGCACGCGCAGGAAGAAGCCTTCGTTCAGCGCGGCAGCCGGGGCGTGGCCGATGCCGAGCGCGACCTCGATGCCGGCCTCGTTCAGCATCGCGATGCCGCGCCCGGCGGTGCGCGGGTCGGGGTCTTCGAGCGCGATCACGACGCGCGCGACGCCGGCCTCGATCAACGCCTCGGCGCAGGGCGGCGTCTTGCCGTGATGGGCGCAGGGTTCGAGCGAGACGTAAGCGGTTGCCCCCCTTGCCGCAGCGCCGGCGCGTTTCAGCGCCTCGGTCTCGGCATGGGGGCGGCCGCCCGGTTGCGTCCAGCCGCGGCCGACGATGCGGCCCTGCTTGACGATGACGCAGCCGACCGTGGGGTTGGGCGCGACCCGGCCGAGCCCGCGGCGCGCGAGCGCGAGCGCCGCTGCCATGAAGCGCGCGTCACTTGCGGCGTCAGTCCGGCTCGTCGGCGAGGCCACCGATGAACTTCTCGAAATCCTTCACCTCGCGGAAGTTCCGGTAGACCGAGGCGAAGCGCACATAGGCAATCTGATCGAGCGTGCCGAGCGCCTCCATCACCATCTCGCCGACCACGCTGGACGGGATCTCGGTCTCGCCCAGGCTTTCGAGCCGGCGCACCAGGCCGTTGACCACGCGCTCGACCCGCTCCGGCTCGACCGGGCGCTTGCGCAGCGCGATCCGCATCGAGCGCATCACCTTGTCGCGGTCGAACGGCTCGCGCTGGCCGTTCGACTTCACGACGGTCAGCTCGCGGAGCTGGATGCGCTCGAAGGTGGTGAAGCGCGCGCCGCAATTGGCGCAAGAGCGCCGGCGGCGGATCGCGGTGTTGTCGTCGGTCGGCCGCGAATCCTTGACCTGGGTGTCCTCATGGCCGCAGAACGGGCAGCGCATCGTGGCTCTCCGCGCTCAGCCGAGACCGGGATAGACCGGGAAGTGGCGGCACAGCGCCTCGACCTCGCGGAGCACCGCCTGCTCGGTCGCGCTGTTGTCGCCATTGCCCTTGGCGAGGTCGTCGAGCACGCGCGCGATCCAGCGCCCGACCTGACGGAACTCGTCCGGCCCGAAGCCGCGCGTGGTCGCGGCCGGCGAGCCGAGCCGGATCCCTGAGGTCACGGTCGGCTTCTCGGGGTCGAACGGCACGCCGTTCTTGTTGCAGGTCATGCCGGCGGCTTCGAGGCTGTGCTCGGCGGCCTTGCCGGTGAGCCGCTTGCGCCTGAGATCGACCAGCAGGAGATGCGTGTCGGTGCCGCCGGTCACGATGTCGAAGCCGGCCTCGATCAGCGTCTCGGCGAGCACACGGGCGTTCTCGACCACGCGCGCCGAATATTCCCTGAACGACGGTTCGAGCGCCTCCTTGAAGGCGACCGCCTTGGCCGCGATGACGTGCTCCAGCGGGCCGCCCTGCAGCCCAGGGAAGATCGCGGAATCGATCTTCTTCGCGATCTCGGCGTCGTTGGTCAGGATCATGCCGCCGCGCGGTCCGCGCAGCGTCTTGTGCGTCGTGGTGGTCGCAACATGGGCGTGCGGCAGCGGGCTCGGATGCACGCCGGCCGCGACGAGGCCGGCGAAATGCGCCATGTCGACCATGAGCGTCGCGCCGACCGAATCCGCGATGGCGCGGAAGCGCGCGAAGTCGATGGTGCGCGGATAGGCCGAGCCGCCGGCGATGATCAGTTTCGGCTTGTGCGCCTCGGCGAGCCGCGCCACCTCGTCATGGTCGATCTGCGAGGTCTCGCGGCTCACGCCGTAAGCCACCGCGTTGAACCACTTGCCCGAGAGGTTGGGCGGCGCGCCGTGGGTGAGATGGCCGCCGGCCGCGAGCGAAAGGCCGAGGATGGTGTCGCCCGGCTTGAGCAGCGCCAGCATCACGGCCTGGTTGGCCTGCGAGCCCGAATGTGGCTGCACGTTCGCGAAGCCGCAGCCGAAGAGCTGCTTGGCGCGCTCGATGGCGAGCCGCTCCGCGACGTCGACGAACTCGCAGCCGCCATAGTAGCGCCGGCCTGGATAGCCCTCGGCGTACTTGTTGGTCATCACGCCGCCCTGCGCTTCGAGCACGGCGCGGCTCACCACGTTCTCGGAGGCGATCAGCTCGATGCGATGACGCAAACGGCCGAGCTCGCCCTCGATCGCGGCGTGGAGCTCGGGATCGACCTCGGCGAGCGGGCGCTGGAAAAGCGATTGCGGGCCGGTCGCCGAAACGTCCTTGGCGGCGCGCGCGGAGGGAGAGCTCATCCGGATCCTCGTCGATTGGCTGGAACTGGCGCCCCGGTCAGGCGAGCTTGGCGACGCGACGCGCGTGCCGGCCGCCCTCGAACGGCGTATCGAGAAACGCCTCGAGGCAGGCCTTCGCATCGTCGGCCGCGATCAGCCGCGCGCCGAGGCAGAGCACGTTGGCGTCATTGTGCTGGCGGGCGAGCCGGGCGCTCTCGGCGTCGCGGCACACGGCGGCGCGCACGGCCCGGTGCCGGTTGGCGGCGATGCTCATGCCGATGCCCGAGCCGCAGATCAGGACGCCGCGCTCGACCTCGCCCGCCTCGATCCGGCACGCCAGGGCATCGGCATAGTCGGGGTAGTCGACCGAGGCGTCGCTCATGGTGCCGAGGTCGAGCACGCGCAGGCCCTTGCGCTCGAGCGCCGGCACGAGCGCCGCCTTCAACGGCAGGCCCGCATGATCCGCGGCAATGGCGATGGTCCTCATCGGGCTGGCGCTTCGCGTGCGTGGGATTGGCCCCCTGTATACGCCGGGCAGCGGGCCGCCGGCAAGCTGGCCTACTACATCTCGTCGCCCTGGCGGAAACCGGTACAAGCGCGCCGACGATGGCCGATTCCGGCTTGCCATCAGTGACGTGCGGTTACCGCCCGCCCGAGTATTTGACAAGCGCGAATACGTCCGATGTATATAGGTATAATGATATAAAGGAGACGAGGGGAAGAACCACGAATGCACAATCGGCGGAAAGTCGAAGCGGGATTGGCGCCGGAAGTGACGATGGCGGCCCGCATCGTGGCCGCCTATGTGGGCAGCCATGAGGTTCCCGCCACGGCGGTTCCCAAGCTGGTCCGGGCGGTTCACGCCTCGCTCGCGGGCATCGCAGGCGGCTGGTCGAGCAGCGGGCAGCCGCCCGCGATCGCCGTCGAGCGCTCGGTCCTGCCGGACTACATCGTCTGCCTGGAGGACGGCCGGCCCCTCAAGCTGCTGAAGCGGCACCTCAGGGCCGTCTATGGCCTGACGCCGGCACAGTATCGGGAGAAGTGGAACCTGCCGCCCGACTATCCCATGGCGGCACCGAACTATGTGCGGCTGCGCCGCGAATTCGCCAAGCGCGTCGGCCTCGGCAAGCAGGGCCGCAAGAAGCGCGCCAGGGCGCACAGCACGGCGTAGCCAACGAGGCCCGATCGGGCCCTACTCAACCAAGCCGGCGAATCGTGCTCTATCTCCCGGCCGAACAACGGGAGAATGCGATATGAGATTGCTTGCCGTCGTGCTCATGGCTGCCTTGTGGTTCTCGACGCCCGCCGCGGCGGACGAGTTGAGCATCGCCACGGCCGGCCCGCTGTCCGGCCCGCAAGCCAAGTTCGGCACGAGCTGGCAGAACGGCATGGCGCTCTACTTCGACGAAGTGAACGCGGCCGGCGGCGTGCGGGGCCAGCCCGTCGCCCTGGTTCGGTACGACGACAAGGCCGATCCGGACGAGGCGGCGCGGATCGCCGAGGCGCTCTGCGCCGACGCGGCGACCCTCACCGTCATCGGGCACTTCAACAGCGGCGCAGTGCAGCGGACCTTGCCGCTCTACGGCGGCTGCGGCATGCCGGTCGTCACCACCGGCTCGAACCCGGCGCTGACCCGCCAGGGCTTCACCAACATCTTCCGCCCGATCGCCAGCGACTTCGTGCAGGGCGGCCTGTCCGCCAGCCATGCGCTCGATGCGCTGCACGCCAAGACCGCCGCGGTCATCCACGACGGCCAGGTGTTCGGCCAGGGTGTCGCCGACATCTTCGCCGAGGGCTTCAGGAAAGGCGGCGGCGAGCTCGTCTCGGTCGTGGCCGTCACGCCTGCGGACCTCGACTTCTCGACGCTCATCGGGCAGCTCAAGTCGCAGACGCCCGACGTGGTCTATCTTGGCGCGGTGATGCCCCAGCTCGCGCTGTTCGCCAAGCAGATGAAGGCGCAGGGCCTCGCCGCCAGGCTTCTCGTGCCCGACGGCGGCTATACCGGGGACTTCATCCGCGAGGCCGGCATCGGGGCCGCGCAGGGCACCATCGTCTCGTTCCAGGTGCCGCCCTCCGACGCCACGCCCGAACTCGCGGCCTTTGCCGAGGCCTATCGGGTCAAGCTCGGCGAGGAGCCCGGCCCCTACTCGCTCTTCGGCTATGTCTTCGCGCAGATCGTGATCGAGGCCATCAGGAACGCCGAGACGGTGGACCGCGCGGGCATCACCGCCGCGTTGCGCGCGGTCAGGCTCGACACCGCGGTCGGCCGGATCGAGTTCGACGATACCGGCGAGCTCGAAGCGGCGCCGGTCTTCCTCTACGAGGTCGTCGGCGAGGCCTTCAAGCTGATCGCCCGCAGCCGATAGCTCGCGACGATCTAGGCCTCGATGCCGCCGCCGGGAGGGCGCTTGCCGGCCGGCGATTGCGCATCCTTGGCCTCCTTCGCTTCCACGAAGTCGAGCTTGCGCAGGACGAGGCGGGTGAGCTCGGCCTCGCTCGCGCGCGGCGAGCCGACGATCGAGACCTCGCGCAGCGACGCCGTGTCGATCGCCGTGACCTTGACGAACTCGCCGACGCGCTGGAACTCCAGCAGGATCTCGCGGTCCCCGATCGTCCTGCGCTCCATCGCCGGCCCTCCACCAATTGCGAGAGGATGACGGTTCGTCGAGGCCGCGGCAAGGCGAGGCGGCCCGCGTCAGGCCGCCTTCCGCCTCGGCCTCGCGCCCGAGAAGTTGACCAGGAACAGCCCGACGCACATCAGCACCAGCGCCGCCCAGATCCAGACGCTCGGCCGGTCGCCGAACAGCCAGATGCCGAAGCCGATGCCGGCGAGCGTCGCGATGTAGTTGGAGGTCGAGAACACCACCGGCCCGGCGCGCTGGATGATCACGAAGATCAGCACATAGGTCAGCGCGTTGTTGGCCATGGCCGCGATGGTCGCCCAGTCTCCCTCGCTGAACGGCGCCGGGAACGCCCAGTACTCCCCGGTCACCACCATGGCGATCCCGGCATAGACGGCGGAGGAGAACAGGAGGCCGAAGCCGAGCGGCAGGGCGCCGGTCGCGGGCGGGCTCATCCGCGCGATGATCACCGCGTTGAGCGCGTAGCAGAGCGGCGCGACCAGGCCGAGCGCGACCCAGCCGACCATCTCGGGCTCGGGCAGGCTGGTGCGCGGCAGCAGCACGAGCAGCACGCCGGCAAAGCCGAGCAGGAGCCCGAGCAGGCGCGCGAGCCTGAGCCGGTCGATGCGGAACGCCAGGGCCAGCGCGTAGACCATGATCGGCACCAGGGTGAGGCCGAGCGCGAGCACGCCGGACGGCACCTTGGGCGCGACATAGGCGAGGATCGAGTAGGGCAGCGCCAGGTTGAGCAGCCCGGTCAGCGCATAGACCCTGAGATGGGCCCAGCGCAGCCGCGGCCACGCACGGAACGCCGCGCACAGCACGAGCACGATGCCGGCCGCGCCGAGCGACTGCCAGAACACGTAGGGGATGAACGGCACGCCGTCGCCGGTCGCCGTCAGGTTGATCGTGTAGACGATGCCGAACGACAGGCCGAGCACGAACAGGAGGCCGAGCGTGGTCGGCCACCCGGCCAGCGGCGCCGTCTCGGCGGCCGGTGCGACGGTTCCTTCCATCCAGGCGGCCCCTCCTCCGGCCGGCTTGGAGCCGCTTCCCGCGGGTGATAGATACTAGGCCAGATCAGCTCCCTTCAGCCAAGGAGATCGGCCGTGAGCCAAGCCGCGTCCTCCGCGCCCGCCGGCGCGCCCGCGAAATCCGCCAAGCCCGCCTTCCAGTGGGACGACCCGTTCCTTTTGGAGGAGCAGCTCACGGAGGACGAGCGCCTGGTGCGCGATACCGCGCGCGACTACGCGCAGGAGAAGCTGATGAGCCGCGTGCTCGAGGCCAATCGCCATGAGCGCTTCGACCGCGAGATCATGAACGAGATGGGCGCGATCGGGCTGCTCGGCTCGACCATCCAGGGCTATGGCTGCGCCGGGGTGAACTACGTCTCCTACGGCCTCGCGGCGCGCGAGGTCGAGCGCGTCGATTCGGGCTACCGCTCGGCGATGAGCGTGCAGTCGAGCCTGGTCATGCACCCGATCAACGCCTATGGCTCGGAGGCGCAGAAGCAGAAATACCTGCCCAAGCTCGCGACCGGCGAGTGGGTCGGCTGTTTCGGCCTGACCGAACCCGACCACGGCTCGGACCCGGGCGGCATGAAGACGCGGGCGAAGCGCGTCGCGGGCGGCTTCAAGCTGTCGGGTGCCAAGAACTGGATCACCAATTCGCCGATCGCCGACGTGTTCGTCGTCTGGGCCAAGAACGACGAAGGCGTGATCAGGGGCTACATCCTCGAGAAGGGCATGAAGGGGCTCGCGGCGCCGAAGATCGAGGGCAAGTTCTCGCTGCGCGCCTCGATCACCGGCATGATCCAGATGGACGAGGTGCTGGTGCCCAAGGAGAACGAGCTGCCGAACGCGAGTGGCCTCTCCGGCCCGTTCGGCTGCCTCAACCGGGCGCGCTACGGCATCGCCTGGGGCGCGCTCGGCGCCGCCGAGTTCTGCTGGATGCAGGCGCGCAGCTACACGCTCGACCGCAAACAGTTCGGCCGGCCGCTCGCCGCCAACCAGCTCATCCAGAAGAAGCTCGCCGACATGCAGACCGAAATCTCGATCGGCCTGCAATCCTGCCTACGCGTCGGGCGGCTGTTCGACGAGGGGCGCGCCGCGCCCGAGATGATCTCGCTGATCAAGCGCAATTCATGCGGCAAGGCGCTCGACATCGCGCGCACCGCGCGCGACATGCACGGCGGCAACGGCATCTCCGACGAGTACCACGTCATCCGCCACGTCATGAACCTCGAGGCGGTCAACACCTACGAGGGCACCCACGACGTCCATGCCCTGATCCTCGGCCGCGCCCAGACCGGCATCCAGGCGTTCACGGGGTAGCGGCGGGCGGCGGGCGGCGGGCGGCGGGCGGCGGGCAGCCAGCGACCGGCGGCCTGCCTTCCTCCTCCCTCGTCATGGCCCGGCTTGGCCGGGCCATCCATCGATACGCGGACTCGCTGCGGCCATGGATGCCCCGGTCGAGCCGGGGCATGACGGAGAAGATTCACTTCCGCTCAAGAGATAGTAAGATTATATGTCAGAAGTAAGGATATGGGATTTGGTAAGGAATTTGCCATGACGCTCGCGACGCTTAGCAGCAAGGGACAGCTCACCATCCCGAAGGAGGTGAGGGAGAAGCTCCGCCTCAAGACCGGCGACCGGGTCGAGTTGACCGTGCTGCCCGACGGCCGCGCCCTGCTGACCCCGAGCCAGCCGCTCGCCTCGCTCGGCGGCCTCTTGAAGCGGCCGGGGCGGCGCGCCCGGACGGTCGCCGCCATGAACGCCGCGATCGAAGCCGAAGCGGCCGACAAGGCGAAGCGGCGGTGATCGGGCTCGACAGCAACGTCATCATCCGCCACCTGGTGGAGGATGACGGGGCGGAGGTCGAGCGCGTGCGCCGCTTCCTGGCGCGGCGCTGCACGGTCGAGCAGCCGGGCTATCTCAACCGCATCGTGCTGTGCGAGATCGCCTGGGTGCTCAAGCGGCTCTATCGCTATGACCGCGTCGTCATCGCGGATGTCTTGGACAGCCTGCTGCATACCGCGGAGATCGCTGTCGAGGACCGCGAGCTTGCGATCGAGGCGCTCGCCACCTATCGCGGCAACCGCGCGGATTTCGCGGACTGCCTGATCGGCTTGACCAACCGCGCCGCGGGCTGCGACGCGACAGCGACCCTCGACCGGGCGGCGGCCGACCTGCCGACCTTCCAGGCGATTTGAGCGGGGCTGCGGTTACACCCCGCGCGCTCGCGCCATCTCCTCCATCTCGTCGATCGATTTCGGCCAGTCGCCGTGCAGGAGGCGCGACAGCGCGCGGTCGGCGAGCAGCTTGCCGCCGGTCTGGCAGCGCGGGCAGTAGTTAGTCTCGTTCGAGGCGTAGCGGATGCGCTGCACCTTGGTGCCGCACGCCGGGCAGGGCTCGCCGAAGCGGCCATGCACCGCCATGCCTTTCCGGAACGCGGTGACGCCCTCGGGAAAGCCCTCGCCGCATTCCGCGCGCAAGGCCTCGATCCAGCGGCGCAAAGTGTCTTGCATCGCCCGATGGAGCCGCGCGATCTCCGCCTCGCTCAGCTTCGAGGTCAGGGTCACCGGCGAGAGCCTGGCGGCATGCAGGATTTCGTCCGAATACGCATTGCCGATGCCGCTGAAGAGCGTCGGATCGGCGAGCGCGCGCTTGAGCGTGTGGTTCTCCGAGGTCAGCACGGCGCGGAACGCAGCCTCGCCGATCTCGAGCGGCTCCGCGCCGCCGCGGTCATGCGCCATCAGCGCCGCCTCGCCGCGCGCGGTATAGAGCGAGGCGCGGCGCTTCGAGCCCGCCTCGGTCAGGATCAGCGCGCCGCCCGGAAAGTCGAAGGCGGCGAGGCCGCGCTTGCCGGGCAGCGCCGCATCGGGCTTCGCCCAATGCAGCCGGCCCGCGATCATCAGGTGCAGGACCAGCCAGAGCTCGTCCTCGAAGCCGATCGCGATGCGCTTGCCGATGCGGCGCAGGCGCCGCACCCGCTTGCCGTGGAACGCGCTCAACGGCGGCTCGACGCTGCGCAGCAGGAACGGGTGCACGATGCGGGTGCGCAGCAGGGGCTCGCCGACGATGCGCCGCTCCAGCGCCTCGATGTATACCGTGATGTCAGGCAGCTCGGGCATGGCGAACTGGGTTGCCGATCAAGTCGTTCCCTCGGCAGCAGGTGAGTTTGCTCTCATGCTTCGACAGGCTCAGCATGAGGATCTTGATTCTCGGCCTCATCCTGAGCCTGTCGAAGGATGAAGCCACCAAACCGACCCCCACCTCTTCTCTTCCGCGTGCTCGCCCGAACGGCGCGAGAGGGGCTATGCTGGCAGGCCGAATGCGCAAAGGAAAGCCCGTGCCGGAATCACGAAGCAACGATGACGGCGCCGTCACGATCCACACGATCGGGCACTCGAAGCACCCGATCGCGCGCTTCGTCTCGCTCCTGAAGGATGCCGGCATCGAGGCACTGGTCGACGTCCGGTCCCATCCGGGCTCGCGCTTCAACCCGCAGTTCAACCGCACCGCCCTGGCGCGTGCGCTCGGCGAGGCCGGCATCGATTACCGCCATCTCGGCGACGCACTCGGCGGCAAGCCGCAGCGTCCGGCGCTGTTGGATGCCTCGGGCAAGCCCGACTATGCGAAGATGAGAAGCACGCCGGAATTCCGCGCCGGCATCGACGCACTGATCGAGGCCGCGCACGAAGCGACGACCGCCATCATGTGCGCCGAAGAAGACCCGGCGCGCTGCCATCGCACGCTGCTGGTGACGCCGGCGCTGATCGCGCGCGGCGTCGAGGTGCGACACCTGCGCGGCGACGGCCGCATCGTGCCGCACCCCGCGCCGGCGGCGCCGAAGCAGGCCGATCTGTTTAACCCCTAAAGCCTCAGCCAGTTGTCGCGCAGATCGGGGTCCGGGCCGCCAATGCCGTCTTCCGCCGGCGCGGGCGGGGCCACCTCGCCCTCCGCCTCGACGGGAGGGGGCGGTGCAGCCTCGGCATTCGCATCCGGCTCGGACGCGGGTGCGGCAGCCTCGGCCGGCGGCGTGGCCGGAGCGATAGCCTGCACCGGCGCTTCGCTGGGCGCAGGCACCGGCGGCGTATCGACGGCGGCCGGCGCGGGCATGACGGCGGCCTGGGCGGCGGGCGCCGGTGTGCCAAGCGGCGAGCGCCAGGCCTTAGGCGCCGGCGCGGCCGCGACGCTTGTCCGCTCCTGCACGTCCTCCCGCAGCAGCACGATGCTGACGCGCCGGTTGGTGGCGGCTTCGGGGTTGGCGGCGTCCATCGGCTCGGTGTCGGCCTTGCCGACCACCTGCGCGATCCGATCCTCGGGCACGCCGGCCGTCATCAGCGCGCGGCGGCTCGCATTGGCGCGGTCGGTCGAGAGCTCCCAATTGCTGTAGCCGCCCGAGCCGCGATAGGGGATCGAATCGGTATGGCCTGAGATGGCGATCCGGTTGGGCTGGTCCTTGACCAGGTCGGCCACGGTATCGAGCAGCGCCTTGGTGTGGTCGAGCAGCTCGGCGCTGCCTAGCGGGAACATCTCGCGCTCGTCGTCGTCGATCATCTGGATGCGCAGGCCCTCCGCCGTGCGCTCGACCTGGATGTTGGATTTGTACGGACGCAGCACGGGGTCGACGCCGATGCGCTCCTCGAGCTCGCGCTCGATCTCGGCGAGCTTGGCATCCTCGGCCGACCTGCCGGCCTCGGGCCGGCCGCCGTCCGGCATCAGGCCCTCGGTGTCGCGCCGATGCTCGCCGAGCGAGCCGCCCTCGCCCTCGAGCGGCTCGGTGCCGGCGGTCTGTTCGGCGCGGGCGAGCGCGACCTCGCGGGCATCTATCGAGTCGTTCTCCGCCACCGTGCCGAGTGCCGCCTGGTTGCGCGAGGCAAGGTCGTGCTTCGGCACCGTGCCCATCGCGGCCTGGTTCGCCTCTTCGAACTCGTTCTCGGGCAGCGGTCCGCTGTTCGCCTCGTCGCCCTCGCGCGGATTCTCGATCTCGATTTCGGTGCCGGGCTGGATCTGCGGCACGCCGAGCACGATGCGCGGCGAGGCGCGGGAGGCGGTGAGCGCGCCCTCGACGTCGAGCACGCGGCCGCCGAGCACGCCGCCGGCGCCGCTCGTCGTCTTCGAGGCGCTTTGCGGCGCGAAATAGTTGGAGATCGCGTTGCGCTGCTCCTGCGAGGTCGAGTTCAGCAGCCACATCAGGAGGAAGAACGCCATCATCGCGGTCACGAAATCCGCGTAGGCAATCTTCCAGGCGCCGCCATGGCTCGCCTCGTGCGGGTGCTTCTTGACCCGCTTGATGAAGATCAGCTCGTTGAGGTTGCCGGCCATGGCCGATCAACCCGCGGCCGGCAGCGCCTGGACCGCTTCCTCGACCTCGTAGAAGCTCGGCCGCTCGTGCGCGAACAGCGTCTTGCGCGCGAACTCGACGGCGACCGCAGGCGCATAGCCCTGCATGTAGGCGAGCAGGCCGGCCTTCATGCAGACGAAATACTTGGAGTCGGTGTTGGCGCGGCCCTTGAGCGCCTGCGCCATCGGCCCGACGAAGCCATAGGACAGCAGCACGCCGAGGAAGGTGCCGACCAGCGCCGCGCCGATCAGGTGGCCGAGCACCTCGGGCGGCTGGTCGATCGAGCCCATGGTCTTGATGACGCCGAGCACAGCCGCGACGATGCCGAGCGCGGGCAGGCCCTCCGCCACCTTGTTGATCGCCTCGGAGATTTCGAGCTGGTCCTTGTGATGGGTCTCGATCTCCTCGTCCATCAAGGCTTCCATCTCGTGCGCCTTGTCGGAGCCGAGCGTGATCAGGCGCAGATAGTCACACATGAAGGTGACCGCGTGCTCATCGCCCGAGAACTTCGGGAACTGCTTGAAGAGCTCGCTTTCCTTCGGGTTCTCGACGTGCTGTTCGAGCGCGAGCATGCCCTTGACCTGCGCCAGCTTGAACACGGCGTAGAGCAGGGTGAGCAGCTCGAGGAAGGTTTCCTTGTTGTGCTTGGGCGCCTTCAGCAGGCCCATCACCGCCTTGAACGCGGCCTTCAGCACCGTCTTCGAATTGGCGATGATGAAGGCGCCGAGCGCGGCGCCGGCGATGATGACGACTTCGAGCGGCTGAATCAGGACGTCGATGTGCCCTCCGGCGGCAATGTAGCCGCCGAGCACACAGACCAGCACGATCACGCTACCTGCGATGACCAGCATTGTGACTCTCGTCGCTCCGGTTCCGGCAACGCGACCGCTCTACATGAGCAGCCATAGGCGCGCCTTGGGGGTCGCATTGAAGCGCGCCGCGCCTGAACATTCGGTTAAGGGGTGGGTCCGCGGGCAGGCGCGCCGGCCGGATGGCCGCGCATCTGGCCGCGTTATGGTTGACGGCCGGTAAGGATCGGACGATGCGACGCGCTGGTTAACGCGGCGTCAGTCTCAGCGTGCCGAGCGCGCCCGACTCGATCTTGGCGCGATCGGTGATCATCGGCACATAACGCCCGGTGCGCCAGAGCTCGGCATAGCTCTTGTAATAAGGCGAGAGCGGATTGCCCGACTGGCCGCCGAGCTGGATGAAGACCGAGCGGTCGAGATCGGCGAGGTCATAGATCGCGCGGTAGCCGG
This sequence comes from Alphaproteobacteria bacterium, assembly GCA_050173345.1. GTDB lineage: Bacteria > Pseudomonadota > Alphaproteobacteria > UBA828 > UBA828 > SHWC01. Next base: position 52,047 of record JBFXKW010000007.1, on the reverse strand, counting down.
CGCCGTGGATCTGCCGAAACGGGTTGGCCACATCCCCCACCGTGAAGCCGCCGGCGTTGACCGTGTCCTTCTCGCCGCCATGCGGGAAGCTGGTGTCGAACAGCGGGCCGAGGCCCGGCACCTCGCTCAGGACGCGGTTCTTGGCGAGCACCGCGTGGGCGTCGCCCCAGCGCCAGGCATCGACGTCGTCGCCGAAGCGGGTGCGCAGGTCGGCGAGCGCCCGTTCGAGCGCGAGGCCCGCGATCGCGCCGCAATCCTCCTTCTCCGGCGTGCCGGTGTCGTCGCAGAATTCCCGGTTCGTGGTCAGCGCCGCCCGGACCGGCGCGAGGCGGATTGCCCAATACTCCTCGAAGCCGCCGCCGAGCTCGTCGGCGAAGAGGGCGCGCACCAGCTCGCGCATCCAGGCCATATAGATCAGCGGCTCGGGCCGCTCGGACGCCATCTCGCCGTCGAAGCCCGCGAGCCGCTCGAGCGCCGCCTTGGCGCCGGCATCCTCGGTCCGCGTGGTGTCGAGCAGCAGCGGCAGGATGCCCGCCGCGCCGAGCGACCTCACGTCCTGCTGGATTTCGGCGAAGCTCTCGACGTCGTGCTTGTCGCGCGCATCGAGCAGCTTCCCGATGCGCTCGGCGCGATAGGGCGGCGCCCAGTCGCGCGTCAAGAAATAGGGATGGTCGTCCGGCACGATCCGGTTGTTCGCCGTGACGATCCTGCCCGAGGCCGGGTTGGAAACCTGCGGCAGGCCGATGAACGGCACCGTGTCCACCCAGTCGCCCTCGCCCGTGCTGCCGTCGGCGGGCAGCCAGCCGATGTCGCTGCGCCGGATCGGCACCCGGCCCGGCGAGATCAGGCCGATATTGTCGTCGATGTCGGCATAGACGATGTTCTGCATCGGCACGGTGAAGTCGCGCATCGCGTTGACGACGTCGCGCCACCCCCCGGCGTGCAGCACGTTGTAGCCGGCCTCGGCCGTGGTGTCGTCGGGCGCGAGCGCGGTCCAGGCGAAGGCGACGACCTGCCCCGCTTCGAGGAAGGTCTCGGCGTGATCGACAAGGTCCGAGACCACCGGGCCGTGCCGGGTCTCGCGCACCTTGAGGACCGTGTCAGGCTGGTCCTTGACGCGGATGACCTCGTCGCGCTCGACGAACGGCATGGGCCCGTCCGGCGCCAGGTAGCGGGACTCGTCGGCAGGATCGATCGTCTCGATGAAGAGATCCTGCACGTCGGGGTTCGTGTTGGTGAAGCCCCAGGCGACGTTTCGGTTGTGGCCGAGCACCGGCGCCGGGATGCCGGGCAGCGTGCCGCCGATCACGTCGAGCCCGGGCGCGCTGATGTGCGCGAGATACCAGAGCGCCGGGGTCGACAGGCCGAGATGGGGATCGTTCGCGAGCAGTGGCTTGCCGCTTGCCGTGTGCTCGCCCGAAAGCACCCAGTTGTTGGAGCCGAGCCCGGCGGGCGGGCGCGGCGGAAACACTTCGGCGAGCGCGCCCATCAGGTCGGAGGCGCGCCGCGCCGTCTCGATCGCGACCGGGCCGTCCGGCGGATAGTCGGGCCAGAGCACCGCGAGCTGGCTGAGCGAGAGCGTCTTCAGGAGCCGCGCACGGAGCGCCTCGTCCCATGCGTTGCCGCCAAGGTCCCACGCCATCATCTTGAACCAGCCGATCGAATCCTCGACGCGCCAGGGCTCGGGCTCGGCGCCGACCAGCACGAACTCGAGCGGCAGCGCGCCGCCGCGCGTCTCCAGATAGGCGTTGACCCCGGCGGCGTAAGCCTCATAGGCCGCGCGCGTCTTGGGCGAGAGCCGCTTGGCGGCGGCCTCGGCCGCGCGGGGGATGCCGAGCGTGCGGATGAACTTGTCGATCGGCAGGGTGACCTCGCCGAGCAGCTCGGAGAGCCGTCCCGAGGCGATACGGCGCTGGAACTCCATCTGCCACAGCCGGTCCTGCGCGTGCACGAAGCCGAGCCCGAAGAAGGCGTCGCGTTCCGTCGAGGCAAAGATATGGGGGATGGCGTTGGCGTCGCGCACCACCTCGATCGGGCCGTCCGCGCCGGCCACCGCCACCTCGCCGTCCACCACCGGCAGCGAGGTGCGCAGCCAGAGATAGGCCGCCGCCGCGAGCGCGACCGCGACCAGCACCATGGCGCCGAGGCCGGCGCCGACCCACCAAAGCCGGAAACCGCCGCGACGCTTTTCCTTTCGTCGCGACATCGGCGCCTAGAGCCCTAGCTCGCGCAGGATCGCGGCCCGATGCTCGTCGAGGTCGGGCGCAGGGTCGCGCATCTGCGGGTCGTCATAGGCGGAGAGCTTGATCGGGTTGCCCGCCATCCTGACCTCGCCCGCGACCGGGTCGCTGGTGCGCACGATCATGTTGCGCGCCGCGGTGTGCGGCTCGTTGACGATCTGCTCGACATTGTTGATCGGCCCGCATGGGAGGCCTGCCGCCTCGAGCCGCGCCAGCCATTCCGCGGTCGGGGCCGTGGCGAGCCGCGCCTCGATCTCGGCCTGGAGCGCATCGACGTTGGCGTTGCGCGCGGCATTGCCGACGAAGCGCGGATCGGCGGCGAGCTCGGGCGCGCCGAGCGCCTCGCACAGCCGCCTGAACAGCGGGTCGTTGCCGGCGGCGATGATGATATGGCCGTCCGCCGTCGAGAAGCACTGGAACGGCGTGATGCTCGGATGGCGCGCGCCGAGCGGGCCGGGCACCTCGCCGGTCGCGAAATAGCGCGCCAGCGCGTTCTCGAGGATGGCGACCTGACAGTCGAGCATGGCAACGTCGACCTTCATGCCTTCGCCTGTCTCGTTGCGGCGATAGAGCGCGCTGTTGACGCCGATCGCCGTGAACAGCCCGGCGACGAGATCGCCTACGGACGTTCCGACCCGCGTCGGCGGGCCGCCGGGGTGCCCGGTCAGGCTCATCACGCCGCCCATCGCCTGCACCACCATATCGTAAGCCGGCCGTTCGCGCAGCGGCCCGGTATGCCCGAAGCCCGAGCAGGCGGCGTAGATCAGGCGGGGGTAGCGCGCATGCAGCACCTCATAGCCATAGCCGAGCCGCTCCATCGCGCCGGCCCGGAAGTTCTCGACCAGCACGTCGGCGCGTTCGAGCAGCCGCTCGAAGATGGCGCGGTCGCCCGGCGCCTTGAGGTCGAGCGCGATGCTCTGCTTGCCGCGGTTGACCGACATGAAATAGGCCGACTTGCCGTTGAGGTGCGGGCCGAACGCCCGCGCGTCGTCGCCCGTGCCCGTGGCCTCGACCTTGACCACGCGGGCGCCGAGATCGGCCAGCACCATGGTGCAGAACGGCCCGGCGAGCACGCGGGACAGGTCGACGACGAGGATACCGTTGAGGGGGCCGGCGATCGGCATGGCATGTCCTGGAAAGGATGACCGCGCGTTCTTAGCGGAGCGCCCCCGCCCGCGCAACCCGGCGGGGGATCGGTTTGCCCTCATGCTTCGACAAGCTCAGCATGAGGGCTTTGATTTCCGGCCTCGTCCTGAGCCCGTCGAAGGACGAGGCCGTCGCACCGACTCGCCGCCCGAGGCCGCCTCTTTCGCCCCTGCCCGGGGCCTGCTATGAGGCGTGCCCAACCGACAGGAGAGTGCCGTGAAGGAAGGGGTCTACCGCTCGACCGAGGAGATGATCGCGGCGCTCCGGCCGAGCTACCCGGTCTATTGCGTGCGGCCAAGCGTGCTGCGCAGCGCGGCGGCGGCGTTCTGCGCCGGCTTTCCCGGCGACGTGCTCTATGCCGTCAAGTGCAACCCGCACCCGCTGATCCTGAAATCGATCCATGCCGGCGGCGTGCACCATTTCGACACAGCCTCGCTCTCCGAAGTCGCGCTGGTGCACGAGATGTTCCCGGACGCCCGGCTCTACTTCAACCACCCGATCAAGGTGCGCCCGCACATCCGCATGGCCTACACGGTCTACGGCGTGCGGCACTACGTGATCGACCACGACTCCGAGCTCGACAAGGTGCGCCAGGAGACCGGCGACGCCAAGGACACGACGATCCTGGTGCGCATGGCGACGCCCGCGGCGGGCGCTGCGTTCCACCTGTCGGCCAAGTTCGGCGCGCCGCCGGACCGTTGCGTCGAGCTGCTGCAGGCGGTGCGCGACGCCGGGCTGACGCCGGCGCTCGCCTTCCATGTCGGCTCGCAGTGCATCAACCCGCAGGCCTACACCATGGCGCTCCGGGTGGTGCGCGACGTGCTCAACACCGCGCAGGTCGAGCTCGCGGCGCTCGATGTCGGCGGCGGCTTCCCGGCCGCCTATACCGACACGCGGATCCCGCCGCTCTCCAAGTTCTTCACCGCGATCAAGCGGGGCCTGAAGGAGCTCAACCTGCCGAAGTCCTGCGCGATCCTGGCCGAGCCAGGCCGCGCGCTGGTCGCCGACGGCGTCTCGCTCGTGGTGCAGGTGCTGCAGCGCAAGGAGGAGCGGCTCTACATCAATGACGGCGTCTATCACAGCCTGTCGGAGACCGTGTCGGGCGGCATCCGCCTGCCGCCGCGCCTGATCCGCCTCGACGGCCAGCCGCCGTCGAATGAAATGGCGGACTACACGCTCTACGGCCCGACCTGCGATTCGACCGACGTGCTGCCGCACCCTTATGCCCTGCCGGCGGACGTGCGCGAGGGCGACTGGATCGAGCTCGGCCGCGCCGGCGCCTATTCGAGCGCGCTGGTCAGCCACTTCAACGGCTTCCATCCCGAGACCTTCATCGTGATCGACGAGAGTGTTGCATGACAGAGCCGCGCGAGGCCGGCTTCGAGGTGTTCGGCCGCCATGCCGGCGCCAAGGGTTGGCGCCGCCTTGCGTATTACGAGTGGGGCGAGGCGGGAAACCCGCGCGTCGCGCTCTGCGTGCACGGCCTGAGCCGGAACGCGCGCGATTTCGACTGGCTTGCGCGCGGCCTCGCCCTGAGCCATCGGGTCATCGCGGTCGACTGCGCCGGACGCGGCGGCAGCGACCGGCTTAAGGACCCGTCGGGCTACCAGATCGCCACCTATATCGGCGACGTGTTCGACCTGCTCAAGCATCTCGGCATCGCCGAGGTCGATTGGATCGGTACCTCGATGGGCGGGCTGATGGGCATGGCGGTCGCGGCCGATCCGCGGACCAGGGCGACGGTGCGCCGCCTCGTGCTCAACGACATCGGCCCGTTCCTGCCCGGCAAGGCGATGGACCGCATCGGCAGCTATGTCGGCCGGGCGCCGCTGTTTGCCGACCTCGAGGCAGCCAAGGCCTATCAATCGACCGTCAACGCCGAATGGCACGCGATGACCGAGGAGCAGCGCGACCATCTGGCGCGTCACTCGGTGCGGCCGCACAGCGGCGGCTACGAGATCCATTACGACCCGGTGATCGGCGCGCCGCTGCACAACGGCCGGGTGCCCGACCTCAAGATCTGGGAACGCTGGGACCCGGTTGCCTGCCCGGTCCTGGTGCTGCGCGGCGCGAACTCGGAGGTGCTGCTCGCCGAGACCGCCGAGGAGATGACGCGCCGCGGCCCCCGCGCGACGCTCGTCGAAATCCCCGGCGTCGGCCACACCCCCTCGCTGATGACGGCCGAGCAGATCGGCCTGATCGCGAAGTTCCTCGAAGGCTGACCGGCGATTCTCTTTCGTCATTGCCCGGCTTGACCGGGCAATCCAGACTCATGTGAGAAACCAACCCTGGCAGCCCTGGATGCCCCGCCTGCGCGGGGCATGACGTTCAAGGAAGACGCATGCCCTCGCCTCCCATCCTCGGCGTCGACTTCACCTCGGCGCCGTCGAAGCGCAAGCCGATCACCTGCGCGGTCTCGGGCTTCGCGCGCGAGGGCGTGCTCGATGTCGAACGGGTCGAGCGCATCGAGAGCTTCGGCGACTATGAGGCGCTGCTGGCGCGGCCCGGCCCGTGGCTTGGCGGCTTTGACCATCCGTTCGGCCAGCCCGTCGCTCTGCTCGACGGGCTCGGCCTGCCGCGCGACTGGGCGGGCTATGCGGGCGCGGTCGCCGGCATGGGCCGGCCCGGCTTCGAGGCGCGCCTGCGCGCCTGGCAGGCGAAGCAGCCGGCCGGCAGCAAGGAGGCGCACCGCGTCGGCGATGCGCTCGCCGGCGCGAGCGCGCCGCACAAGCTGGTGCATCCGCCGGTCGGCAAGATGTTCTACGAGGGCGCGACGCGCCTGCTCGCCGCCGGCATCAGCGTGCCGCCCTTGCATAGCGGCGACCCGGCCCGTATCGCGCTCGAGGCCTACCCGGCCCTGATCGCCCGCCGCTTTGCCGGCAGCTACAAGGCGGAGGAGCGCGCCCGCCAGTCCGACGGCCGCACCGCCGCGCGGCGCGCCATCCTCGCCGGCCTGCGCTCGGCGCGGCTCAAGGCTGAATTCGGCTTCGTCGCGCGCCTGCCGAAGCACCTGGCCGAGGCGGCGCTCGGCGATGCGGGCGGCGACACGCTCGACGCCGTACTCTGCGCCGTACAGGCCGGCTGGGCGTGGACGATGCGCAACAGCCGCCGCACGCCCTACGGCATCCCGAACGGCCGCCACCCGACGATCATGGCGGAAGGCTGGATCGTCGATCCATGCCTGCTCGGCAGCGAGAGATTCAGCCGGCCTTGAGCCTCTGCGCCACCTCGAAGGCGGCGTAGGTCAATATCCCGTCCGCGCCGGCGCGCTTGAAGCCGCGCAAGGATTCGAGGATCGCGGCGTCGCCGTCGAGCCAGCCCTTGAGGCCGGCGGCCTTGAGCATCGCGTACTCGCCCGACACCTGGTAGACGTAGGTCGGCATGCCGAAGGCCTGCTTCACGCGCGCGAGCACGTCGAGATAGGGCATGCCGGGCTTCACCATCACCATGTCGGCGCCTTCCGCGATGTCGAGCGCGACCTCGCGCAGCGCCTCCTCGATGTTGGCCGGGTCCATCTGGTAGGTGCGCTTGTCGCGCTTGCCGAGGTTCCTGCCCGAGCCGATCGCGTCGCGGAACGGGCCGTAGAAGGCCGACGCATATTTCGCCGCGTAGGACATGAGGCGGACATGGTGGAAGCCCGCCTCGTCGAGCGCGCGGCGGATCGCGGCGACGCGGCCGTCCATCATGTCGGAGGGCGCGATCACGTCGCAGCCGGCCTCGGCCTGCACCAGCGCCTGGCGGCAAAGTATTTCGACCGTCTCGTCGTTGGCGATCTCGCCGCCGCGGATCACGCCGTCATGGCCGTGATCGGTATAGGGGTCGAGCGCGACGTCGCACACCACGCCCATCTCGGGCACCGCCTTCTTCACCGCGCGCACCGCCCGGCACACCAGATTGTCCGGGTTGAGCGCCTCCTCGCCGTCCGCGGTCTTGCGCGGCTGCGGCGTCTGCGGGAACACGGCGATCGCCGGGATGCCGAGCCTGGCGGCGGCCCTGGCGCGCTTCGCCAGCACGTCCACCGAGACGCGCTCGATGCCGGGCATGGAGCGCACCACCTCGGTCTCGCCCCTGCCCTCGCGGACGAACGCGGTCCAGATCAGGTCATCGACCGAGAGCTTCGTCTCGGCGACCAGCCGGCGCGACCAGTCGTCGCGGCGGTTTCGGCGCATGCGGACGGCGGGGAAGCGGCCGAGCGGGGGCTGGAAGGTTGGCAAGACGGCTGGCCTCCTCTGTTCGCGGCGCCGGCACCCCTGCGCGGCTTCGGATGAGATACATGATTTCGCGCTTGCGGCGAACCGGGTTTTACGGGCGGGCCGGTCGAGCCGCCGGCTTTGTCGCGTCGGTTCCACGGGTTATGGTGCGGCATGGACTTTGCGCTTTCCGACGAGCAACGCGCCATCCAGGCGGTCGCCCGCGACTTCGCGGCGAACGAGCTGGCGCCCCATGCCGCGCGCTGGGACGCCGAGTGCACCTTCCCGGTCGAGGCGCTCCGAAAGGCGGCCGCGCTCGGCTTCGCCGGCCTCTATGTGCGGGGCGATGTCGGCGGCAGCGAGCTCGGCCGGCTCGACGCCGCGCTGGTGATGGAGGCGCTGGCCGGCGCCTGCACCTCGACCGCCGCCTACATCTCGATCCACAACATGGCGGCCTGGATGGTCGACGCCTACGGCACGGACGAGCAGCGCCGCCGCCTGCTGCCCGATCTCTGCGCCATGCGCCACTTCGCGAGCTATTGCCTGACCGAGCCGGGCTCGGGCTCGGACGCGGCGGCGCTCAAGACCCGCGCGGTGCGCGACGGCGAGCACTACGTGCTGAACGGCGCCAAGGCGTTCATCTCGGGCGGCGGCGCGAGCGACCTCTATCTCTGCATGGTGCGCACCGGCGAGGCCGGGCCCAAGGGCATCTCCTGCCTCGCGGTCGAGAACGGCACGCCGGGCCTCTCCTTCGGCAAGCAGGAGAAGAAGCTCGGCTGGCATTCGCAGCCGACCGCCATGGTCAATTTCGAGGATTGCCGCGTGCCGGTCGCGAACCGGATCGGCGCCGAGGGCGATGGCTTCCGCATCGCCATGGCCGGGCTCGACGGCGGGCGGGTCAACATCGCGGCCTGCTCGCTCGGCGCGGCGGCCACCTGCCTCGAGCTGGCACGTAGCCATCTGCTGGTGCGCGAGCAGTTCGGCAAACGGCTCGCCGCGTTCCAGGCGCTCCAGTTCCGCATCGCCGACATGGCGACCGAGCTCGAGGCGGCACGCCTGATGGTCCACCGCGCCGCCGCCGCGCTCGACGCCAAGGCCGAGGACGCCAGCATGCTGTGCGCGATGGCCAAGCGCTTCGCCACCGACGCCGGCTTCGAGATCTGCAACGCTGCCTTGCAACTGTTCGGCGGATACGGCTATCTGATGGACCACCCGATCGAACGCTTCGTGCGCGATACCCGCGTGCATCAGATCCTCGAAGGCACCAACGAGATCATGCGCGTGATCATCGCGCGCCGGCTGCTGGCCGACTGAGGAGGCCCTGTGAATCAGAAGACAATCTCAGGCGCCGGCGAGATCGTCGCCGAGCGCGTCGGGCAGGTCGGCAGCGTCACGCTCAACCGGCCGAAGGCGCTCAACGCGCTGACGCCGGGCATGGTGGCCGCGCTCGATGCGGCGCTGATCGCCTGGGCGAAGGATCCCGCCGTGCGCGCCGTCGTGGTCCGCGGCGCGCCGCGCGAGGACGGCAAGACGCCGTTCTGCGCGGGCGGCGACATCCGCCTGCTCTACGAGCAGCGCGGCGACCCTGACCGCAAGGTGGCCGCCGGGTTCTACGCGGAGGAATACCGACTCAATCGCCGCATCCACAACTACCCGAAGCCTTATGTCGCGCTGATCGACGGCGTGGTGATGGGCGGCGGCGTCGGGGTGTCGCTGCACGGCTCGCACCGCGTGATGAGCGAGAACACCCTGTTCGCCATGCCGGAGACCGGCATCGGCTTCTTCCCCGACGTCGGCGCGAGCTGGTTCCTGCCGCGCTGCCCGGGCCATTACGGGCTCTATCTGGGCCTGACCGGCGCACGCATCGGCGTCGCGGATGCGATCCATCTCGGCCTCGCGACGCACCATGTGAAGGCAGCGAAGATCGCGGCGCTCGACCGCGCGCTGCGCGAAGCCGACTACAAGCACGATGCGCACCATACGGTCGACGCCGTCATCGAGGATTTCGCCGAACCGCCGCCCGACCCGCCGATCGAAGCGCATCACCGCCTGATCGAGCGCGCCTTCTCCGCGCCCTCGGTCGAGCAGATCGTGGCGCGGCTCGAAGCGGATGGCGGGCCGTTCGCGAGCGCGACCCTCGCGCAGCTCCGCGCCAAGTCGCCGCTCAGCCTCAAGCTCACCTTCCGCCTGCTCAACGAGGCGAACGGCCTCTCGTTCGAGGAGCGGATGAAGCGGGAATATCGCATCGCCATGCACTGCAATCACGGGCACGACTTCTTCGAGGGTGTCCGCGCGGTGCTGGTCGACAAGGACCAGTCGCCGAAATGGCGGCCGGCGTCGCTCGGCGAGGCGACAGACGCGATGGTCGCCGGCTATTTCGAGCCGCCGCCGGGCGGCGACATGACATTCGACTGAGCGAAGGAGGGCGGGCCATGGCGCGCATCGGCTTCATTGGCGTCGGCAATATGGGCGGGCCGATGCTCGGCAACCTCGTCAAGGCCGGGCACGAGGTCGCGGCCTTCGACCTCGCGGGGCCCGCCAGGGAGGCCGCCAGGCAGGCCGGCGCCGCGCTCGCGGATTCGGCCGTCGCCGCCGCGGCGAAGGCGGAAATCGTCATCACCATGCTGCCGGCCGGGCAACATGTGCGCGCCGTGCTGATCGAGGGCGGCGTGCTGAAGGCGGCGGCGCCGGGCACGCTTTTCATCGACTGCTCGACCATCGACGTCGAGACCGCGCGCGCGCTCAACGAAGCGGCCGCCAAGCGCGGCCTCGAGCTGCTCGATGCGCCGGTCTCGGGCGGCACCGCGGGCGCCGCCGCCGGCACGCTCACCTTCATGGTCGGCGGCAGCGCGGCAGCCTTCGCCCGTGCCGAGCCGATTCTCGGCGCCATGGGCAAGGCGGTGATCCACGCCGGCCCGGCCGGCAACGGCCAGGCCGCCAAGATCTGCAACAATTTGATCCTCGGCATCACCATGATTGGGGTTTCCGAGGCGCTGACGCTCGGCGCCAGGCTCGGCCTCGACGCCGCGACCCTCCATGCGATCAGCTCGAAATCCTCCGGCTCGTGCTGGTCGCTCAACGAATACTGCCCGGCGCCCGGCCCGGTGCCCAAGGCGCCGTCCAACCGCGACTACCAGCCCGGCTTCACCGCGCTGATGATGCTGAAGGACCTCAAGCTCGCGCTCTCCGCCGCGCAAGGGGTGGACGCCGCGGTGCCGCTCGGCGCCGCGGCCGAGTCGCTCTATGCGCTCTATTGCGGCGCCGGCCACGGGGCGCGGGATTTCTCCGGCATCATCAAGATGATCGAGGGCCGGGCCTGAGCCGCCTTGCGCCTGCGCCGCACGATATCGTGACGGGAATGGCACAGCCTGGCTACGCAACGGCGCTTCTCGCCGCCGGGCCGGGCCGCTATGCTTTTCGCTCCCTCACCCGCGCCGGCGCGCCCTTGACGGTTTCCGTCCGGCGGACCTCCTTACGCGCCGTGCCCTGGTACCGCGACACATGAGCAAGGGACGTCTCGAAAAGCCTCTGCCCACCCATCACCTCAGCGGCGAGGTGCTGCCGCGCGGACCCCTGGTGCAGCTCTTCGCCACGCCGCCCGAGCCGTGCCCCTACCTCGCTGGCCGCATGGAACGCAAGCTGCTCACGCCGCTGATCGGCCCGCGCGCGGCGGCCAACTATGACGACCTGGTGGTGCGCGGCTTCCGGCGCAGCCACACCATCGCCTACCGGCCGGCGTGCCGGACCTGCGATGCCTGCGTGCCGGTGCGCATCCCGGTCGAATCGTTCAAGCTCTCGCGCAACATGCGGAAGGCGATCCGCGGCTGCGCGGACTGGCGCGCCGAAGAGGTCGCGCCGCCGGTGGCGCAGCCGCACCATTACCGCCTGTTCCAGCGCTACCAGAACACGCGCCATGACGGCGGCGACATGGCGCGCATGTCATTCGGCGAGTACCGCTCGATGGTCGAGGAGAGCTTCGTGCCGACCGCGCTCGCCGAGTTCCGAGACCCGTCCGGCGAGGTCCGAGCGGTGACGATCTACGACCGGATCGCCGACGGCCTGTCCGGCCTCTATCAGTTCTTCGCGCCCGAAACCGAGGCGTCGAGCCCCGGCAGCTTCATGATCGTCTGGCTGATCGAGCGGGCGCGCACGCTCGGCCTGCCCTACGTCTATCTCGGCTACTACATCGCGGAGTGCCGGAAGATGGCCTACAAGACCCGCTTCCAGCCGCTCGAAGCGCTCGGCCCGGACGGCACCTGGCGCCGCTTCGAGCCTTAAACAAAACGGCCGCCGGGTCACCGGCGGCCGCTTCGTTCGAGGTCTCCCTGTATCAGCCGTGCTTGCGGCCGAACAGGCGCCAGCCGGCCGCGACGATCGCGGCGGCGAGCAGGAGCTTCAGGAGATCGCCGAGCAGGAACGGCACCACGCCGCTGGCGAACGCGGCGTCCCAGGCGCCCTGGCCTTCCTTGAGATACTGCGCGCCGACCGAGCCGTACCAGACCGCGAGCCACGGCACGCCGACGACGTAGATCACGACGTTGGCGGCCAGCATGCCGGCGACCGTGAGCACGATGCTGCGGGTCCAGCCGCGATTGGCGAGATAGCCGATCAGCCCGGCAGCCAGCGCGAAGCCGATGATGTAGCCGCCGGTCGCGCCCGCGATCACACCGGGGCCGTGCATCCAGTTGGAGAACACCGGAATGCCGATCGCGCCGGCGCCGATATAGAGCGCGAGCGTCGCGATGCCGAGGCGCCAGCCGAACACGGCGCCGACCAGCAGCGTAGCGAAGGTCTGCCCGGTCATCGGCACGGGGTAGAACGGCACGCGCACCTGCGAGCAAAGCGCGACGAAGATGACGCCGAGGATCGCGAGCAGCGCGAAACGGAGCGCGCGCTGGGCCGGCTTCGCGTCGACCGGCCATGCCGCGGCGGCCAGCGCCGGCTGTGTCGGGTTCATCAGGGTCATGTTTCTCGTTCCTCGCCAATCGTTTGCAACTGGCCGGCAGTTATAGAGGAAACCACGTTCGCGTCAAAGCCGGCTGACGCCCGCGATCGGCACGAAACCACGACATGTCCCCTTCTCCCACCAAGATTCCACGACCCCTGCGCGTGCATGTTCCCTCTCCGCCCTCGGGGGCGGAGAGGGTCAGGGTGAGGTGGGGGCGGCGCGGCACGCTGAGGCCGTGAAGGACCCATCCGTTTTCTCGCGTCACGCTCTCACGCCGTGCCGCCGCACCCCACCTCACCCGGCCCGCTGACGCGCGCCACCCTCTCCGCCCCACCGGCGGAGAGGGTTGTTATTGAGGCGCCCCTCCGTTTTGCCCGTCCACAATCAGCCGAAGCGGTTGGAGCGGGGGAAGCCTTTGGGGGGCAGGCGGCCCTTGGCGCCGCGGGGGCCGATCCAGTCGGCGAGGTCGGTCTCGGTGCGCGTGCCCGCGCCGGCCGTCCAGCTCAGGCCGGCCTTGCGCGCGAAGACCTGGGCGTCGGCTAGCGTGCCGTCCTTGTAGCGTTGCAGGATCACGCCGCGGCCGCGGCCCATCTCCGGCACCTCGGCGGCCGGGAAGATGACGAGCTTCCGGTTGGAGCCGATCACCGCCACCATGTCGCCCGCCGCCTCGACGCAGGCGGCGGCCTCGGCGCCGCCGCCGAGATTGAGCACCTGCTTGCCGGCACGGGTCTGCGCCAGCACGTCGTCCTCGGCCACGATGAAGCCGCGCCCGTCGCTCGCCGCGACCAGCAGCTTCCGCCCCGGCCGGTGGACGAAGAGCGCGACGATCTCCTGGTCGTTGCCGAGGTCGACCATGAGGCGCACCGGCTCGCCGAAGCCGCGCCCGCCCGGCAGCTTGTCGGCGCCGAGCGTGTAGAAGCGGCCGTTGGTCGCGAACAGCACGAGCTTGTCGGTGGTCTCGGCGTGCAGGCGGAAGCGCTCGCGGTCGCCCTCCTTGTACTTGACCTCGGCCTCGGGCCCGACATGGCCCTTGAGCGCGCGCACCCAGCCCTTCTCCGAGCAGATCACGGTGATCGGCTCGCGCTCGATCAGCGCGTCCGCCGGCATCTCGACCGGCTCGGGCGCCGTGCCGATCTCGGTGCGGCGGCGGCCGAGCGCGGTCTTCGGCCCATAGCTCTTGTCGAGCGCATCGAGCTCCTTGCCGAGCGCCGTGGTCTGCCGCTGGCGGCTCTTGAGCAGCGCCTCGAGCTCGGCCTTCTCCTTGGCGAGCGCGGCGTGCTCGCTCCTGATCTCGACCTCCTCGAGCTTCCTCAGCGAGCGCAGGCGCATGTTGAGGATCGCCTCGGCCTGCACGTCGGTGATCTTGAAGCGCTTGATCAGCACCGGCTTCGGCTCGTCCTCGGTGCGGATGATCCTGATCACGGCGTCGAGGTTGAGATAGGCGACCAGGTAGCCGCCGAGCACTTCGAGCCGGTGCGCGATGACGCCGACGCGATGCTCGGCGCGCCGCTTCAACACATCGAGGCGATGCTCCAGATAAGCCGCCAGCACCTGCTTGAGGTTCATCAGGCGCGGCACGTTCGCCTTGTCGAGCACGTTCATGTTGAGGCCGATCCGGACCTCGAGATCGGTCATGCGGAACAGCGTCTCCATCAGGAGCGCCGGCTCGACACTGCGGCTCTTCGGCTCCAGCACGAGGCGCACGACGTCGGTCGATTCGTCGCGCACGGTGTCGAGCAACGCGATCTTGCGCTCGTCGATCAGCTCGGCGATGCGCTCGATCAGCCGGCTCTTCTGCACCTGGAAGGGGATCTGGGTGACGACGATCTGCCAGGTGCCGCGCGGCAATTGCTCGACCGCGTAGACCGCGCGCAGGCGGAAGCTGCCGCGGCCATCCGCATAGGCCGCGCGGATGCTCTCCTTGGGCTCGACCAGCACGCCGCCGGTCGGGAAGTCCGGCCCTTTGACGTGCTTGAGCAGCGCATCGACGCTGCATTTCGGCTCGGCGAGCAGGACGCGCAGCGCGCCGACCAGCTCGGCGACGTTGTGCGGCGGGATCGAGGTGGCGAGGCCGACCGCGATGCCGGTCGCCCCATTGGCGAGCAGGTTCGGGAAGTTCGCCGGCATGACCGCCGGCTCCTGCTCGCTGCCGTCATAGGTCGGGCGGAAATCGACCGCGTTCTCGTCGAGCCCTTCCATCAGGCGCGAGGCGACCTCGCTCAGCCGCGCCTCGGTGTAGCGCATGGCCGCCGCGTTATCGCCGTCGATGTTGCCGAAATTGCCCTGGCCCTCGATCAGCGGGTAGCGCAGCGCGAAATCCTGGGCGAGCCGCACCAGCGCCTCGTAGACCGCGCTGTCGCCATGGGGGTGGTACTTGCCGATCACGTCGCCGACCACGCGGGCGCATTTCTTGAAGGCGGTGCCGGGGTCGAGCCGGAGCTCGCGCATCGCATAGATCAGCCGGCGCTGCACCGGCTTGAGCCCGTCTCGCACATCGGGCAGCGAGCGCGACATGATGGTCGAGAGCGCATAGGCAAGATAGCGCTCGCTCAGCGCCTCGACGAACCCGACGGGCTTCACCTCGGCGGCAGAAGCAGGCGGCGCGGCGCGGCTCATGCGGAGAATCGACTCAAACGGGGCACGGGGCAGACTTGTAGGCCGGCCACCGCGTCAGTCAAGGCCGTGCGACGCCGCGAAACGGTCGGCCAGGCGGTCGCGGGCGGGCGGCAGGCGGCCATGGGCGCTCGCGAACAGGTGTCGGCGCAGGAAATAGCCGGTGAGCGCGAGCCCGTCGCGGATCGCCGCGGGCCCGGCGGGCGCGTCTCCGGCCTCGGTCAGGAAGCGCGGCAATTTCAGCAGCCGCTCGCGGTACGGCCCGGCCGCCTCGGCCGAGACCGCCCGGCCCGAGCGCGGCGAGACGTAGGCGAGATTCGCGGTCTCGCCGGTCGCGGCGCAGGCCGCGAGGTCGAGCCCGAAGCCGAGCTCGGCGAGCAGCGTGACCTCGAAGCGGACGTAGGTCTCCGGCCAGACGGCTGCGTCCGATTCCAGGGCATCGAGCAGGCGGAGCAGCGCCGCGTGCAGCGCCGGATAGGGATGCCGCTCGGGCAGGCCAGCCTCGATCAGCGCGCAGGCCGAGGCGAGCGCGGCGAGCCGCGCCGGATCGTCCATCACGCGCGAGGCACGCGCCGCAATCAGCTCGCACTCATAGGTGCCGAGATGCTCGTCGAGCCGGGCGAACCAGCGCGCCGTCACCTCGTTGCCCGAAAGGTAGAGCCCGCGCTGGCGCTGGCTCGCGCCGCCGCGCGCAAGCCCGGCATGGCGGCCATGGCCCGCAGTCAGGAGCGACACCACGGCGCCGCCCTCGCCGAGCTTGCGCGCGCTCAGCACGACGCCGCGATCGGTCCATTCCATGACCAGCTATTCCTCGTCATTCCCGCGAAAGCGGGAATCCATGGTTCGGCCGTCCGAACCTGCGGCGCGATGGATTCCCGCTTTCGCGGGAATGACGGAAAGAGGAAGCGGGCATGGCCGGGCCGGTCCTTACCGCCCCTTGAAGCGCGGCGGGCGGCGTTCGGCGAAGGCGCGCGGGCCCTCCTCGGCGTCCTCGCTCGTCATCACCTTGTTGAAGAGCAGCTCCTCGATCGCCATGCCGGCCGCGAAGTCGCGCCCAAGACCTTCATAGACCGCCTGCTTGGCGGCCTCGACCGCGAGCGGGCCGCGCGCCGCGATGCGCCGCGCCAGCTCGTGCGCCGCCGGCAGCAGCTCGTCCGGCGGCACGACGCGGTTGACGAGGCCGATGCGGAACGCCTCCCCGGCGTCGATCGGATCGCCGCTCAGGATCATTTCGAGCGCCATCCCCAAGGGCACCGCGCGCGGCAGGCGCTGCGTGCCGCCCGCGCCCGGAATGATCGCCCACTTGACCTCGGCGAGCCCGAAATGGGCGTTCGGCGAGCACAGCCGGATTTCGCAGGCGAGCGCCATTTCGAGGCCGCCGGCGAGGCAATGGCCGTTCACCGCGGCGATCACCGGCTTCGGCACCGAGAGGCCGCGCGCCAGCCCGCCGCCGAACGCCCAGGGCGTGCGGTCGCCGCGCGTGATCGCGGCGCGCTGCGCCGGAATCAGCGATTTCAGGTCGGCGCCCGCGCAGAACGAGCGGTCGCCGGCGCCGGTCAGGATCGCGACGCGTGCATCGGCGTCGGCGATGAAGCGCTGCCACGCCTCGCCCAGCATCCGGTTATGCTCGATGTCGAGCGCGTTCATGGCGTCGGGCCGGTTGATGGTCACCTGCATGACGTGATCGCTCAGCGTGACGTCGATCGACATGCGACGCTCCCTTCCCTCTTCTCCCTCTCCGTCATTGCCGGGCTTGACCTATCGCCGTCCGGCACGGCCATGACGATAGTCGCCTCCACCCAAATCGTCATGCCCCGGCTTGACCGGGGTATCCATTGGCGACCGCACTGCGGTTTCCAAGACCCTCTGGATCGCCCGGTCAAGCCGGGCGATGACGAAGAAGCGTGCGTTTCAGCGCCTAGCGCGGAAAATCGAGCCCGAGGGCGCGGAAGCGTTCGGGGTCGTCGGCCCAGTTGCGGCGCACCTTGACGAACAGGAAGAGGTGCACGCGGCGGCCCATCAGCTCCTCCAGCTCGGTGCGCGCCGCCTGGCCGATCGCCTTGATGCGCCGGCCGCCCGCGCCCAGCACGATCGGCTTCTGGCTCTCCTTCTGCACGTAGATAGTGGCGTCGATGCGGGCGCTGCCGTCCGCCTGCTCGGCGAAGCGTTCGGTCTCGACCGTCGCGGCATAGGGCAGTTCGTCGCCGAGTTGTACGAACAGCTTCTCGCGCACCACCTCGGCGGCGAGGAAACGCTCGCTGATGTCGGTGAGCTGGTCCTCGGGGTAGAGCCACTCGCCTTCGGGCAGATGGCGCGCGAGGTGGTTCACCAGATCCTCGACGCCGCCGCCTTCGAGCGCCGAGATCATGAACACGTCGCTGACCGCGCCGCTGTCGTCGAGCGCCTTGGCGAGCGGCAGCAGCTTGTCGCGCGCCGTCGCGTCCACCTTGTTGATCGCGGCGATCGCCTTGCGGCCGGCTTCGCGCAGGCCCTCGATGATGCGCATCGCGTCGTCGTCGACGCCGCGCGTCGCATCGATCAGGAGCACGATCAGGTCGGCCTCGGTGGCGCCGCCCCAGGCGGCCTCGACCATGGCGCGGTCGAGCCGACGCTTCGGCGCGAAGATGCCCGGCGTATCGACCAGGACGATCTGCGTCGCGCCCGCCATGCGCACGCCCCGGATGCGCGAGCGCGTGGTCTGCACCTTGGGCGAGATGATGCTGATCTTCTGGCCGACGATGCGGTTGACCAGCGTCGACTTGCCGGCGTTGGGCGCGCCGAGAATGGCGACGAAGCCGGCGCGCCTCGGCTCAGCCATGGGGGGCGCGGCGCAGCCGGTCGAGCAGCGCCTGGGCGGCCGCCTGCTCGGCCTCGCGCTTCGAGGCGCCGGAGGCGCGCACCGGGGCCGCGCCCTCGATCTCGACCTCGATCTCGAAGCTCGGCGCGTGCGCCTCGCCTGAGACCGCGACGGTGCGATAGCTCGGGCGGCCCAGCTTGCGCGCCTGCGCCCATTCCTGCAGCGCCGTCTTGGCGTCCTTGGGTGGCGGCTCCGCGTCGTCGATCAAGGGTTCGAGATGACGGCGGATGAAACGCTCGGCCGCGTCCAGGCCGCCGTCGAGATAGAGCGCCGCGATCACTGCTTCGAGCGCGTTGGCGAGGTTCGCCGGCTTGTCTCGCCCGCCGCCCTCCTCCTCGCTGGCGCCGAGCACGAGCGCCTCGCCGAGCCCGAGCCCGCGTCCGATCAGCGTGAGCGTCTCGGCACGCACGAGCTCGTTGAAGCGGCGCGCCAGCGCGCCCTCTGGCTCGGCCGGAAAGCGCTCGAAGACGAGGCGCGCCGCGACCAGGCCGAGCACGCGGTCGCCGAGGAACTCGAGACGCTGGTAGTTGCGCGCCGGGGTGCCATCCGCGCTCGGATGGGTGAGCGCCCGGCCGAGCAGCGCCGGCTCGGCGAAGCGATGGCCGAGCCTCGCCTGCAGCGCCGCCGCGGCGTCATGGGCGCGCGCTTCGAGCGCCTTTCGCGAATCGTCTTTCTTCCGCGGCGTCACGCGAGGCGCCGGCACCGCGAGCCGAGGCTCAACGGATCTCCGTGAACATGCGGCTGCCGCGGATGGCCTCGCCCCATTTCCAGACCTCCCAGATATGGGCGGTGCCGTTCGAGGAGAAGAAGATCGATTCCGCGCGGCCGATCAGGTTCTCGCTCGGGATGTAGCCGACCTGCTGCGTGCGCGAATCGAGCGAGGAATCGCGGTTGTCGCCCATGCCGAAATAATGCCCCGGCGGCACGACGTAGACCGGCGTGTTGTCGAGCAGGCCGTCCGGCCGGCGGTCGAGCACGTGATAGCTCTTGCCGTTCGGCAGGGTCTCGACGTACTGCGGCACGCGCTGCTCGCTGCCGTTGCTGTCGGTATAGACGAAGTCCTCGATCTGCTCGCGCGGCACGGCTTCGCCGTTGATGTAGAGGATGCTCTCGCGCACCTGGATGCGGTCGCCGGGCAGGCCGATGATGCGCTTGATGTAGTCCGTCTCGCCGTCGGTCGGCAGCTTGAACACGGCGACGTCGCCGCGCTCCGGCATGGTCTCGAGGATGCGCCCGGAGAAGATCTTGGGGCTCCAGGGCAGCGAGTAGTGCGTGTAGCCGTAGGAGAACTTCGAGACGAACAGGTAGTCGCCGACCAGCAGCGTCGGGATCATCGAGCCGGACGGGATGTTGAACGGCTCGTAGGCCACCGTGCGCACGATCAGCGCGGCGATCACGGCGTAGAGGATGGTCTTGAAGGTATCCCAGAGCGCGCCGCCGCGGCGTTTCTTCTTGCCGGCGAGCCCGCCGGCCTTGGACGGGTTATTCATGGGCGGGCACGGCCGTGATGATGACGATGGCTTGCGCGGTCGGCGGCTCGTCGGTCAGCGACACGTCGATGCGGGGCTCCATGCCGGCCGGCGTGATGGCACGGAGCCGCGCCGCGGCGCCGCCCGAGAGCTGCATGGTGGGCTTGCCGCCGGGGAGATTCACCACCGCCATGTCGCGCCAGTAGACGCCGCGGCGCAAGCCGGTGCCGAGCGCCTTCGAGCAGGCCTCCTTGGCGGCGAAGCGGCGGGCATAGCTCGCCGCGCGCGTGGCGCGGCGCTCGCTCTTCTGGCGTTCGACCTCGGTGAATACGCGGCGGGTGAAGCGATCGCCGAAGCGTTCGAGCGTGCGCTCGATCCGCCCGATGTCGATCAGGTCGCTGCCGAGGCCGATGATGAAGGGAGCGACTGGGCCATGCCCGCTCATGCACTGCGCGCTCCGAGCGCCTCGGCGCGCGACTTGTCCATCAGCGCGCGCATGCGGCGGACCGCGCTGTCGAGCCCGCAGAAGATCGCCTCGCCGATCAGGAAATGGCCGATGTTGAGCTCGACGACCTCAGGCATGGCCGCGATCGGCCCCACGGTATCGAACGAGAGGCCGTGGCCGGCGCGCACTTCGAGCCCGATCGACGCGGCGTGGCGCGCCGCCGCCGCGATCCGCGCGAGCTCGGCCTCGCGCTCCGCGCCCGCCGCCACGTCGCAATAGCGCCCGGTGTGGATCTCGATGGCCGGCGCGCCGACGGCGCGGCAAGCGTCAATCTGGCGCGGCTCGGGATCGACGAAGATGGAGACGAAGATGCCGGCGGCCCTCAGGCGGTCGATATAGGCCCTGAGTTCGTCGGCCTGGCCGATCACGTCGAGCCCGCCCTCGGTGGTCAGCTCGCGCCGCTTCTCGGGCACCAGGCACGCCCCCTCCGGGACGTGGCGGAGCGCGATGCCGAGCATCTCCTCGGTCGCCGCCATTTCGAGGTTGAGCGGCAGGTCGATCTCGTCGATCAGCCGCTCGATGTCGCGGTCCGAGATGTGTCGCCGGTCCTCGCGCAGGTGCGCGACGATGCCGTCGGCGCCGGCGCTCGCCGCGAGCGCGGCCGCGCGCACTGGTTCGGGATGGCGCCCGCCGCGCGCGTTGCGGATGGTCGCCACATGGTCGATGTTGACGCCTAGACGGAGTTTTTCGGTCATCGCCCGCCATCCTGGCCGCGCGGCCGGCTTCGCGTTGCTTGCCCTCGCCATGGCTTACGCGATATGCCCGCCGTTCGCAAGGACCGCTCGTACGTCCGGCTCAGCTCGCGGTGCGCTCGACGTTGCTGATGCTCGGCACCGCGCGCAGCGCGGCGATGACGCTGCTCAGATGCTTGAGGTCGCGGACCTCGACGTCGATCAGGAACTCGAAGAACTCGGGCGAGCGGTTGACGATCTTCAGGTTGTTGATGTTGCCGTGCGCCTTGCCGATGGCGCCGGCGAGCGAGCCGAGCGAGCCCGGCTCGTTGACGCTGACCACCTTGAGCCGGCCGACATGGCCGCGCGCCTCGCCACCCTCGACGTCCCAGGAGAGGTCGAGCCAGCGTTCGGGCATCTCGTGGAACGCTTCGAGGCTCTCGCAATCGATCGTGTGCACGGTGACGCCCTTGCCGGTGGTGACGATGCCGACGATGCGGTCGCCCGGCAGCGGATGGCAGCAGCTCGCGAGGTGAACCGCGACGCCGGGCGTCAGCCCCTTGATCGGGATACCGGGATCGCCGGCCTTGGCCTCGGCCGAGGGGCGGGCGACGGCGAGGCGCGCTGGCGCCGGCTCGGCATGCCGTTCGGGGAACAGCGCCTGGACGACCTGCGGGCTGGTCAGGGTGCCGTCGCCGAGCGCGGCCAGGAGGTCGTCCGCGCCCTTTAGGCGCAGGCGCTGGGCCGCCTCGTCGACCAGCGCGTCGCTATAGGCTGCGTTCTCCTGACGGAACAGGCGCTGGATGATGGCGCGGCCGAGCCCGATATATTCCTGGCGCTGCCGGCTGCGCACGAAGCGGCGGACATGGGCGCGCGCCTTGCCGGTGACGACGAAGCGTTCCCAGGTCGGCGATGGCGAGGCGATCTTGGAGCGGATGATCTCGACCTGGTCGCCATTGGCGAGCTCGGTCCTGAGCGGCACCATGCGGCCGTTGATCTTGGCGCCGACGCAGGAATCGCCGATCTCGGAATGCACGGCATAGGCGAAGTCGACCACGGTCGCGCCCTTCGGCAGGGTGATCAGCTCGCCCATCGGCGTAAAGGCGAATACCTGGTCGCGGAACATTTCGAGCTTGGTGTGCTCGAGGAACTCCTCGGGCCCCGAGGCCTTGTCGAGGATTTCGAGCAGCTCCCTGATCCAGCGATAATAGCGGCCGTCCTTGGCCTCGGTGCCCTGCTTGAACGCCCAGTGCGCGGCAACGCCGAACTCGGCCTCCTCGTGCATCTCGCGGGTGCGGATCTGGATTTCGATGCGCCGCCGCTCGGGGCCGATGACGGCGGTGTGCAGCGAGCTGTAGCCGTTTGCCTTGGGCGTCGAGATGTAGTCCTTGAAGCGGCCGGGCACCACGCGATAGGCGCGATGCACCACGCCGAGCGCGCGGTAGCAGTCCTCGATCGTCTCGACCACGATGCGGAACGCGACGACGTCGGAAAGCTGCTCGAAGCTGACGTTCTTCTGCTCCATCTTGCGCCAGATGGAATAGGGCTTCTTCTCGCGGCCGCTCACGGCGGCACGAATCTTCGCCTTGACCAGCGTGTCGTTGAGCTCGGCGATGATCTTCTCGACCAGGGGGCCCGCCTCGGCGCGCAGGAATTCGAGGCGGGTCAGCACCGAATCGCGCGCCTCGGGGTTGAGCTCGGCGAAGCAGAGGTCTTCGAGCTCGTCCTTCATCTCGGTCAGGCCGATGCGCTCGGCGAGCGGCGCGTAGATCTCCATGGTCTGGAGCGCGGTGCGCCGGCGCTTCGCCGGGTCTTCGACGAAGTGCAGCGTGCGCATGTTGTGCAGCCGATCCGCGAGCTTGACCAGGAGCACGCGGATGTCCTCCGACATGGCGAGCAGGAACTTGCGGAAGTTCTCCGCCTCCTTGGTCGTGTCGGACTGCACCTCGAGGCGCGACAGCTTGGTGACGCCGTCGACCAGGCGCGCGACCTTGGGGCCGAACTTGTCCTCGATCTCCTCGAGCGTCGCGAAGGTGTCCTCGACCGTGTCGTGCAGGAGCGCGGTGACGATCGAGGTCGAATCGAGCCTGAGGTCGGTCAGGATGCCGGCGACCTCGACCGGATGCGAAAAATAGGGGTCGCCATTGGCGCGCCGCTGCGGGCCGTGCGCCAGCATCGAGAAGACGTAGGCGCGGTTCAGCAGCGCTTCGTCGGCGTTCGGCTCATAGCCCTTGACGCGTTCGACAAGCTCGTATTGCCGTATCACGGCAGCGCGCTCCTGGCCCGCCGGCTTGGCGGGCGAGGGCGGCGGCCGTTCGGGCGGGACCGCCGCGCTTGATGCGTGGCGGGCGTTCAGTCCTCTGCCGTCCCGCCGCTTTGGTCGCCCGCGGCCTCGAAATCGCCCGCCTCGGCATCCTCGACGTAGTTCTCGTCAACCTCGGCGGCCTGGCGGTTGGTGACGTCGGCCCAGGCCTGCTCGGCCGCCAGCATCACCATGTTCTCCTCCTCGGGCTCGTCCACCTCGGTGACGGCGGCCTGGCCGTGCGTCAGCTCGTGCTTGAGCTGGTCGAGATCGACCGAGCCAGCGGCGATCTCGCGCAGCGCCACCACCGGGTTCTTGTCGTTGTCGCGCTCGACGGTGAGCGACGCGCCGGAATGGATGTCGCGCGCGCGTTGCGCCGCGAGCAGCACCAGCTCGAAGCGGTTCGGAATCTTATCGACGCAATCTTCGACCGTAACTCGGGCCATGAAAGGGCCTCCACTGGCTCTGCGATCTCGACTGAACGAACGAAGGCGCGTCCGCAGGCGTGCGGCGCGCCCTCTCCCTCAACCTTAAGTGATAGGCATTTTGCTAGGAAAATCAAGCCTCGCCCGCCGGTCCGGGGCAGGGCTCGATGGCCTGGCTCGGCGGCAGGGCGGCGATCAGGGCTTCGAGGCCCTCGCCGCTCGCCGGGTGGCGCCAGGCGGGGGCGAGATCGGCCAGCGGCAGCAGCACGAAGGCGCGCTCGACGAGGCGCGGATGCGGCAGGTCGAGGGCCGGCAGGCCGCCCGAGGCCGGCCAGTGGCCGACCTTCCCGTGATAGTCGAGCAGGTCGAGGTCGAGCACGCGGGCGTCGTTGCGGCCCAGGCGCACCCGGCCGAACGCGGCCTCGATGTCGAGCAGCGCGCGGAGCAGGGCCTGCGGCGGCAGGCCGCTCTCGACCTCGGCCACGGCGTTGACGTACCAGGGCTGGTCCGAGGCCGGCACCGGCGCGGAGCGGTAGAAGCGCGACACCCTCGAGACGACGATGCCGTGCGCCGGCATGGCGGCGAGCGCGGCGCGCAGGCCCGCCGCGGGCGGGCCATGCGCCGCGCTCGGCAGGTTGGCGCCGAGCGCCACGAAGATCATGCCGCGCGCCCCGTCACGACGATGCCTTGCCTGTGATCACGGTTCGACATAGCTTCCCGCCCGCGCGGAATCCGCCGAGAATATTGCGCGGCGGATTCGGGCCCGGGCGCTCCGCCACGGGTCCCGGTCGCGGCCCCCGCCATGGATAGGGATCGAACCATATGTTTTATCAACAGGAACGCATCGGCATCTTCATCGACGGCGCCAACCTATATTCGGCGGCGCGCGGGCTCGGTTTCGACATCGACTACAGGAAGCTGCGCGACCACTTCGCCGAGATGGGGCGTCTGGTGCGCGCCTTCTACTATACGGCGCTGATCGAGGACCAGGAGTACTCGCCGCTCCGCCCGCTGGTCGATTGGCTCGACTATAACGGCTACACGGTGGTCACCAAGCCGACCAAAGAATTCACCGATTCGCTCGGCCGCCGCCGCCTCAAGGGCAACATGGACATCGAGCTCGCCATCGACGCGATGGAGATGGCGCCGCATCTCGACCACATGGTGCTGTTCTCGGGCGACGGCGATTTCACCCGGCTGGTCGAGGCGGTCCAGCGCAAGGGAATCCGCGTCACGGTGGTGAGCACGCTGCGCTCGCAGCCGCCGATGATCGCGGACGAGCTGCGCCGCCAGGCCGATGCCTTCCTCGAGCTGCAGGATCTCGCGCCGATCATCCAGCGCCCGGCGCAATGGCGCGAGCAGCGCGAGGCCCAGATCGCCGCGTCAGCCGAGCACGAAGAGATCGAGGAAGGCGAGGAAATCGTCTCGACCCCGACCCGGCGGCGCCCGCCCGGGGCCTGAGGGCTTGCCGGCCGCCGCCGCGCCCAGGGCGCCGGGCCGCGACTGCCCGCTCTGCCCGCGCCTCGTCGACTACCGCCTCGCCAACCGCGCCGCGCACCCCGACTGGCACAACGCGCCGGTGGCGAGCTTCGGGCCGCTCGGTGCGCGGCTGCTGATCCTCGGCCTCGCGCCCGGCATGAAGGGCGCCAACCGCACCGGCCGCCCGTTCACCGGCGATGCCGCCGGCGTCTGGCTCTACCGGGCGCTCGGCGAGGCAGGCTTCGCGCGCGGCAGGTTCGAGGCGCGCGCCGATGACAGCCTTCGCCTCGTCGATTGCCGCATCGCCAACGCGGTGCGCTGCGTGCCGCCCGCCAACAAGCCCCTGCCCGCCGAGATCGCGGCATGCCGCCGTTTCCTCCAGGCCGAGTTGAAGGCGATGCGGCGGCTCAAGGTGGTGCTGGCGCTCGGCCAGATCGCGCATGGCGCGCTGCTCGGCTCACTCGACCTCAAGGCGAGCGCCTATCGCTTCGCCCACGGCGCGAAATACGCGCTGCCCGATGGCACATGGCTGATCGACAGCTATCACTGCTCGCGCCAGAACACGAATACCGGCCGCCTTACCGAGCCGATGTTCCGCGCCGTCTTCGAGGATGCCAGGGCGCTGCTCGATCGCGGCTGAGCGCGGCGCGGCTTGATCCGGCGCACTGCCTCGGCGAGGATCGGTGAAGCATCAGGAGACCCGACATGGCGACACGCTTGCAGGCACCGCACGAGCGGCCCGAGGCTCTGAGCGGCGTGGCGGCGCGGGCGCTGATCCGCGCGGGCCGTCATACCGGGCACACCGCCGGGCTCGCGCCGGGCCATGTCCAGGGCAATCTCGCGATCCTGCCGCGGGACTGGGCCGAGGAGTTCCTGCGCTTCTGCCAGCAGAACCCGAAGCCCTGCCCGCTGCTCGGCGTGAGCGAGCCGGGCTCGCCCGCCTTGCCCACGCTCGGCGCCGACATCGACATCAGGCGTGACATCGGCCGCTACCGCGTGTTCATAGACGGTCAGTGCGTGGACGAACCGGAGACGCTCGACGCGGTGTGGCGCGACGATCTGGTCGCGTTCGTGCTCGGCTGCTCCTTCTCGTTCGAAGCGGCACTGCTGGAGGACGGGCTCCGGCTGCGCCACATCGAGCGCAACCTGACCGTGCCGATGTTCCGCACCACGATCGAGACCGTGCCGACCCGGCGCTTCAAGGGCGGGCTGGTCGTCTCGATGCGCCCGTTCAAGCCGGCCGACGCCATCCGCGCCATCCAGATCACCTCGCGCTTCCCGGCGGTGCACGGCGCGCCGGTGCATGTCGGGCTACCCGAGATGATCGGGATAAAGGACATCGCGAAGCCCGATTTCGGCGATGCGCTCGAGGTCGGCGCGGACGAGCTGCCGGTGTTCTGGGCCTGCGGGGTGACGCCGCAGAACGTGGTCGCCGCGGCCAGGCCGCCGCTCTTCATCGCCCACTATCCGGGCTGCATGCTGGTGACCGACCTCTCGAACAGCAAGCTCGCCGCGCTTTAGAGCAGGGTCGTTTGAGATGGCATCGCCTCGCGATCCATCTCAAACGTGAATCCTGCTCTACTCTAAAAAGTTAGAGCACGATCCGATCAGGTTGGGGCAACCTGATCGGATCGTGCTCTATGGCCGCGCTTCCAGCACCACGTTGAATGGAGTCTCGGCGGCGCGCCGGATGCGCGTGAAGCCGCCCTGGCCTATGACGTCACGGAGCCTCGTCTCGCCGGCCTGGGCGCCGAGCGCGGCGCCGACCTCCTGAGCCAGCGAGGTCGGCACGCAGACCATGGTCGAAGCCGAATAATAGAGCCGGCTCACGGGATTGAGATTCTCCTCCAGGCGGTCTTTCGCCATCGGCTCCACGATCATCCAGGTTCCGTCGGGCTTCAGGCTTTGCCGCACATGCTTCGCCGCGCCTGCGGGGTCGCCCATGTCGTGCAGGCAGTCGAAGAAGCAGACGAGGTCGAAACTGCCCTTCCCGTCGAACTCCTTCGCCAGCCCCACCTTGAACGAGGCATTGCCGGCGAGGTTGTGCTGCGCCGCATGAGCGGCCGCCGCCTTGATCGAGCCCTCGTGGAAGTCGAAACCGACGAACTCGGATTTCGGGAAAGCCTCCGCCATGATGACCGTCGAGATGCCGTGTCCGCAGCCGACATCGGCGACGCGGGCGCCGCGCTCCAGCTTTTCCGCGACTCCTTCCAGCGCGGGCAGCCAGCTCTGTACCAGGTTGGCGTTGTAGCCCGGCCGGAAGAACTTCGCGGTGGCGCAGAACAGGCAATCGGGTTGCGCGCCCCAGGAGACCCCGGCGCCGCTGCGGAACGCCTTTTCGATGGTGCCCTGGTTGAGAATGGTCACGACGCAGGCGTCGAACCCTCCCATGAGATAGGCGGGGCTGTCTTCGCGCGCAAAGACCATCGCCTGCTCGGGAGGCAGCGAGAACCGGCCGGTCGCGCCGTCATAGGCGATGTAGTTCGACGCGGCTTGGGCCGACAGCCACTCCCGCAGATAGCGTTCGGCCAGCCCGGTGCGGGCCGCCAACTCGGCGGAGGTGGCTGGCCCGCCATCGTCGAGCGCCTTGTAAAGGCCGAGCGTCTCTCCCATGCGCACCAGGGCGACGCTCATCGCGCCACCCAGGTCGCTCAACATCTGCCCGAGAAATGCATCGAGCTTGGCCTGATCGAATCCCTGTTTTTCCATGACGGCACCTCCTGTGATCGAACCGGCCTTGGTTCCGAATGACCGCCGGCTTTATTCCGCCATTTTTGACAACCTGCCTTCACGGTCAATTGACGATCGCGCGACCGTTCGGTGATCGCGGCGCACGGCGCTTTCGCGCGGCGGTTTCGTCCTCCATTTCGTCATTGCCCGGCTTGACCGGGCAATCCAGGAATTTGCAACAAGCACAGTGCCGCCGCCCCTGGATGCCCCGCCTTCGCGGGGCATGACGAAGAGGGGATGGCGGCGGCCGTGGCGAACGCGCCGGCACGGGCAGGCCGCAGTGTTGTCGTTCGTCCTACCGCTTCGCCGCTTGAGGACGCTCACCCGCCCAGATATTCCTCGGCGAGGCTGCAGGCGAGCGTGACGATCTCTTGCGTGATGCGGCGCGCGGTCTCGGTCTCGTGGCGCGTGTGCACCCAGCCGAGATAGGTGAAGCCGCGGGCGAGCTGGAAGAGCAGCAGCCAAGCCAACTCGTCGTCGGGCAGCGGGCGAAGCTCGCGATAGCCCTCGACGATCGGCCGGCGGATCGTGTCGCGGTGTTCGGGCGCGCGGAAGAAGATCGTGATGGTGGCGAGGTCGAACAGGTGCCAGCCGAACGCGGTGTCGTCGAAGTCGATCACCTTGATGCGGCCGCGATGCTCCAGGAAGTTGTCGAGGTTGATGTCGGAATGGATCAGGCCGTAGTGGACGGGCGAGGTGCCGTAGGCGATCAGGTCGCGCCGCGCGCGCTCGCGCGCCGCGAGGATCAGCCGGCGCTGCGCCGGCGTCAGCGCGCCGAGCTCCCAGAAGCGGCCCCAGAGCGGCGCCTCGCCGACCAGGCCGTCGAGGTCCCAGGCATGGCGCACGAAGCCCTGGGGCCGCGGCCAGGCGCTCGCATGGTTGTGCAGCCGCGCGATGGTGCGGCCGACCTCGCGGAAACTGCCGGGCAGGTCGGTGACGCGCGGGCTCAGCCCATCCTCGAGCGTGCCGAGCGGCTCGCCTTCCAGCCATTCGAGCAGGTCGACCTGGCGCGGCTCGGGCACGCCGTCGGCCGCAACCGTCTCGAACAGCGCACCACCCGGCGTCGGGATGACGCCCGGCACCTCGATGCCGTCGGCGCGCAGCGCGCACAGCCATTGCAGCTCCGAGCGCAACGCGTCGTCGGTGTGGTAGCCGTGGCGATGGATGCGCAGCACCGCGGGCCGGCCGCCGGGGCCGCTCACCTTGAAGACCGCGTTCTCGCGAATCTTGAGTGGATGCGGCGCGCCGTCATGGACGCCCCAGCGCTTGAGCGCCTCGACCGCGAACCGCTCATAGCGCGCGGTGCGCGCTTCGACGGAGAGCCGGTAGAACTCATCCACGCCCGGCACGGCGGCGACGCCTGGCTCGGCTTGCAGCGCGTCTGCGTCGCGGCGCTAGCGGACCGGCGGGCGGCCGCGCGGCGGGGGCTCGAGCCGCGGCAGCACGTCCGCCAAGTGGTCGATCAGCTCGTGGGACGCGAGCTTGGTCAGGTCCTTGTCGATCTCGGTGCCGAGCCTGTCCAGCGCGTGCTTGTCGAGCGCCTTGCGGAAGTCGCCGAGCGCCTCGGCGGGCGCGACCACGACCAGCCGGTCATAGCTCTTCTTCAGGCCGGCCTCGTTGACCAGCGCGGCCACCTCGCCGGCGAACTGCTGCTTGGCCTGGCGGTTCCAGTCGATGCGCGGCGCCATGGCGTGCCGCTCGGTGGTGGCGCTCTCGCGGGAACGGCCCGGCCGGTCCGTGCCGATCTCGCGGGTCGGCCGCGCATCGCCGATCAGGTCGTGCAGTTCGGTCAGGCCGACCTGGCCGGGCGCCGCGGAGAAGATGCGCGCGCGACGGCCGTCCGCGATGATCAGCCAGGTGGTCTCGTGCTTCTTCATGGCGTCTCCCCGTTCGACTTCCGCATATCCTCAACTCTTTACCGCTACATGAGGTTTCAAGGAGCCGGCTTGCGAGAGGACAACTCGTCGCAGTCCCTGCTGGAGCAGGATTCACGCTTGAGATGGAATCGCTCCGCGATCCATCTCAAACGATCCTGCTCTACCCTAGCCGTAACGCTCCTCGGTCCACGGATCGCCGTGATTGTGATAGCCGCGCACCTCCCAGAAGCCGGGGCGGTCCCGCGCGACGTATTCGATGCGCTTGACCCATTTGGCGCTCTTCCAGAGATAGAGCTTGGGCAGGGTGATGCGCACCGGCCCGCCATGCTCGCGCGGGATCGGCTTGCCCTCCCAGGAATGGGCGAGCAGCACGTCGTCGTCCTCGAAGGCGGCGCGCGGCACGTTGGTAGTATAGCCGTCATAGCTGTGGAACACGATGAAGCGCGCTTCGGGCTTCGGCTTCACCAGCGCGGCGACATGCTTGGCGGCAACGCCGCGCCACAGATTATCGAAGCGCGACCAGGCGGTGACGCAGTGCATGTCCGAGACGTCGTCGATCTGCGGCTGGGCCTCGAAATCCGCATGGCTCCATTCGAGCGGCCGCTCGACCAGGCCATCGACCCTGAGCCGCCATTGCGCCGGCGCGACCTCGGGTTGCAGGCCGAGGTCGAGCACGGGCCAGTCGCGCACCTCGCGCTGGCCGGGCGGCAGCCGGTCGCCCGGCGCGCCGGCCTTGCCGGTGAGGAGGCGGCCCTGCTTCGCCCATTCCTGCTTGCGCGCGATCAGCTTGCGCTTCAGCTCGCCGATCATGCCGACGCCGTCATCGCTCATTTCGCCGCTCCCGCACCGTCATCAGCCGCGCGCCCGCATCAGCCGCGCCTTGTCGCGCTGCCAGTCGCGCTCCGCCTCAGCGGCACGCTTGTCGTACTGCTTCTTGCCGCGGCCGAGCGCGAGCTCGACCTTGGCGCGGCCGCGCCCATTGAAATATAGGCTGAGCGGGATGAGCGTCACCCCGCCCCGCTTGAGCGCGCCGCGCAGCTTCTCGATCTGGCGGCGGTGCAGCAGGAGCTTGCGCGGCCGGGTCGGCTCGTGGTTGAAGCGCCCGCCCGCCGAATAGGGCGCGATGTGGGAATTGAGCAGGACGATCTCGCCGTTCTGCTCCTGCGCGAACGAATCCTGCAAATTGGCGCGGCCCTCGCGCAGCGACTTGACCTCGGTGCCGAGCAGCGCGATGCCGGCCTCGATGGTCTCCTCGATGTGATAGTCGTGCCGTGCCTTGCGGTTCTGCGCGATCAGCTTGCGGCCGGCGCTACCCTTCTCCGCCATCTCTGCTCCAGCGCGTGGGGCGCGCGGCCGGCCTCAGTTGATCAGGCCGACGTCGCGCATCGTTTTCTCGATGCGCTCGCAGCTCGCCGGCAGCGGCTTCACCATCGGCAGGCGCACCTCGCCGGTGCACTTGCCGAGCACGCCGGCCGCATACTTGACCGGCATCGGGTTCGATTCGATGAACATCACGTCGTGCAGCGGCATCAGCCTGGCGTGCAGCGCGAGCGCCTGCTTCGCGTCGCCCGCCGCCCACGCCCTGTAGACCTCGACGCAGCGGCCCGGCGCGATGTTCGCGGTGACCGAGATGCAGCCATGGCCGCCCTGCGCGAAGAAGCTGAGCGCGGTGCCGTCCTCGCCCGAAAGCTGGCAGAAATCCGGCCCGGCGGCGTTGAGCATCTGGGTCGGCCGCGTCAGGTCGGCGGTGGCGTCCTTGACGCCCGCGATGTTCTTGAGCTTGGCCAGCCGCGCCATGGTCTCGACCGACATGTTGACCACGCTGCGCCCCGGGATGTTGTAGATGAACATCGGGATGTCGACCGCGTCGCTGAGCGCCTTGTAGTGCTCGTACATGCCGGCCTGGGTCGGCTTGTTGTAGTAGGGCATGGCGAGCAGCGCGGCGGCGGCCCCCGCCTCCTTGGCGTGGCGGGTGAGGTCGATCGCCTCGGCGGTCGAGTTCGAGCCGGTGCCGGCCATCACCGGCACGCGCCCCTTGGCCTGCTCGATGCAGATTTCGACGACGCGCCGGTGCTCCTCGTGCGAGAGCGTCGGCGATTCGCCGGTCGTCCCGCACGGCACGAGGCCGGCGATGCCCTCCGCGATCTGCCAGTCGATCAGCGCCCGATAGGCGGCCTCGTCCACCTTGCCGCCGCGAAACGGCGTGATCAGAGCGGTAAAGTAACCCTTAAACATCGTCGGCACGCTCCGCAGTGCTTTTTTACGAATTTGCGCGAGCATAGTGTCAGGGCGGTTGCATCACAAGGCGTGCCGCCCGGTCGGTTCGGTATTGCGCAGCGTCGCGGCACAACTAGAATCGGTGGGTCATGGATTCCCGCTTTGCCCAGGATGGGCGGTCTCGGCCGGGCGTTTCGCGGTGGGGCATGCGATGGCTCCCGCTTCTGGCCGCCGTCCTGCTCGGGCTGGCCGCGCCGCCCGCATGGGCCGCCGAGTTGCTGCCGCCCCCCACCAGCAAGGACGAGTTCGCGATCCTCCGGGACGCGCTGAACGCCGCGGCGCGCGACGACCATGTCCGCGCGCAGCGGATCGCCGCGCAGGCCGACGACCCGCTGCCGCTCAAGATCGTCCGCTGGCTCGACTACCGCCGCGCGGAGACCGTGGCGTCGTTCGAGGCCATCTCGGCGTTCATCCTCGAAAACCCCGAATGGCCGGAGCTCGGCCGTCTCCAGGCGAGCGCCGAGCAGGCCTTGGCGCGCGACGCCACCGATTCGGCCGTGCTCGCCTGGTTCGAGGGGCGCGACCCGGTGACGCGCGACGGCCGGATTCGTCTGCTGCACGCGCTGCTCAACGCGAACCAGCAGGAGCGCGCCGGCGCGCTCGCG
This sequence comes from Alphaproteobacteria bacterium, assembly GCA_050173345.1. Taxonomy (GTDB): domain Bacteria; phylum Pseudomonadota; class Alphaproteobacteria; order UBA828; family UBA828; genus SHWC01. The sequence goes on along the minus strand of JBFXKW010000007.1, from coordinate 19,713 downwards.
CGCACGAGCTGGCGCGACGACGATTTCGGCGCCAAGGAAGAACAGGCCTTCATGGCCGAGTTCGGCCGCTTCCTCTCGCGGCAGGATCACCAGGCGCGCCTCGACCGCCTGCTCTGGGAGAACAAGTCGACGTCCGCGCGCCGCATGTTCGCCCATGTCGGGCCGGGCTGGCGGGCGCTCGCCGAGACCCGCATCGCGCTCCACGACGGTTCGGACAAGGCGACCGCCCTGCTCCGCAAGGTGCCGGCCGAACTCAAGCGCGACCCCGGCCTGACCTATGAGCGCGTGCGCTGGCGGCGCCTGAAGGGCCTCGAGGACGAAGCCCGCGCGCTCCTGGTCGGCGTCAAGACGGTGACCGATCACGCCCCGCTCTGGTGGCAGGAGCGCAAGCTGCTCGCCTGGAGCGCGCTCGAGAAGGGCGCGACGCGCGATGCCTACCGGCTGGCCGCCGCGCACGGCCTTTCGAGCGGCGTCTCGTTCGCGGACGCGGAATGGTTCGCCGGCTGGATCGCGCTGCGCCATCGCGGCGACCCCAAGACGGCGCTCCGCCACTTCACCCGGCTGCATGAGAACGTCGGCACGCAGATCAGCCTGTCGCGCGCGGCCTATTGGGCCGGCCGCGCCGCCGAGGCCGCCGACGACGACGCGACCGCCGATGCCTGGTACCGCAAGGCGGCGGCCTGGCCCGCCACCTATTACGGGCAGTTGGCGGCGGCGCGGGCGCACCAGAAGGCGGCGCCGCTCTTCGCCGTTGCCGCGCGCGAGGCGGCGGCACGCGAGGACGCGCTGACCGGCCACGAACTGATCACAGCGGCGCGCATGCTCGCCCTCCTGGGCGAGGACGAATACGTCACGCCGTTCATCCTGCGGCTCGGCGACCTGGCGCGCGGGCCGGCGGACCATGGCCTGGTCGCCAAGATCGCGGTCGATATCAGCCGCCCCGACCTCTCGGTGCGGGCGGCCAAGCGCGCCGCCGCCGAGGGTTACGTCTCCGTCGAGGCGCTCTACCCGCTGGCGGCGCTGCCCTTGGCCGAAGCCGATCCGCGCCTGGAGCCCGCTTTGGTGCTCGCGCTGTCGCGGCAGGAGAGCGAGTTCGACCCGCGCGCCAAGAGCAAGGCCGGCGCGCTCGGCCTGATGCAGCTCATGCCGACGACGGCGCAGCACGTCGCCAAGTCGAAAGGCATCAGCGTCCGCGAGGCCGACCTGATCCGCAGCCCCGCGCTCAACGTCCAGCTCGGCAGCGCGTATCTGGCCAACCTGATCGACGGCTTCGGCGGCTCTTACGTGCTGGCGCTCGCCGCCTACAATGCCGGGCCGGCCAATGTGCGCCAGTGGATCGCGACCAACGGCAGCCCGCTCGATATCGCCTCGATCGACGTCATCGATTGGATCGAGCTGATCCCCTATGCCGAGACCCGCAACTATGTGCAGCGGGTGCTCGAAGGCGTCCAGGTCTATCGCTGGCGCCTGGGCGAGATGGCGGACGTGACCGGCCTGGAACGCGACCTCGTGCGCGGCGTCGCGCCAACCGTCCTCGCCGCGCGCTGCGAATCCGCACAAGAAAAAAAAGCCGCCCGCGCCGCGACGCTATCGACGGTGTGTTGAACGCGGCTGGGTGGGTACATCCTCATGCTTCGACAAGCTCAGCATGAGGATTTTGGCTTTCGGCCTAGTCCCCGGCCTCCTCGTCCTGAGCCTGTCGAAGGACGAGGGATACCAGCCCACTACCGCTTGGCGGCCTCGGACGCGGCGTGTAGGCTGCGGCCGAATCGAGAGGATGGGCAGGCGGAGGCGTCCCTTGGCTGGCTTGCCGGTTCGAATCGGCGTCGCGCTGCTCGCCGGCGTCGCGGGATGGGTCGCGTCCGCGCCGCAAGCCCTGGCCGATGACGACCGCACCGGCCAACTGTCGGTCGAGATCAGGAACATGCGGGTCGAGAAAGCCGGTGAGGTCTTCCGGTTCACCCATGACCGTGCCTTCATCGAGCATGGCGGCGTCGGCGTCACCCTGACCCAGGCGCAGGTCTGCTTCAGCGACGGGCGCTGTATCGGCCAGCCGGTCGACTATCGGATCGAGCCGAACGGCGAGCTGGTCAACCCCGACGCGGTGGTCGAGCCGGTCGGCGCGCAAGAAACTTTCGCCTACAGCTACAAGGGCGAGGACGACAATGGCCGGCCGGTGCTCGTGCGCTACGAGATCCAGGTGGCCGGCGAGCGCTATGAGGTCAAGCCATGAACGAGGTGACTCCCATCGTGCCGACGCTCGCCGACGTGCTCGACGCGGCACGCCGGCTCGACGGCGTGGCGCGGCGCACGCCGCTGCTGCAGGCCGAGGCGCTCGGCGAGGCGCTGGGCTGCCGGCTCTACGTCAAGGCCGAGCCGCTGCAGCGCACCGGGAGCTTCAAGTTCCGCGGCGCCTACAACCATGTCAGCCGGCTCGACAAGGCGTCGCTCGACCGCGGCGTGGTCGCCTATTCCTCAGGGAATCACGCGCAGGCCGTGGCCGCCGCCGCCAAGCTGTGCGGCGCGCCCGCCGTGATCGTGATGCCGAAGGACGCGCCGGCCATCAAGGTCGCCGGCACGAAGCGCCATGGCGCCGAGGTCGTCTTCTTCGACCGCGCGACGGAGAACCGCGAGGCGATCGGCGGCCGGATCGCGGCGGAGCGCGGCATGCGGCTGGTGCGGCCCTATGACGACCCCTACGTCATCGCGGGCCAGGGCACCATCGGCCTCGAGATCGGCGCCGATTGCCATGCGCTCGGCTTCACACCCGACCTGGTGGTCGCGCCGGTCGGCGGCGGCGGCCTGATCTCGGGCACCGCGCTCGGCCTCGAAGCCGAAGCACCGAACGCGCAAATCTATTCGGCCGAGCCCGCGGGCTGGAACGACACCGCGCTCTCGCTCGAAGCGGGCGAGCGGCGCAAGGCACCCGATCCGCCGGCCAACACGCTGTGCGACGCCCTGCTCGCGCCGATGCCCGGCGAGCTCACCTTCGCGATCAACCGGCGGCGCCTGTCGGGCGGCCTCGCGGTGAGCGACGACGAGGTGCTGCGCGCCATGGCGGCCGCGTTCATCGACCTCAAGCTGATCGTCGAGCCGGGCGGTGCCGCGGCGCTTGCTGCGGTGCTCGCGCGCAAGCTCGAGGTGAAGGGGCGGAACGTCGTCGTGGTCTGCTCGGGCGGCAATGTCGATCCCGAGACCTATAAGTTGGCCTTGGAGCGGGGCTGGGGTGAGTGAAATCGCGGGCTTCGGCTGGCGTCTCGTCGGCCGCCTGGCGCCGCTCGGCGTCGCGCTCGCGATCATCGTGGCCTATGGCTCGCCCTCGGCCAGAGCGGACACGCTGCCGCCCGAGATCGCCGGACGCATCGACGCGGCCGCGAGCGAGGGCCGCAACCTCGAAGCCGAGATCGCCGGCAGCCCCGAGGAGCGCGCGAAGCGCGGCAACCGGCGGCTCAACGCGGAGGTGCTGTCGCTCATCGCGGAGCATCCCGCGCTGGTCGAGGAAATCGTCTCGGCCGCGCTCGGCGCCGACCCCGAGGCGCGCGACGCGCTGATCGCGAGCACCGCCGCGGCATTCCCGGGCTTCATGGCGGAGATCGCGCTCGCCGAGCCCGAGCCCGAGATCGGCGAAGGCCAGGTCGAGCAGATCGAGCTTACCTTCGGCCTCGGCCTGGTCAACGATCCGCCCTACGTGCCGCTCGACAGGCGGCCGCCAAGCTGGCCGATCTTCCCTGAGGAGGGCGGCGCCGACGGCTACGCCGAGATCGACCCGCTCTACCCGCTCAACATCGCGATCTTCTACGTCAACGGCACGCTCGACTGGGTGCTGTTCGAGCCGGTCGCCGAGATCTATTCGGCGATCATGTGGGACCCGGCGGAGCGCGCGATCGGCCGTGCCTTCAACAACCTTCGCGAGCCGCTCACCTTCGTCAACGACCTCCTGCAGTTCGAGTTCGAGCGCGCCGGCATCGCGCTCGGCCGCTTCCTGATCAACTCGACCTTCGGGGTGCTCGGCCTGTTCGACGTGGCGGAGGACATGAACCTGCCGCGCCACAAGGCCGATTTCGGGCAGACCCTGCATAGCTGGGGGATCGGCGACGGCATCTACCTCGTGCTGCCGCTGTTCGGCCCGACCACGCTGCGCGACGCGGTCGGCATCGGCGTCGATTTCTTCATCGACCCCCGGCAACTCGTCCTCGAGGGCGACACGGCGCTCGCGCTCAACATCGGCGAGGCGATCGCACGGCGCGCCGAGTATTTCGACGTCGGCAACTTCCTCGAACTTTATGCCGAGAGCCCCTATGCGGCGTCGCGCGCCTGGGCCTACCAGCAGCGCATGCGTTTCCTCAACGGCGAGTGCGACGCGCCTAACACGATCTCCTGCACCGCAGAGCTGGGCCCGGTGACCTTTACCGATTGAGTCAGCGCTGCTCCTGCGGCGTATCGTCGTCGGTGCCGTCCTCGACGACTTCCACCTCTACGGCTCCTTCCGTCGCAGCCGCGGCCTGAGGCTCGGCGGTGAAGGCGCTCGGCGACGTGCCCGATACCGCAGCGAAGCCGACCGACTCGGCGGTCGGCGGGGGCTCGTGGCGCAGGATGCGGTAGAGCGTGAAGAGGCCCATGCAGCCGAAGATCGCGGCCGTATAGCCGAACAGCGCGGGCGCGCCGAACGCCTCCATCAGTTCGGCGGCGCCGGTGGTGCCGAGCGCGGCGCCGGTCGCGAACATGAGCAGCAGGCCGCGGCTCGCGTAGACGAACTGGCCGGCGGCCAGCCGATCGTTGGTGTGCGCCGCGCAGAGCGAGTAGAGCGGCAGCATGGCCGCGCCATAGAGCCCGACCAGCGGCAACAGCGCGATGCCGGCCATGCCGCCGATCAGCATCAGCACGATGCCGAAGGCGGTGGTGATGAAGTGCATCGCCGCGATCACCTTGCGGCGGTCGACGCGGTCCGAAAACCGGCCGATCGGATAGGCGCTCAGCGCGCCGCCGATGATGGCGAGGCCCATGAAGGCGGCGACGAAGCCTTCGCCGCGCCCCACGTTCGAGGCATAGATCGGGCCGAGGCTCCAGAACGCGCCATTGGCGAGCCCGACCGCCAGCACCCCGAACACGCCGACCGGCGAAGCCCTGATGAGCGAGATGAGCGGCAGCCGTGCGCCGGGGATGGGCGATGGCGCGTGGGTCGCGGCCAGGGTCAGCGGCACCAGGGCGAGCGTGATCGCGATCGCGACGATGGCGAACAGCTCGAAGCCGGTGATCGGCGCGACGATGATGAGCGCCTGGCCGCCGGTCAGCGCGGCGAGGTCGATCACCCGGTAGACCGAGCCGAGCCGGCCGCGGTTGCTGTCCGAGACCATCTCGTTCAGCCAGCTCTCGGCCACCATGGCGAGGCCGGCGAAGCAGAACCCGGCGAGGCCGCGCAGCACCGCCCACAGGATCGCATCGACGTAGAGCGCCTGGCCGATGGCGATCGCCGATGCAAAGGCGGCGAAGGTGGCGAACGTCCTGATATGGCCGGTCTGCTGCACGACGCGCGGCACGAAGACGCAGCCGGCGATGTAGCCCAGATAGTAGGCCGACATCATGTAGCCGACGGTGGCGGGCGAAATGCCGTCGGCTACCGCGCGGAGCGGCATCAGCGTGGTCTGCAGGCCGTTGCCTGCGATCAGCAGGGCCATCCCGACAAAGAGCGGCGCGACCGCCAGCAAGGTACGATAGAACGGCTCGTTCATGGGGTCATGCCGCCGACCGTCGGGCATTAAGCGGTGTCGGTGCCTCGATTCCGATCCTGATTGCGGTCGGGCGCATTGTCGAGATAACTGCGGATCGCCTGGAGGAAAGGCAAGGCTTCCTCGAACTTCGACTGAGGGAACGCCTTCGCCAGTTCGAGGAAGGATGGCGCGATGGCTGCGATGCAGGCCTCGCGCGCGGCCCGGCCCTTCCGTGTCAGGAAGACGCGCTTGCCGCGGCCGTCGGCCGGGTCGGGCCGGACCTCGATGAGCCGGCGCGCCTCGAGCCGCTGGATGGTGTTGGTCATCGTCCCCTTGCTGACCTGGAAGGCGCGCGCCAATTGCAGCGGGCTGGTGTCGTCGCCGAGCCTGACCAGATGATTGAGCACGCCGAAATGCGGCGCCTTCAGGCCGTCCGGCAGCACGCGTTCGAGGCGGTTGCGCGCGAGCTGCTCGATGATGCCGATCTCGTTGAAGAACTTGAACAGGACCGGATCGCGCGAGCTGTCGGGAGGTGCACTCAAGCGGGCTTGATCCTCGATTCCAACGGCCATCGCGGGCTCGGGCCGACATCGGGGCCATGGCCGAGCCGCCCCAGCATCTGCACCCGGCCGCCCGGCGCGACGTCGAGCAGCCGATGCACCGCCGCGAAGTTCTCGCCCATTTCCGGGAACTCCTGCAAGGCCTGGCTCACGGGGTGAACGCCGATGCCGAGCGCCGCTGCCGCCAGGTTGATGCGGAGCCAGTCGCGCCCGGCCGCGAGCTGCTGCCTGCGGCTGTTGCCCGCGGTCGCGATCCAGAGATAGGCCATGCCCGTGCCGAGGATCGGGCGGTACATGTCGAGCGTCCGCCCGATGATCGGGCCATCCGGTTCTTCGAGGTCGGCATGGCCGAAGAGGCCGAGCGTCTTCATCAGGTCCGGAACGAATCCTTCGATGTCGATGCCGTCGGGGTTGGCCTCGATCTCGGCCTTGCCGATGCGCATCAGGCGGGCGCTCTCCAGGAAGGTGCGCGGCGTCCTGATCTCGGTTTCGAAGGCGCGCCAGGTCAGCGCGCGCAACGTCTCGACCATCGAAGGCTCGTTGGAGACGCCAACCGAATCCGGCGCCAGCGCCGCCGCGCGCAAGGCGGCGAGCGCGTCGGCCGCGACCGGGCGCGTCGTGTCGTACGGCTCCTTGTTGGAGCGCCGGCGCAGCACCTGGTGGAACAGCGGATCGACCGTGGCCGTCTCGGCGCGGCGAAGCCGGAGCCTCGCGACCGGCCTTTCGTCGAGGCGCTCGGCCGGCTCGCCTGCCGGGAATGGCTCGACGATCGTCTCATGGCCGTCCGCCGCCGCCGCGAGCCGGAGCAGCTCGAGAAAACAGCCGAGGCCGATGGTGACCTGCCGGTCGAAGGGATCGGTCTCCGGCAGGCGGCGATCGAGGTCGCAATAGACGACCAACGAATCGTCGCCCGCCAGTTCGACGAGCCAGGGCTGCCGGTTGTGCGGATTCGGCGCAAGGATGGCATAAGCGAGCGCGCGCAGGCGCGGATCGTCGTAGCGAGCGGCCTCCGCCGCTTCCCACGGCTGCAGCGCGCGACTGGGCCTGCGGGTGAACGCAAAGGCGCCCGCGGCGACACCGGCGCCCGCCACCACCGCCAGCGCGCCGCCACCCAGCATGAGCGTTCGACGGCTGATCCTCATGGCGCGATCTCCTTATGGTTTGATATCGAACTATATAGTTCGATATCAAACTAATGTCAAGCCGGCGATCGAGCCGTTGAGGCCACGCGAAAACTCGGAGGAGCGTTCAGGTGAAGAAGTAGGGCGCGAAGCCGAGATGGTTCTCGTCGATGACGAGGCGGCGGTTGAGCGGCGGATAGGCGCGCCGGTTGCAGTCGAGCCGGTCGCACAGCCGGCAGTTCACGCCGATCGGCGTCGCCAGATTCTGCGCGTTGAGCGCGACGCGGTCGGAATAGATGAGCTGCCCGGCCTGCGCCATGTCGCAGCCGATCGCGACGACGAATTGCTGCGCCGGCATGGCGTGCCCCGCGCCCGGCCGCTCGACCAGGCGCGCCACCGTGAAATAGGTCGCGCCGTCCGGCATCTGGACGACCTCGACGCGCGTCTCGCCGGGCGTGCGGAAGGCGCGGTGGATGCCCCAGCGCGGGCAGAGCCCGCCGAAGCGTGCGAAGTGGAAGCCGGCCGCGCTGTAGCGGCGCGACACGTTGCCGGCGCAATCCATGCGCACGAAGAAGAGCGGCACGCCCTTGGCGCCCGGCCGCTGCAGCGTGGTGAGCCGGTAGGCAACCTGCTCGACGCTCGCCTGGAAGCGCTGGGTGAGCCGGTCGAAGTCGTAGCGCAGGCTCATCGCCGCCTCGAGGAAGCGGTCATAGGGCATGACGATCGCGCCCGCCGCGTAGTTGGCGAGGCCGATGCGCAGCAGCCGGCGCGCCTCGGGCGATGACGGATTGGCGCCTTCGACGATGGCGTCGATCACCTCGCCGAAGCTGAGCAGCGCGGTCTGATAGGCGATCTGGAAGGTGCGCGCCGCCGGCGGCAGCACCTCGGAGAGCAGGATGCGCCGGCCGTGGCGGTCGAAGCGGCGCACCGTATCGTCCATCACGTCGTGCGGCAGGATTTTGACCTTGATCGCGTGGCTGCGCTCCAGATGGTGGCGCAGCCCGGCCTCGAGCGAATCCCTGTCGAAGCGCGCCTCGTTCCAGAGCTGCTCGGCCGCCTGCTCGAGCGCGCCGAAATAGTTGTCGTTGCTCTGGAAGAAGTCCTGCGCCTCCTCGCCGGGAAAGGGCGCGAGCGCCGCCACCGGCTCGGGCGGCCGGTTGCTCATGCCCTCGGACGCGCTCATCGTGTTGGCGAGCAGCTCGCGATAGGCGCGATAGAGCGTGAACACCGCCTCGCCGAGCACCGGGCTGGTCGCCGCCATATCGCGGATGTCCTGCGTGCCGATCTCGTGGCGCACATAGAGCGGGTCCGAGAACACCTCGGAGAGCAGCGCGAAGACGCGCGCCTCGTCATCGGCCGCGAAGCGCTGCAGGTCGATGTCGAAGACCTGGCCCAGCTTGAGCAGGAACTGCACCGTGACCGGGCGCTGGTTGCGCTCGATCAGGTTAAGGTAACTGGTCGAGACGCCGAGGCGCTCCGCCATCTGCGCCTGGGTCAGGCCGCGCTCCCGCCGCAGCCTGCGAACCCGTTGCCCCACCATGACTTTTCGCTCAGCCATGCGGCAGTATCTCGCGGCGCAATGGATTTGACAAGATTTACAAATTGACCGCTGATAAATTTTGAGTACGTACACATGATCCTTTTTCTTTTCAATAGCTTATGGACAACGCCGCCGAGCGGGCTGATGCTCCCCGCGAGTTGCGGCGCAGCAAGAAGGAGCCGCTCCCATGACAGCGATCGCCACGCCGAAGAACCCTTCGCCGCCCCCCGTGGCCGTGCCGGCCGGGGTCGAGCTGAAGGGCGCGCTCGCGCCCGGCTATAGCGAAATCCTGACGACGGAAGCACTGCGCTTCGTCGCCGAACTAGAGAGGCGGTTCGGCACGTCCCGGCGCCTGCTGCTGGAGGCCCGCAAGGCGCGCCAGGCGGCGCTCGATGCCGGCGAGCGGCCGGGCTTCCTGCCCGAGACCAAGGCGGTGCGCGAGGGCACATGGCGCACCGCCTCGATCCCCGCCGACCTGACCGACCGCCGCGTCGAGATCACCGGGCCGACCGACCGCAAGATGGTGATCAACGCGCTCAACTCCGGCGCCAACGTGTTCATGGCGGACTTCGAGGACGCCAATGCGCCGACCTTCGCCAACATGATCGAGGGCCAGATCAACCTGCGCGACGCGATCCGGCGCGCGATCGGCTTCAGCGACCCGGCCACCGGCAAGCAGTACGCGCTCAACGACAAGGTCGCGACGCTGATCGTCCGCCCGCGCGGCTGGCACCTGGCCGAGAACCATCTGCTGGTCGACGGCAAGCCGATGTCGGGCTCGCTGTTCGACTTCGGGCTCTTCCTGTTCCACAACGGCGCCGAGGCGCTGAAGCGCGGCTCCGGCCCCTATTTCTACCTGCCCAAGCTCGAAGGCCATAAGGAGGCGGGCCTCTGGGCCGAGGTGTTCGGCTTCGCCGAGGACAGGCTCGGCATCAGGCGCGGCTCGATCCGCTGCACCGTGCTGATCGAGACCATCCTCGCCGCCTTCGAGATGGACGAAATCCTCTACGAGCTGCGCGACTACATCGTCGGGCTCAATTGCGGACGCTGGGACTACATCTTCAGCTTCATCAAGAAATTCAGGAACCGGCCCGAGATGGTGCTGCCGGATCGCGCCAGCGTCACCATGACCAAGCCGTTCCTCAAGGCCTACAGCCAGCTCCTGATCCAGACCTGCCACCGCCGCGGCGCCTATGCGATGGGCGGCATGGCCGCGCAGATCCCGATCAAGAACGACCCGGCGGCCAACGAGGCGGCGCTCGGCAAGGTGCGCGCCGACAAGGAGCGCGAGGCCGGCGACGGCCATGACGGCACCTGGGTCGCCCATCCGGGCCTGGTGCCGATCGCGAAGGCGGTGTTCGACGAGAAGATGCCGAAGCCGAACCAGCTCGAGCGCACGCTCGACAACCTGGTGGTGACGGCGGGCGATCTGATCGCGGTGCCTGAGGGCAAGATCACCGAGGCCGGGCTCCGGCAGAACATCAACGTCGGCATCCAGTACATCGAGGCGTGGCTGCGCGGCCAGGGCTGCGTGCCGATCTACAACCTGATGGAGGACGCCGCGACCGCCGAGATCAGCCGCGCCCAGGTCTGGCAGTGGCTGCGTCACGGCGCGACGCTCGACGACGGCAGGCGCCTCGACCGCGCGCTGTTCGACGCGACGCTCGCCCGCGAGGCCGAGGCGCTCAAGGCCGAGATCGGCGCCGAGCGTTTCGAGCGCGGCCGCTTCGCGGATGCCATCGCCCTCTTCGCCAAGCTTTCGACCGACGAGGCGTTCGCCGAATTCCTCACCCTGCCCGCCTATGACCTCTTGATCGGGGCCGAACCAGCCGCCCCATAGCGTCCTTGAAAGGAGACTGCCATGACCACGACGTTCGAATCGCTCATCCCCTCGGCGCCCGCAGGCCGCTATGACGGCGTCGCGCGCGACTATGCGCCGGAGGATGTCGTCAAGCTGCGTGGTTCGTTGCGCGTCTCCCATACCCTCGCCGAGCACACCGCCAACAAGCTGTGGTCGCTGCTCAAGAGCGACGACTATGTCCACGCGCTCGGCGCGATGACCGGCAACCAGGCGGTGCAGATGGTGCGCGCCGGGCTGAAGGCGATCTATCTCTCGGGCTGGCAGGTCGCAGCGGACGCCAACACGGCGGGGCAGACCTTCCCGGACCAGAGCCTCTACCCGGCGGACAGCGGCCCCGAGCTGTGCCGGCGCATCAACCGCGCTCTGCAACGCGCCGACCAGATCCAGACCTGCGAGGGCAGGGGCGAGACCGACTGGTTCGCGCCGATCGTGGCCGACGCCGAGGCCGGCTTCGGCGGCCCGCTCAACGCCTTCGAGCTGATGAAGAACTACATCGAGGCGGGCGCCGCCGGCGTGCACTATGAGGATCAGCTCGCCTCGGAGAAGAAGTGCGGCCACATGGGCGGCAAGGTGCTGATTCCGACCCAGGCGCATGTCCGCAACCTGAACGCCGCGCGGCTCGCCGCCGACATCATGGGCGTGCCGACCCTGATCGTCGCGCGCACCGATGCCGAGAGCGCCCAGCTCCTGACCAGCGACGTGGACGAGCGCGACCGGCCGTTCATCACCGGCGAGCGCACGCCCGAGGGCTTCTACCGGCTGCGCCAGGACGAGGGCGATGCGATGGCGCGCTGCGTGGCGCGCGGCCTCGCCTTCGCGCCCTATTGCGACCTGATCTGGATGGAGACCTCGAAGCCCAACCTGCAGCAGGCGCGCAGCTTTGCCGAGGCGATCCACAAGCGCTTCCCCGGCAAGCTGCTCGCCTACAACTGCTCGCCCTCGTTCAACTGGCGCGCCAACCTCGACCTCGACACCATCGAGCGCTTCCAGCGCGAGATCGGCGCGATGGGCTACAAGTTCCAGTTCGTCACGCTCGCCGGCTTCCACAGCCTGAACCTCGGCATGTTCGAGCTGGCGCGCGGCTACCGGACGCGCGGCATGGGCGCCTATTGCGAGCTGCAGGAGGCCGAGTTCGCGGCCGAGGCCAACGGCTACACCGCGACGCGCCACCAGCGCGAGGTCGGCACCGGCTATTTCGACGCGGTGTCGCTGGCGATCTCGGGCGGTCTGTCCTCGACCACCGCCCTCAAGAACTCGACCGAGGCCGACCAGTTCAAGACGAAGCCGTCGCTCCAAAGCGCGGCGGAATAACAACGGCCGCGACCGCCCACAAAACCCTCTCCGCCGGCGGGGCGGAGAGGGTGGCGCGCGCCAGCGCGCCGGGTGAGGTGGGGGGCGGCGGCACGGTGTGAAACATCGACGCAAGGAAACGGACGGAGTCTTCTCAGGCTTCGGCCGACCCCGCGGCTCCCCCCACCTCTCCCTGCCCTCTCCACTCCCGAGGGCGGAGAGGGAATTGATGCTGAGGCCGGCGTGCGTGTGTAGTCATCGAGTGGGGCTTTCCGGTTACGCCGCCTCCCGTTTCTTCGACCAGGTTTCCGCATCGGCGAGGAAGGCGTCGATCTCGGCGAGCGCGGCGTCGCTCGCCAGGCCTTCCTTGCGTGCCACCGCAAGCAGCGTGTCGAGGTTGCAGAGCGCGTGCAGCCTGAGCCCGGCCTCGGCGAGCGCCGCGCGGGCGCTCTCGCCGGCGCGTGTGAAGACCACGAAGACGTCGGCGACCTCGCCGTCCGCCGCGCGCAGGGCGGCGACGAACTTGAGGATGCTGCCGGCCGTGGTGATCAGGTCCTCGACCAGGGCGACCCGCCTGCCCGCGACGTCGCCGCCCTCGATCTGCGCGCCGGTGCCGTGGCCCTTGGCCTCGGTGCGGACATAGACCAGCGGCAGAGCGAGGCGGTCGGCCGCCAGGGTCGCGAACGGCACGCCCGCCGTCACGCCGCCCGCGATGACCTCGACGCCCGAGTCGGGAAGCGCGTGCCGGATCGCCTCTGCCTGGGCGTCCGCGATGCGGGCGCGGGCGGCGGGGTGGAACAGGATCTGCCGGCAGTTGATATAGAACGGCGCGAGCAGCCCCGAGGTCAGCCGGAACGGCCGCTCCGGCCGGATCAGGAAGGCGCCGGCATCGAGCAGCGCACGCGCGGTGATTTCGGCAGGGCCGGCCTCGGCCATCTCGGGTCTCCATTGGCGGTTGCGCAGGGCACTTTACACACGATGCCGCCGCGCACTAAGGCTTCACGCGAAACGCGAGGCCTGATTCTCGTTCGTCATGCCCGGGCTTGACCCGGGCATCCAGCTTCCTCAAGAAAGACTGGATTGCCGGGTCAAGCCCGGCAATGACGATGTAAGGGTGCCGATAGTGGCCCAACGGAATAGAGCCGCGATGCAACATGGCTGACGCTAATCCAACAAGGCCCCGCCTCTTCTGCGCGCTCGATACGCCGTCGCGCGACAAGGCGCTGGCGCTGGCGCGGCCGCTGATCGGCGCGGTCGACGGCTTCAAGCTCGGGCTCGAGTTCTTCGCGGCGGCGGGGCCGGACGGCGTGCGGGCGGTCGGCGCGCTCGGCAAGCCGATCTTCCTCGACCTCAAGTTCCACGACATCCCGAACACGGTGGCCGGCGCGGTGCGCAGCACGCTCCCGCTCGCGCCCGCCTACCTGACGCTGCACGCCGCGGGCGGCGTCACGATGATGCAGGCGGCGGTGGAAGCAGCGGCGGAGGCGGATCGGCTCGGCGTGGCGCGACCCAGGCTGCTCGCCGTCACCGTGCTGACCAGCCTCGATGCCGGCGACCTCGCGGCGCAGGCGGTTCAAGCCACGCCCGAGGAACAGGTCGCGCGCCTCGCGACGCTGGCGCAGCGCGCCGGGATCGACGGCGCGGTCTGCTCGCCGAAGGAGATCGCGCCGCTCCGCCGCGTGCTCGGGCCGGGACTCGCGCTCGTGGTGCCCGGCATCCGGCCGGCCTGGGCCGCGACCGACGACCAGAAGCGGGTGATGACGCCGGCCGAGGCCGCCGCGGCCGGCGCCGACCTGCTGGTGATCGGCCGCCCGATCACCGCCGCCGCCGACCCGGCCGAAGCGGCAAGGCGCATCAGGGCGGAGATGACGGCGTAGGGTTGACCAACCCCTCGTTGATCTCGCGGATCAGGCGCGGGCCGCGATAGGTGAAGGCGGTGTAGGCCTGCACCAGGCTCGCCCCGGCGGCGAGGCGCTCGCGCGCGTCATCCGCCGAGCCGATGCCGCCGACGCCGATCAGGACGAGCCGGCCCTGCGCGAGCTTGGCAATCCACGCCAGCACGCTCTGCGCGCGCGGCTTGAGCGGCGCGCCGCTCAGGCCGCCGGCCTCGGCCTTGTGCGGCGAGCGCAGGCCGGCCGGCCGCTCGACGGTGGTGTTGGTGGCGATCAGCCCGTCGAGGCCGTGCGCGAGCGCGGCCTCGACCAGCCCTTCGAGCGCGCCGTCGTCGAGGTCGGGCGCGAGCTTGAGGAGAAGCGGCGGACGCTTCGGCGTCCGCTCGCGCGCCTCGGCCAAGCGGCCGAGCAGCGCATCGAGCTGGGCGCCTTCCTGCAGGCCGCGCAGGCCCGGCGTGTTGGGCGAGGAGATGTTGACCGCGAGATAGTCGGCATAGGCGGAGAGCCGCGCGAGGCCGAGCACATAGTCGGCAATCCGGTCATCGCTCTCCTTGTTGGCGCCAAGATTGATGCCGAGCATCGCCCTGGCGCCGGCGCGAGTGTCGCGGAAGCGCGCAACGTTGCGTTCGAACTGGTCGAGCCCGCCGCCATTAAAGCCCATGCGGTTGATCAACGCCCGGTCCTCGGCGAGGCGGAACAGCCGCGGTCGCGGATTGCCGGGCTGCGGGCGCGGCGTCACCGTGCCGGCCTCGACGAAGCCGAAGCCGAGGCGGAACAGGCCGGCGAGCGACGCCGCGTCCTTGTCGAAGCCGGCGGCGAGCCCGAGCCGGCTCGGGATGGCGCGGCCGAACAGCGTGACCGCCCCGGCGGTCGGCGGCGCCTGCATGGGCGGAAACGGCAGGCGCAGGGCCGCGAGCGCCCAATGATGCGCCGTCTCAGGCGGCAGGCAGCGCAGCGCCGCGGTTGCCAGGTCCATGCCCAGGATCATGTCATGTGACAGTACGGTTTCATCACCCTCGCCGCGCGGCCAAAGCGGTTGCGCCGCCCGTGGCGCTGCCCTAAGAGGGGCCGCCGAGACGATCGCCACCAGCTGGAAGGAGCCGCGAGATGGCCGAATCCTTCGTCGAGACACTCTACAAGGGCTATGCGCAATCCTTCGAGATCAAGGGCAGGCCGCTGGTCGACGAGCACTCGGCGTTCCAGCACATCCTGATCTTCGACACGCCGCTCAATGGGCGTGTCATGGTGCTGGACGGCAACGTCCAGATCACCGAGCGCGACGAATGCGCCTATTCGGAGATGCTGAGCCATGTCCCGATCATGGAGCACGGCGCGGTCGAGCGGGTGATGATCGTCGGCGGCGGCGACGGCGCGATCGCGGAAGAAGTGCTGAAGCACGCCGGCGTCAAGGAGGTCGAGCTGGTCGACATCGACGGCCGGGTCATCGAGCTGTGCAAGGAACATTTCAAGAGCGTGAGCGGCAAGGCGTTCGCCGACCCGCGGCTCAAGGTGCATGCCGCCGATGCCTTCGCCTTCCTCAAGGAGGAGCGCGCGGCAGGCCGCTACGACCTGATCATCGCGGACCGGCCGGACCCGGTCGGGCCGGCCGGCGTGCTGTTCGCCGAGGAGTTCTACCGGCTGGTCGAGCGCGCGCTGAAGCCCAAGGGCTTCGCGGTGTTCCAGAACGGGGTGCCGTTCTTCCAGCCCGACGAGCTGACCGACACGCACCGGCTGTTCGCCCGGCTGTTCCGGCATCACGGCGTCTATCTCTGCGTGGTGCCGACCTATATCGGCGGCTTCATGGCGCTGACCTGGTTCGGGCGCGACGCGGCGCTCGGCGCGACCTCGCCCGAGACCATCGCGGCCCGCCTCGGGGCGGCCGGGATCGCGACCGACTATTATGGCGCGGCGATCCACGGGGCAGCCTTTGCGCTGCCACCGTGGATCCACCGGCTTCTCGACTGAAAACGCGCACAGGGTTCGGTTCGGCGTGGCCCCTTCCGGAGGCCACGCCGCACACCCGACAGAAGTCAGATGATCCCGCGCTTATGCTCGCTGACGTTGATGCTGCCCGGCTTGAAGGCCTCCCGCAGCACCGGTATCGCCTTGGTCGGCTCGGCATCACCGCACATGAAGATATCGAGTGCGGCGTAGCCCCGTTCCGGCCAGGTGTGGATGCTGATATGGGACTCCGCCAGCACCGCCACGCCCGACACGCCGGTCGGCTCGAAGCGATGCAGGTGAAGGTGCAGCAAAGTAGCGCCCGCAGCCTCGACCGCCCGCGTGAGGGCGACCTCGATAGCCTCGATGTCATCGAGGTTCTCGGCCTCCCACATGTCGACGATCAGGTGACTGCCCGCGTAGCAGAGTCCATTCCGTTCGATGAAATGGTCTTTCTGCTCTAGTCGTTCGTTCCCTTTCGGAAACGGGATCGGTACGGCTATTACCTCTGCTCGGGCGGGGACCGCCTCCGCTTCAGCATTCACCGCGATTTGGGGGCGAGCGTATGCCATCGTGGCACCTCCCTCAAACCAGCGTTGAACCCAAAGGGGGTGAACCCTTCATTTACAGTTTCACTGCCGCCCGCCATGCGGCGGACAACGCGGGCGAAAATAGGCACTCCTCGCCAAGCGTCAAGGGTTGTTTATGCTCCAACCAAAAAAAATCCGTTAAGTGTGCCGAGCTAGCCCCCGAGCCGACGAGGCGAGCGCCCGATGACGAGCCGGTTGTCAGCTCGACGGAGGCGCGACATGGTGCGAGTCGGCGCTCGACGCGAGCCATCGCCCAACTGGAGCGGCGCGTCGAGCCGAGCGCGGCCCAGGCGGAAACCTTCATCCGCTTCGCCGCGGCGCTGCGCAGGGCCGGCGCCGTCATGGCGGGCGCCTGCGCGCCGGACGCAGCGGCAGCGCCGGAGAGCGCTGCGGCGAGGTCCGACCGGCGTTCGATACGCTCTATGCGGTTTTCGACGACGGCCAGCGCAAGGCGCTTTACGGCATGCTCGCGTATCGGGCAGGCTGGTGATCGAGACCCGCCAACGCGACGACGCCATGACCGGACGATCGGCCGATAACGCCGGCGTGCTCGTGCACCCGCCCCTGCTCTATCTCGGCGCGGTCGCGCTCGGCTTCGCGCTCGACGCCGTGCTGCCGCTCCGCTTCGCGCCGAGCGGCCTTGGCGACGGCCTCCAGTACGGGCTCGGCGGCGCGCTGATCGTGCTGGCGCTTGCCATCCTGACGGCCGCGGCACGCCAGTTCCGCCGCGTCAACACCAGCCTGCCGACCAACCGGCCGACCACCGCGCTGGTCACGACCGGCCTCTACGCCTATTCGCGCAACCCGATCTACATTTCGCTCAGCCTGTGCCAGGCGGGCATCGCCGTGGCCGCCGACCGCCTGTGGATCCTGCTGCTCCTGGCCCCAGTGCTGCTGGTCATGCGCTATGGCGTGATCGCACGCGAGGAGCGCTATCTCGAGGGCAAGTTCGGCCGCGCCTACACGGACTACAAGGCGCGCGTGCGGCGCTGGCTGTGAGACCACGCCTGCTAGATCGGACAGCTCGTCTCCTCGAGCTGTAGGATGGCCAGCATGCGGCCGAAGCCGATGTATTGGCCGGCCATCATCATGAGTTCGAGCAGCTCGGCCTCGCTGAAATGCTCGCGCAGCTCCCGCACGGTATCATCGTCGATCGAGAAGTGATCGAGCGCCATGGTCTCGGCGAGCCGGAGCGCGGCGCGTTCGCGCGGGCTGAACGAGGCTTCCTCCGGGCGGTCGACGTCCACGGCCGCTTCGCCCTCGGCCACCACGTCGCGGGCGAGCCGCGCGGCCTTGCAGGTCTTGCAGCCGTTGAGCGTCGCGATGCGCAGGCGCACCAGCTCCTTCAGGCGCGGCTCGATGACGCCGCTCGTCGAATGGAACGGGTAGTAGAACTTGAGATAGCTCTCCAACAGTGCCGGATGCGCCGCGAAGGCGCGTGCGCAATGCCGGGTCGACCAGTCGTCGGGCCTGGCATTGTCGTGCATGGCCTTGAGGAAGGGCGGCAGCGCCTCGGGATCGGCGAGCGGGACGCGCGACATGTGTGCCTCCCTCAGCCGAGCCGGATGTTTTCGGTATCGAGCTTCGACCAGTCGTCGAGCCGGCCGTAGAGGTAGGGCACATAGGCCTGGCGGTCGAGCCGGGCGATGGCGCGGCACTTGCTGATCAGGTCGCCCTCGATGTAGCTGGCGCGCAGCACCTTGACGATCTCGAGGTCACCGAGCGGGTCGTGCACGGTCGAGCCCAGGCGCAGCACCGCGCTGCCCTCGCGCCGCACGCTGAGCGTGTTCTCGAACTCGGCGAGGGTGAGCACCGGGTCGTCCTCGCAGCCGACGCCGCCGGCCGCCGGGGTCGCCTTGATGTTGAAGTTGGCGCCCTTGACGGCGGCCGGGCCGAGGTCCCTGGTCAGCGTCGCGCGGATGTCGATCAGGCGCACGCCGTGGCGCTCGACATAGCCGTGCATCAGCGCGCCACGCCGCTGCAAGGTGGCGGTCGCCTGCTTCTTGGGCTCGCCGAACAGGTCGCGGCCGAACACGATGGCGCTGTCCTGGTCCATGAACATGGCGAGCACGTAGGGCGCCTCGATCTCCTTGTGGCGCGCCATGACGTAGATGGCGCCGCCCGTGAAATCCCCGACGCAGTTGGAGCGCCAGCGCCCGACCATGGCGGTGACCAGCGGCTCGGCGGCCGGCTCGAGCCCGGGCGGCAGGATGGCGGCAACCGTCGCCGGCCGGGTCAGGAAATCGACCATCAGCATCTCCGCACCGACGAAGCGGGGGTTCTTCAGCACGCGCTCGATGGCGGCGATCTCCTGCGGCGTCTTGACGAATCCCATGACGGGCAAGCTCCTCTCTCATCTGCGGGGACGCGATGCATGGTAGAGGCCACGCGCCGCCGGCTCAACGGCGAGGCGGGCTTGAAAGCGCGGGCCGCGAGGGCGTAGCGTTCCGCCCACGCCGCAAGGCCCGGATCCATGTGAAAGAAAGAGGAGAGCCGCCATGGACGACGCCGCCAAGAAGACCGCGCTGCGCATGATCCCCTACGGCATCTACGTGCTGACCGCGGAAGCCGGCAGCGAGATCGCCGCCGCGACGGTCAACTGGGTGACCCAGACCGCGTTCGCGCCGCCGCTCGTCGCTATCGGCGTCAAGGCGGATTCGGGGAGCTACGCGACGCTCAAGAAGGCCGGCGCGTTCGCGCTCAACATGCTCGGCAAGGGCCAGCAGGGCGTCGCCTTCGCATTCTTCAAGCCGGCGCTGGCCGAGGCCGGCAAGATCAGCGGCGAGCCCTACAAGGCCGGCAGCACGGGCGCGCCGATCCTGAGCAACGCGGTCGCCGCCGTCGAGTGCAAGGTGGCCGAGATCGTCGAGCGCGGCGACCACCACATCGTGATCGGCGAGGTGGTCGATGCGCACCTGCTCGGCAAGATCGACGGCCGCCCGGACGCCGCGATCCTCGAAATGAAGGAGCTCGGCGAAAAGGTGTTCTACGGCGGCTGAGGGCCCACGTTCGAAGGCATCACCCTCCCCGACTATTGCATAGAGGCGCCTGCCGGCCTCAGTGCAAATTCCCTCTCCGCCCCTGGGGGGGATCTTTTCGGAAAGGGCGGCGGGCGAGCTGGCGGGGTACAGGGTGGAGTTGTGTTGGGCCCCGTCCGGCTGTCCGGCTTGATTGTCCCGACCAGAGGGACAGGGTCTCTCAGGTGAGAAC
>JBFXKW010000006.1:157514-241284 GCA_050173345.1 Alphaproteobacteria bacterium | reverse complement strand
TTCAAAGCCAAGGGTCGTACGGTCCCGCCGGCCCCGGCCCTGGGCGAGCGGCCGCTCGCCCAGGGCCGGCGCAAATCTTCACCGATTCGCACCAATCTCAACATGCAAGGGTCCGTGCCGCCGCAAGGGCCCTGCCTCGTGACCGCGTTCAGCCCGCGCGAGATCGTCTCGGAGCTCGACCGCTTCATCGTCGGCCAGCGCGAGGCCAAGCGCGCCGTCGCCATCGCGCTGCGCAACCGCTGGCGCCGCCAGCAGCTCGAAGCCGAGCTGCGCGAGGAGGTGATGCCGAAGAACATCCTGATGATCGGGCCGACCGGCGTCGGCAAGACCGAGATCGCGCGCCGGCTCGCCCGGCTCGCCCAGGCGCCGTTCATCAAGGTCGAGGCCACCAAGTTCACCGAGGTCGGCTATGTCGGCCGCGACGTCGAGCAGATCGTGCGCGACCTCTTGGAAATCGGCATCCACATGCAGCGCGAGATCATGCGGAAAGAGGTCACCGCCAAGGCCGAGCTGAACGCCGAGGAGCGCGTGCTCGACGTGCTGGTCGGCGAGGGCGCCAGCGCCGAGACCCGCGCCAAGTTCCGCAAGCGGCTGCGCGACGGCGAGCTCGGCGACAAGGAGATCGAGATCGAGGTCGGCGACACCTCGAACCCGCAGCTGCCGACCTTCGAGATCCCCGGCATGCCGGGCGCGCAGATGGGCATGCTCAACCTCGGCGAGGTGCTGGGCAAGGCGTTCGGCGGGCGCACCAAAAAGAAGAAGCTGACGGTCGCCGAATCCTATGACGTGCTGGTCGAGGAGGAGAGCGACAAGCTGCTCGACGACGAGCGCGTGCTGCGCGCCGCGATCGAGCGCGTCGAGAACCACGGCATCGTCTTCCTCGATGAGATCGATAAAATATGTGCGCGCAGCGGCGAGCACCGCATCGGCGGCGACGTGTCGCGCGAGGGCGTGCAGCGCGACCTCTTGCCGCTGATCGAGGGCACCCAGGTCGCGACCAAGCACGGCACGGTGAGGACCGACCACATCCTCTTCATCGCCTCGGGTGCCTTCCACCTCGCGAAGCCCGCCGACCTCTTGCCCGAGCTGCAGGGCCGCCTGCCGATCCGCGTCGAGCTCAAGGCGCTGTCGCGCGACGACTTGAAGCGCATCCTGACCGAGCCCGAGAACAGCCTCCTCCGCCAATACACCGCGCTGATGAAGACCGAGGAGGTGACGCTCGACTTCACGGCCGAGGCGCTCGACGCGATCGCCGACCTTGCCGCCGAGGTCAACCGCTCGGTCGAGAACATCGGTGCGCGGCGCCTCCACACCGTGATGGAGAAGCTACTCGAGGACATCAGCTTCGACGCCAGCGAGAAGAGCGGCGCGACCATCACCATCGACGCCGACTATGTGCAGAAGCACGTCGGCGAACTCGCCAAGAACGCGGACTTGAGCAAGTTCATTTTGTAAGCGGCTCGGGGAAGGGCGGCTCCGTGCCGACCACCTCATCCTTCGACAGGCTCAGGATGAGGTTACCTCCATGACCGGAAGGCTCACCCTCGCACTTCGACAAGCTCAATGTGAGGGTGAGCCGGGCGCGATAGCCTCGTCCCTCAGGTCGAATACTTCACGCTGCAGCCGTAAGGCCGGGTCACCGCGTTCGACACCTTCTGGCCGCTCGCGACCGCGAGGAAGGCGTTCTTGAAATAGGGCTCGGCCTTGGCGAGGTCGTCGACGTCCTTGGACGGGATGCTGTCGATGCCGCCCATGTAGCGGAGCACGCCCTCCTGGTCGATGACGAACATGTGCGGCGTGGTCTTCGCCTCATAGGCGCGGCCGAGCGTGCCCTCGGGGTCGAGCACGACGCCGCTCGGCGCGGCGCCCCGGCTCTCGGTGAGCTGGTTCGCCTCCTCGGGGCTGACATGGCCCTGCGTGCCCGGCGCGGACGAGATCACCGAGAGCCAGACGATGCCCGCCGCGGTCGCCTCGCGCTGCAGGCCCTGCATGTTGGAGGAGCCGTAGTGCTTGCGCACATAGGGGCAGTCGGCGTTGGTCCATTCCAGCACCACGACCTTGCCGCGCAGATCGGCGAGCTTATAGCTCGCACCGTTGGTGTCGGTCACGTCGAACGCGGGCGCGGGCTGGTCGATCTGCGGCGCGGCGAGCGCCGGCCGGCCGTGCAAGAGGATCGTGCCGCCGAGGCTCAATGCCGCGATGCCCGCGCCGGCGCTCACCATCAGCGCGCGGCGCGATAGGGCAGGGCCACGCGGGCACAACGAAGCTCGTTCGGATGCAGCTCGGATGTCGGGCATGGCTGGTCTCCTGTTCAGGGCTCGGATGGCTCAGTTCGCGGCGACGGTGCGCTGGAGCTGGTCCAGCACAGCCGCCTCGGTTAGCACCGCCGGCAGCACCACCGGGTCGCCCCCGCCGGCGGGATAGAAGGCGTAGAACGGCACGCCCTCGCGCTGGAAGCTGCGCAGATATGCCGTGATCTCCGGGTCGTAATTGGTCCAGTCGCCCTTGAGGTAGACGACGCCGTTGGCACGAAAAGCGTCCTGCACCGTATCGGTCGCGAGCGTGGTGCGCTCGTTGACCAGGCAGGTCAGGCACCACGCGGCCGTCATGTTGACGAAGACGGGCTTGCCCGCCTCGCGCAGCGCAGCGAGCCGGGCATTGCTGAAACGCTCGGCGCCGGCGGCGGTCGTGCTCTGCGTCGCGTCGGGCGCGGCGACGCCGCTGAGCTGCGGGAGTAAAGCGAACATGGCGGCGAGCGCGGCGACCGCGAGGCCGCGCGTCACCAGGCGGCGGCCGGCGCCATGTTGCGTGATGCCGTAGAGCCAGGCGGCGAGCGCGACGAGCAGGCCGCCGGCGAGCGCGATCATGACGCCGCGGTCGCCCGCCTGCTGCGACAGCACCCAGACCAGCCAGCCGGCCGAGGCGTACATCGGGAAGGCCAGGAGCTGGCGCAGCCGGACCATCCAGAGGCCGGGGCGCGGCAGCAGCCGGGCGAGCTGCGGGAAGATGCCGAGCAGCGCATAAGGCGCGGCGAGGCCGAGCCCCATCGCAAGGAAGAGCGCGATGGCGACCGCGGGCGAGGCCGCGAGCGCGGTGCCGAGCGCGACGCCCATGAAGGGCGCGGTGCACGGCGTCGCCACCACGACCGCGAGCAGCCCAGTGAGGAAGCTGCCGAGATGGCCGCGCTTGCCCGCAAGGCCCTGGCCGGCGCGGGTCGCCATCAGGCCGACCTCGTAGACGCCCGAGAGGTTGAGGCCGACCGCGAGCAGGAGCCAGCTCATCGCCGCGACGAAGAGCGGCGACTGGAACTGGAAGCCCCAGCCGACCGCGCCGCCGCCGGCGCGCACCGCGAGCAGCGCGCCGGCGAGCGCGACGAAGGTGACCAGGACGCCCAGCGTGTAATAGAGGCCGGAGAGCCGCACCTCGCGCAGCGCGCCGCCCGAGAGGCCCGCCACCGAGGTCGCCTTGACCGCGAGCACCGGGAACACGCAGGGCATCAGATTGAGGATCAGGCCGCCGAGGAAGGCGAACAGCGCGGTCTGCCAGAGCGAGAGCTGCTCGGCCTGCGCCGCGAGCGCGCCGAGGGTGCCGCCGCTCTCCGCCGCGGCTACCGACGCGGCACCGACGCTCGGCACGGTCTCGAACCAGCGGGTCTCGCCGCCGCCATCGGTGAGCGCGAGCAGGCCAGCGACCGGCGTCACGGAATCGAAGGCCTGCCCCTTGGTCATGGCGAGGCGGAGACGGCCGGGCTCGACCGAGAGCGCTTGCGGCGCGGCATGCTCGACCACGCCCCAATCCGCCGGGAAGAAGAAGGCGCCTTCGACGGACTCGGGCGACAGCGCCTCGCCCTCGACCGTCAACGCGAGCGCCTCACCCTCGACCGCGAGGCGGGCCTGCCACGGGCTCGGCCCCGGCATGCGCGCGTCGCTCGCGGCAAAGGCGGCCGCCACCGCCCCGCCCGCCGGAGCCGACGTGCCGGAGACCGGCAGGTCGAGCTTGAAGCTGCCCTCCTCCGGGATGCACAGCTCCTCGCAGACCAGCCAGCTCGCCTCGGCCGCGACCGAGAAGGTCTGCCCCGGCGTGGCGCTCTCGGGCACCGTCACGGTGATGGGAAAGACGACCTCGTCCTCATAGCCGAAATTGACCAGCGGGCCGTAGGGCAGGCGGTCCGGCCCCGGCCAGGCGATCTCGCCGGCGGTCGCGCCCTCGGGCAGGCCGAGCGCGATCTCGGGCGGCGTGCCGGAATCGCCGGGGTTCTTCCAGTAGGTGTGCCAGTGCGGCGCGAGACGCTGGCGCAGCCCGACGCGGAAGCTCTGCCCGGGCGCCACCGCATCGGCGTCGCTGATCAGCGTGACCGTGGCGCGCGGGCTCTCGATCGCCGCGCTCTCGGCGGCCCGCCCGGCCTCGGGCAGGGCGATCAGCGCGAGCAGGGCGGCGAGGCCGGCGGCAACCAAGCCGAGGCGCTGCGGCAAGGCGGACCGACGGCGCTCAGGCCGGCATCCAAGCTTCATCTCGCCTTCCCATCGACAGAACCCCATCGCCGTTCAATATGGTGCCAGCATTCGCCCGGAAAACCGACTCTTCCGGGGAGAATCATCCTTCACGACTGCTTGAACGCGGCCGCGTCACATTTCCTTCATGCGCGGCGGCGCAGGTAATAGGACAATTCGCCTCATGCTTCGACTGGCTCGGCATGAGGGGCTTGTTTGTTGGCCGCACCCTGAGTCTCGATTTCCTTCATCGTCATGCCCCGCGCAAGCGGGGCATCCAGGGGCGGCGGCATTGCGGTTTCGAAGGATTCCTGGATTGCCCGGTCAAGCCCGGCAATGACGATTAGGAGGGGACGGCCCTTGCGTGCCCCGCCCCGCCGTAATAACATCTGTATAACTTAACACCGGGAACGTGCCATGACGACCGCCGTCAAAGTCCGCAGGATCGGCAATTCGCTCGGCCTCGTCCTCACCAAGGACCTGACCGATGCGCTCGGCGTGGCGGAGGGCGACGCGCTGTTCGCGGTCAGGACGCCCGACGGCGTCATGCTGACGCCCTATGACCCCGACTTCGCCGCCGTGATCGAGCAGAATCGGCGCTATATGCGCCGCCACCGCAACGCGCTGAGGGAACTCGCCAAGCGGTGAAGGAGCCCAAATGGCTCGGCCTGCGCATGGCGCTCGCCATCCACGCCGAAGCCAGCGCAATGTTCGGCGGGCTCGCCGGGGTGCGCGACCAGGGCCTGCTCGAAAGCGCGCTCGATCGGCCGCGCAACCTGCTGGCCTATGAGCCCGAAGCGGGCTTGTTCTCGATGGCGGCGGCGCTCTGCCACGGCATCGTCAAGAACCACCCGTTCCTCGACGGCAACAAGCGCACCGGCGTGCTCTGCACCCGCGCCTTCCTGTTCCTGAACGGCTGGGACTTTGAGCCGGAGGAACCCGACGAGGTCGAGACCATCGTCGCGCTCGCCGCCGGCAGGCTCGATCAGCCTATGCTCGCCGAATGGCTCGAGGCCAACAGCGCGCGCCTGAAGAAGCCGAACCGATAGCGGCTCCCATCGCGTCACAGCAATAGGCGGAGCTTCGCCAATACCTCATCGGTCAGCGCGGAGGGCACGCGGGTGGCAAGGGCGGCGCCGCGCGCTGCCCAATCGAGGCTTTTCACGTGGTCCGCCAGAACCACGCCCTTCACGGGAAGGCCCGCCGGCAATTCGACCTCGAAGGGATAGCCCTTGGCACGGCTCGTGACCGGCACCATGAGGGCAAGGCCGCTGCGCTGATTATAGAGCTTCGGCGAGAGGACGAGCGCCGGCCGGCGGCCCGCCTGTTCGTGGCCGGCCTGCGGATCGAAATCGAGCCAGACGATGTCGTCGCGCTCCGGTGCCCTCGGCACCCCTCGGCGCGCTACCATGCCTCATTGCCGCGGGGGGTGCCGGTGTCCGTCTCGGCATGCCGGTTCTCGGGCGTGATACGCCCGACGAGCTCATCGAGCGAGCCGACGCGCCGGCGCAGCACGATGGCTCTGCGCTCGACGGAAATATCAAGCGCGGCACCTTCGTCGAGTCCCGCCTCCTCCGCCACCCGACGCGGAATTCGCACGGCCAGGCTATTGCCCCATTTCGCCAAGTGTGACTTCATCGCGATCAATACCTCGTATCTACTTTGAAGATACAATCGCAGCCTACCGCGGTCAAGGCTCAGCAGCGGGTCAGCGTTTCCGCCTGAGCATCACGTAAAGCGCGCCGGCGCCGCCGTGGCGTGGCTCGGCCGGGGCGAAGCTCAGCACGGCCTCGGCTAGCGCATGCTCGGCGAGCCAGCGGGGCACCGAACGGCGCAGCACGCCGGGGCCGCCGTCCTCGCGCAGGCGGCCGACGCCGGTGACGACCAGCACGCAGCGCCGGCCGGCCTCGCGGCTCTCCGCGATGAAGCGGCGGAGCGTGCCATGCGCCTCGCTCTGGGTCATGCCGTGCAGGTCGAGCTTGGCCTCGACCGCGATCCGGCCGCGTTTCAGCTTCGTTGCGGTGCGCCGGTCGAACGACGGCGGCGCCGGCACCGGCTTGGCCGCGACCGGCGGTGCCGGCTTCGCGGCCTTTGGCTTTACGGGCGCGGCCTTGGCCGGCGCGGCGGGCTTCGGCTTGGCGGACTGGGCAGCCGCGGGCTGCCGGCGCGGCGCGAGCTTGGCCGGCTGCTTCAGCGGCCGGACGTTCGCTGCGATGCGCTGCCAGAGCGCGAGGTCCTCCTCGCTGAGCCGCTTCTTCGCCATGGCGGGATATTGGCGCAGCAAACCGACAAGAAGAAGACCGGGGGCCTAGAGTAGGATCGTTTGAGATGGATCGCGAAGCGATTCCATCTCAAGCGTGAATCCTACTCTACTCAACAAAGTAGAGCACGATTCGATCAGGCTGGGTCCAGCCTGATCGAATCGTGCTCTGCCCCCCCGGACCCCCGTCAATCGCCGACGATCACGATATGGAGGCGGCGGGGGCCATGCGCGCCAAGCTCGATCTTCTGCTCGATGTCGCCGGTGCGCGACGGACCGGTGATCAGGTTGACGGTGCGCGGCAGGCCGTCGCCGCGCGCGCGCAAGGCCGCGAACGCCTCCTCGTAGGCGCCCGTCACCTGCTCGGCGCGCAGCACCACCACATGGGTCTCGGGCATGAAGTTGAGCGTGGTCGGATGGTCCGGGCCCGACGCCATCATCAAGGTGCCGGTCTCGGCGATGGCGGCGAACGCGCCGGTGACGCCGACCTGGTCGGCATCCTCCGGCCGGCCGCGCCGGACCGAGAGCAGCTTCTGGCCATCCCAGCCATAGCGGTCGAGCGAGGGATCGGGTGCCATCACCACGTTCGCCGGCAGGTTCTGCTGCTTGAGGTAGCCCATGACCGCCTCCGGCACGTCCGCGTCATCGGCGACGCGCGCGACCGAGGCCTTCACGGCTTCCGCCATGCGGATGAAGAGCGCGACCTGCTCCTCGTGCGGCAGTTTGGAGCGCGCCGGGATCAGGTTCGGCGCGTGCGTCTTCAGCCGCGCCTCGCACGCCGCGCGGGCCTCGCCGCCGATCTCGCCGCGGCCGAGCGCGCGGCGGATGTTGCCGAGGATCGCCGCCTTGCCGTCGCCGCCAGAGCGCGCCATCAGGCCGCCTCCCTCTTGCCGTCGCGCCATAGCTGCCGGAACGTCGCGCCCTCGGGCGCCGGCAGGTCGCGCCCCGCGGTCCAGCCGCCGGCGAGCGGCAGGCTCGCCATGCGGCCGCGCCGCCGCCCGAGCCGGCCGAGCAGGCCGGCGCCGAGGCGCGTCAGCAACCCATAGAGCACCGGCCGCTTGGCGACGAACACCCAGGCGCCGAGCCCGTAGCGGAACGCCGGCGGCGACTGCCGCCGCTCGTATTCGCGCTCGCGCCATTCGCGCATCAGGGCGGGCAGCGGGATGCCCATTGGGCAGACCGCCTCGCAGCGTCCGCAGAAGGTGGAGGCGTTGGGCAGCGCGGCGCCGTGCTCGATGCCGATCATGGTCGGCGTCAGCACCGCGCCCATCGGCCCGGTATAGACCCAGCCATAGGCATGGCCGCCGACCGCCTTGTAGACCGGGCAGTGGTTGAGGCAGGCGGCGCAGCGTATGCAGCGCAGCATCGGCTGCTGCTTGGTGCCGAGCAGCGCGGAGCGCCCGTTGTCGAGCAGCACGACGTGGAATTCCTCCGGCCCGTCGGGGTCGCCCGGCCGGCGCGGCCCGGTCGAGAACGTCGTATAGACCGTGAGCTCCTGGCCCGACGAGGTGCGCGCCAGGATGCGCGCCATGGTGAGCGCGTCCTCGATGGTCGGCACCAGCTTGTCGATGCTGGCGAGCACGATGTGCACGCGCGGCAGGCACTGCGACAGGTCGGCATTGCCCTCGTTGGTGATGATCACGCTGGAGCCGGTCTCGGCGACCAGGAAGTTCGCGCCGGTCAGGCCGACATCGGCCTCCTGATAGCGCGGCCTCAGGATCTCGCGCGCCTCGCCGATCAGCGCCGGAATCTCGGTCTGGCGCGGCCGGTGGTGATGCGCGACGAAGGTGTCCGCCACGTCGTCCTTGGTGAGGTGGATGGCGGGCGCGGTGATATGGCTCGGCGTCTCGCCGCGCAGCTGGATGATGTATTCGCCGAGGTCGGTCTCGATCGGAACCAGGCCTTCGCGCGCGAGATAGGCGTTGAGCTCGATCTCCTCGCCGACCATTGACTTGCCCTTGGCGATGGTCTTGGCACCGCGCGCCTTGCAGATGGCGGCGATCGCGGCGCAGGCATCCTCCGCCGTGCTGCACCAATGCACCTTGCCGCCGCGCGCCTCGACCTCGTGCGCGAAGCGGTCGAGATAGAAATCGAGATGGTCGAGCGTGTGGTCCTTGAGCGCCTTGGCGTCGCGCTTGAGGTCGTCGTACTCGGGCAGCTCGCCGACCGCACGGCCCCTGAAGTCCACGAAGTCGCGCTTGATGTTGGAGAGCGCGCGCTGGAGCTGCTCATTGGCAAGCGCGTGCACCGAATTGTCGCGAAAGCGCTGCGTGGTCGGCGCCGGCATGGCTCAGGCCCTCGCCCGCTTGGCCCAGGCGGCGCGGAAGGTGGTGCCCTCGGGCGCCGGCAGGTCACGCCCCGCGGTCCATCCACTGGCAAACGGCAGCGAGGCGAAGCGACCCTTGCCGCTTGCCAGGCCGAGCGCGCCGATGCCGAGCCGGGTCGCGAGGCCATAGAGCGCCGGCCGCTTGGCGAGGAACGCCCAGGCGCCGAGCCCGAGCCGGTAGCGCGCCGGCGACAGCCGCTTCTCGTGCTCGCGCTCGCGCCATTGGCGCATCAGCTTGGGCAGCGGGATGCGCATCGGGCAGGCCGCCTCGCAACGGCCGCAGAAGGTGGAGGCGTTGGGCAGGTGCAGCGCCTCCTCGATGCCGATCAAATTGGGCGCGAGCGCGGCGCCGATCGGCCCCGGATAGACCCAGCCATAGGCGTGCCCGCCGACGGTCGCGTAGACCGGGCAGGCGTTCATGCAGGCGCTGCACTTGATGCAGCGCAGGACCTCGCGGAACTCGCCGCCGAGGATGTTGGTGCGCCCATTGTCGAGGATGATGACGTGGAAGGCTTCCGGCCCGTCGAGGTCGCCCGGCCGGCGCGGGCCGGTCGCGAGCGTCGTATAGGTGCTGAACTCCTGCCCGGTCGCCGAGCGCGCGAGCAGGCGGAGGAAGGTCGAGGCGTCCTCCAAGGTCGGCACCACCTTCTCGACGGTCGCGAGCACGATATGCACCTTGGGCAATATTTGGGTGAGCTCGGCATTGCCCTCGTTGGTGACCAGGATGATCGAGCCCGATTCGGCGATCAGGAAGTTCGCGCCGGTGATGCCGGCGCCGGCTTCGAGATAGCGCGGGCGGAGGAAATGCCGCGCCTCGGCCACCATGTCCTCCGCGGCGTCGAGCCGCTTCGTCTTGTGGTGCGCGAGGAAGAGGTCGGCGACCTGGGCCTTGGTCTTGTGGATCGCAGGCGCGAGGATGTGGCTCGGCCGCTCATGCGCGAGCTGGATGATGTATTCGCCGAGGTCGGTCTCGACCGGCTCGATGCCGTTCGCCTCCAGATGCTCGTTAAGGTCCATCTCCTCCGCCACCATCGACTTCGACTTGGTGGCGGTCTTGGCGCCGTAGCGGCTGAGGATGTCGAGCACCGCGGCGCGCCCGTCATCCGGCGTCGGGCACCAGTGCACCGTGCCGCCGGCCTGCTCGACGTTCGCGGCGAAGCGCTCGAGATAGAAATCGAGATGGGCGAGCGTGTGTTTCTTGATTTCGATGCCGGCGTCGCGCAGCGCCTCGAACTCGGGCAGTCTCGCCGCCGCCTCCTCGCGCTTGACCGAGAAGCCGAACTTCATCAGCCCGAGCGAATCCTGCAGATCGGGATCGCTGATCGCGCGGTGCGCGGCCTCTTTGAAGGCGTGGCTCTGCGGCTGCATGGAAGCGGCGGGCTACTTGCGCGCCCGCGGCTCGCCGATCGCCGGACGGTCGCCCATGTCGGCCAGCACCTCGGCGACGTGGCGCGCCTTGATCGGCCGGCCCTCGCGCGTCAGCCGGCCGGCCATGTTCATCAGGCAGCCGAGATCGCCGGCGAGCACGGTGTCGGCGCCGGTCGCCGCGATGTCCGCCGTCTTGTCGGCGACCATGCGGGTCGAGATTTCGGGGTACTTGATGCAGAAGGTGCCGCCGAAGCCGCAGCAGATGTGCGCGGTCGGCAGCTCCTTGAGCGCAAGCCCCTTGACGCTCCTGAGCAGCGTCCTCGGCTGCTCGCGCACCTTGAGCTCGCGGAGCCCCGAGCACGAATCATGATAGGTGACCGCGCCGTCATAGCGCGCCTCGACCGCCTTCATGCCGCGCACGTCGACAAGAAACGAGATCAGCTCGTGGGTCTTGGCGGCGAGCTTTTCGGCGCGCGCCTGCCAGGCCGGCTCGCCCTCGAACAGCGCGGGGTAGTGCGCCTTGAGCATGCCGCCGCAGCTCCCGGACGGCGCGACCACATAGTCATAGCCCTCGAAGAGGGCGATGACCTGGCGCGCGATGTCCTTGGTGTGGGCGCGGGCACCCGAATTGTAGGCGGGCTGGCCGCAGCAGGTCTGCGCGTCCGGCACCTCGACGGTGCAGCCGCTTCGCTCGATCAGCTTGACCGCGGCGAAGCCGATCGTCGGGCGGAACAGATCGACGAGACAGGTGACGAACAGCCCGACGCGGGGCTTTGGCTCTGACATGGCACGCGGGGGTAGGTCGAGGAACGCGCTGTTGCGCCAAGACAATGGCCCGCGGCCGGGCGGAAGGCAAGCAAGGAGCGGGGTCTGCTACCCAGCGGCCGTGGCCAGCGCCTCGCGCCGCCGGCCCGTCGTGCCGCGGTCGCGGCGCAGGAGGGCGGCGAGGGCGAGCGCGGCGCCGACCGCGAGCACGATGAGCCCGGGCCGCAGCCCGCCCGCGAGCGACAGATTGGCAGCGAGCACGCGCATCGGATCGATGCCGCGGTGGAGCCAGAAATAGAGCGCCTCGCCGCCGATGGTGAGCGCCGCCGCGACGGGCGCGAGCGAGGCGACGGCCCAGAGCGGCAGCCGGCCCTTCGCGCCGAAGCGCGCATCGAGCAGCCGGTAGCCCATGAGCCAGAGGAAGAGCCCGGCCATCCAGGTCGGCTCGGTGACGTTGAGCTTCGACTGCATGAAGAAGTGCACGACCGCGAGCGCGCCGATCAGGTAGACGAGGCGGTGCAACAGCCGCCAGTTCTTGCCGCCGAGCCGGCGCAGCATGCCGTCGGTCGAGGTCGCGGCGAGCAGCAGCAGGCCGACGAGCGCGGTGAAGCCGATGGTGAGATAGACACGCAGCACGATCTCGCTCGCCACGCGCCCGATGTCGAACGCCTGGTCGGCGGCGTAGAGGAAGAGATGCGCGCTCGCATAGAGCGCCGCCGCAACGCCGATCATGCGGCGCACCTGAATGAGCTTCGGCCAGCGCAGGAGCTGGCGCAGCGGCGTCACCGCGAGGCTGACGAAGAGCAGGCGGACCGCCCAGAGACCGGTCTGGTGGATCACCTCGTCGAACGGCCGGGGGCCGAGATCGTGCAGCGCGGCGCGCGCGGCGAGCCAAGCCGCGGGCGCGAGCAGCGCGAGCAGCACGGCGATCTTGGGCGCCGAAGGCCGGCCGGCGCGATCGAGCGCAGGCGAGAGCAGGATTCGCAACATCGGGCTCAACATAGGCTGCCACCCGCACACGGCGAAATCACAGGCGCGTCAGCATGGCTTGAACGCGCCCGCATGGCGGCGCTGCGCGCGATCCGCTAGCTTAACACCGATCGCCAGGTTCCTTGATCCGAGCGAGGACGCCATGCCCGACATCGTCGTCCACCATCTCAACAACTCGCGCTCGCAACGGGTGCTCTGGCTGCTCGAGGAGCTTGGGCTCGACTACCGGATCGAGCGCTACCAGCGCGACCCCGAGACCATGCTGGCGCCCGATACGCTGCGCCGGGTGCATCCGCTCGGCAAGGCGCCGGTGATCCAGGACGGCGCGACCACGCTCGCCGAGACCGGCGCGATCATCGAATACCTGGTTGACCGTTACGGCGGAGGACGGCTCGCGCCGCCGCCGGGCACGCCCGAGCGGCTGCGCTACACCTATTGGCTGCACTATGCCGAGGGCTCGGCCATGCCGCCCTTGCTGCTCAAGCTGATCTTCGACCGCATCGAGAGCGCGAAGCTGCCGTTCTTCGTGCGGCCGATCGCGCGCGGCATCTCGCGCAAGGTCAACGGCCTGTTCATCGGGCCGCAGCTCAAGCTGCATCTCGATTTCATCGAGGCCGAGCTCGGCAAGAGCGCCTGGTTCGCCGGCAGCGAGTTCAGCGCGGCCGATATCCAGATGAGCTTCCCGATGGAGATCGCGGTGGCGCGCGGCGTGCTCGACGCCAGCCGGCCCAACCTCACCCGCTACCTCGACCGCATCCACGCCCTCCCCGCCTATCAACGCGCCCTCGAACGCGGCGGGCCCTACGAGCTGCTGCGCTAGCCTGCCTCGGCGCCGCGCCGATTGCCTACTCTCCCGCCGCCACGCCCTTCGGCAGCAACACGAAATAGCGCCCCTCCGCGTTCATGCGGCCGGCGAGCTCGCCCGCTCGTGCGCCGGTGCCGAAGAAGATGTCGCCGCGCACCGGGCCGGTGATGGCGCCGCCGGTGTCCTGCGCGACCATGAGCCGGCGATAGGGGCGGCCGGGCGAACCGGGCGCCGTCGGCACGCTGGTCTCGAGCCAGACCGGCGCGCCGAAGGGCAGGAGCGCACGGTCGACCGCGAGGGAGCGTTCGGGCGTGAGCGGGATGCCCTCGGCGCCGAGCGGGCCGTCCGCGGGATCGAGCCCGTCGCGCCATTCGAAGAACACGTAGGACGGGTTCCGGTTCATCAGGCCGGGCGCGCGCTCGGGATGCTTGGCGAGCCAGGCGCGGATCGACTGCATCGAGACCTCGTCCTTGGCGAGCTCGCCCTCCTCGACCAGCGCCCGGCCGATCGCGAAATAGGGCCGGCCGTTGGCGGCGGCGTAGCCGATGCGGCGCAACTCGCCGCCCGCAAGCGCGAGCCTGCCTGAGCCCTGGATGTGCAGGAAGAAGACGTCGACCGGGTCTTCCGCCCAGGCGAGCACGGGCGCCTTGCCGTCGAGCGCGCCAGCCGAGATCGCATCCCTCGCCGGGTAGGGCACCAGCGCGCCGGCCTCGACGCGGCCGGCGATGCGCTCGCCCTTCCAGGCGTCGCGGAACCGGCCGAGATCGACCGTGACGAGATCGCCGGGCCGGCCGTGGAGCGGCACGCGGTAACGCGCGTCAGGCTTCAACGAGGCGTTCAGCTCGGGCTCGAAATAGCCGGTGAAGCGGCCCGTCGCCTGATCGCCGGCACGTACCGCATGGGGCACGAAGCGCGTCTCGAAGAAGCGCCGGGCCGCCGCCGTGTCACCCTGCCGGATATCGCGCGCCTCGGCGCAGAGCGGCTTCCAGCCCGCCGCGATGCCGCCGAAGCGGCGGCCCATGGCGCGCTCATCCGGCAGGCGTTCGATGCGGTTGCAGCTTTTCAGGAACGCGACGAGCGCGGCGGCCTGATCGTCGGCCGGCCAGCCCTCGAGCGCATCGAAGCCGACGCGGGAGAGCCGGAGCTCGCCAGGGGGCGCGGGCGGCTCGGGAACGACCGCCGGCCCGCAGGCGGCGAGAGCGAAGAGCAGGAGCAGCAGGGTGAGCCCGCGCCGGCGGGCCCAGGCGCTCATGATTCCGAACGCGTCTCGACGAGGAACCAGTTGGGGTCGCGCGCGCGGGTGTTGCGCGAGAAGGTCCAGACCTCGGTGCGCGGCGCCGGCTTCTCGGCGTCGCCCTCGATCACCGTGCCGCTCGTGTCGCGGACCGCCCTCAGCTGCTCGCTCTTGAAGCGCGCGGTGATGAGCGCGGTGCGGCCCTGCATCTCGGCGCCGATGAGCTCGGGCTGGTCGATCTCCTCGATGCGCAGCTCGACGGTCTTGCCGGCGGCGAGCCGTTCGCGGATTTCGGCGGCGAAGCGGTCGTAGATGTCATCGCCGAGGAGGGGGCGCAGCGTCGCGGTATCGCCGCTCGCATAGGCCTCGCTGATCATGCCGTAGGCCTGGCGCGCGCCATAGGCGAAGTCGCGCGCATCGAAGCTCGGGTCCGCGACCTTGATCTGGGTCAGGCCGGCGCGGACATCGCGGCTCATGCGCGCGGCGCTCGGCGCCGGCGCGTCCTCGCGCCCGGCGCGCGACGGCTCGTCATGCTCGAAGATGTCGTCGTCCTCAGGCTGGTGCGGGGTGCGGCCCGGCATGTGGACGACATTGCCCGGCCGCTCCTCGGCCCGGCTCGAGGAGCGCGCAAAGGTGTTCGGTTGCTTCCGTTCATTGCCGGTTCTCCGGCCCAGGACCGAGCGCAGCCTCAGGATGATGAACAGCGCGATCAGGGCGAAAAACAGGATGTCCAGGAAGTGAAAACCGTCGGACATGATCGCTACCCTTGCCGCAGCGCCGCTTTCCGACGCACAGTCAACATCCTAGATAACGCCTGAACCTGCCCCCCGCAAGGCAAGGGACCCCGTGCCGCTTCTATTTCTGCTCTTTCTGGCCCTCGAAATCTACCTCTACGTCCTGGTCGGCGGCGCGATCGGCGCAGGCGGCGCGATCGGCCTGGTGCTCGGCGCGATCGCGATCGGCTTCGCGATCGTGCGCTTTCAAGGCTTTGCGATGCTGCTGCGCGCCCGCCGCACGCTCGCCGAGGGCACCCAGCCGGCCGGGCCGATCATCGAGGGCGCCGCGCTCTTGATCGCGGGCCTGCTCCTGATCGTGCCCGGCATGATCTCGGACGCGGTCGGCCTCCTGCTGCTGATCCCGTTCGTGCGGCGCCGGCTGATCGGGGTGATCGCGAAATCGATCTCGGCCCGGCTGCACGGCGCGGCGTGGCCGTCCGGGCAGGACAAGGCGAGCGAGGACGACGTGATCGACGCCAGCTATACCGAGGTGCCGCCCGAGCCGCCGTCGCGGCTCGACCGCGACCAGCCCAAGCCGCCATCATCCCCCGGCTGAGCGCCAGCTTGCCGCTTGCCGGCGCCCGTGCTAGCGAGGCGCCATACAAGAAGAGGAGACGCCGATGAGCGACGCACCTGCAAACCCCGGCGGCAACGCGCCCGGCGCCGCCAAGCCGGGCGAGGAGCCGCGCCCGCTCATCAACGTGATGTCCCAATACGTCAAGGATTTCTCGTTCGAGAACCCGAACGCGCCGGCGAGCCTGCAGCTCGGCTCGAACCAGCCCGAGATCAAGGTCAATGTCGAGGTCAACGCCGAGGCGCTCAAGGACGGCTCGTTCGAGGTGGTGCTGCACATCTCGGCACGCGCCGAGACCGCCGGCACGCTCGCCTTCATGAGCGACCTCACCTATGCCGGCCAGTTCGCGGTGACCAATGCCTCGCGTGAGGTGCTGCCCGCGATCCTCCTGATCGAATGCCCGCGCATGCTCTTCCCGTTCGCGCGGCGGGTGATCGCGGACGCGACGCGCGACGGCGGCTTCCCGCCGCTGCTCCTGAGCCCGATCGACTTCATGTCGCTGTTCCGCCAGCAGCGCGCCGCGCAGCAGGCCGCCCAGCCTCAGCAAGGCGACGGCGGCGCACCGCCACCCGCGCCGCCATCGGCCTGAGCGGCGCGGCGCTCGCCGCCCGCGCCCGGATCGTCATCGCCATTCCCCGGTCAACTGAGGGCCGGCAAGCCGGCGCGCGCCATGACACGCCGATTTATTTAGACGAGCGTTGTCCCTTGTCCGCGGCAATCGCGGATATCTTCATTTGACTCGTTGCAATCAGGCAACCGAGAATGAACGCAAAACCGCGCGCCGATCAGAGCGCGGGGAATAAGCATCGCGCCTTGACTGGTATTGGTGAACGGCACGGGCAAACAACACGCAGGGGAGATTCGACATGGCAACCGTTCCGACTCCGGGCACCCCGGGCAACGACACCATCGTTCCGGGCACCGGCGGCGATACTCTCTACGGCGACCCGTTCGTCGGCGTCGCGCTCGGCACGGGCCATGGCGGCAACGACATCCTGACCGCCACCGGCGACGGCAACAGGCTCGTCGGCGACGCCAGCTCCATGGACGGCACCGGCCGCGGCGGCAACGACTCGCTGCATGCTACCGGCGCCAGCAACGATCTCTACGGCGACGCCGAGGGCCTCCTGTCCGGCAACGGCCGCGGCGGCAACGACACGTTGAGCGCTACCGGCGGCGGCAACGACCTCTACGGCGATGCCGGCATTGATATATTCGACAACGCCCGCGGCGGCAACGACACGCTGAGCGCTTCGGGCAACCAAAACCGCCTCTTCGGCGATGCCGGCCGTGAACTACGCAGCCCCGGCCGCGGCGGCAACGACACGCTAAGCGCTTCGGGCAACGAAAACCGCCTCTTCGGCGACGCCGACACCCTTGAGGGCAGCGCCCGGGGCGGCAACGACATACTGAGCGTCACGGGCGATTTCAACACGCTCTACGGTGACGCCAACTTTTTTGGGAGCGGAGCCGGTGCCGTCGGCGGCAACGACGTGCTGAGCGCCACCGGCACCGGCAACCAGCTCTACGGCGACGGCGGCTTCAGAATCGCCTCCAACGGCCGCGGCGGCAACGACGTGCTGACGGCCGTCAGCACGAGCGGCCAGTCCAACGATCTTTACGGCGACGCTCGGGAGCTGCGCACCGACGCGGTCGGCGGCAACGACACGCTGATCGGCGGCAACGGCAACGACCTGATCGTCGGCGACGCGCTGATCATGAATCCGACCGCTCGGGGCGGCAACGACCAGCTCTGGGGCGATGCCAAGGGCGCCGCCTCGGGCGGCGCCGACAGCTTCGCCTTCGCCGGGAACTTCGGCAAGGACGTCATCAACGACTTCCGCCAGAGCGACGGCGACCAGATCCAGCTCAACGGCTACGGCGCGGCCCTCACCATCGACGACGTGCTCGATAATGTCTCGGCGGTCGGCAAGAACACGGTGATCGACATCGGCGCCGCGCTCGACGGCCCGGCCAAGGTCAATACCATCACCCTCGCCAAGTTCACCGACCCGCTGACCGCCGACGACTTCATCTTCACCGACGTATCCTGACTACGCCGGCGGCGCGCGGCCCACATCCGCGCCGGCCTGAGTGTCGCAGGGATGGCTGCCTGCGCCCAAATCGTCATGCCCCCGTTCCGGCTTGACCGGGGGAGGGGCATGACGAAGAAGAGGAAGAAGAGAAGGTCGCGGGGAGGCTGCGGCGATCCCGGCCGGTCAGCTCTTCCAGATCGGCTCGGTGAGGGTGGCGATGAAGGCGGCGTGGGCGGCCTCCTCCTCGGGCGTAGGCGCATGCGGGCGGGGCTGGCGCGCCTTCCGCATCAGCTCGGCCGCGGCCAGGCTCTCGGCGCTTTCGCGCGTGCCGGCATCGAGCGCGAGCTTGGCCTGGCGGCCGCCGAGCAGGCTCAAGTAAACCTCGGCGAGGAGCTGCGCATCGAGCAGCGCGCCGTGCAGCTCGCGCGCCGCATTGTCGATGCCGAAGCGCCGGCACAGCGCATCGAGGCTTGCCGGCGCGCCGGGTGGGATCTTGCGCCGCGCCAGGCCGACCGTATCGAGCGCGCGGCCGAGCGCGATCGGCGCGCGGCCGATGCGGCCGAGCTCCATGTTGAGGAAGGCGAGGTCGAACGAGGCGTTGTGGATGATCAGCCGCGAATCCCCAATGAAGCCCATCAGCGCGTCGACGACATCGGCGAAGCGCGGCTTGTCGCTCAGGAACGCGGTCGAGAGGCCGTGCACCCGCTCGGCCTCGATCGGCATGTCGCGCTCGGGGTTGACGTAGCGCTGCCAGGTCTCGCCCGTCGCCACATGGTTGTGCAGCTCGACGCAGCCGATCTCGACGATGCGGTGGCCCGCCATCGGATCGAGGCCGGTGGTCTCGGTATCGAGGACGATTTCGCGCATTCAGGGATCAGGTGACGGACGGAACGTCGCTGCTCGTGTTTCGTGCCCAAGCTGATATATGGCCACGCTCCCTCCTTCTGTCATCTGACTTCTGAGCTCCGATGCGCCGGACGATCGCGCCGACCGCGCGCGAGGAATCGCGCTTGCCGAGCCCGGTCGGGATCACGAAGTCGGCGCGGCGGCGCTTCTCGGCATCGCCGAGCTGCTGGCGCAGGATGGCGTCGAGCTTCTCCGCGGTCATGCCGTGGCGGCCGAGCACGCGCGCGCGCTGGACGAAGGCAGGCGCCGAGACCACCGCCGAGGCGTCCCAGCGCGCGCCGCCGCGCGCCTCGAAGAGGAGCGGGATGTCGAGCACGACGAGGCGGGCACGGGCGCGGCGGGCGCGCGCGACGAAGGCCCGCTCGTCGCGCCGCGCCAGGGGATGCACGATCGCCTCGAGCCGCTTCAGGGCCGCCGCGTCGCCGAACACGATCCGCCCGAGCGCCCTGCGGTCGATCGCGACGCCCGCCGGCGTGTCGCGACCGACCGTCGGGAAGGCGGCGAGCACCGGGCCGACCGCGGCACCGCCCGGGCCGAGCAGCCGGTGCACCACGGCATCGGCATCCCACAGCCAAGCGCCGCGGCGGAGCAGCGCGCGCGCCGCCGTGCTCTTGCCCATGCCGATCGAGCCGGTCAGGCCGAGCACCACCATGGCTTCAGCCTCCGAGATCGCGCATGACGAAATCGCGCAAGGCCGGCGTCACCTCGGGCTCGACGCCGAACCAGGCGCGGAAGCCGGGGCGGGCCTGGTGCAGCAGCATGCCGAGCCCGTCGACCGCGACATTGCCGCGGGCGCGGGCCGCGGCGAGCAGCGCGGTCTTGAGCGGCGCATAGACCAGATCATAGACCACCGCGCTGGTCGGCAAACGGGCGAGATCGAGATCGAGCGCGGGCTGCCCGGCCATGCCGAGGCTCGTGGTGTTGACCAGGAGCGAGACGCCCTCCAGCGCCTCGGCGCGAGCCTTCCAGAGAATCACGCGCATGTTGCGCCCGAGCGCGTCGGCAAGCGCCTGCGCCCGCTCCGGCGTGCGGTTGATCAGGCGAAGCTCGCTCACCCCGGCGTCGAGCAGCGAGACCGCGACGGCACGCGCCGCGCCGCCCGCGCCGAGCACCGCGGCCGGCCTGGCATCGCCGCGCCAGCCCGGCGCACTGGCACGCAGATGCTCGACGAAGCCGAAGGCATCCGTGTTGTCGGCCATCAGGCGGCCATCGGCCTGCACGGTGACGGTGTTGACCGCGCCGATGCGCCGCGCCGTCTCGCTCAGGGCATCGACATGGGCGAGCGCCGCCTCCTTGTGCGGCAAAGTGAGGTTGACGCCGGCAAAACCAAGCGCGGAGAGCGCGCGCAGCGCCTCGCCGAGCCGCGCCGGCGGCACCGCGAGCGGCACGTAGGCGCCGTCGATGCCGTGCTGCTCGAGCCAGAAGCCGTGCAGGCGCGGCGAGCGCGAATGGCCGACCGGCCAGCCCATGACGCCGGCGAGCTTGGCCCGGCCGCTCAGGATCACCATGCAGCGAGCCCCTGGCCGCGCAGGAAATCCAGGAGCGGCAGCAAGGGCAGGCCGAGGATCGCGAAATAGTCGCCCTCGACCCGCGCGAACAGGTGGACGCCATGGCCTTCGAGCCGGTAGCCGCCGACGCAGCCGATGGGCTCGTCGCCCGCGGCATCCAGATACGCCGCGATGTCGGCCTCGGAGAGGGAACGCATGATCAGCCGCGGCGCCTCGACATGGTGCCAGAGCCGCCTGCCGTCGCGCACGGCGACAACGGCGGTCGCCAGCTCATGGGGCTTGCCTTGCAGGAGCGCGAGCTGGCGCGCGGCGTCGGCGCGATCGACGGCCTTGTCGAACCAGGTGCCGGCGCTATCGAGAAGCTGGTCGCAGCCGAGCACGAGGACGCCGGGCCGCGATGCGCTGACCCGCATCGCCTTCATCTCGGCGAGCGCCAGCGCGGCATCGCGCCCGCTCGACCGTTCGGCCGCAAGCGCCTCCTTGAGCGCCGCCTCGTCGACATGAGCCGCCTCGGCCTCGAAACGCACGCCGGCATTGCAGAGCAGGCGCACACGCGTCTTGCTCGCGGAGGCGAGGATCAGCCGCGCCGGGCTCGCGCCGCGCGCCGCCTCGGCTTGCGGCTTGACCGTCATTTCACGATCCCTCTATGGTCGAAGCGCGCCAGATGGTCGGCGCTGCCGAACCGCCGGGGTATGGGGCCGCCAAACGCACCGCTCAGCATCGACCCGGAGCCGACGCCGGGGGCGTTCGGCCAGGCCCGCGCACGGCTGACCGAACTCTTGATCCGAACCTGCCTGATCGAGAGTTATCATAGCTTTCTCGCCCACGGCAAACCCTACCCCTTCCCGCCGCCGAAGAGCCTCAAGCCGGGCGTCAGCGCGGCCGCGATCGAGCACCCGTTCCAGCGGCCGGCGCTGGTCTTCCTGGTCGACGGCCAGGTGCCGGCCGGGCTCAACAAGCACATCCGCATGCGCCGGCGCAACGAGGTGAGCGCCGGCAATTTGGCGCGCCTCGCGCCGTATTTCGACCACGCGCTGTTCCGCCTGGCCGCGCTGACGCTCGATGCGCCCGGCTTCGACCCGCTGTTCGCGGCGCTGCTCCGGTTCGACTACGCGCTCGTCATGCAGATGGAGGCGCCGGCGCGCTACGCGCTCACCCACATGCACGTCAAGGTCGAACGGCTGACCGACAACGCGCTCGGCGAGTTCGGGCGGTCGCTCGGCTATATCGAGCGCCGCCTGTTCGAGCGCGGCGAGGCCTATGTCGAGGCGATCGAGGCGAAGTATTACGAGTATTTCGGCTTCCCGCCCAACGCCTCGGGCCGGCGGACCGCGGCGGCGATGGCGGCCCAGCTCATGGCCGCGCGCGGCATCGGCTTCGCGATCTTCGCGTCCTGCCAGGAGGATTGCCG
Source organism: Alphaproteobacteria bacterium (assembly GCA_050173345.1). Lineage (GTDB taxonomy): Bacteria > Pseudomonadota > Alphaproteobacteria > UBA828 > UBA828 > SHWC01. The sequence continues at coordinate 219,835 of JBFXKW010000006.1, read as the reverse complement.
GCTCACCATGATCGACGACGGCGATGGGATCGAGCACACCGTGCTCGCTCTGCTGCCGGAGCGGACGCTGACACAGCGGCTGAAGGGTGTGTCCCTCGATCGCTATCGCGTCGCCGGACACGGCAAGGACCAAGTGGTCGTCATCCATCGCTCGCGCTTCCGGCGCACAGAGGAGGCACGCCCGCCCGCGCAGGCCACGAGCCGCTACCGGCCGGACGCCCATCTCGGCCTGGATCGCCCCTGGCTCGCGCTCGAAAGCGAAGAGGTGCTGCCGCTCCCCGGCGAGGCCGCACCTACCATCCCCTATCCGCGCGGCATCGGCTGATATCGACGTTCGCAGAAGCGCAAGTCGCCGGACAACTTTTGTTCGAGTCACCCCCACCCCACCCTCCCCCATCAAGGGGGAGGGGGTAAGAGGAGAGCTCGCGCGTCGTTCCGATTTCTTATCCCCTCCCCCCTTGAGGGGAGGGCTAGGGTGGGGGGCTGATGCAACGGACCGCGCTTCGACGCAGCTATCCGCTATCCGACCCTCGGCGCTACCCCTCGCCGACCTGGCGGGCGTAGAGCTGGAGGATGGCGGCGGCGGTTTCCTCGATCGAGCGGCGCGAGACGTCGATCACCGGCCAGCCGGCGCGCGAGAACAGACGGCGCGCCTCCCTGACCTCCTTGTCGACCGCCTCGGGGTCGACATAGTCGGTCTCCTCGCCGCGGCCGAGCGTGCGCAGGCGCGAGCGGCGGATGTCCACGAGCTGGTCGGCGCCGCGCGTCAGGCCGACGACCAGCGGCTTGTTCAATTGCAGCAGCGCGTCGGGCGGCTCGCAGCCGGGCACGATCGGCACGTTGGCCGCCTTGAGCCCGCGATTGGCGAGGTAGAAGCAGGTCGGCGTCTTCGAGGTGCGCGAGACGCCGACCAGCACGATGTCCGCCAGGTTGAGCGAGCCGGGCGACTGGCCGTCATCATGGGTGAGCGCGAAGTTCATCGCCTCGATGCGCTGGAAATACTGCGCGTCCATGACGTGCTGGCGGCCCGGCAGGTTGCGGCTTTCGAGGCCGAGATAGCCGCCGAGCGTGGCGATGATCGGATCGAGCAGGGCGACGGTCGGAGCGCCGAGCACGCGGCAGCCGGCCTCAAGCTCGCGGCGCAGCTCGCCCTCGACCAGCGTGTAGAAGACGACGCCGGGATGCGTCTCGACGCCGTCGAGCACGCGGCGCAGCTGGTTCTGGCTGCGCACCAGCGGCCATAGATGCTCGACCGACACCACGCCCTCGAACTGCGCGAGCGCGGCGCGCGCCAGCATCATCGCGGTTTCGCCGGTGGCATCGGAGACCAGATGGAGATGGACGGTGCGGTCGTCGTCGCTCATCCGAGGCTCGTGAATGTGGTGGATAACCGCGGGACGATTCTTGGAGAAGCATCGACTGCCATATCATCTCCAATCCGTCGCCGGTTCATCCACAAGGTTCGGCATGCAGGCTGCCACGACGATGAAAGCGGGGACAAGCCATGATGGCCATGCATACTTCCCCGCCATCCTAGCAATCCCCGCTTTTAGAGCGTAGGCGCTTCGGGCACAGCGCGGCGCTATCCCCAACTCCAGCCGGATATGACTGTCTGACCGGCTCGGTCTGACAAATCAGCGCATGGGGCTGGAAAGCCGGGGAACCCCGATTCCCGCGGCGATTCCACCATATCTTCCTTCTAAGGATTCAAGTAAGAACTGGAAGAGAGGTCGGAACGCTAACCCAGGCCACGGCACGAGATTCGCCCGTCTTGCCTGCTTCGACGAAACCCAAGCTTCTGCTCGACGTTCTGCGTGGCGAAGCAACGCCGCGCATCCCGTTCTGGTTCATGCGCCAGGCGGGGCGCTACCTGCCGGAGTATCGCCAGGTGCGCGCGCAGGCCGGCGGCTTCCTCGAGCTCTGCCTCGACCCTGCGCTTGCGACCGAGGTGACGCTCCAGCCGGTGCGGCGCTATGGCATGGACGCCGCGATCCTGTTCTCTGACATCCTGGTGGTGCCCTACGCGCTCGGCATCGGCCTCAGCTTCGAGGAGGGCGAGGGGCCGAGACTCGCGGCGCTCGAGACCCTCGACAGGCCGCCGGCGTTCGAGCCGGAGCGCTTCCTGTCGCGGCTTGAGCCGGTCTACGACACCGTGTCGCGTGTCGCCTCGCGCCTGCCGGACGAGACCGCGCTGATCGGCTTCGCCGGCGCGCCGTGGACGGTCGCGACCTACATGGTGGAGGGCAGCACGAGCCGTGACTTCGCGCGCACCAAGCGCTTCGCCTATGGCGATCCCGACGGCTTCGGACGGCTGATCAAGCTGCTGGTCGCCGCCACTGTCGAGCATGTCTCGGCGCAGATACGCGCGGGCGCCGAGGTGGTGCAGCTCTTCGACAGCTGGGCCGGCACACTTGCAGAGGGGCCGTTCGAGCGATGGTCGATCGCGCCGATCCGCGCCATTGCCGAGGCGCTCAGGCGTCGTCATCCAACGGTGCCAGTGATCGCGTTCCCGCGCGGCGCCGGCGCGAACTATCTGGCCTTCTCGGCCAAGGCTGGCGTCGCCGGGCTCGGCCTTGACACCACCGTGCCGCTCAGCTGGGCTGCCGAGGCGCTGCAGCCGAGGCAGGCGTTGCAGGGCAATCTCGACCCGCAGCTCCTCGTCGTCGGCGGCCGCCCCATGCTGGATGCGGCAGAGCGCATCCTGCACGCGCTCGGCAAGGGGCCGTTCATCTTCAACCTCGGCCACGGCGTCGCGCCCGAGACGCCGCCGGAGAACGTCGCAGAACTCAGCGACTTCGTGCGCAGCTTCCGGCGCTGAACCAGCATGAGCCGGACCGCGATCGTGCTGTTCAATCTCGGCGGGCCGGACTCGCTCGACGCGGTCAGGCCGTTCCTGCTCAATTTGTTCAGCGACCCGGCGATCATCCGCGTGCCCCAGCCGCTGCGCTTCCTGATCGCGCGGCTGATCGCGGCGCGCCGTACGCCGGTCGCGCGCGAGATCTACCGCCATCTCAGCGGGCGCTCGCCGATCCTCGAGGAGACCGAGGCGCAGGCCCGCGCGCTCGAAGCCGCGCTCGGCACCCGCGGCGAACTGAGGGCCTTCATCGCCATGCGCTATTGGCACCCGATGAGCGACGAGACGGCGCGCGCCGTCGCCGCCTACGCCCCTGAGCGTGTCGTGCTGCTGCCGCTCTATCCGCAATTCTCGACTACCACGACCGCCTCCTCGCTACGGGCATGGCGCAAGGCGGCGCGGCGCGCGGGCCTCGACCGGCCGAGCGTCGCGCTCTGCTGCTATCCGGGCGCGGACGGCTTCATCGAGGCGCTGGCCTCGGCGATCCGTCCCGCGCTGGCCGAGGCGCAGGCGCATGGCGAGCCGCGCCTGCTGCTCTCGGCCCACGGCCTGCCCAAGAAGATCGTGGCGGCGGGCGACCCCTATCAGCAGCAGGTCGAGGAGACGGCGCGGCGCATCGTCGAGCGGCTCGACATCGAGGGCCTCGACTGGCAGGTCTGCTATCAGAGTCGGGTCGGCCCGCTCGAATGGATCGGGCCCGCGACCGACGACGAGGTGAGGCGCGCCGGCGCGGACCGGCGCAGCGTGGTGCTGGCGCCGATCGCCTTCGTCTCCGAGCATTCCGAGACCCTGGTCGAGCTCGACATCGAGTATCGCAGGCTCGCCGAGCGATCAGGCGTCGCGCATTATGCGCGCGTGCCCGCGGTTGGCACCGACGAGCGCTTCATCGAGGCGCTGGCGGCCCTGGTGCGCGGCGCGCTCGACCAGATGCCGGCACGGGGCCTGTGCCTCCTGGCCGAACGCGGCGGGCGGCTGCACCCTGCGACGTTCAAGGGCCGCGCGATGGAGGAGCGCTGAGACGATGGCGGATTCGCTCTATTTCTGGCTCAAGGCGCTGCACATCATCGCGGTCATCGCGTGGATGGCCGGCATGCTCTATCTGCCGCGCCTCTTCGTCTATCACGCCGAGGCGGCCAAGGGCTCCGAGCTTTCCGAGCGGCTCAAGCTGATGGAGCGCCGGCTGCTGCGCGCCATCATCAATCCCGCGATGATCGCGGCGATCGGGCTCGGCATCGCCCTCATCGTCTATTCGCCCAATGTCGACTGGTCGGACGGCTGGATCTACGCCAAGCTCGCCTTCGTCGCGGCCCTGACCGCGATTCACGGCATGCTGGCGCGGGCGCGCCGCCTGTTCGCCGAGGACCGCAACACCCGGAGCGCGCGCTTCTACCGCGTCCTCAACGAGGTCCCGGCCGTGCTCATGGTCGGCATCGTCATCTTCGTGGTGGTCAAGCCGTTCTGAGGCGGGGCCCGGCCCTCGCCGCCCGCCCTGTTGCATCGCGGCACGGGGCTTGAAAGGGCCCCGCCCTTAACGCAATATTGATTGTGCAGTGCAATATGCGGGCGAGGCTGCCGTGCCGCGGCTGAAACCACGGAGAGGCATCATGCAACCCACGCTGCAAGACCCAGCCGGTCGGCGCGCGGACGAGCCGGCGCCGCTCTACCGCAAGCTCCTCCCCACCGAGCGCGATACTTTCCTCGCGCACCTGTTGCGGCTCGATGCCGCCGACCGTCGCTTGCGCTTCTGCACCAGCGCGACCGACCTGGCGATCCGCGACTATTGCGAGCGCAAGGACTGGTGGAAAACGACGACGCTCGGCTGCTTCATCGGCGGTACGTTGCGCGGCGCGGCCGAGCTGGTGCGGATCGAAGGCGCCTATCCGGCCAAGGCCGAGCTCGCCATCACGGTCGAGAAGCCGCATCAAGACCGCGGCATCGGCACCGCGCTGCTTGCCAGGGCGCTCACGCTCGCGCGCAACCGCTATATCGGCTCGGTGGTGATGATCTGCCTTGCCGAGAACCGCAAGATGCGTCACATCGCGCACAAGTTCGGCGCCGAGCTCGATTTCGGCGAAGGCGAGACCGAGGGCCGGCTGTGGCCGCCCTTCCCGACCATCGCGTCCTACATCGAGGAGGCCGCGATGGAGAGCGAGGCGATCTTCCGGCTCAGCTTCGAGACGGCGGCGCGCAAGCCGGGCTAGCCGTCGCAGCGCCGCCGACGCTTCGGGAAATGCCGCGGGCATCTTGACTTTGTGGCGCAGCGCTCGATAAATCTAGGCACGGAGGCGCGCGAGCCGGGCGCAAAGACCCGGCGGCCCAACGGATGCGTCTCTCCTGCGTTAGGCTTCCTCCCCGTTCCACCGCGCGCAACTCCCCACGGGCCCGGCGCCGCCAGGCCAAGCGCGACCCCCGATCATCATGGCGCGTTGATTCACGATGCAACTGAAAGAGTTGAAGAAAAAGGCCCCGACCGAGCTCCTGGAGTTCGCCGAGCGCCTGGATATCGAGAACGCCAACGCGATGCGGCGGCAGGATCTGATGTTCGCGATCCTGAAGCAGCTCGCCGACAAGGACGAAGGCATCTACGGCGACGGCGTGCTCGAAATCCTGCAGGACGGCTTCGGCTTCCTGCGCTCGCCCGAGGCCAACTACCTGCCCGGCCCGGATGACATTTACGTGTCGCCGAGCCAGATCCGCCGCTTCGGCCTGCGCACCGGCGATACCTTGGAAGGCCAGATCCGCGCGCCCAAGGACGGCGAACGCTATTTCGCGCTGCTCAAGCTCAACGCGATCAATTTCGACCAGCCGGAGGCGGCGCGGCACAAGGTCAACTTCGACAACCTGACGCCGCTCTACCCGGACGAGCGCTTCAAGCTCGAGGGCGAGAAGCCCACCAGCAAGGACCTGACCTGCCGCATCATCGACCTCGTGGCGCCGCTCGGCAAAGGCCAGCGCGCGCTGATCGTGGCGCCGCCGCGCACCGGCAAGACCGTGATGCTGCAGAACATCGCGCGCGCCATCGAGGTCAACCATCCCGAGAGCTTCCTGATCGTGCTGCTGATCGACGAGCGGCCCGAGGAGGTCACCGATATGATCCGCTCGGTGAAGGGCGAGGTGGTCTCCTCCACCTTCGACGAGCCGGCGTCGCGCCACGTCCAGGTCGCCGAGATGGTGATCGACAAGGCGAAGCGCCTGGTCGAGCACAAGCGCGACGTGGTGATCCTCTTGGATTCGATCACCCGGCTCGCACGCGCCTACAACACGGTGGTGCCGTCCTCGGGCAAGGTCTTGACCGGCGGCGTGGACGCCAATGCGCTGCAGCGGCCCAAGCGCTTCTTCGGCGCCGCGCGCAACATCGAGGAAGGCGGCTCGCTCACCATCATCGCGACCGCGCTGATCGACACCGGCTCGCGCATGGACGAGGTGATCTTCGAGGAGTTCAAGGGCACCGGCAATTCGGAGCTCATCCTCGACCGCAAGCTGGCCGACAAGCGCACCTTCCCCTCGATCGACATCGCCCGCTCCGGCACGCGCAAGGAGGAGCTCCTGGTCGACAAGGCAACGCTCTCCAAGATGTGGGTGCTGCGCCGCATCCTGATGCCGATGGGCACCATCGACGCCATGGAGTTCCTCGTCGACAAGCTGAAGACGACCAAGACCAACAGCGACTTCTTCGAAAGCATGAACACCTGATTCCCGACCGCCGCGTTCGGCGTCGGGGGTAGTCGGCCCGCGGCCGCGACGGAATCACCCCATCGAGCGATGCCCTTCCTCCGCCAAGAGAGGCTGGGCCTTCCGCCAAATGACCAACCCCCTCCGCCCTTCGCTGAATCGCCCACTGATCGCCATCCTCTTCATGTGCGCGACGGCGGTGGTGATGTTCCCGTCGCTGAACGCGACCATGAAGCTGCTGGCCAGCGACTACGGCGTGGTGCAGGTCATCTTCGTGCGCTCGCTCGGCCACCTGGTGCTCATGCTGGTCATGCTGATGCCGGGGCAGGGCCTGCGCATTTTCTACACCCGCCGGCCCGGTATGCAGCTCACCCGCTCGGCGCTGCAAGCGGTCTCCACCGCGTTTTACGTGGTGGCGCTCACCTTCATCCCGCTCACCACCGCGACCACCATCGCGTTCACCGCGCCGCTCCTGGTGGTCGCGCTGTCGGGCCCGATGCTCGGCGAGAAGATCGGCATCAGGCGCTGGAGCGCGGTGCTGGTCGGCCTGATCGGTGCGCTGGTGATCATCCGCCCCGGCGGCGCGCTGATGCACTGGGCGGACTTCCTGGTGCTCGGCTCCTCGCTCTGCTACGCTGCCTACCAGCTCCTGACCCGGCGCATCGCGCGCTATGATTCCTCGCGCACCACCGGCGTCTACACCATCGTCGTGATGCTGGTGATCTCGACCGCCGCCGTGCCGTTCTTCTGGAAGACGCCGGACAATCTGGCCGATTGGGGCCTGTTCGCGGTGCTCGGCATCGCCGGCGGGCTCGGCCATTTCTTCATGGTGAAGGCCTATCAGCTCGGCCCGGCCTCGGTCGTCGGCCCGTTCGACTATGGCCAGCTCATCGGCGCGGCCTTCCTCGGCTACCTCATGTTCGGCGAGTTCCCCGACCAGTGGACCTGGGTCGGCGCCGCGCTCCTGATCGGCAGCGGGCTCTACGTGGCGCGCCGGGAGGCGAAGCTCGCCGCGACGGCTCAGGCCACCATCGCCCGTTAAAATGGAGGTGCCCCCGCGCGGCGGGGGCCGAAACCGGAGGCTCGGCAGCGATGACCGGCAGGATCGTCGCGTTCGGCATTGGCGTGGCGGCGTGCCTTGCGCTCGCGGGCTGCGGCCTGTCCGAGGCGGCGCGGCAGGAGCAGCTGCGCCGCCAGGGGGCGTTCGAGGCGGAGCTCGGTGGCCTGCTCGGGCACAGCGTGGACGAGGTGGTGGCCGGCCGCGGCGCGCCCGACAAGAGCTTCGAGTTCGCCTCGGGCGACTGGCTCTTCGAGTGGAACGACGAGCGGGTCGAGGAGACCGGCGGCCACACCTATTATGACCCGGTGCGCACCTACTCGCACCGCACGGTGAAGCACGCGGACGGCTCGGTGAGCCGCTATGTCGAGCCCCACACCACCTGGGTCTGGCGGCGCGAGCCGATCAGGCGGCACGTCTACGAATGCAATGTCCGGCTCACCACGGACGCCCGCCGCACCATCATCCGCTGGGCCTATGACGGCAATGGCTGCTACTGAGAGGACGGCCCCCTCCCCATGAATGGGGAGAAGGTTGGGTGAGGGGTTGAGCCCTACCGGATCGCCTCGATCTCCACGCCGAGCTTGAGCTTGCGCCAAGTCCGGTCCGCGGTCAGCGCGGTCACGCCGCGCGCCAGCGCGAGCGCCAGGCAGGCCCGGTCGCCGAGCGAGAGGCCGAGCGGGCGGGTGATGGGTTCGAGGGCGGCGGTCCGAAGCGCCAGCTCATCGGTGTAGGGAACGATCTCGATGCCGGTGCGGTGGATCAGGGAGAGGAAATCGGCGGGATCCTTGCCGCGTCTTGCATGAACGGTGAGCGCCTCTGCCAGGTTGACGGTCGACAGGCAGCCCTCCTCGATCGCCTCGCCCACCCGTTCGCCGCCGGGCTCGCCGCCGAGATAGGCGAGCAACGCCGAGGAATCGAGCACGATCACCGTGCTCTTTCCTTCTTGGCCTCCTGGCGACGAAGCTCGATGAGTTCGTCCGCCAGCCCCTTCGGCGGCTTTCGGCCGTAGAGCGCCAGGAAGGCCTCGCGAAACTCGGCGGGGCTCAAGCGCGGCTCCTCAGGCGCGCCCGCTCCGCTGAGAATCTCCCGGGCCTCGGCCTCGAGGCTGCGCCCGGCATGGGCGGCGCGGATGCGCAGCTTGCGGTAGACCGCATCGGGCAGGTTTCGGATGGTCAGCGTCGCCATGCAGGCATTGTAGGCGATGCTGTCATTGCTGGCAAAGGAAACCACGCCGATCCCGGAGCCGTGAAGCTCGCACAGCTTCGAGAGCATGCTCGGTGCGTTCCCCTCTCCCGCGAGGCCGGAGATGGGCTGGGGGTGAGGGCTTGCGGCGGCGCGGACCCTCACCCTGTCCCTCTCCCACGTTCGTGGGAGAGGGAACTAAGTTGAGGCGGCGTGCGACGATGAAGATGTCGTGCCGCGCTACGGCACCAGGATGTGGCCGCCGGTGGTCTTGCGGCCCTCGAGTTCCTCGTGCGCTTTGCGGGCGTCCCGCAGCGGGTATTTGTGGTGGATCTCGACCCTGACCTTGCCGGTGCGCACCACCTCGAACAGCGCGTTCGCGGATTCGACCAGCTCGGGACGAGTCCCGACGTAGTTGAAGAGGCCGGGGCGCGTGACGTAGAGCGATTTCGGCGCGAGCGCGCCGAGCTCGAAGCCCTCGGGCTTGCCGGAGGACTGGCCGAAATTGACCAGGAACCCGCGCGTCCTCAGGCACTCGATCGACTTCATCAGCGTGTCCTTGCCGACCGAATCGTAGACCACGGGCAGGAGCTTGCCGTCGGTGATCTGCTTCACCCGCTCGACGAAATCCTCCTTCGTGTAGATCACCGGGTGGTGGCAGCCATGGGCGCGCGCCAGCTCGGCCTTGGCCTCGCTCGACACCGTGCCGATCACGGTCGCGCCGAGATGCTTCGCCCATTGGCACATGATGAGCCCGACGCCGCCGGCCGCCGCGTGCACCAGGATGGTGTCGCCGCTCTTCACCTGGTAGGTGCGGCGCAAGAGATATTCGGCGGTCATGCCTTGGAGCATCATGCCGGCGGCCTGCTCGAACGGGATGTCGGCCGGCAGCTTGACCAGGTGCGCCGCCTTGATGTTGCGCGCCTCGGCATAGCCGCCCGGCGGTGCCGAGGCATAGGCGACGCGATCGCCGACCGCGACCTCGCTGACGCCCGCGCCGACCGCCTCGACCACGCCGGCGCCTTCCATGCCGATGGTCCAGGGATAGCTCGGCAGCGGGTAGAGCCCGGTGCGGTGATAGACGTCGATGAAGTTGAGGCCGACTGCCTTCTGCGCGACGCGCGCCTCGCCCGGGCCGGGCGGCGGCAGCTCGACGTCCTCATAGCTGAGCATGTCGGCCCCGCCGGTCTTGTGGATGCGGACCGCTTTGACCATTGGCTTCACTCTCCCTCGGTATCGCGCTGTCGTTTCTCAGCCCAGGTGCTTCTTGAAGAATTCGTAGGTGCGGTCGTTGGCGAGCTTCGCCGCCTTGGCGTCGTAGTGCTCGCCGGCGATGCGGGCGAAGGCATGGTCGCAGCCGGGATAGCTGTGCAGCGTGACCAGCTTGTTGCCCTTGAGTCCGTCCTTGACCTTGGCCTGGGCCTCGGGCGGCACGAACTTGTCCTTCTCCGCGATGTGCTGCATGTGCGGCGTCTTGATGTTGACCGCCTCGCCGAGCAGCCCGTCTATGCCGACGCCGTAATAGCCGACCGAGCAATCGACATCGGTGTGGGTCGCGGTGCGGTAGGCGAGCGTGCCGCCGAGGCAATAGCCGACCGCGCCGACCTTGCCGGTGCAGCCTTCGACCTTGCGGAGCGCCGCGATGGTCGCCGCGATGTCCTCGATGCCCTTGGCGCCGTCGAACTGCTGGAAGAACTTGAAGGCGCGGTCCCACTCGCCCTTGGTCTTGTCCGACAGCTCGCAGTTCGGCTCCATCCGCCAGAACAGGTCTGGGCACAGCGCGAAATAGCCGTGCGCCGCGAGCGTGTGGCAGACCTCGCGCAGGAAGTAGTTGACGCCGAAGATCTCCTGCAAAACAACGATGCCGGCGCCCTTGCCGGCGTCAGGCGTGGCGAGGAAGCCCTGGAATTTGCCGCCGTCCTCGGCGTCGATCGTGATCATGCGTCCGGGCATGAGATGTCTCCCTATCGGTTGCTTCTTGGGGGTTCGCGAAGAGCGGCCCGCTCGATTCGAGGCCGAGCAGGAAGCGTTTGGTGTCCGAGCCGTCGCCGCCCGAGAAGCCGCCGAGCCAGCCCTGGCCGCCGACCACGCGATGGCACGGCACGATGATGCCGATCGGGTTGGCGCCGCACGCGCCGCCGATCGCGCGCGCCGCGGTCTTGAGCTTGGCGGCGAGGTCGCCATAGCGGCGCTGCTCGCCATAGGGGATTTCTCGGAGCGCCTGCCACACCTTGAGACGGAACGCGCTGCCTTGAGGCTTCAAGGGCAGGTCGAAGTCGCGGCGCTTGCCCGCGAAGTATTCGCCGAGCTGGCGCACCGTTTCGTCCAATACGGCCTCGTCCTTCGCCCCGCCGCGACTGCCCTTGGCCTTCTCCGTCTTCGTCGCCTTCGGCAGCATGGTGAGGCGCACCAGCGCGCCGTCCTCCGCTTCGATCTCGATCGGTCCGATCGGCGCCTCGATCAACCGCGTTGCCATGACGGCCTCCTCTGCGAATTGCGACGAGTCATCGAATCATCTTCCGCGGACTCCGTGCGAGTCACGCCCTCCGAACTCTTCTTAGTCACCCCCACCCCATCCCTCCCCCATCAAGGGGGAGGGGGTAAGAGAAGCAAGCACCGTGAAGCCGCACCTCCTATCCTCTCCCCCCTTGCGGGGGAGGGATGGGGTGGGGGGTCTAAAGAAAGACCATGCATCCATTTCACGCTGCCTCAACTCAGCACGCGCTCGCAGGCGGCTTCGATCTCGGCCTTGAGCGCCGATGGTTCAGTGACCGGCAGCGAGCAGGTGGTGCCGACGCAGACATAGGCGGTCGGCTTGCCGTCGACCTGCGGCTTGAAGCTCGCGGGATGGCCGATCGGCAGTGCGGCGTTCGGCGCGACCACCGTGAGCACGCGGTTGGGCGCGGCGACGCCATAGGCGGCGCGGATCAGCTCGTCGGTCGCGGGCTCGCCGCGCACGCCGATGATCGCCACCTGCAGCGCGCCCATCAAGAGCTCCGCGTTGTTGATCAGGGTCGCGATCGGCGAGAAGTTGCCTTCGAGCTCGCCTGAGAACGCCTTGAGCAGCGCCTCGGCGCGCTGGCGATAGGCGTCGTCGCCGGTCTGATGATAGAGCCGCGCCAGCACGCCGACCATCACGCCGTTGCCTGCGGGCGTCGCCGTGTCGTGCGCGGTCTTGGTGCGCACGATCAGCGTCTCGCCATTGCGCGGCGCATAGAAATAGCCGCCCGCCGCCGCATCCCAATAGTCGGCGTCGAGGATCGCGGCGAAGCGTTTGGCGTCGTCGAGATAGGCAACCTCGCCGGTCGCCTCGTGCAGCGCGAGCGCGGCGCGCGACATGTTGGCGTAGTCGTCGAGGAACTCGGCCGGCTTGACCTGGCCGTGGCGCGCCGCATGGCGCAGCCGGCCGCCCGCGCCCATGCCGTTGACGACGTAGCCATAGGCCTTGCGCGCGGCATCGAGCCAGCCCGGCTCGGCGAACACGATCGCGCCCTCCGCAAGTGCCGCGATCATCAGCCCGTTCCAGTCGGCCAGCACCTTGTCGTCCCAGGACGGGCGGATGCGTTTGGCGCGTGCCTCGAACAGCGTCGCGCGTAGCTTCTTGAGCGCGGCCTCGTCCAGCTTGCCGCCGATGCGCGGCGGGCGCAGCCGGTTGAGGATGTTGGCGTGCTCCCAGTTGCCTTCGCTTGAGACGTCGTAGACTGCCTTGAAGAGCGGCGCGTCGGGCCCGAGCAGCGCGTCGATCTCGGCCTCGCTCCAGACGTAGAACCGGCCCTCCTCGCCTTCGCTGTCGGCGTCGAGCGCGGAGGCGAAGGCGCCCTCGCCGGTCAGCATCTCGCGCAATACCCAGCCCACCGTTTCGCGCGCGCGGCGGCGGAACAGCGGATTGTCGGTGTCGAGCCAGGCTTGCGTGAGCAGGTCGAGGATTTGCGCGTTGTCGTAGAGCATCTTCTCGAAGTGCGGCGCGAGCCAGCGCTCGTCCGTCGAATAGCGCGCATAGCCGCCGCCCAGATGATCGTAGATGCCGCCCTGGCTCATGCGTTCGAGCGTGAGCAGCACGGCGGTGCGCATGAGCTGCGAGCCGGTGCGCCGATAACTGCGCCAGAGCATCTCGAGCATGGTCGGGTTCGGGAATTTCGGCGCGCCGCCGATGCCGCCATGCTTGCCGTCGATCTCGCGCAGGAGAGTCTGCGCGCAGGCCTCGATCTGCTCGCGCGTGACCTCGCCGCCGGGCCGCGATTCGCCCATCGACCTGAGCGCGTTCTTGAGCGCGTCGCGGTTCTGCGAGACCTTGTCGGGCTCCTGCCGGTAGGCGTCGTGCACCATGGTGAGCACGTCGCGGAAGCCCGGCCGGCCCCAGCGCGACACCGGCGGGAAATAGGTGCCGCCCCAGAACGGCTCGGTATCCGGCGTCAGGAACATGGTGAGCGGCCAGCCGCCATGCTGGCCCATCATGGCGAGCGCGTGCTGGTAGATGGTGTCGAGGTCCGGGCGCTCCTCGCGGTCCACCTTGATGTTGACGTAGAGCTGGTTCATCAGCGCCGCGGTCTCGGCGTCCTCGAAGCTTTCGTGCGCCATGACGTGGCACCAATGGCACGACGAGTAGCCGACCGAGAGCAGGATCGGCTTGTCCTTGTCCTTCGCCTCCTGGAGCGCCTCGGGCCCCCACGGGTACCAGTGCACCGGGTTGTCGCCGTGCTGCTGGAGATAGGGGCTCGCTTCGTCGGCGAGGCGGTTGCGGGTCATGGACTCTCCCTGGGCGCGCGTCCGTGCGGGGGCCGTGGCTTGAAGTCGGGCGCCGGCTCGCCCACAATATAGGCCTCTCGATTGCCGAGTCACCCGCGCCGGCTCAGGAGAGCGCCATGAAGCTCCACATCGACATCGACTGCACGCCCGAGGAGGCGCGCGCCTTCTTCGGCCTGCCGGATGTCGCGCCGATGCAGAAGGCGATGATGGCGGACATCGAGCAGCGCATGAAGTCGGCGATCGCCGAGATGGACCCCGAGGCGCTGATGCGCATGTGGGGGCCGTCGATGATGAAGGGCTTCGAGGAATTGCAAAAAGCGTTCTGGTCCGGCATGGGCGCGCCGGGCAAGAGGGACTGAGCGCGCATGCCGAGCCGGCCCGACGACCCGAAGCCCTATTACGAGGCGCATGTCTTCTGCTGCACCAATGTCCGCCCGCCGGGCCATACCCGCGGCTGCTGCGCCGAGAAGGGCGCGGTCAAGCTGCGCGACTACATGAAGGCGCAGGCCAAGGCGCTCGGGCTCGACGGCGTCAGGGTCAACATCGCGGGCTGCCTGGACCGCTGCGAGCTCGGGCCGACCATGGTGATCTACCCCGAGGGCGTCTGGTACAGCTACCGCACGACCGCCGACATCGACGAGATCCTGACCCGGCATCTGCGCGACGGCGGCCGTGTCGAGCGGCTCATGCTGATGCCGGATCAGAAGCTGCCCGATGGCAAGGCCGCCAACGGCTGAGGCGGCCACGCGCACCCGCGATACGATCTACGCGCTGGCGAGCGGGCCTGGCCGGAGCGCGGTCGCGGTCATCCGGATTTCGGGCGGCAAGGCCACCGCGGCGCTGAGCGGGCTCGGCGGCCGCCCGCCCGGCCCGCCGCGCCAAGCGACGCTGCGCCGCTTGCGCGACCCGGCGCGGGGCGGCGAGCCCCTTGATCAGGCGCTGACGCTCTGGTTCCCCGCGCCCGCGAGCTTCACCGGCGAGGACATGGCCGAGCTGCACGTCCATGGCGGACGGTCGGTGATCGCCGCGGTGCTCGACGCGCTGGGCGCCATGCCCGGCCTGCGCCCGGCCGAGCCCGGCGAGTTCGCCCGCCGCGCCTTCGACAATGGCCGGCTCGACCTGGTCGAGGCCGAGGGCATCGCCGACCTGATAGCGGCCGAGACCGCGGCGCAGCGGCGCCAGGCGCTGCGCCAGATGGGCGGCGCGCTCGGCAAGCTCTACGAAGGCTGGCGCAAGGGGATCATCGAGACGATGGCGCTGGCCGAGGCCGTGATCGACTTCTCGGATCAGGATTTGCCGGCTACGATCCAGGTCGAGATCGAAGCCGCCATCCGCCGGCTGAAGGACGGGATCGGCAAGCACCTCGCCGATGGCCGTCGCGGCGAAATCCTGCGCGACGGGCTCGAGATCGCGGTGCTGGGTCCGCCCAACGCCGGCAAGTCGAGCCTCGTCAACCTGCTGGCGCGGCGCGACGTGGCGATCGTCTCAGCGAGCGCCGGCACCACGCGGGACGTCATCGAGGTGCGGCTCGACCTCGGCGGCTATCCGGTGGTGCTGGCCGACACCGCGGGCCTGCGCGAGGCCGCGGACGAGGTCGAGGCCGAGGGGGTGCGCCGCGCGCTCGCCCGCGCCGAGGCCGCCGATCTCAACCTGGTCGTGCTCGACGGCGCTGCCTGGCCGGCGCTCGATCCGGGCATCGTACGGCTTATGGATAGCAAGACAATTGTTGTTCTGAACAAGATTGACCTGCTGGGCGGTGACAACAAAGCAAGCCTATGCAATATCGGCGGGCATCCGGTCGTCCCGCTGTCGTGCCGCACCGGCGCCGGGCTCGACGCGCTGCTGGCCCGGCTCGAAAAGGAAGCCGAGCGGCGCATGGCGGTGCAGGCCGAACCGGCGCTGACCCAGGCACGCCACCGCCACGCGCTCGAGGAAGCGCATGCCGCCCTTCGCCGCGCCGAGCGCGCCGGCGCGCCCGAGCTCGCTGCCGAAGATCTCAGGCTCGCGGCCCGCGCCCTCGGCCGCATCACCGGCCGGGTCGACGTCGAGGACGTGCTCGACGCGGTGTTCGCGACGTTTTGTATTGGTAAGTAGCAGGCTGTCCGAGGCTCTGGTAGGAGAGGAGCCCAGGTTTATATTCTCCACCTGAAGGCCATGAACAGGCGCGCTTACGATGTCGTCGTGATCGGCGGCGGCCATGCCGGCTGCGAGGCGGCCGCGGCGGCCGCCCGGCTCGGCGCGCGCACCCTGCTGCTCACCCACCGGCTCGACACCATCGGCGAGATGTCGTGCAACCCGGCGATCGGCGGGCTCGCCAAGGGCACGCTGGTGCGCGAGATCGACGCGCTCGACGGGCTGATGGGCTGGGTAGCGGACGAGGCGGGCATCCAGTTCCGCGTGCTCAACCGCAGTAAGGGGCCGGCGGTGCGCGGCCCCCGTGCGCAAGCTGACCGCGGGCTCTACCGGGCCGCGATGCAGGCCGCGCTCGCCGCGCAAGCGGGCCTCGAGATCAGGGCGGCGGCGGTCGAGGACTTGGCGTGGGACGCATCGGGGCGGCTCGCGGGCGTGGTCACGGCCGCGGGAGAGACCATCCGGGCCGGCCGGGTGATCCTGACCACGGGCACCTTCCTGCGCGGCGTCATCCATATCGGCGAGGAGCGGACCCCGGCCGGCCGGGTCGGCGAGGCAGCCGCGCTCGGCCTCTCCAACTGCCTGAAACAAAAAGGTTTTCGCCTCGCCCGGTTGAAGACCGGAACGCCGCCCCGGCTGGACGGGCGGACCATCGAATGGCGCAGGATCAAGGCCCAGCCCGGCGACGAGCCGCCCGAGCCGTTCTCCTACCTGACCGCGCGCATCACTCGGCCGCAGATCGCCTGCCATGTCACGGCGACCGGGCCGGCGGCGCACACCATCATCCGCGCCAACCTCCACCGCGCGCCGATGTTCTCCGGCCAGATCGAGGGCCGCGGGCCCCGCTATTGCCCCTCGATCGAGGACAAGGTGGTACGCTTTGCCGAGCGCGACCGCCACCAGCTTTTTCTTGAACCCGAGGGACTCGACGACGACACGGTCTACCCGAACGGCCTCTCCACCTCGCTGCCGCGCGAGGTGCAGGCGGCCGTGCTCGCGACGATTCCCGGCCTCGAACGCGCGGTCATGCTGAGGCCGGGCTACGCCATCGAGTACGACCATGTCGACCCGCGCGAGCTGCACCCGACGCTGGAGACTAGGCGGGTGCCCGGCCTCTATTTCGCCGGCCAGATCAACGGCACCACGGGCTATGAGGAGGCTGCGGCGCAAGGGCTGATCGCCGGGCTCAACGCGGCGCTCGCCGCGGGCGGCGGCGCCGGCTTCGTGCCGGACCGGGCCGAGGCGATGATCGGCGTGCTGATCGACGATCTGGTGACGCGCGGCGTGACCGAGCCCTACCGCATGTTCTCCTCGCGCGCCGAGTACCGCCTCTCGCTCCGGCCGGACAACGCTGATCTGCGCCTGACCGGCGCCGGCATCGCG
This sequence comes from Alphaproteobacteria bacterium, assembly GCA_050173345.1. Lineage (GTDB taxonomy): Bacteria > Pseudomonadota > Alphaproteobacteria > UBA828 > UBA828 > SHWC01. Next base: position 202,808 of record JBFXKW010000006.1, on the reverse strand, counting down.
CTCGGCTGCGTCGGCCCCGAGCGCCGCTGTGCCTTCGAGGTGAAGCGGGCGGCGCTCGACGAGGCGCGTTCCCGCCTGGATTCGCTCGCCATGACGCCGAGCGAGCTGCGCGCGCAAGGCGTCGCGACCAACCTCGACGGCCAGCGCCGCAGCGCCTTCACGCTGCTGGGCTACCCCGAGATGGGCTGGGCCGCACTGGCGAGGCTGTGGCCCGCGCTTGCCGAGACCCGCCGCGACGTGGCCGAGCAGCTTGAGATCGAGGCGCGCTATGCCAGCTACATGGAGCGCCAGGCCGCCGACATCGAGGCGTTCCGGCGCGACGAGGCGCTCGCCCTGCCCGATGGGCTCGACTATGAACGCATCCCGAGCCTCTCGACCGAGGTGCGCGAGAAGCTGGCGCTGGCCCGCCCGGCGACCCTTGGGGCCGCCGCGCGGATTTCGGGCGTCACCCCGGCGGCGATCACGGCGCTGCTCGGCCATGTCCGCCGCGCCGCGCCACCGGCCGGCCGCCGGGCGTGAGGCGGCGCGCGGAGGCCGCCTACGGCCCGGCCGACTTCGCCCGCGACCTCGATGTTTCACGTGAAACACTGGCCCGCTTCGTCGCCTACGAGGCGCTGATCCGGCGCTGGCAGCCGGCCATCAACCTGGTCGGTGGCCGCACGCTCGACGACCTCTGGCGCCGCCACTTCCTCGATTCCGGGCAGCTCCTCGGCCACCTGCCGGCAGCTTACGACGCGCTCTACGACATCGGCAGCGGCGCCGGCTTTCCCGGCCTGGTCCTGGCGCTGCTCGGCGCCCATGACGTGACGCTGATCGAGAGCGATGCCCGGAAATGCGCCTTCCTGCGCGAGACCGCGCGCGAGACCGGCGCCGCCGTGACCGTCCTCAACGCCCGGGTCGAGGCGCTGGCGCCGCCCGCGGACGGCTGGCCGCGTAGCCGCGTCCTGGTCGCTCGCGCCGTCGCGCCGCTCGGAACCCTGCTCGACCATGCACGCGGGTTGATCGACGCGAACGCGCGGTGCATAGTGCTGAAAGGCGAGGGCGCCGCCGCCGAGCTCGCCGCGGCGGGCCGGCGCTGGACGATGAAAGTCGAGACAATTCAAAGTATTAGCGATTCTCGCGGGGTCGTCTTGAAGCTCAGCGGCATGGCCCATGTCTGACCCGGAGACGCCCGAGGCCGAGGCCGAGGCGCCGCCCGAGCCCGCGCCGGCGGCGCCGCCGTCACGGCGGCCGCGCGTCATCGCGGTCGCCAATCAGAAGGGCGGCGTCGGCAAGACCACCACCGCGATCAACCTCGGCACCGCGATCGCCGCGACCGCCCGCCGCGTGCTCTTGATCGACCTCGACCCGCAGGGCAACGCCTCGACCGGGCTCGGCATCGACAAGGCGTCGCGCGAGCCCGGCACCTACGGCGTGCTGCTCGGCGAGGCGAGCTTGGCCGAGGCCATGGTGGCGACGCCGGTGCCCAACCTCATGCTGGTGCCGGCCGGCCGCGACCTGTCGGGCGCCGAGATCGAGCTGGTCGAGGCCGAGCGGCGCGCCCACCGCCTGCGCGATGCGCTCGACAGGCTGGCGCAGCCGGGCAATGGCGGCGGCCCGGCGCATGATTTCGCGTTCGTGCTGATTGATTGCCCGCCTTCGCTCACCGTGCTCACGCTGAACGCCCTGGTTGCGGCCGATTCGCTGCTGGTGCCGCTGCAATGCGAGTTCCTGGCCTTGGACGGGCTCAGCGAGCTGCTGAACACGGTTGAGATCGTGAAGGCGAATTTCAACCCAAAGTTGAGAATCCAGGGGGTCGTGCTCACCATGTTCGACAGTCGGAACCGGCTTTCGAGCCAGGTCGCGGCGGATGTCCGCGCCCATCTCGGCGATGCCGTGTTTGACACCGTGATCCCGCGCAATGTGCGGGTCTCCGAGGCGCCGTCGTTCGGCCTGCCGGTGCTGGTCTACGACGTGAGCTGCGCCGGCGCGCAGGCCTATGCGCATCTCGCGGGCGAGGTGCTGCGGCGCGAGGCCGCGGGCGAGGTGGGCGCGTGAGCGCGGGCGAACGCGACGGCGGGGTGCGCGCCCGCGGGCTCGGCAAGGGGCTCGCCGCGCTGCTCGGCGACGTGCCGCCGAGCGTATCCGTCGCCGCGCCGGGCGAGGCCGATGCCGAAGCGCGCGGGCGCGGCGGCGCGCTGCGCAGCCTGCCGATCGATTCGCTGAGCCCGAGCCCGCTTCAGCCGCGCACCGTGTTCGACGAGGCCGAGCTCGACGAGCTTGCGCAGTCGATCCGCCAGAACGGCGTGCTGCAGCCGATCCTGGTGCGCCAGGGCGCGGCCGGCGGCTACGAGATCATCGCGGGCGAGCGGCGCTGGCGCGCAGCGCAGCGCGCCGGCATTCACGAGCTGCCCGCGATCGTGCGCCAGCTCGACGACGACCAGGCGCTCGAGCTCGCCTTGGTCGAGAACCTGCAGCGCGAAGACCTCAACCCGCTCGAGGAGGCCGAGGCGTTCCAGCGCCTGATGACGCGCTTCGGCCATACCCAGGAGGCGGTCGCCCAGGCGATCGGCAAGAGCCGCAGCCACGTCGCCAACACGATCCGCCTGCTCGAGCTGCCGCTCTACGTCAAGACGCTGCTCGGCGACGGCAGGCTCAGCATGGGCCATGCCCGCGCGCTGCTGAACGCGCGCGACCCCGTGGCGCTCGCCGAGACCATCCTCGCCAAGAACCTCAACGTGCGCCAAGCCGAGGCGCTGGCGCGCGAGGCGACGCGCAGCCCGAAGCCGCCGCGTGCCCGCCAGAGCCGCGACCCCAACGTCAAGGAGCTGGAGCAGCGCCTGGGCGCGAGCCTCGGCTTGAGGGTGAACATCGAGACGCGCGGCGACGGCTCGGGCCAAGTCAGCTTCCGCTTCAAGAGCGCGGCCCAGCTCGACGAGCTGCTGCGGAGGCTCGGGGCGCGATAGGGCGAGGTCGTCGCGGCTTCGTCAGGCGGCTTCGTCCTTCGACAAGCTCAGGGCGAGGTCGCAAAGCAAAGGCCCTCATGCTGAGCTTGTCGAAGCATGAGCGGGGCAGACCGGCAATTCTTGCTCTGGCTTAGCGCGACGCTCGTCCCGCCCGCGCTGCGCCGGCGACTCTAAGCAACGCCCGGGCGCAGACGGCCGAAGACGGCGTGCCGGTGCTCTTGCAGTCGGCCTCGGCGTCGGCGATGAGCTGCAACGCCTCGGCGAGGCGCGCCGGCGACCATTGGTTGAGCTGGCGGCGGAAGGCGGGCTGCGCGGCGAAGAAGATCGGCGGCCGCAAGCTCTTCATCACCGCATCGGCGGGCTGGCCGGCAGCGACGCGGCCCGCGGCGTAATGCAGCCGCATCAGGTGGCGCGCCACCGCGCGCAGCATGGGCACGGCCGCCATGCCCTGGCGCTCGGCGCGGGTCACCGCGACGTCGAGCGCGGCGAGGTCGCCGAGCGCCACCGCGTCGCACACCTCGTCGAGCGACAGCGTGCCGCCGTCGCCGATCACGGCGTCGACGTCGGCGCGCGTCACCGCGGCGCGCCTGCCCTCCGCCTTGCCCAGATAGAGCACCAGCTTGCCGAGCTCGCCGCGAAGCTGCGCGCGGTCGCCGCTGGTGCGCTCGATCAGCCGCGCCGCGGCATCGTCGTCGATCGCGAAGCCGGCCTCGCGAAGCTGCGCCGCGATCACGCTCTCGGCCGACGCCACGCTCTCCTCATAGCAGGGCACCGCCGCGACGCTCTTGTCGGCGCGCTCGAAGAAGAGGCGCAGGCTCGAACGCGGGCCGAGCTCGCCGGCCTCGACCAGCAGCAGGGCATCGCCGGGCAGCGCGAGCGCCGATTCGATCGCGCCCGTGAGCGCATCGCCCGCGGCGTTGACGCGCACCACGCGGCGCCCACCACCAAATGAAAGTGCGCCGAGCTCGTCCGCGAGCCGGGCGGGATCGTCCCTGAGCGTCGCCATGCTCAAGCTGGCGAGCCTGAACGGGTCGTTCGCGTCGGGCACCACGGCGCGCGCCGCCTGCTCCGCGCGCTCGCGCACCAGGCCCTCGTTCGGCCCGTAGAGAAGGATGGCGCGGATCTCATCGCCCGGCGCGCGGCAGAAGCGGTCGGCGCTGCGCTGGTCGATCTTCACGGCGTGGTCTGCGCCGTCGGCGTCTCGCGCGAGAAATGGACGATCAGGAGTTCGCGGATGTTGTCGGCGAGGTCCTGCGCGGCGCGCTTGCGCGCGTCGTTCTCCGAGGCGACCGTGGCGAACTCGGATTGGACGACGTTGTAGCTGCCGACCGAGCGCGTCGCGCCGCTATAGACGGTCTCGCCGGTCGCGAGGTCGGTCAGGGTGAAGCTCGCGCTCAGCGCGAGCTTGTAGCGCGTCACCTCGGCGTTGCTCTGGATGGCGAACTCGCCCTGCTGCTCCTCGAGGGCGATGTTGAGTTGATAGCGCGATTCGCCGCGGTTCGAGCCGAGCGTCGGGATGAGCTGGTTGCGCAGCGCGAGGCCGGCGAGGCTGTCGATCGGCGCGACGTCGATGGCGGCAAGCTCGGCGTGGCGCACCGTGCTGCCCCGTCCATAGACCGGCTCGAAGCCGCAGGCCGCGAGCGCGAGCAGGGCGAGGGCGAGCGCGCTTGCGATCACGCCGCGCAAGTCAGACCACCACGTTGACGATCTTGTTGGGCACGACGATCACTTTCCGCACCGGCTTGCCCTCGATCGCGCGCTGGACCTGGGGCAGCGCCATGGCCGCCGCTTCGGCCGCGGGCTGCGGGCTGCCCTTGGGCAGCGAGATGGTCGCGCGCAGCTTGCCGTTGACCTGGACCGCGACGGTCACCTCGGCCTCGGCGATCAGCGCGGCGTCGGCCTCGGGCCATTTGATCTGCACCAGCGAGGTCTCGTGGCCGAGCATGCGCCAGAGCGATTCGGCGATGTGCGGCGTCATCGGGTTGATCAGGCGCACCGTGGTCTCGAGGCCCTCGCGCAGCACCGCGCCGGCGCCGGGCGCATCGGCGGGCAGCTCGATCAGCCCGTTGGTCAGCTCGCGGATGCGCGCCACCGCCCGGTTGAAGTGGAAGCGGTCGAGGTCGCCGGTGACGCCCGCGATGGTGCGGTGGATCAGGCGGCGCAGCTCGATCAGGCGCTCGTCGAGCCCGTCCATGGCCGCGGCGCCGGCCGGCGGCAGCGCGACTCTCGGCTCCGCCACCATGCGCCAGAGCGAGGCGAGATAGCGAAAGGCGCCCTTGACGCCGGCGTCCGACCAGTCGAGGTCGCGCTCGGGCGGGCTGTCTGAGAGCATGAACAGGCGCGCCGTATCGGCGCCATAGCCCTCGATGATCAGCGCGGGCGCGACCACGTTCTTCTTCGACTTGCTCATAACCTCGCGCCGGCCGACCGTCACCGGATTGCCGCTCTCGGCATGCACCACCTGGCCGTTCGCGAGCCGCGCCACCTCCTCGGGGTAGAGCCAGCGGCCGGCCTCGTCCTGATAGGATTCGTGGCACACCATGCCCTGCGTGAACAGGCCGGCGAACGGCTCGTCCAGTTTGACGTGGCCGGTGATGCGCATGGCGCGCATGAAGAAGCGCGAATAGAGCAGGTGCAGGATGGCGTGCTCGATGCCGCCGATGTACTGGTCGACCGGCAGCCAGTAGTCGACGGCGTCACGAATCACGGGTTGGTCCGCGCGGGGCGAGCAGAAGCGCGCGAAGTACCACGACGAATCGACGAAGGTGTCGAAGGTGTCGGTCTCGCGACGGGCCGGTCTGCCGCAGGTCGGGCAGGCGACGTGCTTCCAGCTCGGGTGAAGGTCGAGCGGGTTGCCCGGCACGTCGAGCTCGACATCGTCCGGCAGCGTGACCGGCAGCTCGCTCTCCGGCACCGGCACGATGCCGCACGCCTCGCAATGAATCACCGGAATCGGGCAGCCCCAATAGCGCTGGCGCGAGACGCCCCAATCACGCAAACGGTACAGCACCTCGCGCTTGCCGCGCCCCTCGCCTTCGAGCCGCGCGGCGATCAGCGCCTTGCCGTCGGCGACGCCGGTGCCGTCGATGAAGCCCGAATTGATGTGCACGCCGTCGCCGAGATAGGCCTCGTCGCTAATTGCGAAGTCCGCGGGATCGGCGTCGGGCGGCGCCACCACGGCGATCACGTCGAGGCCGTACTTGCGCGCGAAGTCGAGGTCGCGCTGGTCGTGCGCCGGGCAGCCGAAGATCGCGCCGGTGCCGTACTCCATCAGCACGAAGTTGGCGACATAGACGGGCAGCGTGCGGCCCGGCATCACCGGGTGCCGCGCCTTCAGCCCGGTGTCGTAGCCCTTCTTCTCGGCGCGCTCGATCGCCTCCTCGGAGGTGCCGAGCCGGTTGCACTCGGCGATGAACGCAGCGAGCGCAGGATCGCCCGCCGCCAGCCGCTCGGCGAACGGGTGGTTGGGCGAGAGCGCGATGAAGCTCGCGCCGAACAGCGTGTCGTGCCGCGTGGTGAAGACCTCGATCGACTCGTCGCCCCCTTCGAGATCGAAGCCGATGCGCATGCCCTCGGAGCGGCCGATCCAGTTCTCCTGCATCAGACGCACGCGCTCGGGCCAGCGCTCGAGCGTCTTCAGCGCCTCCAAGAGGTCGTCGCAGTATTCGGTGATCCTGAGGAACCATTGCGACAGCTTGCGCCGCTCGACCGGCGCGCCCGAGCGCCAGCCGCGGCCCTCGATGACCTGCTCGTTGGCCAGCACGGTCTGGTCGACCGGGTCCCAGTTGACGAAGGATTCCTTGCGATAGGCGAGGCCGGCCTTGAGGAAATCGAGGAACAGCTTCTGCTGGTGCGCATAGTAGCCGGGATGGCAGGTCGCGATCTCGCGGCTCCAGTCGAGCGAGAGGCCCATGCGCTTCAGCTCGGCGCGCATGGTGGCGATGTTGCCGTAGGTCCAGCTCGCCGGATGCACCTTCTGCTCGCGCGCCGCGTTCTCGGCGGGCAGGCCGAAGGCGTCCCACCCCATCGGGTGCAGCACGTTGTAGCCGAGCGCCCGCTTGTAGCGCGCCACCACGTCGCCGAGCGTGTAGTTGCGCACATGGCCCATGTGGATGCGTCCCGACGGGTAGGGAAACATCTCGAGCACGTAATATTTCGGCCGCGTGTCGTCCTCGGCGGCACGGAACAGGCCGCGCTCCTCCCAATAGGCCTGCCAGTGGGCCTCGATCTCACCTGGGTTGTATCGCTCGCTCATGCTCGGCGGCTTGAGGCTGGTGCGGCGGCACTTGGGCCGCCCGCGGGCTGCGGGCCGCCGGTTCCTAGCGCACCCGCCGCGCGCGGGCAAGCGCGAGGGCGCTGGACGATGTGTCTACTCGCCGACGGCGGCGATGCGGAGCTGCCTGGCGCGCTCGAGGATGCGGTCCTCGATGTCGGAGCCGGTGCGCGGGTTGACCTGCGCGTCGATCCAGTCGCCGGCGACGCCGCGGATCTGCCGGAACACCGCGACCCTGATGCCGTCCGAGCGGAGCGAACGGTCGAGGATGTAGGCGGTCATCTTGAAGCGCTCGTCGGGGGTATCCGGCGGCGAGTACCAGTCGGTGATGATGACGCCGCCGAACGGGTCGGCCGAGGAGAGCGGCATAAAAGAGAGCGTGTCGAGCGAGGCGCGCCACAGGAAGGTGTTGACGCCGACCCCGGTGGTCGGCTCTGCGGTGCCGCCGATGTCATCGCTGCCGAAGGAAAGCCCGCCCTCGCCGAACACGCTCTGGCTGTAGACCGGGTCGCGGCGCTTCTTGGCGCTGCCGGCGGTGGGCTCTGGCCCGGCGTCGCCGCCCAGGTCGGTATCGCAGGCGACCAGGAGAAAGGCGCCACCAAGCGCCAGAATCAAAGGCCGCACAGCCTTCAAGCTGTCCTTCATACGCGCCATCGTTTGAGCTGTCCCGTCAATGAATCGTCACGAGAACGACCGTGGTCGTGGCCGAATCCCGCGTCCCCGATGCCGAAGTCTACAACAGTCGGATGCCGCGAGAAACCCCGACGGCGGCGCGTTCGCGGCTGGCCGGCGGGCCGATGTAAACGGCGGTCACCGAAGGCCTTATTCCGGCCGGCGTCACCCGGAAGCCATGTTGCGGCCTTTTTGCCACAGCGGTGCGGGAATGTGATGACTGACGCTGTTTTGGCGTTTGCTCGCCAAACGGCATTGGTTACGGTTCCTGCGGTTGTCAAGCCCGCCAGCGTTTTTGGGGGGAGGCCACTGTTCCAGGGGTGCCCCGGCTGCAGGCCTGAACCAGAACGGCGAGGAAGTCTGGCAAGGCACGGGCGAAACTGAGACATCTTAATCTCCCGAGGAGGTTTGCTAATGAAGAAGATTCTGTTGGGCTCGACCGCGCTGGTGGCGGCGGGCGTCATCGCGGGCGGCGCCGCTCAGGCCGAGGATCAGCCGATCGCGGTGACCGTGGGTGGCTACTACCATAGTGCGTTGGCGATCATCGACCAGGATTCCGATGACGGCGAGTTCGCCGATCAGACGAACAGCATCGCGTTCGGCCAGGACCTCGAAATCCGGGTCGGCGGCAGCGCGACGTTCGACAACGGCCTGACCGCCGGCTTCGTGGCGAACATCGAAGGCACCGAGTCTGGCGACGACTCCGATACGTTGGACGAGCGCTTCGTGTTCTTCCGCGGCAATTTCGGCCAGTTCCGCGTCGGCGCGGACGAAAGCGCGCGGCAGCAATTCACCAACTTCGCGCCAGGCGGCTCCGGCATCTTCGGCGTCAACACGCCGTTCTTCATCTTCGGCGATCCGGGCAACGCGGCCGGCATTTTCAACGTCACCACCTATGATGACGTGCTGGGCTCCGAAGACTCGCTGAAGCTCGTCTACTTCTCGCCGTCGTTCAACGGCTTCGAGTTCGCGTTGAGCTACGCGCCGTCCGACGAGGGGCAGAGCCAGTACGGCCGCAACGCGCGCAGCGGCCTCAATTGGGACGCCACCAATACCGGCGTCGGCACCCTGCTCGATCAGATGTCGGCGGCCGTGGCGTATGCGAATGACTTCGGCGATTTCAACGTCCGCGTCATGGGCGGCTACGAGACCTACAACCTCGACAAGTGCAGCACCACCGCCGGTTCGCAGAATTGCGAGGATTCGCCCGAATCCTGGCAGTTTGGCGGCACGGTCGGCTTCGGCAAGGTCTCGGTCGGCGGCGGCTACCTCATCCGCGACCTGGTGGTCAACGACTCCGCCGGCAGCGGCCGCGAGCGTGAGGACTGGGACGTCGGCGTCGCCTATTGGGACGCCATGTGGGGCGTCGGCCTGCAGTACGGCTCGGTGAATCAGGACAGCCTGACCGCGGGGCAGGAACAGACGTTTGACATCATCGCGCTCAACGGCACCTACATCCTCGGCCCGGGCGTCAGCGTTCAGGCGCAGATCGACTTCGGCAACTTCGAGGACGACGCGCCCGGCCCGAACACCGACAACGAGTTCGTCGAGTTCATGATCGGCTCGTCCCTGTCGTTCTAAAAGCGACCGGCGCAATCTCACTCGAGACGGGAGCGGCCTCGTGCCGCTCCCATTTTTTATGGTGCACGCGGCACTCGAAAAATCCTTTCCCCGGAGGGGGAAGGACTTAGGATGGGGGCGAACAAAGGCACGCGGAGAGCGCGCCGGGCATCAGGCATGACGCCCGCCCGAGGTAGGCTTCGCCCCCTTCGGGTCTCACCCTCCAACCCCGGCCCTTCCTCCCGCCAGCGGGAGGAAGGGAGGTCTATGTGTCTAGATATCGATGGGCAAACTCATCTGGCTCGCGAGCTATCCGAAGTCTGGCAACACCTGGCTGCGCGCCTTCCTGCACAACTTGCTCGTGAACCCCGACGAGCCAGTGCCGCTCGACCAGCTCACCCGCTTCTGTCACCAGGATTCGGATGCGCAGTGGTTCCAGGCGATCCTCGACGGCAGGACCGACAAGGTGGCGCCCTATCAGCGCGCCGAGCAACGCACCACGGCCGGGCTCAGCAAGGAGGAGGTGGCAAAGCTCAGGCCGTTGAGCCACGCCCTGATGACGCGCACCCATCCCGATTCGGTGTTCGTCAAGACGCACAACGCGCTCGTGGTCGATCGCGGCACGCCGACTGTCACGATGGAACACACCGCCGGCGCCATCTACTTGGTACGCAACCCGCTCGACGTCGCGGTCTCGCTCGCCGATCATTTCGGCATCTCGCTCGATGAGGCGATCACCCATCTCGCCAGCAACATGGAGACGCAGAACACCGACGCCATGGTCTATGAGCGGCGCGGCAACTGGTCGCTGCATGTCGATAGCTGGACCAAGACGAACCATCCCGGCCTCCATGTCATCCGCTATGAAGACCTCAAGGCGGAGCCGGAGAACACGTTCGGCGCGCTGTGCCGGTTCCTCGGCCTCGCGCCCGCGCCCGAGCGGCTCAAGAAGGCGATCGCGTTCTCCACCTTCGAGCAATTGAGCCGCCAGGAAGCCGCGGAAGGCTTCAGCGAGCGCAGCGCGGCGCAGGAGCGCTTCTTCAGGAAGGGCGAGGCCGATGCCTGGCGCGAGGTGCTGACGCCGGCGCAGGCGGCGCGCCTCGCCGCCCGCCACGGCGCGCAGATGGCGCGGTTCGGGTACCGGATATGAGGCGGCGCGCCGGTGGCTAGCATCCTGTGGCTCGCGAGCTACCCGAAATCGGGCAACACCTGGATCCGGGCGTTCCTGGTCAACCTGCTGACCGATTTCGACGAGCCGGTCGACATCAACAAAATGTCGGCGCTGACCGCGGGCGATTCCCAGGCGCACTGGTATGCGCGGCTCGACCCGCGCCCGCCGACCGCGCTCGGCAACGCCGAGCTCGCCAGGCTGCGCCCGCGCGTGCACCGGCTGATCGCCGAGAGCAAGAACGAGACCGTGCTGGTCAAGACGCACAACGCGCTCGTCGCAGTTGCCGGCGTCAGCATGATCACGCTCGAGGTCACCGCGGGCGCCATCTATGTCGTGCGCAACCCGCTCGACGTCGCGCTCTCCTACGCGCACCATCTCGGCGCCACGCTCGATGACATCATAGAGCTGATGGGCCGCACCGGCTTCGAGACCGCGGCGAGCGCGATGCACGTGCCGGAGCATCAGAGCGACTGGTCGAGCCATGTGAAGAGCTGGACGCAGGTCGCCAACCCCGGCCTCCACGTCGTCCGCTACGAAGACCTCAAGGCCGATCCGGCGCGCCGCTTCGGCGCGGTCGCGCGCTTCCTCGGCGTCGCGACCGACAACCCGGCGAGGATCGAGAAGGCGATCCGCTTCTCCTCCTTCGAGACGCTGCGCAAGCTGGAGGACAAGACCGGCTTCGTCGAGCGCACCCCGGTGCAGGACCGCTTCTTCCGCAAGGGCGCGGTCGGCGAGTGGCGCGACAAGCTGTCTCCCGCCCAGGTCAAGCGCGTGGTAGAGCGTCACCGCGAACAGATGCTGCGCTTCGGCTACGTGCCGGAAGGCGGATAGCCTGCGGCCCGCAGGCAGCTTCATCCTTCGACAGGCTCATCCTTCGACAAGCTCAGGATGAGGCCGTAGACTCCAAGCCCTCATGCTGAGCTTGTCGAAGCATGAGGGGGCACGTACACATCAGGCGTCCATGCTCGACCATCTCGACCAGCTCGAAAGCCAGAGCCTCTACATCATCCGCGAAGCCTATGCGCGCATCGAGCGGCTCGGCCTGCTCTGGTCGCTCGGCAAGGATTCGAACGTCATGGTCTGGCTGTGCCGCAAGGCGTTCTTCGGCCATGTGCCGTTCCCGGTCGTCCATGTCGATACCGGAAAGAAGTTCCCCGAGATGTACGCCTTCCGCGACCGCTACGCGGTCGAGTGGAACCTGAAGCTCGTGGTCGGCGGCTGCCCGCCGATCGAGGCGGTCGATCCCTCGCTGCCGCCGGCGGCGCGCGCCGCGGCGCGCAAGACGCACGGCCTCAAGGCGCTGCTCGCCGAGCAGCGCTTCCAGGGCATCTTCGCCGGCATTCGGCGCGACGAGGAGAGCACGCGGGCCAAGGAGCGCGTGTTCAGCCCGCGCGCCGAATCCGGCCAGTGGGATTTCCGCGACCAGCCGCCCGAGTTCTGGGACTACTACAAAACTGACATGCCGCCCGGCGTGCATGTCCGCATCCACCCGCTGCTGCACTGGACCGAGCTCGACATCTGGCGCTACACCCGGCGCGAGAACATCCCGATCGTGCCGCTCTATCTCGCGAAAGGAGGCAGGCGCTATCGCTCGCTCGGCGATTCCGACATCACCAACCCGATCGCGAGCGAGGCTTCGACCATCGACGAGATCATCGCCGAGCTCGAGATCACCCGCAGCGCCGAGCGCGCCGGCCGCGCCATGGACCACGAAGCCGAAGACTCCTTCGAGCGCCTGCGCGCCGAAGGCTATATGTGACGGCCGGGGATGAGCGCGAATCGTCTAGCGCCGAGCCTGCGGCCCCACCCCCACCCCACCCTCCCCCATCAAGGGGGAGGGGGTAAAAAGGAAGGGGGAGGGGATAAGAAAGGGAGACCCGCGCGGCTGCACCTCTTATCCCCTCCCCCCTTGCGGGGGAGGGATAGGGTGGGGGGTCTACGCAAAACGGGCTTCCCTCCATGAGCGCGCCAATGGCTGCGCCGCCGTTCCGGCTCGTCGTGGTCGGCCATGTCGATCATGGCAAGTCGTCGCTGCTCGGCCGCCTGCTCGCCGATACCGGCTCGCTGCCCGAAGGCAGGCTCGAGGCGATCAGGGCGATGAGCGAGCGGCGCGGCATGGCGTTCGAATGGGCCTTCGCGCTCGATGCCTTCCAGGCCGAGCGCGACCAGGCCATCACCATCGATGCCACCCATGTCTGGTTCAGGTCGCCGGGCCGGCGCTATGTCGTGGTCGATGCGCCGGGCCATCGAGAGTTCATAAAAAATATGGTGAGCGGCGCCTCGAGCGCCGACGCCGCGCTGCTCGTGGTCGATGCCAGCGAGGGCGTGAGGGAGCAGTCGCGCCGCCACGGCTATCTGCTGAGCCTGATCGGCGTGCGCCAGGTCGTGGTCGCGCTCAACAAGATGGACCTGGTCGGCTATGACGAGGCGCGCTACCGCGCGGTGGCCGACGAGATCGGCGCATACTTGAGCCGGCTCGGCCTCGTTGTCTGCCAGGTGGTGCCGACCTCGGCGCGTGGCGGCGACAATTTGATCGAGCCGTCGGACGCGATGGGCTGGTATGTCGGGCCCACCCTGCTCGGCGCGCTCGATGCGCTGAACCCGCCGCACGCGATTGCCGACGCGCCGCTGCGCCTGCCGATTCAAGACGTCTATCATTTCGACCAGCGCCGCATCCTCGCCGGCCGCATCGAGAGCGGCCGGCTCAAGCTCGGCGACACGCTGCTGTTCTCGCCTTCCAACAAGACGGCGCGGGTGACCGGCATCGAGGCATGGCCCGCCGGCCCGCGCGAGCGCGCCGAGGCCGGCCAGTCGATCGGCATCCAGCTCGACGAGCAGCTCTTCATCGAGCGCGGCGAGCTGGCAAGCCATGTCGAGCACGCGCCGGTCGAGACCAACGTGTTCCGCGCGCGCCTCTTCTGGCTCGGCCGCACGCCGCTCAGGCCGGGCCGGCGCTACAAGCTGCGCCTGGCAACGCGCGAGTCGGCGGTCGAGGTACAGTCTGTCGAACGGCTGATCGACATCGACGTGCTGGAGGCCGCGCCGCCCGCGAGCGCCGCGGATGCCGCGGTCGAGCGCAACGGCATCGCCGAGGTCGTGCTCAGGAGCCCGGCCATGCTCGCGCTCGACACCTATGACCGGCTGCCGCGCACCGGCCGCTTCGTGCTGGTCGATGGCGACGATATCGCGGGCGGCGGCCAGATCGGCATGGAGGGCTATCCCGACCAGCGCACCCTGATCACCGCGCGTTCGAGCAACATCCAGGCGGTCGGCCATCGCATCGGCCGCGACGAGCGGACCGCGCGCAACGCGCACAAGGGCGGCGTGGTGTGGCTCACGGGCCTCTCGGGCGCCGGCAAGTCCACCATCGCGATCGAGGTCGAGGCCGAGCTGTTCCGCCGCGGCTACCAGGCCTATGTGCTGGATGGCGACAATGTGCGCGCCGGACTCAACGCCAATCTCGGCTTCGCGCCCGAGGACCGCGCCGAGAACATCAGGCGCGTCGGCGAGGTCGCGGCGCTGTTCGCCGATGCCGGCATCCTGGTGATCTCGGCCTTCATCTCGCCCTATCGCGCGGACCGCGAGCGCGCCCGGGCCGCTGCCGAGCGCATCGAGCCCGGCGCCTTCCACGAGGTCCATATCAGCGCGCCGCTCGATGTCTGCGAGCAGCGCGACCCGAAGGGCCTCTATCGCAAGGCGCGCGCCGGCGAGATCAAGGAGTTCACCGGCATCTCGGCGCCCTACGAGCCGCCAGACAAACCGGAGCTCGTGATCCATACCGACGAGCAATCGGTCGTCGCCAGCGTCGCCGCGCTGGTCGCCCACATCGAGAAGCATTTCGGACTACGCTGATAACGCGCCGATGCCGGCGATGCCGGCGGCGCCGCTCGCGAGCAGGAGCGGCGCGTTCTTCGCGTCGATGCCGCCGAGCGCATAGACCGGCAAAGGCGCGCGCCGCGCGAGTGTCGCGAACAGGGCAGGGCCGAGCGCATGCGCCTGCGGGTGGCTCGCGGTCGGGAACACCGGCGAGAGCAGCGCGGCATCCGCCCCGGCGCGCGCGGCGGCATGCAGGGCGGCAAGCGAGTGCGCCGCCGCCGTCACCAGCCAGCCGGGCCGCCGGCGCACCTGGGCGGCGCGTCCGATCAGCGCCTCGGGCAAATGCACGCCGGCGGCACCCACCTCGGCCGCGAGCGCCGCATCGACCGCGATGAGGAGGATCAGCCCGCGGTGCCGCGCGATGGCGGCCAACTCGCGCGCCAGCCGCTCCCGCTCCGGGGGCTCGTAGGCGCGCAATATCACGCCCGAGCCCGGCGGCAGGTGCTCGGCGGCGGCGCACGGGTCGGCGAGCCGCTTCGGGTCTGTCATCAGAATCAGCGGCGGCAGCGCGCGCGCCTCGGGATGCGCGCGCCGGTGACGCGAATTGAGCTGCTGCGCGAGCTTTGCTAGCGTCGTCTCGACCATGAGATCAGGATACACCGATGGCCGAGATCGCGATCAGCGCTGATGCCGAACCCGCCGCCGTGACGGCGAACCTCGCTGCCGTCCGGGCGCGCATGGCCGCCGCCTGCGCCGAGGCGGGACGCAAGGCCGATGCCGTCACGCTCATCGCGGTCTCGAAGACCCACCCGATCGAGCACATCATGCCGGCGGTCGAGGCCGGCCAACGCGATTTCGGCGAGAACCGGGTGCAGGAGATGGTGGCCAAATGGCCGCCGGTGAAGGCGCGCCATGCCGACCTGGTGCTCCACCTGATCGGCCCGTTGCAGACCAACAAGGTGCGCGAGGCGGTGGCGCATGCCGACCTCATCCATTCGCTCGACCGGCCGAAGCTCGCCGAGGCGCTCGCCGCCGAGCGCGACAGGGCCGGCCGTTGCCCCAGGCTGTTCGTCCAGGTCAACACCGGCGAGGAGGCGCAGAAGGCCGGCGTCAATCCGCGCGAGGCCGACGCCTTCATCGAGGATTGCCGCAAGCGGCTCGCGCTGCCGGTGGTCGGGCTGATGTGCATCCCGCCCTTCGAGGAGGAGCCCGCGCCGCACTTCGCGCTCCTGCGCGAGATCGCGCGGCGCCACGGCCTCGCCAACCTCAGCATGGGCATGACCGCGGACTTCGAGACCGCGATCGCGTTCGGTGCCACCCACGTCCGCGTCGGCACCGCCATCTTCGGCACGCGCGGTTAATTGCAGACTCAGGCGCGCCGCGAGTCTTACCATCTCGTCATGCGCGGACTTGATCCGCGCATCCAGGCTTCCGTAGAAAAACCGTAGGGCCGAAACATGGATTGCCGGGTCAAGCCCGGCAATGACGGTGGAGGAGGTGTCGTCCGTCGACAGGAACGCTCACCGCCCCGGCATCGGGATGCAGAGGCGGGCGTGGGGGTCGCAGGCTTCGAGGATGGCGAGCAGGTCGGGGCGCGAGAGCGCGACGCAGCCGGCGGTCGGCGCGTAGTCGCGCGTCGCGACGTGCATGAAGATCGCGCTGCCCTTGCCCGGCACCACGGGCGCATCGTTATGGCCGAGCACGACGATCACGTCGTAGAGCGCATCGGTCCGCCACAGCACTTCGAAGCTCGCGCTGAACGGCTGGCGGATCTGCTGGTTGTAGAGCGGGTCGCCCGGGTCGTCGCACCAGCCGTCGCGCGGGTTGAGCGCGGCGACCGGCAGCGCGGTGCGCGGCGGCGCCAGGCGGTCCGGCCGGTAGAGCACGCGGCGCAAGGGGAAGCGGCCGGCCGGCGTCGCGCCGTCGCCTTCCACCTTGTCGGCGCGGATGCCGCTGCGGCCGAGCGCGCAGGTGAAGCGCAGGCCGCCCCAATGCAGCGCATCGGGCGGGACGACGGCGAGGTCGAACGCGTTCGCCGCCGCGCCCTCCGCCGCGCGCCTCTCAATGGGCGGCATCGATCGCGGTTCCCTTGCCGTCGCGGGCCTCGTTCAGCGCCTTGCCGTTGCGATACTTATCGAGCGCGGCCGCCATCGCCTCGGCGACCCAGGCCTGGTCCGCCTCGTTCAGCGGCGCCGAGCGGACGCTCATGTGCGTGCGCATCTCCTGGGTGACCGGCGCATGCTTGATGAAATAGTCGTTCGCCGGCGCGCGGACATAGGTCTGTTTCATCGGGCCGAGCCCGCTGCGCACCGAATCGGCATCCCGGCCGGAAGCCGCCATGCGCTGCGGGGCGGGCGCCGCGGCGGGCTCGATCAGGCTCGCCGGCGAGGCTTCCGCGATTTCCTCCGTCCCGGGTGCCGCGGGTTCATCGCTCGGCTGCAGGCCGACCGAGGAAAGCAGCAGCGCGACCTGGTCCTGGCTCAATTCGGGGATCGCATCGTCGGCAGCGGCGGGTGGGCCGGCTGGCGCGATGGCCGGTGCAGCCGGGGCCGCGGCCGGCTGCACCGCCGGCGCGGGCAAGGGCTGGCTGTCAGGGTCGATCCAGGGCGCCGGCGCCGCCGCAACCTCGATCTCGCCGGCCGCCGGCTTGACTCCGTCGGCCGCCGCGACCTGGGCCGCAGGCTCTTCGCCCTCGCCCGTGATCGCGTTCCAGGCGACCACGGCAAGGTCCTTGCCGCCGGTCGCGCCTGCGATCGCCGCCTCGACCGCGCCGACCATCGCGCCGGCCGGCCCGCCGAACAGGCCGCCGCCGATGACGCGCGCGCCGGCCGAAATCTGGTCGCCGGTCAGCTCGCGGTAGACGATGGAGATCAGCGGCAGGTGGTGCAGCGGGTTGATGATGTCGAGGAAGTCGTCGAAGCTGAAGCCGTCCTCGCCGAAGAAGTCGGATTCCTCGCGCACCAGATTGCCGTTCGGCGGCGCGTTGGCGCCGTCCGGGTGGGTGCGCATGCTGACGTTGTAGACGGCCCGCTCGCGCGTGCCCATGAATTCGCGTGGGTCGATGGTCATTCCCGCCTTCCTCTGGGCGGTCGGGATGCAAGTCGAAGGCCAGCGGTATAATCCAACATACTCAATAGCTTGGGCAGGAGTCCGGGGTATCCCGGCAGTTTCTGCCGGTCGCATCATGCCGATGCCTGCATCGCCTTTGCCGCGAGGCGGGCTTCGAGGCGGGCGCGCACCGCGGGCCAGTCCTCGTCCACGATGGCGAACTGCACGGTGTCCCTGACATGGCCGTCGCGCACCACCATGTGGCGGCGGAACACGCCGTCCTGCACGGCGCCGAGCGCGGCGATGGCGGCCCGGCTCCGCGCGTTGCGGGCATCGGTGCGGAACTCGACGCGGTGGGCCTTGAGCGCCTCGAAGGCGTGGCCGAGCAGCAGCAGCTTCGATTCGGTGTTGATCGGCCCGCCCCAGACCTCGGGCACCAGCCAGGTCCAGCCGATCTCGAGCCGGCGGTGCGCCGCCGCGACGTTCATGTAGCGGCTGGAGCCGACCAGCCGGCCGTCCGCCGCGCGCCGCTTGGCGAAGACCAGCGCCTCGCCCTTGGCGACCGCGTCGAGCGCCTGCGCCAGCCAGCGGTCGAGCGCGCCGGGCGCGCCAAGATCGACCGAGAGATGGGCGAACATGCGGGGCTCGCCCACGATCGCCCGCAGCTCGGCCAGGTGCTCCCGGCCCAGCGGCTCGAGCGTCACGAAGCGCCCCGCGAGCCTGACCGGCGCGAGCCAGGCGGTCATGCCCGCCTCGGGCGGCGCGGCTTTGCAGATCGGCCCTCTTGGCGCATTATTTGGTGACGAATCGTCGTTCCAACCTCGTTCAAGGGAATTATGGCCGCAGGCAAGAGCATCCTGCTAGTGGAGGATGACGAGGCGCTGCGCTCGGCCCTGGTCGAGCAGCTCCGCCTGCACGAGGAGTTCGACGCCCACGAGGCGCCGACCGGCGCGGCCGCGCTCGACGCCGTCAAGCAGCAGGGCTTCGACCTGATCATCCTCGATGTCGGCCTGCCCGACATGGATGGGCGCGAGCTCTGCAAGCTGCTGCGGCGGAGCGGCATCAAGGTGCCGATCCTGATGCTGACCGGCGCCGACAGCGAGGCCGACACCATCCTCGGCCTCGATTCGGGCGCCAACGACTATGTGCCGAAGCCGTTCAGGCTGGGCGTGCTGCTCGCGCGCATCCGCGCCCAGCTCCGCCAGTTCGAGCGCAGCGAGGACGCCACCTTTGCGATCGGCCGCTTCACCTTCCGCCCGTCGGCGAAGCTCCTGGTCGGCGCCGACGGCAAGACCAAGGTGCGGCTCACCGAGAAGGAGAGCGCGATCCTGAAATATCTCTACCGCGCCAAGGACCAAGTGGTGCCGCGCGACGTGCTGCTGCACGAGGTCTGGGGCTACAACCCGCAGGTCGCGACCCACACGCTCGAGACCCACATCTACCGGCTGCGCCAGAAGATCGAGGAGGACCCCTCGAACGCCCAGCTCCTGATCACCGACGAAGGCGGCTACCGGCTGGTGATCTAGTTTGTCTCACCTACCGCTTCGCTGCTTGAGGTGTTGTCTCGCCTATCGCTTCGCTGCTTGAGTAGGTGTTTTGCCTACCGCTTCGCTGCTTGAGGCGAGGTTGTCTCGCCTATCGCTTCGCTGCTTGAGGCGAGGTCGCCGCGCCGATCCTGGCCGCGATCAGGCCGAGCCCGCCCGCGCTCAGCGCGCCGAGCGCCGCGACGCCGCCGAACACCCGCCCGGTGCCTTCCCAGCTCGTCAGCCAGTCATGCACCAGCGGCAGCAGCACCGGGCCGAGAAGCACGCCGGTGTTGCGCCCGGTCATGATGATGCCGTAGGCGAGGCCGCGCGCGCTCGCCTGGCCGAGCATGGCGGACGGGCCGGCGAACAGGCCGGTCGGCGTGATGCCGGCGCCGACGCCGAACAGCGCGACCGCGAGCAGCCCGACCGCCGGGTCGCCGAGCCAGGGCATGGCGAACCACACCGCGGCCTGCAGGCCGAGGCCGGTCACCATCAGGGTGATGAACGAGATGCCGGCGCGCAGCAGATAGCCGCCGAAGATGCTGAACACGAGGATGCCGGCCACCGGCACCGCGTAAGGCCATTGCATGTCGGCGAAGGAAAGCCCGCGCTGCTCGACCAGATAGGTCGGCAGCCAGGTCATGAAGGCGAACAGCTCGGTGGACCACAACGTGAAGACCGCGGCGTTCAGGATCAGGCCGAGCCATTGCAGGCGCGCGAGGCGGAGCCGGCCGCCGACCGTGATATGCGCCGAGACGCGCCCGGTCCGCCGCCAGGCGATCAGGCCGAGCACGATGGTCAGGCCGATGCCGATCCACCATAAGGGCCGCCATTCGCCCGCGCCCGCGATCGGCACCGCGAGCATCGTGGCGACGAGCTGGCCGGTCGGGATCCACGCCGCGAAGATCGCGATCGCCATCGGCAGATGACGCGGCGTCGCGGCACCGGTCGCGAGCACCGGCGCGAGCACGGCGAGGATGGCGAAGCCGACGCCCTCGATGCCGCGCGCGACGAGCACGACCGGCGCGAGCGCGGGCGCGATCATGGTGAGGCCCGAGCCGGCCAGGAAGCAGGCGCCGCTCGCGACCAGCGCGCGGCGGAAGCCCTGGCGCTCGATCGTCGCGCCGATCACCGCCGAGAGCGCGAGGCCGACCGCGGCGTAGATCGACATGAAGCCGCCCGCGAAGACGCGCTCATAGCCGTAGGCGTCGAGCAGCAGCGGCAGCACCGGCGGCAGCTTGAACTGCTGGTAGGCGGCGAGCGCGCCGAGCCCGAGCGCGAGCACGACCATCCACCAGTCGGTGCGGTCGGCTCGGGGCAGGGCGACGGTGGCGGGACGGTCGGTCATGGCGGCCGGCTATCCTACACGGATAAAAAGAGTTTCACCGCCCTGCCCGGTCGGGCAGACTGCCGAAAGGGGGGCGCGGAAAGAAGGCGGCAGGCTTGTCTGGGGCTGAGTTCACGGTGCGGTTCTGGGGCGTGCGCGGCAGCATTCCCTGCCCGGGCGAAGCCCATGCCCGCTATGGCGGCAACACCTCGTGCCTCGAAGTCCGCTGCGGCGCGCGCCGGCTGATCTTCGATGCCGGCACCGGCATCTACGAACTCGGCCTCGCGCTCGACGAGGCGGGGCCGGTCGACGACGACATCTTCCTCACCCACACTCATTACGACCATGTCTGGGGCTGGCCGCACTTCACGCCGCTGCTCGATGCGCGCAACCGCTTCCGCATCCATGCCGGCCATCTGGAGGACGATCGGCGCATCGAGGACGTGATGCTGGGGCTGCTCGCCGAGCCGCTCAATCCGGTCAACCCCAAGACGCTCAAGGCGCAGCTCAGCTTCGACGACTTCCATATCGGCGATACGCTCGAGCCGTGGCCGGGCGTCGCCTTGCGCACCGCCCTATTGAACCATCCCAATCGCGCCGCCGGCTATCGCGTCGGCTATGACGGCCGCTCGATCTGCTACATCACCGACACCGAGCACAGGCCGGGCGAGGGCCGTGACGCGAGCGTGCTCGGCCTGATAGAGGGCGCCGACATCGTGATCTACGACGCGACCTACACCGACGACGAATATGGCGGCCATGCCGGCTGGGGGCACTCGACCTGGCAGGAGGGCGTCAGGCTATGCGACGCCGCGGGCGTCAAGACCTACGTCGTCTTCCATCACGACCCCGGCCATGACGACGCGTTCATGGATGGCGTGGCGGCCGAGGTCGAGGCGGCGCGGCCGGGCTCGCTCGTCGCGCGCGAAGGCATGGTGCTCCGGCCTTGAGCCGGGCACGCGGGCCGCGCCGGCTTCGGCGCGCCTGGTTCGGCCTGTCGACCGCGCTCGGCCTCGCGAAGCGCGGCGTGTTCATCCCCTATCGTCATGCCGATACGCTCGATGCGCCGCGCTGGCGCGCGCCCTACCCCGCCATCGAGGCGCTGTTCGCGGCTCGCGAATCCAGCTTTCGCGCGGTGCTCGGCCTGATCGAGGCGCAGGCCGATGCGCTGGCCGGCTTCGGCACCGCGCCGTCGCCCGCGCCGCGCTTCGCGCAGGACTGGTTCCCCCGGCTCGACGCGGCGGCGGCCTATGCGATCGTGCGGGCGAGGCGGCCGCGGCGGATCGTCGAGATCGGCTCCGGGCACTCGACGCGCTTCCTCGCCCGCGCCATTGCCGATGAGGGCCATGGCGGCGCGATCACCGCGATCGACCCCGCGCCGCGCGCCGATATCGCTGGCCTCGCAAACGTCGCACTGTTGCGCGCGCCGTTGCAAAAGGTCGGCCTCGCGCCGTTCGAGGCGCTCGGGGCAGGCGATCTCTTGTTCGTCGATTCGAGCCATGTGCTGATGCCGGGCAGCGACGTCGACATCGTGCTCAACCGCATCCTGCCCATGTTGCCCGCAGGCATGCTGGTCCACCTGCACGACGTCTTCCTGCCCGACGACTATCCGCCCGAATGGCGCTGGCGCGGCTACAACGAGCAGCAGGGCGTCGCGGCCCATCTCATCGGTGGCCGCCTCACCCTCTTCTTCGCGAGCCGCTACGTCGCGACGCGCATGGCGGAAGCGCTCTCGGGCACGGCGGTCGCCCGCCTGCCCCTCCCCGCCGGCGCCTACGAAAGCAGCCTGTGGACGGAGACGGCGCCGGGTTCCTGATAGCTTGGCGGTTCGGGCAAAGCGGCCCTGCGTGCATCACCCATACGGGCTGTCATCTGCCATGTCGGCAGGAATTCTTAATTTCTTGATTTTCCGCCGCTTTGTATTAAAGTTTTTTGCGAATTTCTTTAATTGGCGTGATGTTCTTAAAGCGGCCTATAACGCGCCATGGATGCCGATGCGTTTCGCAATTCGCCCTGTGGGCGGGTGGTTCCCACGATCAAGGGTGCGTGGGCCTACGTGCCCCATCCGTTGCCGCCGCCGCTCGACTATTCGTCCCTGATATCCATTCTCGACCGTGCATCGATGGCGGTCGGCGAGCTTCGGGGGATGGGATATGCGGTTCCGAATCCCTACCTGCTCATTCGCCCGCTTCAGAGAAAGGAGGCGGTCGCCTCTTCCAGGATTGAGGGGACGACAACCGAACTCTCGGAACTGCTTCTGCTCGAAGAAGGCGTCGATGACAGCCGGCGTCCGAGCGATACGAGGGAAGTGCTCAACTATGTCCGGGCGCTCGTCCATGCGATCTCGCGCCTCGGCGTGCTGCCGGTGTCATCGCGGTTGATGAACGAGGCGCACGCGATTTTGATGCAGGACGTGGCCGTGGATCGCGGCGCGAAGTACCCGCCGGGAGAGTTCAGACGCGATCAGAACTGGATCGGCCTGCGAGGAGTGGACATCAAGGACGCGCGTTTCGTGCCGCCGCCCGTCGGTGAAATGACCGTCGCCCTCGCCGAGCTGGAGAAGTACGCCAACAAGGTCCAGGCTGACGATACCCCCGACCTGATTCGCGCCGCGCTGATTCACTACCAGTTCGAGGCCATCCACCCTTACCCGGATGGCAACGGCAGAATCGGCCGTTTGTTGATTCCCCTCTATCTCGCCCAATGCGGCGTGCTGCCTCAACCCCTGCTCTACCTCAGCCCATTCTTCGAAAGGAATAGGGATGAATACCTGGACAGGCTTCTATCGGTCAGCAGGGATGGAGATTGGTTGGGCTGGATACGGTTCTTCCTTCGCGGCGTCATCCAGCAAAGCGGTGACGCGATCATACGCATGCAGAAGCTTCGGGATCTGCAGTCCGCCTACCGCGAAAAACTTCACGAGCTCAGCGCTTCCGGGCTGCCGGCGCGGCTGATCGACCACATATTCGAGCGGCCGTTCGTGAGCGTTCCGATCGCCATGGATGTCCTCCGGGTCACCTATCCAACTGCGAAGGCCGCGATAGACCGGTTGGTCGAGGCCGGCGTGTTGGATGAACTCAAACCGCGGACCAAGCCGAAGTTCTTCCTGGCGCGGGAGGTGTATCGGGTCATCGAGGCGAACTATGTCGAGGGCGATGAGAAGCCTCGGCGCAGGCCGTCCGTCACTCGATCCAGACGGAGGTAATCGGCCCGGTCTGGTTTCCCTGTCACCAGCATAGCAGGCAGGGCACGACCATGGTCATTGCGGCTCTCCGGCTCCGGCGGTTTTCTCCGGCGGGAAGAGATAGTCGCTTGCGGCGGCCTTGGCGTGGCAGTCGGCGCAGTATTGGACCGCGGCGCTGCCCCGGCCCTTGGTGGTGCCGAACAAGCGGCCGTTCGGCATGATCAGGGTGTAGCGCCAGTCGCCCGCCTCGGGGCGGAAGCCGGCCGGCATCTTCTCCATGATGAACAGCGGGCCGGGCGAGGTCGCGCCGCCGCGCACGACCGAGAACGAGTCCTTGGCAACCACCGCGCCTTCCGGCAGCGGTGCCTCGCGCGTCGCGCCGGCCATGCCTTCCGCCGCCTGGTTGGCGTAGACGTTGACGAAGCGCATGCCGTGCTCGTCCGAGGCGTAGGGCAGCGGCGTGAGCCGCCGCCAGCCCCGATAGTCCACATTGTCGAGCCTGGAGTTCAGGTAGCCCTCGACCATCCTGTCGAGCAGGCCCTGATAGATCGCCTCGGCCGCCTCGGGCTCGAGCGGCTCGGCGTCGAGCACGCGGATGTTGCCGCCCGACGGCCATTGCGGCAGGCCCTCGGCGGCCGCGTGCCGGGATTCGGCGAGGCCCCAGACGGCAAGCGCCGCCATCAGCCCGGCGATGGCGGTGCCGCGCAGCCGGCCGCGGCGCGGCGGGGAAGGCGGAAACGGAAGGTCGGTCACGATCGGGTCACGCAGGAGCGGTGAAGGCACCGATGGTAATATCGTGCGACGAGGCGCCCGCGGCCAGCGTCCTCGCTTCACTACGCCGTGAAAGCTTCGCGTCGCGGCCTACTTGTACGGGTCGGCGGCGTCCCGCAGGCCGTCGCCGAGGAAGTTGAAGGCGAGCACGACCAGGATCACCGGCACGACCGGCAGCATCAGCCAGGGGTAGAGCGCGACCGCGTTGATGTTCTGCGCCTCGTTCAAGAGCACGCCCCAGCTCGTGATCGGCGGGCGCAGGCCGAGCCCGAGGAAGGAGAGCGCCGTCTCGCCCAGGATCATGGAGGGGATCGAGAGCGTGGCGGACGCGATCAGGTGGCTCATGAAGCTCGGGATCAGGTGGCGGCCGATGATGCGCCGTGGCCGCGCGCCCATCAGCATCGCGGCGGTCGCGAAATCCTCCTCGCGCAGGGCGAGCAGCTTCGAGCGCACCGCGCGGGCGAGCCCGGTCCAGTCCAGGAGGCCGAGGATGATGGTGATGCCGAAATAGACGACGATCGGGCTCCAGTTCACCGGCAGCGCGGCGGACAGCGCCATCCACAGCGGCAGCTCCGGGAAGGAGCGGATGATCTCGATCATGCGCTGGATGACGTTGTCGATCCAGCCGCCGTAATAGCCCGATATGCCGCCGAGCACGAGGCCGAGAAGAAAACTGATGATGATGCCGAAGAGGCCAACGGTGAGCGATATTCGGGCGCCATAGATGATGCGCGAGAGGATGTCGCGTCCGAGCCTGTCGGTGCCGAACAGGAAGAGGGTGCCGCCCTCCTCCGCGCAGAACAGGTGGAAGCGCATCGGGATCATGCCCCAGAACTCGTACTCGTCGCCGAGGCAGAACCAGCGGACGCGCTGGATCTTGGTCTCGTCGCGCTCGTAGATGCGCTGCAGGTTCTCCATGTCGAGCCGGTACTTGTAGCCGTAGACGAACGGCCCGATGAACTCGCCGTCATGGAAGAGCTGCAGCGCCTGCGGCGGCGCGTAGATGTGGTCGACGTCGCGGCTGTGCAGGTTGTAGGGCGCCAGGAACTCCGAGATCAGGATGGTGAAGTAGAGCACCAGCAGGAAGATGCCGGAGGCCACCGCGATCTTGTGGCGCTTCAGCTTCCACCACATCATCCGCCATTGCGAGGCGAGGTAGAAGCGCTCCTGCTCGGGCGTCAGCACCTCGACCGAATAGGGATTGAACGGCTCCTTCGAGACGTAGTGCTCGAGCGGTTCGGGCTTCTGCCCGCGGCCGTTCTGCGTGGCGTCGGTCATCGGGTGACGCCGCCGGTCAGGCGGATGCGCGGATCGAGCGCCGCGAGCGCGAGGTCTGAGACGAAGACGCCGACCACCGTCATGAATGCCATGAACATCAGGAACGAGCCGGCGAGATACATGTCCTGCGTGCGCAGCGCATCGAGCAGCATCGGCCCGGTGGTCGGCAGCGAGAGCACGATCGAGACGATCGCAGCGCCCGAGATGACCTGCGGCAGGATCGAGCCGATGTCGGCGATGAACGGGTTGAGCGCCATGCGCAGCGGATACTTGATCAGGAGCCTGCCGGGCGAGAGGCCCTTGGCGCGGCCGGTGATCACGTATTGGCGCTGCAGCTCGTCGAGCAGGTTGGCGCGCAGGCGCCGGATCATGCCGGCCGTGCCCGAGGTGCCGATCACCACGACCGGCACCCAGAGATGGGCGAGCACCGAGCCGAACTTGCCCCAGCTCAACGGCGCGCCCAGGTACTCAGGCGCCATCAGCCCGCCGATCGAGGTGCCGAAGGCGACGTTCGCGACATAGAGCAGCACGAGGGCGAGCAGGAAGTTCGGCGTGGCGAGGCCGAGGAAGCCCAGGAAGGTCAGGCCGTGATCCGACCAGCTGTATTGATGGGTCGCGGAGTAGACGCCGATCGGGAACGACACCACCCAGGTGAAGATGATGGTGACGAAGGAGACGACGAAGGTGAGGAACAGCCTGTCGCCCACCACGTCGTTGACCGGCATGTTGTACTCGAACGAGTAGCCCATGTCGCCCTGCAGCATGCCGAAGACCCAGAGCGCGTACTGCTCGATCATCGGCTTGTCGAGGCCGTATTGCTGGCGCAGGAACTCGATCTTCTCGAAGTTGGCGCCCTCGCCCTGCGCCTCGAGCTCGGCGATGTAGGTGGAGAGATAGTCGCCTGGCGGAAGCTGGATGATGATGAACGTGATGATGCTGATCGCGATCAGCGTCGGGATCATGATCAGCACGCGGCGAACCGTGTAGGTGAGCATGCCCGCGCGCGATCCGCCCTAGTTGCCGGCCATCTGATCGGGCAGCTCGAACCAGAAGATGTCGGGCCGATAGATGCCGAAATGCGAGCCGGGTTCCCAGCTATAGACGCCTTCCACCGGCACGTTGTGCAGGCGGTTGCTGACCGCGACCGGCTGCAGCACGCCGGCGATCAGCCCGATGGTGAAGACGTTATCGTTATAGAGTTCCAGCATGCGGTGCCAGATCAGCCGCCGCTCCTGCGTGCTGGTCGAGGCGAGCCATTTGTGGTGCAGCTCGAGGAGCTCCTGCGCGTCCCCCATGTCGGGCGCCTCGCCCGCCTTGCCCATCGTCTCGTAGTTCTGGCCCCATTGCGACCATTGCAGGCTGGTCTGCAGGGTGGGCGCGAGCTCGGCGGGGTTCATGTCGGGGGTCGGCAGGCCGTTCTCCAGCCCCGCCCAGATCGACATCTGGGTCTCGCCGGCATAGATGCGGTTGCGGAACACCTCGCGCTGCGACGGCTTGGTGTAGAGCTTGACGCCGATCGCCTCCCAGTCGTCGCGCACCAGTTCGAGCACGTCGGTCTGCTCGGTGTCCTCGCCCGCCGTCTCGACGATGATCTCGAGCGGCCGCCCGTCTGGCAGCAGGCGGATGCCGCGGCCGTCACGCGCCGTCAGGCCCATCTCGTCGAGCAGCGCGTTGGCCAGCTTCGGGTCGTACTGGCACCAGCAGCGATAGTCCTTGTCGTAGAGCGTGCTCTGCGGCAGCACCGAGTTGCCGCTTTCGAGCGCGAGCCCGTAATACAGCACCTGGTTGATCTGGTGCCGGTTGATGCTGAGCGAGAGCGCGCGGCGGAAGCGCACGTCGCGGAACGCCTTGCGCCAGACCGGATCCGAGATGGTGAGGTTGGGGTAGAGCGCGAGGTGCGCGCCGCTCGCGGTGCGCCAGAGTCTCACCGTGTAGTCGTTCCGCTTCTCGCCTTCCTTCAGGAAGGTGTAGTCGGAGAAGTTGAGCGCGCGCGCCTGGAGATCGACCTCGCCGGAGCCCACCTTGGCCGGGATCAGCTTGGAATCCGCGATGGTCAGCGTGACCTGGTCGATATAGGGGAGCTGGCGGCCGTTCTCGTCCACCCGGTGGAAATAGGGGTTGCGCTTGGCGACGAAGCGGGTGGCCGGCGGCTCGGTGGTGTTGACCCAGGGGTCGAGCGAGGGCAGGGCCGGGTTGTCCGCCTTGTAGGCGTTGTCGAGGTTGTTGTGCTTGGCGGCCCAGTTGCGCATGCGCCGCCGGCTCTCGCGGTCCGACGGGTCGATCGCGGCGTACTTCTTGTGGAACTGCTTGAGGTAGTGCGCCGGCCGGTAGATGTAGAGCGGCGCGGGGCTCGCGAGCGCGGGCAGGAAGAACGGGTTCGGGCGCGCCCAGCTGTAGCGGATCGTCCACGGGTCGATGATCTCGACCTTGGGCGGCTCGCCGTCGACGATGAGGTCGCGCGGCGGGCCTGAGGGCGACAGCTCCTCGTTGTTGGCGACGTCCTCCCAGTAGTAGCGGAAGTCCTCGGTGGTGAACGGATGGCCGTCCGACCATTTGTGGCCCTTGCGCAGCTTGAAGGTGAAGACGCGGCCTTCCTCGACCGTGAAGCTCTCCAGGAGGTCCGGCACCAGCTCGTAATTCTCGTTGTATATGACGAGCCGGGTATAGCCGTAGACGGTGAGCAGCTTCACGTCCTTGGTGCTGTGGATCAGCATGCGCCACTCGCCGCCGTGCCGCCCGGGCTCGCGCCCCATGGCGCGGACGTCGGTGACGAGCGGGGTCTCCGGCAGGCGGTCGACGACCGGCGGCAGCAGGCCGGTCTTCACCGCGTTGCGCAGCTCCGGCACTTCGAGATAGTTGACCGCGTTCGCTTCGCGCGCCGCCGCACCCGTCGCGAGGAAGCCGACCAAGGCTGCGACGAGGAGGATGCGGCCGAACCAGGGGCGCCCGAGCGTCACGCGTCAACCTTCCAAAACGAAACGTCCGTCGGCCCTCGACGCGATCGTCGCTGCCGGCGCGATGCCGCTTGGCACCGTTGTCCCGCCGCGCAACTATCGCATGGCCGTTTTGGCGCTAAAAGTGACTTCGAGCACATGAATACCACAACTTCTTCGAACCGCATCGCGACGCGCCGGGCGTCGCGGCTGGACGCCTTCATCCGGCGTGTTGCAGCGCAACGAGCGTGTCTTAACCATGCCGCCGCGCTGCTCGCCGGCATGGACGGCCCGGTGCTCGAGTTCGGGCTCGGCAACGGCCGCACCTACGATCATCTGCGCGCGTTGTTTCCGGGCCGCGACATCTTCGTTTTCGACCGCGAGATCGCGGCGCATCCCGATAGTGTGCCGGACGCGGGCCATATGCGGCTCGGCGATTTCGGCGAGACGCTGCCGGGCTTTGCCCGCGAGGGCAGGCCCAGGGCGGTGCTGGCGCATGCCGACATCGGCAGCCCTGACCGCGCGCGCGACGCCGCGCTCGCGGCCTGGCTCGGCCCGGCGCTCGCGCCGCTGCTCGCGCCCGGCGCGATCGTCGCGGCCGACCGGGCGATGGACGTGGCCGATTGGGAAGAGATGACGCTGCCGGCGGGTGTCCCGGCCGGCGACTACCACCTCTACCGGGTGGTGCGCACGCCCTGACGATCAGTATTCCTCGTCGCCGGGGAGATGCGCGTAATACTCGGCAGGGATCGGTGGCGTGGTGTTGTCGAGCGGCGGGTCGCCCGGCTTCTCCCAGTAGAGCAGCAGGCACGAGGTGTTGTGCCGCTGGAACCAGACCGCATCGAGCTTGTACCAGCCCGCCTGCGGCACCTCGACGGTGATGTAGTCGACCTTCTCGCCGCAGGCCTGGCGGCCGTCGATGCGGAGAATCTCCTCCTGGCCGCCGAGGTTGAGGTTGAAGCCGTCGTTCGACGCCACTTCGAGGTAGTAGCTGCCCGCCTCCGGGAATTTCATGAAGCCGCGGATGCCCGCGACGAGGAACACCTTGCTGCTGCTGGTCAGCGCGGTGCCGTTGCTGTCCTCATAGGTGAAGCCCGCGATTGGCTCGCCCGGGCTCGGGTCGTTCTCCAGCCAGCTCTCCGCCTCGAGCAGCGTCTTGACGTCGGCACCCTTGTACCAGACCGCGAGGCCGGGCTTGAGCGCGCCCTCGTCGGGCTGCGGGTCGGCGGGCGTGAGCCGGACCGTCTCGTCGTCCTCGGCTCCGGCGGCGGCCGGCGGCAGCGCCGCCGCGGCGATCGCGAGCCCCGCGACCAGCGCGAGCCCTGCGACCCGGTTGCGAAACAGCATGATCAACCTCCCTATCCTTTAGCCGGTGTCGGCATCGGCCGGCGCGCCAGCATCGTTCTTCAACGCCGCGCCGCCCGTGTTCCGGCGGTGCGCCACCCGTCCCATCCGCCGCCGATTTTGCGGGAGCTAGGCCGCCGACGCAACGAGCGCCGGGCCGGCGCGCACGAAATGGCCGGGCTCGATCTCGATCAGCTCGGGCGCGTTCGCCTCGTCGATGGTGAAGGGCTCCGGCCATTCGGCGGGGATCGAGGCCTTGCCGGCCATCAGCGCGGTGAGGTCGAGCTTGGTTTCGAGGTTGGGCTCGGGCACGGCGGCGACCAGCGCCTTGGTGTAGGGGTGCTGCGGGTTGGTGAACATGCGCTCGCGCGGCGCGATCTCGACCACGCGGCCGGCGCACATCACCGCGATGCGGTCCGCGATGTAGTCGACCACCGCGAGGTTGTGCGAGATGAAGAGGTAGGTGAGACCGAGCTGGTCCTGCAGGTCGCGCAAGAGGTTGAGCACCTGCGCCTGGATCGAGACGTCGAGCGCCGAGACCGGCTCGTCGCAGATCAAGAGATCGGGCTTGAGCGCGAGCGCGCGGGCGATGCCGATGCGCTGGCGCTGGCCGCCCGAGAAGCTGTGCGGGTAGCGCCTGAGATAGCGCGGGTCGAGCCCGACCAGCCGCATCAGCTCCTGCACGATCTCGCGCCGCTCGGCGGGCGGCGCGATGCCGTGGATGATCAAGGGCTCCGCGATGATGTCGAACACGGTCATGCGCGGGTTGAGCGAGGAATACGGGTCCTGGAAGATGAACTGGATGCGCTTGCGGAAGCGGATGAGCTGGTTCTCCTTCAGCGCCCGCACGTCGACCAGCTTGCCGCGGTCGTTGAAGCTGATGGTGCCATCGTCCGCGCTGATCGCGCGCAGCACGAGCTTGGAGAGCGTGGTCTTGCCGCAGCCCGATTCGCCGACCAGGCCGAGGCACTCGCCGCGCATCACGTCGAAGCTCACGCGGTCGACCGCCTTCACCGTGGCGCCCGCCTTGGTGCCGAGCAGGCCGGACTTGCGGATGGTGAACGACTTGGTGAGGTCGCGCACCGAGAGCAGCGGCGTGCCGGCCTCGGCGCCGGCCGGCCACGTCTCCCTGGTGCCGATGAACTTGCCGGTCTCGGCCTTGATCTCGCGGATCGGCACCAGCCGCTCGCCCGGCTCCATGTCGAAGCGCGGCACGGCGCGCAGCAGCGCCTTCAGATAGGGATGCTGCGGGTCGTTGAAGATGTCCTTCACGTCGCCCGCTTCGGTCACCTTGCCGTGGTACATGACCACCACTTCGTCGGCCATGTTGGCGACCACGCCGAGATCGTGGGTGATGATCAGGATCGCCATGCCGAGCTCGGCCTGGAGGTCCTTCATCAGCTTGATGATCTGCGCCTGGATGGTGACGTCGAGCGCGGTGGTCGGCTCGTCCGCGATCAGCAGCGCCGGCCGGCACACCAGCGCCATCGCGATCATCGCGCGCTGGCGCAAGCCGCCCGAGAGCTCGAACGGGTAGGTGCGGAGCGCCTTCGCCGGGTCGGGGAAGCCGACCAGGCGCAGCATCTCCTCGGTCACCCGCAAGACCTCGGCCTTGGGCGCGTCGTTGTGCAGGGCGAACGCCTCGCCCACCTGGTCGCCGATGGTGTGCAGCGGCGACAGCGAGGTCATCGGCTCCTGGAAGATGATCGAGATGCGCCCGCCGCGGATCGAGCGCGCGGCCTTGCCGTCGGCGTCGAGCTTCGCGATGTCGGTTGGCGGCGCGCCCGGCTTGGCGGGATCGAAGAAGAGGATCTCGCCGCTCGCGATCTCGGCGACCTTGGGCAGGATGCGCATGATGCTCTGCGACACCACCGACTTGCCCGAGCCGGACTCGCCGACCAGCGCGACCGTCTTGTTCGCCGGGATGCGGAACGAGATGCCGTCGACCGCCTTGATCAGCCCCTCGGCGACCTTGAACTGCACCCTGAGGTTCTTGACCTGGAGGAGGTCGCTCACGGTGCGCCCGTTTCGTCGAGGCCGAGCCTGACGCCGCGCAGCCTCAGGTTTTCGACCGAGCTCGAATCGAGCCTGACGCCGCCTTCCCGCGCGGCGCCCACCGCGCGGCGCAGGATCGCGTCGAAGTCGTCGATCGCCGAATCGATGCGCAACGCCCGGCCCTTCCCCCTGATCTTCAACTGCATCCAGCCGCCGGTGCGGTCCCGCTTGGTCGAGAAGTAGCGCAGCGTGAGGCCGTTCACGTCGCGCCAGGCGATACGCGCGCCGAGCGGCCCCTTCGCCTCCATACCCTTAGCGGATAGCCGGATCACCGTACAGTGACGAATGACCGTCCGCCCGCCATAGACGGCGAACAGCGCGCCGAACGCGGCGAGCACGCCGGTCACCGGCGCGAGCGGCGCGGTCGCCGCGAGCGGCCCCATGGTGAAGAGCAGCCCGATCCCGGCGCGGAAATAGTCGCCGGCCAGCGCGCCGAACGGGTAGTGGTGCTCGCTGATGGTCTCGGGCGGGTGCGCGGCGCCGCTCATGCGAAGCACGCCTCGGCCGGGAGCAGCCGCGCCGCGGGATGCGCCGACAGATGGTCGAGCAGCGCGTCGAGGAAGGCCCAGCACGCCTCGTCATGCGCGGCGTGATGCGAGAGCAGCCCGCTCGGCTCCGCGGCGTCGGCGCGGCCCTCCCGCCGCGCGGCCAGGTGATCGGTCAACAGCCGGAGCGCGGCGGCGTCGCCGATGAAGCCGCGCGTGCCCGGCCAGTCCACCAGGTCGGCATGGGTGTTGACCTGGCGCAGACCCGGCGCGGCCTCGCCGGCCTGGCGCGCGCGATAGGTCGAAAGCCCGCTGAGCCCGATCGAGGGCAGCAGCGGCACCAGACTCGGCGCGATACGGTTCCAGGGCGGCACCAGCACCGGCAGCGCGCGATCGCCGAAGGCGTCACGGAGGCGGGTGCCGGCCTCTTTCAATGCGTGCAGCGTTGTTTCAATCGGCACATCTTCGGCAAGCTCGCATTTCTTCTCGCCCGCTCTCGCGCGGTTCTCGTGGCTGATGCCGTGCTGAAGCACGCTCGCCTCATTGCAGGCCAGGATGCGCTGGGCGGCGGCGGCGTCGAGCCGGAGCGGGATCACGGCGAGCGCGAGCGGCGCCCGGCGGCGCGCGGCAAGCGCGAGCAGGCGCACGAGCATCGGCGAGTCCCGTCCGGCATCGTCGTCGCGCCACCAGAAGCTTGCGGTCTCGCCGTTCGCGGCCCAGCGGTCGAGCTCGGCGTCGAGCGCGGCGAAGCGCGTCATGGCTTGGCGAGGCGCGCGACCAGGCGCGCGGCCTCGCGGGCGCCGTCGAGCTTCCAGGGGCTCGGGCCCGGCGTCGGCGCATCGAGCGCCTCCAGCATCGCCGCCGCGAGCCGTGCCGGCGTCAGCCCGGCCTCGGGCACCACGCGGGCGCGCCCGGCGCGGGCGAGCGCCTCGGCCCGCATGGTCTGCTCGGTCTCGAGGCCTGCGGCGAACGGCACCAGCACGCAGCGCGTGCCCGCGGCGAGAACGTCCATGACCGTATTATAGCCCGCCTGCGAGACCGAGAGCGCGGCGCGCCCCAGCAGCGAGGGGAAGTCCGCGCGCGCGCGTTCGATGATGATTCCGGGCCGCGCGCGGCGTTGCCATGCGTCGAGCGCCGTCTGAGCAACTGATGAGCCGGCGAGCACGCGCCATGTCCTCTCGTGCAGGCGCGCCGGGCCGTCGTCATGCGCGCCGAGCGCCGTCTCGATCAGCCGCGCGCCGACCGCGCCGCCGCCGGCCGAGACCACGATCTCGTCCTCGCCGATGCCGGGCGGCGCGGCGGCCGGCGCCTCGCCGCTCGCGACATAGCCGGTATAGACGATCAGGTCGGCGATCTCGTGCGCGAGCGGGAAGCTCGCCTCGAACGGCACGAGCGTTGCATCGCCATGCACCAGCACGCGGTCGTAGAAGTCGCGCGCGAGCTGCGCCATCTCGCGCACGCGCTCCATCTTGCCCTTGTCGACCAGGATGTCGCGCACCGAGGCGAGCAGCACGGGCCGCGGCGTCATGGCGTGCGCCGCCCTGATCAGCGGCGCCAGCTCGAAGCGGAGCTGGCGCCGGCCGAACGGGTACAGCTCGGTGATCAGCACGCGCGGCCGGGCCTCGTGGAAGACGCCGAGAAGGTGCGCCCGCCGGCGCGCCTTGAAGGCTTCGTCGATCGGCTTGCCTTCGATGTCGACGAGGCCGGAGAACGCGGCGTCCGCCGCCCGCACCGGCTCGAGCTGGACCAGCTTCGCGGCCCCGAGTTCGAGCGGCACCTTCGGCCCGCCCGAGACGAGGGTGACCGCCAGGCCCTCGGCCGCGATGGCGCGGCCGATCGCGGCGGCGCGGCGCAGGTGCCCGATGCCGAGCAGATGCTGGACGTGGATCAGAACAGCCGGGGCGGGCACGGCGCGTCGTCGCCGCCTTGGCGCAGGCGGATGTTGAGCGTCTCGATCGTAAGCTTGCCGTCATCGTCGAGCATGAACAGATGAGCGCAGCTCCAATCGAGCTTGCCGGGCGCGCGGCCGAGCATGGGCCAGCCCGTGGCGCGTGCGTAGAGCGCGCGGATCACGCCCTTGTGGGTCACCGCGATGGCGGGCCTGCCGTCCCCGGCGCGCGTGGCGAGCCAGGGCGCGAGCCGCGCCTGCACCTGGCGCGGGCTCTCGCCACCGGGCGGTGCGAAGTCGAGCCCGCGCGCCTCGATGTCCGCGATGCTGGCCGGGTCCTCGGCCCTGATCTCGTCGAGCCGCCTGCCCTCCCATTCGCCCCAGCGCATCTCGCCGAGCGCGGGCTCGAACCTGATCTCGGCCGCGCCGAGCAGCCGCGCGGTCTGCACCGCGCGCAACAGCGGGCTCGCGAACCAGCGATAGCCCGAGAAGGCATCGGGCACGCGCCAGCGCCCGACCTCGGCGACGCCCGCCTCGCTCAGGCTCACGTCGGTGCGGCCCTGGATACGCCCCTCGGCGTTCCAGCGCGTCGGGCCGTGGCGGATCAGGACGAGCGGCGTCACGCCGGCACCAGCCTGCGCAGAATCGCATCTAGTGTGCGGCTCGCCGCTTCGAGGCTGTGCCTTGCCGCAACTCGCGCTTGCGCCGCCGCCGCCATTGCCGCACGCCGCGCCGGATCGTCGAGCAGGCCGCATAGTGCTTCGGTCAGTGCGGCCGGGTCGCGCGGCGCGACCAGCGCACCGGTCTCGCCGTCCGCGACGATCTCGCCGACACCGCGCTCGTTGCCGGCGATCACCGGGAGCCCGGCCGCCTGCGCCTCGAGCAGCGCCATGCCATAGGCCTCGTTGACCGCGGGCCAGACCATCAGGTCGGAGGCCGCGTAGAAGGCGGGCAGCGCGGTCTCGGCCTGGCGGCCCGCGAAGGCGGCGCGACCCGGGCCCAGGAACGCGAACTCGCTCTCGATCACGCCGCGCGCCTCGCCGTCGCCGACCGCGAGGAAGGCGAAGCGCCGCCCCGGAACGGCGGCGAGCGCGCGCGCGAGCAGCCGGTAGGAGGCGAGCTTGTCGCCCGGCCGCATCATGGCGACCGCGAGCAGCCAGGGTAGCGCCGGGTCGAGCCCGAACTTCGCGGCGAGCGCAGCGCGCTGCGCCTCGCGCTTGGCCCGCGCCGCCTCGAAGGGCTTAGGGTCGAGGAAGGGCGCGAGCCGGTGCAGCCTCTCCGGCGCGGCGACCAGCGGCGCGACGCCGGCTTCGTCCTCCGGCGTGAAGGAGATCACGGCGTCGGCCCGCGCGATCGCCTGCGCCGCCGCCGCGTTGTTGAGCGCGTAGGGGCCGCGGCTCTGCTTGCCGGCGAACGACGCCTCGGCGACCGCGTAAGGAATGCCGAGCGTGGTCGCGACCGTGGGGCCGAGCCAGTCCGGCGCCTTGTGGTAGAGGTGATAGGTGAACCAGAGCAGCGGCCGGGCATCGGAAGCGAGCGCGCCGTAGCGTTCGATCAGCTCTTTCGCGGCTTCTTCCCCCCTCGCCTTCAGCCTGGCCTGGCGCCGCTCGTCGCCCTCGCCCTCATAGGCGCGGAAGCGCGAGGCGAGCTCGACCTCGTAGCCGGCCGCGCGCAGCGCCGCGATTAGGAGCCGCCCGACGCGCCGGTCGCCCGAGGGCGAGGGATGGCTCGGCGGCTTCATCGGCGCGTAGAAGGCGATGCGCATCTCAGGGCGATCCCTGTTCAACGCCGAAACGCTCGGCGAGCGGCGCGATGCACGCCTCCAGCGAAAAGTGCCGGCGCACATGGTCGAGCCCGGCATCGCCGAGACGCTGCCTGAGCGTCGGGTCTCGGATCAGGCGCTCCAGCGCGCCGGCCAGCGCCTGCGGGCGGGCGGGCGGCACCAGCAGGCCGGTCTCGCCCTCGGTGATCAGCTCGGGTACCGAGGCGAACAGCGTGGCGAGCACGGCGCGGCCCTGGCTCAGCGCTTCGAGCAGCACGTTGGGCAGGCCATCCTGGTCGCCGCCCTTGGCGCGCCGGCTCGCCAGCACGAAGAGGTCGGCCTCGCGCAGCGCGGCGAGCACCGCGGTCTGCGGCTGGGCGCCGCGCCATTCGATCCTGGCGTCGATTCCGAGCGCGGCCGCCTTGGCGCGCAGCTTTTCCAGCAACGGCCCGCCGCCGATATGGACGAAGCGCCAGGCGAGCTGTTTCGGCAGCAGCGCCAGCGCGTCGAGCAGGTCGTCATAGCCCTTCTTCTCGACCGCGCGGCCGACCGAGAGGATGATGACCGGCTGCTCCGCCTGGCTGCCGTCCCGCCAGGTCGCGTGCGGCGGCGCCGCGGGAAAGCGCGCGAGGTCGAGGCCGTGATAGACGAGATGGACGCGGCCCACGGGCGCGAGCCCGCTCAAGTGTTCGAGGTTGGCGCGGGTGCAGGTGACGGCGAAGGCGCAGTCCGCGAGCTTCTCGCGCTTCTCCCAGGCCGGCGAGGTCCAGATGTCCTTGGCATGCGCCGAGACGCTGAACGGCAGGCCGCGCAGCGCCGCGGCGTAGCGCGCGACCGAGGCCGGCGTATGCAGGAAATGCGCGTGCAGCCAGCCCACGTCGTTGGCCAGCTCCTCGCCGAGCACGAGCGCCTGGCCGAAGCGGCGCACCCGGTTGCGGCTGCGGTCGCGCATGAGGTCCTTGAGCCAGAGCCGGCGCGCCGCCTTGTAGCCGGGCCGTCGCCTGGCCTTCCGCCACGCCGCGAGCACGCGCCGAGGCTCCTGGTGCAGGTATTCGGGCAGGTAGACGACCGGCGCTTCGATCTCGTCATGGACCGGGTGGCGCACCCGCTCGGTCGGGTGGCGCAGCGAATAGAGCCTGAGCTTGAGGCCGCGCCGTTCGAGCGCCCTGATCTCCTGCGCGATGAAGGTCTCGGAGAGCCGCGGGTAGCCCTTCAGAACGAATGCGATCGCCTTGTCCACGAGGGCATGGAAACCTGTCTAGGCCGATTGCGCGGCGAGCCGGAGCCTGGGCCGGCCGCGGCGCGCCTTGAGCTTCTGGCGCAGGAGCTTGTTGACGTTGTCGAGCCCGTCGAGCAGGCCGGGCACCACCACCTCGGAGGGCAGGCGCTGGCTCGGCAAAGCGCGGATCGCGCTCGCCATCACGCCGGCGTCGCGCCGCTCGTCGTCGAGCAGCATCGAGACCAGGCCGAGCTTCTGCGCCCGCGCCGCGCGGATGTATTGCTCCATGCGCGGCACGCGGCGCGGCACGATGATGGCGCGCTTGTCGAACGAGAGGATCTCGCAGAACGTGTTGTAGCCGCCCATGCCGATCACGCCGACGGCGCGCGTGAGCAGGCTCTCGATATGCGCATCGAAGGTGATGGCGTGCACCTTGGAGAGCCGCTGCGCGCGCTTGAGGAACTCGTTCTGCGATTCGGTGTTCATGAACGGCCCGAGCACGAGCAGCGCCGGATAGGGCAGGTCGGCGTCGTGCTCGTAGGCCTTGAGCACCCAGTCGATCAGCGCGTCGCCGTCGCCGCCGCCGCCGGTGGTGACCAGAATGTAGGGCGTGCGCGGCGCCAGCGGGTTGTCGGACTTGGTGTTGGGCATGCCGGCGCTACGCCGCAGGTAGCCGGTGAAGGTCATCTTCTCGCGCACCGCGCGCGGCAAGGAGATGTCGGCCAGCGGGTCGCAAATCTGCGGCAGGCCGTAGACCCAGATGTCGTCATAGAGGTTCTTGAGCGCGGGCAGCACGTTCTTGCGTTGCCATTCGGGCTCGAGCAGCGCCGGCTCGTCCATCACGTCGCGCAGGCCGAGCACCAGGGGCGTGCCGCGCTCCTTCAGCATGTGCAGCGTCTCGGTCACCTCGCCGCGCAGGCCGAGCGGCTCCTTGTCGACCAGGAAGAGGTCGGGGTCGAAGATTTCGGCGGTATGCCGGATGATCGAGGCGCGCAGCTTGATGGTCTCCTCGATGTCCATGTGCAGGTTGAGCGGCGTATACTCGCCGTTGCGCAGCTTGATCACGCCGGGCACACGCACGAAGTCGACCCGGGTGCGGAAGTCGAAGCTGCCGATGATCGGCGAGCCCGAGAGGATGAGCACCGAGAGGTCGCGGTTCTCCTCGACGAGCGCGTGCGCGATGGCGCGGCAGCGGCGCAGGTGGCCGAGGCCGAACGTGTCATGGCTATAGATCAGCACTCGCGGACCGGCGCGCATCCTTGCATCCATCGCAGCCCCCCAGCCCGCACGAGCACGCACGACTCCTCCTCACACCCTTCTGACCGGGGCGGCGTGCGGGCGGCGAACTATGGCACAATCGGGGGGGCCGATGAAAGCGCCGGGAAGGCGCCCGTTTGCTTTGCCATTTCCATTGTTTACGGGCGCTGGCGGGTGCAATAGTGTGAATTAGCCTCAGAGCGGGGGCGCGTCTGCCGGCCGGGTCATGGAAAAAAACCTCTTCAAGTTCATCTTCAAGTACACCCGGACGCAGCAAATATTCGTCATCTGCGTCACCGCGGCCTCCCTGCCCTTCTACTATTCGTCCCTCGACATCCCGAAGAAGATCGTCA
The DNA here is from genome assembly GCA_050173345.1 of Alphaproteobacteria bacterium. GTDB lineage: Bacteria > Pseudomonadota > Alphaproteobacteria > UBA828 > UBA828 > SHWC01. The sequence continues at coordinate 163,941 of JBFXKW010000006.1, read as the reverse complement.
ACCTGGCGCTCACGCCCGAGGATCCCGCCATCGTGGGCGACGAGTTCCCGCGCTATCTCTCGATCTTCGGCATCGACCTCGTGGCGCTCGACCAGCTGCCGCTGCTGTTCGGCTTGTGCGCGATGTTCCTCATGCTCGAGCTGATCAACGGCAGCTTCAAGATGTACATCAACATCTACAAGGGCCGGCTCGGCGAGCGCATGCTGCGGCGCTTCCGCTACATGCTCTATGCGCGCATCCTGCGCTTTCCCTTCACGTATTTCCGCAAGGTGTCGCCCGGCGAGGTGATCCCGATGATCACCCAGGAGGTCGAGCCGCTCGGCGGCTTCTGCGGCGATGCCTTCGCGCTGCCCGCGCTGCAGGGCGGCCTGCTGCTCACCGCGATCTTCTACATCTTCAGCCAGGATCCCTTCATGGGCGCCGCCGCGATCGCGCTCTACCCGATGCAGGCCTACATCATCCCGAAGCTGCAGCGCCGGGTGAACCAGCTCGCCAAGGAGCGCGTCAAGGAGGTGCGCGGCCTCGCCGAGCGGCTCAGCGAGACGGTGCACGGCGTGCACGAGATCCACGCCCACCACACGGTCTACTACCATCTCGCCGAGATGGCGTTCCGCCTGGGCGAAATCTTCGACATCCGCTTCGAAATCTATAACCGGAAGTTCTTCATCAAATTCCTGAACAACTTCCTGGCGCAGCTCACGCCGTTCTTCTTCTTCACCATCGGCGGCTATTTCGTGGTGCAGGGCGAGCTCTCGCTCGGCGCGCTGGTCGCCGTGCTCGCCGCCTACAAGGACCTCTCGCCGCCCTGGAAGGAGCTGCTCAGCTTCTACCAGCAGTTCCAGGACGTGCGCATCAAGTACGAGCAGGTGATCTCGCAGTTCGAGCCGGCCGGCATGATGGCGGAGGAGAAGCAGCTCGCCGAGCCCGAGACGGTGCCCAACCTCAGCGGCGAGCTGCAGGCGCTCAACGTCTCGCTGCAGGACGACGACCAGGTGTCGATCGTCAGCGGCGTCAATGTGCGCTTCGGGCTCGACCAGCACGTCGCCGTGGTGGGCAGCGCGGGCAGCGGCAAGGACGAGCTGTTGCTCATGCTCGCCCGGCTGATCGAGCCGACGGCGGGGCGGATCAACGTCGGCGGCAACGACCTCGGCCTGCTGCCCGAGGCGGTGACAGGCCGGCGCATCGGCTTCGTCGCCCAGGGCGCCTACTGCTTCTCGGCGACCATCCGCGACAACATCCTCTACGGCCTGAAGCATCGCCCGATCGCCGAGCCGCCGGCCGGGGCGGTCGATCCCGACGAGCGCAAGCGCTGGGCCGACGAGGCCGAATCCGCGGGCAACACGAGCTACGACTTCTTCGCCGACTGGGTGGACTATCAGGCGGCCGGCGCGAGCGAGCCCGCCGGCGCCACGGCGGTCGCGCTCAAGGCTGCCGAGATCGCCGACCTCGACGAGGACATCTACCAGTTCGGCCTGCGCGGCTATCTCAACCCGGTGCGAGAGCCGCATGCCGCGGAGAAGATCATGGAGGCGCGCGGCGCGCTCAGCCAGCGGCTGGAGGACCCGGCTTACGAGAACCTGGTCGAGCGGTTCGATCGCGACGCCTATTGCTCCAACGCCACGCTCGCCGAGAACCTGATCTTCGGCAACATCGTCGGCCAGGTCTTCGATATCGATCGCCTGGCCGAGCACCCCTACGTGCTGCACGTGCTCGACAAGGTCGGGCTGACCGACGACATCCTGACCAAGGGCCACCAGCTCGCCGCCACCATGATCGAGCTGTTCGCCGACCTGCCGCCCGAGCACGAGCTGTTCCAGCGCTTCAGCTTCATCGGCGCCGACGAATTGCCCGAGTACCAGGCGCTGCTCGGCCGGGTCGAGCGCGACAAGCTGCGGCAGTTGAAGGGCCCTGACCGGGCGCGGCTGCTCTCGCTGCCCTTCAAGCTGGTCACGGCGCGCCACCGGCTCGCGCTGATCGACGAGGCGTTCCAGGCGCGCGTGCTCGAGGCGCGCCGGGTGTTCCGCGACGAGCTTCCGGAGGAGCTCGCCCCCGCCGTCGAATTCTTTGCCGACGACAAATACAGCGCCGCCGCGACGGTGCAGGACAACATCCTGTTCGGCAAGATCGCCTATGGCGTGGCGCGCTCGCAGGACAAGGTGGGCGCGCTGATCAGGGAGATCGTCACCGAGCACGGCCTGAGGGACGTGGTCATGGCGGCCGGGCTCGATGCCGAGGCGGGCATCGGCGGCACCCGCTTCTCGGTCGCGCAGCGCCAGAAGATCGCCATCGCACGCAACGTGGCGAAGCAGCCCGACGTCATCTTCCTGTCGGACGCGACCAGCGCGCTCGACAACGCCTCCCAGGCGCGGGTGATGCAGAACCTGCGCCAGGCCTTCAAGGGCCGCGGGCTGGTCTGGGCGCTGTCGCGCGCGAGCCTCGCCCGGGGCTTCGACCGGGTGCTGGTGATGAAGAACGGCACCGTCGTGCAGGACGGCCGCTACGAGGAGGTGGATGCGGAGGGATCGCCGTTCCGCGAGCTGCTGCAATCCGAATGAGGGGCGGATTTGCGGCTTTCCGGGGCGCCTTTGGCGCACCAGTATTTACAGACAAGACACGGGAATGAACGCGTGCGAGCGGGGAGCGAAAGGAGCCAGAGGTGATGCCATGATCCTACAGGAAGACGTCGATCTGCTGCGCAACATTCCCCTGTTCCGCAACATTGATTCGTCGAAGCTCAAGCTGCTCGCCTTCACCGCCGAGCGGCTCACCTATCACGCGGGCGACGTGCTGTTCAACCAGGGCGACCAGGGCGATGCCGCCTACATCATCGTGCAGGGCGAGGCCGACGTCATCATCAGCACGCCGGGCGGGCCGATCACGGTCGCGACCGTGAAGAAGAACGATTTCGTCGGCGAGATCGCGATCCTGTGCGACGTGCCGAGGACGGCGACCGTGCAGGCCAAGTCCGAGCTGATCACGCTGCGCATCGCGAAGGACGTGTTCTTCCAGCTCGTCGCGCAGTTCCCGCAGATCTCGGTCGAGCTGATGCGCGAGCTTGCCGGCCGCCTGGAGCGCACCAACCAGAAGCTTCAGGACGCGGTCGGCGAGCTCAAGCGGCTCGCCATCAACCCGACGTGAGCCGCCTCGACAGCTTCTACCGGCGGATCACCGCGCAGCGCGACTGCCTCGACCACGCAGCGAGCCTGGTCCAAAGCCTCGACGGCCCGGTGTTCGAGCTCGGGCTCGGCAACGGCCGCACCTACGATCACCTCCGCGCCCTCTTCCCCGACCGCGACGTCTATGCCTTCGACCGCCGCATGGCGGCCGACCCGGCCGGCGCGCCGGACGGCACGCATTTCATCGGCGGCGATTTCCGCGCCACGGTGCCGGCCGCGCTCCAACGCACCGGCGCGCCCGCCGCGCTGATCCATTGCGATTTCGGCAGCGGCCGGCCCGCGCGCGACCGCGCGCTCGCCGCCTGGCTCGCGGGTGTGCTGCCGGCGCTGCTCGCCAAGGGCGGCGTCATCGTCAGCGACCAGGCGCTGGAGGCGGCTACCCTCGCCCCCGAGCCCCTGCCCGAAGGCGTCGAGCCGGGGCGCTATTTCATCTACCGGCTGCGCTGATCGCGGGCTACCCGCCGCCCGCCGGCAGGCCGGCCTTGAGGCAGGCCTCGCGCAGGTGCGCGACGTCTTCCTCACGCATGAAGGGCGAGAACGCGAGCGCCCCGGCAATGGTGAACGCCGGGTCGAGCCGCACGGCCTCGGCCGCATGCGAAGCGGCCTCGGCGTCGCGGCCGAGCATGGCGTGGGCGGCCGCCAGATAGGCGTGGTGCTGCGCGCCGAGCCGCGCGACGCGCCGGTAGGTCCGGATCGCCTCTTCGTAGCGGCGCGCGCAGAACTGCGCCTGGGCGAGATAGGCGGCGCGGCGGTCCGCCTCCGAGGGGTCGAGCCGCATGGCGCGCTCGATCCAGCCGATCGCCTCTTCCGGCCGGCCCAGATAGATCAGCATCTCGCCCTGCTGCGAGACCACGCGCGGGTCGTTCGGCACCAGCGCATAGGCGCGCTCCTGGTGGAGCATCGCCTGCTCGTAGCGGCGGAAGAAATAGAGGTTGATGGCGGCGAGCAGGCGGTGGCACTCGAACTCGTCGGCCGACAGCCGCTCCAAGGTGCGCGACAGTTCCTCGGCGCGGGCGGAAAGCTCCTGGACGGTGACGCCGTAGCCGTTGGCCCAGGCTTGGCCGATGATGCAGGCGCGCCAAGCATGGGCCTGCGCGTATTCCGGGTCTAGCGCGATCGCCCGCTCCGCCATTTCGAGCGCCTTGGCGTTGTCCTCCTTGGTGCGCCGGTGATGATGGTCCTTGGCGCGCAGCAGATAGTCGTAGGCGGCCATGGCCTGCGGCGGCTTGCGCTTGGCGAGCGCCATCTGCGCCGCCTCGACGCGGCCGGGCAGCCCGGCGACGATCATCTGGGTGATCTCGTCCTGCACGGCGAAGACGTCGGCGAGGTCGCGCTCATAGCGTTCGGCCCACAGGTGGTAGCCCTTCTCGGCCTCGATGAGCTGCACCGTGATGCGCACGCGGTTGCCCGCCTTGCGCACGCTGCCCTCGACGACGTAGCGCACGCCGAGCTCGCGGCCGACCTGCTTGATGTCGACGGCGCGGCCCTTGTAGGTGAACGTCGAGTTGCGCGCGATGACGAAGAGGTCCGGGTAGCGCGACAGCTCGGTGATGACGTCCTCGACGATGCCGTCGACGAAATATTCCTGCTCGGCATCGCCGCTCATGTTCTGGAACGGCAGCACCGCGATCGAGGGCTTCTCGGCCGCCGACTTGTCCGCTGCGGCGTGCGCCGCGCCGCCGTCCGCCGCCTGGCGCGGGGCGCCATCGCGTTCGAGCCGGTAGACGCGCACCGGCTCGGCGATGTTCTTGAAGCGCTGTTCGCCGAGGTCGGTGAAGCCGAGCGGCAGCTTGTGGCGCACCTGCTCGTAGACCGCGCTGGCGACCGCGATGCTGCCGGGCGCGGCGGCGGCCTGCAGCCGCGCCGCGACGTTCACCCCGTCGCCGAAGATGTCGTTGCCCTCAACGATCACGTCGCCGAGGTTGATACCCATGCGGAACTCCATCCGCCGGCTCTCGGGCAGGCCCTCATTGCAGGCCGCGATGCCGTCCTGCATGTCGAGCGCGCAGCGCACCGCGTCGATGGTGGAGGGAAACTCGGCGAGCACGGAATCGCCCGCCGTGCTGACGATGCGGCCGTTATGGGTCGAGACGCAGCCCTCGATGGAGGTGCGGCAGGCGCTCAGGGTCTTGAGCGTGCCTTCCTCGTCCTCGCCCATGAGCCGGCTGTAGCCGGCGACATCGGCGCTCAGGATGACGGTGAGGCGGCGCCGGTTCGCGGTGGCGTCCACGGGGTCGAGCCCATCCCAATCTGTGGCGTGGCGGCAACTCTAGAGCCGCCGCGTGGCGGAGACAATGACCCGCCCGTGCTTTCAGCCCTCGATCTCGACGGTCACCGGAACGTGATCGGAGGGCGGCGTCCAGTCGCGCGCGGCCTTGTGGACATGGGCCGCGCGCAGGCGGCCTTCGAGCGCGGGCGAGACCCAGACATGGTCGAGCCGCCGGCCGCGGTCCGATTTCGCCCAGTCCTGCGCGCGGTAGCTCCACCAGGTGTAGAGCCGCTGCTCGGGCGGCACGAAGCGGCGCACCGCGTCGAGGAAGCTGTAGGATTTCATCACGTCGCCGAGCAGCGCGACCTCGATCGGCGTGTGGCTCACCACGTCGAGCAGTTGCTTGTGCGACCACACGTCGTTCTCGAGCGGCGCGACGTTGAGGTCGCCGACCAGCACGATCGGCGCATTGCGCGGCCGGCGCTTGCGGAAATAGGCCGCCATCTCGCGCAGGAAGGCGAGCTTGTGCGCGAACTTTGGATTCTCGTCGGGATCCGGGATGTCGCCGCCGGCGGGCACGTAGAAGTCGTGGATCTCGATGCCGTTCTCGAGCGTGATCGAGGCGTGGCGGCAGTCCGCGCGTTCGCACCAGACGCGGCTCGCGCTCTTGTCGATCGGCAGGCGCGACAGGATGGCGACGCCGTTGTGGTTCTTCTGGCCCGCGATCATCTGGTGGCGGTAGCCGAGTTCGGCGAAGGCGTCGCGCGGGAACGCCTCGTCGATCACCTTGGTCTCCTGCAGGCACAGCACGTCGGCGCGCGTCGCCTCGATGAGCGCGGGCAGGTGGCCGGTGCGCAGGCGCACCGAGTTGACGTTCCAGGTGGTCAGCCGCATGGGGGGAGCTTCGTCCGGTGGGCGGGGCTTCGAGGTATAGCGGCTGGCGCCGCCCGGCAACCACAAAAATAGGGCGGGGCAGGGCTGGGCCTGCCCCGCCCACAGCTCCCGGGGGGGGGGGGGGGGGGGGGGGGGGGGGGGGGTTGTT
>JBFXKW010000006.1:0-157504 GCA_050173345.1 Alphaproteobacteria bacterium | reverse complement strand
CCCCCCCCCCCCCCCCCCCCCCCCCCCCCCCCCCCCCCCCCCCCCCCCCCCCCCCCCCCCCCCCCCCCCCCCCCCCCCCCCCCCCCCCCCCCCCCCCCCCCCCAAGCGGGTGCGGTCTTGAGGAAGTTCAGTCTTCGCTGTGGCGCGTCAGGAGCGTGCCGCCGAGGAGGGCGGCCATCACCGTGACGTGGTTCAGGCCGACATCCTGCAGCGTGTGGCAATCCACGGCGGCGAGCGCGCGCCGCTGCTCGCGCCTGGCGCGCCATGCCGCGGCGCGCCCGATCAGCCAGTGAAACATGGCGTAACCTCCGTCTCCGAATCGACATCGATGCGGGCTTGTGGGGACGCTGTCGCGTCTGCCGCCCGTCTGATTCGCAGGTGGTCGGTACCGCGCCGCTTCGCCAATCACGTCGGCGTGACGTTGGTTCAAGCCGGCGTGATCGCGAAAAAAACGCGCTGTCTCAAAGCAAAACGGCCGGCGGGGCGGCCGGCCGTCGCGAACGGTTCGGCTTGCGCCCTCAGGCGGCCGGGCGACGCAGCTCGCCGCGCACCGCGGCCTCGATGTCCGAGCGCGTGATGCCGATATCGGCAAGCTGCAGGTCGTTGAGGGCGTCGAGCTCGCGCCGCGCGCGCTCGCGCGTGCGCCAGCGCCGGAACGCTTCCATCGTGTGGTTCAACATCGTCATCTCCTCTTCGGCCGCAGGCGCGGGGTGGGGGTTCCCCGCCAGGCCCGTGTCTCGTTAGTCTCGTTTGCGCCGGCGCTGCCCCGCTTCCGGGGCCGTCCGGCCTGGTTAGGCCGCGACCGAGCGGCTCTGCTTGCCGGCCACCACGGCCTCGATGTCGCCGCGGCTGAGGCCGATGTCGGCGAGCAGCCGGTCGTCGAGCGCCTGCAGCTCATTGCGCAGCCTGCGACGCTCCTGCCAACCCTTCAGGTGGCGCATGACGCTTGATCTGACCATGACACTTTCCTTTCTCGAAACTTAGCTTACCAATGGTCACCGATCTGTTAAGAATGCATGACAGTCGGGGCTCGATGAGCTAGACAACGCTGATATAGCGTATTTTGTGCGACGCACAATATCGCGTTGCGGCGCAGCAGATATGCATAATGCGCATGGCACTAATTGTCGCCGGCGGCTCGAGCAAAGCCGCCCGACAAGCCTAAGCGAAATGGGTGCGAGACCTGTGATGCCTGGCCGTCACGCCGGCAGGGGTAGCCTCAGCGGCCGATCTCCTTGGCCGTCAGGTCGAGGCAGCGGCGGAATTTCGCCACCATTTCATCGACTTCGCTCTCCTTGATGACGAGCGGCGGCGAGGCGAGCATGGTGTCGCGGGTCGCGCGCATGACGAGGCCGTTCCGGAAGCAATGGTTGCGGCAGATCAGGCCGATCTTGCCCTCGGGCTCGAAGTTGCGGCGCGTCTTCTTGTCGGCGGTCAGCTCGATGCCGCAGAGCAGGCCCCTTCCGCGCACCTCGCCGACCAGCGGATGGTCGGCAAGCTCGGCGAAGCGGCGCTGGAAATAAGGCCCGATCACATCGGCCACGCGCTCGACCACCTTCTCCTCCCGCATCAGCCGGATGTTCTCGAACGCGACCGCGGCCGAGGTCGGGTGGCCGGAATAGGTGAAGCCGTGTACGAACTCCTCGCCGGCCTCGTTGAGCGCCTTGGCGACGCGCGGGCCGATCACCACGGCCGAGATCGGCAGGTAGCCCGACGACAGGCCCTTGGCGACCGTCATCAGGTCGGGCGTGAAGCCGAAGCTCTCGCAGCCGAACCAGGCGCCGGTGCGGCCGAAGCCGCACACCACCTCGTCGGAGATCAGCAACACGTCGTACTTGCGGCAGATGCGCTCGATCTCCGGCCAGTAGCTCCCGGGCGGCACGATCAGCCCGCCGGCGCCGTGGATCGGCTCGCCGATGAAGGCGGCGACCCGCTCGGGCCCGAGCGCGAGGATCCTCTCTTCCAAGGCGCGCGCCGCCTTCAGCCCGTAGGCTTGCGGCTCCATGTCGCCGCCGTGGCGCCACCAATAGGCGGTCTCGATATGCTCGAAGCCGGGCAGCGGCAGGCCGAACTGCGTCTGCATCGGCTTGAGGCCGGAGAGGCTCGCCGACGCCATCGTGACGCCGTGATAGCCGTAGTCCCGCCCGATGAAGACGGTCTTCTCCGGCTTGCCCTGCAGCTTCCAGAAATAGCGCACGATCTTGACGATCGAGTCGTTCGCCTCCGAGCCCGAATTGCCGTAGAAGACGTGATCGAGCCCGGGCGGCGTCACGTCGGCGATCGCCTTGGCGAGCTCGATCGAAGGCGGCGTCGCGGTCTGGAAGAAGGTGTTGTAGTAGGGCAGCTCAAGCATCTGCCTGTAGGCAACCTCGGCCAGCTCCTTGCGGCCATAGCCGAGGTTGACGCACCAGAGCCCGGCCATGCCGTCGAGCAGCTTCTCGCCCTCCGAGTCCCAGAGGTAGACGCCCTCCGCCTTCACGATGATGCGGCTCGCCTTGGCGAGCATGTCCTTATAGTCGGTGAAGGGGTGCAGGTGGTGCTGGTGGTCGAGTTCCTGCCAGCGCAGGGTCTCGGGCCTCGGGTTCGCGCGCGCGGTCATCGGCGGTCTCCGGGGAAGGGGCGGGACGAGAAGGGCGCGGCTGTAGCGCGCCCGCGCGCATCATGGTCCGGCGTGGCTGCCTTGTAAAACGCGCGCGGCCTGCGCCGGGCTATCGGCGAGATGGCGCATGGCGCGCGCCCGCGCCGCATCGCCGAAGGCGCGGAACAGCGCCATCGAGAACGGGTTCTCGGTGACCTTCCATTCCGGGTGCCACTGCACGCCGATCGCGAAGCTGGCCGCGTCCTTGACGCGCACCGCCTCGACCAGCCCGTCGGGCGCGCGCGCCTCGACGGCAAGGCGCGGCGAGAGCCGGTCGATACCCTGGCCGTGCAGCGAGTTGACGCCGACCTCGGGCTCGGGCCAGAGGCCGGCGAGCACGCCGCCCGGTTCGAGCCGCACGGTATGCGCCGGCGCGTATTGCACGTCGCGCGGCTGCGTGGTGTCGGCGCGATGGTTCAAGAGCCCCGGCACCTCCTCGACATGCTGGTGCAGCGTGCCGCCGAGCGCGACGTTGAGCTCCTGGATGCCGCGGCAGATGCAGAGGATCGGCACGCCGGCCTCGATCGCCTCGCGGATGAGCGGCAAGGTGGTGGCGTCGCGCTGCGGGTCGTGCATGGTGCCTTCGCGGCTGGCCGGCCCCTCATAGTGATGCGGCTCGACGTTGGACGGGCTGCCGGTGAACAGGATGCCGTCGATGCGCGCGATGAGGTCGCGCCGGTCGATCGCGTCGCCGAGCGAGGGCACGAGCAGCGCCAGCGCGCCGGCGCCCTGCATCACGCCGGTGATGTATTTCTCGCCGACGACGTGGAACGGGTGGATGCCGATCTCGCGCACATCGGCCGGGATCGCGATCAGCGGCAGGGGCAAATGGCGGGTCATGAGAGCATCAGCTTCGTTCGTGATACTGATCGACATCATAGCATCGTCACGTCCGGACCGCTGCGCCCGCGCGGCGCGGCGTGACCGCATCTCCCTTCGTCATGCCCCGGCTTGACCGGGGCATCCAGGGCAGCGGCATCGCGGCTGCCGAGAATTCCTGGATCGCCCGGTCAAGCCGGGCGATGACGATGTGGGTTTGAGTGCCCATCGCTGCAACCATGACCGAGCGGCGGAACGTTAACGCTGCGGCCCTTTCGGCGGGTTCCAGACGAACAGTTCGGCCGAGACCTGGACGTTGATCTCGAGGTCTTCGAGCACGACGGTGGTGACTTGGCCTTGTGCATCCTTGACGCGCCATTGCACGAAGCGCATCGGGTCGCGCGTGAAGAAGAGCGTGAGCGAACCTTCGCCGGGGTCGTCGCGGCGCACCACGGTCACCGTGATGCGGCCGGGGTCGGTCGCCACCTCGGTCACCACCAGGTCGTCGCCGAAACCCACCTTGTCCCGGCTGAGCGAGCCGATCGGCGTGTCGAAGATCGGCCATTCGTTGATCTGGCCGAGCTCCTTGTCGTGGTAGTGCAGGAGGAAGCCGTCGCCGACGATCAGGATCGGCACCGGCGCGTCGTACTCGAAGCGGAGCCGCCCGGGCCGGCGCAGGTAGAAGTCGCCCTCGGCCACGCCGCCGTCCGGCGCGAGCTGGATGAAACGGGCGCGCAGGGAACGCACGTCGTTGAGATAGGCCTCGACCTGGTCGAGCGCCTCACGCTGCTCGGCGTTCAGCGCGGCCTCGGTCGCGCCCGCCGCGTGCGCCGGTTGGGGCGCGGCGGCGGCAAGGCCAAGGCCGGCGGCGAGCAGGGCGGCAAGCAGGAAGCGGTGCAGGTTCACGGGGTGGCCTCTGGAGGTGAAACGGATGGCGGCGCTGCGCCCGTCGCGCGGCGCGGAGAGGGCCGGGGCATGGGTGTCTCATTCAGGTAGGCAGCCGGCCGCCCGGTTTCCAGCGCGGCGGCGAGTTCCGCTCAGCCCGTGCCCGAATGGTCGCCGACCAGCACCTCGCGCTTGCCGACGTGGTTGGCGCGGCTGACTACGCCTTCCACCTCCATGCGCTCGATGATGCGCGCGGCGCGGTTGTAGCCGATCTGCAGATGGCGCTGGATGAAGCTGGTCGAGGCCTTGCGCTCGCGCGCGACGAGCGCCACCGCCTGGTCGTAGAGCGGGTCGTCGCCGAAGCTCTCGGTACCGCCCGGCGTGCCCTCGGGGTCCTCCAGCACGTCCTCGAAATATTCGGGCCGGCCCTTGGCGCGCAGCGCATCGGCCACGCGCTCGACCTCGGCGTCGCTGACATAGGGCCCGTGCACCCGCATGATGCGCCCGCCGCCCTCCATGTAGAGCATATCACCCTGGCCGAGCAGCTGCTCGGCGCCCTGCTCGCCGAGCACGGTGCGGCTGTCGATCTTCGAGGTCACCTGGAAGCTGATGCGGGTCGGGAAGTTCGCCTTGATCGTGCCGGTGATGACGTCGACGGACGGGCGCTGCGTCGCCATGATCAGGTGGAGCCCCGCGGCGCGCGCCATCTGGGCGAGGCGCTGCACCGCGCCCTCGATCTCCTTGCCGGCGACCAGCATGAGGTCGGCCATCTCGTCGACCACGATGACGATGTGGGGCAGCGGATCGAGGCCGAGCTCCTGCTCGATGAAGGCAGGCTCGCCGGTCTCGGCGTCGATGCCGGTCTGCACGCGCCGGGTCAGCACCTCGCCCTTCTTGCGCGCTTCCTCGAGCCGCTTGTTGTAGCCCGCGATGTTGCGCACGCCGAGCCGCGACATCGCCTGGTAGCGGCTCTCCATCTCGCGCACCGCCCATTTGAGCGCGACCACGGCCTTGGGCGCCTCGGTGACCACCGGCGCGATCAGATGCGGGATGTCCTCGTAGACCGAGAGCTCCAGCATCTTCGGGTCGATCAGGATCAGCTTGCACTGGTCGGGCGGCAGCCGGTAGAGCAGCGACAGGATCATCGAGTTGATCGCGACCGACTTGCCCGAACCGGTGGTGCCGGCGACGAGCAGGTGCGGCATGCGCGCGAGGTCGGCGATGATCGGGTTGCCGGCGATGTCCTTGCCGAGCGCGAGGGTGAGCCGCGACACCGTGTTCTCGTAGGCCTCGCTGGAGAGCAGCTCGCGCAGGTAAACCGTCTCGCGCTGCGGGTTGGGCAGCTCGATGCCGATCACGTTGCGGCCCGGCACGGTCGCGACGCGCACCGAGACCGCGCTCATCGAGCGTGCGATGTCGTCGGCGAGGCCGATCACCCGCGAGGTGCGCGTGCCGGGCTCGGGCACCAGCTCGTAGAGCGTGACCACCGGGCCGGGGCGCACCTTCACGATCTCGCCGCGCACGCCGAAATCCTGCAGCACGGATTCGAGCAGGCGGGCGTTCTGCTCGACCGCGGCCTCGTCGAGCGCGGCGCCGCGCTTGGGCGCCGCCGGTTCGGTCAGGAGGCCGAGCGAGGGCAGCTCGTACTCGGTGCCGGCGCTGAGCTCGAGCGCGCCCTGGCGGTCCGCGCTCGCGCGCCGGCCGGCCTTGACCGCCTTGACCGGCGCCTCGACGCGCGGGCTCGCCGTTGCCGCGGCGGCCGGCGCCGGCGGCACGGCCTCGACGTCGTCTTCTTCGTCGTCCTGCCATGCGGGCTGGGGCGCCACATGGTCGAACAGGGTCGCCGCCGGCTCGCGCCGCGCCTCGGGCGCCGCCCGCCGTTTCAGGCGCGCGCGGATGAACCGCGCGGCATAGCCGGCCGGCAGCGCCAGCGCATAGCGGAAGGCCAGCCGGATCGCCCGGTAGAGGGCGCGCCATTCGGCCGCGGTGAGGCCGAGCGATGCCACCAGCGCGACGAGGCAGAGCGCGAAGGCGACCAGCGGCAGCACGAAGCCCGGCACGCCGGCCCCGACCAGCGGGCGCTGGATGGCGCCGCCCACGATGTCACCGAGCGCGCCGCCGAGCCCGACCGGGATCGGCCAGCCCGCGGGCGCGGGAACGCCATAGAGCCCGACGCTCGCCAGCAGCACGACGAGCGGCGCGAGGCCGAGGCGGAGCGGCCTTCGGCTCAGGCCCCGATGGCTGATCAGCGCCCAGCCCCAGGCGAGCGCGAGCAGGATGGCGACCACCGCGCCGATGCCGATGGCATTCAGCGCCAAGTCGGCGGTATAGGCGCCGGGCAGGCCGAGCAGGTTGCGCGGCGCCGCCGCGGTCGACACGCTGAACGAGGGGTCGCCCGCATCGAAGCTGGCGAGCGAGAGGCCGAGCAGGACGGCGAGCGCGACCAGCCCGGCGCCGGCCAGCTCGTGCAGGCGGCGGACGAAGAAGCGCGCAACGCCATCGGGCAGGAACGGGAGCCGGCGCTCCCCTTCGGCTCGGGTGGCCATGACGGGCCGGGCGGCCTCCACAATGCCGGCACGGCCGACCGCGCCGGTCAGCCGCGCCGTTCAGAGAACAGATCGCGAATCGCGAGAAACCAATAGCACACCCGGCCCAAGATGTGAAAAGGTGCGGCGACCGTACCCGCCGGAGAGAGGAGAACTCCAAAGGTACGATCGCCGCAGGAGGCCGCGTCCCCCAACGCGACCGACACGACATAGGCGCGGGCGTCGCGAGATGCTCGCGCCGAAACTTTTTATGATCCCGAGGAGGCCCATGGCGGCGCGCGGCGCCTTGCTATGGCAGCTTCCGCGGCAGGGCTGGGGTTCGCTCCGCCGGGTCGAGGGCCGAGCCTGAAAGAAGGCGCGGCGACCGTACCCGCCGGAGAGAGGAGGACCCCAAAGGTACGGTCGCCGCTGGCCGCGTCCCCCAACGCGACCGACGTGGCATGAGCGCGAGTGTCGTCGAGACCGTCACGCTTCGAAATCGCGCCTGATCCGGAGACCCCGGCGGCGTGCGGCGCCGCGGGGTGGCGTCGCGTGCGGGAGGGGGAGGTTCTGCTTCGCCGGGCCAAGGCCTGATCCTGGAACAAGGGCTGATCCTGAGAGAAGGTGCGGCGACCGTACCCGCCGGAGAGAGGAGGACCCCAAAGGTACGGTCGCCGCAGGTCGCGTCCCCCTACGCGACCGACTCGCCGTGTGCGCGAATGTCGAGACCTTCGCGCTCCGAATCTTCCGAGACCCTGACACCGATGGTGGCCTTGAGCGCCAGCATGATGGCGCCGGTGACCACCGCACACCACGCGATGGTGACGACCACGCCGTAGAGCTGGGTCAGGATCTGTTCGCCGGCGCCGTCCACCGCGCCCGACTTCCCGCCGAAGGCGGCGGCGGCGAACACGCCGGTCAGGATCGCGCCGACAAAGCCCGCGATGCCGTGCACGCCGAACACGTCGAGGCTGTCGTCGTATTTCAGCCAGTGCTTGAGCTTGGTCGAGGCGAGGTAGGCGAAGAGGCCGCCGAGCGCGCCGATGGCGAGCGAGGAGGCCGGCGCCACGAAGCCCGCCGCCGGCGTGATCGCAACGAGGCCCGCGATCGCGCCCGAGATGATGCCGAGCACGCTGGCCTTGCCCTTCTCCAGCCATTCGATGGCCATCCAGGCGAGCGCGCCCATCGCGGCCGCGATCTGGGTGACCAGGAGCGCGAGGCCGGCTAGGCCGTTGGAGCCGACCGCCGAGCCGCCGTTGAAGCCGAACCAGCCGACCCAGAGCAGGCTCGCGCCGATCAGGGAGAGCGTCAGGTTGTGCGGCTGCATGTTCTCGTGGCCATAGCCGACCCGTCGCCCGAGGAAGATCGCGGCGACCAGGCCCGCGACGCCCGAGTTGATGTGCACCACGGTGCCGCCCGCGAAGTCGAGCACGCCGGCCGTGCCCAAGAGGCCGCCGCCCCACACCATGTGCGCGATCGGCACATAGACCGCGAGCAGCCAGACCGCGGCGAACACCAGCAGCGCGCCGAACTTCATGCGTTCGGCGAGCGCGCCGGTGATCAGCGCGGTGGTGATGACCGCGAAGGTGAGCTGGAAGCAGATGAAGACGGTTTCGGGAATGGTGCCGACCAGCGATTCCGGCGTGACGCCGAGCAGGAACGCCTTGCTTAAGCCCCCATAGAGCACGCCGCCTTCGGTGAAGATGAGCGAGTAGCCGACGATGAACCAGAGCAGCGTCACCAGGCAGGTGATCGCGAAGCTCTGCATGCACATGGAGAGCACGTTCTTCTTGCGCACCATGCCGCCGTAGAAGAGCGCGAGGCCCGGGATGGTCATCAGCAGCACGATCACCGTCGAGACGATCATCCAGGCGGTGTCGCCGGTATCGAGCGTGGGGACCGCCTCCGCCACGGCCTCGACCGCTTCGGCCGCGGCCTCTTCCTCTTGGGCGAAGGCACCACCGGCGCCGAGCGCGGTGGCCAGAACGAACAGGGGAAGCGCCGTCGCGGCGCGGATCAGGGGGAATTTAGTCATCGTCTTCGTCTCCCGTCTTGCGGCCGTCCACCCTTTGCCGCCGGCAAGCGTTAAGCGTCGCGCCGGTCGACTCAGGCCGTCGTCCGGTAACGAAACTTCAAGAAACGTGCCAGAACGGCAGTGCAGCGCGGAAATCCGGGATTCCGCGGTTTTTTTGTGCGCTGCGGGATAAGCGGGCCGGCCGCCTGCTGCCGATTTGGGCAGCAAGTCGGCCGACGCTGCCTACGCGATGATCAGTCGGCGAGCGCCGCCTCGATCGCCTTGGCCATGCGGAGCAGGCGCTCGTCCCAACCGGCTGCGCCGATCAGCATGAGGCCGACCGGGATACCGGTGGTGTCCTTGCCGCAGGGCACGGTGATCGCCGAGAGGCCGAGGAAATTGACCAGCCGGGTGTTGCGCAGGCCCTTGACGTTGGCCTTGGCGTAGAACTCGAAATCGGTCTCGAGGCGGGCGATCGGCGGCGGGCTGATCGCCGCGGTCGGCGCAACGATCGCGCCCTCGGCGCGGATGCGCGCCGTGACGTTGTCGCCCAGCCCGCGCAGGATCGCCTTGACCGTCTCGAGCGCGGTCGCGCCGATGGTGGCGCCGAAGCGCATGCGCTCCAGCACCGGCTTGAACACCAGATTGGGACGTGCCTCGACGGCGTCCTTCCAGAGCGCATAGGCCTCGGCCGAGTGATAGGGGCCGTAGCGGGTGAGCGCGGCGTCCGCCTCGTCGAACTCGGGCGCCTCGCCCGCCGCGATCCTGGCGCCGGCCTTGGCGAGCCTGCCGAGCGCGGCCTCCAGCACGTCGCCGATGCCGTCCTCGAGGTCGCGCCAGAGCAGGCCCGCCTTCGGCGCGAGCAGGCGCATCTCGCCGAGCGAGGCGCCCGCGAGGTCGACCGGCTGGGCCGCGCCGACACCGCCCCGGCCGTCGAGGATCGAGAAGAGCGCCGCGCAGTCCTCGGCGTTGCGCGCCAGCGGGCCGACCGTGTCCATGCTCGGCGAGAGCGGCAGCGCGCCCTCCAGCGGCAGCCGGCCGAAGGTCGTCTTCAGCCCGACCAGGCCGTTCCAGGCCGAGGGCACGCGCACCGAGCCGCCGGTATCCGAGCCGATGGCGCCGGCGGCGAGCCCGGCCGCGACCGAGACCGCGGCGCCCGAGGACGAGCCGCCCGGCGCGCGCTCGACCTTGGCGTCGAACGGGTTGGCCGGCGTGCCGGTCTTCGGGTTGATGCCGAGGATCGAATAGGCGAACTCGGTCTGGCTGGTCTTGCCGAGGCAGATCAGGCCGGCGCGCGCGGCGCGCTGCACCACCAGGGCGTCGCTCTGGGCCACGCGCTCCTGCAAGGTCAACGAGCCGTGCGCGGTGACGTCGCCCGCGGTGTCGAACAGGTCCTTCCACGAAACCGGCACGCCGTCGAGCGGCGAGACGCGCAGGCCCTCCTTGGCGCGGCGGCGGGCGGCCAGCGCCTCGGCGCGGGCGCGGGCGGGCGTCGTCCTCAGATAGGTGCGGCGCTCTGGATCGTGCTTCGCGATGCGCTCCAGAAAATGCTCGGTCAGCTCGACCGGATCGATCCTGCCCTTGGCGATGCCCGCGCCGAGCGCGAGCGCGGTCTCCTCGTGCCAGTTCCCGCTCATCCTCGACCCGATCTCCTCTTATTCCTTTGAGCGCCGTGGCGGCGCGGCGATACTAGGCGCATGGACAAGCCTGAGCAAACCGCGGGCGAGGCGCGCGCCGACGTCGTGATCGCGGGCGGCGGCCTGGTCGGGCTCACGCTCGGCGTGGCGCTCGCCAGCGCCGGGCTCGAGGTCGCCGTGGTCGATGCCGAGCCGCCCGAGGCGATGCGGGCGCGAGCGTTCGATGGCCGCGTCTCCTCGATCGCGCTCGGCTCGAAGCGCATGCTGGATGCCATCGGCGTCTGGCACCGGCTCGAGGCGGTCGCCGAGCCGATCCTCGAAATCCGCGTCTCGGACGGCGAGGCGCTACTGTTCCTTCATTACGACCACGAGCTGGTCGGGCCGGAGCCGCTCGGCTTCATCGTCGAGAACCGTGAAACCCGCACGGCGCTGCTCGACGAAGCGGCGGAGTGCTCGAGCCTCCGCCACCTCACGCCCGCGAGGGTCGCCAGCCTCGCGCCCGAACCCGGCTCGATCACCGCTACGCTCGACGATGGCAGGACGCTGCGCGCCAGCCTCGCCGTGGTCGCCGAGGGCAGGGATTCGCCGCTGCGCGCCGCCGCCGGCATCGGCACCGTGGCGTGGCGCTATCCGCAGGTCGGCATCGTTTGCACGGTGGCGCATGAGCGGCCGCATCGCGGCATCGCGCACGAGCGCTTCCTGCCCGCCGGGCCGTTCGCCATCCTGCCGATGACGGGCAACCGCTCCTCCCTGGTGTGGACCGAGCGCGACAGCCTGGCGCCCGCGCTGATGGCGCTGCCCGAGCCCGCCTTCCACGACGAGATGGCGCGCCGCTTCGGCGATTTCTTAGGGAAGCTCGAAGTGGTCGGCCCGCGCTGGAGCTATCCGCTCGCGCTCAGCCATGCCCGCCGCTATGCGGCCGAGCGGCTCGCACTGGTCGGCGATTCGGCGCACGCCATCCACCCGATCGCGGGCCAGGGCTTCAACCTGGGCCTGCGCGACGTGGCCGCGCTCGCCGAGCTGATCGTCGACCGCCACCGGCTCGGGCTCGACATCGGCACCAGGGATCTGCTCGCCGGCTATGAGCGTCAGCGGCGCTTCGATACGCTCGCGCTGATCGCGGTCACCGACGGGCTCAACCGGCTGTTCTCCAACGACGTGGCCCCCGTCGTGCTGGCCCGCGACCTCGGCCTCGCCGCGGTCAACCGCATCAGGCCCTTGAAGCGCCTCTTCATGCGCCACGCCATGGGCACTCTCGGCGACCTGCCGCGGCTCGCGCGGGGCGAGAAGTTGTAGGGTGGTGGGCGTTTCGTCTCGACTATCTAGCCCATTTTGATCATATCGACTTCATGCGTTACCTCTCCGCCACCGATGCGAAACAGCGATTCGCTGCGCTACTGGACGCCGCCCAGCGCGAACCGGTCGTAATCCGCCGGTGGAAGCGGGATGTGGCCGTCCTGCTCTCGGCGGCTGAATACGAGCGTTTGAGCGCGGGCAATGCCGGCGAGCTCCAATGCTGCTGCGACCTGATCGCTGAGCGCGCGGCTCGGCGCGGCCTGACCGGGGAGAAGCTTGACGTGCTGCTGGCCGATGACGATCCGTGAATGGATCGCCGTCTCGCCAAGGTCGCAGCGGTGGACGTGCATGCAAAAAATCGTCATTGCCGGGCTTGACCCGGCAATCCAGGAATCCTCGGGAACCGCAGTGCCGCCGTCCCTGGATGCCCCGCCTGCGCGGGGCATGACGAAAGGGGCAGGCGCCATCGTGGCCGTTTCTCGTCGGATGGCTTCGCTCCGCCCGCAGTTTACCAATCGCGTTAGCCAATAGCTTTAACAGGCAGGTCACCATCCTGACAGACGATCGACGCACGCTTCTGCGCACGAGCCGGGTCGATGACCGATGGGTCCATGCACCAGGCCGGCGGTACGCCGCAAGGAGAGTGCAGGCATGTCGATCACCGACGATACGCTCAACACGCTCGTCACGCTGCGCAACCGGATGCAGGCGGAGGGCTCGGCCGAGACGCGCATCGACGCGGCGCAGCACCTGGCTTCGCTGTTCGGCGCGGGCGGGCTCGCCGCGCCCGAGCGCCAGATCGCGCTCGCCATCTTCGAGAAGCTGGCGCGCGACGTGGAGCTGCGGGTGCGCCAGACGCTCGCGCTCAACATCGCGACCTGCCCGGACCTGCCGGCCGCGCTCGCCCGCGCCATCGCGGCCGACGAGGACGCCGTGTCGCTGCCCTTCATCCGGCTCTCGCCGGCGCTGCCCGACGACGACCTGCTCGCCGTCATCGCGACCGGCAACACCGCCAAGCAGATCGCGATCGCGAGCCGATCGAGCGTGAGCGAGGCGGTCTCGGGCGCGCTGGTCGCGACGCACGACGCCGCGGTGGTGACAGCGGTGCTCGGCAATGAAGGCGCCGCGCTCGGCGAGGCGGCCTATCACGAGATCATCGACCATTTCTCCGCCGACAATCTGGTGCAGGGCCTCCTGGTCGAGCGGGCGGCGCTGCCGCTCGCCATCACCGAGCGGCTGATCCAGTCGGTCTCGGAGAGCCTGCGCGAGCGCCTGATCGAGAAGCACAAGCTCGCGCCGGGGCTGGCGACCACGCTAGCCGACCAGGCCGGCGAGCAGACCCTCGCGAGCGACGCCGCGGACCTGCCCAACCGGTTCGACGCCGAGATGCTGGCCGCGCGCCTGCATGCCGCCGGCAAGCTGACGCCGACGCTGCTCATGCGCGCGCTCACCATGGGCGATAGGCGCTTCTTCGAGGTCAGCCTGGCCACGCTCGCCGGCATCCCGCCCGACAACGCCGCGGCCCTGATCGCCGACGACGGCGAGCTCGGCTTCAAGTCGCTCTACGAGCAGGCCGGCCTGCCGCCCGAGCTGTTCAGGGCGTTCCGCGCCGCGCTCGACGTGCTGCGCGAGACCACGCCGGGGGAGCGCCTGGGCCGGCCGGCTGATCCGGTCGGCCGCATCCTCGAGCGGGTGCAGCGCGAATACGACAACGCCTGCCCGTCCGACCTGCAGCACCTGATCAGCCAGGCAAAGCGCCGCCCGCGCGGCGGCGCGCTGCATTGAGGCGGAGCGGATCGGGCGGCCGAACAGACCCTCACCGTAACCCTCTCCCACGTCGTGGGAGAGGGGTGAGGGCAGGGTGAGGCGAGGGCTTGGCTCAGAAATAGCCGATCAGGCGGCCGAGCAGGATGGCGGCGAGCCAGGCCGTGAGCGAGGCCGCGCCCATGATGCGCTGGGAGAGGGCAGGGCGGGGCGCCACCGTGTTCTTGCGCCGCCGCTGTAGCACGGCGAAGCCGAGCGCGTTGGCCAAGGCGAAGGCGAGCACCAGCATCTTGACCTGGAACAGCGTCGAGGCGGCGTAGTCGTTTGCCTTGGTGATGAAGAGCAGCGCGCCGCAGGCGAGCGCGAGCGCGAAGCCCGCGCCGGCGACCGGAATCAGCACCCGGCTCAGGCTCTCGATCGGCAGGCGTTGCCACAGTCCGATCAGGCGGAGGTCGAGCGGCACGATCGCGCCGAACAGCAGCGCGATGCCGACGATGTGGCCGGCATTGACCAGGGGATAGAGCCAGGTCGAGCCGCGCAGCCCGGCCGCGAGGCCGGAGCCCAGCACGCCCGCCAGGATGTCCGCGAGCACGCGGCCGGCGCCGGCTCGGCGTCTGCCGCGCTAGGACTCGCGGTCGGGGTAGAGGTTGTAGTCCTTGCCCGCGATGACCAGGCGCTCGGCCTTCATCAGGCGCTGCGCCGGGTCGGAGGCGCGGTGGCCGTGCGCGGTCACCTCGGTGCCGATGGCGAGCAGCTCGTCGGTCAGGCCGGCGCGCTCGTTGCGCCAGGGCTGGCCGATCTCGACCAGCCAGTCCTCGCCCGCGACGTCGAGGGTGAGCTCGCCATGCGGGTTGCCGAGCTGGACCGCCTTGATCATGCCGGTCAGCTCGAACTCCTCGTCCTCCGCCCAGCCCCAGCCATGATGCGCCAGGGCCGGGGCATGATAGATCGTTGCTCCGGCCAGCGCCGCCAGCGCGGCGAACGCCGCGCCGTAGAACAAGCCCCGCCGCTTCATGCTCGCCTCCATCTCAAGCCTCGCATTTCAACGCACCGGGAATCGGAGATGCCCGCGATACCTTCCACCCGCCTTGTCCCTTCGAAGGGTGAGCCGGACAAGTTTCATTAGACCCCCCTCCCTAACCCTCCCCCGCAAGGGGGGAGGGGATAAGAGATACGGCACCTCGGCGCGTTCTTTTCTTACCCCCTCCCCCTCGACGGGGGAGGGTTGGGGTGGGGGTG
This sequence comes from Alphaproteobacteria bacterium, assembly GCA_050173345.1. Classification (GTDB taxonomy): domain Bacteria; phylum Pseudomonadota; class Alphaproteobacteria; order UBA828; family UBA828; genus SHWC01. Next base: position 142,687 of record JBFXKW010000006.1, on the reverse strand, counting down.
ACCCCGCAAAACGGATCGAATGGTCGCGCCCTGCACGTCTGCGATATCAGATAGGCTCGCGGCGGGCTGGGCAAAGGGTAGTTCCAAGCCTCGATGAGGCATCCCTCATCGAGGCTTGGACGGCGCGACTGCGCCGCGCCGCTTATGCGGCGAAAGCCAAGCGCGCGGATGCGCGCGCCCGGCGACTGAGGGAATACTACGGATCCCGGCTCAGGCCCTTGGCGGCGAGCGCCTTGAGGTAGTCGGCCCAGAGCGCGTCCCGGTTCTCGCCGAGCCGGCGCAGATAGCTCCAGGAATAGATGCCGGTCGAGTGCAGGTCGTCGAAGACGAGCCTGACCGCGTAGTTGCCGACCGGCTCGATCTCCATGATGCCGACATGGCGCCGCCCGGCGACCACCGCCTTGCCCTCGCCGTGGCCCTGCACCTCGGCCGACGGGCTCTCGACGCGCAAGAGCTCGGCCGGCAGCTCGTAGCGCTCGCCGTCGTCGAACGCGACCTCGAGAACCTTGTCGGCGCGGCGGTAGCGAAGCTCGGTCGGCCAGTGCGCGGTCTCGAAGCCGCTCACGTGGCCTCGCGCGGCGCCGGCCCGTCGTCGTCGAGCGAGCGCGCCTCCTCCACCAGCATGATCGGGATGCCGTCGCGGATCGGGTAGGCGAGGCGCGCCTTCTCGCTGATCAGCTCCTGCCGCTCGGCGTCATAGCGCAGCGTCTCCTTGGTCAGCGGGCAGACCAGGATCTCGAGGAGGCGCGGATCGACGCTCGGCCGGCTCTCGGGCATGACGGGCTCCTGATTGGGCTACTGCCGCCGCTCCGGGCAGGCGGTGCCGCGTGCTTCGAGCACGGCCATCTCCAGGAGCGCGATGATCGCCTCGCCGCGTTCGGCGTCGGTCGGGTATTCGAGCAGCGCCTGCTTCTCGTTCGGCTTGAACGGGCAGATCATGGCGAGGCAGGTGAGCAGGTGGTCGTCCGGCGTCTTCTCGATGGTCTGCCAGTCGGCGGTCAGGCCCTGGACCTGGAAGTAGCAGCGCAGCGCCGGCATCAGCCGCGCGCGATCGAGCCTGAGCGCGCCGGGGCTCTCCAGGTCGTGCGCGTAGCGCTTGAAGCTGACCTCGGCGCGGCGATAGAGCCGCCCCTCCAGCGGCGGCTCGGCGACGATCTCGAAGCGCGCGATGCCGGCGAGCGTGATGAGGTAGCGGCCGTCCTCGGTCTCGGCATAGCGGACGATGCGCCCGGCGCAGCCGGTGCGGTAGACCTCGGGACGGTCGAGCGGCGCGTTGGCGTCCGACGGCTGCACCATGCCGATCAGCCGGTGCGAGGCCATCGCCGCCTCGGTCATCTCCAGATAGCGCGGCTCGAAGATGTTGAGCGGCAGCTTGCCGCGCGGCAGCAGGAGCGCGCCCGGCAGCGGGAAGATCGGGATGAGTGTGGGCAGGTCCTCGACGCGGCGATAGGCGAAGGGGGGCGTCATCGCCGGGCTCGACACTACGAGAACAGCACCGAGGAGAGCTTGCGCCGGCCCGCGGCGGTCGTCGGGTTGGTCGGCCCGAACGCCTCGAACAGCTTGAGGAGCTGCAGCCGCGCGGCGTCCTCGTTCCAGTGGCGGTCGCGCCTGACGATCTCGATCAGCGCATCGACCGCCTGCTCGTTGCGCCCGCCGCCATAATAGGCCATCGCGAGGTCGAAGCGCGCCTGGTGGTCGGTCGGGTTGGCGGCGAGCTTCGCTTCGAGCGCGGCGAAATCCGCTCCCCCGGCCGCGCCGTCCTTGCCGGCCTGCTCGGCGAGCGCGAGCGCGGCTTTCGCGCCCTTGATGGCGGGGTGCTCGGCGACCTTGGGGTCGGCGGTGGCGAGCAGATCCTTCGCCTCCTTGATGTTGCCGAGCGCGATGAAGCAGCGCGCGAGGCCGCCGAGCGCCTGCGGCTCACCCGGCGCATGGCGCAGGATCTGCGAATAGAGGTTGCCCGCCGCTTGGAAGTCGCCGGCGTCGAGCGCGGCGTCCGCCTGTGCCAAAGCCTGCTCGACCGGGCTCGGCCCGATCGGGCCGACCAGCCGCTCGACGAACGACTTGACCTGGCTTTCGGGCAGCGCGCCCATGAAGCCGTCGACCGGCTGGCCGCGCTGGAAGGCGAACACCGCGGGGATCGACTGGATGCGCAGCTCCTGCGCGATCTCGGGATTCTCGTCGATGTTGAGCTTGACCAGGCGGACCTTGCCGCCCGCCGCCTTCACCACCTTCTCGAGCACCGGGGTGAGCTGCTTGCAGGGCCCGCACCAGGGCGCCCAGAAGTCCACGATCACAGGCGTATCCAGCGACGCCTGCAGCACGTCGGCGGCGAACTGGTCGGTCGTGGTGTCCTTGATCACGTTGGCTGGCGCGGCCGCGCCGCCGCCTTGGCCGATCAGCTGTTCCATGCCGGTTTACAACCCCAAGCCGATTATGTCTTTAACGTAACTAAATGGCAGGTCGCCCATACGCTGGCAAGTGCGGCGCGCCGCTTCGCCCTGGCCGTTCGATCTAGATATCCAGCTCCTGCACCCGGTGCCCGCAGGCCGCGATGAAGCGGCGCAGATCGTCCGGGCGGATCGCCGTGGTCGCGGTATTGACGAGGGGGTGATAGTTGAGCAGCGGCTCCCGCATCATGCCGGCGTCGAGCACCACCTCGACTTGGTGCTCCTTGTCGTTGATCAGCGCGAACGGGGTGACCGAGCCGGGCGTCACGCCGAGCACCTCCAACAGGAGCTCCGGCCGGCCGAAGGAGAGCCGGCCGCAGCCCAGCCGTTTCGCGATGGCGTTGAGCTCGATCGGGCGGGAATCGAGCGCGACCAGCAGGAACAGCCGGCCCTTCTTGTCCTTGAGGAAGAGGCTCTTGCAGTGCCCGCCCGGCAGGTGCGCGCAATGCGCCTTGGCCTCCTCCACGGTGAACACCGGCGGGTGCTCGTGCGTCGTGGTCTCGATGCCGAGCGATTGCAGCATCCCGAACAGGTCGTCGCGGCTGGCGGTCACGGCGTCTCCGATATGTTTTGTTGTTCCCTCAGTCGCCGGGCGCGCGCAGTCGCGCCGTTAGGCGCGCGACGTCGCGCGACGCGCTTGGCTTTCGCCGGAAAGACGGCGCGGCGCGGTCGCGCCGTTGAAGGCCAGACGAGCCGGGCTTGTCAAGACTTGGCAAGTTAACCCTTGGGTCATCTCCGCACGGCAGACTTGCGTGGCTTGACGGCTTCGGCTTATATCCGTCGCTCGATCGTGCGGCGCGGGCGTAGCTCAGGGGTAGAGCACAACCTTGCCAAGGTTGGGGTCGTGAGTTCGAATCTCATCGCCCGCTCCAGTTTTCCAGCTGGTACCGGTCCTTGCCGCGCCGGGGGGCGCAGCCGTGCCTGTCCGGACCCGGCACCATCCCCGGGTCTCGCGTCTGGTTCACCGCCGAGGGAGTGAACCCGATTCGCCCGGTCGCGGGCCGACGGCTTCGATGAAGGCCGCAACCGCTAGGGCGTATTGCTCCGGATGGCTTACTTGCGGGACGTGGCCCATGCCGGGAAGCGTTCGCCTCTGCGAATTGGGGAGGACCTGGGCGATCCGCTCCACCACGAGCGGGAAGAATGGCCCGCTTTGATCTCCTTGGGTAAGGAGCGCTGGCGCCGGGAATTTCGCCAGGGCCTGAAGATCGATCGTCGGCCACTCCGGATCGCGCTGCTCGTCCAGAAACGTCGGGGCGTTGAACACGACCGACCGCCGAATCTCCGCGGGGAGCTGCTCCCAGGCGCCGGGGCCGAAGGCGACGGTTTCCATGAACCGGCGCGCCCCGCTCTCCATCTCGCCCTTCTCCAGCAGCTCGATCACGACGCGGACCCGCTCTTGAAGATCGTCGAGCGCCGCCCGGGTGGCGGGGTGCTCGATCACGCCGAACAGCGGCGGCTCATGGACGAGCAGGCTGCGAAACAGATCGGGCCGCTCCACGGCAAGCCGGAGCGCGATCGAGCCGCCGAACGAGTTGCCGAGGATGTGCGCGGGATACCAGCCGAGATGCTCGATGAGGCCGGCGAGATCGGCAACGTCCTCTCTGATGCTGCCCTGCCCGGCGGGGCGCTCGCTGTGGCTGTGACCGCGGCGGTCGTAGGTCACCACCCGCAGCGATCGCGCGAGGGCCGGGGCGATGCCATCCCAGCCATGATGATCGGTCCAGGAGCCGTGGATGAGAAAGAGAGGGTCGCCCGACTCGCCGTTGGATTCCCAATGGAGATCGATCCCGTTGATCTTGGCAACCGGCATGGTGGCCTCCCGTGCGCATGAACCGGGGCGTTGAGCAGGCAGAACGATAGAGAACCAGGAAAGGGCGTAGAACCCTTATTTCGAAGCCACAAAGACGATACGGGATACCCGACGGTGGCATAGCGGCCTGCGCCTGTCCCCTGGCGCGCCTCAGACCCGCCCGAGCCTGAGCGCGAGCGGCCAGCGAATTTGGTGCGCCGCCGCAGGCTCGCCCCAGGCGGCAGCAAGCTCTTCGGCGAAGCGCGCCAGCGGCGCCGGGCCGAGGGCCCGTTCCATGCCGCGCAGCGCCGACCAGGTCTCGACATAGCCGAGCACGCCGGCGAGCGGCCACTCGGCCGACATGGCGAGCCGCGGCGCCTCGATCTCGTCGAACGGGAAGGGCAGGCCGCGATAGCCGGTCTCGACATGGCGGCGCTCGGGCGGCCAATAGGGGCCGAGCGCGGCATAGAAGCGCGCCAGCGTCTCGCCGGCTGCGCCGTCCGCCTCGATCACGCCATAGCTGATCAGCGCGATCGCGCCGCGCGGCACGAGCACGCGGCGCACCTCGCGATAGAACGCATCGAGGCCGAACCAGTGCGCGGCCTGCGCCGCAGTGATGAGGTCGACGCTCGCATCGTCGAGGCCCGAAGCCTCGGCCGGCGCGCAGCGATAGGCGACCCTCGGATGCGGCGCGGCGTTCTCGATCTGCGCCGCGCTCGCATCGGTCGCTACCACGCGATCGAAGCGCGCCGCGAGCAGGGTCGAGAGCTGGCCGCTGCCGCAGCCGACATCGAGCGCGAGAAGCCGCGCTGGCGCGAGCCCGGCGAGCCGATCGGCCAATGCCTCCGGATAGCTTGGCCTGAATGCGGCATAAGCCGCGGCACGCGACGAGAAATGATCCTTGAACGAGGCGGTCATCGATCGCGGTCCATGCTCAGGGCGTGCAGCATAGCGCGCTGAACATGGACCGCATCCCAACTATGCGCTTCGCGCCTGGGCCAACGAGGCGGCGATGTCGGCGATCGAGCGGAACAGCATGAGCGGGTCGTCCTTCGACGGTATGAAGCCGCGCCGCTGCCAGAACGCCGCGGCCTCGGCATCGATGGCATTGACCAGAAGCGCGCGGCCGCCGACGAGCGCGGCCGCTTGCACGCAGCGTTCGAGGGCGTGCTTCACCAGGCCCGTGCCTATGCCGCGCGCGGCCCAGCCGATGTCGGTCGCGAGCTGGCCGAGCAGCAGGCACGGCACGGGGTCGGGCGGCTGGCCGGTTCGGATCGATCGAGGCAACACGTTCGGGACGACCGCCGTCGGCGCGAGGCCGTAATAGCCGACGACGCAGCCCGCCTCGTGAACCACCAGGACGGCGGTGAAGCCCTTCTCCTGGTTGGAGAGCGCCCGACTCTTGAGCCAATGGTCGAGAGTGGGCTTTCCGCAGGTGAATTGGGAAATGTCGTGCGCGGCGGTCAGCGGTTCGGGAGCCGACAGCGCCAAGGATCAGCTCTTGGCGCGATAGCCGGGCTCCCAAGGGGCGGGGCGCTTCGCCAGCTCCACCATGTCGGGCACCGGGGCGGCCGGCCCGGAGAGCGCCGCCATGAAATCGGCGAACCCTGCCGGGCTCATGCGGATCAGCCGATGCTCCATCAGCACGTCCTCGGCCGCGCGAACCGCCGCGTCGCGCACGAAGTCGGTGCGCGACCGGCCGCGCAGGCCGGCCGCGCGATCGATCATCGCGATGTCGGCCTCCGGAAGGCGCATCGAGATCGGGTGTTCCTTGCGGTCGGCTTTGGTGGCCATGGCTGTCTCCTACCGGGGAAATAACAGCATGTAGTGCAAATTGCAATACATGCAATTTTCGACTAAACGGCCGCCCCGACGAACGCGGCGGTATCCGCCGCTACAGGCCGGCGACTTTACGCAGCGCCGCGTTGATGCGCGATTGCCAGCCGCGCCCGCTCGCGCGGAAATGCGCCAGCACGTCGGGGTCGAGGCGGATGTTGACCGCCTCCTTGGGCGCCGCCTTCCGCGGCCGTCCGACCGGCCTGGCCGGACGGACGAGCCGGCCGCCCTCGCGAATCTCCGCCCGCTCGAACCAGTCGCGGTCGAGGCGCGGCGCTTCGTCGGGGTCAACCCATCTGCGCGTCGTAATACGCTTCTTCGTCGGCATGCCCGTGCCTCATGGAGATGATGCGCCGGCCCTCTTCGCGCGGGGTCCATACCACCACGACGAAGCGGCCCCTCAGCCGGCCCGCGGTGATGAAGCGCGGCTCGCCATAGTCCCTTCGCTCATCGGGCAACGTCATCGTCCGTTCCGCGAAGATCAACTCGGCATCGGCGAAGTCGAGGCCGCGTTCCGCCAGGGTGGCCCGGCGCTTGGCCTCGTCCCAGCTATTCGCCAATTAATGTATCCACAAAAAATCGGCGGTCAAGGTTTTTCGTAGATACATAAATTCCCCTCGCGGCCGCCATCGCCGATCCGATCCCGTTACCCGGCGCATTTGAAGCGAGCGCTGGCGGCGAGCCGGCCGGAACGCGGCATTGGCTGCGGCATGACCTCTTTTCTCGTCATTGCCGGGTCAAGCCCGGCAATGACGAGATGATAGTGCCATTGCGCTAAGCGTTCTCCCCGATGAACGCGGCGATGTCGGCCGCGACCTCCTCCGGCACCTCCCAGTGGGGCGAGTGGCCGACGTTCGGGTAGATCTTGAGCCGCGCGTCCGGGATCAGTTCGGCGAGCGCCTCGTGCTCGGCGACCGAGAAGGCGATGTCGTGGTCGCCGCCGAGCACCAGCGTCGGGCACTGCACCTTGGCGAGGTGGGCGGGCGCGGCGTCGTTCGCGAAGTCCTGGCAGATCGCCTTCCAGGCATGCGCCGGCAGCTTCAGGCTTTCCGCGATGGCGCGCTCCATGAAGCCGGCCGGCACCGCGCGCGTCACCATGCTGGTCTGGAAGGTGCGCGCATAGGCGGGGTCCACCGTGTCGCCGAGCGCCTTGATCTCGTCCCACAGGCCGAGGATCGCGTCGTTGCGTAGGCTCGGCGCGGTGCCGATCAGCACCAGCGTCGAGACGCGCGCCGGCGCGTAGGCCGCCATGCGCGGCGCGATGAAGGCGCCCATCGAATGGCCGATGATGTGCGCCCGCGCGAGGCCGAGCGCATCCATGAACTGGAGCGCGTCGGTCGCGAGATTGTCCACCGTGTAGCCGTCCACCGGCTTGTCGGATTCGTCATGGCCGCGATGGCTCGGCGCGATCACCCGCCAGCGCTCCGGCACCAGCGGCAGGAGCCGGCTGAACGAGAACCAGGAATCGGTATAGCCGTGCAGCATGAGGACGACCGGGCCATCGGCTTCGCCCTGCTCGGCATAGCGGAGGCGCAGACCGTTCGCCAGGCGGGCGTCGGCAAAGCGCGGCGATGCCATGCGGTTCCCCCGTCGCCGGTTCAGCCGACGGGCGGCTTGCCGAACGCCTGCCGGTGCATGCGCTCGCAATAGGCCTTGAGGTTGGTCAGCCGATCCATCTCGGCGCGGATCGGGAAGCTGCCCTCGGCGAACAGGAAAGCGGTCAGGAAGGCATGCGCGGTGGCGTCGATCGTGCGCGGCTTGTCGCCCATGAAATAGGGCTTGCCCGCGAGGAAGGCCGAGGCGGCTTTCAGGTCGGCGAGCGCGATCGCATAGATCTCGTCCCTGCTGTGGCGGCCCATGCCGTGGCCCATGATCTCCTTGCGCACCGCGCGGCGCGCGAGCGGCCGCCCGATCAGCTTGATCGGCAGCGGCGCCTTGCCGAACAGCGCGCGCTTCGCCTGCGGCCAGTTGGCCTCGTCGAGCCAGCGCGCATAGACCAGGCACCAATAGAGGTTCTCCTCGAACAGGCGGCGGAAGGCATGCGCGACCGCGCGTTCGGTCTCGCTCATGCCGGCGTCGAGCCCGCCGCCGCGCGCGGCTTCGAGATGGTCGATGATGAAGCCGGAATCGGCGATGGCGCGGCCGTTCTGCTCGATATAGGGCAGCTTGCCCTTGGGCGCCTTGCCGGGCATGCCGGGATAGACGGTCTTGTAGTCGAGCCCGGCGAGCTTCAGATAGGTCTCGAGCTTGAAACAGAACGGGCTCAGGCTTGGCAGGTTGCCGAGCGGCGGAAAGCTGTAGAGCGTGATCATGCCGTCGTTTCTCCCGGCGTCATGGCTGCGTCCCTGGCTTGATGCCCCTCGGCGTGGCACAGTGCTCCGGTGACGGAGCGAGGTCAAATGACGGATCGGCTGGCGCACGAGCTGACGCGCGCGGCGCCCATCGCCTTCGAGAGCCTGGCGCTCGAAGAGCGGCAGCATGTCGGCCTCGTCATCGTCGACGAGGTGGTCGGCTTCGCCGCGGTCGGCGGCGGCAACCTCGCGCCCAAGCAGGAGGACGCGCAAGTCAGCCGCATGGTGAGCGAGACGGTCAGGCTCGCGCGCGCCTTCGTCAAAGCCAAGCGGCCCATCCTCGCCTTCCTCGACACGCACGAGCCCGGCAAGCCCGAGCCGCCCTATCCGCCGCATTGCGAGCAGGGCAGCGGCGAGGAGGAGCTGGTGCCCGAGCTCGCCTGGCTCGCCGTCGAACCGACCGCGACGCTGATGCGCAAGGACTGCATCAATGGCTTCGTCGGCGCGACCACGACCGAGGAGAACCGCTTCGTCGATTGGGTGCGTAGCCACCGCCTCGATACGCTGGTGACGGTCGGCATCTGCACCGACATCTGCGTGATGGATTTCGTGCTCACCGTGCTCTCCGCGCGCAATCACGGCATGATGCCGACGCTGAAGGACATCTACGTCTACGAGCCCGGCTGCGCGACCTACGATTTGCCGGCGGAAGTGGCCGCGGCGGCCGGCCTGCCCGAGACCGCGGCGCATCCGCAGGCGCTCGCGCATCATATGGGGCTCTACTTCATGGCCGCGCGCGGCGCCCGCCTGATCGACGCGATCGTTTAGGGCAAGGCGGAACCGATGCGCGTCGACGGCGTTGCCTATCGTTCGATCTGGGTGGGGCAGGACGGTGCCACCGTCGGCATCATCGACCAGACCCGGCTGCCTCATGCCTTCGTGACGCTGCGTCTCGCCTCGATGGAGGAGGCGGCGCACGCGATCCGCAGCATGCAGGTGCGCGGCGCGCCCCTGATCGGCGCGACCGCGGCCTACGGCATCGCGCTCGCCATGCGCGTGGATGCGTCCGATGCGGCGCTCGCCCATGCCTGCGAGACGCTGCTCGGCACCAGGCCGACCGCGGTGAACCTCCGATGGGCGGTCGAGCGCGTGCGCGCCGCGCTCCAGCCGCTCGGGCCGCAGGCGCGCGCGGCCGCCGCGTATCAAGAGGCCGCCCTGATTTGCGACGAGGACGTCGCGATCAACCAGGCGATCGGCCGGCACGGCCTCGCGCTGATCGAGGCCAAGGCGAAGGAGAAGCAGGGCGCCCGCGTCAACCTGCTCACCCACTGCAACGCGGGCTGGCTCGCCACCGTCGATTGGGGCACCGCGCTCGCGCCGATCTACATGGCGCACGATGCCGGGCTCGATATTCACGTTTGGGTCGACGAGACGCGGCCGCGCAACCAGGGCGCCAGCCTGACCGCCTGGGAGCTCGGCCGGCACGGCGTGCCGCACACCGTGATCGTCGACAATGCGGGCGGCCACCTGATGCAGCATGGCGAGGTCGATCTCTGCATCGTCGGCACCGACCGGGTCACCGCGCGCGGCGACGTCGCCAACAAGATCGGCACCTACCTGAAGGCGCTCGCCGCGCACGACAACGGCGTGGCGTTCTACGTCGCGCTGCCCTCGACCACGATCGACTGGAGCATCGAAGACGGCGTGCGCGAAATCCCGATCGAGCAGCGCGCCGAGGACGAGGTGCTGCGCATCTCGGGCGCCGACGAGGCGGGCCGCACGCTCAGCGTCTCGCTGACGCCTGCGGGCGCGCATGCCGCCAACTTCGCCTTCGACGTGACGCCGGCACGCCTGGTCACCGGGCTGATCACCGAGCGCGGCGTCTGCCCGGCGAGCCGGGAAGGGCTCGCCGCCCTGTTCCCGGCGGACACGGGTGGCCGCAACACTTAAGCATGCGCGGCTGCGCCGCGCCCTGATCGAGACGGCGCGGCGCATGAACGCGCTCGGCCTCAATCAGGGCACGGCGGGAAATCTGAGCGTGCGCGTGCCGGGCGGGCTGCTGGTCACGCCGACCGGCCTGCCCTATGACGAGATGAAGCCGGCCGACATCGTGATGCTCGACGCGGCGGGCCGCCCTCATGGGCGCCGCGCGCCGTCGAGCGAATGGCGCTGGCACCACGACATCCTGGCCAGCCGGCCGGAGGTCAACGCGGTGCTGCATGCGCACTCGATGTTCGCCGCCACGCTCGCCTGCCTGCGCCGCTTCATCCCGGCCTTCCACTACATGGTCGCGGTCGCCGGCGGCGATGACATACGCTGCGCGCCCTACGCCACCTTCGGCACCGAGGCGCTGTCGCGCCACGCGCTCGCCGCGCTCGAAGGCCGCAAGGCCTGCCTGCTCGCCAATCATGGCATGATCGCGCTCGGCGCGTCGCTGAAGGACGCGCTTAGGCTCGCCGTCGAGGTCGAGACGCTCGCCGCCATGTACTGGCGCGCGCTGCAGGTGGGCGAGCCGGCGCTGCTCTCCAAGGCCGAGATGAAGCGGGTGCTCGCTAAGTTCGAGACCTATGGCCAGCCTGCTCTCGCCGCGACGCCGGCGGCGCTGCCGGCCGCCATGCCGGCACGGCGACCTGAGCACCGCCGGCGGGGATGACAGCGCGACATGGAACACCTGGGCGGCTGCCATTGCGGCAATCTTCGGCTGCGCCTCAGCCTATCGAAGGCGCCGGACGAGAGCCCGCTGCGCGCCTGCGCCTGCTCGTTCTGCCGCGCCCACGCCACCCGCACGGTGGCGGACCCGGCCGGCCTGGCCGAGCTCTCGGCGGCGGACTGGTCGCTCGTCGAGCGCTATCGCTTCGGCTCGCGCACCGCTGATTATCTCGTCTGCCGGCGCTGCGGCGTCTACGTCGCGGCGTTGTGCGAGACGAGCGCGGGCCTGCGCGCGGTCGTCAACGTCAACGCGCTCGACGACCGCGCGGCGTTCAGCCAGCCGCCGAGCGCCATGAACTATGACGGCGAGACCGCCGAGACCCGCCTCGCGCGCCGCGCCGCGAACTGGATGCCCGCCGTGATGCCTGATCAGGCGCCCCGGCGTTTTGGAAATGAGGTGGAAATGAGCGAGGAATGAGGCGGCGATCAATTGGGGCTTTCTGGCATTAGGTATATTGTTTTTCAATGATATAGACTTAGACACCATTAACCTTGACGTGGAAATGAAAGCAGCCATACATAACGTTCATGACCGTTCACTACCGGCCGCCGGAGCGGTGGATTCAATACGACATTGGTGCCATCGCCCAGGCGCTGGTCGATGCGAAGGCGGCGGTTCTGTCGTTGGCGGCGATTCCGTTTCAGCGGAGCTGGGCGGAGAAGCTTCAAGAGATACAGCTCAAGCGGGAGGTCGCCGGAACGTCGCGCATCGAGGGTGCCGAGTTCACGGAGCGGGAACTCGACGCCGCGCTCGCCGCGGAAACCCCGCACGCGGCCATGACCCGTTCGCAACGTCAGGTGCGCGCTGCGATCGAGACCTATCGCTGGATCGCCGGGCTCGCGGATGACCGGCCGGTCACCGAGCAGCTCATCCGAGACATCCATCGGCGGATCGTTACGGGCTGCGATGACGATCATTGCGAGCCGGGCGGACTCAGAGGCCACGGCAACAACGTGACCTTCGGCGCGCCGCGCCATCGCGGCGTCGAAGGCGGCGATGCCTGCGCCCGCGCCTTTGCTGAACTTGCGGCCGCCATCGGCGACGAGTTTCGCCGTCACGATATCCTGGTTCAGGCGCTCGCCCTGCACTACCACATCGGGGCGATGCATCCGTTCGCGGACGGCAATGGTCGAACGGCGCGGGCTGTCGAGGCCTTGATGCTCCAATGCGCGGGGCTCAAGGACACCTTGTTCATCGCGATGTCGAACTACTATTACGACGAGAAGCCGGCCTACCTGGCTGCGCTGGCCGAATGCGCCGCGCGGAATCACGACCTCACGCCGTTCCTGCAGTTCGGCCTGGCCGGCATCCAGAAGCAATGCCAGCGCCTGCTCGATGAAATCCGCCTGAACGTGCAGAAGGCGCTGTTCAGGGACGTGATGTACAATCTGTTCAACCGGCTTCGCTCGACGCGCAAGCGGGTGCTCGCCGGCCGTCAGATCGCGATCTTGAACGAGCTTCTGGATGCTCCCGAGATGGGAATAGATGAATTATTCGAGCGCGTCCAACATCAGTATACGTTGAAAAACCCTTGGAAAGCTTTCGTCAGGGATTTGTTATATTTAGAAGAGCTGGAGACGATATATATACATGAGGGGATCGTTGGCAAGAAGAATTTCTTTTGGATATTGATCAGGCTGGATTGGCCAACCAAGATCACGGAGACCGAGTTCTTCCGGCGGATCGACGAGCTGCCCAAGGGCAAGAGCTTCCGCTTCCTGCGATAGCAACCAAACCGGCGTGGCGCGTCAGTTGATCCGCACCACCTTGCCGGTCACGGCGGATTCCTCGGCGGCGAGGGTCGCCCGCGTCGCCGCCATGGCCTCATCCACGGTGACGACGTCGTCGGGCGACTTGTTCCCCAGCATGCGGCGCACGAAATAGGCGAGCTCGTCCGGCAGCGCGCCCTGCATGGCGCCGCGCAGCAGCGGCCAATAGGTGGTGTCCGGGCTGCGGAAGCCTTCCTTGGTGGCGATGCCGATGCCTGGGAAGGTGTCCTGGATCTGGATCGAGCCCTCGGTGCCGATGATCGACATGCGCTCGTCGATGTCGAACGGCGTGCCCGGCGGCACGCAGGCCACCGATTCGAGCGTCGCGCTCGCGCCCGAATCCAGGCGGAACATGACCTGCCCGATGTCGGGGTATTTGAGCCCGCGCACCGAGACGGTCTGGGCATAGACGCTGACCGCCTTGGCGCCGGTGAACCACAGCATCAGGTCGGTGTCGTGCACCAGGTTGCCGATGATCGGCCCGACGGTGTTCATCATCTCCCCGGTCCATATCGCGGGCAGGTTGCGGCGCGCGCTGAGCGAGACGATCCGACCGATCTTGCCGGCCTCGATCTCGCGCTTGGCGGCGATGTAGCGCGGGTTGAAGCGGACCACATGGCCGACCATCAGATGGCCCTTCGAGCGCTTCGCCGCCTCGCTGACCCGCACGCAGTCCTCGACGGTCGCGGCCATCGGCTTTTCGAGGAAGACGTGCTTGCCGGCGTCGAGCGCCGCGATGGCGGGCTCGGCATGCTGGTTCCACGCCGTGACGATGCTGACCGCGTCGATCTCGGGGTTCTTCAGGAGCTCCCGGTAATCGGTATAGAGAGCGCTCACGCCGTATTTGCGCCCCATCTCCGCGAGCCGCTCGGGCCGGCGCGTGCACAGCGCGGCGAGCTTCGCCTGAGGGATCGCCGTGAAGGCGTCGCAATGAATCTCGCCGAACCAGCCGAGGCCGATGACGGCTATCCGCAACCTGTCCATGATGCGCGTGCCTCCCCCGATCCTGCACCGGCCTGTTGAATAGAGCAGGGTTCACGCTTGAGATGAATCGCACAGCGATCCATCTCAAGCGATCCCGCTCTAGCTGCGTCGTAGCATGACCGGACGGCCCGGGTCGATCACCGGGATGCTCTCTTAGGCCGCGAGGCTCGGCGCGACCTTGAGGGGGAGGCCGCCTTTGGGCCTCAGCGTCACGCGCTGGATCGGCTCATAGCGCGCGCCTTCGACCGCGGCGAAGCGCACATGCTGGATGAGCGTGGTGAGGCCGGCGACCATCTCCATCATGGCGAAGGTGCCGCCGACGCAGACGCGCGGGCCCGCGCCGAACGGCATGAAGGCGGTGCGCGGGATGCGCCTGGCGTTCTCGCCGAGGAAGCGCGTCAGGTCGAAGCGGTCGGGCTCTTGCCATAGCCGCTCGTGGCGCTGGATGGCATAGACCGGGATGAACAAGAGCGTGCCGGGTGCGAGCTCATGGCCGCCCAGCTTCTCCGGCTTGGTGGCCATGCGCGAGAGGAGCGGTACCGGCGGCAGCAGCCGCATGGTCTCCTTGATGAACGCCTCGACGGTGGCGAGCGCCGGCAGGTCGGCGGCCCCGACCGGCCGCGCGCCGACCACCCGACGCACCTCCGCGGCGAGCTCCGCCTGCAGCGCGGGCTGCTCGGCCAGGCAATAGAGCGCCCAGGTCAACCCGTTCGCCGAGGTCTCGTGCCCCGCTGCGATCAGGGTGAGCAGCATGTCGATCACGTCTTCGTCGTCGAGCGGACGCTGCGTCTCGGGGTCGCGGGCGCGCATCAGGTCGCCGCAGATGTCGTCCTGCGCGTCGCTCGATTTGCGCCGGGCTGAAACTAGCTTGCCGACCACCGCGCGCATGCGGTCGCGCGCGCGCAGGATCTGGAGCCGGCCCGGATGCGGCGTCCAGGCGGGCAGCTTCAGGCTGGCGAAGCCGATCACCCAGGAGATCGGCGCCAGATAGTCGGTGATCGCTTCCGAGATGGCGGTGAAATCGGCCTCGCCGCGTTTGGAGAAGAGCGTGCGGCTGATCACCTCGAAGGTCGCCGCGGTCATCGCCGGCGAAACGTCGATCGGCACACCGTCATTGCGCCGCCGCCAGTCATCCGCGAAGGCCTGGAACGGCGCCACCATGTCCGGCACCAAACGAGCCAGCGCCGCCGGCGCGAAATAGGGTGCGGCCAGCCGCCGCTTCCATCGCCAATCCTCGCCATGCGCGGTGAGCAGGCTGTCGCCGAGCGCCGGCCTCAAGATGCGGTCGTCGACCTGGGATTTCGGGAAGTCGGCGACGCGCCGGACCAGGATTTCCTCCAGCGCATCGGGATCGCAGATATAGGCGAGCGTCGAGCCCGCCATCGACAACACTGTAATCGGTTGCCGGTACGCCGCCGGCGGGATCGTGCGCACCGGATCCTTGATCATGGTGCGCATGAAGCCGATCAGGTTCGGCTTGTCGACGCCCGGCGCGATCTTGACCGGCGTGTAGCCGGATGGCGATGCCATGTATGACATGAATCGACGGTGCCCCTCGAACGCCGGCGCGGCGTCCGCGAGTTTTCAGCATAGCGCGTTTCGCTTGACGGTGTGCCGCTTCAACAAAGTTTGACCGACCGGGTTTCAGGCCGGCTCCGCCGGCGCCAGGTCGGCGAGCCGCGCATCGATCGCGGCGCGGCTCGGCATGGCGGCGGCTGCGCCGGGTTGGAGGCAGGAGAGGCCGCCGGCGACCGAGGCGAAGCGCAGCGCATCCGGCAGCACGCGGCCCTCGTCCAGCGCAATTGCGAGCGCGCCGACGAAGGCGTCGCCCGCGCCCGTGGTATCGGCCGGCGTGATCGGCATCACGCCGATGCGCCAGGCGAGCGGGCCGGCGACCGCGAAGGCGCCCTGCGCGCCGAGGCTGACCACCACATGCGTGCCGAGCGCCTTGGCGACGCTGCGTGCGGCGTCCTCGGGCGCGCCGCCCGGCAGGCCGAGCCGCCCGGCCAGCATGGCGAGCTCGATCTCGTTCAAGGTGAGCAGCGTCACGGCGCGGAGCGCTTCCTCGGGCAAGGGCAGCGCCGGCGCGTAGTTGAGCAGCGTGCGGGCGCCTTCGCGCCGGGCGCGGAACAAGAGCGCCGCGATCTCGCCGGCCGGCATCTCCATCTGGGCGATCAGGGTGGTTGCGGGGCCGAGCCAGCCTTGCGGCACCTGGGCGGCGCGCGCCGCCTGGTTGGCGCCGCTCGCCACCACGATCATGTTCTCGCCCTGCTCGTCCACCACGATGCCGGCACAACCGCTCGGGCCGGGCCGGGTGGCGAGCGCGCCGGTCTCGATCCCTGCCGCTTCGAGCGTTGCCTTGAGCATCGCGGCAAACCCGTCATCCCCGAGCGCGCCCGCGAAGCGTACCGCCGCGCTGCCGGGCGCGGCCGCCCGCGCCGCCGCGACCGCCTGGTTGAGACCCTTGCCGCCAGGGCCTATTTCGAAGGAGCGGCCGATCACCGTCTCGCCGGGTTTCGGCAGGTGGCCGGCGCGGAATACGAGGTCGGCGTTGAGCGAACCGAATACGACGATCATGGCGAGCCCAGCCTCGGTCGTGATGCCCCTGTGACGCGGATGTCGCCGTGCGCCGGTAACAAAGTCACGCTAGGTTGTGCAACGGAATATTAGCGGGTCGACAGCCAGCATGGCCCGTTTGGGGTGTCGAAGCAGCGTTCCATCGGCGCGCCGGCCGTGTGCCGGCAGCACCAGGCGTCAGAGGAGTCCCGGATCGTGAGCGCGAGGCACAAGGAGCTGAAGGCCGAGACGATCGACAGGATCGCGATGCTGGCGCGCAGCCGCATCGCGGGCGAGGAAGGCGCGATGGTCGAGGCGTTCGTGCGCCGCTACTACGCCGGCGTCCACGCACTCGACCTGGTCGAGCAGAGCGAGGACGACCTCTACGGCGCCGCGCTCGCCCATTGGCGGCTCGGCCGCCGGCGCGAGCGCGAGGCGCCGGTGGTGCGCGTCTACAACCCGACGCTCGAGGCGGCCGGCTGGCACAGCGACCACACCGTCATCATGATGGTCAATGACGACATGCCGTTCCTGGTCGATTCGACCACCGGCTATCTGGCTGCCGAGGGGCTGGAGGTGCACGCCATCGTCCATCCGATCGTCGGCGTGGCGCGCGACGCCGACGGCATGATCAGCCGCATCGGCGAGGTTTGCACGAGCGGCGAGCTGAAGCCGGAATCCTACATCCAGTTCCAGGTCGATCTGAGGAGCTCGCCCGAAACCCTCGACAAGCTGGCCAAGGGCATGGAGCGCGTGCTGGCCGACGTGCGCGCCGCGGTGCGCGACTGGCGCGCGATGCTCGGCAAGATGGCCGACACGATCGCGATGATCGAGCGTTCCACGCTGCCCGTGCTCGAGGAGGACCGCCAGGAGGCCATGGCGTTCCTCCGCTGGGTCTCCGACAACCACTTCACCTTCCTCGGCTATCGCGAATACGCGGTGACCACCGACGAGGACGGCGCCGCCCAGTACGAGATGGACGAGGCCTCGGGCCTCGGCATCGTGCGCGACCCGGCGGTGCGCCCCATGGGGCTCGAGACCGGGCACCAGGGCGTGCCGCCCGAGGTGGCGGACTTCATCCGCGCGCCCAACCTCTTGCTCGTCACCAAGGCCGGGATGCGCGCGACCGTGCATCGCACCGTGCCGATGGACGTGATCGGGGTGAAGGTGTTCGAGCCGTCGGGGCGCGTGGTCGGCGAGCACCGCTTCCTCGGCCTCTTCACCTCGACCGCCTATAGCCGGAGCCCGCGCGACATCCCGCTGCTGCGCCGCAAGGTGCATCGCGTGCTGGAGCGTTCCGGCCTGCAGATGAACGGCCACGACTACAAGGCGCTCCAGCACATCCTTGAAGCCTATCCGCGCGACGAGCTGTTCCAGGTCGATACCGACGAGCTGCTCGACATCGCGCTCGGCATCCTCGAGGTCGAGGAGCGCCGGCGCGTCGGCGTGTTCGTCCGCC
Source organism: Alphaproteobacteria bacterium (assembly GCA_050173345.1). Lineage (GTDB taxonomy): Bacteria > Pseudomonadota > Alphaproteobacteria > UBA828 > UBA828 > SHWC01. Next base: position 124,843 of record JBFXKW010000006.1, on the reverse strand, counting down.
ACGACCCGTTCGGCCGCTTCGCCTCGGTGCTCGTCTTCGTGCCGCGCGAGCGCTACAACACCGATATCCGCATGCGCATCGAGAAGCTGCTGCTCGATACTTTCTCCGGCACGCAGGCGGGCTATGCCGCGCAGATCTCCGATGAGCCGCTGGCGCGCATCCACTTCCAGATCGACACGCCACACGGCCGGGTGCCGCCCTACGACATCGCCGAGATCGAGACGCGCATCGGCGAGATCGTCCGCTCCTGGACCGATCAGCTCTCTGCCGCGCTCATCGCGCGCCATGGCGAGGAGGCGGGCACCGCGCTGTTCCGCCAGTACGGCACGAGCTTCCCGGTCGGCTATGCGGACGAGTTCTCGCCGCAGCTCGCGGTTGCCGACATCGAGCGGATCGACCACGCCTGGCGCACCGGCCACCTGGAGACCAGCCTCTATCGCCGGCCTGATGACGGCGAGGGGCGCATCAGCTTCAAGATCTACCGGGCGGGCTCGCCGGTGCCGCTCTCCGAGCTGCTGCCGCCGCTCGAGAACCTCGGCCTCAAGGTGCTCACCGAGCGGCCGCACCAGATCCGCTTCGGCGTCGGCGAGCCGGCCGAGCCGGTGAGCGTCTGGATTCACGACCTCACCATGGCGGTCGCGGATGGCGTCGAGATCAAGGTGACCGAGATGCGCGATGCCTTCCACGAGGCGTTCGCGCAGATCTGGGCCGGCGAGGCGGAGGATGACGGCTTCAACCGCCTGGTGCTGTCGGCGCGGCTGTCCTGGCGCGAGGTGGTGGTGCTGCGCATGGTCTCGAAATACCTGCGCCAGACCGGCATCCCGTTCAGCCACGACTACATGGCCGAGACGCTGACGCGCTATCCGAAGCTCGCCGGCCTGCTCGTCCGCCATTTCCTCGCGCGCTTCGACCCGGCACGCATCGCGGCGCGGGACGAGTCCTCGCTGCGCGCGGAAATCCTGGGCGCGCTCGATGCGGTCGAGAGCGTCGATGACGACCGCATCCTCCGGCGCTTCCTCAACGTCATCGAATCGGCGCTGCGCACCAACTATTTCCAGCGCGGCGCCGACGGCGCGCCTAAGCCCTATGTCTCGATCAAGCTCGATTCGGGCGCGCTCGACGAGCTGCCTTTGCCGCGCCCGCTCTACGAAATCTTCGTCTATGCGCGGCGCATGGAGGGCATCCACCTGCGCGGCGGCAAGGTCGCGCGCGGCGGTATCCGCTGGTCGGACCGGCGCGAGGACTTCCGCACCGAGGTGCTCTCGCTGATGAAGGCGCAGATGGTGAAGAACGCGGTGATCGTGCCGGTCGGCGCCAAGGGCGGCTTCATCGTCAAGCGGCCGCCGCAGGAAGGCGGCCGCGACGCGCTGATGGAGGAGGGCATCGCCTGCTACAGCATGCTGATCCGCGGCATGCTCGACCTGACCGACAACCGCGTGAAGGACGACATCGTCACGCCGGAGGCGGTGGTCCGCCACGACGACGACGATCCCTATCTGGTGGTCGCCGCCGACAAGGGCACCGCCACCTTCTCCGACATCGCGAACGCGATCTCGGCCGAATACGGCTTCTGGCTCGGCGATGCGTTTGCCTCGGGCGGCGGCACCGGCTACGACCACAAGAAGATGGGCATCACGGCGCGTGGCGCCTGGGAATCGGTCAAGCGGCACTTCCGCGAGCTCGGCCGCGACATCTCGCGCGAGAGCTTCACCTGCGTCGGCATCGGCGACATGTCGGGCGACGTGTTCGGCAACGGCCTGCTGCAGAGCCCGACCACCAAGCTGATCGCCGCCTTTAACCATCGCCACATCTTCATCGACCCCGATCCCGATCCGGCCGCCAGCTACGAGGAGCGCAAGCGGCTGTTCGAGCTGCCGCGCTCGAACTGGACCGACTATGACCGCGCGAAGCTCTCCGCCGGCGGCGGCATCTTCGAGCGCAACGTCAAGTCGATCGCGCTGTCGCCCGAGGCAAGGCAGGTGCTCGGCATCGAAAGCACGGCGCTCGCGCCCAACATCCTGATCAAGGCGCTGCTGCGCGCACAGGTAGACCTGCTCTTCTTCGGCGGCATCGGCTGCTTCGTGAAGGCGAGCACCGAATCGCATGCCGACGCCAACGACCGCACCAACGATGCGATCCGGGTCGACGCCAAGAAGCTGCGCGCGCTCGTGGTCGGCGAAGGCGCCAATCTCGGTATGACGCAGCGCGCCCGCATCGAATATGCGATGCAGGGCGGTGCGCTCAACACCGATGCGATCGACAATTCGGGCGGCGTCGATTGCTCGGACCACGAGGTCAACATCAAGATCCTGCTCGATGCGATGGTGGCCGAGGGCGACATGACGGAGAAGCAGCGCAACCAGCTGCTCGCCGAGATGACCGACGAGGTCGGCACGCTCGTGCTGCGCAACAACTATCAGCAGACCGAGACCATCACGGTCGAGGTCGCGCGCGCCGCCGAGCGCATGAGCGCGCACGCGCGGCTGATCCGCGGCCTCGAGCGGCGCGGCCGGCTCAACCGCGAGGTCGAGTTCCTGCCCGCCGAGGACGAGATCGCCGCGCGGCTGCAGGCCAAGAAGGGGCTCACCCGGCCGGAGATCGCGGTGCTGCTCTCCTACTCGAAGGCCGTGGTCTACGAGGCGCTGCACGAGGATCCGGTGCTCGACGATCCCTATTTCGCCGACGATCTGGTGCGTTATTTCCCGGCGCGGCTGAAGCAGCCCTGCGCCGCCATGATCCCGAAGCATCGGCTGCGCCGCGAGATCATCGGCACCGCCATCGCCAACTCGCTGGTCAATCGCGGCGGGCCGCACTTTCTGGTCGATGTCGCCGAGGAGACCGGCACGCAGCCGGGCGACGTGGTGCGCGCCTATGCGGCCGCCCGACAGGTCTATGCGCTGCGCGAGGAGTGGGATGCGATCGAAGCCCTCGACAACGCGATCCCGGCAACGCTGCAGACCGATCTTCTGATCGAAATCGGCCGGCTGCTCCAGCACGGCACGCTCTGGTTCCTGCGCACCCGCGCGCCCGGCTTCGACATCAGGAGCGAGATCGAGACCTTCCGCCCCGCTGTCGCCGAGCTTTCGGCCAATGTCGACAAGGTGCGCGCCAACGACGAGGCGGAGGCTCAGCACACGCGCGCCGTCGCGTTCGAGGAGGCCGGCGTGCCCGCTGCGCTGGCAAAGCGCATCGCCGCCGTCGATTCGCTGCTGCCGGCCTGCGACATCGCCGAGGTCGCGGCCGCGGCGGGCGTGCCCGTGCTCGATGCGGCGCGGCTCTATTTCGCGCTCGGCAGCCGGCTCTCCATCGAGTGGCTGCGCGACAATGCGAGCGCGCTCGCCGATGGCAGCCATTGGCAGTATCGCGCGGTGCGCGCCATCGTCGATGACCTCTATGGCCAGCAGCGTGCGCTCGCGCTCGCCGTGCTCAAGAACACCGATGCCGACGCCGCGCCCGAGGAGCGCCTGTCGGCCTGGCTCGAGGCCAACCGTAAGCGCACCGGCCGCGCGCTCGATACCATCGAGGAGCTTCGGCGCGACGCGCCGATCGACCTCGCCAAGCTCGCCGTCGCCAACCGCCAGGTCCGCGCGCTGATCGTGGCCTGAGGCCGCGAGGCAGCCGGTGTTCCGCCGGCCCGCCTCATGCTTCGACAGGCCCATGCTTCGACAGGCTCAGCATGAGGCCGCCGCTGCTTGGCACGGGGCGCATTTCCGCCACAATCGGCGCCCATTGTAGGCTTGCCCTATTGTTGGTTGCGGAAACCCATGACGAAGAAATCACCGATGCGCCCGCTTGCCTGGGCCGTTCCCCTCGCCCTCGCGCTCGGCCTCGCCCTGTCAGGGGCGGCCCGTGCCGACGACGGCGCGATGGGCAAGGCGCAAGACGCGCTCGGGGAGCTCTCCGGCCTGCTTGACTCGCTCTCCAAGGCGCTGCCCGAGGCCGAGCGCGTCGCCGCGTCGAGCCTCGCCCAGGCGATCAGCGACACGCGCGACCGCGCGGCGCCGCAGGCGCAGGCCATGCCGGACGACATCAAGGTCGATCTCGCGCCGTTCTTCGCCTCGACGCCCTGGCTGCTCGACAAGGTGCGCTGGGTGGTCGGCGACCGGATCGGCGGCATGACCGACCTCGTCATGCTCAACCCCGACGTGACCGCGGTCGCGCTCGACCATGTGGTGGTGTTCCGCAACGAGGTCGATGCCCGCACCAATCGCGAAATGTGGGCGCATGAGCTGGTCCACGTGTTGCAGTACGAGACGCTCGGCGTCGAGGGTTTCGCGCAGGAATATCTGCGCTCGGGCGGCAGCGCCCTCGAAAAGGAAGCCGAGGCGTTCGAAGACCATGTCCGCCAGAAGCTCGCCGGCCGCAAGCCCACGCTGACCTGAGCGGGGGCTGGCGAGTCGCCTCCGCCAATACCGGCAATACCGTCATTCCGGCCGCTAGGCGAGCCCGAGAACCGCAGGTTCTCGGCTGTGAGCCTTGCGAGCCGGAATCCATGGTTCAGCGTTTCGGTTGCGTGGCGCGATGGATTCCCGCCTTCGCGGGAATGACGCAATAGAGGGTTTGAGCCGTTCGGGCGAGCCGGCGGCCCCTCGCTTTCTTGCCTTCAATGCCGGAAGTGGCGCATGCCGGTGAAGACCATGGCGAGGCCCTGGTCGTCGGCGGCCTGGATCACCTCGTCGTCGCGCACCGAGCCGCCGGGCTGGATCACCGCGGTCGCGCCCGCCTCGGCCGCTGCAAGCAGCCCGTCCGCGAACGGGAAGAACGCGTCGGAAGCCACCACCGAGCCGGCCGCGAGCGACTGCGCGAGCCCTTGCGCCTTCGCCGCCTCTTCCGCCTTGTGGGCCGCGATGCGCGACGAATCGACCCGGCTCATTTGCCCTGCGCCGATGCCGACGGTGGCACCGCCCTTGGCGTAGACGATCGCGTTCGACTTGACGTGCTTGGCGACGCGGAAGGCGAACAAGAGGTCGGCAAGCTCGGCTTCGCTCGGCGCGCGCTTCGTCACCACCTTGAGCTGGTTCGCGCCGACGCGCCCGGCGTCGCGCTCCTGCACCAGGTAGCCGCCCGCGACCGTGCGGAGCGTCAGGCCGCCCGCCGCCGGGTCGGGCAGGCCGCCGGTCAGGAGCAGCCGCAGGTTCTTCTTTGCGCCGATCGCCGCGCGCGCCTCGTCGTCGGCGTCGGGCGCGACGATCACTTCGACGAACAGCTTGGCGATCTCGCGCGCCGCCGCGCCGTCGAGCCGGCGGTTGCAGGCGATGATGCCGCCGAACGCGCTGACCGGGTCGCAGGCGAGCGCCTTGAGGTAGGCCTCGCGCAGCGTCTCGCCCAAGGCGACGCCGCACGGGTTGGCATGCTTGATGATGGCGATGGCCGGCGCCTCGAACTCGGCGACCAGCTCGAACGCCGCGTCGGTGTCGTTCAGGTTGTTGTAGCTGAGCTCCTTTCCCTGCACCTGCACGGCAGTCGCGACGCCGGGCCGCGCCTCGCCGGTGACGTAGAACGCCGCCTTCTGATGTGGATTCTCGCCATAGCGCAGGCTCTGCTTGAGCGTCGCGCCGAGCGCGAGCCGTTGCGGGAACGGCTCGCCGAGCTGGCCCGAGAACCAGCGGGCTATCGCCGCGTCATAGCCCGCGGTGCGGGCGAAGGCGCGCGCCGCGAGTTGCCTGCGCAAGCCCGGCGTGGTCGCGCCGCCATGCGCCGCCATCTCGTCCATCACGGCCTGATAGTCCGCGGGCTCGACTACTACGGTGACATCGGCATGGTTCTTGGCCGCGGCGCGGATCAGCGCCGGCCCGCCGATGTCGATGTTCTCGACGCAATCCTCGAACGAGGCGCCCTTCGCGACCGTCTGCTCGAACGGATAGAGGTTGACCACCACGAGGTCGATCGCCGCGATGCCGTGCGCCCGCATCGCTTCGAGGTGCGTTCCCTTGCCGCGCTCGGCGAGGATGCCGCCGTGGATCAGCGGGTGCAGCGTCTTGACCCGGCCGTCCATGATCTCCGGAAAGCCGGTATGCGCCGACACGTCCTTCACCGCGATGCCCTCGGCCTTGAGCGCCGCCGCCGTGCCGCCGGTCGACAGAATCTCGACGCCCCGCCCGGCAAGGAACTTCGCGAAGCCCGCAAGCCCGCTCTTGTCGGAGACCGAGATCAGGGCGCGGCGGATGGGTGCTTTGGTGCCGTTTGTCATGCTGGGTTCGTTGGCGGTGTCTAGCGGTTCTATCGTGCCGTCCCTATGGCGTCTGAATCTGCGTCCCCCTCTCCCGCGTGCGGGAGAGGGGGACGCGCGATTCCATGTCTGGCGACGCTTTCAGCGCACCGCCCGGCTCGTCGCCGCCTCGCCGCTCCGATACTCCGGCACCAGCGATTGGATCAGCGCGAGGGTGCGGGGCGTGACGCCGGCGCGGGCGGCGGCGGCGAGTTCGTCCACATAGCGGGTGATCACCACTGGGTCACAGGGGCGCGAGAGCGCGCGGTGCAGGCCGTCGAGGCCGGTCTCGCCGCGCCGCTCGCTTTCGTGGAACAGCGCCTCGTGCAGCTTCTCGCCGGGGCGGAGCCCGGTATAGACGATCTCGATGTCGCGTCCCGGCTGGCGCCCGGCGAGGCGGATCATCTGGCGCGCGAGATCGGCGATCCTGACCGGCTCGCCCATGTCGAGCACGAAGATCGAGGGCTCCTGCTCGGGCGCGCCCAAGGCCGAGGCCTGCAATACGAGCTCGACAGCCTCGCGCGTGGTCATGAAGAAGCGGGTGGCGTCGGGATGCGTCACGGTGAGCGGGCCGCCGGCCGCGATCTGGCGCTGGAACAGCGGCACCACCGAGCCGGACGAGCCGAGCACGTTGCCGAAGCGCACCGTGACGAACTGGGTGCGGCCGCGTGCGCCTGCGCCCTTGGCCTGGCAATAGGATTCGGCGATGCGCTTGGTCGCGCCCATCACGCTCGCGGGGTCGACCGCCTTGTCGGTCGAGATCAGCACCATGGCCTTGACGCCGGCCTCGACGCAGGAATCCGCCACGTTCTTGGTGCCGACCACGTTGGTCAGCACGCCCTCGTCCGGGTTGTCCTCGACGATCGGCACATGCTTGAGCGCCGCGGCGTGAAACACGAGCTCGGGCCGCTCGCGCGCAAAGATGGCATCCATGCGGGCGCGCTCGCGCACGTCGGCGATCAGCGCGGCACGCGGCAGGTCAGGGTGGCCCGCCTTCAATTCGGCGTCGATCGCGTAGAGGTTGAACTCGGCATTGTCGATCAGCACGAGCCGCGCCGGCGCATAGGCCGCGATCTGGCGCACCAGCTCGGCCCCGATGGTGCCGCCCGCGCCGGTCACACATATGCGCTTCCCCCTGATCAGGTCGCGCATGCGGGCGCGTTCGAGCACGGTCTGCGGCCGGCCGAGCAAATCCTCGATCGCGATCGGCTTGAGTTCGATCGGCTGCGAGCCTTCGGTGCGGAAGTCGGTGAGCCGTGGCAGGCGCGCGAAGCTCATGCCGTAGCCGTCCGCGGCCTCCAGGAGCTGGCGCAGGCGCTCGGGCGGCACGCGCTCGTCGGCGAGGATCAGCCTTTGCGGCCGCAGGCCCTGGCGCTTGAGCTTCCGGAGCGCATCCGGCAGCTCATCGAGTCGGCCGAACACGCGCACGCCCCTGATGTTGCCGCCCCGCGTCTTGGGATCGTCGTCCAGGAGGCCGATGACGCGATAGCCGGAAGAGGCGCCGCTCGTGGTCGAGCGGATGAACTCGTCGGCCGCCGCGCCCGCGCCGACCAGCAGCACCGGCACGCGCCGCCGGCCGTTGCCGCCGCGCTCCAGCACGCCCGACATGCCGCGCTCGATGAAGGCGCGCCAGGCGACGCGCGGCCCGATCAGGCCGAGCATCAGCAGGATCCAGATGATGATCAGGCTGGAGCGCGGGAACGCCTCGAGCCGGGTGACCGCGAAGAGCACGGGCAGGAAGATGAGCACCACTAGGCTCGCCGCCTTGACCAGCTCGACCACGTCGCGCAGCGAGACATAGCGCCAGAGCGCGCGGTAGATGCGCGTGCGCCAGAACACGATCGCCGCGATGCCGGCGAACAGCGCCAGCCCCTCGACCAGGAAGCCGCCCGATTCGTGCCAGAAATTCTCGCCGCCGCGCCGCAGCAGCAGGCCGAGCACGAACGCCCCGGCCGCCACGAGCACGTCATGGGCGGCGACGAGATAGGTGCGGTTCAAGCGCAAGGCCGGCTCTCCGTATTCTCCGGCGCCGATTCAAGCGATTCGCGTGTGGCGCCGCTCTCGTTCCCTCTCCGCCCTTGGGGGCGGAGAGGGTCAGGGAGAGGTGGGGGCGCTCCAGCTGCCGCGACGATGGCCTGCAGGACTCCCTCGATGTTGCTCAGCACCTCATGGCTCCAGAATCGGATCACGCGATAGCCGTACTCGTTCAGCGCCTGGGTGCGCTCCGCGTCGGCCTCGATGCGGCCGGCATGCTGCCCGCCGTCGATCTCGATCGCGAGCTTGCGCGCCGGTATCGCGAAGTCCGCGATGTGGCGCCCGATGGGATGCTGGCGCCGCACCTTGACCGGCAGGTTCGCCTCTCTTAGGGCGCACCATAGCAGGCGTTCGGAATCGCTCGCCTCGCGGCGCAGGCGTCGGGCGCGGCGCGTCCTTGGGCGGATGGCCGAGGTCACCGCCAGCCCCCACCTCTCCCTGCCCTCTCCGCCCCCAGGGGCGGAGAGGGTGTTTTAGCGATGACCGGGCGATTCATCGTGCATCATGTCGCTCACTTCCGCTCCGTCTTCGGAGGCGGGACGAGGGATTCCCGAATCGCGATCCTGAGCGCTCTCCCAAAATACCATAGAAGCACGGCGACGATGAGCGCGGCGGCGCCGAGCGCGGCGAGCGAGGCGGTCAGGTTGCCGAGCGAGACGAAGGCGAGGCCGATCAGCCCGACATTGATCAGGCTGACCCAGATCACCACCGAACGGTGGCTCATGCCGCCCCTGACCGCGCGCTGGTAGAAGTGCTCGCGATGCGCCTGCCACAGCTTCTCGCCCCGGCAGAGGCGCAGCAGCAGGGTGAGCGTCGCGTCGCCGAGATAGTAGGCGGGCAGGATCAACGCGGCGGCCCAGGCGCCCTGGGTCGCGATGCCGAGCAAGAGCCAGCCGAGCAGATAGCCGAGCGGCACGCTGCCGACATCGCCGAGGAAGATGCGCGCCGGCTGCCAGTTCCACACCAGGAAACCGATCGCCGCCCCGACCAGGAGCAAGCCGAGCGCGCCGAACGAGTAGAGCCCCGGCATTGCGAGCGTGAGCAGCACGAGGCCGACGCCGATCGCCGCGGTCTCCGCGCCGGTGATGCCGTCGATGCCGTCCATGAAGTTGAAGGCGTTGATGAACCAGAGCCAGAGCGCGGCCGCGAGCGCCCAGTCGAGCCAGTGCGGCAGCGCGCCCTGGAAGACGAGGCCGGGCGGCGGCAGGGTGATCAGCCCGACGATGACCCAGCCGACCTGCGCGATGAGGCGGGTCACCGGGCTCAGCCCCTGGCGGTCGTCGATCCAGGAGACGAGCGCGAGCACCGCCATCGCTGCGATGACGATCCAGCCGGCCGGGTTGGCCGCCACGGCGCCGCTCACGATCAGCGCCGCGAAGCCGAGCAGCACGATCGGGATCAGCGCGAGGCCGCCGCCGCGCGGCGTCGGCCTGGTGTGGCTCGAGCGCTCGCCCGGCACGTCGAGGATGGCGCGGCCGATCAGGTAGCGCCGCACCCGCCCGGTGAGCAGCATCACCGCCGGCAGCGCGCAGGCCGCCGCCGCGCCCGCGATCAGCCAGAAGCCCGCCATGTCCGTCATGCGGTTCGCCGCCGCCGGCCGCTTCCGCTATGCTCGCCCTTCATCCCGCCTCCAGCCGTCTGATCGCCACCATGCCCGACCCCGCAGAGACCCCGCGAAGCCGCGCCAGCTGGCATGCCTACTACAGCGAGAAGCGCATCGTCCATCAGTGGCTGCAGGTCGCGCTGCTGAAGGACCTGCCGGTTTCCGAGGTGCTGGAGGTCGGCCCCTATCTCGGCCTGGTGACGGCCATGCTCACCAACGCCGGCTACCGGGTGACCACGCTCGACATCGAGGGCGAGCGCCCGCGCGACGGCGCGGTCGCCCACATCAGGGCCGATGTGCGGCATCTCGCCCCCGAATCCTTGCGCGGCTTCGATGCGATCCTCTGCTGCGAGACGCTGGAGCACCTGCCGTTCGACGCGGTGCCCGGCGTGCTCGCGGCGCTGCGGGCCACGGGCGCGCCCTACCTCGTGCTCTCGGTGCCCTATGAGGGGCCGCAAGCCGGCCTCTCGCTCTACCTCAACCCGCACCAATGGCCGCGCCTCAAATTCTTCCGGAAGGTGCATTTCCTCCGCCGCTTCCCCGCGCCGCGTTCGGACGCCTGGGAGAACCACCGCTGGGAGATCGGCTATCGCGGCTACCCCTTGCGCAAGCTCACCCGCGCGGTCGAGGCCGCCGGCTATCGCATCCTCCGCCGCGACTTCACCAGCGGCACCCGCTCGGCGTTCCTGGTGTGCGAGAACGCGACTGACAATCGCAGATAGCATCCCGGCGGCGCGGCCCCATCCTTCGACAGGCTCAGGATGAGGCCGTAGTTCGAGTTCTCATGCTGAGCCTGTCGAAGCATGAGGAGCACGCTCACCCCCGCGCGTAGACGGCGCGGGCGGTGGCGACATAGTCGATGCGGTCGTCGAGCAGGGCCTTCGTGCATTCAGCGGGCGTGTTGATGATCGGCTCCTCGTGGACGTTGAAGCTGGTGTTGATCATCACGGGCAGGCCGGTCAGCGCCTTGAAGCGGGCGACGATGTCGTAATAGGTCGGGTTGGGGGCGCGCTCGATGAGCTGCGGCCGCGCCGTGCCGTCGACATGCACCACCGCCGGGATGCGGTCGCGCCATTCGTCGCGCACCGCGCAGGTGATGGTCATGAAGCGCGCCGCGTAGCGCGAGCCGGCCGGCAGGTGGAACACCGTGTCGGCGTCCTCGGCCGCCACCACCGGCGCGAACGGCATGAACTCGGAGCGCGCGAGCCGCTGGTTGAGCGTGTCGTTGATCGCGTGGTTGGACGGCGAAGCGAGGATGCTGCGCGCGCCGAGCGCCCGCGGGCCGTATTCCATGCCGTTGGTATAGAGGCCGACCACCTTGCCGGCGGCGCATAGCGCGGCCGTCTCGTTCACCGGCTCGTCGCTGATCTTGCGGAGGCCCGGCGTCGCGGCCAGCACGGCGTCGGCCGTCGCCGTATAGTCGCGGCCGAAATAGAGATGGTCGAGCGGCCGGCGCCGCGCGAGCCACGCCGCGAGCCCGTCGCGCTCCAGCAGGAACTGCAGCACGCCGCCGGCCGGCAGGCCCTGGTCGCCCATCGCCGGGTAGACGAACACGTCATCCACCCCGGTCTCCTCGGCGAGCCGCTGGTTGAGCCGCACGTTCGCGAACACGCCGCCCGAGAGGCCGAGATGACGCACCGGATGGCGCGCGAGCAATTGCTTCACCGATTCCAGGATGAAGTGTTCGAGCACGGCCTGGATCGAGGCCGCCATGTCCTCGCGCGAAACACTGCCTGCGACCTCGAACATGAAGCTGCGCAGCGCGGCATTGGTGGTGAAGCCGCTCTGCACCTGGCCGGCCTCGTCCACCTTGAAATGCGCGGCGATGCGTTCGAAGGCGGTTGACTTGCCATAGGCCGCGAGCCCGGTGAGCTTGCCCTCGTGCCGGTTGATGCGGAAGCCGAGCGCCTGCGTGGCATAACCATAGGCGAGGCCGAGGCTGTCGATCCGCATCGGGCGAGCCAGCTCCTCGTCGCCGCCGTAGAGCGTCTCGATGCGGCCGTCGCGGAACACGCGATGGCTGTATTGCACGTTGTCGCCGCCGCCGTCCGCCGTGTAGAGCAGCGCATCCTCCCAGGCGGTGTGGAAGAGCGTCGGCAGCGCGTGCGCGTAGTGATGGTTGAAGAAGCGCAGCCTGCAATCGGGGCGGAATCCCTCGGCCGCGAGGAAGGCGTCGGCGCGGAAGATCGCTTCCGAATCGCTGCGGCGCACGCGCGTGAGCTCGCGCTCCATGCTCTTGTGCTTCTCGCGTCCCAAGGCCTGGCGCACCAGCCCTTCCGCCAGCCGGCCGCCCGTGAAGTGGTTGTAGAAGCGCCAGGGGAACGGCCCGCGGCCGAGCACCAGCGCGTCCACCCGGCGGCGGTCCGCGCCGCCGATCGCCAGGCACTCGTCGATCGCCTCCTCGGGGATTCGGCCGCCATCCACCTTCCGCCGTGTCATGCGTTCGAGCGCGACCGCCGCGACCATGCGGTAATCGTCGAACAGGCAGGCGGAGGCTTCGTGATAGCCGGAATGGACGCCGAGGATGAGCATGGGGCCGGCGGCTGGTAGGGTTGGCGGACCCTAAGGCCGGGCGGCAGAGGCGTCAATCCGGCCGGGCCATGCGTTATGGTGTGCCGGCGGAGCACGCATGAAACATCGGGAATGAGAGAACGGAGGATCGACGTGACCCTAACCCTATCCGAAGCCGACCAGGTGATCGAAGGCGCGTTCGCCAAGGCGCGGCAGCTCGGCATCCGCGTCTCGGTCGCGATCAGCGATGCGGGCGGGCACCTGCTCGCCTTCAAGCGCATGGACGGCGCGTCGTGGGCGAGCGTCTATGGCAGCCAGGGCAAGGCGGTCGCCGCGGTCGGCTTCAGGCGGCCGAGCGGCGAATTGCAGGAGCGCGCCGACAGCCCGATCTTCCGCGGCATCGCGGCGGCGCATGGCGGGCGCATGATCCTCAGCATCGGCGCGGTGCCGATCCTGCGCGACGGCATCGCGATCGGCGCCTGCGGCGTCGGCGGCGGCACCGGCCAGGAGGACGAGGAATGCGCCCGCGCCGGCGTCGCGGTGCTCGGGGCATGATTCCCAAATGTCCGCCGACCGTCTGGTGCCAGCCAACATAGGGCCCGAAGTCGGGCCCCACCCTTCGACAGGCTCAGGGTGAGGCCCTCATGCTGAGCTTGTCGAAGCATGAGGGCCGGCCTTCCGCACGGTGGGCGTGAATCTGCGCGCTACGTGCTCGCATAGGAGATGAATTCCATCAGCGAGCCGTCGGGGTCGCGGAAATAGACGCTGATGCCGGTGCCGCGCGCGCCGCTGCGCTTGCCCGGCCCGAGCTCGACCGCGATGCCGTGGCGCTCCAGGTGCGCAATGGCGCCCTCGATCGGCCCCGGCCACTCGAAGCAGAGGTCGCTGCCGCCCGGCGGCACCGGGATACGCGCGACCGGCCCGGCATCGACGCCCGGCCCGTGCACGTTGAGCTGCGTGTCGCCGAAGCGATAGGCCCAGCGGCCGTGGACCGGCACCAGCGCGGCGCCCAGCACGTCGCGGTAGAAGGCGTTCGAGCGTTCCCAGTCCGAGACGTGGATCACGCAATGGTCGAGCTTGACGGCGGTCATGGCGGCCTCCCGTTGGTTCCGCGGACCCGGGATTCATCCGAGTCGCCCCACCCCGCCCCTCGATCGGGCCGCGGGCCGGGGCAAGGCTATCACGGATAAGTCCGCCGCCGGGCACCGGGCGGCCCGCGGACGCTGCGTCTTGCTCTTGTCGGCGCGCGCGGCATTGGCCAATCTTGGCACCAGCGCGGACGAGCGAGGCATCGGCGCATGAGCGGACGGCGACACGCGGAGATCGCGGGCGGCGGCTTCACCGGCCTTACCCTGGGCACGGCGCTTGCCCGGTCCGGCTGGACGGTGCGCATTCACGAGCGCTCGCCCGAGATTCGCGCCTTCGGTGCCGGCATCTGGATCTGGGACAATGGCGTGCGGGTGCTGAAGGCGATCGGCGCGGCGGACGAGGCGCTCGACGGCTGCACCGAGGCGCCCGCCTACGTCAGTTGGGATTCCAGGGGCCGCTTCATCGACGAGGTGCCGTTCGCGCCGATCGAGAGCCGCGACAAGTCGCGCATGTTCTGCATCACCCGCCAGCAGCTCCTGATGGCGATGCTGCATGCGGCGGAGCGCTCGGACGTCGAGATCATCACCAGCTCGCAAGTCGTCGGCGCCACGCCCGACGGCGTGCTGAAGACCGATGACGGCAAGGCATGGCCGGCCGATCTCGCGGTCGCCGCCGACGGCATCAACTCCAAGGTGCGCGATTCGCTCGGCCTCCTGAAGAGCCGCAAGCCGCATGTCGACGGCGCGATCCGCGTGCTGGTGCCGCACGAGCCGGGCTATGCCGACACCGAGGAGGGCCGCACCATCCGCGAATGGTGGAACGGCCATCGCCGCCTGCTCTACACGCCGTGCAACCGCGAGGTCTTCTATCTCTGCTTCACCATGCTCGCGAGCGACAGCGCGGCATCGCGCATCCCGCTCGACAAGAAGCTGTGGACGGAAGCCTTCCCGCATCTCGCCTCGATGATCGCGCGCGTGCCGGCGGAAGGCCGCTACGACCGCTTCGAGACCACCAAGTTGAAACGATGGAGCGCGGGCCGGGTGGCGATCGTCGGCGATTCGGCGCATTCCATGTCGCCCGGCCTCGGCCAGGGCTGCGGCACCGCGATCGGCAACGCGCTCTCGCTCGCCAACATGCTGAGCGAGACGGATGACATCGGGGCCGCGCTCGCGCGCTGGGAGCGGCGCCAGCGGCCGATCACCGAGCATACCCAACTCTGGTCCACGATCACCTGGCCGCTCACGCTGTGGCCGCACTGGGCGGCCAAGCTCTACTACAACCTGCCGGTGCTGCACGGCTGGATGCTCAGGCAGCGCCAGAAGCCCTCCGAGTTCTTCGCCTACGGCACCGAGAACCAGCCGCGCTGGATGCCGCCCCGCCTGCGCGCCGCGCCGGCGGCGCAATAGCGGATGGCGGCGGTCCCGGAGATGCGCGAAACAAGCGGCGCCGATCTTCGGTGCCCGGCATGACGCTGGCCTCGAACCATATCGCGGACCGGCTCGCGCCGCCCTGGCGGGCGGTGCTGCTGGTCGGCGCCGGCATGATCGGCGCGGGCGTGCCGCTCCTGGTGTCGAGCCAGAGCACGGAAGCGGTGCTGCTCGCGCTTGGCCTCGTGCTCGCGCTCGCCGCCTGTGCCGCGCGGCTGCGCGAGCGCACGGCGTTGCTGCCGGCGCTCGCCGAAGCGCTGCGGCGGCCGCTCGGCCTCGCGCTGGTCGTGATGTTCCTCGCCTGGCTGCCGGCGGTCGCGCTCTCCTCGTCGCCGATGGACTCGCTGCCGGTCTGGGGCCGCATGGTCGGCCTGGTGCTCGCCGCCGCGCTGATCGCCGGCACGCTGGCGCGCTCGGCCGAGGCGCGCATCATCGCGGCCAAGACGCTGCTGGTCGGCGCGCTCGCCTGCGGCGCGCTCGCCTTGGTCGGCATGCACGGCGGCTCGGCCTTCTATGCCCTCTTCAAGGGCCGGCCGTTCGCCGCGTTCGACGCCGGGCAGTTCCTCAAATACTACGCCTCGGTGGTGCCTTGCCTGATGCCGGTCGTGCTGTTCGCCGGCTTCAGGCTCGGCGGCGCCTGGCGCCACGCCGCGCTCGTCTACCCGCCGATGGCGCTCGCCATCGTGCTCTCGCTCGACAGCGGCGCCGGCCTGCTCGGCCTGATTGCGGCGGCCGCGGTCGGCGTGCTGGTCTGGCTCGCGGGCGCGGCGCGGCTGCGCCTGCCGGCACTCGGCCTGCTCGCGCTCATCGTCGGGCTCGGCCTCGCCGGGCTCGGCTATCTGTTCGCCACCGCGCCCGCGCCGCCGCCGGCCGAGGCGATCGTCGACCAGCGTTATGACGGGCCGATCGAGACGCCGCTGCCGACCGCGCTGGTCGATGCGCACCGCCAGCAGATCTGGGGCTTCTCGCTCGACGCCGCGATGGAGCGGCCATGGTTCGGCCACGGCCTCGACCGCTCCAACTACGTGCCCGGCGCGCAGGACGTCATCGCACGCTTCAACCAGGCCTTCGTGCCGGCGCATCCGCACAACTGGATCATCGAGGTCATCGTGGATGCCGGATTCGTCGGCCTCGCGGCGCTGCTCGTCGCGCTCGGCGCCTTCGCCGCACGCTGGTTCCGCATCGCCCGCGAGGATCGGCTGCTCGGCGCGGCCGGGCTCGGCCTGGCCGCGGCGTTCTTCGCGTCCTCGCTGCTCAACTTCTCGTTCTGGCTGACCTGGTGGCAGACCGTGCTGCTCGTGCTCAGCGCGCTCTTGCTGGCGTTCGCGCCCGCCCGGCCGCGCGTTTCCTGAGCCACGCGAAGCACGATACCAGCGCGAGCGCGAACAGCAGCGCGGCCACCGGCTCGATCGGCAGGCGGTATTTGGGCGAGGCGATCGGCCCGTTGACCGCCAGGATGTACGCGGCCCAGATCAGCAGGAAGACCAGCATGACCCGCCGCTCGCGTGCGCCCGGCCCTCCCTTCGCGAAGCCGACGGCAAGCCCGGCGGCCTGCGCCGCGCGCGCCAGGATCACGCCGAGCGTGCCGAGCAGCAGCGCCCAGGCATAGGCGGCGTTGTCGTTGGCGAACAGGAAGCTCCTCACTTTGTCGAGCTTGCTCTCGCCCGGCGTGTCGAAGAAGCCGGTGCGCGGCAGCTTGCTGATCGGCGTCGCCAGGATCACGCCGGGCGAGAAGAGGTTGATCGCCGCGCCCATGAGCCACGCCTTGGCGGTCGCGCCGAGGCCGAGCTCGGCCCACGCCTCGTAGGCGAAGTCGGTCCGCCGCCGGCTCGATTCGAAGGGGTTGTCGGGCTCGGCGTCGCCGTAGCGGGCGCGATAGGCGCGGTCGAGCTCGCGCGCGCCCTCGGCCTGCGAGGTGCCGTCCTTGGCCTCGCGCACCAGCGGCACCACCCAGCCCATGGCGTGCGTGCCGGTCTGGCTGGTGAGCTGCGCCGTGCCGTATTCCGAGATGTTGCGGGCGAGGATCGGCGCCTGGCACGCCACCGCGATGACGCCGGCAAGCACGAGGTGGGCGAGCGCGGCCGGCCTGAGCGTCCTCAGCCAGAGCGCGCCGAGCGGCAGCAGCACGATCACGGCGACGAGCCATGGCACGAGCATGGCGCGCGCCGAGATGCCGAGCGCGAGCGCGGCGCCGAGCAGGATCGCGCTGCGCCAGGAGGGCCGGCGCATCCAGTCGAGCGCGGCGGTCAGGCCGACCGTACAGATGAGCAGGAAGATCGAATCGGTCAGGAGAGTCGCGCCGACCACGATCTGCGTCGGGTTGAGTGCGGCGATCAGCCCGGCCGGCAGCAGCAGGCGCGGATCGAAGCGCGCCGCGAGCCGCGCGACCAGCACGCAGGTCAGGGCATCGAGCGCAGCCTGGGTGAGCGCTGGGAACAGCGGGTGCGCGCTGCCCTGGATGAAGAAGTGCGCGACCAGGAAGATGACGTAGAGCGGCATGCGCTCGGTCACCGGCAGCACCGCGCCGCCCCCGACCATTGCTACGAAATCGCCATGCTCGATGAAGCTTAGCGCGAGGCTGACATACATGCCGGAATCTTCGATCAGGAGGCCGTCCGGCCCCAGCGCGAGATAGACGCCGAGCGTGTAGGCGAGGCGCAAGCCCAGCGCGGCGAGCGCGACGAAGAGGACGGCGCGGCCCTCGCTCATGCGCGGCGTTCCAGCGTGACCAGCAGGCGAAACGCCATCAGCGGGCCGAGCAGCGGCAGCAGCATGTCTTCGATCTTCAGCAGCGGCGCGACCGCCCAAGCCGCGATCAGGCCGAAGCGGCGGAAGCCGCCCGAGGCCGGGTAGGCGAACAGGCTCAGGCGCCGTTGCTCGGCGAGCCTCAGCCGCGGGAAGCGGCGCTCGAAGCGTGCCCGCGCGCGGCCGAACAGCAGGGTCGGGATCGCCTGGTTGGACGCGTAGGGGTCGCGGCCCGGCGTCGGCGTGCCCGCGGCCAGCGGGTCGGCCGCCATGTCGACCGGCTCGTCATGGAACAGGGCGAAGGCGAGGCGGCTCAGCGGCGTGATCGCAGGCTCGAGCATCACCAGCCTGCCGCCCGGCTTGAGCACGCGCTCGGCCTCGGCGAGGAACAGCGCCGGCACCTCGACATGATGCAGCACGTCGAGCATGACGATGTTGTCGAGGCTCCCGCTGCGGAAGGGCAGCCGCTGCGCGTCGGCCACGAGATCGAGCCAGGGCGCAGCCTGCACGTCGCTCAGGATCGCGTCGGGCAAGAGCGCGCGCAGCCAGCCGGTGCCCGCGCCGAGCTCGAGCGTCCGCCCCGGCCGCGTGCGCGCCGCCATGCGCCGGTAATAGTCGTGATAAACCGCCCGCAACGCCGGCTTGGCCTCGCGGATCGCGCGATGCGCCTGAAGCGTCGCCGAGGTTCCGTGCCTCATGG
This sequence comes from Alphaproteobacteria bacterium, assembly GCA_050173345.1. GTDB lineage: Bacteria > Pseudomonadota > Alphaproteobacteria > UBA828 > UBA828 > SHWC01. The sequence goes on along the minus strand of JBFXKW010000006.1, from coordinate 106,526 downwards.
CATCAGAACGCCTTCAGCTTGCGGTAGGCGAAGGCGACCATCTTGAGCAGCATGAAGCCGTGGCGGAAGCGCGAGATCTGGGTCGCGCCATAGATACGGTCGGCATAGCGGATCGGCACCTCGATCAATTTCAGATTCAGCTTCGCCGCGCCGAACAAGAGGTCGAAATCGCCGAACGGGTCGAACTCGCCGAAATAGAAGCGGTTGGCCGCGATGCGCTCGTAATGCGCCTTGGTCAGCACCTTGGTGCCGCACAGCGTGTCGGTGAAGCGCTGGTTCAGGAGCCAGGAGAAGATGGTCGAGAAGAACAGGTTGCCGAGCAGGTTCAAGGGCCGCATGGCGCCACGCGCCATCGGGTAGACCAGGCGGCTGCCGTTGACGAACTCGCCCTTGCCGCTGACCACCGCCGCGTAGAACTTGGGCAGCGTCTCGGGCGGCACGGTGAGGTCGGCATCGAGGATCATCAAAAGCTCGCCGCGCGCCGCGGCGAAGCCCTTGCGCACCGCATCGCCCTTGCCCTTGCCCTCTTGCACCAGCACCTTGATGTCGCGCGTCGGGTTCTCCGCCTGCACGCGCTTCATCTCGTCGAGCGTGCCGTCCCTGCTGTGGCCCTCGACGAAGACGATCTCGATGTCGTCGCAGAAGCGGGGCATGCGCTCGACGGCTGCGGCGATGTTGCCGCGCTCGTTGCGCGCCGGGATGATCACCGAGGTCGAGAGCCGCTGATAGCCGGCATGGCGCATCGAGCGCGCCACCAGATAGTGGCGCAGGCAGAGCCGGCGGAGCATCGGCAGCGTCGCGAGCGTGCGGTTGATCAGCCAGCCGAGCCCGAGCAGGCGGTAGGGCACCAGCATGCGCCAGTCGCGCTTGATCACCTCGAAGTCGGCGAGCGCGAGCAGGTTGGCGATGTCGTCCGGGCCGAGCCGATTCTGCGGTGGCTGCGGCATCTTGAGGCCGAGCCGCTCGGCGAGCGCGACCCAGGGCTGCCAGAGCCACGAGTAGTAGGCGATGACGAGCCTGGTGTCGCGTTTCGAGAGCGCGTGCAGCGAGGCGAAGGTCGCCTCGACGTCTTCGAGCGCGCCGATCGAATCGGAGAGCACGATGGTATCGTACGGCCCGTCGAGCGCGGCGAGCGTCGCCGCGTCCTCCATGTCGCCGACGATGAAGCGGAGCCCCGGATGGGCGCTCTCGGGGTGCACGCGGCGCGCCTCCTCGATCATGCCGGGGCTGATGTCGATGCCGACGCCGCGTTCGGGCCTGAGCGCCGCGAGCTGCACGCCGATGCCGCAGCCGAGCTCGAGCACCCGCTTCCCCGGCTCGATGAGGAAGCGCATCATGCGCTCGTCCTCGTCGTGGAAGTAGCGGCTGCGCGCGAGCCAGTAGGCGCGCTCGGGCGCCATCCGGTCGCCATGGCGGCGCTGGGCATCCTTGCGGTTGGCTCGGTCGGGCATAAGGGGTGCGGGCGCGTGGTGGAGTCGCGAATCGGGTGCCAGACTCGCCCAACTACCGCCGCCCGGTCCACAGTGTTATGGAGGGCGTCATGAAAGCCCGGATCGGGAGCGGAAGCTGATGCGCCGCTGGTACGTGGTGCGCAGCCAGCCGCAGGCGGAGCGCCGCGCGCGTGAGAACCTGGAGCGCCAGGGCTACGAGGCGTGGCTGCCGCTGTGCCGGCGGCGGCGGCGCCATGCGCGCAAGCTCGAGGTGGTGCTGCGCCCGCTCTTCCCGCGCTACCTGTTCGTCGCGGCCGATCTCGAGACCACGCCGTGGCGCCCGATGCTCTCGACCTTCGGCGTCGCGACCCTGATCCAGGGGCCGGACGGCCCGCTGCCGGTGCCCGAGCCGGTGATCGAGGGCCTGCGCGCCCGCGCCGATGCGGCGGGCGTGCTTGCGCTCGACCCGCCGGACTACCAACCGGGCACGCGGGTGCGCATCACGAGCGGCCCGTTCGCCGACCTCGAGGGCATCTTCCAGGCGCGCACCGATGCCGAGCGGGTCGCGATCCTGTTGAGCCTGATGGGGCGTGCCGTGCGCGTCACGGTGCCGGCGGGCGACATCGAGACGGGCTAGAACCCAAGTTCGCGAATAAGTTTGTGACCCTTGCTGGTTCTTTGTGGGTCACCCCCGCCCCGACCCTCCCCCTTCGAGGGTGAGAAGGGTAAGACTCGGCCACGCTGCGGCGCTCCCTCCCTCTTGAGGCGGATAAGGTGGGGGCGAAAGTGCCGGCAATGGAGGAATGGGACCATGAGCATCGAAAACGAGGTCGCGGCGCACTACACCAGCGGAACGCTGCTGAACCGAATCCTCGAGGTGCTGGCAGGCGGCGGGATCGACGTCGAGCGCCTCGCGCCCGACGACCTGGCGCCGATCGAGGAGTTCCATATCGGCGGCCGAGCCGCGACCGCGGAGCTGGCCGCCCAGCTCGGCCTCAAGCCCGGCATGCGCGTGCTCGACGTCGGCAGCGGCATCGGCGGCGCGGCGCGCTATCTCGCGCGCGCGCAAGGCTGCCGCGTGCTCGGCATCGACCTGACGCCGGAATTCGTCGCGGTCGCGAACGAGCTGGCGCGCCGCGTCGGCCTTGCCGATGCGGTCAGCTACCGGCAGGGCAGCGCGCTCGCAATCGACGTTCCGCCGGCGAGCTTCGATGCCGCCACCATGCTCCATGTCGGCATGAACATCGAGGACAAGGCCGCGGTCTTCGCCAGCGTACGCAAGGCGCTCAAGCCAGGCGGCCTGTTCGGCGTCTTCGACATCATGCGCGTCGGCGCGGGCGAACTCACCTTTCCGGTGCCCTGGTCGTCCAAGCCCGAGACCAGCTTCCTCGCCGCCCCTGCGGCCTATCGGCGCGCTCTCGAGGCAGCCGGCTTCGCCATGGTGCAGGAGCGCGACCGGCGCAGCTACTCGCTCGACTACTTCCGCGAGATGAAGGCAAAGGCCGAGGCCGCGGCGGCGGACGGCAAGCCGTTCCTGGGCAACCATCTCATCATGGGCGCCGACTTCCCGCAGAAGCTCGCCCATGCGCGCGAGGCCATCGAACGCGGCGACATCGCCCCCTTCGAGATGATCGCACGGGCGGCGTGACCATTTCTTTTCATCGTCATTGCCGGGCTTGACCCGGCAATCCATCGCTCGGCGGCACTGCGGTTGCGAAGGAAGACTGGATTGCCGGGTCAAGCCCGGCAATGACGAGCAGGGTGTGGTCGGCGCCGCGCCTACCCCGCCGGCTCGGCCAGGAATGCCTTGAAGCGGGCGGCGACTTCGGGCGGCTTCACCGTTGGGCGGCCGAGCTTCTCCATCGAGCCCGGCCTGATGCGCACGTGCAGCAGCGCGGGCTTGGGGCCGGCCAGGATGTCCTCGAAGGCGCGCACGAAGCCGTCGAGCGATTCGCATAGGTAACCGCGCTCATAGCCGCAGGCCGCCGCGATCTCGGTGAACGAGACCGAGGCCGAGACGGTGGCCTGCCCGCCGGTCGAATCGTGTACGCCGTTGTCCAGGATGATATGGATCAGGTTGGGCGGCGCGTAGGTGCCGATGGTGGCGAGATTGCCGAGCTTCATCAGCGCCGCGCCGTCGCCGTCGAGCACCACCACGGGCCGCGTCGTGTTGAGTGCGACGCCGAGCCCCATCGCGCTCGCGCCGCCCATCGAGCCGACCTGGTAGAGGTGCTGCGCGCGGTCCATCAGCGTGAACAGCTCGCGGCCGCATTTGCCCGTGGTCGCGATCACCGCGGCCTCGGTCGGCACGTGCAGGAGGAAGCGCTCCAGCACCTCGGCGCGGGTCGGCCGCTCGCCATGCTCGGAAAGGTCGACCGTGGTGCCGGGCCGGCGCGCGGGCGGCGGCGGCTGGTCGAGCCCGTCATCGCGCACGCTGTCCTTCTCCATGACGAAGGCGAAGGGCAGGCCCGACTCTTCCATCAGCTCGACCGCCTGGTCGAGCGCGGGCCCGACCAGCCTCGGCTCGGTCGGGAAGGCGGCGTGCGGGATGCGCATCAGCTCCAGCAGATCCTGGGTGATCTGTCCCATCAGCTCGTGCTGCGGCTCGTCCTTGAGGCCGGGCTGGCCGCGCCAGGTGGCGATCAGGAGCGTCGGGATGCGGAACGGCGCGTTCAGCGAGGTGAGTGGGTTGACCGTGTTGCCGAGGCCTGAGTTCTGGCACATCACGATGGTCTTGCGTCCGGCGAGCCAGGCGCCTGCCGCGATCGCCACCGCCTCGCCCTCGCTCGCCGCCCCGACATAGCGCGACACCGGGTCCGAGATCACCCGGTTGATCAGGGGCGTCAGGAACGAGCAGGGCACGCCCGTGATGAAATCGAGCCCGCGCGCGCGGGCAGGAATCAGGAAATCATCAGCGGCGATCATGGCGGCACGTCTGGGCTGCTGGTTGATGGCGGGAGCGGCCTCATCCTTCGACAGGCTCAGGATGAGGCTACAAATCTAAAGCCCTCATGCTGAGCTTGTCGAAGCATGAGGGCGAACATCGAAAAGTCGCGTCACATCAGGTTGCGCGCCTTGGCGAGGTCGAAGGCGTCGTCGACGTCGAGCCAGTGGCCGGTGGTGTAGACCACCGAGACCGGCACACCCTTGGCCATCAGGCGGGTGAGGAGGGCGGGCAGGTCGGCGCTCGTTGCGCTGCCGTCCGCGCGCATGGCGGCGATCTCGCCCCTGACCAGCCTGGTGCCCGCCGCGCTCAGCTTGACGAGGCCGATGAACTCGCCGTGGGTCGCTTCGGGCGGCAGGTCGGTCGCGATCGCGACCAGACTGACCGGCGCCTCGTCGAGATAGCTGCCGGTGAAGGCGCGCTCGCAGGCCACGCGATCGACCTCGCGGTCGGGCGCGCGGTGGCCCGGGCTCTCCCAGCGCGCGTCCGCCACCAGCACGATGTCGCCCTCGGCCGCGATCAAATCGTCCACGATGTGCGGGCGGAACAGGATGTCGCCATAGCTGAGGATGCACTCGCCGTCGAGCGCTCCTTCCGCGCAGGCGAGCGAGGCGACCTCGCCGGTCTCGGCGTAGCGGTCATTGTCCACCGTCTTGATGTTGGCGAGATCGACCGTCTCTTTGGCGAAGCCACGCACCACCGTGATGTCGCGCACGCCGCTCTCGTTGAGCGTCGCGACCAGGCGACGCAGCAGCGGCTGGCCGCGCACGTCGAGCATGCATTTCGGCCGCGTCGCGGTGAGCGGGCCGAGCTTGGTGCCCTGGGTCGCGGCCAGCACGATGGCGCGCGGCGCCGGGCGCGACGGCGCGAGATAGCGGCTCTCCGCCTCGCTCAGCTCGCCCTGGCCGACCAGCTCGAAGACCTCCTTGACGCTCGCAATCTCACCCTCGATGCCGGCGAGGCTCTTCTCCTGCATGATCCGGTGCGAGACCGCGCGCATCGCGGTGATCGCGGCGCGCAGGTTATGGTTGGCCCAGATCACCATGCCGATCCTATTGGCCTCGAACGCCTCGGTCGGCGTGCGGTAATACATGGTCGGCACGATCACGATGGGCGAGCGCCCGGCCCATTCGCGGCTGAACGCGAAGATCTCGTCGGCGGTCGATTTCTTGGAGTGAATCAGGATCGCGTCGGCGCCTGCCGCGTGATAGGCCTCGGCGCGGTGCAGCGCCTCGTCGAGCCCCCAGCCCGAGATCAGCGCCTCGATGCGCGCCACCAGCACGAAATCGTCGTCGGTCTGGCTGTCCTTGCCGGCCTTGATGCGGCCGCAGAACTCGTCGATATCGGCCAGGGGCTGCGCCTCGCCGATGAACGAGTTGGTCTTGGGGAACAGCTTGTCCTCGATGCAGACGCCCGCGATGTGGCGCTGGCACAGCTTGCGCACCAGGCGGCGGACGTTGTTGAAGTTGCCGTAGCCGGTGTCGCCGTCGACCAGGATCGGGATCGAGGTCGCGTCCGACATGAACTCGAGCTGGTCGAGCACCTGGGTCCACGACGCCTCGTTGTTGTCGCGCACGCCGAGCGCGCTCGACATCGAGAGGCCGGACGCCCAGATGCCCTTGAAGCCGGCCTCCTCGACGATCTTGGCCGAGAGCCCGTTATGCGCCTCCATGATGAAGGAGAGCGCGGGCGAGAACAGCTCGGCGCGAAGCTGCGCGGGTTTCGAGGGCGCCGGCCCCGCGGCCGGCGTCGGAACGGACTTCGGTGTCGGGCGTGCCGCCATGATCGAGGCTCCGAAAGCGCGCACCTTAGCACGTGCGGAATCTCCGGCAAGCCGGCGGCCCCTAGCTGGGTTCACAACGGCGTCCGGCCCCACCCAACAGCCGTCATGCCCCGCGCAGGCGGGGCATCCAGGGGCGGCGGCATTGCGATTTCCGAGGATTCCTGGATTGCCCGGTCAAGCCGGGCAATGACGACTTTGGGGCCTGTCCCGTCTGCGGTGGGCCAAGCCCGGCAATGACGATTTGGGTGGGGGCAGCCAGCGTTCACAAACTGAACATTTCGCTTGACCGGGCGTGTTCGGAATCTGAACATGCGGGCCAGCCGTCGCGTCGCCCGATTCGGGGGCGCGGCGTGCATCCATTCAGTCCGTCGGCCGGGCGCCTGCCGCACCCGGAACGGCGGTAGCGTGCCCGAAGGCCACGGTCCGGGCGCCTTTCCCCCTCCCTCCCCATGCGCAAATCGCGCGAAGACGACATCATCCGCGACATCCTCGTCCGCATCGACGATTCGGCCGAGGTGAACCAGCGTGCGCTGGCGCAGGAGCTCGGCATCGCGCTCGGCATGACCAACGCCTATGTGCGCCGCTGCGTGCGCAAGGGCTATGTCAAGATCCGCCAGGTCCCGCCCAACCGCTACGCCTATTACCTGACGCCCAAGGGCTTCGCCGAGAAGACCCGGCTCACCGCGCAGTTCCTCTCCGATTCGTTCGGCTTCTTCCGCAAGGCGCGCGCCCAGTATGCCGGCCTCTACGAGAGCTGCGTGGCGCGCGGCTGGACGCGGCTCGCGCTCGCCGGCATCAGCGAGCTCGGCGATGTCGCGATGCTCGCGGCGCGCGAGCACCAGGTTGAGCTCCTGGGCGTGATCGAGCCGCGCGAGGACGGCGCGCACTTCCTCGGCCTGCCGGTGGTGGCGGAACCGGCGGCGCTCGGCGCGCTCGACGCCATCCTGCTCACCGCGGTCGAGCGCGCCGGCGAGACGCGCGACTGGCTCGTGACGCTCCACCCGCCGGAGCGCGTGCTCGCGCCCAAGCTGCTCGGCCTCGGCAACGGCAATGGCGCGGCGGCGGTCAAGCCCGCCGGCCGGCGGGCGGCCGGCTGATGGCGGGTCTAGACCGCGTAGCCGCCGTTGCGCCGGACCGCGCCCTTGGCGAGCTGCTCGCGCCACCAGGCGGCGGTGCGGCCGAGGCCCTCATCGAGCGTGACCTCGGGCCGCCAGCCGGTCGCCTGGGTCAGCCGCGAGGCATCGGCGATCAGGGCGCGCACCTCGGAGTCGGCCGGGCGCAGGCGTGCCGGGTCGTGCGCCAGCGGCTTGTCGCAGCCGGTGATCTCGCGCAGGCGCTCGATCGTCTCGGTGATGCTGACGCCGGTCCCGCTGCCGGCGTTGTAGGGCCGGCCGTATTCGATGTCGCCCGCCGCGCCGAGCGCGAGGAAGGCCCCTACCGTGTCGCCGACATAGTTGAAGTCACGCACCGGCGTCAGGTCGCCGAGCGCGATCTCGCGGCAGGCCGGGTCGAGCATCTGGCGGAGCGCGGTCGGGATCACGGCGCGCTCGCTCTGGCGCGGCCCGAAGGTGTTGAACGGACGCAGGACCGCGACCGGCAGGCCGAACGAACGGGCATAGGATTCGGCCAGCATGTCGGCGCCGATCTTGGAGGCTGCATAGGGCGACTGGCCCTGCAGCGGATGCGCCTCGCTGATCGGGGTGAACTGCGCCGTGCCGTAGACCTCGCTGGTCGAGGTGTGGACGAGGCGGCCGATCCCGCCGGCGCGCAGCGCCTCCAAAAGGTTGAGCGTGCCCTTGACGTTGACGTCTACGTAAGAGTTTGCCGCTACATAGGAATATGGGATGCCGATGAGCGCCGCGAGGTGGAAGACGAGATCGTGGCCGTGCGCCAGCCTGATCATCTGCGCGCCGTCGCGCACGTCGCCGAGCGTGACGCGCATCTCGCCGTTGCGCTCGTCGAGCCAGCCATGGCTGCCGAAGGCGTTGTAGAGCGCGAGCGCGGTCACCTCGGCGCCGGCCGCGGCCAGCGCCTCGGCAAGGTGCGAGCCGATGAAACCGTCCGCGCCGGTGACCAGCACCTTCTTGCCGCGATAGCGCGCGGCCGCGCCTGCCGCCGTGCCGACACCGTTGCTCATGGCGCGGACTTATCCCACACGGGCGTTGACCGGGCAATCCACGCGCCGGCGACAAAGGAATGAGGAGCAGAACGGAGATGGCGGCAGCCACGCTCACCGACGACGCCATGCAGGCGGCGCCCTTCCGCGTCTTCGTCGGCTGGGACAGCCGCGAGGAGCCCGCCTTCGAGGTGTGCCGCCACTCTCTGTTGGCACGAGCCTCGGGCCCGCTCGAGATCGTGCCGCTGCGCCAGGCGACCCTGCGCGAGGCCGGCCTCTTCCGGCGCGCGCACGACCCGCTGCAGTCGACCGAGTTCACCTATACCCGATTTCTCGTCCCGCACCTCGCGGGCTATGACGGCTGGGCGCTGTTCTGCGACTGCGACTTCCTGTGGCTCGCCGATGTCTACGAGCTCGCCGCGCTCGCCGACGACCGCTATGCCGCGATGTGCGTGCATCACGACCACCGCCCGGCCGAGACGCGCAAGATGGACGATGCGGTGCAGACCACCTATCCGCGCAAGAACTGGTCGTCGATGGTGCTCTACAACTGCGGCCATCCATCGACCCGCCGGCTCACGCCCGAGATCGTGAACAGCGAGAGCGGCGCCTATCTGCACCGCTTCCAATGGTGCGCCGACGAGGAGATCGGCGCCGTGCCCGAGACCTGGAACTGGCTCGACGGCTGGAGCCAGGCCCCGGCCCACGGCACGCCCAAGGTGGTGCATCACACGCGCGGCGGCCCCTGGTTCCCCAACTGGCAGCATGTCGCCTATGCCGATGAGTGGCGCGCCGAGTTCGCCGCGCACCGGCGTGAAGGCGGCGCGGCGCCCTGGCGCGTGCTCGAATACTGGTTCGAGGAGGTCGGGCCGGAACGCTGGTCGAGGCCCGAGCCCGGCCGGCAGGCCGCCATCGCCGACCGCTTCGGCGGGACCATCCGCGCCGTGCTCGCGGGCGAGGCGGCGGATTGGCGGGCGAGCCCGCACACCCGGCTCGCCGAGATCGTGGTGCTCGACCGGCTGCTTTCCGAGGCCGGCCTCGGCGATGCCGCCCGGCTGGTCGACAAGGCGCGCTTCCTCGCCAAGGAGGCGCTGCGCAACCACGATGACCGGCGGCTCAACCCGGCCGAGCGGCTGGCGCTGTGGCGGCCCTTGCTCGACGACCCCGACACGCGCGAGCGCGGCCGGGCCGAGCTTGCGATCCGCCTGACGGTCGAGGGCGCAGCACCCCGCTGGCGCGCCCGCCTCGCGCCGGAATACGCCGCGCTCGGCTTCGCCGCCGCGTCCGAGAGCGCGAACGCCTGACGATCGACGATCGGCCGTGCCGGCCAGCATCGCCATCCAGCTCCGTTCCGACATGCCTACTCTGCTGCGCGACATCGCGGTGGAGCTGAAGGCGCGGCTCGGCTGCGCGGTCCACGGCTATGCCGGGTCGCCCGACCAGGTCGGCTTCTTCGTCGGCCAGAACGCGGACGGCGTGTACGACACCATCACCGAGGCGGCCTCGCCGCTGCGCGCGCTCGGCGAGCGCCTGCCGCCGCGCGGCGAGATCGTCGCGACCGCGCGCGGCTATGAGGAGAAGCTCGGCTGCACCTACAACCGGCTCGCCGTCGGCAACCGCCATTTCGGCCGCGGCTATGCCCTGCTCGGGCCGGGCCATCCGCGCTCGCGCTATTCCGAGCGTTCGCGCTATCTGCACCTGCTGCACGGCTTCAACCGGGTCTTCCAGTTCTGGGAAAGCGAGATCGCGGCCAAGCGGCTCGACCTCGTGCTCGGCGCCTCGACCGAGCTCGCCCTGATCGCGCGGGCTCATCAGGTGCCCTATCGCGGCCTGTTCGGCGCGCGCCACCGCAACCTGCATTATTGGGGCCATGACGAGTTCTGTGCGGCGCCGGCGGTGGAGGCGCGCTACCGGGCGCTGGTCGAAGCCGGCGCGGATGGCCTCGACATCACCGAGCCCTATGCGCTCGCCACGCAGAACCACGAGCGCATGGCGGCCGGCACGACGCTGCCGCGCACCCTCGCCCGCATTGGCGTGCACGGCCTGAAGGTGATGAAGTGGCGCACGCTCGGCTATGAGAAGGGCCGCGGCTACTATTACCGCGACGAGGCCGCGCTGATGTTGCGCCGCTGGCGCGACTGGCGCCGGCTCAACGGGCCCGACGTCAGGCGTCTCGCCGCGCTCGGCGATGCTCGTTTCGTGTTCTTCCCGCTGCAGACCGAGCCCGAGACCTCGATCCACCAGGGCTCGCCCGAGCATTTCTTCCAGCACGCGGCGCTTGCCGCGCTCGCCCGCGACCTGCCGGCCGGCCATCTTCTCGCGGTGAAGGAGACGCCGTTCGGCATCGGGCGCCGCCCGCCCGGCTTCTACGACCAGGTGGCGGCGCTCAAGAACGTCGTGTGGCTCGCGGTGGACGAGCGCGGCTTCGACGTGGTGAAGCGTGCCGATGCGGTCGCCACCATCGTCGGCACCGCGGGCTTCGAGGCGGCGGCGCTGGGCAAGCCGGTGATCAGCTTCGGCCGCCACAACTCTTACGGCTTCCTGCCGCACGTCTTCGTGGTCGGGGACGAGGCGCGGCTCAAGGACATCGTGGCAGAGGCGCTGTCGCCCGGCTTCGACCATGGCGCCGCCGCGCGCGCCGGCCGACGCTTCGTGCGCGCCGTGGCCGATACCTCGTTCGATCTCGGCGCGTACGATTATCGCACCAAAGGCAATCATACGCCCGAGGCCGTGCGCACCTGCGTTGATCACCTACTTGCCACACTCTGATCTGGCAAAATCCGATGCGTGATTGGGACCAAAGGCCGCGAAGGGTTCATCGGCCGGCAGGTCGGAGACCGGCTCGACGTGGTGCGGGGTGGCCTGCTGCCGCCCTTGCCGCAGAAGATCAGCGTCGAGATCAACAATTCCTGCAATCACCGATGCTATTTCTGCCAGAACCCGATCATGACGCGGCAGCGCGCCGTGATGGACGATGTCATGGTCCATCGGGTGATCCGGGAGGCGTATGAGGCGGGCATCCGCACCATCTCGTTCTACAGCGGCGGCGAGCCGTTCCTGAACCGGAACCTCGCGTCCTATGTGCGGCGCGCGAAGGAGATCGGCTTCACCTACGTCTACCTGTCGAGCAATGGTGGCAAAGCTGTGACGCCGATGCTCGAACCGGTGCTCGACGCCGGGCTCGACAGCCTCAAATTCTCGGTCAATGCCGGCGACCGCGAGACCTACGAGCTGGTGCACGGGCTCGACGAGTTCGACGACGTGGTCCGCAACGTCGAGTTCTGCGCCGACTATCGCGCGCGCACCGGCCGGCCCCGGAAGCTGTTCGTCAGCTTCGTCGAGACCGAGCTGAACCGGGCGAGCTTCCCGAAGCTCGAACGGCGCATCGGCCCGCTGGTCGACGAGGTGGTCATGTATCCGTTCGTGGTGATCGGCACGCCGCTCGACCGCCGCGTCTCCGAATCGCGCGGCCGGCCCGGCATCGGTTACGAGGACACCGACAAGAAAGACGAATGGAACCAGAAGCGGCTCAAGCTGCCCTGCTATCAGCTCTGGAGCTATTTGAACGTCACGGTCGAAGGCTATCTGTCGGCCTGCTGCAGCGACTACAACGATGATCTGGTGGTCGGCAACCTGCACGACTCGAGTCTGCTGGAAGCATGGCATTCGCCAGAGTTCCAGAATTTGAGGCGTCGTCATCTGGAGGGCCGCGTCGAGGGCACGCTGTGCGAGGGCTGCGTGTTGCAGCAATCGATGCCCTATGAGCGGCTCAATCCGCATCTGATGACGCATGGCGTCGGCGCGTCCGCAAGGGGTCATGCCGCCGAGTGAGCCTGCGGGCGGCGATCGTCGGCTTGGGGCGGATCGGCTCGCGCTTCGATGAGGAGCCGGGGCGCAAGGCCGTGTGGAGCCATGCCGGCGCCTATCTCGCCTGCGCCGACCGCTTCTTGCTGGCCGGCGCGGCCGAGCCCGACGCCGGCAACGCCGCGGCCTTCCGTCGGCGCTGCCCGGATGTCCCGGTCTTCGCGAGCGCCGAGCGCCTGTTCGCCGAAATCGCGCCCGAGGTGGTGAGCATCTGCACGCCGGTCGAGCAGCACGCCGCGGCCTTGCACGCCGCGCTCGGCCTGCCGGGCCTGAAGGCGATCTGGTGCGAGAAGCCGCTGGCCGGCACGCTCGGCGACGCCGAGGTTATGGTCGCCGCCTGCGCCGCGCGCGGCGTGCCGCTCATCGTCTCGCACGTCAGGCGCTGGCTGCCGCTCTGGCGCCGCGTCGCAGAGCGCATCGAAGCCGGCGATGTCGGCACGCCGGTCACCATCCGCATCGCCATGCCCAACCGTCTGTTCTCGATCGGCAGCCATGCCGTCGACCTCGCGCTGATGCTGGGCGGCGAGGCGGTCGCGGTTTCCGCCTTGCCGCTGCCCGCGCTGGAGGAGGAAGGCGAGCCCGCCGTCGCCGCGCTGCTCGGCCTCGCCTCGGGCGCCTATGCGGTGATCCAGGTCACCGGGCGCAAGCACGCCCTGATCATCGAGGCCGAGGTGATCGGCACCGAGGGGCGGCTCTTCGCGCGCGAGGACGAGGGCCGCATCCTGCTCGACCGCTTCGCGGACAGCCCGCGCTATGCCGGCTATCGCGAGCTCAGGCCCGAGGCGCGCGAGCGCATGCCGAGCTTCGACGACGCCTCGCCCTTCGTCGAGATCGCGCGCGAGATCGCGCGGCTCGCCGCCGATCCGTCGCTCAGGCCGAGCTGCGATGGCGCGGCCGCGCTCGCGGTCCAGCGCGTGCTCGCCCGCCTTGCCGACGCCGCCTCGGACGCCGTGCCCGCCAAGCTGATATGACGGACCCGACGCTGGCTTTGCTCGGCGGCCGGCCGGTGCGCACCCGGCCCTTCGTCGTCGAGCCGATGGTCGACGAGATCGAGGAGCGCCTCGTGCTCGAGGCGGTGCGCGAGAAGAATTTCAGCCGCTATATCGGCGCGAGCGCGCCCGACATCGAGACCACGCTCCGCCTCACCAGCGAGGAGGCGGACCTTCTGACCGATTCCTGGCACTTCCTGGGCGGGCCGCATGTCCGCGCCTTCGCCGCCGAGTTCGCCGCGGTGTTCGATGTGCCCTATGCGATTCCGGTTTCCTCGGCGACGGTCGGCCTCGGCGTCGCGCTGGCGGCGGCCGGCGTCGGCCCGGGCGACGAGGTGATCGTGCCGGCGATCTCCTACACGGCGAGCGCGACCGCCGTGCTCCTGTTCAGCGCGATCCCGGTCTTCGCCGATGTCGACCCCGAGACCTTCTGCCTCGACCCGGCCGCGGTCGAGGCCGCCATCACGCCGCGCACGCGCGCCGTCATGCCGGTGCACCTGGTCGGCAACCTCGCCGACATGGGCCGGCTGCGCGCGATCGCCGCGGCCTACCGGCTCAAGATCATCGAGGACGCGGCGCAGGCGATCGGCGCGGGCTGGGCCGGCGTCAAGGCCGGCACGCTCGGCGATGCCGGCGTCTTCAGCTTCCAGCAGTCGAAGAACATCATGACCGGCGAAGGCGGCATGATCGTGACCGGCGATGTCGAGCTGGCGCGCCGGGCGCGTCTTCTCATCAATCACGGCGAGGTGGTGTTCGACCGCCATCACGAGCCGGCCGATCTCGCCAACGCGCTCGGCTTCAACTTCCGCATGCCGGAGCTGTGCGCCGCGCTCGGCCGTGCGCAGCTCCAGAAGCTCGATCTGGTCAACGAATGGCGCACCCGGAATGCGGCCGTGCTGCGCGAGGGTCTCGCCGACATTCCGGGGATTCGTATCCCCCTTGATCAGGCGGCCGCCGGCAATCACGTCGCGCCGGTGCCCCATCTCTTCGTCGCGCTCTACGACAGGGCTGCGATGGGCGTGCCGCGCGAGGTCTTCGTCGCGGCGCTGCGCGCCGAGGGCGTACCGGTCGGCACCGGCTATGTGCGGCCGATGTATGCCAACCCGCTGTTCCTCAAGCGCACCGCCTTCGGCGTCGAGGGCTTCCCGTGGAGCTGCCGGAGCGAGCCGCCGCCGCGCTACGAGATCGGCATGTGCCCGGTCGCCGAGCGGCTGCTCGACGAGGAGTTTCTCTGGTTCTACCACATCGCCTATTCCTCGACCGAGGCCGACATGGCCGACATCGTGGCGGCGGTGCGCAAGGTCGCCGCGGCGCGCGACGCGCTCGCCCGGCTCGATCCTGCGAGCCTCGGCGGTGCGGGCGCCAAGAGCCAGGGCCGCCTGCTCGAGCGCGGCGTCGCGCCCGCGCAAGTCAGCGGCCGCGGCGGGGGCGCATCGTGAGGAGCCTCGGCGTGCTGTGCGCGCGCGGCGCCTCGAAGCGGCTGCCGCGCAAGCATGTGCGGCCGCTGCTCGGCCTGCCGCTGGTGGCCTGGATGTGCCGCGCCGCGGCGGCGAGCCGGCTCGACCGCGTCGTGATGTCGACCGACGATCCCGAGATCGCCGCCATCGCACGCGCCAACGGTGCCGAGGTGCCGTTCCTGCGCGCGGCGAGGCTTGCCGAGGATTTCGCGGCCGACTACGACATCGTGGCGGATGCGCTCGATCGCTGCGAGGCCGAGGAAGGCCGTGTCTATGACGCCGTCGTGATGCTGCAACCGACCACGCCCTTCGCGCGGCCGGAGGATATCGACGGCTGCCTCGCCAGGCTGGCGGCCGATCCGGCGCTCGGCTGCTGCTTCACCGCGCGGCGCGCCGCCGAGCCCGCCCAGTGGATGTTCGTGGAGGGCGCGGACGGCCGGGCTGCGCCGCTCCTCGACGGCATCGTCTCCAATCAAGACGCGCACAAGCAGACCTTGCCGCCCGCCTGGCTGCCGACCGGCGCCGCCTATGCCGTGCGCACGGCCGCGTTCCGCGCGCAGAAAAAGATCTATGCGACGCCGCTCGCCTTTCACGTGATGGAAAGCGAGCGCGCGGTCGACATCGACGAGGAGATCGATCTCCTGCTCGCCGAAACCCTTGGCCGAACGCGCGGCTTCGCGCCCGTGCCGCTCTCCGGGAGACCGTCATGAAGGACCAGCAGACCGGCCCGGGCAGCCCGCCCTTCCCGCAGTTGCGCTATTGCGTGCGCTGCTGCATGCCCGAGACGAACGAAGGCATGGCGTTCGACGAGCTCGGCATCTGCAAGGCATGCCGCTCCTCGGAAGAGAAGATGCGGATCGATTGGCATGCGCGGCAGGCCGAGCTTCGGCGCATCCTCGACGACGCCAAGGCCAAGGCGGGCGACAACTATGATTGCGTGGTGCCCATCTCGGGCGGCAAGGATTCGGCGTTCCAGCTCCATCTCCTGGTGAAGGTGTTCGGCGTGACGCCGCTCGCCGTCACCTTCAGCCACAACTGGTTCACCGAGACCGGCAAGCAGAACCTGTGGAACATCCTCGAGAAGCTCGAGGTCGACCACATGATGTACACGCCGAGCCGCGGCCTGGTGAACAAGCTGGCCCGGCGCTCCCTACCGATGATCGGCGATTCGTGCTGGCACTGTCATGCCGGCGTCTGGTCGTTCCCGTTCCACGTCGCGAGCAAGTTCAAGATCCCGCTGATCATCTACGGTGAATCGCCGGCGGAATTCTCAGGCCGCGCCACCTATTGGGAGCAGGAGATCACGGCGGACAAGGACTTCGTGAAGGTCGGATTGATCAACTCGATCAAGGTGCCGGCCGACCGCATGGTCGGCGACGGCATCAGCCGCAAGGAGCTCAACCTGTTCTTCCCGCCGACCGCCGAGGAGCTCGACGATGCCGGCATCCACGGCATGTTCCTCGGCGACTTCGTGTTCTGGGACCATGAGCGCCAGACCGAATTTCTGGTCAAGGAATATGGCTGGAAGGAGGACCGCGTCGAGGGCTCCTACAAGTGGTACAAGTCGGTCGAGTGCAAGATGGCCGGGGTGCACGACTACGCGAAATACGTCAAGCGCGGCTTCGGCCGCGGCACCGATTTCGCCAGCCAGGACGTGCGCGCCGGCCTGATGACGCGCGAGGAGGCGTTCGACCTCGCCGCCAAGGTCGATGCGGATCGGCCTGAGGCGCTCGACTACTACCTGCAGATCACCGGCTACACCGAGCAGGAGTTCCACGAAATCCTGAAGGCGAAGCGAGAGGGCAAGGCCAAGTCGCTGCCATGAGCGAGCTCGTCGTCAGCGCGCGCCGCGACACGCGGCTGCCTGGTCTTCTGTCGCCCGGCAATTCGCCGGCGGCGCTCTCCGCCTGCGCGTATCTGGCGGAGCTCGCGGCGCGCCGGCTCTCCGCGCTCGACTATGTGCGCGCCTGCTTCGATCGCATCGAGCGCTTCGAGCCGGTGCTGCACGCCTTCAAGACGGTCTCGCGCGAGCGGGCCGAGGCGCGGGCGCGCGCGATCGACGAGGCGTTGTCCGGGTCCGGCCGCGTCAAGGCGCTGTCCGGTGTGCCGGTCGGCGTGAAGGACGTCTTCAACACCTACGATTTCCCGACCGGGATGGGCTCGCCGATCCTCGAGCACTACCAGCCCGGCAACGATGCCCGCGCGGTGAGCGACATCCGCCTCGAGGACGGCATCATCGCCGGCAAGACCGTCACCGCCGAATTCGCCGTGCATACGCCGGGGCCGACTGTCAACCCGCACGACCTCGCGCGCACGCCGGGCACCTCGTCGAGCGGCTCGGCGGCGGCGGTCTCGAGCTACATGGTGCCGGTCGCGCTCGGCACGCAGACCGCGGGCTCGATCGTACGCCCGGCGAGCTATTGCGGCGTGATGGGCTTCAAGCCCTCGTTCGGGCTCGTGCCGCGCACCGCGGTGCTCAAGACCACCGATACGCTCGACACGGTGGGCTACCTCGCGCGGGCGATCGAGGATCTTCGCCTCCTCTTCGAAGTGACGCGCGTGCGCGGCCACAACTATCCGGTGAGCGAGGCGGGCCTTGCCGATCCGGCACGGCAGGCGCCGGCCGGCCGGCCCTGGCGCGTCGGCGTCGTGCATGGCCCGATGAGCGCGGTCGAGCGGCCGGCGGTGCGCGGAAGGCTGGCCGAGGCCGCGCGCCGGCTGGCGGAGGCGGGCTGCGAGGTGTTCGACTATGCGTTGCCCGAGGCGTTCTGGCAGGCGCACGAGACGCACGAGGCCATCTACAGGCGCGCTCTCGCCTACTACTTCCAGCATGAGTGGAAGAGCCATGCCGACAAGTTCAGCCCGCGCATGCAGGCGATGATCGAAGCGGGCCTCGGCATCGCGCCCGAGGCCTATCAGGCGGCGCTCGCGCGTCAGGTCGAGCTCACGGCGCGGTTCGATGCCGAGGCTTCGGCGCGCTTCGACGTGCTGATCGGCCCCTCGACGTCGGACGAGGCGCCGCTCGGCCTCGATGCGGAAGACCTGCCCGACCATTGCCTGATCTGGACCATGGCCGGCGCGCCGGTGATCTCGCTGCCGCTGCTTGCGGGAACGACCGGCCTCCCGGTCGGCCTGCAGCTCGTCGCGCGCCGCTTCGCCGACTATAAGCTGCTCGATTTCGCGGATCTGGCGTGGCACGCGCTGGCGCCCCGCTGAGCTCGGAGCACGCCAATATGGCGCTGCGCTATTGCCGCACCTGCGTCTATCCCGACACCAAGCCCGGCATCCGCTTCGACGAGGAGGGGATTTGCAGCGGCTGCCGCGCCCAGGCCGCCAAGCGCGAGCGGATCGACTGGCGCGCGCGCCGGCGCGCGCTCGAAGCCGTCGCGGCGGCCTATCGCGGCAAGGCAGCCTATGATTGCCTGATCCCGGTTTCCGGCGGGAAGGACAGCCACGCCCAGGTCCGCTATGCCAAGCTCGAGCTCGGCCTGCGCCCGCTCTGCGTCTCGGTCGCGCCGCAGATGGCGACGCCCGAGGGCGAGGCGAACCTGCGCAATCTGCGCGAGCGCTATGCCGTCGATCTCCTGGTCCTGCAACCGAACCCCGACGTGTCGCGCCGCATCGCGCGCGCCGGTTTTCTCAAGAACGCCTGGCCCAATTGGGGCCATGACAAGCTGATCTACTCCTGGCCTGCGCGCGTCGCGGCCGATTTCGGCATCCCGCTGGTCATCATGGGCGAGAACCACGATTTCGAATCGGGCGGCAAGGATCTCGGCCTCGGCGCCGATGCCTTCTACCAGATGCTGCATTCGCTCGACGGCGAGCTCGACATGGCGGCGTGGCGCGGCTTCGGCTTCGCGCCGGCGGAGCTCGGCGCCTATCTGGCGCCGCCGCCCGAGAAGGTCCGCGCGGCGGCGCTCAAGATCATCTGGATGGGCTATTACATCGAGTGGGACAGCCACCGCATCTACGAGCTGGCGGCGGCCGACGGCTTTCGCCTGCTTGCCGCGCCGCGCGACGGCACCATCGACGCCTATCACGGCATCGACGACTGGGTGGTGCCGGTCAATGCATGGCTCAAGTTCGTCAAGTTCGGCTTCGGCCGCGTCACCGACGTGGCGTTCAATCACATCGCCTATGGCCGCCTGTCGCGCGAAGAGGCGGTGGCGCTGGTCAACGAGCGCGAAGGCGTGCTCGATCGCGCGACCAAGGACGCCTTCTGCGAGTTCACCGATTTGAGCGAGCAGGCGTTCGACGAGGTCGTGGCGCGTTTCGCCAACCCGGCCATCGTGGCGTTTCGCGACGGCCGCTGGCGGCTGAAGGAGCCCGCGCATTGACCCGCGCGGCAGCCTCCCTCCCGCCGGACGGCGAGTTGGCGGCGCGCCGCGCGGCGACGCGCCGGTTCTGGGACCAGGAGTTCTTTCCGTGGTTCCGCGACAACGCCTATGCCGAGGGGCGCGATCCCGCCCTCGTCTATCCGTTCTACGAGATAAGGCGCAGGCACGTCGCGCGTCTGGTCGGCGGGCTGGCGCCGGGCCGGGCGCTCGACGTCGGCTGCGGCGGCGGCGAGCTTGCCGGCGACCTCGCCGGGGCGGGCTGGCGCGTCGAGGCGCTCGACAGCTCGGCGAACATGCTGGCGCTGGCGCGCGAGCGTCTAGCCCGCCGCGGCTTCGGCGCGATCCCGCTCGAGCCCGGCGATGCCGCCCGGCTCGGCGAGGCCGCCGCGCCGTCGTTCGATCTTATCCTCTGCCTCGGGCCGGTCGAGTTTCTCGACGCGGCGGAGGCGGCGGCGTTCTACGGCGACGCGGCCCGGCTGCTGCGCGTCGGCGGCTCGCTGATCGTCGCGCATGCCAACGCGCTGTTCGATCTGTTCACCCTGGACCGCTATACCGCCGCCTTCATCGCCGGGCTGTGCGGCGCGACCGGCGCGCTGCGCGCGGAAGACGAGCGCGATGTCACGCGCCGCCTCGACGCGCTGCTCGGCGATGCCCCGGCCGATGCAACGCCCCTGCGGGAACGGGTCGATGTGCGCGCCGACAATCCCCTGACCATCGGCGATCAGCTCGCGCGCCACGATCTGGCGCTGCGCCAGACGATCTTCTACCGCTTCTATGCCAGCCCGCCGCGTTTCGCCGGGCAATCGGCCGCGCTCGCCGTGCCGCCCCTGGCCGCCGAGGAATCGCTCGCGCTCGATTGGCGCGGCCACTTCCTCGCCTCCGGCTTCCTGACGGTTTCCACGCGCACCGGCTAGGATCACGACCGCCCGCCATGTCGACTACGCGCCAACAAGGAACACCGCCCATGAACGAGGTCCCGCTCGGCGGCGGCTTCATCGGGACGCAGGTGGGAGCGCGGCTCGAGAAACGCTCGCTCTCGCTGACGCCGCCGCTGCCCGACAAGCTTTCGATCGAGATCAACAACTCGTGCAACCATGCGTGCTTCTTCTGCCCGAACCCGACCATGACGCGGCAGCGCCGGGTGATGGACGACGCCACCATCGAGCGGGTGATGCGCCAGGGCTATGACGCCGGCATCCGGCAGGTCTCGTTCTACAGCACGGGCGAGCCGTTCCTGAACAAGAAGCTGCCGGACTATGTGCGGCGCGCCAAGCAGCTCGGCTATACCTACGTCTATCTCTCGACGAACGGCGGCCGGCAGGTCAGCCGGCGGCTGAGGCCGGTGCTCGAGGCCGGCCTCGACAGTCTCAAGTTTTCGATCAACGCGGGCGACCGGGAAACCTATGCGTTGGTGCATGGCGAGGATGATTTCGACGAGGTGATGGCCAATGTCCGCCTCGTCTCCGACTATCGCCGCACGGTGCGGCCGATGAAGCTGTTCGTGAGCTTCGTCGAGACGCCGCTGTCGAATCACAGTTTCGGTTCATTGCAGGCGGCCGTGGGCGACCTGGTCGACGAGGTGGTGCGCTATCCGTTCATCGTGATCGGCACGCCGCTCAAGCACCGGGTGGTCGATGGCGTCGAGCGGCCGTTCATCGGCTATGGCGACGTCGACCGCGGAGAGACGCTCAACCGCCTGCGCACCACGTTGCCCTGCTACCAGCTCTGGTCCTATCTCAACGTCACGGTCGAGGGCTATCTGAGCGCCTGCTGCTCGGACTTCAACAACGACCTCGTGGTCGGCAACCTCAACCGGACGTCGCTGCTGGAGGCTTGGCATTCCGCCGAGTTCCGGGCGCTGCGCCAGCGCCACGTCGAGCGCAAGATCGCGGGTACGCTGTGCCACGGCTGCATCGCCCAGCGCGAGCTGCCGAGCGAGCCGCTCAACGCGCACCTGTTCGATGCGCCCGAGGCAAGGCCCGCCAAGGGTGCGGCCGTGGCGCCGGCGCGCGGTGAGAGCCGTTCGGGCGGCTGAGATGGCTCGCCGCGCGATATCCGCCACGTTCGAGCGCGCATCCCCTGGGCTGCTCGCCGGTGCGCGGCTCACGCTCCGCCGGTTCGGGCCGGAGGCGGTGGACGAGCGCTATCTCGCCTGGCTCAACGATCCCGTGGTCAATGCCCATTCGCGCCGCTTCGGCATCACCACCAACGCCGCCGAGGCTAGGCTCTATCTCGCCTCGCTCGGGCCCGACGAGGCCGTGCTCGGCATCCATCACCATGCGCTCGGCCATGTCGGCAATATCAAGTACGGCCCGATCGACCGTACCGACAGCCGCGCCGACATCAGCATCCTGATCGGCGAGCGCGCGGCGTGGGGCCAAGGCATAGGGCGCGAGGCGGTCTATCTCGTCACGCGCTTCCTGTTCCGCGAGGCCGGGCTCAACCGGGTTGATGCCGGCTCCGGCAACCCGGCCTTCGTGCGGCTGGTGCAGAGCCTCGGCTGGCGCATCGAGGGCGTGCAGCGCGAGCGCGTGCGCATCGGCGATCGCTATCTGGATTGGACGCTGCTCGCCCAGCTCCGCGCCGAGTTCGTCGAGCGCCCCGGGTTTCATAGTCCGGCGCCATGACCGCCCTCGAACGCCACGCCGACCTGCTGTGCGGCCCCGATCTGCCGATCCGCGCCGCGGTCGCGCGCATCGACGCCGTGCCGCGCTATCTGTTCCAGATCGTGATGGATGCGGAAGGCCGCGTGCTCGGCACGCTGACCGACGGCGACGTGCGCCGCGCCATGCTGCGCGGCGTCGGGCTCGACGAGCCGGTCGTGCGCGCCATGCACGCGCCGCCGGTGACCGGCCGGCCGGGCGAGGATGCCGCCAACCGCGCCAAGCTGGCGCGCACGCTGTTCCTGCCGATCGTCGATGCGGCGGGCCGCCTGGTCGACGTGCTGAGCAGCCGGCGCGGCCACGGGCAGATGCCTCGCGCGCTCGTCATGGCCGGCGGCTTCGGCACCCGGCTCGGCGCGCGCACGCGCGAGACGCCGAAGCCGCTCATCGAGGTCGCCGAGCGGCCGATCCTCGAGCGCGTGCTGGCGCAGCTCGAGGATGCCGGCGTCGCCGAGATTCACGTCGCCGTGCACTATCTCGCCGAGCGCATCGAGGGCTATCTCGCCAACCGCAATCACCGCGCCGACATTCGGCTGGTGCGCGAGCGCGAGCCGCTCGGCACCGCCGGCGCGATCGGCCTGCTCGATGCGCCGGCGCGCGAGCCGCTGCTCGTCGTCAACGGCGACGTGCTGAGCCGGGTCGACTATGCCGCGCTGCACGGCTTCCACGCCGGCCACGGCTATGACGGCACGGTCGCCGCCGCGCAATACGAGGTCGAGGTGCCCTATGGCGTGCTGCGCCACGGCGAGGACGGCCTGCTCGACGGCATCGACGAGAAGCCGCGCTACCACTATTTCGTTGCCGCCGGCATCTATTGCCTGGCGCCCGAGATCTGCGCGCTGGTGCCGCGCGGCCGGCCGGCGGACATGCCCGATCTCCTGACCGAGGCACGCCGCGCGGGCTTGCGCATCGGCGTCTTCCCGGTCCACGAATACTGGAAGGACGTCGGCCAGCCTGCCGATCTCGATGCCGCCGAGGCCGACCATGCGGAAAGGGGCGGCCGATGAGCGTGGACGCGCTGCCCAAGGCCACCTCCTATGGTTATGGCGAGGCGAGCCAGGCCCGGATGGCGCGGAAGTATCGCGAGCGCGCCACCAACCATTGGCGCGAGCGCATCGGGCTCGCCGAGCGGCTGGTCGATCAATACGCCGCCCCGAGGCTCGCCAAGCCGGCGTCCGAGAGCGTACTTGCCGACATCGGCTGCAGCGTCGGCACCTTCGCGCTCGAATTCGCCAAGAAGGGCTACAGGGCCTATGGCGTCGACTTCGATCCGAAGGCGATCGAGTGGGCGAACCGGCTCGCCGCCGAGGAGGGGGTTGCGCCGCGGTTCCTGTGCATGGATGTCGCCGAGTGGCGCGCCCGCAACCTGCCGGAGATCGACGTCGCGATTTGCTTCGACATCTTCGAGCACCTGCACGATGACGAGCTCGGCGCGCTGTTGCAGGGCCTGCGCGCGAGCCTCTCGAAATCGGGTGCGCTCGTCTTCTCGACGACGCCGACGCAATACTCGTATCTGCATGTCGGCGGTAGCTGGCGCCTCGCCGTCCTGCGCGCGCTGCTGCTACCGTTCACGCCGCTCGGCGAGCGCGGCTTCGAACGCGCGGTGCGTGTGATCGCCGCCCTCGCGGATATTGCGCTCATCGCCTTGCGCGCCCGCGACCATCGCGAGCTGATCAAGCAGGAGAAGCACTGCAACCCGCTGACCCGGGCGCGGCTCGAGGACATTTTCCGGCGCGCCGGCTATGGCTTCCTGACGCTCGGCACGCTGAACCTGCACGGCACGGGCCGCGGCATCCGCGCCGCCTTCCTGCGCCACCCGATCCTTCATACCCACATCGTGGGCGTCGCCGTGCCGGCCTGAGCCGGCCGCACACCCGGCCTTCGAACCGCCATGCGAGCCCTTCTCATCCTGCTCGACGCGAGACAGCGCGCCGTCCTCGGCGTCGTCCTCGGCTTGACGCTGCTGACCGCGCTGCTCGAGGTCGCGGGCATCGGCGGTCTCGGTTGGTTCATCAGCGCCATCGCCAATCCCGAGGCGATGCAGGCCAACCAGGCGACCGCGTTCGTGCTGCGCCTGCTCGGCGTCGAGGAGGCGGATCGCCTGCCGATCGTGATCGGCATCATCGTCCTCGCCGTGATCATCCTGCGCAACCTCGTCGGCGCGCTCTCGGTGTGGCTGCGGCTGCGCTTCCTGCACGGTACCAAGCGCGTGCTGCAGATGCGCCTGCTGCGCGCCTATATGGGCCAGCCCTATCCGTTCTTCCTCAAGGTCAACAGCGCCGTGGTCGCGCGCAACGTGGTGATCGAGACCAACGAGCTGGTCTCCGGCGTGATCTATTCGTGGATGATGATCGTGGCCGACGGCGTCATGGGCGCCGCGATCCTCGGCTTCATGCTGTGGTACGACCCGATCCCCGCGCTCATCGCGGTCGGCGGGCTCGGGCTGACCGGCGTCGCCTTCGGCAAGCGGATGCACGGCACTATGGGCCGCATGGGCGTGCGCAGCCGGGAGCTCTGGGCGCAGATCATCCGCTCGACCAACGAGGCGTTCGGCGGCATCAAGGAGATCAAGGTGCTCGGGCGCGACGAATATTTCGTGTCGCGGCTCGGGCGCTCGGCGGAGGAATATGCGCGCGTCACCGTCTTTCACATGATGCTGCGCGAGCTGCCGCGCTTCGCGCTCGAAATCCTGGTCGTGCTCGGCGTCGCCGGGTTCATCGCGGCGCGCGCGGGCGAAGGGCTGGCGGCGATCGCGGCCACGCTCACCGTGTTCGCCGCTTCGATCTACCGCCTGATGCCGACCGTGCAGCGCCTGCTGAGCTCCGCTATGGGCCTGCAATTCAACCGTGCCATCGTGTGCGACCTGAGCCAGGTGCTCGCCCAGGCGGACCGGCAGGGCGCTGAGGCAGCCCCGCCCGCCGAGCGCCTGCCGTTCGCGCGCGAGATCAGGCTCGATGCGGTGAGCTATCGCTACCCCGATCAAGCGGCGCCGGCCGTCGACGGCGCGAGCCTGACGATTCCCCGCGCCCGCTCGATCGGGCTGGTCGGCCCGAGCGGCGGCGGCAAGAGCACGCTGATCGACATCCTGCTCGGCCTGCTCGAGCCCGACGCCGGCACGCTGATCGTGGACGGCATGCCGATCGGGCCGCACAACCGGCGCGCCTGGCAGGCCAATGTCGGCTATGTGCCGCAGCAGATCTACCTGCTGGACGACACGGTCCGGCGCAACATCGCGCTCGGCGTGCCCGACGAGGAGATCGACCAGGCGCGGCTCGAAGACGCCGCCCGCATGGCCCATCTCGACCCGTTCATCGCCGCGCTGCCCGAGGGCTACGACACCGTCATCGGCGAGCGCGGCGTCCGGCTCTCGGGCGGCCAGCGCCAGCGCATCGGCATCGCCCGCGCGCTCTACAACCGCGCCAGCGTGCTGGTACTCGACGAGGCGACCAGCGCGCTCGATGGCATCACCGAGGCGGTCATCGAGGAGGCGCTCAAGGGGCTCGCCGGCGTCGTCACTATGGTGACCATCGCGCACCGGCTCACCACGGTGCGCGGCTGCGACCGCATCTACGTCATGGAGCAGGGCCGCATCGTCGCCTCCGGCCGCTATGACGAGCTGATCGCCGGCAACGAAACCTTCCGCGCGATGGCACGGGTCGCGAGCTGAACGGGATGACGATCGCCGTCGTCTACGACCGCGCCGATGCCGAACGCTTCGTGGCCGAGCGTCCGCCCGCGGCGCATGCCGTGCTGCCCCTGACGCCGGCCGCCGCAAGCATCGCGCGGACCGGCGATTGCCCGCTCCTCGATCCGCGCGGGCGCTTCACCGACGGACACCAGGCGCGCACCGTCGCGCGCGTCAGGCGTGCCCGCCGGCGGCTCTTCGAGGCGCTCGCGCAGGATAGCGGCTGGACCGTCGCCGCCGGCGAACTGCTGCACGACACGTTCGAGCAGATCGCGCCGAGCGCGCTCCGGCTCTGGCACAGCCTGGGCACGACAGGGCCCTGGCTGATACCGATGCCTGAGCAATGGCGCGAGGTCGATGACCGGAGCCCGGCCTTCGCGCTGCTCTGCACCCACATCCTTGCACCGCGCGCGGCGGCGCAGGTTTCGGCGGCCGGCATCGAGCGGCCTTCATTGGCGCGCCTCTACCGCTTGCTGCGCCGGCCGCTGCTGGGCCTGCTCGGCGCCCGGCGAAACTTCGTGATCGGCGCCCGCAAGTCGCAGTTCAACCTGCTCGAATTGCTGGCCGCCGAGCCGGGGCGATTGCGCCCGGTGCTGATCGAGGGATCGAGGCGCGGTTGGCGGAGCCATGCCCGCCTGGCGCGCGGCTACCTTGCGCTGCTCAAGCCCAATGCGATGATCGCGCTCGACCTGGTCGCCAGCCCAGCGGCGGATTGGCGCCCGAGGGTCGAGCAGGCGCTCGCCGCCCTCGACGACGGCATCATCCGGGAAGCGCTGGGCCGTTACGGCGAGGCGCTGGCGCTGCGCATCGCGCGCATGGAGGCCGAGCGGCGTGATGCCGAGGCGGTGCTTAGGCTTCTCAAGCCCGAACGCTTTACCTCTAGCGAGATCAGCCGGCCGATCGAGTGGCTGCTTGCCGAGGTCTGCGGCGCGCGGGGCGTGCCCCGGCTGGTCATGGGGCGCAACGGCCAGATCCCCGGCAGCGACTCGATATCGGCCGAGCCCGCACGCAGCTATTTCCTGGCGCGCTACCCAACGGCGCTGACCGACGAGTATCTGGTCTGGTCGCCGCACGGGCTGGCGGCGGCGCGCCGCTTCGTGCCGCCCGCCAAGCAGGCCGGCATCCATCCGTTCCGCGGCGTCCCGGTCGTGACGAGGCAGGCCGCGCCGTCGCGCGCGGGCCGCCGCGTATTGTTCGCCGATTCGTTCGGCATGTGGTGGTCGAAGAACATCTGGTTCCTGCAGACCTCGGACGAGTTCGTCGACGGCCTGCGCCGCCTCGCGCACGCGCTGGCCGACCTGCCGGCGACCGAGCTGATCGTCCGGCTCAAGCACAAGACCGAGTGCGATCTGGAGGCCATCGCAGCCCTGGTCGATCCGCCGGCCAATTGCTCGCTCAAGGTGCGCGACATCCCGTTCGAGCGCGACATCGCCGAGGCCGATCTCCTGGTGAGCTTCTATTCCTCGGTGGTGCAGGAGGCGATCCACGCGCGCCGTCCGGTGCTGCTGTTCGGCGGCACCGCGCGCTGCCTCTACCTGCCGGCACGCGAGACGCCGCCCACCGGGACGGACCGCGCCGCGCTCTATGCCTGCCGCGACTCGTCGTCGGTCGGCGCCATGGTCGCGGCGATCCTCGATGCCCATGCCGGCCGGCCGCTCGACGATGCCGAGATCGCGCCGCACGTCTTCCCGTCCGACGTGCCCGATGTGAAGGCCTTCGCCCGCGCTTTCGCCGCCGGCGAGCCGGAGCGGCTCTGGGCCGGCACCGCGCTGCCCCGCCGCACCGCGCAGCCGGCCTGAGCCCGATGCCCGCATGCTGATCCACATCGGCTATCACAAGACCGCGACGAAATGGCTGCAGGGGCTGATCTTCCCGCGCGCCGAGCTCGGCTTCGCCATGCTCGCGGGCGAGCCGGCGCGGCAGTTCGTCTGGGATCTCGTCTATGCCGATTCGCTTGCCTTCGCGCCGGCGCCAATGCGCACGCGCTATGACGGCCTGAAGCCGGCTATGGCGGCGAATGCGTCGGTGCCGGTGCTGAGCTGGGAGCGCTTCTCGGGCAATCCGCATTCCGGCGGCTACGACGCCAGGGAGATCGCCGACCGGCTGCACGCCGTCTTCCCCGAGGCGCGCATCCTCGCGGTGATTCGCGAGCAGCGCGGCATGATCCTGTCCGCCTACAAGCAATATGTCCGCGCCGGCGGCACCAGCCGGATCGAAGCCTATGCGACGCGGCCGCGCGACGTGATCTATCCCGTCTTCTCGCTCGACTATTTCCGCTACGATCTCCTGATCGCGCACTATCAGCGGCTGTTCGGCGCCGGGCGCGTCTGCGTGCTGCCCTATGAGATGCTGGCGCGCGAGCCGGTGCGTTTCACCGATGCGATCATGGATCTGTGCGGCCTGCCGCGCATCCCGGACCCGCCGCATGCGCGCCGCGTCAATCAGGCGCTCAAGGGCGCGACCATCGGGCTCAAGCGGCGGCTCAACCCGTTCATCGGCGCCGATGCGGTGAGCGGCTACGGGCCGCTGCGCGTGCCGGGCTTCTGGCGCATCGACCGCGCGCTGAGCCGCCTGCTCGATGTCGCGGTGCCCGATCCGATTCACCGCGCCGTCGATGCCCGCCGCGCCGCCTTCGTCGCCGGGCTCTGCGCCGGGCGCTATGCCGAGAGCAACCGGCGCACCCAGGCGCTGACCGGCCTCGACCTCGCCGCCTATGGCTATGAGGTATAGCCCTTGACCGCGCAAGACGCCCTGGCTGCATCGGTTTCCGCCGCGCCGCTCGCCGCGCGCATCGTGGATGCGGTCCGCGCCGCGCTCGGCGGGGCGTCGAACGCCGCCCTGCATGAGCCGGAGTTCGCCGGCAATGAATGGGCATACGTCAAGGATTGCCTGGACACCGGCTGGGTCTCCTCGGTCGGCGCTTATGTCGACCGCTTCGAGCGGGCGCTCGCCGAGGTCGCCGGCGTGCGCTTCGCAATCGCGACCGTGAACGGCACCGCCGCGCTGCATACCGCCCTCGTTTGCGCCGGCGTGCGCGAAGGCGACGAGGTGTTGCTGCCCGCGCTCAACTTCATCGCGGCGGCGAACGCGACTCGCCATGCCGGTGCCTGGCCGCACTTCGTCGAGGTCGAGGAGGTGACGCTCGGCATCGATCCCGCCGCGCTCGACGATCATCTGCGCGATGTCGCGTCGCGCGAGGGCGATGCGCTGATCAACCGGCGGAGCGGCCGGCGCATCGCGGCGCTGCTCTGCCTGCATCCCTTCGGCCATCCGGCGCGCATCGAGGCGCTGGTCGAGCTTGCGGCGCGCCATCGCCTGCCGCTCGTCGAGGACGCCGCCGAGGCGCTCGGCAGCCTCCATCGCGGCCGGCATCTCGGCGGCTTTGGCCGGCTCGGTGCTTTGAGCTTCAACGGCAACAAGGTGGTCACCACCGGCGGCGGCGGCGCGATCCTGACCGACGATGAGGCGCTGGCGCGCCGCGCCAAGCACCTCACCACCACGGCGCGCGTGCCGTCGGGCTGGCACTTCGTGCATGACGAGACCGGCTTCAACTACCGCATGCCGAACATCAATGCCGCGCTCGGCTGCGCCCAGCTCGAGCGGCTCGACGATTTCATCGCCCGCAAGCGCCGCCTCGCTGCGCGCTATGCCGAAGCCTTCGCGAGTGTGCCCGAGGCGCGCTTCCTCGCCGAGCCCGAGGGCGCGCGCAGCAATTACTGGCTCAACACCATCCTGCTCGCACCCGACCACGCCGTGGCGCGCGAAGCGGTGCTCGAAGCGCTGAATGCGGCCGGCTATATGGCCCGCCCGGTCTGGACGCCGATGCACCACCTGCCGATGTATCGTGACTGCCCACGTGCCGGCCTCGCGCGCACCGACGAGCTTTGCTCGCGTATCGTCAACCTGCCGAGCAGCCCCCGCCTCGCCGATCGCGCATGACGCTGAGCGCCGTTTCGACGCAGCCCGGAAGCCCGCCACCGATTCGCTTCGGCGGCGAGCTGCCGCTTGGCTGCGATGCGCTGCTGCCGGCGCCGCGCGCGCTGCCCGGCGACGTGCTGCTGTTCTCGCACGGCCGCGCCGCGCTCGGCTGGCTGATCGGGCGGCGCGGGCCGTTCGCCTCGGCCGCGCTCTCCGCCTATACCTGCCCGAGCGTGCCGCGTTTTCTCGAAGCAGCCGGGCTCGCGCTCGGCTTGTTCGACCATGGCGAGCCCGATCCGCTGCCGCTGATCCGCGCGCTGCCAAAGCCGTGCCTCGTGCTGGTGCCGGCGCCCTTCGGCCTGTCGCCCTGGCTCGATGCAGCGGCGCTTGCGGCCGCGCTAGGGGAGGATGCCTGCGTCGTGATCGACGCGGCGCAGGCTGCCTTCGGCTTCGAGGATTTCGCGGCCCCGCCGGGCGGTGCCGTGCTCGCCTGCCCGCGCAAGACGCTCGCGCTGGGCGACGGCGCCGTGCTCAGGCCCGCGGCGCTGCGCCCCGGAGAGCGAGAATCGGTCGAGGCACTGCCGATGCCCGACGATGTCGCGCGGAAGAAGCAGGCGGCGCGCGCGCTCTTCGCCGCCGGTGACCCCGCGCGCGAGGCCGAGGCGCTTACGCTCGCGCAAGAGTCGGAGGCCGCGTTGCCGGCGACGCCGCATCGCATGAGCGCGGCGAGCCGGCATCATTTCGTGCGCGTCGATCCGGCGGTGCACGCGGCGCGGCGACGCGCCAACGCCGAGGCGCTCAAGGCGGCGCTTGGCTCCGATTTGGAATCGCCGCTGGCCGGCGAGGGCACGCCGTTCGACTACCCCGTCCTCGTCGAGCATCGCGACGAGGTGATAAAGCGCCTGCACGCGCGGCGCGTGTTCGCGACGCCGCTCTGGCCCGATGCGCGGCACGACCCGTCGCGTCATCCGAACGCGACTCGGCTCGCGCGTGGGCTCGTCGGCCTGCCGGTGGACCAGCGCTACACGCCGGACGATATGGTGCGTCTCGCCGCCCTGGTGCGCGCATGTCTCTGACGCTCACCCTCTACGGCGCCTCGCCCGAGGAGGTCATGGCCGACGCCTATTTCCGCGCCGACTATGTTGCCTTGCACGCGCGGCCCGACCCGATCGACACGCTCGAGCGGCCCGGCTTCCGCCACGCCGCGGCGGTGCGCACCATCCCCGGCACCGACGCCGAGGACATGGAGACGCCCTGGGGCTATGGCGGCCCGGTCGCGCGCGACGAGGCGGCGTTCTGGGAGGGTATCGGCCTCTGGCGGCAGCGCCAGCGCGATCATGGCCGGATCGCCGAGTTCGTCCGGCTCCACCCGTTCCTCAACCCGCTCGGCTATCGCGGCTGGTTCGATCAGCTCCGCTTCGACCGGCTGACCGTGCTGGTCGATCTCTCCGTCGATCCCGCGCTTCGCCGCCGCGCCTACAGCAAGGGCACGCGCTACTCGCTGCGCCAGGCCGAACGTCTCCTGACCGTCCGCGCGCTCGAGCCGGGCGAGGCCGCGCTGTTCCGCCGCTGCTATGAGGAGGGCCTCGGCCGCAATTCGGCGGAGCGCAGCTATTATTTCCCCGCCGACTACTACGCGCGGCTGCTCGAAGCGCCCTATGCCACGGCGTGGGTCGTCGAGCGCGAGGGCCGCGCGGTCGCGGTCGCCTGCTTCCTGTCCGGCGGCCCGTTCGCGCACTATCACCTTTCCGGCGGCGGCGCGGCGGCGCGCACCGGCTTCGCACACTATCTCCTGCTCGAACATGCAATCGAGCACTACCGGGCGCGCGGCTGCCGCTTCATGCATCTCGGCGGTGGGCGCAGCGCGGCGCCCGACGACGATCTCCTCAAGTTCAAGCGGCGCTTCTCGTCCTGGCTGATCCCGTTCTACACCGGCGGCCTCGTCTACGACCGCGCCGCCTATGACCGGCTCACCCAGGGCCGGCGCCACCGCTTCCTGAGCTATCGCTTCGGGCCGCCCGAAGAGCCGGCGCGCGATGACGTGTCGCTCGATCCCGCGACGCCGGGCGACCTCGCCATCTTCTTCCGCATCAAGTGCGACATCGACAACATCGTCTGGTCCGGCCATGCGCGGCCGCCGCTCTGGCCTGAGATGGCCGCATGGTACGCGCCGCACATGGCGGGCGGCACGGGCCGGCGCATCTTCATCGCGCGCTCGGGCCGGCGCACCGTCGGCTACGCCTATCTCGACGAGGCGGGCGAGCGGCTCGCCGTGACCATCGGGCTCGCCGCCGGCGAAGGCGGCCGCGGCCGCGGCCGGGCGCTCTTGAGCGCGCTCGTGAAACAGGTCGAGCGCGAGGGCGATGCGCGGCCGCTCGAAGCCTGGATCTTCCCCGAGAACCTGCCGACCGTGCATGCCTTCGAGGCGGTCGGCTTCGTGCGCGATCCGTCGCGCGCGCCGAAGCCGAGCGCCATGCCGCTGCTCGGCCGTGAGCCGCGGGGGCAGCATTGCTGGGTCCGCAGCGCCGCTTCAGGCGCGGCCGCTGCTTCCGAGGCGCGCGCCGGATGAGCCTTGCGGTCTGCGTCGTCACCGGCTCGCGCGCCGACTATGGGCTACTCCAGCCCGTCATGGCCGCTCTCGCGGCCGATCCCGCGTTCGCGCTCCGCATCGTCGCGACCGGCATGCACTGCTCGCCCGAGTTCGGCCTGACCTATCGCGAGATCGAGGCTGACGGCTTCCGCATCGACGAGAAGGTCGAGATGCTGCTCTCCAGCGACACGCGCATCGGCGCCGCCAAGGCGATGGGGCTCGGCGCGATCGGCTGCGCCGATGCGCTCGGCCGACTCGCGCCCGACCTCGTCATGCTGCTCGGCGACCGCTTCGAGGCGCTCGCTGCGGCCTCCGCCGCGCACCTGCTCGGCCTGCCGGTCGCGCATCTCTCGGGCGGCGACCTCACCGAGGGCGCCTTCGACGATGCGATCCGCCACGCCATCACCAAGCTGTCGCACCTTCATTTCGTCGCCTCCGAGGATTCGGCGCGCCGTGTGCGCCAGCTCGGCGAGCCGGCGGACCGGGTGCACCGCGTCGGCGATCCCGGCCTCGACCACCTCAAGGGCTTCGCGCCGCCGCCGCGCGAGGCGGTCGAGCAGGCGCTCGGCTTCCGCTTCCGCCGGCGCAACTTCCTGGTCACCTTCCATCCCGTCACCAATGACGCGCGCCCCTCGGCCGAGCAGCTCGACGCCTTGCTCGCCGCGCTGGAGGCGCTCGGCGACGAGGCCGGCCTCGTCATCACCAAGCCGAACGCCGACCCCGAGGGCCGCGCCCTGATCGAGCGGCTCGAAGCCTTCGCCGCGCGCCAAGACAACGTGTCGCTGCACACCTCGCTCGGCCGGCGGCGCTATTTCGGCGTGATGGCGCATGTCGATGCGGTGGTCGGCAATTCGTCGAGCGGCCTGCTCGAAGCGCCCTCGCTCGGCAAGCCCACGGTCAATATCGGCCGTCGCCAGGAGCGCCGGCTGCGCGCCCGCTCGGTGATCGACTGCCCGGCCGAGACCGCGGCGATCCTGGCTGCCATCGAGCGCGCGCTCGCGCTCGATTGCCGCAAGGTCGAGAACCCCTATGGCGACGGCGAAGCGGCGCCGCGCATCCTCGCCGTGCTGAAGTCGATCGGCGAGCCGAAGCGCCTGCTCGCCAAACGCTTCGTCGATCTGCCCGCGGCATAGCGTGATGACGGGGCAGGCCGGACGCCGGCGCGTGATGGTGATCGCCGAGGCTGGCGTCAATCACAACGGTTCGGTCGAGATGGCGCGCGCGCTGATCGACGCGGCGGCCGAGGCCGGCGCGGATGCGGTGAAATTCCAGACCTTCAAGTCCGAGCAGGTGGTGAGCGCCGCCGCGCCCAAGGCGCGCTATCAGGTCGAGGCGACCGGCGGCGCGGAGTCGCAGCTCGACATGGTGCGCAAGCTCGAATTGCGCGAGGCGGATTTCCGTGCGCTGGCATCGCACGCGAAGGCACGCGGCATCGAGTTCATGTCGACCCCGTTCGACCATGACAGCCTCCACTTCCTGGCGGCCGGCCTCGATGTCGCGCGGCTCAAGATCGCCTCGGGCGAGATCACCAACGGGCCGTTCCTGCTCGCCGCTGCGCGCACCGGCAAGCCGATCGTCCTCTCGACCGGCATGTCGACGATGGATGAGGTCGGCGATGCGCTCGGCGTCATCGCCTTCGGCTGCCTCGGCGCGCAGGAGCCGCCGTCGCGCGCCGCGTTCGAGGCGGCGCGGCGCTTGGACGAAGGGCAACGAATCCTGCGCGAGCGTGTCGTGCTGCTGCACTGCACGACCGAATACCCCGCGCCGTTCGAGGACGTGAATCTGCGCGCCATGCAGGCCATGCGCGAGGCGTTCGGCCTGCCGGTCGGCTATTCGGACCACACGGTCGGCATCGGTGTCTCGATCGCGGCGGCGGCATTGGGCGCGGTCGCGGTCGAGAAGCACTTCACGCTCGACCGCGCGCTCCCCGGCCCGGATCACAAGGCGTCGCTCGAGCCAAGCGAGCTTGCCGCGCTCGTGCGCGAGATCCGCGGCGTCGAGGCGGCGCTCGGCTCGGCGCTCAAAGCACCCGCGCCCTCCGAGCTCGGCAACCGCGCGGTGGCGCGGCGCAGCCTGGTCGCGGCGCGGGCGATCGCCGCGGGCGAGCCGTTCACGGCGGAGGCGCTCGGTGCGCTCAGGCCCGGCACCGGCATCTCGCCGATGGCCTACTGGTCGCTGCTCGGCACGCCGGCCTCACGCGACTACCGGCCCGGCGAGCCCATCGAGCCGCCGTGCGGCCCAAAGTCCCTGGGCGGCGGGCCGTGACGCTCCCCGTCATCGTGATCGGCGGCGGCGGCCATGCCCGCGTCGTGATCGACGCGCTGCTCCTGCAAGGCCGCGCCATCCTCGGCGTCTGCGACCCGGCGCTCGTTACCGGTGCGCCCGGGCCGTTCGGGCTCGACCTGCTCGGCGGCGACGACGCCATCGCGGCGCATGCGCCGGATGCGGTGCGTCTCGCCAACGGCGTCGGCGCGCCGGGTGCACCGGGCGCCGCGCGCCCGCAGGGCACGACGCAGCGCCGCCGCGCGGTGTTCGAAGCCTTCGGCGGGCGGGGCTATGGCTTCGTCACCGTGGTCCATCCCTCGGCGGTGATCGGCCATGAGGTCGCGCTCGGCGAGGGCGCGCAGGTGATGGCGGGCGCCGTGGTGCAGACCGGCGCGCGCATCGGCCTCAATGCGATCCTCAACACCGGCTGCCGCATCGACCATGATTGCCGCATCGGCGACCACGCGCACGTCGCGCCGGGCGCCGTGCTCTCGGGCGATGTCACGGTCGAAGACGATGCCTTCGTCGGAGCGGGCGCGAGCGTCATCCAGGGCATGCGCATCGGCCGCGGCGCCATCGTCGGCGCCGGCACGGTCGTGGTGCGCGACGTGCCGGCCGGCGCGCGCATCGTGACGCCCGCAAGCCGCACCCTGAACGGCGTGTCGTGAATCAATCCCTGGTGATTGGGTATGGCTCGATTGGCGAACGCCATGTCCGCGTGCTGCAGTCGCTCGGCCATGAGGTCGCGGTGGTGAGCCGCCGGCCGCTCGATGGCGGGCCACGCCGCTTCGCGAGCGTGGCAGAGGCGATGGCGACGGCGCGCCCCGCGCTCGCCGTCGTCGCCGACGAGACGGCGCGGCATGGCGAGACGCTGCATGCGCTCGCCGATGCCGGCTTCGTCGGCACGGCGCTGGTCGAGAAGCCGCTGGCGCATCGCGTGTCGGTCGCGCCGCCGCGCGCCGCGCTGCCTTATGCGCCCTATCTCGCTTACAATCTGCGCTTCCATCCACTGCTGCGCCGTCTCAAGGCAGCGCTCGACGGCGCGACAGTGATCAGCGCCGAGCTTCATGTCGGGCAGGACCTGCGCATCTGGCGGCCGGGGCGCGACCTCGCCGCGAGCTATTCGGCGAGCGCGGCGCGCGGCGGCGGCGCGCTGCGCGACCTCAGCCACGAGCTCGACTACGCGCTCTGGCTGTTCGGCCCGTGCCGCCGCGTCGCGGCGCTCGGCGGCACGTCGAAGGCGCTCGGCATTGCGAGCGAGGACCATGTGCTCCTGCTCATGGAATGCGAGCGCTGCGCCGCGGTCTCGGTCGCGCTCAACTATCTGGACCGCGCGGTCAGGCGGCGCGTCCTCGTCAACACGACGGAACGCACCATCGAGCTCGATTTCGTGGCCGGCACGCTCCACCTCGATGGCGAGGCGCCCGAGCCGCCCGTCACGCTCGATCGCGACCACACCTATCGCGAGGAGCACAAGGCGCTCGCCGAAGGCCGCGCGGGCGAACTGTGCAGCTATGAGGAGGGCCTCGCCGTGGTGCGGCTGATCGAGGCGGCCGAACGCGCCATCGCCGAGCGCCGCTGGGTCGAGCCTTGATCCGGCTCTGCACCATCTGCGCGCGCGGCGGCTCCAAGGGCGTGCCGGGCAAGAACCTGCGCCCGCTCGCCGGCCGGCCGCTGATCGCGCACAGCATCGCACAGGCCAAGGCGAGCGGCCTCTTCGCCTGCATCGCGGTGTCGAGCGATTCGCCCGAGATCCTGGAAACGAGCCGACGCTATGGCGCGGATCATCTGATCGAGCGGCCGGCTGCGCTCGCGACCGACGAGAGCGCCAAGCTGCCGGCGATCCAGCATTGCGTGACCGAGGTCGAACGGCTGACCGGCCGGGCCTTCGACACCATGGTCGATCTCGATGCCACCGCGCCGCTGCGCATAGCCGCCGACATCGCGGGCGCGGTTGCGCTGTGCGAGGCCGGCGGCTGCGACAACGTGATCACCGGCTGCGTGGCGCACCGTTCGCCTTACTTCAACTTGGTGGCGGAGCGGGCGGACGGCTTCGTCTCGGTCGCCATCGAGCCCGCGCAAGAGATCAAGCGGCGGCAGGATGCGCCGCGCTGCTTCGATTGCAACGCCTCGATCTATGTCTGGCCGCGCGCGACGTTCTTCACTGCTTCCGCCGTCGTCACCCGGCGCACCCGGCTCTACGAGATGCCGCGCGAGCGCTCGTGGGACATCGACAACCCGCTCGACTTCGAGATCGTGACCTTCCTGTTCGGGCGCCAGGGCCTGGGCTCGGCGGCATGAGCTATCGCGCCATGTTCGAGCTCGGCGGCCGCACCGCGCTGGTCACCGGCGCCTGCGGCACGCTCGGGCCCGCCTTCTGCGCGGGCCTCGCCGAGTTCGGCGCGAACCTCGTGGTCACCGATCTCGACGGCAGGAAGGCCGAGGCGCTGGCCGGCGAGCTCGCCTCGCGCCACGGCGTCGAGACGCTCGGCCTCGCCTGCGACGTGTCGAAACCGGACGCGGTCGAGGCCATGACGAAGCGCGCCGTCGAGCGCTTCGGCGCGATCGACATCCTGCACAACAACGCGGGCAACCCGCCGTCGGACCCGGCCGCCTACTTCGTCCGCTTCGAGGACTATGACCTCGCCGAATGGCGGCGCGTGCTGGCGACCGACCTCGACGGCATGTTCCTGGTCGCCCAGGCGGTCGGCGGCCACATGGCGGCGCGCGGCAGCGGCGTCATCGTGCTGACCGGCTCGATCTACGGCGCGCTCGGCGCGGACCAGCGCATCTACGAGGGTCACGCCATCAACAACCCGGCGGTCTACAGCGCGGGCAAGGCCGGCGTGATCGGCCTCGCCCGCTGGCTCGCCACCTATTGGGCGGCGCGTGGCGTGCGCGTCAATGCGCTGGTGCCGGGCGGCGTCGAAGGCGGCCAGGACCAGGCGTTCATCGCCCGCTATTCGAACCGCGTGCCGCTCAACCGCATGGCGAGGCGCGAGGAGATGGTCGGCGCGCTGCTCTGGCTGGTGTCGGACGCTTCGAGCTACGTCACCGGGCAGACCATCTTCGTCGACGGGGGCCTGAGCGCGTGGTGAGCCCGGCACCCGCACCGCACCGCGACGTGCCGCTCGCGGTCTATGGCTTCGAGGCGCTCGACGCTGCGCCGGGCTGGGAGGAACGGCTGTGCTGGCCAACGATGCCAGACATGCTGCGCGCGTTGGGCGATGCGGTGTGCCGGCGTCTCCTCGCGCTGATCGCCGAGGAGCAGGACGAGCTGGCGCGTCAGGCGCTGCTGGTCGCGACCTTGCGCATGGTCAACCCGTTTATGGTGCTGGCCGAGGCGGCGCTGATCGCGGCGGCCGAGGCGCGCGGTGCGCTTGCCATCATCGGCGGCCCGCCCGAGCTTGCGGCGCTGCGCGAGGATGCTGCGGCGGTTCAGGTCACGCCCGACCGCCGCCTCGGCAAGGGCGTGCTCGATGTCGCGGCCGTACGCTGGGCCCGCTTGCGCGGGCTCGCCCGCACCGCGAGCTGGACCGCGCCGCACCTCTTGCCGTTCGCCTGCCTGCTTCCGCAAGCGACCGCGGTCAGCCATAACGCGCTGCTGCGCGCCTATGCGCGCGAGAGCAAGGCGCGCGTCCGCTTCGCCCACGGCACCAATCTCCTGTTCGAGGCGCGGCAGCGGACGCCCGAGCCGGCGCTGCCCGAGGCGCTTCGCGCGGTCCCTGCGAAGGTCGCCGATGCGCTGGTGCCGCTGGTCGATGGCCTGGCTGCGCCCTATCCGGAGCGGCTGCGCCGGGCCTTCCTCGCGCGAATCAACGAGCCCTATCGCCGCCTCGCCGCAGACCTGTTGAGGCTTCGCGCCCTGCCGCACCTGCCGCGTGCCACCTGGTCCGGCACCGGCGCGGCCTATGCGACGCGGCTGATCGCGGCCGAAGTGCGCCGGCGCGGCGGCCATGTCACCGGCTTCGACCATGGCGGCGTCACCGGCATCTCGCAGCTCCTGCCGCTCTCCGCGCTGGTCGAGCTTGCGGTAGCCGACGGCTTCATCGTCGGCACGCGGGAATGGGCGAGGCTCCTGGAGCATTCCGGCGTGGCCGAGCTGGCGGCGCCGGTCTCGCGCGCCGCGCTCGGCCATGCCGCGGGCGAGCCGACCTTCGCCGCCGCGGCGCGCGTCGCGACAAAGCGCCGGACCGGCCGGCCGCGCGTCATCTATGTCTGCCATCCCTATTATGGCTACCGGCAGTTCGCCATCGCCGGCTGCCGCGATCCGATCTATTGGGATTTCCAGCGCCGCGTCGTCGAGGCGCTGCGCCGGCTCGACATCGAGCTGCTCTGCAAGCCGCATCCCGAGGGCTTCTTCGTCGGCCAG
Organism: Alphaproteobacteria bacterium; assembly: GCA_050173345.1. GTDB lineage: Bacteria > Pseudomonadota > Alphaproteobacteria > UBA828 > UBA828 > SHWC01. The sequence goes on along the minus strand of JBFXKW010000006.1, from coordinate 68,113 downwards.
CGCAACCCGATCGAGGCGCTGGCGCCGACCAGCTACCGCCGTTTCGAGGAGCATCTCGGCGACGCCGACCTCTTCCTGTTCGACGCGCCGACCTCGACCACCTTCAGCGAGGCGCTGTGCACCGACCGCCCCGTGGTCCTGCTCGACCGCGCCGCGCAATACCCGGTCAACCCCACGCTCGCGCCCGAGCTCGCCCGGCGCTGCCGCATCGTGCCGGTCGGCTTCGACGCGGCGGGCCGGCTCCGCTTCGACGAAGCGGCGCTGGAAGACGCGATCGCCGGCGCACCGGAAGCGGCCGATCCCGGCTATTTCCGCGCCCTACTCGCGGGTATTTGAGCCGGGCGATGAGCATCGAGCGCTGGATCTTCACCGTCTCGCCGGGCCGGAGCGGGCAGGGCTCGCTTGCCGCCTTCCTCGCCGCCCATGTCGAGCGTGCCTATGTCGCGTTCGAGGAGCCGCAGGTGCGGCCGCATCTGCCGGGCGCGCTCGGCGATCTGGAGCGGCGCTTCCGGCGGCGTTTCGTCGAGACCGACGAGATGCTCGGCCGCGGCCGCATCCTCCTCGCCGACGCCAATGGCGACCAGGGCTATATCGACCGCATCGTGGCGCAGCGCCTGCGCGTCATCGCCCGCGATGCGGGGCGCGCCGGCGCACGCACCTATATCGACGTCAACAGCCATTTCGTGCGCGGCCTGTGCTGGGGCTTCGCGCGCGCCTTGCCGCGCCTCTCGCTCATCCGCCTGTTGCGCGATCCGCTGCTGGTGATGCGCAGCTACCTCAACCGGCGCAAGAGCTTCGCCAAGGAATACGCCCCGCCCGACGCGCCGCACAATCTACTGCGGCTCGACCCGGCGAACCTCGCGCCCGGCGAGCTCTATCTGTGGGCCTGGTGCGAGAGCTATCTGCGCTTCGAGCGGCTCGCCGCGCTGCCGGCGGTTGAGGCCGCGGTCGAGCTGCGCACCGACGCGCTCAACGACGCCGCCGCGATGGACCGTTTCATGGATGGGCTCGGCCTCGCCCACGCGCCGGCGCGCCCGCTCGCGCGGCACAACACCAATCTCGACCAGGGCTATGGCGAGACGCGTGTCACGCCCGACGACGTTCGCCTGCTCGCGCGCTTCCTCGACCGGCTGCCGGCTGAGACGCGGGCGCGCCTGCGGTATTTCGATGGCTATGCGCCGCCGGCCATCGCGGAGCTTGCGTCGTGAGTCCTCTCACCGGACTCAAGGTGCGAGCGCTCGGCCTCAGCCCGGTCTGGCGGCGCAGCCATGCCGCGCTGGTCGATCATCTGGGCCGGCTCGCGCCCCGGCTCTCATTCGAGGGCGGCAACGATCCTTCGGTCGCGCTCGCCGATGAAGGCGTCAGGCTCTACGGCTTCTGGAGCGACGATGAGGCGCGCACGCTGCATGCCGCGCTGCCGCCGGCGCTGCGCCACGCCATCCCGGCGCCTTACTTCCGCCTTGCGCGCGACGTGCTGACCCGCTTCGTCTATCCGCACATGCGCCCCGACCTGAAGCCCGAGGGCTACGACGCCGCGCGCATGACCGGCTTTCACGGCCAGCACAAAGACGCCATCGCCGACCTGCCGGATGCGGGCGCGCGGGCGGAACTGCTTGCCGCGTTCCGCCCCGGGCCGGGCGAGGTCGTGCTCGATGGCGGCGCCTTCATCGGCTTCGGCGCGCTCGCCTTCGTGCGCGCGTGTCCCGGCGGGCGGGTGGTCGCGGTCGAGGCCGCGGGCGCGTGCGTGCGGCTGCTCCGCCGCAACCTCGAAGCCAATGGCGCAAGCGGGAGCATCACGCCGGTCCATGCCGCGCTGTGGTCCGCGCCCGGCACGCGCACCTTGAAGCGGGAATTCGCGCAGGCCGCGAGCCTCATCGAGGACATCGTGCCGGATGGGGTGGACGAGGCGGTCGAGACCACCACGGTCGACCGGCTGGTCGAGCGGCTCGGCCTTGAGCGCCTCGACCTGCTCTCGCTCACCGTCAACGGCGCCGAGGTGGCCGCGCTCGAAGGCGCGGGCGAGACGCTGCGCAGGTTCCGCCCGCATATTCGGCTTGCCGGCTGGTACGAGGTGGACGGCATACGCGTTGCGGAACGCGCCGCCGCGCTGTTGCGGGCCACGGATTATCGCGTCTTCGTCGGCGCGCGCGGCAACCTTCTGGCGTTGCCGGGGGCATCGTCGTGATCGGCCTCTTCGGCATCTTCGAGGCCGCGCCGCAGACGCCGGTCGACCTCGCCTCGCTCTCCTGGCGCCTGCCGGCGCGCTATGCGATCGACGCGCCGGCCGGGCGTGGCGCCGCGCTCGGCCGCGCCGCCCATGCGCTCGACCGCGCCGGCGGCCGCGCGCGCGACGAACGGTTCGACTGCGTGGTGTGCGGCGAGCTGTTCGACCCCGCGCCGTTTCGCGACCTGGCCGCCGGCAGCAGCCTGGCCGAGATCATCGTCGCGCTCGCCAGGGCGGAGAAGCTGGAACGGCTCGCCGAGGCCAACGCCCAGTTCAGCGCGGCGCTCTATGATCGCGACCAACACGTCCTGACCCTGATCACCGACCGGCTGTGCACCCATGCACTCCACGTCTGGCGGCAGGGCGGCCGCCTCGTCTTCGCCTCCCAGCTCTATGTGCTGATCGGTGATCAGCGGGTCTCGCGCGCGGCGGATCCGGCGGCGCTTGCCCAGCTCTTCACCATGCAGCGCACCTTCGGGCGGGTCACGCCGTTCCGCGACGTGTCGGCGCTGCCGGCCGCCGCACTCGTCTCCTTCGACGGCGCATGGCTCACCGAGCGGCGCTATTGGGAGATGCGCTGGCGGCCGTCCGGCATGGGCCAGCGCGACACCGCGGCGGCGCTCGCCGCGGCACTGCGGGGTGCGCTCGCCCGCCAGTCGAGCGGCCGAGTCGGCATGCTGCTCTCGGGCGGCCTCGATTCGCGCACGCTGCTCGCCGCCGCGCCCGCGCCCATGCCGTGCTGGACCACGGCGAGCTACGACAACCCGGAGCTCGCCATCGCGCGCGAAACCGCGATGCGGCTCGGCGCAGCGCATCATCCGGTCCTCCTCGATCCGCCCTCGATCCTCGCCTTCCACGACGAGGCGGTGCGCGATTCGGGCGGCATGTACCCGGCCTCGACGCCGTTCGCCACCATGATGCCGTCGGTCGCGAGCGGCTGCGACATCGCGCTCAGCGGCCACGGCCTCGACTACACGCTGCGCGGCTACTACATGCCGGCGCGCTTTCTCGACATCGGCGGCTCGCACACGCGCCTGCCGGCGCTGCGCCCGCTGCCGCCCAATCCGAGCGGCGCCGATGTCATCGCCAATCTGCGCCAGGGCCCGCCGCGCGCCACCGTCGAGCGCATCGTGCGGCCGGCGCATCGCGCCGAATGGTGGGAGGGCCAGGCCCGCACGCTCGACGAGGTGCTTGCGCCCTGGCTGCGCTCCGAGACGCCGCGCAACGCCTGGGACGCGCTGATCCTGCACGCCGTGAGCAAGCACTACGCCTTCTGCGGCATGATGGCGGTGCGCGCGGCGGCAGATCTGCGCCTGCCGGCCTTCGACAACGAGGTGTTCGAGATCTATCTCGGCATGAAGCCGGCTTGGCGCGTGGCCGCGCGCGTGATGCAGCGCGCCGCGCAACTGATCCGGCCCGACATCGCGCGGCTGCCGAACGCGAACACCGGCTTCCGCGCCGACCTGCCCGGCTGGCTCGAGGTGGCGGGGCTGCTCGGCCGCGGCCTGTTGCGCCGGCTCGGCCTGGCGGCGCGCCCGGCCCTGCCCGGCGCCTCGCACAGCGCGGGCTCCTGGCAGAATTTCGGTGCGCTCTATCGCAGCGACCCCGCGCACCGGGCGCGGCTCTCCGAGGTGCGCGGCCGGCTCGACGCGCTCTGCTTCGGCCTCCTGGATGCGGACGCGCTCGCCGCCTGCATCGATGAGCACCTGGCCGGCACACGCAGCCACACCAAGCTGCTGCGTCAGCTCCTCACCCATGACGCCTGGGTCCGCCTGTTCGAGCCGCGCCCGGCATGACCGCGCGCTTCGCCTATCGCTTCTCGCTGGCGCCCGCCTTGGAGCCCTATCGCCCGGAGATCGAGCACGCGCTCGATTTCCTTGATCGCGCTTATGGCCTGAAACGCGACGAGGCCGCGTCGCGCCGGCTGCACTACGGCGCCGGCGCGCCGCCGGATGCACTTACCGTACCGGTCGTGCTGTTTCCGGGCGGCGTGCGCCTCGACCATGACGGCATCCACCCTTCGCGCGACGCGCTGGAGGCGATCGCCGCCGGACGCGGCGCCGCGCCGCTGTTTCCCGGTGCGGTCGCGGCGGCCGCGGACGGCCGCCTCTCCTATGACGCGATCGGGCTGATCGCGCTCATGCTGACCCGGCTCGAGGAGCGCGGCGCGCCGTCTAAGGATCGCTATGGCCGCTTTCCCCACGCCGCGTCGCTTGCCGCGCGCTACTGCAAGCTACCCGCGCCGCCGGCGGACCGCGCCGCGTTCGACCTCGCCGGCGCGTTGCTCGGCGAGGCGCCACGGAACGCGACGAGCTATGAGGTGCTGCTCACCCACGATGTCGACCGGCTGCGCGGCTATCACCGGCCACTCGCTCCCTTGCGCGCGGCGGCCGGCGATCTCCTCAAGCGGCGCGCGCCGGCGCGGGCGGTAAAGACGTTATGGCGCGCCTATGGCGGCGGCGAGCCGTGGCGCTCGGCGCGGCGCCTGATGGCGCGCTCGGAGGCGAGGGGCCTCGCCAGCCGGTTCTATTTCATGGGGCCGAGCACGGCGCGCATGGATAGCCCCTATGCCGTCACCATGGCGCCGCTGCTGCGCCGTCTTGTCGACGAAATCCGCGCGCGCGGCCATGCCGTCGGCTTCCACCCGGGCTACGGCACCCAGGCCGACCCGGCGCTGTGGGCCAGGCAGAAGGCGGGGCTGGAGCGCATCGCCGGCACGCCGGTCAGCGAGGGCCGCCAGCACGTGCTCGGCTACGAGGCGGCGCGCACGCCCGACATCTGGGCGGCCAACCGCATGGCGCTCGACCTGACGCTTGCCTATCCCGAGACGACCGGCTTTCGCGCCGGCACCTGCCGCCGCTTCCGGGCCTACAGCCTGGCGCGGCGCGTGCCGCTCGCGCTCGAACAGGCGTCGACCGCGGTGATGGATTTCGGCCTGTTCGGCGGCAAGTACCGCGAGCTGAGCGTCCGCCAGGCATTCGACGAGGCGGCTGCCGCCGCCGCGCTGTGCCGCCGCTTCGGCGGCACGCTGGTGCTGCTGCAACACACCGGAACCAACGAGCCGAAGGTCGACGGCTTCTTCGAGACGCTGGTGCGCGAGGTGGTATGAGCGCCGCGGTTTCCTTCACCCCCGCCGGCTATCGCGCCTTGCTTGATTCGCTCTGCGCGCGCGGCTATGAGGTGCGCGACTTCTTCTCCGCGCGCCCCGAAAGGCGCCACCTGATCCTGCGCCATGATGTCGATGTCTCGCTGGAAGCCGCGCTCGAGATGGCCGCGTTCGAGGCCGGGCTCGGCGTGCGCTCGAGCTATTTCGTGCTGTTGCGCAGCGAGCTCTACAACCCGTTCGCGCCGCCCGGCCAAGCGGCGCTCAGGCTCATCCGCGCGCTCGGCCACGAGGTCGGGCTGCACTTCGATGCGGCGCTCGTCGAGGGCGGGCTCGATGCGCTCGATGCCGCGGCCGCCAACGAGTGCGCCTTGCTCGAAGGGTTGCTCGGGACCTCGGTGCGCATGATCAGCTTCCATCGTCCGGCCAAGGTGCTGCTCGGGCTCGACCGGCCGCTTGCCGGCCGCGCTCATGCCTATGAGCCGCGCTTCTTCTCAAGCATCGGCTATTGCAGCGATTCGCGCGGCGCGTTCCGTCATGGCGAGCCGTTGGCGCAGCCCGCGGTCGCGGCCGGCACCGCCATGCAGCTCCTCACCCATCCGATCTGGTGGATGGGCGAGGCGGAGGCCGACGTGACCGCCCGGCTCGAACGCTTCATCGCCGCGCGCGCCGATGCCATGCGCGAGGCGCTCGCCGCGACGATCCAGAGCTACGCCCCGGAGCGGGGCACCGGCGCATGAGCCCGCGCATCGCGGTCGTCGGCGCCGGTCATTGGGGCCGCAACCTGCTGCGCAACTTCGCCGCGCTCGGCGCGCTCGCCGCGCTCTATGACGAGGATGCCGCGACGCTCGCCCGCGAGGCGGCGTTCCATCCGAAGGCGCGGCCTGCGCGTACGCTGGATGAGGTGCTCGGCGATCCCGCGATCGACGCGGTGGCCATAGCGACGCCGGCCGTCACCCACAGCCTGGTCGCGCGCCGCGTGCTCGAGGCCGGCAAGCATGCCTTCGTCGAGAAGCCGCTCTCGCTCAACCTCGGCGAGGCCGAGGCGCTCGGCCGGCTGGCCGAGGCGTCCGGCCGCACGCTGATGGTCGGGCACCTGCTGCTCTATCACCCGGCCTTCGTCGCGCTCCGCCGCTTCCTCGCCGAGGGCAGGATCGGCGCGCTCCGCTACGTCTATTCCAACCGTGCGAGCCTTGGCCGCATCCGGCGCGACGGCGGCGCGCTCTGGGAGTTCGCGCCGCACGACATATCGATGATCCTCGCGCTCACCGGCACGCTGCCCGAGCGGCTCAGCTGCGCCGGCGGCGCCTGGCTGCAGGCCGAGATCGCCGACCTCACGCTCACCCACATGTCGTTCCCGGGCGGCGTGCAGGCGCATGTCTTCGTCTCCTGGCTGCACCCCTACAAGGACCATCGCATGGTGGTGGTCGGCGCGAGCGGCATGGTGGTGTTCGACGACGTGGCGCAGGGCGCCGCCAAGCTCCTGCACTATCCGCACGCGGTCGATCTCTCGGGCGAGCTGCCCGCGGTCACCAAGGCCGAGGCGATCCCGATCCCGTTCGACGATGACGAGCCGCTGGCGCGCGAGTGCCGCCACTTCCTCGATTGCGTCGCGACCGGCAAGACGCCGCTGAGCGACTGGCGCGAGGGCTGCCGCGTGCTCGCCGTGCTGGAGGCGAGCCAGAAGTCGCTCGCCACGGGCGGCCCGGTCGTGCCCGAGCCTTTGCCATGAGCCTGCCGCCGCCCTTCGTGCATCCAAGCGCCATCGTCGATCCCGGCGCGCGGCTCGGCGCCGGCACCAAGGTCTGGCATTTCTGCCACGTCATGGCGGAGGCCGGCATCGGCGAGCGCTGCGTGCTCGGCCAGAACGTCATGGTCGGCGCCGGCGTCTCGATCGGCAATGGCTGCAAATTGCAGAACAACGTCGCGGTCTATGGCGGCGTCACGCTGGAGGATGAGGTGTTCTGCGGGCCGTCCTGCGTGTTCACCAACGTGCTGACGCCGCGCGCCTTCGTCGAGCGCAAGAGCGAGTTCGCAGCCACGCTGGTCAAGCGCGGCGCCACCATCGGCGCCAACGCCACCATCATCTGCGGCGTGACGATCGGCCGCTACGCCATGATCGGCGCGGGCGCGGTGGTGACGAAGCCAGTCAGGGACCATGCGCTGGCGGTCGGCAACCCGGCGCGCGAAAAGGGCTGGGTCAGCCGCACCGGCGAGGTGCTCGGCCCGGACCTGGTCTGCCCCCGCACCGGCGAACGCTACCGCGAGACCGAGCACGGCCTCGTCGCTGTCGACGTTCCCCTCTCCCGCGAGCGGGAGAGGGAACCGCGTTGAAGCAACGTGTTGTCTGTGCACGAAGGTCGTAGCCCCGTCTTGCCCCACAAGGGGGTAGGATGGCGATTGTCGCCTCACCGGAACCGGATCGTCGAATGAACCAAGCGCTGCGTCTTGCCGTCGTGGGCGTCGGGTATTTCGGCGCGCTGCATGCCGAGAAGCTGGCACGCCTGCCGGGCGCCGTGCTCGTCGCCGTGGTGGACAGGGACATGGCGCGTGCCCAGGCGGTCGCCGAGACGCACGGCGTCGAGGCGCTGGACGATCCGGCCGCGCTGATCGGCCGCGTCGATGCCGCGATCGTCGCGGTGCCCACCAGGGCGCATTTCGAGGTCGCCGCGCTGCTGCTCGAGAACGGCATCCACGTCCTGATCGAGAAGCCGATCACCGACGACGAGGCCGCGGCGCGCCGGCTGATCGAGCTTGCCGCGGCGAAGAATCTCGTGCTCCAGGTCGGGCACCTGGAGCGTTTCTCGGCGGTCGGCCAGGCGCTGCGCAACCGGGTGCACGACGCCATCTACATCGAATCCTACCGCATCGCGCCGTTCGGCGGACGCGGCACCGATGTAGGCGTCATCCTCGACCTGATGATCCACGACATCGACCTGATCCTCACCTTCGTGCGCGCGCCGATCGAATCGGTCGAGGCGATCGGCATCCCGGTGCTCTCGGCGTCCGAGGACGTGGTCAACACGCGGGTGCGCTTCGCCAATGGCTGCTTCGCGACCATGACCGCGAGCCGGGTCAGCTTCAAGAAGGAGCGCAAGATGCGCATCTTCCAGCCCGAGGCCTATACCGGGATCGACTTCCTCGAACGCACGCTGCGCAACGTCTACAAGAAGGAGGGCGCGGCGCCCGGCGGGCTGCCGCAGGTCGCCTTCGAGAACGAAAGCTATGAGGAGCTCGACGCGCTCTACGAGGAGGACAAGGCGTTCGTCGAGGCGATCGCGACCGGCACGCCGCCCTTGGTGAGCGGCGAGGATGGCCTGCGCGCGCTCGAAGCCGCGACGCTGATCATGCAAAGCCTCAAGGAGAACCTCGACCGCTTCGCCGCCGCCCGCGGCCTCGCCGCCTTCCCCAAGGTCGAGGCAAGGCGCGGCAGCTAGGGCGGCCGGGAGCGTGCCGCCTCGCCCCTCACCCTACCCTCGCCCCCTCGAAGGGGGAGAGGGATACGGAGGTTTGGCGAGCGATGAGCGAGCCTAGCCGCAGTTGGGTGAGGGGGATTCTGCCCGAGCGCATCCCGCTCTAAGTTTCGTCAACGCGTCGCCATTCCCGCACTGGAGAGTCTCGCCTTGAAATCCACCACGGCGCCATCGCCCGCGGCCGAGCCGGCCGGCGAGCCGATCAGCTTCTTCGATCTGCGCGCCCAGCACGCGCGGCTGCGCACCCAGATCGACATCCGCCTCGCCCGCGTGCTCGAGCACGGCATGTTCGTGCTCGGCCCCGAGGTGCAGGAGTTCGAGCGCCGGCTGATGTCCTACACCGGCGCGCCGCACGCGGTGAGCTGCGCCAACGGCACCGACGCGCTGACCATCGCGCTGATGGCCGAGGGCATCGGGCCGGGTGATGCGGTGTTCCTGCCGAGCTTCACCTTCACCGCGACCGCCGAGGCCGCGGCGCTGATCGGCGCGACGCCGGCCTTCGTCGATGTCGACGAGCGGAGCTTCCTGATCGACGAGGAAGACCTAGCGCGTCGCATCGCCGCCGTGCGCCGCAAGGGCGAGCTCAAGCCCCGCGCCCTCATCGCGGTAGACCTGTTCGGCCAGACGCCCGACTATGATCGGCTCAATGCGCTGTGCGACGCCGAAGGGCTGCTCCTGATCGCGGACGCGGCGCAGAGCTTCGGCGCGCGCATCAAGGGCCGCCATATCGGCACGCTCGCGCCGGTGACGACGACGAGCTTCTTCCCGTCGAAGCCGCTCGGCTGCTATGGCGACGGCGGCGCGCTCCTGACTGCCGACGAGGAGAAGGCGGCGCTCTACCGCTCGATCCGCGGCCACGGCTCGGGCGAGGCGCGCTACGACGTGGTGCGCATCGGTCTCAACAGCCGGCTCGATTCGCTGCAGGCCGCGGTGCTCCTGGTCAAGATCAACGTGGTGGACGAGGACCGCGCCGCCCGCGCCGCGCTCGCCGCGGCTTACAGCGAGGCGTTCGGCGATCTGGTCGCGGTGCCGCCGGTCCTCCCCGGGCGCGACAGCGCCTGGGCGCAATACGTCATCCAGCTCGACCGGCGCGACGCGGTGCAGGCCGCCTTGAAGGCGCGCGGCATCCCGACCGCGATCTACTATCCGCGCCCGATGCACCTCCAGCCGGCCTATGCGCGCTGGAGCGAGGGGCCGGGCTCGCTGCCGGTCAGCGAGCGCTTGTCGGCGCGCGTGCTGGCGCTGCCCATGCACGCCGACATGAAGCCCGAGACCCGTGCGCGGATCGTCGAGGGGGTGCGCGAGGCGGTGCAGGGGTGAAGCGTTCATCCGACGCCGCACTCGCGTCGGGAATCGAATTCCGGCCGCTCGACGCAGAGAGCTTCCTTAAGGACGTCGAGGCGTTCCTCGCGATCGCCGCCGACGTGCCCGGCGAATACTGGACGCGCGAGAACTTCCTGACGCCGTTGCCCGAGAAATGGCCGCTCTCCTTCGCGGCCTATGACAGCGCGACGCCCATCGCCTATGCCGTGCTGTCGCGCAAATCGCCGGCGCGTGCGCACCTGCATCACCTGATGGTCGCGCCGTCCCACCGCGGCCGCGGCCTCGGCGCGCGCATGGTCGGCGAGATGGCGGCGCGCGCGAGGGAGGCGGGCGCCGCGGCGCTGACGCTCAAGAGCACCGCGCCGCGCGCCGAGGCGTTCTATCGCCGCCACGGCTTCTTCCGCATCGGCACGGACAACGGCATCGCCCTGCTCGCGCGCCGGCTCGACCGGCCGGCCGGGCGGCCGCCCGTGGTCGCCATCCATCAGCCGAACTACCTGCCCTGGCTCGGCTACTTTCACAAAATCGCGCAGGCCGACGCCTTCGTGTTCCTGGAGACGGCGCAATACTCCAAGGGCAGCTATACCAACCGGGTGCAGATCCTGCGCGGCGGCAAGCCGGCTTGGCTGAGCCAGCCGATCCGCCAGGGCCTCGGCCAGCCGATCGAGGCGGTCGGCTTCGCCTCGGCGGACTGGCCGAGGCGCCATCTCGATGCGCTGCGCGCCGCTTATGCCAAGGCGCTGGCCTTCGACGAGACGTTCGCCGCGCTCGCCGCGCTCTATGAAACCATGCCGCTTGATTCGCTCGCCGCCGCCAACCGGCACCTGATCGAGGGGCTCGCGGCGCGGCTCGGGCTCGCAGCGCAGTTCGTGCGCGACGGTGAGCTCGGCGTCGCCGGGCCCGGCGGCGACGAGCGCCTGGTCGCGCTGGTCAACGCAATCGCGCCGGGCGCGACCTATCTTTCCGGCAAGGGCGGGCGGAATTATCAGGACCCTGCCAAGTTCGAGGCGGCCGGCATCGCGTTGCGCTACACCGCGTTCGCGCCCGCGCCTTATCCGCAAGCCGGCGGCGGCGCGTTCGTGCCGGGGCTCTCCATCGTCGATGCGCTGTTCGCGCTCGGCTTCGCGGCGACGCGGACGCTGATCGCGCCGCCCGAATAGGCCCCGGCGCGGCGTGACGTTGCGCGTGCTCTGCCTCGATGGCGAGGGCGGCTATGGCGGCGCCTCGCGCAGCCTCTACGAATCGATCGCCCACATGGATCGCGGCGCCGTTTCGCCCGTGGTCTGGTGCGCGCGCCAGGGGCCGGTCGTCGCGCGCTACCAGGCGCTCGGCGTGCCCTGCACGGTCGAGCCGCTGATGCCGCGCTTCAGCGCGCTGCCCAGGCTGTCGCGCAATCTCTACGGCCTCGCGCGCGCCGCGCTGGCGTTCCGGAAAGCGCGCCCGTTCCTCGCCCGCCTCGCCGAGGCTGCCGGCCAGGCCGATGTGATCCATTTCAACCATGAGGGCCTGTTCCTGCTCGCGCGCTGGCTCGGGCGGCGCAGCGGCACGCCCATCGTCATGCATGTCAGGACCAATCTGGTCGATACATGGGTGGCGCGCTGGCAGTCCCGCCTGATCGGGCGCGTCGCCGGCTGGCTCGTCTTCATCACCGAGAACGAGCGCGACAACTTCACCCGGCTCGGCGGCGATGCCTCGCGCGGCCGTGTCATCCTCAACATCGTGCGCCCGCCGGCGGAGGGCATCGCGCCGCATCCCGGCGTGCCGGCGGACGGCCGCTTCAACGTCGCCGCGCTCGCCAATTTCGCGCTGGTGCGCGGCACCGACCGGCTGCTCGACATCGCGGCCGAATTGAAGCGCCGCGGCCGCACCGACATCCGCCTCATCGTCGCTGGCGATATGACGCTCAGGGGCCGCCTGCCGGCGGCGCTGAAGGCGGGCGGGACTATGGAAGCGGCGGCGCGGGCGCGCGGCCTCGACGGGCTCATGCTCTTCCTCGGCCATGTCGCCGAGCCCGAGCGCGTGCTCAAGGCCGCGCATGCGCTGATCCGGCCGAGCCGGGGCGACGACCCGTGGGGCCGAGACGTGCTGGAGGCGCTCGCCGCCGGCCTGCCGGTGATCGCGACCGGGCGCTATGACCGCTTCGTCGAGTCCGGCGCGACCGGCATCCTGCTCGAACGCTACGATACCGGGGCCGCGGTCGATGCCATCATCGGCCTCGCCGACGATCGCGCCAGGGCCGCCGCGCTCGGCGCCGCGGGCCGAGCGCGCGTGCTTGCATTATGTGATGGCGCGCCGCGCGCCGCCGACCTGCTCGCGGTCTGGCGCGAGGCTGCAAGTCACACGGCATGACCATGCGGGTCGCCTTCGTGCTGCCCTCCTTCTCGGGCGGCGGCGCCGAGCGGGTCGTGCTCACTTTGCTCCGTGTGCTCGACCGCAGTCGGGTCGAGCCGATCCTGGTCGTGCTGAACGGCGAGGGGCCGCTCGTCCCGCTGGTGCCGCCCGATGTCGAAGGCACTGATCTCGGCAGGCCGCGCCTGCGCCAAGCGCTGCCCGCGCTGATCGGCGTGCTGCGCAAGATCCGGCCCGATGCGGTCGTCTCGACGCTCGGCTATGTCAATATCGCGCTGCTCGCGGCGCGGCCGTTGTTGAAGGGCCGCCCGAAGCTCATCCTGCGCGAGGCCAACCGGCCCTCGGTCAGCATCGCCGCCGCGCCCTGGCCCTTCGCCATGCGGCTCGCCTATCGCCGGCTCTATCCCAAGGCGGCCGCCGTGCTGTGCAACGCGGGCACCACGGCCGACGAGCTGCACGCCCTGATCGGCGTGCCGCACGGGCGCATCGTCCACCTGCCCAACCCAGTGGATGCCGCAAGGCTGCGCACGCTTGCCGAGCCCTTGCTGCGCGAGTCGGAGAGGGGGGTGCGCTTCGTCGCCTCCGGCAGGCTCACCAGGCAGAAGGGCTTTGATCGCCTGGTTGAGATGATGGCGGCGCTGCCCGAGGATGCGCGGCTGGTCATCCTGGGCGAGGGGCCGGACGAGGCGGCGCTCAAGGCGCGGATCGAGGCGCTCGGCCTGCATAAGCGCGTGCGGCTCGCCGGCTTCGAGCCGCTGCCCTATGCGCGCTATGGCGGCGCCGATGCGTTCCTCCTGCCGTCGCGCTGGGAGGGCCAGGCCAACGCCGCGCTCGAAGCCCTCGCGCTCGGCACGCCGGTGATCGCGACGCCCGAGGCCGGCGGCATCGCCGAGGTCGCCGCCGCGGCACCACCCGGCGCGGTGACCATCGCGCCGGCGGGCGAGCCGTTCATCGCGGCGATGCGCGGCGTGCGGCCCGACCCGCCGATGCTTGGGCCACGGCCGAGCCTCCTGCCCGAAGGCTACGCGCCCGAGGCCGTGGCGGCACACCTGCTTCAGGTGCTCGAAGGCGGCGCCTAATGCGTCTTCCGCGTGTCTTGATCGAGGCGCGCCTTCCGCGCGACCAGCACGAGCCCGCTGACGGCAAGCATCTCGTCGTCGAGCGCGCGGAACGGCGCGGCGAGGCGCGGCCGGATGGTACGCACCGTCTCGATCGCGCGCGCCTTCATCGCGGGCTCCAGCGCCTCGATCGGCACCGGCTCGATTTCGCCCTCGATGCCGGCGAGCCGGCTCACCTTCACGCTGCCGTCGAGCCCGGCGCGGGCAAGCCAGTCCCGATAGGCGGGCATGAGCACCCGGTTGGGCCGTCCCGCGTTTCGCGTCATGCGCCGGTAGAGCCAGGGCGGCATGGTCAGGTGCGTCAGCGGGTGGCGGCCGGCGAACATACCATGATCGCGCAAGTCGATGCGGTGGATCATGACGCCGCCGGGCTTCAGCGCGCGCGCCATGTCGTCGAGCGCGGCGAGCGGGTCGTAGAGATGCTCGAGCACCGCGCGCGACACGATGGCGTCGAAGCGCGTCGTAACGTCGGCGAAGAAGCGCTCGGCCGGCACGCCGGGATGGTAGTGCAGGTTGCGCACGCGCTCGATCTCGGGTGCGCCGTCGAACAGCGCGGCGATGCCGGGCCGCGCCGCGAGCTCTTCGTAGATGCGGCGCTGCCGTGCCGGGTCGCGCGCCGGCACGTAGCGGTCGATGGCGTGGACCTCGCGCGCGCCGTCCGCCAGCATGCGGAGCGCGACGCCGAGATTGTCGCCCGGCCCGATCTCGACGACGACGCCCTCGAAGCGTTCGATCCCGCCATAGCGCAAGTAATCGTCATGGACGCGATCGATGTAGCCGAGCGACTGGTCGAGGTCGAGCGCGGCATGGCGCCGGCCCGAGCGCGTTTCGAGCCGGCCGCGCGCCAGCCTGCGCCCGGCGCGCCAATCGTCGTAGAGATAGTAGGCGCAGGTCAGCCACAGGCTGCGCCGCACCAGGCGCTTGAGGCTCATCGCGAGCGGTCGTCGCGGCGTGCGAGCCGGGCCTCATCCCTCGACAGGCTCAGGATGAGGCCCTCATGCTGAGCTTGTCGAAGCATGAGCTTGTCGAAACCCATGAGGGCGTTGGGTGAGTCGGTTCGAGGGGACGCTAGCAGAGCCGCAGCCGAGCGTCATGCACGTGATCACCGGCCTCGATGCCGGCGGCGCCGAGACGCAGCTCGGCCAGCTCCTGCTCGCGATGCGGGAGAGGGGCGCGTGCCACGACGTGGTGTCGCTGACGCCGGGCGGCGCGGTGCGCCATCGCCTCGAGGCCGAGGGCGTCAGGGTGCGCGATCTCGGCATGGTGCGCGGCCGGCCGAGCCTCGTGGGCCTGGTCAGGCTCGCATGGCTGATCCGCGCCGAGTGCCCCGCCATCGTGCAGAGCTGGATGTACCATGCCGACCTCGCGGCGCTCACCGCGCTCAAGCTCTCAGGGAGAAAGCAACGGACCCGGCTGGTCTGGGGCATACGCTGCTCCGACCTCGACCTCGCGCGCTATGGCCGGGCGCTGCGCATGGCGGTGCGCGCCGGCGCACGGCTCTCGCCGCGGCCCGATGCGGTCGCGGTCAACTCGGCGGCGGGACAGGCGGCGCATGAGCGGCTCGGCTACCGGCCGCGCCGTTTCGTGTTGATCGAGAACGGCATCGACACCGCGCGCTTCCACCCCAATGCCGAGGCACGGTCGCGGCTGCGCGCGCTCCTCGGCATCGCGCCCGACGAGCCGGTCGTCGTGCACGTCGCGCGCGTCGATCCGATGAAGGATCATGCGACGCTGTTCGCCGCGCTCGACCGGCTCGACGGCGTGCGCGCGCTCCTGATCGGCGCGGGCACCGAACACCTGCCGGCGCACCCCGCCGTCATCGCGCTCGGAAGGCGCGCCGACGTGCCCGCGCTGCTCGCGATCGGCGATCTCATCGTGCTGCCCTCGGCGTTCGGCGAAGGCTTTTCCAACGCGCTCGCCGAGGGCATGGCCTGCGCCCTGCCGGCGGTCGCGACGGACGTCGGCGACGCGCGGCGCATCGTCGGCGACACCGGCCTCGTCGTGCCGCCGCGCGATGCCGCGGCGTTCGCTTCCGCCATCCGCCGCCTGCTCGACGAGCCGCCCGAGGTCCGCGTGTCGCGCGGCCAGGCTGCCCGGCAGCGCATCGAGCAGGAGTTCTCGCTGGCCCGCTTCGTCGCCGCGCACGAAGCGCTCTATGCATCGTTGGCGACCTCGACGCAGACATAGGCAATGTGCGGCATTGCGGGGCTGGTCGATTGGCGCGGCATCGAGCGGGCGGCGGTCGAGCCGCGGCTGCATCGTGCGCTCGAGCGCTTGAGGCCGCGCGGGCCGGATGCGGCGGGCACCCATGTCGACGAGGTCGCGGCCTTCGCCAACACGCGACTCGCGATCCAGGATTTGAGCAACGCCGGCGCGCTGCCCATGGCGCGGCATGGCCGCGTCATCGCCTATAACGGCGAGGTCTACAACTTCCCGGCGCTGCGCGAAGAGCTGCTCGGGCTCGGCCATCGCTTCGACAGCGCGGGCGATACCGAGGTGCTGCTCGCCGGCTGGCAGCAATGGGGGCAGGACCTGTTGCCGCGGCTGGTGGGCATGTTCGCCTTCGCGCTGCTCGACCCCGAGACGCGTGAGCTCTACCTGGTGCGCGACCGCTTCGGCAAGAAGCCGCTGCTGTTTCACGGCCAGGGCCCGCGCATCGGCTTCGGCTCCGACCTGATCGCGCTCGAGGCCATGCTCGGCGAGCACCGCCCGCTCGACATGGCCACGCTCAGGCTCTATCTCGCGCTGCGTTGGGTGCCCGAGCCCTATTCGATCGCGGCCGACGTGCACAAGCTGCCGCCCGGCCATATCGCGCGCTTCTCCGAGACCGGCATGGACATGCGGCGCTGGTACGATCTCGCCGCGTCGCGCCCGCCGCGCTATGCCGACGAGGCCACGGCGCAGCGCGATCTCGTCACGCGCTTCGACGAGGCGGTGGCGGATCGTCTGGTCGCCGATGTGCCGGTCGGCGTCTACCTCTCGGGTGGCATCGATTCGGCGCTGACCGCGGCCTCGATGGTACGCCGCGCCGGCCGGGTCAGGAGCTTCACGGTCGGCTTCAGGGGCGCCGCCGATTATTACGAAGAACGGCCGGCGGCGGCGCGCATCGCGCGCCATCTCGGCACCGAGCACAGCGAGATCGAGGTGACGCCCGCGGACGCGCTCCACGCGCTCGACGCCATGTTCGACGGGCTCGACGAGCCGTTCGCCGATTCCTCCGCGCTGCCGAGCTTCCTGCTCGCGCGCGAGACGCGGCGCCACGTCACGGTCGCGCTGTCGGGCGATGGCGGCGACGAGGCGTTCGGCGGCTACCGCAAATACCAGGGCGAGCTGTGGGCCGAGCGCTACCGCGCCATCCCGTCATGCTTGCGCGCCGGGCTGATCGAGCCGCTGGCGGGCCTGATGCCCGAGGGCAAGGCGTCGCCGTTGCTGGAGCGGGCGCGACGGCTGCGCCGCTTCGTCGCGGAAGGCGGCAAGGACGCGGTCGGCCGCCAGGCCGGCTGGCTGCGCAGCCTGAGCGATGACGAGGTGGAGCGGCTTGCGGGCGCGGCGCCGCGCCCGCCGGTCGAGGCGATGATCGCGACGCGGCGCGACGATGCCTGCGACGACGACCCGCTCAACCGCATGCTGCACGCCGACCTCACGCTCTCCCTGCCGTCCGACATGCTGGTCAAGGTCGACCGCATGAGCATGGCGAACGGCTTGGAAGTGCGCTGCCCTTTCCTCGATCATCGCGTGGTCGAATGTGCCGCCGCCATGCCGGGCGCGTTCAAGCTCGCGCGCGGCGAAGGGAAACGCGTGTTGCGCCGCGCCTTCGCGGACCGCTTGCCGGCCGATGTCTTCACGCTGCCCAAAAAGGGCTTCGAGCTGCCGATCGCTTCATGGCTCACCAACGAGCTGGATGATTTGACGCGGCGCGCCATCGACCCCGCGCGTCTCAAGCGCCAGGGCCTGTTCGCACCCGAGCTGCCGCGCCGCTGGTACGATGCGCTCGCCTCGGGCAAGCGCGACACCTCGGAGAAGCTCTGGACCCTGATCGCCTTCCAGGCCTGGTGCGAACGCCACCGCCCCGCGCTCGCGCCATGAAGATCTGCCAGCTCTGCGCGGTCGACTTCACGCTCTATCACTTCATCCTGCCGCTGATGGAGGCGGAGCGCGCGGCGGGTCATGAGGTGATCGGCGTCTGCGCCGGTGGGCCATGGCTGAAAGAGGTCGAGGCGCGCGGCTTCCGCACCGTCGCGGTGCCGTTCGAGCGCAGCCTCAACCTGGCGAGCCATTGGCGCGCCTATCGCAGCCTCGTGCACGTCTTCCGCGCCGAGCGCTTCGACATGGTGCATGTCCACACGCCGATCGCGGGCCTGATCGGCCGGCTCGCGGCGCGCCGCGCGCGTGTGCCGCGCATCGTCTACACCGCCCACGGCTTCTACTTCCACGAGCGCATGCCCGCGCTCAAGCGCCGGCTCTTCATCGGGCTCGAATGGCTCGGCGGCCGGTTCACCGACGTGCTGTTCACCCAGGCGCGGGAGGATGCAGACGCGGCGCGCCGCCATCGGCTCTGCAAGGGCGGCGTGATCGAGGCGATCGGCAACGGCGTCGATGTCGGCCGCTTCCATCCCGCGCGCGATGCCGCCGAACGCGCGGCGGTGCGCGCCGGCATCGGCACGCCGGATGACCGCGTGGTCATCCTGACGGTCGGGCGGCTCGTCGCGGAGAAGGGCTATCCCGAACTGTTCGAGGCCATGCGCGGCCTCGATGCCGAGCTCTGGGTCGCGGGCGAGCGTCTGGCGAGCGACCATGCGCGCAGCGTCGCGCCGCCCGAGGACCTCGCGAACCTCAGGCTGCTCGGCCACCGCAAGGACGTGCCCGACCTGCTGCGCGGGGCCGACATCTTCGTGCTGCCGTCGCACCGGGAAGGCATGCCGCGCTCGATCATCGAGGCGATGATGACCGGCCTGCCCGTGGTCGCGACCGACATCAGGGGCTCGCGCGAGGAGGTGGTCGCGGGCGAGACCGGCCTGCTTGTGCCGGTCGACGACCCGGCCGCTTTGCGCAAGGCGCTCGCCGCGCTGATCGCGGACCAGTCCTTGCGTGCCCGCCTCGGCGCCGCCGGCCGCGCCCGCGCCCTCGACCTCTACGACGAACGCAAGGTGATCGAGCGGCAGATGCGGGCGCTGGGGCTATACCCAAATCGTCATTCCCCGGCTTGACCGGGGAATCCAGAGGCGGCGGCACAGCGGTTTCCGAGGATTCCTGGATTGCCGGGTCAAGCCCGGCAATGACGAAGAAGAAGAGCGGTGACTGCCGCGCTCACCCCTTCGGGATTCTTCGGAAGGCCCACTTCACCACGGTCTCCTCGGCGCCGACCGGGCCGGTGATGACGACCTGCTCGGTGCGCCGCCGCTCGCCCGCACGCCCGGCATAGACGCTCTCGTTGAGGTCGAGCGTGCCACCGGCGGCGTGAAGCTGCCAGCCGGCGCCGCCCGGCAGGCGCAGCAGCACCGAGGCGCCGTTCTGCACCAGCGAGGCCTGCGCCTCCGGGTGCAGGTGGAAGCGCACCGCGAAGGCGCGCCCCGTGCGGCCCGAGCCGCCGTGGCGGATCAGCTTGTCCTCGCCCCTGATGTCGTTGCCGTCGGCCGCGACATAGAGGCGGCGCTGATGGACGAGGCCGAAGGGCTGGACGTAGCCGTCATGGCGCGCCTCGATCCAGATGGCGCCGTTGCTCTCCTCGCGCGCCGCCTCGACCTTGCCCGGCCCGACGCCGATGCCGCCCTCGTCGAGGATGACCGCCGAGTTGGTGTCGTCCACGGTCAGCGTCGAATGCGCGGCGGTCGCGCGCAGCGCGTGCGCCCATTGCGAATCCGGGCCGCGCCAGGCGCCGCAATTCACGATCATGCGCTCCTTGCCGACGCTGAGCTCGAAGCTGAGCGTGCCGGCATGGGCGCGCCTGCCGATCGAAGGCGGCGCGCCGGCATCCATGATGAGGAGCGCGCGGCCGGCCTGCACGCGCTGGAAGCCGCCATGGCGCGCGTCGCTCAGCGGCCGGCCCTTGGCCTCGGCCTGGCCGAGCACGCGGTCGATCAGCCAGGGCTCCTCCTCGACCGAATCGTTGAAGAGCGCGAGGCCGCCATCGCCGTGGCGCAGGCCCCGCAGCATCGGCGCCATGCGGTCGATCGAAAGCTGCAACGAGGGCGGCGGCTCCTGGTGCGCCGCGATCAGGACAGCGCGCAGGTCGATCAGGTCGCGCAGCACCGCGAGCTGCACCGAGGGGCTGCGCTCGGCATGCACGCCATCGGGCAGGACCTGGCGGGTCAGCTCCGCGTCCAAGGATTTGAGTGCTTGGCCGAGCCGGCGCTCACCATCGGCCATGGCGATGCCGCTGTAGATCAGCCCCTTCAACGCGGCGAGCCGGTCGGCGCCATCATCGGCGCGGCGGTAGCCCTTGAGAAGCTGCTTGACCTGGAGGTTGAGGCTCTGCTGGAAGCGCCGCACGAAGGCGTCGTCGGCGTCCCTGGTCAAGAGCTCCTGGTTGACCAGCCAGGCGGCGAGCCGCGCGCCCGTGATCGCTGGCGCGTGGGCCGCGGGCGGCAGGCCGGCGGCGCGCTCGATCCAGCCGAGCACCAGCTCGCGCGCGCGGGCGCGGGCGTTCGGCGTCGCCACCGCGCGCAGGTCGCGCAGCCAGCCGAAGCCGTGCAGCGCGGCGAACCAGGCGGGGCCCGGGCCCTGATTGCCCCACGGCGCGCCTTCCGGCGAGCTTATGGCCTGGCCGGCGAACTCGTATTCGTTCGAGAGGATG
Organism: Alphaproteobacteria bacterium; assembly: GCA_050173345.1. Taxonomy (GTDB): domain Bacteria; phylum Pseudomonadota; class Alphaproteobacteria; order UBA828; family UBA828; genus SHWC01. The sequence continues at coordinate 47,730 of JBFXKW010000006.1, read as the reverse complement.
GCGTTGCCCCTTCCGGCCTCGCCGGGCACGAGGTCGCCCTCCTGCGCGTTCAGGCGCGCCGCGTGCTTCGCCGCCGCCGCGCCGCCGCCGCGGCCCAGCAGCGTGCGCAGCGTCCCGCCGAAACCGCCCGAGCCCGTGCCTTTCATCGTGTTCAGCTCGACCATGGTGACGTCACTCGGCGGCGCGGCCCGGCGGCTCGCCCGCCGCGAGGCCCGGCCGGGCCCTGAGGCGCGCGATGTTCGCGGCATAGCTCGCCGGCCCGCCCTGGAACACGGCCGAGCCAGCGACCAGCATGTCGGCGCCGGCGGCGATGACCCGAGGCGCGGTCTCGGCGTTGATGCCGCCGTCCACCTCGAGGTCGATCGCGCGACCGCCAGCCTCGATCATGCGCCGAATTGTGGCGATTTTATCGACCTGGCTTTCGATGAAGCGCTGCCCGCCGAAGCCCGGATTGACCGACATCACCAGCACGAGGTCGGCGAGGTCGAGCAGGTGGCGGATCGATTCCGCGGGCGTCGCCGGGTTGAGGCTGATGCCGGCCCTCCTGCCGAGGCTCTTGATGTGCTGGAGCGTGCGGTGGACATGCGGCCCGGCCTCGACATGCGCGGTGATGATATCGGCGCCCGCCTCGGCGAAGGCCGCGACATAGGGGTCGACCGGCTCGATCATCAGGTGGACGTCGAACGGCAGGGCCGAGTGCTTCCTCAGCGCCTTGACCACGTCGGGGCCGATCGTGATGTTGGGCACGAAATGGCCGTCCATCACGTCGATGTGGATGAGATCGGCGCCAGCCTCGGTGACGGCGCGCACCTCTTCCCCGAGGCACGCAAAATCGGCCGCCAGGATGGACGGCGCGACTCGAACGGCCTGCTGCATCGAACCCTCGTACCAGCTTAGCGGAAGCGCCGCAAGCGGGCGGCGAAGAAGCCGTCCATGCCGCCCTGCGCCGCGAGGTGGCAGGGCAGCGTGCGCAGCGCGCCGCGCGGCGTGACCGCTTCGGGCAGGCCGCTCAATTCCGACGCCTGGATCGGCTCGCGCGCGAGGCCGAGCGGCTTGGCGAGCGCAGCCTCGATGCGCGCCTCGCCTTCGAGCGGCAGCAGCGAGCAGGTTGCGAACACCAGCACGCCGCCCGGCTTGAGCCAGGACACGGCGGCCTCGATCAGCGCGTCCTGCGTCGCCGCGAGGCGCTCCGCATCCGCCAGGTCGCGGATATGGGGTGCCTCGGGATGGCGGCGGATGGTGCCGGTCGCGCTGCACGGCGCGTCGATCAGCACGGCATCGGCCGGCGCCTCGGGGTGCCAATTGGTGGCGCCGGCCTCGACCAGGGTGGCGTCGAGGCGGAGCCGGGCGAGATTGTCGCGCAGCACCGCGAGCCGCTTGGCCGAGCGGTCGAGCGCGATGATCTCGGCGCCGGCGGCGGCGAGCTGCGCGGTCTTGCCGCCGGGCGCGGCGCCGACCTCGACCACCTTCCTGCCGGCCACCGGGCCGAGCAGCCGCGCGGGCAGCGCCGCCGCGGCGTCCTGCACCCACCAGGCGCCCTCGGCATAGCCGGGCAGGCCCTCGACCGGCGGCCGGCTGGCGAGGCGGATCGTGCCGGTCGGCAGCAGCACGCCGCCGAGCCGCGCGGCCCAGGCCTCGGACTCGGCCTTGCAGCTCAGGTCGAGCGCCGGCTCGGCAAGGTGCGCGTTCGCGATGTCGCGCGCCGTCGCCTCGCCATAGGCTTCGACCAGCGACTGCCATAGCCAGGCGGGCGTATCGAGCCGCGCCGCGTCTTGCGCGGCGACGAGCGCCTTGCCCTCGCGCGCGACCTTGCGCAGCACGGCATTGGCGAGCGAGGCGAAGGCCGGCGCCGCGATCTCGCCCGCGAGCGAGACCGTGGCATCGACCGCGGCATGGGGCGGCGTGTCGAGGAAGAGGAGCTGCGCCGCGCCGAGCCTGAGCAGGTTGCGCACCGCGTGGCGGCGCGCCGGCAGCGGCCGCTCCAGGAACGCGCTCAGCACCGCGTCGATCTGGCCGAGCCGGCGCAGCGTGGTGAGCGCGAGCAGATGGGCGAAGGCGCGGTCGCGCGATTGAAGCGCCGGCGCTATCTCCGAATCGTCGAGCGCCTCGTCGAGCGGCCGGCGGCGCTCCAGCGTCCGTTCGAGGAGATCGAGGGCGAGGCCCCTGGCGCCAGGGCTTGGCCGCGGCCTCACGCGCGCGCGTACTGGCCTTGCGCGGCGGCCATCTGGCGCAGCCGCTCGATGCGCTTCTCAAGGCTCGGATGCGTGGTGAAGAGGCCGCCCAGACCCTTCAGGTGCAGCGGGTTGACGATGAAGAGGTGCGCGGTTGCGGGCGCGGCCTCGGCCTGCTTGTTGTCGATCCGCTTGGAGAGCCGGCCGAGCTTCTCGAGCGCCGCGGCGAGCCAGAGCGGCTGGCCGCAGATCTCGGCGCCGCCGCGGTCCGCCTCGTACTCGCGCGAGCGGCTGACCGCCATCTGCACCAGCATGGCCGCGATCGGGCCGAGGATCATCGCGCCGATCATCACGATCGGGCCCACGTTCGAACGGTTGTCGCCGCGCGCGCCGCCGAAGAAGAAGGCGAACTGCGCGAGCATCGAGATCGCGCCCGCGATGGTCGCGGTGATCGTCATGATCAGCGTGTCGCGATGGCGCACATGGGCAAGCTCGTGCGCCATCACGCCCGCGACCTCCTCCGGCGTCAGGTGGCGGAGCAGGCCGGTGGTCGCGGCGACCGCGGCGTTCTGCGGGTTGCGCCCGGTGGCGAAGGCGTTGGGCTGGTCGTTCTCGACCAGGTAGACCTTGGGCATGGGCAGGCCGGCGCGGTCGGCGAGCTGCTCGACGATGCCGTAGAGCGCGGGCGCCTCCTGGCGCGTCGCCTGGCGCGCGCCGTAGAGACGCAGCACCATCTTGTCCGCGTTCCAGTAGGCGAACAGGTTCATGCCGGCCGCGACCACGAGCGCGATCAGCATGCCGCTTTGGCCGCCGAGCAAATAGCCGATCCCGAGAAAGATCGCGGTCATCACCGCGAGCAGGATGGCGGTACGGGCATAGGGCATGGGCGGCGGTCCTCGGCGGCAGGTCGTTTCTACCGCACCGTTATATGAGCCGCCGCGGCCGCCGCTTCAAGAACTTGGCGGACGGCAGGTAACGTGCCGGCTCGCTCGTCCTTCGACAGGCTCAGCATGAGGCCACAAACAAGATCCTCATGCTGAGCCTGTCGAAGCATGAGGCCGACGCACCGGCGCACTGCCGGCTGGCTTTCGGCCGCACGCGCGGCTATGTGTGAGGCATGAGCGACGCGAAGCCCGAAGCCGCGAAAGCGGAGAACGAGACGCCGCCACCGCCCGCGACGCCGGCCGCGGCCAAGCCGCCTGCGCCTGCGGGCAAGCCGGCCGAGATCGGCGGCCCCAAGGGCCCGGAGCCGACCCGCTTCGGCGACTGGGAACGCCAGGGTCGCTGCGTCGATTTCTGACGCCAGATGCCGGATGCTGGCGTCAGCTTCCACGAAAGCGCGAGTCACCCCAAGGGCAGCGATCGAACAACGGATTACGGGCCTGCATCGGCGGCACGACCCACTCCATCGTCATTGCCGGGCTTGACCCGGCAATCCATGCTTCAGCCCTGCGGTTTTCGGCGGAAGCCTGGATGCCCGGGTCAAGCCCGGGCATGACGATTGAGAGAGGGCCGCGCGTCACGTCCCGGCGAAGCGGAGCGACGTGCGGCCGAGGGTGCCGTAGTCGGCGGTGATCTGGTCGCCGGGCGCGATCGGCAGCGGCGCGAGGCAGGTGCCGGTGGTCACCACCTGGCCGGCGCGCAAGGCGAGGCCGAGGCCGGAGAGCTCGTTGGCGAGCCAGGTCAGGGCGAGGCGCGGGTCGCCGAGCACGTTGGCGCCGCTGCCCTGGCGTTCGAGCTTGCCGGTCACCGTGCCCTGCACCTGGTGCTTGGAAAGGTCGATGTCGCGCCAGCCCTTTGCCGCGGCCGGGCCGAGCACGAACTCATGCGCGCAGGCATCGTCCGCGATCAGTTGGGCCGCGCCGGCGCTCGCGAAGTCAACAAAACGGGAATCGGGAATCTCGAGCGCGAGATGCAGGTCGGCGACCGCCTCCATCACCTCGCTCTGCGCGTAGGGCGCGTCGCGCGCCGGCAGGTCGCGGCCGATGCGGAAGGCGAATTCGGGCTCGATCACCAGCATCGCATTGGCGCCGATCGCGGGCTCGGCATCTAGCGCGTGGACGCGCTCGGCGAGCAGGCGGCCGGCGAGCGGCCCGTCCACGCCGATATGGCGCTGCCCGGCCGCGCTGGTCGCCGCGATCTTCCAGCCGAACAGCGGCTTCGCGCCGCGCGCCTCCAGATGCGCCTGGATCGCGTAGCCCTCGGCGCGATCGGCGGGACGCAGGTCCGCCGGCAGCGCATCGAGCCGCGTGCCGCGCTGCCAATGCTGCCAAAGCAAGTCCGATGCGGCGCGCTGCGAGGCTTCCCTGGTCACGAGGCTCTCCGTGTTCGGTGTGTGAGTGCCGGTCGCGCTAGCTCGCGGCCGCGCGCTTCTTGGCGTGGTAGGCGCCGGTGCCGCGCGTGATGATGCGGTCGGTCGGCACGAGGTCGCCGGGCTCGATGTCGGGCAGTGCTGCGACTTCTTCGTAGAGCGGCGCGAAGTCGATCTCGGCGAGTTCGAGCAGTTCGTCGAAGCCCGAGATCGCGAAATAGCATTCCTGGAAATCGTCGATGCGATAGCGCGTGCGCATCACGCGGCGGAGGTCGAAGCCGAGCCGGTGCGGCGAGGGATCGTCGAGCGCGAAGATCGTCTCGGTGCGCGACGAGACGATGCCGGAGCCGTAGATGCGCAGGCCCGCGGCCTCCTGCATCAGGCCGAACTCGACCGTGAACCAGTAGACCCGGTCGAGACGTTCGAGCGCGCCGAGCCGCAGCGCGCGCAAGCCGCCCTTGCCATAGGCCTGCATGTAGTCGGCGAAGACGGGCAGCATGAGCATCGGGGCGTGGCCGAGCACGTCGTGAAACACGTCGGGCTCCTCCAGATAGTCCATCTGGTCGGCGCGGCGGATGAAGCGCCCGGCCGGGAAGCGGCGGTTGGCGAGGTGCTCGAAGAACACCGTGTCGGGCACCAGGCCCGGCACCGCGACGACGCGCCAGCCCGTGGTCGCGAAGAGCACCTCGTTCAGCGCATCGAAGTTAGGGATGCCCCCGCCGAAGATCGGCAGGCGCGCCAGCCCGTCGAGATAGGCCGAAGCGGCCCGGCCCGGAAGCAGCGCCTGCTGGCGCGCGAACAGCGTTCGCCAGACCGCGTGCTCCTCCGGCGTGTAGCGCGCCCATTCCTGCGGGATGGTGCAGTCGTCCGCCATGGCTTCTACATAGGGCTTGTTCGCGGTGCTGTCATCGTGCTGTTTAAGGGGCTCGCGCGCGAGGACATTGCCATGATCTGCCGTGCCTGTGGCGCCGACAACCCCCCGACCAACCGGTTCTGCGGCCAGTGCGGCGCGCGGCTGGAAGCGGCTGTCGGCGCGGGCGGGCCGCCGTCGGAAGGCGGCACGGCGGAGGAGGGCGCGGAACGCCGTCAACTCACCGTCATGTTCTGCGACATGGTGGGCTCCACCGCACTGTCGGCCCGGCTCGATCCCGAGGACCTGCGCGAGGTCATGCAGGCCTATCGCGACGCCGCGGTCGCCGCCATCGCGCGCTATGACGGCCGGATCGCGAAATATCTCGGCGATGGCATCCTCGCCTATTTCGGCTATCCGAACGCGCATGACGACGATGCCGCGCGCGCGGTCGGCGCCGGCCTCGCCATCGTCGAGGCGATGCCCGCGCTCGAGGCACGCGTCGGCGTGCCGCGCGGCGTCGAGCTCAAATGCCGCGTCGGCATCGCGACCGGCCCGGTGGTGGTCGGCGAGATGGGCGCCGGCGAGCGGCGCGAGGCCATGGCCGTGATCGGCGAGACGCCCAACCTCGCGGACCGCATCCAGAAGGTCTCACCGCCCAACACGGTGGTCATCGCGCCGCTGACGCGCCAGCTCGTCGAAGCGCGTTTTGCCGTGGCGCCGCTCGGCAGTCACGAATTGCGCGGCCTGGCGCGGCCGCTCGAGGTCTATCGCGTCATCGGGCGCGCCCGGCGTGCCGCCGCTCTGCCGCGCCTGCCGCTGACCGGGCGCGACGCCGAGCTTGCCGCGCTGAGGGCGGCGTTCGAGCGCGCGCGTCGCGGCGAGGGCGGTGCCATCGTGGTCTCGGGCGAGCCCGGCATCGGCAAGACGCGGCTCCTGAAGGCGCTCAAGAACGAGGCGGTCGGCCGGCGCGCGCTCTGGCTCGAAGCGCAATGCTCGCCCTATCACGCCGACACGCCGCTCTACCCGGCGACCGAGCTCCTGTCGCGCGCGCTCGGCCTCAGGCGCAACGAGGCGCCGAGCGAGAAGCTCAGCCGGCTGGTGACGTTCTGCAACCGTTTCGGCCTGCGCGCGGGCGTCGACATCTCGCTGCTCGCCACCATGCTCTCGATCCCCGACCAGGGCCGCGGCGCGCTGCCCAATCTCAGCCTGCCGGCGCTGCGCGTGCGCACGCTTGAAACCGTGGTCGCGCTGCTCGCGAGGCTCGCCAAGCGGCGCCCGCTCGTGCTCGCGGTCGAGGACCTGCACTGGGCCGACGCCTCGACGCTCGACCTGCTCGACCTGCTGCTCGCCGCGCTGCCGGGCCAGTCGCTGCTCGTGCTGCTCACCCATAGGCCGGACTTCGTGCGCGTCTGGCCGCGCGAGGCAAGCGTCGAGGAGCTGACGCTCGGCCGGCTGCAACCGGAGGACGGCGTGCGCCTGATCGGCCATGTCGCGGGCGAGGCGGCGCTGCCGCCGGGCGTGGTCTCGACCATCCTGTCGCGCTCCGACGGTGTGCCGCTCTTCGTCGAGGAGATCACCCGCACGCTGATCGAGATGCGGAAAGACCTCGGGCCGGCGGCGAACGGCGCGCCGCCCGATGCCGCGGAGATCCCGGCCACGCTCAAGGATTCGCTGATGGCGCGGCTGGATCGGCTGGGCGAGGGCAAGGAGGTCGCGCAGGTCGGCGCCGCGATCGGCCGCAACTTCGTCTACGAGCTCCTGGCGAGCGTTGCCGGGCTCGACGAGCCGAGGCTGCGCCAGGCCTTGGGCGAGCTCGAAGCGGCCGGGCTGATCCAGGCGCGCGGCGAGCCGCCCTCCGCGATCTACACCTTCCGCCACGCGCTGATCCGCGAGATCGCCTATGACTCGATGCTGCGCCGGCGCCGCCAGTCGCTGCACGGCGCGATCGCGCGCGCCCTCGAGGCCGGCTTCCCCGAGATCGTCGAGATGCAGCCCGACCTCTTGGGCCGGCATTTCGCGCAGGCCGGCGACCGCGCCAAGGCGGCGGACTATTTCGAGCAGGCCGGCAGGCGCGCCGCGCTGCGCTCCGCCCATATCGAGGCGTCGCGCCATTTCAGGCGGGCGATCGAGCTGGTCGAGAGCGAGAACGAGACGCTCGAGCGCGACGCCCGCCTCGCCGAGCTGTGGGCGGCGCTCGCGCCCTCACTCCTGGTCTCGCGCGGCTATGGCTCGGCCGAGGTCGGCGATGCGTTCCGCAAGGCGGACGAGCTGAGCCGCCGGCTCGGCGATCCGGAGCGGCAGTTCTACAGCGCCTGGGGCATCGGCGCCTTTCATTACGTCACCGGTGATCTGCCTGCCGCGCTCGCGGTGATCGAGCGGATGGAGGCGACCGCGGTGCGCGCCGAGCGCGACGATCTGCGCGCGATCACCGTCATGTCGCGCGGCGTCATCCAGTTCCTGCTCGGCCGTTTCGACGAGACCATCGCGCTCGTCGAGCGCGGCCTCTCGTTCTACGACCCGGAGCAGGGCCGCGTCGCGATCGCGCGCATCGGCCAGGATCTCTCGGTGCTCGGCCGCGGCTTCTGCGCGGTCAGCTATTGGGCGGTCGGGCGGCCCGACAAGGCGCTCGACATGGCGCTGGCCACGCTCGAGCACGCGCGCGCCATGCGGCACGCCTATTCCATCGCCTTCGCGCTCACCGCCGGCGTCTCGCTGGTCAGGTTCCGGCGCGGCGAGGTCGAGGACGCGATGGCGGCGGCCTGCGAGGCGGTGGAGATCGCGCGCGAGAACCAGTTCCCCTATCTGCTGTCGCGGGCGACCGCGATGCGCGGCCTGATCGAGACGCGCACCGGCATGGTCGAGCAGGGCCTCGCGCACATCAACGAGGGCATCGCGGCGTTCATCGCGGTCGGCGGCCGCACGACCTTGCCCATGATGCGCGTCTGGCTCGCCGACGGCCTGCTCAGCGCGGGCGACCCGGCGGCGGCGCGCGTGGCCCTCGGCCAGGCCTCCGCCCAGATCGAGCGCACCGGGGAGGATTCGCACACGGCCGAGATCCACCGGCTGATGGGGCGCGCGGCGCTTGCCGAGGGAAGGCGGGACGAGGCGGAGGCCTGCTTCCGGCGCGCCTACGCCACGGCCGAGCAGCAGGGCGCCCATGGCTGGCGGCTGCGCGCCGCGCTCGATCTCGCGGCGCTGCTCACGGAACGCGGCGAGGCCGCTCAGGCGCGGGCGCTGGTCGCGGCGGCGGCCTCGATGGTCGAAGGCGGCGCCGCGACCAAGGACGTCAGGGACGCCCGCCGCCTGCTCGGCCGCGTCGAGTCACCCCCCTTGTCTTAGAGCCTAGCCATTTCGGCAGATTTAAGGCGTTGAATAGACGGCCTTCGCCAAGTCCTGCCGCTCGTTTCATTGTCGTGGCACCAAGCAAGTCGCGCCCTTATCTGTTGACGGATACGCGAAAATACGCCGTGATTCGGATCACGGCCGGGTAGATAGGGACCACGAATGTTTCGGGGAGGGGCCCGGCTTGGAGACTGGTTCTATGACCTGCAAGCTTTATGTGGGGAACATCCCCTATACGATGAAGGCCGAGGAACTCGGCCGCCTTTTCGAGCCGCACGGCGCGGTGACCTCTTCGGTGGTCATCAACGACCGTGAAACCGGCCGTTCTCGGGGGTTTGGCTTCGTGGAAATGGAGACAGAGCAAGCGGCGCAGGCCGCCATGCAGGCCTTGAATGGCTCGAGCATCGGCGGCCGCAATGTCGTGGTCAACCTGGCGCGCGAGCGACCGCAAGGCGCCGGCGGCGGCCACGGGGGACGCCCGCGATCCGAATCGCGCCACTGACGGCGAGTTGCTGGAGCGAGATGGGATCGGGTCGGGTCAATCCCCCTCACCTTGACTCTCCATCCCCTTCGGGGGAGAGGAAAGCGCAGCCTCGGCGGGCGACGAGCGAGCTTGGCCGAGGCCGGGTGAGGGGGTGATCCCATCTGAACGCATCCCGCTCTAGCACCGCATCGCGCCCTGCCGTTCGAAGCGGCGGTGGCGCCGGCGTGCAACGGCGCGCCGCCGGGATCATCCCCCTGGTGCCGGCGGCGACATCCGACGGCGTCGGTTCGCGCCGTCGCGATGCGCATTGGCTTGGCATCGCGCCATGCCTCGCCGCCGCGTTGTGCCTGGCGGCGTGCGCGAATGACGGCACCCTGCCGGCCGAGGCGCCGACGCATGTCGCGCTTGGCGAGGTCGAGGGGCTGGCGCGCCAGATCGAGATCGAGCGCGCGACCTCGGCTCACGCGCCCGTGGTGTCGGCGCCTGCCGAGCTGTCCGCGGCCGGGGCGCGGCCGGCCGAGGTGATGGTCGAGCTTGCCGCGGTGTCGTCGGCCGAGGCCGCGCTCGGCGAATGGGAGCGGCTGCGCCGCAGCCTTGCCGCCTTCGATGCGCTCAAGGCGCAGCTCCGCCGCGTCGATGACAGCGGCGAGACAGCGCGCTACCGCCTCTCCGCTGGCCCGTTCCCCAACACCGAGAAGACCGCGGCGCTCTGCACCCGCCTCGCCAGACGCGGCCTCGCCTGCCTGCCGGCGGATTGATAACGGCGCGATCACTACTGTTAGGTCAAGGTCGCAGCAATGGAGGCTACACCCAGATCGTCATGCCCCGGCTTGACCGGGGCATCCATGATCGCAACGAGTCCGTTGCCCGATGGATTGCCGGGTCAAGCCCGGCAATGACGAAGTAAGGAACCGCCGTTCCTGGATGCCCCGCCTGCGCAGGGCATGACGAAAACGGGATGCCGCCGACGTCGCTCGAGTCCCTTTCGGTGTTCTCGGCTGTGAGAAGTCTGCCTGCGCCGGCCTTCGCGGTGGATGCCTTTCCTCAACCGGGACAGTATTGAAGCACGCCGTCACTTCGCGGCGCGGTTCTTGACCAGGTCGTCCACCACGGTCGGGTCGGCGAGGGTCGAGGTGTCGCCGAGCGCGTCGAACTCGTTCTCGGCGATCTTGCGTAAGATTCGGCGCATGATCTTGCCCGAGCGCGTCTTGGGCAGGCCGGGCGCCCATTGGATGGCGTCGGGCGAGGCGATCGGCCCGATCTCCTTCCGCACCCACTGCACCAGCTCCTTGCGCAGCTCCTCGCTCGGCTGCTCGCCGGCATTGAGCGTGACATAGGCGTAGATGCCGGTGCCCTTGACCTCGTGCGGATAGCCGACGACGGCGGCCTCCGCGACCTTGGCGTGGGCGACGAGGGCGCTCTCGATCTCGGCGGTGCCGAGCCGGTGGCCGGCGACGTTGATCACGTCGTCGACGCGTCCGGTGATCCAGTAATAGCCGTCCTTGTCGCGCCGGCAGCCGTCGCCGGTGAAGTAATAGCCCGGATACTGCACGAAGTAGGTCTGCACGAAGCGGTCATGATCGCCATAGACCGTGCGCATCTGGCCCGGCCATGAATCGGCGAGGCACAGCATGCCGGTCGCCTCGCCTTCGAGCAGCTTGCCGGCCGGGTCGAGCACGGCCGGCGCGACGCCGAAGAAGGGCCGCGTCGCCGAGCCGGGCTTGAGCGCGGTCGCGCCCGGCAGCGGCGTGATGAGAATCCCGCCGGTCTCGGTCTGCCACCAGGTATCGACGATCGGGCAGCGCCCATCGCCGACCACGCGGTAGTACCAGAGCCAGGCCTCGGGGTTGATCGGCTCGCCGACCGAACCCAGGATGCGCAGCGACTTGCGGCTGGTGCGCTTGACCGGCGCCTCGCCCTCGCGCATCAGCGCGCGGATCGCGGTCGGCGCGGTGTAGAAGATGTTGACCTTGTGCTTGTCGACCACGTCCCAGAAGCGCGACGGGCTCGGGAAGTTGGGCACGCCTTCGAACATCAGCGAGATCGCGCCGTTGGCGAGCGGGCCGTAGACGATATAGGTGTGCCCCGTCACCCAGCCGACATCGGCCGTGCACCAGTAGACCTCGCCGTCCTGATAGTCGAACACGTATTGGTGCGTCAGCGCGGCATAGACCAGGTAGCCGCCGGTCGTGTGCAACACGCCCTTGGGCTTGCCGGTCGAGCCCGAGGTATAGAGGATGAAGAGCGGGTCTTCCGCGTTCATCTCCTCGGGCTCGCACGCCTCCGGCTGGTCCTTGGTGAGCGCCTCGTACCAGACGTCGCGGCCCTCGGCCCAGTTGACCTTGTGGCCGGTGTGCCTGACCACCACGACATGCTTGACGCCGGGGCAGGTCTTGAGCGCCTCGTCGGTGTTGGCCTTGAGCGGAATGGCGCGGCCGCCGCGCACGCCTTCGTCCGCGGTGATCACCACCGTCGAGTCGCAGTCCTGGATGCGGCCGGCGAGCGAATCCGGCGAGAAGCCGCCGAACACCACCGAATGGATCGCGCCGATGCGGGCGCAGGCGAGCATGGCGGCCGTGGCCTCCGGGATCATCGGCAGGTAGATGGTGACGCGATCGCCCTTCTTGACGCCGAGCGAGCGCAGGCCGTTCGCCAGCTTGCACACCATGACGTAGAGCTGGTGATAGGTGATGTGCTTGTGGACGGAAGGATCGTCCGCCTCCCAGACGATCGCGGTCTGGCTGCCGCGCGTCTTCAAATGGCGGTCGAGGCAGTTGACCGAGGCGTTCAGCGTGCCGTCATGAAACCAGCGGATGCGCAGGTCGTGCGGATCGAAGGCGACGTCTTTGACCTTGGTGTAGGGCTTGATCCAGTCGATGCGCTGGCCCTGCTCGCGCCAGAAGCCCTCGGGGTCCTTGAGCGAGCGCTCATACATCGCCCGGTAGCCCGCCTCGTTGCAATGGGCGCGCTGGGCGATGGCGGGATCGATCGGGATGAGCTCGCTCGACATGGCGGTTCGGGCCTCCTCTTGCACGCTGGCGCTTCGGTGGTTCTGCGGGGCCCGGAATTATCGGGGCATCGGCAGGGCGAGGCAAGGCGGGGCGGGCGGTGGCCTCAGGCACCGAGATAGACGAGCCCGTCCTCGGTGTGCGCCGGCACCGGGGTCAGGAAGGCGCCGAGGCAGGGGCCGTGCACGCAATGGCCGTCCTCGATGCGGAAGAGGGCGCCGTGCGTCGCGCACTGGATGAAGCGCCGCTCGAGGTCGAGGAACACGTCGGGCTGCCAGTCGAGCGGCCCGCCGGTGTGCGGGCAGGAATTCTCGTAGACCAACACCCGCGCCCCCTGGCGCACGATGAAGAGCTCGCGCGCCGCCCGGCCCTCGCCGATCGTGAAGCCCCTGCTGCCGCCGTCTTCGATCTCCTCCAGCCGGCACAGAATCGCGGGTTCGTTCATCGCGGTGAGCTTAGGGATCAAAGCCATGTTGCATTAGACCCCCCACCCTAACCCTCCCTCTCAAGGGGGGAGGGAACAAGATGCCGAGCCGCGGCGCTCTTTCTTACCCCCTCCCCCTCGATGGGGGAGGGTTGGGGTGGGGGTGACTCAGAAAGAATCAGTAAGGGTGACTCACGAAGACTCTTCGGCGACGCACGGCGCATCGTCGCCGTGCCTCACAGCCCCGCCATCTTGCAGATCAGTGCCCAGGCCTTGTCGTCGATCGGCATCACCGAGAGGCGCGAATGGCGCACGAGCAGGATGTCGGCGAGCTTGGGCTCGGCCTTGATCTGGGCCAGCGTCACCGGCTTCGGCACCGGCTTGACCGTCCTCACGTCGACATGGCCCCAGCGCCCGGTCTCGTCCTCGGGGTCGGGGTAGTAGGCGTGCGCCACCTCGACGATGCCGACGATCCGCTTCTCGTCGCCGGTGTGATAGAAGAACGCTTGGTCGCCCACCTTCATCTGCTGCATGAAGTTGCGCGCCTGCGCATTGCGCACCCCGGTCCACGGCTCGACCTTGTTCTTCACCTGGTCGTCCCAGGAGAACTCCTCGGGCTCGGTCTTGAGCAGCCAGTGCGCCATGGCGCCTTACCCCAGCTCGACGCCGCGGGCGCGACGGAACGGGGTCACCGTCTGGCTCTCGAACAGGCCGGCCTTGGCGTAGGGGTCTGCCGCGGCGAGCCGCGCCGCCTCGGCCCGGTCCTTCGCCTCGACGATCCAGAGCGAGCCGTTCATGGTCGTGCCGTCATCGGCGAGGAAGGGGCCGGCGAGCTTGAGCGCCGCCGCGATCGAATCGAGATATGCGAGATGGGCAGCGCGATTCTCGGCCCTGAGCGCGCCCGAATCCGGCTTGTCGATGTTGCGCACGACGAAGAGCATGAGGCGTTTCCCGGTCTTGAGGATGACGCCCGGAAGCCTAGCGAAACCCCGCCGGCCCCGCCAGCGTCACGCCTCGGCCTTGAACGGGCGGGCGAGCAGCGCGCCCACGGCCTCGTCGATGGCGGCGCCCTTGTAGAGCACGGCGTCGACCGCGCGCGCGATCGGCAGCTCGACGCCGAGCCGTTCCGCGAGGCTGAGCACGGCGGGCGCGCTTGCGGCGCCCTCCGCCACGCTGTCGCGCCCCGCGAGGTGGGCCGCCAGCGTCGTGCCCTCGCCGAGCGCCTTGCCCAGCGCGTAGTTGCGCGACTGCGCCGAGGTGCAGGTCAGCACCAGGTCGCCGAGGCCCGAGAGGCCGCCGAGCGTCTCGAGCCGCGCGCCCTTCTTCAAAGCGAGCCGGCTCAGCTCGGCGAAGCCGCGGGTGATCAGCGCGGCGCGCGCGTTCTCACCCAAGCCCCGGCCGATCGCGATGCCGGCCGCGATGGCGAGCACGTTCTTGACCGCGCCGCCGATCTGCGCGCCGACCGGATCGTCGGAGACATAGGGGCGGAAGCTGCGCCCACCAAATACGCTTGCCATGCGCTCGGCGAGCGCCTGGTCCGTTGCCGCGACGGTGACGGCGGTCGGCTTGCCGAGCGCCACCTCGCGCGCGAAGGTCGGGCCGGAGAGCACGGCGATCCGCGTGTCGGGCAGCGCCTCTTCCAGCACCTCGCTCATCAGGAGGCCGCTCGCCTGCTCGATGCCCTTGGCGCAGATCAGGAGCGGCGGCACGCCGGCACCGCTTTCGCCGAGCCGCGTCGCGACGGCGCGGACATGCTGCGCGGGCGCGACCATGGCGATCAGGTCGCAGGCCGTCAGCGCGGCGAGCTCGCCGGTCGCCCCGATCGCGGGGTCGAGCGCGACATCGGGCAGGAAGCGCGGGTTCTCGTGGCGTGCGTTGATCGCCTCCACCACGTCCGTCTCGCGCGCCCAGATCAGCGCTTGGTTGCCCGCGCGGCTCGCGACGAGCGCGAGCGCGCTGCCCCAGGCGCCGCCGCCAACGATGCCGATCCGTGCCATCTCGCGCCCCATTCCCGTGTCGCCTCGCCCGCGTCATCGGGCAGCGTTAAGCTAGCGGAGAAGCGGCGGCGATCGAAAGGGCGAGGCGGTCATGAACAAGGAAAGCGGCAGGCCGGCGCTGGTGCTCGGCGCGAGCGGCGGCTTCGGCGGCGCGCTGGCGCGGGAGATGGCGGCGCGCGGCTGGCGCGTGCGGCTCTACGGGCGCTCGGCGGCGCGGCTCAGGCAGCGCTTCGGCGAGGTCGGCATCGAGACCGTCAACGGCGACGTGCAGGACGCGTCCATGCTTGCGAAGGCGGCCGAGGGCTGCGGCGTGATCGTGCACGGCGTCAACTATCCCTATCACCAATGGGTGCCCTATCTGCAAACCGCGACGCTCAACGTCATCGCCGCGGCGCGCGCCTCGGGCGCGACCCTGCTGTTCCCGGGCAACGTCTATTCGCTCGGCCCCGGCGCGGGTGTGCCGATCGCGGAGACCGAGCCGCCCCGGCCCAACACGCGCAAGGGCAAGTTCCGGTTGAGGCTCGAGGGCCTGCTCGAGGACGCGGCCAAACCGGCCGGCGAGGCGCCGCCGATCCGCGTGCTGACCGTCCGCGCCGGCGATTATTTCGGCCCGACCGCGCGCAACGGCATCGTCGACCGCCTCTACGGCAACGCCGCGCGCGGCAAGCCGATCACGAGCTTCGGCCGGCTCGACATCGTGCATGAGCGCGTCTTCCTGCCTGACCTCGCGCGCGCATCGCTCGACCTGCTGAGCCTCGGCGGCATATTGGCGCCCTATGAGGTGGTCAACGTCACGGCCGAGCCGCACCTGAGCGAGCGCGCGTTCATGGAAGCGGTCGCGCGCGCCTCCGGCCATCCGGGCCTCGAAGTCAAGCTGATGCCGTGGTGGCTGGTGCGCCTGATCGGTCTGGTCAACCCGGTGATCCGCGAGTTCGCCGAGCTCGCCTATCTCTACGACACGACCGTGCTGCTCGACGGCGCCAAGCTGAAGCGCCTCTTGCCCGGCTTCCGCTTCACGCCGCTCGACGACGCGCTGCGCCAGACCATCGAGAGCTATCGGCGCTAGTACCAGGACGGAGGATGCGATGGCCGCGCCGTGGGATCGCCTGGAGGTGCAAACCGGCGACATCACCGCGCTCGCGCTGGACGCCATCGTGAACGCGGCGAATGCGAGCCTGCTCGGCGGCGGCGGGGTGGACGGCGCGATCCACCGCGCGGCCGGGCCGCGTTTGCGCGAGTTCTGCCGCACGCTCGGCGGCTGCGCGACCGGCGATGCCAAGCTCACGCCGGGCTTCGGGCTCAAGGCGCGCCACGTCATCCACACGGTCGGCCCGGTCTGGCATGGCGGCGGACAAAGCGAGCCCGCGCTGCTCGCCTCCTGCTATCGGCGCTCGCTCGAGATCGCGGCCGAGCAGCGCTTCGAAGCGATCGCCTTCCCCGCCATCTCGACCGGCGCCTATGGCTACCCGCTCGACGCCGCGACCCGCATCGCCCTCGCCGAAACCGCGCGCTTCCTCGATGGTTCGGCGCACCCAGCGCGCGTCATCTTCTGCTGCTTCTCCGAGAAGGACGCGGCGGTCTACAGGCGCGTGCTCGACGAAATGGCGAAGGGCGGCTGATCGGGCCGCACTTGATTTATTCCTTATAAGGAATATTATTCTATCAGTGGAATGGCCGGTCGAATACACCGACGAGTTCGGGGACTGGTGGGACGGTCTTACCGAGGCCGAGCAGGTCAGCGTTGACGCCCATGTCCACATGCTGGAGCAGCGCGGTCCCAACCTGCCGTTTCCCTATTCGAGCGGCGTCAACGGATCGCGGCACGCCAATATGCGGGAACTGCGCGTACAGAGCGGCGGCAAGCCCTTGCGGGTGTTCTACGCCTTCGATCCGCGCCGCATGGCCATCCTGCTGATCGGCGGCGACAAGACCGGCGACAGGCGTTTCTACGATCGCATGATCCCGTTGGCCGATCGGCTCTATGACGAGCATCTGGCCGAGCTGGAGAAGGAGAAGGACCATGGCCGGTAGGCACTCATTCGCGCGGCTGCGCGCCCGTATGACGCCGAAGGCGCGGGCCAAGGCCGAGGCCGAGGCGCTGCGGCTCGAGGAGGAGATGAACCTTGCCGAGGTGCGGCGCGCCTTGAAGCTGTCGCAGGAGGAGATCGCGCAGACGCTCCAGATCGGGCAGGGTTCGGTCGCCAAGATCGAGAAGCGGGCCGACATGTATGTCAGCACCTTGCGCCGCTTCATCGAGGCGATGGGCGGCGAGCTGGAGATCGTCGCGCGCTTCCCCCATCACGCCGTCAAGATCAAGAACTTCGCCGACCTCTCCGAGAAGGAGCATGCCTGAGGCCGGCGCGACCATTTTCTTCTCCCGTCATGCCCCGACTTGATCGGGGCATCCAGGGCGGCGGCACTGCGGTTTCCAAGGATTCCTGGATCGCCCGGTCAAGCCGGGCGATGACGATTGAGGGAGGGTGGCGGACGCTCCGCCATCTCACGCCTTCCGCCCCAGCCGTCCGGGCTTGCCTATGCCGGCGGGGAGCGCGGCGGCTTCGTCGAGCGGCCAGCGCGGGCGCGGCGCGAAGTCGAGCGGGTCGCTGAGGCCGAGGCGCAGCCGTTCGACGCCGGCCCAGGCGATCATCGCCGCGTTGTCGGTGCAGAGCCGCAGGGGCGGCGCAAGCAGGTCGAGTCCCTCCCTCGCCGCGAGCGCGGCGAGGCGCTGCCGCAACAGCGCGTTCGCCGCGACGCCACCGGACACAACGATGGAGCGGCCGCCTGGCGCGCTTCTCTTGAATTCACGGATCGCGTTCCCCGTCCGCTCGATCAGCGCGTCGGCGACCGCTTGCTGGAACGACGCCGCGATGTCGGCCTGGTCGCGCGGCGAGAGCGGTTGGTCCAGCCCGTTGACCAGGTGCAGCACCGCGGTCTTGAGCCCGGCGAACGAGAAGTCGCAGCCGGGCCGGCCGTGCAGCGGGCGCGGCAGCGCGAAGCGTGCCGGGTCGCCGTCCTTGGCCGCGCGCTCGATCGCGGGCCCGCCCGGATAGCCGAGGCCGATCAGCTTCGCCGCCTTGTCGAACGCCTCGCCCGCCGCGTCGTCGATTGTGGTGCCGAGCCGGCGGTAGCGGCCGACGCCCTCGACGATCAGGAGCTGGCAGTGGCCGCCCGAGACCAGCAGCAGCAGATAGGGAAAGCCGACGTCGGCGATCAGCCGCGCGGTGAGCGCGTGCGCTTCGAGATGGTTGACCGCGATGAACGGCACCCGGCGCACGGCTGCAATGGCCTTGCCGGTCATCAGCCCGACCATCAGCGCGCCGATCAGGCCGGGGCCGGCGGTCGCCGCCACCGCGTCGATCGCCTCGAAGCCGAGCCCGGCCTCACGCATCGCGCGCGCGATCAGGCCATCGAGATGGTCGATATGGCGGCGCGCCGCGATCTCCGGCACCACGCCGCCATAGGGCGCGTGGTCCTTGAGCTGGGAGAGCACGAGGTCGGCGAGCAGCTCGCGCCGGTCGGTGACCAGCGCGGCCGCGGTCTCGTCGCAGCTGGTCTCGATGCCGAGGACGATCATGGCGGGCGGAGGGTACGCCGGGGCCCTGAATCGCGCTATACCTTCGCCGTCGTGGCCCGCATCGCTCCTGATTCATGACCGCACCCGCGCCGCTCCGCATCGGCACGCGCGGCAGCCCGCTCGCGCTCGCCCAGGCCGGCGAGCTGCGGGCGCGCTTGGCCGCGGCGCATGCTGCGCTCGAAGCGCCGGGCGCGGTCGAGATCGTGCCGATCCGCACCTCGGGCGACGCCTTCGTCGAGCGCCCGCTCGCGGAGCTCGGCGGCAAGGGCCTGTTCGTCAAGGAGATCGAGGACGCGCTGCTCGCTGGCCGCATCGACCTCGCCGTGCATTCGATGAAGGACGTGCCGACCGTGCTGCCGCACGGCCTCGCCATCATCGGCGTGCTGCCGCGCGAGGATCCGCGCGATGTGCTGATCGCGCTCCATGCCGATTCGATCGCGGCGCTTCCCCGGGGTGCGCGCGTCGGCACCGCCTCGCTCCGGCGCCAGGCGCAGCTCCTCCTGGCGCGGCCCGATCTCGAGATCGTCACGCTGCGCGGCAATGTCGGCACCCGCGTCGAGAAGGTGAAGGCAGGCGTCGCGGACGCGACGCTGCTCGCGCTCGCCGGGCTCAAGCGGCTCGGCGCCACGCAACATGTCGCCGCCGTGCTCGAGCCCGAAGAGATGCTGCCGGCGGTCGCCCAGGGTGCGATCGGCGTCGAGGCGCGGCGCGGCGACGAGCGCGCCGCCAGCTATGTCGCGCCGCTGAACCATGCCGAGAGCCTGACGCGCGTGACGGCGGAACGCGCTCTGCTGCTCGCGCTCGAAGGCGATTGCCGCACGCCGATCGCGGCGCTGGCCGAGTTGCAGACGGATGGTCGGCTGCGCCTGCGCGCCCTGATTGCGACGCCCGACGGCCGCGCCGCGCATCGCGCCGACGAGACCGCGCTGGCATCCAATGCCGAGCGCCTGGGCCGCGAGGTCGGCGCGGCCCTCAAAGCGCGCGCCGGCCCCGGCTTCTTCGAGGGCAAGCCATGAGCAAGCCGCTCGTCATCGTCACCCGCCCCGAGGAGGATGCGCCGCCTTTGGTCGCGGCCCTCGATGCGATCGGCTGCGACGCGTTGCTCGCGCCGATGATCGAGATCGCGCCGGTCGAGCCGGCGCCCGTGGTCGCATTGGATGGCGTTCAGGCGTTTCTGATCACCTCGGCCAATGGCGTGCGCGCGCTTGCGGCCGCGCTCGGGCCGCCGCCTTCCGGGCGCGGCATCGCGGTGCTTGCGGTCGGCGAGGCGAGCGCGGCGGCGGCCAAGCAAGCCGAGTTCGCGGTCGTCGAGGCGGCGGGCGGCGATGTCGAGGCGCTGGCGGCGCTGGTCGCGCAACGCTGCAACCCGGCCCATGGCCGGCTCGTGCACGCCGCGGGCCGCACGGTCGCCGGCGACCTCAAGGGCACGCTCGAAGCCAAGGGCTTCACGGTCGAGCGCCTGGTGCTGTACGACGCGGTGCCGGTCGCCGCGCTGCCCGCCGAGGCCGCCGACGCGCTGCACGACGAGCGCTGCTTCGGCGTGCTGTTTTTCTCGCCGCGCACCGCGGAGACCTTTGTTACGCTTGCGAAACAGGCGGGGCTCGGCGACGCCGCGCCGCATCTCGCCGCGCTCTGCCTGAGCGAGGCGGTTGCTAAGGCGGCGCGCGCGCTCGACTGGCAGCGCGTGGTGGTCGCGAGGCGGCCTGAGCAGGCCGCGCTGGTCGAGGCGCTGCGCGACGCCTTGAAGGCGGAAGCGCCGACCGGGCGTCCCGAATGGAAGGCCGAGGAGCGAGGGCACGGCATGGCTGAGGACGGCACACCGGCGGCATCCGGTGAGGCGAGGCCAGAGCCCGCGCACGCCGAGCAGGCGACGCGGCCCGCCTTCCGCCGCGGCGCGATCTCGTGGGCGGTCAGCGCTTTGGTGCTGGCTGCCATCGGCGGCGGGCTCTACGCCGCCTGGCCCTCGATCACCGGCCGGGACGGGACGCCGGCGCCGGTCGTCGAGGAAACCCCGGCGCCGCCCGAGGCCGAGGCGCCGCCCGAGGTGCCGGCGGAGGAGGCGCCGCCAGCCGAGCCTGCGCAGGCCGAGCCGCCGTCGGTGGAGCCTCCGCCCGAAACGCCCGCCCCGGTGGCGAGCGATGTCGGTGCCCCTGCGGTTCCCGACGACGAGCTTGCCGCGCTGCGCGACCGGCTCGCTGCGCTGGAGCGCGAGGCCGCGGCGCCATCGCCCGCCGATTCTGTCGCGCCCGAGGAACTCGCGGCGCTGAACGAGCGGCTCGGCCGGCTGGAGCAGGAAGCCGCCGTACGGCCCGGCGACGGCACTCCCGGCGCCGACGCCGAGCTGACGGCACGGCTCGCCACGCTGGAGCGCCGCGTGGCCGCCGCCGAGGAAACCACGGCCGAGGCGGCTGCCTTGCGCGAGCGCCTCGGCGGCGTGCAGGACGAGGCGGCGGCGTTGAGCGAGCGCGTTGCCACGCTCGAAAGCCAAGCCAGGGAGGATGTCCGGCTGATCGCGCTGGTCGAGGCCAAGGCGGCGCTTGCCGCGGCGGCGCGCGAGGGCGCGGCGCTCGACCATGAGATCGAGGATCTGCGCGCGCTGCTGCCGGCGGACGCGCCGCTGAAGGATCAGCTCGATACCCTCGCCGGCGCCGCCGAAGCCGGCGTGCCGGGCTATGCGGCGTTGCAGGCGCGCTTCCCGGCGCTGGCGCGCGAGATCGTCAAGGCCGAGGCGACGCCGGGCGAGGAGGCCGGCTGGGTCGACCAGACCGTCGCGCGGCTCGGCAACATCGTCACCGTGCGCAAGATGGGCGGCGCGCTCGAACCCGGCAGCGTCGACGAGCGGCTGGTCCGCGCCGAGCAGGCGCTGGCGGAGCATGACGGCGCCGCCGCGCGCGCCGCGCTCGATACGCTGGAGGGCGGCGAGGCGCTGCACGCCTACCGCGCCGAACTCGAACGCCGCATCGCGCTCGACGAGGCGGTCCGCGCAATCGAGCGCTACGTCACCGGGCTCGCCGCGGCGCGCGTCGTGCCGCCGGCGGGCGACGGGCCGTGACGATCCTCCGCATCCTTATCTTCATCGCCGTGGTGGCGGCGCTCGCCGTCATCGGCATGCTGATCGCCGACGAGCCGGGCCGCGTCGCGATCGAGTGGGGCGATTATCTGATCGAGCTGTCGCCGGCCGCGCTGGTCGGCGGCGTCGCCGCGCTCGCCGCCGTGATCGTCGCTATCGTGCTGCTCGCGCGCTGGCTGCTGCGCGGCCCCGGCGCGCTGCGCCGGGCGCGGGCCCTGCAGCGCGAGCAGCTCGGCTACCGGGCGCTGACCCAGGGCCTGGTCGAGGCCGCGGCGGGCGATGCGGCCGGGGCGAGGCGGCTCGCGCGGCGCGCCAACACGCTGCTCGGCGAGCCGCCGCTGACCTTGCTGCTCTCGGCCCAGGCCGCCCAGCTCGAAGGCAAGGAGGAGGTCGCGCGCGAATACTTCCACGCCATGCTGCAGCGGCGCGAGACCGAGTTCCTCGGCCTGCGCGGCCTGATCGTGCAGGCGAGCAAGGCGGGCGACGTGCAGCAGGCCCGCGAGCTTGCCGAGCGCGCCTATCGCTTGAGGCCGCAGACGCCCTGGCTGCTCAGCGCGCTCTTGGAACTGCGCAGCCGGGTCGGCGACAAGCCGGGCGCCCGCGCCCTGATCGAGCCGGCGCGCCGCAGCGGCGCGATCGGGGCCGAGGCCGCCGCGCGCCGCGCCGCCGGCCTGATCTACCAGGACGCCGCGGCGCAGCGCGACGCGGGTGACATGCGCCAGGCCATGAAGCTCGCCGAGCGGTCGCTCGCCGCCGACCCCACCTTCCTGCCGGCCATGATCCTCGCCGCCGAGGCCGCGCTCGCGCTCGGCAAGCGCGGCCGCGCCCAGCGCATCATCGAGGCAGGCTTCGCGCGCCGGCCGCATCCCATGCTGGCGCGGCTCTATCTGGCGGCGGCGCCCGGCGCGGATGCGCTGGCGCGCTTCGGCCGCCTCGAACGCCTGGTCGCCCACAACCCCGGCCATGCCGAGAGTCGTAGATTGATCGCCGAGGCCGCGTTGGAGGCGAAGCTCTGGGGCCGCGCCCGCCACGAGCTCGATTCGCTCCTGCCGTCGCACGCCTGCGTCTCGGTGCACCGGCTCTATGCCCGCCTCGAAGAGGAGGAGCGGCGCGACGCGGAGGCCGCGCGGCTGCATCTCGAGGCGGCGGCGAGCGCGCCGGCCGATCCAGGCTGGGCGTGCTCCGCCTGCCGCGCCGGCTCGGACGGCTGGTCGATGATCTGCCCTGCCTGCGGCGCGCTCGACACCATCGACTGGCGCGAGCAACGCGAGCCCAGGGGCGAGGTCATCGAGCCGCCCGCGCCGCGCCGCGCCGTGCTGCCCCCGGCCCCCGCCGAGGCCGCGCCCCCATCTACGTCCGCCGGCCCGGCGGTCGAGGCGCCGCGCGAGCCGGTGCGGCCCGACGCCTGAACGCGGGCCGGCGCCGGTTCTTCGATTATTTCAAATAAATGATCAATCGCTCCTGCGTCATACGGCCAAGTAAAAGGCAATTTCACTTGCCGGCCGCGGCCGCCGGATCATAACGTTCTCACAAAGATCCCCGCTTGGGCGCACCGGCCGGGGCCGGCCGGCGGCACGGCATCGGGGACCGACAAGAGACGAGCCACGGCAACATTCATCAGGGGGGATACGACATGGCATTCGTTCCGAACCCGGGCACCACGGGCAACGACACCATCGTTCCGGGCACCGGCGGCGACACGCTCTACGGCGACCCGTTCGATGAGAACACGCTGACCACGGGCCTTGGCGGCAACGACATCCTGACCGCCACGGGCAACCAGAACATCCTCGTCGGCGACGCCCAGACGATCTCCGGCACCGGGCGCGGCGGCAACGACGCGCTGCACGTATCCGGCAGCGACAATTTCCTCCTTGGCGACGTCGGCGGCGACATGTTTGACAGCGCCCGCGGCGGCAACGACGTGCTGAGTGCCTCGGGTGACGGCAACATCCTCTCCGGCGATGCCGGCGGGCTCCTGTCTGGATACGCCCGTGGCGGCAACGACGTGCTGAGCGCCTCGGGCGACAGCAACCGGCTCTACGGCGACTCCGCCGGCCGGTTGGACAGCGACACCCGCGGCGGCAACGACGTGCTGAACGCCACCGGCGACGGCAACGTTCTCGCAGGCGACGCGGGCGACATGATGCTCGAACTCGGCGTAAATCGGGGCATGTTCGGCGACGCTCGCGGCGGCAACGACAAGCTGAGCGCGACGGGCGACGGCAACCGGCTGTTCGGCGATACCAGCCACGGCATGTTCATCGACGCCGTTGGCGGCAACGACGTGCTGAGCGCCTCGGGCAGCGGCAACGAGCTCTACGGCGATACGGGCCGAGACATGTCCAACCAGGTGCAGGGCGGCAACGACGTGCTGAGCGCCTCGGGCAGCGGCAACAAGCTCTACGGCGATACGGGCCTAAACATGTCCGATCAGGCGCGGGGCGGCAACGATACACTGAGCGCCAGCGGCAGCGGCAACCTTCTCTACGGCGACGCCGGCGAAGAGATATTCCTCACCGCCCGCGGCGGCGGTGATACCCTGAGCGTCTCGGGCGACGGCAACGTCCTCTACGGTGACGCTCGCCTCTCGTCCGACGATAGCCGCGGCGGCAACGACAAGCTGAGTGCCACCGGCGACGGCAACGAGCTCTACGGCGACGCCGATGGCGTCGAGGGCACCGCCCGCGGCGGCAACGACGTATTGACGGTGGTCAGCGAGGCCGGCCAGTCCAACGCGCTCTATGGCGACGCGAGGGCGATGTCCAGCGACGCAATCGGCGGCAGCGACACGCTGATCGGCGGTGCCGGCGATGACCTGATCATCGGCGACGCGGCGACCATGTTTGGCAATGCCAAGGGCGGCAACGACCATCTCTGGGGCGACGCCAAGGGCGCCGCCTCGGGCGGCGTCGACAGGTTCGCCTTCGCCGGCCTGAACGGCAAGGACGTGATCTACGACTTCCGGCCCGGCGAGGGCGACCTCCTCGACCTGCTCGCCTACGGCTTCGGCGAGGGCGGCCTTGACGGCGGCGGCACGTTCGATTTCGCCGATCTCGACTTCAAGGTGTCGGGTGCCAGCACGGTGATCGACATCGGCACCTCGTTCCTCGGCATCGCAGCCGGGCAGCACACGATCACGCTCAAGGGCTTCAAGGGCCTCGACGCCGACGATTTCGTCACCGCCGACCCTGTGCCCCCGGTTTGAGAGGCGGCGCGGCCCGCCGGCCGCGGCGTTTCACGAAGCCTTCACGGCCCGGCTTTAGACTCGGCGCGTGCACCTCTCCGTGCGTTGACGTGCCTCACGCCCGGGGTTAGCGTGCCCGCGCGTCGCCAGGGAATCGGCCCGGCGCCGCGCCCGGATCGCCGGCGTAGCTCAGGGGTAGAGCAGCGCATTCGTAATGCGCGGGTCGGGGGTTCAAATCCCTCCGCCGGCACCATTTCGACTGGTACCCTCGAACCTGCTCTGATCTTGGTTAGACGATCGGAGGAACTATCGGGGAAATCATGGTCAGAAGCGCATTTGACAAGATCATGGACGGCCTTGCCGACGCCTTGGCTTACGCGCAAGGCGACAAGCGCCGTGGCGAGGCGCATGAGGTCGAAGTGCCGAGCGTGATGTCTGATTCACTTGGTACGACCTGCCGTGATGCCACCCGGACACCGCCCAAAACGAGCTCCGAATCATGACCCGTTACCTCTTTGCCCTCCTCCTTGCGCTCGCGCTCGCCGGCCCGGCGGCGGCGGATGATTGGGCAGAGGCCACGGCCGCTTACGAGGCGGGCGACTACGAAACCGCTTTCAAGCTGATGCAGCCCCATGCCGAGCGGGGCGAGCCGTCAGCGCAGCACAATCTCGGCCTGATGTATTATACCGGCCAGGGCGTCGCGCAGGACGACGCCATGGCGGCCCACTGGTACCGGCGGGCCGCCGAGCAGGACTATGCGGTCGCGCAATACAATCTCGGCCTGCTCTACGCCAAGGGCCAGGGCGTGCCGCAGGATTATGCCGAGGCCTATCGCTGGCTCGACCGCGCCGCGGCGAACTACCCGCCCGGCGACGAGCGCGAGCGCGCGGTCAAGAACCGCGACCTCGCCGCCTCGCTGCTGACGCCCGATCAGTTCGCCGCGCTCGGCGGCGCCGACGAGCCGGCGGACAAGGCGGGCATCGCCGTGGTGCAGGAGGCGCTGGCGCGGCTCGGCTACGACCCCGGCCCGGCCGACGGCCTGACGGGCAAGCGCACGCGCGCCGCGGTCGAGCAGTATCAGCGCGACAACGGCCTGCCGGTCACCGGCAAGATCACCAGGGGCCTCGCCGCGCGGCTGAAGGACGCGAGCCTGTAGGGGGCGGTGTCGCGCGACGCGCCTCCATCGTCATTGCCGGGCTTGACCCGGCAATCCAGTCCCTAAGCCCGCCTTTTCTACGGAAGCCTGGATGCGCGGATCAAGTCCGCGCATGACGATGGAGTAGATGCAACGCCAGTGCGTTCCCTATCGGACAGCAGCGGGTATCCTACTTCTTCAGGAGGTCGCGGATTTCCTCGAGCAGCAGCTCGCTGCGCGGCGGCGCGGGCGGGGTGGCAGGGGCCGCCTCCTGCTTGCGGCGCAGCCGGTTGATCGCCTTGACCAGCACGAAGATGGCGAAGGAGACGATCAGGAAGCTGATGATCGCGTTGATGAACTGGCCGTAGTTCCAGGTCGCGGCGCCGGCCGCCTTGGCCTCCTCGAGCGAGGCGTAGCTGCCCGGCGAGAGCGTGATGAACAGGTCGCTGAAGTTGATGCCGGCAAGCGCCAGCCCGATCGGCGGCATGATGATGTCGTTGACCAGCGAATTGACCACGCTGGTGAACGCCGCGCCGATCACGATGCCGACGGCAAGGTCGATCACGCTGCCGCGCGAGATGAACTCCTTGAACTCCTTCAACATGGCCTCTGCCCTCCCTGGTGTTCGGCCCCTTGCCCCGTTCACACGGCCACGGCCTCGTGCCGCGCCTCGCACGCCTCGCTCAGACCATCACGTCGCCGCCGTTCATGTTGAGCGTGGCGCCGACATAGTAGGCGCCGTCTGGGTCGCTCGCGAGCATGAGCACGGTCGGCGCCACCTCCTCGACCCGGCCGAAGCGGCCGATCGGCAGCTCCTTCTGCTTGCGGTCGAGCCAGTGCTTCGGGATCTGGCGCAAGAGCGGCGTGTCGATCGGCCCGGGGCAGATCGCGTTCACCGTGATGCCGTCCTTGATCACCTCGTAGGCGAGCGAGCGGGTGAAGCCGATCACGCCGGCCTTGGTCGCGCAGTAATGCGCCATCTCGGGCCCGCCCTTGTGGGCGAGCTGCGAGGCGAAGTTGATCACCCGGCCCCACTTGCCCTTCTTCATGTCCTTGAGCGCTTCGCGGGTGCACAGGAAGGTGCCGCGCAGGTTGACGCGGATCATCTGGTCCCACATCTCGGTCGGCATCTTGGCGACCTCGCTCGTGGTGTCGATGCCGGCCGCGTTGACCAGGATGTCGACCGGGCCGAGCGCCTTGCGGATGGCGGCGAACGCCTCCTTGACCTGGGCCTCGTCGCCGACATCGGCACGGCAGGTCGCGACTCGGCCCTTTTTGCCGGCGAGGCCCGAGAGCTCTTTCTCGACCTTGGCGAGCGCCTTCTCGTCCTTCAGGTCGACGATGCCGACCTTGGCGCCTTCCTTGATGAACAGCTCGGCGCTGGCCAGCCCCATGCCGCTCGCGCCGCCGGTGATCACCGCGACCCGGCCCTTCAGCCGGCCGCGCTCCGGGCTTGATTTCTTCGCCATCCGACTCATTCTCCCCCTTGCGTTTTGCGGGTTTTCTGCGAGCTTCGTAGCAAAGGCTTAACCTAGCCCCGTGCGGTGCTCAAGTGCCACGGGGGGACAGCGAAGGCCAATCAATGAGCGGCGAGACGGCTTTCACAGTTCCGTCACCGCATTGGAACCTCCCCGGCGCGATATGCGATTCAGTGCTGCCTGCCGTTGCATGGCAAGCTAGGCCGCTGCGCGGGGAGCGCCGAGGCTGAGGGGTAGCGCTTCATGGCACATCAGATCGTGAGCGGCCTGTTCATGGGCCTGGCCGCGGCCGGGCTACTCTACGTCACGCTGGTGAGCGCGGTGATGCTGCTCAAGCGCCGGCTGGCCGCGCCCAAGCCGCGCGCGCGGCCGCCGCTCACCGTGCTCAAGCCGGTCTGCGGCGCCGAGCCCCATCTCTACGAGAACCTGCTCTCCTACTGCTTGCAGGACTACCCTGACTATCAGATCGTCTTCGGCGCGCGCGACGCCGCCGACCCTGCGCTCGACGTGGTGCGCCGGCTGATCGCGGAGCTGCCGGAGCGCGACCTCGCGGTGGTCGTCGACAGCCGCGTGATCGGGCGCAACTACAAGGTCTCGAACCTCGCCAACATGCTCCAGGCGGCGCGCCACGGCATCATCGTGATGGCCGACAGCGACACCCGCGTCGGCCCCGGCTATCTGGATGCGGTTGCGGCGGCCTTCGACGATCCCCGCGTCGGCGGCGCGACCTGCCTCTATCGCGGCACGGTGGGCGAGGGCCGCGCCTCGACGCTCGGCGCGCTTTACCTCAACGACTGGTACATGCCCTCCGTGCTGCTCGCCACCACGCTCGGCAAGCTCGAGCCCTGCTTCGGCCAGACCATGGCGGTGCGCCGCGACGTGCTGAGCCGGATCGGCGGCATCGAGGCGATCAAGGATCACATCGCCGACGACTACATGCTGGGCGAGTTGGTCAAGCGCGCCGGCCACCGCCTCGCTATCGTGCCGAGCCTGATCGACAACGTGGTGTGCGAGGCTGACCTCCGCGCGCTCTTCAGGCACGAGCTGCGCTGGGCACGCACGCTGCGCACCGTGCAGCCGCTGTCCTACCCCATGACGATCTTCACCGACGCGCTGCCGCTCTCGCTGCTCGCCTTCGTGGTGAGCGGGCTGTCGGCCGAGGCGGGGCTCCTGTTCGTTTCGGCGGTGGTGCTGCGGCTCGTGCAGCACGGCGCGGCGCGGCTGCACTTCGGCGAAGGCGTGCCGTTCCGCCCCTGGCTGATCCCCTATCGCGACATGATCACCCTCGGGGTGCGGCTCGGCAGCTTCGTCGGCCACGGCATTTCCTGGCGCGGCCACAAGTTCACGCTGAAGCAGAGCGGGCAGATGATGGCGCTCGACTAGGGCGTTCCCCGGACCGCGCTCTGCTTTACCAAGTTAGAGCGCGATTCACCGATCAGGCCGAAGCAACCTGATCGGACCGCGCTCTAGGCGTTTCGTACGGTTGTGCCGGTTCGGGAGGGGCGCGTAATATCCGCCCCCAGCCGCGAGGGTGCGGCCCGGACGAACCGTGAACCAATCCCCCAACGAACCGAGCGCGAGCGGGCCGGCCGCGCCGCCCGAAGCCGCCGGGCGCCGTCGCAGCAAGCTCGCGCGCCTCTGGACGCTGCTCTTCCTGCTGCTCGGCTTCGGCCTGATGGCGGTGCTGATCGCCTTCGAGGATACCGCGGCGATCGGTGCCGCCATCGCCTCGGCCGGCTGGGGCATCGCCATCGTGACGCTGTTCCACCTCGTGCCCATGGCGCTCGATGCGCTCGGCCTCTACGGGCTCATGCAGCGCGCGCACCGGCCCAGGCTGTGGCGGCTGTTCGGCCTCTACTGGATCGGCGAATCGATCAACACGCTCCTGCCGGTGGCGCAGATCGGCGGCGAGTTCGTGCGCACCCGCCTGCTCGTGATGTCGGGCGTGCCCGGCGTCAACGCGGGCGCCTACATCGTCGGCAACCTCACGCTCGGCGTCTTCGCCCAGGGCATCTTCGCGGTGATCGGGCTCGTTGTGCTGGTGCTGCAATATGGCGAGCAGAACGGCGCCACCACCCACGCGGCGATCGGCGCCGCCATCATCCTCGGCGGCGTCGGCCTCTTCTACATCGTGCAGCGGATCGGCCTCTTCAGCTTCATCGCGCGCTTCTTCAAGGCGCTCGCGCGCGGCAAGGACTGGCTCGACCTGGTCGGCAATGCGGGCGAGCTCGACGCCGCGGTCAGGGCGATCTATCGCCGCCGCGGCGCGGTGCTGCACAGCCTGAGCCTGCAGTTCCTCTCCTGGGTGTTCGGCACCGGCGAGGTCTGGCTGTCGCTCCACTTCATGGGCCGGGACGCCAGCCTGCTCGATGCCCTGATGATCGAGGCGCTCGGCCAGGCGGTGCGTTCCGGCGCCTTCATGGTGCCGGCCTCGCTCGGCGTGCAGGAGGGCGGCTACGTCCTGCTCGGCGCGGTGATCGGCCTGCCGCCCGAGATCTCGCTCGCCCTCTCGCTGATCAAGCGGGTGCGCGAGGTCGCGATCGGCGTGCCGGGCCTGATCGCCTGGCAGATCGTCGAGGGCCGCCGCTGGCTGCTCCTCAAGCGTTAAGCGGGGCTTTCGACCTCGTGCCTCGGCAGGGTAGCATCGGCGCCTCGAACACAGACGGCGGACGCCGATCGGAAGGGAACCCAGCGGCCCCATGACCCATCCCCGCTTCGCCGATATCGGCGCCTGCGTGTTCGACGCCTACGGCACGCTGTTCGACTTCAACAGCGCGGCGGCCAGGCACCGCGCCGCGCTCGGCGACAAGGCCGAGCGGCTGTCGGCGCTGTGGCGCACCAAGCAGCTCGAATACACCTGGCTGCGCAGCCTGATGGGCGCCTATGCCGATTTCTGGCAGGTGACAGGCGACGGGCTCGACTACGCGCTCGCCTCGCTCGGGCTCGGCGAGGCCGGCCTCAAGGACAGGCTGATGGAGGCCTATCTCGAGCTCGGCGTCTATCCCGAGGTGCCCGCCATGCTGAAGACGCTGAGCGCCGCCGGCATGCGCACCGCGATTCTCTCGAACGGCGCGCCCGCCATGCTCGACGCTGCGGTCCGCAACGCCGGCATCGGCGGCCTGCTCGATGCAGTGCTCTCGGTCGATGCGGTCGGCGTCTACAAGCCGGACAAGGCGGTCTATGGGCTCGCCGTCGAGCGGCTCGGGGTGCCGGCGCCGCGCATCAGCTTTCAGTCGTCGAACGCCTGGGACGCCGCGGGCGCGGCGCATTTCGGCTTCAGGGTCGCCTGGATCAACCGTTTCGGGCAGCAGCGGGAGCGGCTGCCGGCGGCGCCCGACGCCGAGCTGCGCAGCCTCGCTGAACTGCCGCCGTTACTCGGTCTTGGAGGCACGTCGTGAAACCATCTCTCTCGTGCAAGGCGGCGCGCCGGCTGGGCGCGTCGCTCGCCTTCCTCGCCTGTCTCGCCGGCGCGCCGGCGTTCGCCGATGACGCCGCACCGCCCAAGGATGCCGGCCTGTTCGGCGAGGCGCTCGAGGCGCTGCGGCCGGCCGCCGAGAACGGCGATGCCGAGGCGCAATACCAGCTCGGCCTGATCTACGACCAGGGCCGCGGCGTCGCGATCGATCCGGGCCAGGCCGCCGCCTGGTTCGAGAAGGCGGCAGGCCAAGGCCATGTCGGCGCGGCGCACGCGCTCGGCACCTATTACGAGCTCGGCAAGGGCGTGGCACAGGACGATGCGCGCGCCATGCACTGGTACGAGGTCGCCGCCAAGCAGGGCGACCCGCGCTCCTTGCGCAATCTCGGCAATTTCTATCTCGAGGGCCGCGGCGTCGAGATCGACTATGAGCGCGCCGCGGCGCTCTTCCAGCAGGCCGCCGAGAAGGGCAATCTGCGCGCGCTCAAGAACCTCGGCTACATGTACTATTTCGGCGTCGGCGTGCCCAAGGACGTGGCCAAGGCGCAGAACCTGTTCCGCCTGGCCGCCTCGGGCGAGGAGGCCAGCGCGCAGTTCGCCCTCGGCTCGCTCTACTACATGGGCGACGACGTGCCGCAGGATTACGCCAAGGCGTTCGAATACATGAAGCAGTCGGCGGAGAGCGGCTACGCCAAGGGCCAGATGATGCTCGGGCGCATGTACGGCCGCGGCGAAGGCGTCGAGCAGAA
Organism: Alphaproteobacteria bacterium; assembly: GCA_050173345.1. Taxonomy (GTDB): domain Bacteria; phylum Pseudomonadota; class Alphaproteobacteria; order UBA828; family UBA828; genus SHWC01. The sequence continues at coordinate 16,532 of JBFXKW010000006.1, read as the reverse complement.
CCTGACCGAGGCGTGGTACTGGCTGCTGCTTGCCGAGGCGCAGGAGCCGGCGCTCGCCAGGGTCTACATGGCCGAGTTCGTCTACGAGATCAGCGACGAGCAGCGCCGCGAGGCCGAGGCGCGCGCGGCCGCCTGGATGCCGCGCAGCTAAAAAACTTGTCGGACAGGGACCGGACATCCGAGCCGACGCCCGGCATCTGGCGCGGCTGGTACTACCGCTTCCGTGGCGTCACGGTGCGCGAGCCGCGCGTGCCGTTCGGCGTTATTGTCATCAATGCGCTCGGCGCCGGGCTCGCGATCCTCGCGGTCGGCGTGATCGGGGTCGTCGCGGAGGAGCCGCTCCTGATCGCGCCGCTCGGCGCCACCTGCCTGCTGCTGTTCGCAGTCTCCGACGGCGTGATGTCGCAGCCGCGCAACGTGCTGGTGGGCCATCTCATCGCGGCCTGCCTCGGCGTCGGCTTCGGCCATCTGCTTGGCCCCGGCTGGATGGCGGCGACCGTCGCGCTCGCGGCCGCGGTGTTCCTCATGCTGCTGGTCTACGCGATCCACGCGCCGGCCGGCTCGACCGCGATCGTCGCCGCGGTCCAGCCCCATGACTGGTTCTTCATCGGCGTGCCGGTGCTGGCGGGCGTCGGTGCCGTGCTGCTCGTCGCGCTCGTCTTCAACAACTTGGTCCCCGGCCGGCGCTATCCCGTGCGCTGGTTCTAGAACACGATCCGATCAGGTTGAACCAACCTGATCGGATCGTGTTCTATTTAATTGAGAAGAGCAGGATTCACGTTTGGGATGGATCGCGATGCGATTCCATCTCAAACGACCCTGCTCTAACCGCCACCGCAGGAGAAGCGTCATGAAAGGTTACGTCATCGCCGAGGTCGAGGTGACCGATCCGGTCCTCTACGAGGAATATCGCAAGGGCGCGCCGGGCACGGTGGCGGCCTTCGGCGGGCGCTTCATCGTGCGCGGCGGCGCGGTCACCGTGGCCGAGGGCGATTGGCAGCCGAAGCGCCTTGTGGTCCTCGAATTCCCGGATGTCGCGACCGCCAAGGCGTGGCACGCCTCGCCCGCCTATGCGCCGCTCCTCGCCATGCGCGAGCGCGCGGCGAAGAGCCGCGTGATCATCGTCGAGGGTGCCGCCTGATCGCCCACCGCGCGCGGGCCTGAGCGGCGGCGCATGGGCGAGCTGTTCGGCTATGCCTTCGGGCTCGGCCTCGTCTTCAACGCGACGCCGGGCGCGGTCTTCACCGAGACCTTGCGGCGCGGCGTGCGCGGCGGCTTCGGCCCGGCGTTCGCGGTGCAGCTCGGCTCGCTGGTCGGCGACGCCGCCTGGGCCGTGCTCGGGCTCGCCGGGGTCGGCGCGCTGTTCCAGCTGCCCGAGGCGCGCCTGCCGATCGCGGTCGTGGGCTCGGCCATCCTGCTCTGGCTCGGCTGGCGTGCCCTACTCGATGCCCGCACCGCCCGCCTGCCCAAGGTCGAGGCCGGCACGGCCGCGCCCTCCAGGCGCGGCGCGCTCCTCGTCGGCGCCGCCATGTCGCTCGGCAATCCGTGGAACGTGGTCTACTGGTCGGGCGCGGCCGGCGCGGTCGCCGCCGTGCTCGGCGCGGCGCCCTCGGTCGCCCATATGGGCGTCTTCTTCCTCGGCTTCATGGTCTCGTCGCTCGTCTGGTGCTTCATCGCCGCCGGGCTGGTCGCCGTGCTGCGCCGCCTGCTCTCGACCGCGCTGATCCGCGGCCTCGAGCTCGCCTGCGGCGTCGCGCTGATCGGCTTCGGCATCGCCATGCTGCTGCGCACGTTCGAGGTGATTTAACGCCCGTCCGGCCCGGCGACGATGCCCTGGTCGTGCAGCCGGCCGATCTCGGCGCCGCTCAGGCCGAGCAGGTCGGCGAGGATGGCGTCGGTGTGCTCGCCGAGGCGGGGCGCCGGTGCCGGCGTCTGGCGCAGGAAGGCGCCGAAATCGAGCGGCGAGCCCGGCACGCGGTAGCGCCCGATGCCCGGCTGCTCGATTTCGGCGATCATCGGGTTCGCGGTGGTGAAGCGCGGGTCGTCCCTGACCAGCTCGGCGAAGCGCTGATAGGGGCCGAACAGGATCTTGGCCTCGGCGAGCACGGCGGCGGCCTCGTCATAGCCGCGGGCGGCGAACCATGGCTCGAACAGCGCCTCCAGCGCCGCGCGGCCCTCATAGCGGTCGGCGTCCTTGCGGAAGTCGAGCCCGCGCGCCGCGCCGATCGCCCGCATCTCGTCGCTGAGCCCGGTGGCGCGCGCGAGGTCTTCCATCTGGCGGCCGGTCACCACCGGCACCATCATCCGCCTGCCGTCCTTGGTTGCGAAGTCGCGGCCGAAGGTGCCGAAGATCGCGTTGCCGAGGCGCGGCCGCTCGACCCCGTTGACCTCGACCTCGGCGGTATAGCCGAGCGCGGCGGCGAGCGCGGCACCGACGTTGAACAATGACAGCTTGATGAGCTGGCCCTCGCCGGTCAGCCGGCGATGGCGCTCGGCGGCGAGCAGGCCGAGCGCCGCGTGCAGCCCGCAGGTGAAGTCCCAGGCCGGGATCACGCTGTTGACCGGGCCGTCGGTGCCCTCCGGCCCGGTGACGTAGGGGAAGCCAAGCGCGGCGTTGACCGTGTAGTCGACCGCGGTCGAGCCGTCCGGGTTGCCCTGGATCAGCAGCATGATGAGGTCGGCGCGGCGGGCCTTGAGCGCCTCGTAGTCGAGCCCCTGGCGGACCGGCAGGTTGCTCAGGTAGAGCCCGCCGCCCGGGCCGGGCGCGGCGATCAGCCGGGCGATGAGCTCGCGGCCCTCGGGCGCCGCGAGGTTGACGGCGAAGGAGCGCTTGCCCTTGTTGAGCCCGGCCCAGTAGAGGCTCTCGTCCTGCTCGGTCACCGGCCAGCGGCGGTGGTCCACGCCCCCGCCGATCGGGTCGAAGCGGATCACCTCGGCGCCGAGCTGGGCCAGCGTCATGCCGCCCAAGGGCGCGGCGACGAAGGCCGAGCTTTCGACGACCCGGAGGCCCGTAAGCAACTGGTTCATGATTTCGACGATATCCTCTATTGCCTTGCGCGATTCGCGCTATTTTATGTCCGGCAAGCGTCTGGCCGGCGAACGCCGGCGGCCTTGCGGTGCCGAGGAGTTCTCTGCCCATTTCGCCGAAGATACGCGCCGCGCGCGTGAGCGATATCCCCGAGCTGCTCCGGATCGAAGACAACTCGTTCGCCGGCGACAGGCTGACGCGCCGCAACTTCCACTATTTGCTGACCAAGGGCAAGGTGAGCTGCCTGGTCGAGGAGGAGGCGGGGCAGATCGGCGGCTACGCCATGCTGCTGTTCCATGCCGGCATCCCGCTGGCGCGCCTCTATTCCTTCGCGGTCGACCCCGAGCGGCGCAAGAACGGCGTCGGCCGGGCGCTGCTCGATGCCTGCGAGCGCGCGGCGCGCGACCATGACTGCACCCATCTCAGGCTCGAGGTGCGGCCCGACAACGATAGTGCGATCCACCTCTATCGCCGCGCCGGGTTTCGCGAGTTCGACACGGTGCCCGACTATTATGAGGACCATGAAGGCGCGCTGCGCATGGAGAAGCGGCTCCATCTCGAGCCGCCGCCGACGCTGGCCCCGGTGCCCTACTATGCCCAGACGCTCGAGTTCACCTGCGGGCCGGCGGCGCTGATGATGGCGATGGCGGCGCTCGATCCGGGCGTGCCGCTCGACCGGCAGACCGAGCTCAGGCTCTGGCGTGAATCGACGACGATCTTCATGACCTCGGGCCATGGCGGCAGCGACCCCTATGGCCTCGGGCTCGCCGGGCACCGCCGCGGCTTCGAGGTCGAGATCAGGGTGAGCGACCCGAACGAGCTGTTCATCGACAGCGTGCGGAGCGAGGAAAAGAAGGCGGTGATGCGGCTGGTGCAGCAGGACTTCCGCAAGGAGCTGGCCAAGACGCCGGTCAAGATCGTCCATCGCCGGCTCAAGGTGGCCGGCATGAAGCGCCGCCTCGCCCAGGGCGCGGTGCCGCTCGTGCTGATCAGCTCCTACCGCTTCGACCGCCAGAAATTGCCGCACTGGGTCACCGTCACCGGCGCCGACGACAGCTTCGTCTACGCCCACGATCCGTTCCTCGGCACGGACGGCGAAAGGACCGTGACCGATTGCATGAACATGCCGATCCCCCACCAGAATTTCGAAAGCATGTCGCGCTATGGCAGGGCGCGACTGCGCGCCGCCGTCGTGCTCTCGCGGGCGCGCGCCAAACACTGACAGTGGAGTGCCATGCACGTCGTCGTCATCGACCGCAACATAAGGCTGCCGCTCCCGGACCCGAACTGGACCGTGCTGCGCGACCGCGACTTCATCACCAAGCCCGAGCAGTTCCAGGCGCGCCGCGACAAGGTGATCAACCTGTGCGCGGACTACAGCTATCTGGGTTACGGCTATTACTGCTCGCTGCTCGCCGAGGCGCGCAACCTCAAGGTGATCCCCTCGGTGCGCACGCTCTTGGAGCTGCGCGACCGCTCGATCTACCGCCACGCGCTGCCCGAGCTCGACGACGTGCTGCGCCAGCGCATGAAGAAGATCGAGGCGCCTGCGCTCTCCCGCTTCGCGCTCGACGTCTATTTCGGCCGCTCCGATGACGAGCGCTTCGCCGAGTTCGCGCGCCGGGTGTTCGAGCGCTTCCGCTGCCCGATCCTGCGCGTCGAGGTGACCAATGAGGGGCGCTGGCGCATCGCGCGCATCCGCGCGCTCTCCTTCGGCGAGCTCAGCCTCGACCAGCAGGAGCGCTTCAGGGCGGCGCTCGACGAATACATGCAGGCGACCTGGCGCAGCCCGAAGACCGCCTCGGTGCCCAAATACACGCTCGCCATCCTGCACGACCCCAAGGAGGCGATGCCGCCCTCGTCGCCGCGGACGCTGCAGAAGTTCGTCCGCGTCGGCGAGCAGATGGGCGTCAAGGTCGAGCTGATCGAGCGCAAGGACTATGGCGAGCTCGCCGAGTACGATGCGCTCTTCATCCGCGAGACCACCGCGATCGACCATCACACCTACCGCTTCGCGCGCAAGGCGGAATCCGAAGGCATGCCGGTGATCGACGACGCCACCTCGATCCTGCGCTGCTGCAACAAGGTCTACCTCGCCGAGCTGTGCGCGACGCACAAGATCCCGACGCCGCGCACGCTGATCATCGACCGCGGCACGGTCGATGCGGTCGAGCGCGAGATCGGCTTCCCTGCGGTGCTCAAGATCCCGGACGGCTCGTTCTCGCGCGGCGTCGTCAAGGTCGAGAATCGCGCGCAGCTCCAGAAGCGCGCCAGCGAGCTGCTCAAGGAATCCGACCTGATCCTGGCCCAGCCCTATCTCTACACGCCGTTCGACTGGCGGGTCGGCGTGCTGCGCGGCGAGCCGCTCTATGTCTGCCAATACATGATGTCGCGCGGCCATTGGCAGATCGTGAAGCACGGCGAGGGCGGCCGGGTCGAGGAGGGCGGCGCCAGCACCTTCGCGGTCGAGGACGCGCCGCAGAACGTGGTGGCGCTCGCCGTGCGCGCTGCCGCCCTGATCGGCGACGGCTTCTACGGCGTCGACATCAAGGAGACGCCGCAGGGGCCCTGCGTCATCGAGGTCAACGACAACCCGAGCGTCGATACCGGCTATGAGGACAAGGTGCTGAAGGACGAGCTCTACCGGCGCATCATTCAGGAGTTCATCCGCCGGCTCGACGGCCGCCCGCTGGTCGAGCGCCCGGCCAAGCTCTCGCTCGCCTCCGGCTGAGGCGCCTTGCCCGTCCTGCCCCCGCGGTCGAGCAGGGTGACGAGCGCGGGCAGCACCAGGAAGTCGACCACGAAGGCGATGGCGACGATCAGCGCGGCGAGCGCGCCGAGGCTCGAATTGATCTCGAAGCCCGAGGTCGCCAGCACGCCGAAGCCGCCGGCCAGCACGAACGTCGAGATGGCGAGCGGCGCGCCGACCGTCTCGGTCGCATAGATCGCGCTCTCGTCCGGCGCCATGCCGAGCCGCCGGCGCGCCCTGAGGTAGCGGCTGATGTAGTGGATCGAGAAATCGACCACCACGCCGAGCGTCATGGCGATCACCGCCGAGCTCGCGATGCCGAGCTGGCCGACCAGATAGCCCCAGAGGCCAAGCGCGATCGCGGCCGGCGCGAGATTCGGGATCAGCGTCAGCGCGCCGTAACGCAGGCTGCGGAACATGCCGATGAGCATCAGCGAAATGACGCCGAGCGTGACCGCGGTCGAGGTCAGCATGTTGCCGATGTTCTGGCCCGAGACGCGCGCGTACATCATGGTGAGGCCGGTCGCGGGCGCCGCGACGCCGGACGCGTTCTCGGCGAGCCAGGCCTCGGCGCGCTCGCCGAGCGTGCGTATCTCGCTGGCCGAGAGGCCGTTCATGATCGCGGTCACCCGCGACAGCGAGGCCATGCCGTCGATCATGTCGGGCGGCGGCGCGTCGGATGGCAGCGCGGCGGCGAAGCGGCGCAGCAGCTCGCCGGCCCTGCCTGGCGCCTCGGGCAGCCGGTAGGCCTCCGCCGCGCCGCCCTCCACGGCCTGGTTGAGCCGCTTCACCACGTCACTGAAGCTCGCGGCATGGCCGACCCTCGGCTGCGAGCGGTACCAGTCGGCGAAGCGGTCGACCAGGTTGAGATGCGCGTCGCTCAGCGCGCCGCCGGGCGCGCCCGCCGGCACCATGTGTTCGATGGTGTCGGTGCCGGTCAGCCGCGCCTCGATGAACTCGGTGTCGCGGCGGAACTCGTAGCGCCGGTCGAAATAGTCGTTGAAGCGGTCGTCGAACACGATCAGCCAGATGCCGGGTGCGAAGCCGGCGAGCAGCAGCATCCCGGCGCCGAACGCCTTGAGCTTGTGGCGCGCCAGCGCGCGGCCGAGCCAGCGGAACAGCCGGGTCTCGCCCTCGGCGAAGCGGGCGGGCGCGAGCGGCAGCATGGCGAGCAGCGCCGGCACCAGCGTGATCGAGTAGAGGAGCGCGAAGGCGACGCCGATCGCGGTGATGTTGCCGAGCTCGCGCAAAGGCGGCGAGGGCGTCGTGTTCATCGAGAGGAAGCCGACCGCTGTGGTCAGGCTGGTCAACATGACCGGCCAGAAGTTGATCGTGAGCGACTCGGTGATCGCCTCGCGTTTCGACAGGCCGCGCGCCATGGCGCGCCGCACGCCGGCGACGATGTGCACGCTGTCGCCGATCGTGACGGTGAGGATGATGGTCGGCGCCGCCGCCGACGCCGGGTTGAGGCTCAGGCCTAGCCAGCCGGCCACGCCGAGCGTGCTGACGAGCGCGGCGAGCACCGCGGCGAGGCCGGCGACGGTCGCGGTGAACGAGCGCTGCAGCCCGAGCAGGAGTAGCACCACGAGCGCGACCATGATCGGGCTCAGCACGGAGAGGTCGGCGGCGGTCGCCTCGGAGAAGGCATGGCCGCCGAGCAGCTCGCCGGTGGCATGGAACTCGAACCCCGGATAGCGGCCGCGCAGCTTATCGAGCGCGCCCCTGATGCCGCCGACCGTGGCCTCCATCGCCGCCGTATCGCCCGGCGCGACGTCGGCCCGCAGATAGACCGCGATGACATCGCCCCTGGCGGAAACCAGGCGGCCCTTGAGCAGCGGCTCGGCGCGCGCCGTGTCGCCCGCGGCGGCGGCCGTTGCCGCGTCGAGCCCGGCCGGGTCCGCGACCAGGGGCGTGAGGGTCAGTTGCCCGGCCTCGAAACGCGGCACCGGATAGTCGTTCGGCGCCTCGGCGCGGATGATGCCCGGCACGTCCGACATCGCCCGCGCGAGTTCGGCCGCCGCCGAGAATCCCTCGGGCGTGAACGCGCCGCCCTCCTTGAGCTGCTTCGGCGCGATGGCGATGAGCACGTTCTGGCCGGGGCGGAAGACGCGGTCGAACTCGTCGAGCGTCCGGCGGGTCGGGTCGTCTTCGGCGAAGAAGGCGCGGGTGTCGTCGCTGAAGGAGAGGTCGCGCGCGCCGGCGGCGCACGCTGCGATCAGCACGGCGCAGGCGATCGCGACCAGCCGGCGATGGCGGAGGAGGCTCTCGATCAGGGCTGCCATGGCGCACCCGGATTGGCGTAGCATGGCGGGGGCTCGGCCGGCGGTCGAGTGACGGGACGGTGACGAGGTGCGCGATGAAGGACGAGGCGGCGGTGCTGTTCGCCAACGAGTCGTTCTACGCGGCGTTCCACGCCCGCGACATGGCGGCGATGCAGGCGCTCTGGGCGGCGCGCGCCGCGGTCTGCTGCATCCATCCGGGCTGGAACGCGCTCGACGGCCGCGCCGCGGTGCTCGGCAGCTGGGCCTCGATCATGCGCAACCCGCAATCGCCGAAGATCCGCTGCCATTCGCCGCGCGCCTATGTGCATGGCGATGCCGCGCTCGTGGTCTGCTACGAGGTGGTGGAGGGCGGCGTGCTGGTCGCGACCAACGGCTTCGTGCGCGAGGACGGCGTCTGGCGCATGGTGCACCATCAGGCCGGACCGGCCGATGGCCTGCCGGCGCAGGCCGAGAAGCCGCCCGACCAGGTGCATTGAGGGCGGCTTTTACGCGGCGTCGCGCACAACGGCGAACACCTCGTTGGTGAACCAGAGGCCGCCGTGCTTCTGCAGCACCTCGCGGGTGGCGTCGAGATAGGCGCCCTTGTCGAGCACCGGCATCAGCCTGGCATCCTCGATCTGCGCGACGTAGACGGCGGCGTTCCAGGCCGCCATCAGTGTCGAGGTGCCGATGCTCTCGCTCACCTCGGTCGGCAGCGTGTGCAGGCTGTAGCGGAACAGCGCGCGCTTGTCGGGATAGGCGAGGCAGCGCAGGCGCGGCTGCTCGTCCTTGAGCGCTTCCTGGAGGGTCTTGACCAGCACCTGGCGCGGCGTCGCGAAGGGCTGCTCGTCCGGCCACAGCCGGTGGATGATCTCCATGCCGGGATCCTTGCCGGTCGATTGCACGACGACCATCCGCCCGTTCGGCGCCAGCGCGCGGGCGAGCGGTGCCAGCACGTTGCGCACCTTGGTCTCAGCGGAGGAGCGCGCCTGGTAGGGCTGCGAGGCGAGCACCAGGTCGTACAGCCCCTCGAAGCTGCCGGCGCGCGGGATGATGTTGTCGAGCACGAACTGGTGGTCCTTGCGGTAGATCACCACCGCCGAGGGCTGCTCGTAGATCGGGTTGCCGGTCTTCGGGCTGGTGGTGATGCGCCAGCCATCGGCGAGCACCGGCTGCAGCCGCTTTCTGATCTGCAGGTCGAAATCGTGGGTCGTGCTGCCTTCGAGCTCGAAGACGTGCCAGTTCAGCCTGGCCAGCGCCGCCTCGCCGCGCGGCATCAGCCGCGGCGCCTCGCCGTAGAACATGTTGGTGGCGACGAACACCATCTGCGGATGCTCGTGGAAGCGGTCGGGCAGCTTCTCGACGGTGAGGCGGACGTCCTCGAGGCTGATCTCCTTGCCGACCACGAGGAAGGGCACGGTGGCAAAACGCTGGTGCATGGCGCGCAGCACGCGGGTCAAGACCGTACCGTCGCCCATGCCGGCGTCGAACAGCCGGAGCGCCGGCGGCCGCGGCGTGAGCAGCGGCAGTTCCTCGGCGACCCGCGCGGCGACCTCCCACTTCTCGCTGCAGGTGGTCACGAACATCAGGTACTTCTCGCGGTTGTCGTAGAAGCGGAACGGCAGCTTCCCTCGCTTGGCTTTGGCCACCGGGCGTCTCCTGTCGGGGTTTCGGCGATTGATCGGCGGAGCGGGGCATATTAAGAGGGCATCGGCCGATCTGGGGCAACGGCTGGCTTGCCGAGGGTGCCGCCGGCGATCACGAGCAAGGAGACGGCAGATGAACGATGCAACGCCGACCGGCGCGGCGCGCAGCGGCGGCCGGCTCGAGGCGGCCCTGAAGACCGGCTGGTTCGTGGTGACGGCGGAGACCGGCCCCCCCGATTCGGCCGACCCCGAGGCGGTGCTGCGCCGCGCCGGCTGCCTGAAGGGCCTCGCCGATGCCGTCAACGTGCTCGACGGCGCGGGCGCGCGGGCGCATCTCTCGCCGCTCGCGGCCGCCGCCATCCTGGCGCGCGCCGGCATCGAGCCGGTGCTCCAGTTCACCATGCGCGACCGCAACCGGCTCGCGCTCGAAGCCGAGGTGCTGGGCGCCGCCGCGCTCGGCGTCCGCAGCATCCTCTGCCTCACCGGCGACGCCATGGAGAACGGCGACCAGCCCGAGGCCAAGCCCGTGTTCGACCTCAAGTCGGGCGAGTTCATGGCGATCGTGAAGCGCATGCGGGATGCCGGCGAGCTGCCCTCGGGGCGCAAGCTCGAGGCGCCGCCGCGCCTGATGATCGGCGGCGCGGCCGCGCCCGCCGAGCCGAAGCCCGGCTTCGAGGCGCCGGACATCAAGGCCAAGCTCGAGGCCGGCGCCGACTTCATCCAGACCCAGTTCTGCTTCGAGCCGCCGGTGGTCGCGCGCTACCTGGCGCGGCTCGACGAGCTCGGCTATCTCGGCAAGGCGCCGTTCCTGATCGGCATCGGCCCGCTTCGCTCCGCGAAATCGGCGCGCTGGATGAACGAGAACCTGTTCGGCGTGCACATCCCCGACGCGCTGATCGCCCGGCTCGACGCCGCCGCCGACCAAGCCAAGGAAGGCCGGCGGATCTGCATCGAGCTGATCCACGAGCTCAAGGAGATCAAGGGCGTCGCCGGCGTCCACCTGATGGCGCCGCATGGCGAGGAAGCCTGCGCCCAGGTGATCGAGGAGTCCGGCATCCTCAAAGCGCGCCCGGCCTGAGCGTGAGCGGGTTCGCTCCGCCTGACTCTTCTTGTTGAGTCACCCCCACCCTGCCCTCCCCCTTCGAGGGGGGAGGGGGAAGATAGAAGATGCCGCGAAGCCGCTCCTCCTATTCCCTCCCCCTTGAGGGGGAGGGTTAGGGTGGGGGGTCAACGGAGCGTCAGATCGGGCCGACCTCGATGCTGCGCACCGTGAAATCGCCGTTTTGGTTGGCGATGGCGATGCCGGCGAAGGGGTCGCTGAAGGCGCGGTCGACCACCGAGAACAGGGTCGAGCCGTCGAGCGCCACGGTCATCTCGCCGCGTGCGTTGCGGGTCAGGCTGAGCTGGTGCGCGCGGCCGTCCTCCAGCTTGGTCTGCCCCTCTTCGTGCTGGATGATCGAGCTGCCCTTGGCGCTGAAGCGGGAGAGCTCGATGTCGTAGCCGGTCTGCTCGGCGTTGAAGCTCAGCCGGTAGCCGACGCTGCGGCTGCTGCCCTGATAGACCACCCAGTCGAGCCGGCCCGGCGCGACGCGGCTGACGAACGAGGTCGTCAGCGTGAAGGCGTTGTCGATCTGCGCCGGCGTGTAGAGCTCGGCGGTCTGCTTGTTGACCGCGCTCGTGCCGCTCTGCTGGCCGCCCAGCAGCGTATCGAGGATGGCGGTCGCGACGTTCTGGCTGCCGCCGCTCTGCGTCGTGCTCGAGGTCTGCACGATGCTGCGTATGCCGCCGTCAGGGTCGAGCGAGAACTTGCCGGCGGCGATGGTCCATGCCGGGTTCTGGTTGATGTTGCGATCGCTGAAGTCGTCATAGACAAACGGCCCCGCCTCCATCTCGACGGCCTGCTGCTGGCCGCGCTCATAGTCCTTGAGCGCGCGCCTGAGGTCGCGCAGGAACTTGGGATCGGCGGCTTTCGCGCGCTGCGCCTCGTCGATCATGCCGTTGAGCTTCTTCACCAGCTCGTCGGCTGATTGGCTGGAGGCGCTGCTCTGCTTGCCGCCCTTCCATTCCGAGTAGCTGGTATCCGCGGCCTGCACCGCCGTCAGCGATGACGTTCCCAACGCGATCGCCGTAAGGACCGCCGCAAATCGTTTCATGATGTTCGGTGCCTCCTCATGGGAATGTTGTGTCGATGTCGCGTTTCCGCGACGTGCATCCATGCAACGTTGCAGCCTCCGGGATCGTTACGCACGCCTCGATCGGAGTCAAAACGCCCGAGCCACAATCACACGCGAATGTGCATACTATCTATTGCGTCTTGCGCAGAAGTTGATCAATATCTCGGTGCGAACAATGTGAAACCCGGAGGCAATGGATGGAGAGGCACGCGTGTGAAGCAGCGATCACGTCGATCGGTGCACGCGCGTTCGTTGTCGTGGATGACGAAGGGGGGTTCATCCGCAATGGCACGCCGACATTCCATTTCGTTGCAATGCGCATGCCGAAGCTGCGCCGCATCGACCGCGCGATGATCGCATCGGGCGGAAGGTTCGGCATGGCGCCTCGTGTCGCTCGCGGCACGCGGCGGCAGCAAGACGCGCAAAAGATCGTAGGGACTAACAATCTCTCGACATCGTCGGACAAGCAAAGACGCCACCCTGAAGGTCAAGAAGGACAGAGCCGGGTAAGCCTGCTGCCGTATCGAGGCGCGGCGGAGCGCGATGTTCCGCCCACCCAGCGTGCGGCGAGCTGACGTTCGCACTTGGCGTCAACAACAACCGATTCGAGGGTAAGATGAGCGAAGTTCGGTCTATCAAGGCGACGGTCATGGCGGCCGCTGCGAAGAAGAAGGCTGCCGCCAAGAAGCGGCCTGCCGCGAAGAAGAAGAAGGCGGCGAAGAAGTCTGCGGCCAAGAAGCGGCCTGCTGCGAAGAAGGCCAAGAAGAAGGCGAAAAAGGCCAGGCGGAAGGCCAAGAAGGCGTAGCCTACGTCGCGACTGACTGACGAAGGTTGCATCATGGCCGGCGCGTGGGGCTCCCACGCGCCGGCCTATTCATTGATAGCTGACCCTTAGCAGATAGAGGCCGCAGGGCGGCGCGTTGGGGCCGGCCTTGGTGCGGTCGCGCGCGGCGAGCACGGCGCCGACATGGGCGACGGACCAGCGGCCCCGCCCGACCTGCGCGAGCGTGCCGACCATGGCGCGCACCTGGTTGTGCAGGAACGAGCGCGCCTCGGCCTCGATCGCGATCTCGTCGCCCTCCCGCCTGATGTCGAGCCGGTCGAGCGTCCTGAGCGGCGATTTCGCCTGGCACTCGGCGGCGCGGAAGCTCGAGAAGTCGTGCTGGCCGATCAAGAGCGCGGCGGCCGCCTGCATGGCCTCGGCATCGAGCGCGGGGCGGACATGCCAGGCCCGCTCGAGGTCGAGCGCGAGCGGCGCCGGCCTGTTGACGATCCGGTAGCGGTAGACGCGCCGCCTGGCGTGGCGCCTCGCGTCGAAATCGTCCGCCGCGCGCGCCGCCTCGAGCACGACGATCGGCCGCGGCCGGAGATGGGCGTTGAGCGCGTCGCGCAATCTGGCCGGCTCGACCTCCTTCGCGAGATCGAGATGGGCGCATTGGCCGAGCGCGTGGACGCCGGCATCGGTCCGCCCCGCGCCATGCACCCGCACGGTTTCGCCCGAGAAGCCGAGCACCGCCTCCTCGATCGCGGCCTGGATCGACGGCCCGTTCGCCTGGCGCTGCCAGCCGGCGAAGCCCGAGCCGTCATACTCGATGGTCAGGCGGAAGCGGGGCATGACAGCACCTCGCCGCGCGCGATCGGGTAGCCGCGCAGCAACTCGTCGGCCGGCATCGGCTTGCGCCCCGGCCTTTGCAGGATGGTCGGGCGCAGCGCGCTGCCCTCCCCGCATGCGACCAGCAGCCGGTCGTCGAGCACCGTGCCCGGCGTAGCGCCGCGCGCATCGGCCAACATCTCGGCCGTCCACACCTTGATGCGCTCGCCGCGATGCGCGAAGTGGGCGCCGGGCCGCGGGTTGAGCGCGCGCACCAGGCGTTCGAGTTCCGTGGCCGGAAGCCGCCAGTCGAGCGGCTCCTCCTCGGGCCGCAGCTTGGCGGCGTAGCAGGCGGCCGTGCCGTCCTGCGGCGTCGCGGTCAGCGCGCCGCGCGCGAGCCCGTCCAGCGCCTCGATAAGCAGCGTCGCCGAGAGTGCGGCGAGAAGGTCACGCAGCGCGCCCGCCGTCATGCCGGGCGCGATCGCGATGCGGCGTTCGAGCAGCACCGGCCCGGTGTCGAGGCCCTCGTCCATCTGCATGATGGCGACGCCGGTCTCCTGATCGCCCGCCATGATGGCACGCTCGATCGGCGCGGCGCCGCGCCAGCGCGGCAGCAGCGAGGCGTGCGCGTTGAGGCAGCCGAGCCTCGGCGCTTTCAGCACGGCGCGCGGCAGGATCAGCCCGTAGGCGACCACGATGGCGGCGTCGGCGCCGAGCGCGGCGAACGCCTCGGCCTCGCCGGGCGGCTTCAGCGAGACCGGGCAGCGCACCTCGATGCCGAGCGCGCGGGCACGCGCCTCGACGGGCGAGGGCACCAGGTGCTTGCCCCGCCCGGCGCGGCGCGGCGGCTGGCTGTAGGCGCAGACTACCTCATGCCCGGCCGCGACCAGCGCATCGAGCGAGGGCACCGCATAGTCGGGCGTGCCCATGAAGACGAGCTTGAGCCGGTTGGCGCTGATGGCTGTTTCCCCGCTGGCCGCCTGCCCTTTTTACGCCGCCCGGCCGCGCTTGTCGAAACGGCGCGGCACCGCCTTCCTCAATCGTCATGCCCCGGCTCGACCGGGGCATCCAGAGGGGGCGGCACGGACGGTGCATGCGGATCACTGGGTCCCCCGGTCAAGCCGGGGGACGACGAGGGAGAGGCGTCAGGCGCTCATTGCTTCGGCGCGTTTCAGCTTCTGCAGGCGGCGCAGGATGATGTTGCGGCGGATCGCCGATATGTGGTCGACGAACAGGATGCCTTCGAGGTGGTCGATCTCGTGCTGCAGGCAGACCGCGAGCACGCCCTCGAACTCGCGCTCCTGCGGCGTGCCGGTCTCGTCGAGATAGCGGATGCGCGCCTTCACCGGCCGCTCGACCTCGGCGAACTGGTCGGGCAGCGACAGGCAGCCCTCCTCGTGCACGATCAAATCCTCCGATACCTCGACGATCTCGGGGTTGATCAGCTTGATCGGCGCGGGCGGCGCATCCTTCGGGTGCACGTCGGCCACCACCAGCCGCTTCGGCACGCCGACCTGGATCGCGGCGAGGCCGACGCCGTCCTCGGCGTACATGGTCTCCAGCATGTCGTCGAGCAGGGCGCGGACGGAATCGTCGATGGTCTCGACCGGGGTCGAGCGCACCTTGAGCCGCCGGTCCGGGGCGACGATGATCGGGCGACGCGCCATGATTCAAGAACGCTCTCGGGCAGTCGGTTGCTTGCGCCCCGTTAGGTATGCCGCGCCCCCGGCCGCGTCAAGCCGGCCGCCGGGCGCTTTGACAGCGTGCCCCCGGCGCGCTCAGATGGCGGATCATGGATTCGCTGGTTCCGATCATCCTCGGCGTGGTGGCGCTGGTCGCAGTCGTGGCCGCGGCCCTGCTGGCGCTGCGCTCGGGCGGCCGATCGGCGGCGCTGCGTGACGAGCTCAGCCGGCTCGGCGAGCTGCTGCGCGCCAAGGAGGCCGAGACCGAGCTGCGCCTCAAGACGCTCGCCGAGGCCCAGACCCAGAACCAGCTCTCGCTCGCCGACCGGCTGATGCAGCAGGAGCGGCTGCTCGCCCGTACGCTCGAGGAGCGGCTCACCGAGGTGTCGCAGCGGGTCGGCGCCGGGCTCGAGAAATCGACCAAGGAGACGCTCGAGACCATGGCGAAGCTGCAGGAGCGGCTCGCCACCATCGACCAGGCGCAGGCCAACATCGTCCAGCTTTCGAGCCAGGTGGTGAGTTTGCAGGACATCCTGTCCAACAAGCAGGCGCGCGGCGCGTTCGGCGAAATCCAATTGGAGAACCTGGTGAGCCAGGTGCTGCCGCCCTCGGCCTACCAGTTCCAGGCCGCGCTCTCGAACGGCCGGCGCGCCGACTGCCTGCTCGACCTGCCAAAGCCGCCGGGGCCGATCGCGATCGACGCCAAGTTCCCGCTGGAGGGTTACCGCGCGCTGCGCGCCGCGGCCGACGAGGCGGGCCGGCAGACCGCGATGCGCGCCTTCCGCCAGGCGGTCGCCGCCCATATCCGCGACATCGCGAGCCGCTACATCCTGCCGGGCGAGACCGCCGAGGCCGCGCTCATGTTC
Source organism: Alphaproteobacteria bacterium (assembly GCA_050173345.1). Lineage (GTDB taxonomy): Bacteria > Pseudomonadota > Alphaproteobacteria > UBA828 > UBA828 > SHWC01. Next base: position 535 of record JBFXKW010000006.1, on the reverse strand, counting down.
CTGCCGAGCGAGGCGGTCTATGCCGAGCTGCATGCCGGCTTCGGCGACGTGATCGAGGAATCGTACCGGGCCCGCGTCTTCATCGTCTCGCCGACCACCCTCTGGGCGACGCTCAACACGGTGCGCGCGATCCTCAAGGACGTGCGCATGCGCGAGCAGGCCGGGCTGATCCAGAAGGAGGTCCAGGCGCTGCTCAAGGACGTGAGCCGGCTCGACGACCGCGCCGCGAACCTGGAGCGCCACTTCGACCAGGCGCGCGAGGACGTGCGCCAACTCCGCATCTCGTCCGGCAAGATCGCGAGCCGCGGCGAACGCATCGAGGACGTGCGGCTCGACGACGAGACCGCCGAGGTCATGCCGCTCGCCGCCGGCGAGACGGCAAGGGTGAGGAGCGAGTAGGCGAGACCTACCCTTGCATGTTGAGATTGGTGCGAATCGGTGAAGATTTGCGCCGGCCCTGGGCGAGCGGCCGCTCGCCCAGGGCCGGGGCCGGCGGGACCGTACGACCCTTGGCTTTGAACCGTGGGTGAGCTTG
>JBFXKW010000005.1:0-249068 GCA_050173345.1 Alphaproteobacteria bacterium | reverse complement strand
GCTGCCGCCCGCAGCTTCGACGCCCTCATCCACGCTCTCGCCAACGCCCTCTCCCGCTTCCCGCCTCCCGAATGCGCCAACTATCTCGCCAACGCTGGATATACATCTAATCGGGATATGCTCTAGGCGAGCCAGCCCGGGATGACGTCGCGGGCGAGCAGCGCGTCGTGGGAAAGGCGCGGGCGCACCACGGCGAACGCGCCGTCCTTGAGCATCACCTCGGCGGCGGGCGGGCGGGCGTTATAGGCCGACGACATCACCGCGCCATAGGCGCCGGCATCGAGGATCGCGACCAGGTCGCCGGCTTCGAGCCTTGGCAGGTCGCGGCCGAGCGCCAGCACGTCGCCGCTCTCGCAGACCGGGCCGACCAGGTCCACGGTCTCACGCGGCGCATCGGGCGCAGGCTCCTTCACCGGAACCACCCGGTGATAGGCGCCGTAGAGCGCGGGACGGATCAGGTCGTTCATCGCGGCATCGACGATCGCGAAGGTCTTCTCGCCATTACGCTTGGTGTAGATCACCTGCGCGAGCAGCAGGCCCGCCGGGCCGACCAGCCAGCGGCCGGGCTCGACCGTGATCTCGATGCCGAGCCGCTTTTCGATACGGGCGACGAGCGCGCCATAGGCGTCGGGCGCGGGCGGCGTCTCGTCGCGATAGGCGATGCCGAGCCCGCCGCCGAGGTCGAGCCGGCTGATGGCGTGGCCGTCCCGGCGTAGCCGCTCCACGAGGTCGGCCGCGCGCGCGAAGGCGGCCTCGAACGGCGCGAGGCTGGTGAGCTGCGAGCCGATGTGCAGCGCGACGCCGCAAGCCTCGAGCGAGAAATGCGCCCTGGCCCGCTCGTAGAGCGCGGGCGCCTGGTCGTAAGCCACGCCGAACTTGTCGTGCTTGCGCCCGGTCGCGATCTTCTCGTGGGTGCCGGCGTCGATGTCCGGGTTGATGCGGAGCGCGATCGCGGCGCGCTTGCCGCGCGCCGCTGCGACATGCGCGAGCGCCTCCATCTCGGCCTCGGACTCGACGTTGAACTGGCCGATGCCGGCATCGAGCGCGGCCGCCATCTCGGCCACGGTCTTGCCGACCCCTGAAAAGACGATGCGCCCGGGCGGGATGCCCGCCTTCATGGCGGCGTAGAGTTCGCCCTCGGAGACCACGTCGGCGCCGGCGCCGAGCCTTGCCAGCGTGCGGATGACCGCGAGGTTGTCGTTCGCCTTCACCGCATAGCAGAGGCGTGCCTTGGCCGGCGCGAGCGCGGCGGCGAACGCCTGGTAGCGGGCTTCGAGCGCGGCCGAGGAGTAGCAATAGACCGGCGTGCCGACCGCGTCCGCGATCTCGGCGAGGCTCACGCCGTCGGCGGCGAGCTCGCGGACGCCGCGGGCCTCGCGGTAGGTGAAGGCATCCATGGCGGGAACCTTCAGGCCGCGCGGCCGGGCTCGGCGAGGAGGGAGGTCTTCTGCTCGTCCTTGGGCGGCGGTTCGAGCGGGCCCTTCTTGCCGCAATTGTTGAGCGCGATGACGAGCCCGACGACCACCGCGACGGTCAGGAGCAGGCTGAGCTTGCCGATCACAGGAACCTCTCCCTGGCGCGGGCGATCTGCCGGCGCACCTCGGCCGGCGCGGTGCCGCCATAGCTCGTGCGGCTCGCGACCGAGCGCGCCGGGCTCAGCACCTCGAACACCGCCTCGCCGATGCGCGGCTCGACCGTGCGCATGTCATCGAGCGAAAGCGCCTCCAAGGCAAGCCCTTTCGCTTCGGCGAGGCGGACGATCGTGCCGGTGACGTGATGCGCCTCGCGGAACGGCAGGTCGAGCGTGCGCACCAGCCAGTCGGCGAGATCGGTCGCGGTCGAATAGCCGGCACCGGCCGCCTTCGCCAGCGCCGCGCGGTCGACGGCGAGGTCGCGCACCATGCCCTCGCTCGCCCGGACGCAGAGCGAGAGCGCGTCGAACGCATCGAACACCGGCGGCTTGTCCTCCTGCATGTCCTTCGAATAGGTCAGCGCGAGGCCCTTCATGGTGGTCGCGAGCGCGACGAAGGCGCCGAGCACGCGCCCGGCCTTGCCGCGCACCAGCTCGGCGGCATCGGGGTTGCGCTTCTGCGGCATGATCGACGAGCCGGTGGTGAAGCGGTCGGACAGCCTGACGAAGCCGAACTGCGCGCTCGACCAGAGCACGATCTCTTCCGCGAAGCGCGAAAGGTGCGTGGCGGCGATCGAGGCGGCGGAGAGCGCTTCGAGCGCGAAGTCGCGCGCCGATACGGCGTCGATCGAGTTGGCGGCGGGCCGCGCGAAGCCGAGCGCCTGCGCGGTCTTCTCGCGGTCGATCGGGAAGGAGGTGCCGGCGAGCGCGGCGGCGCCGAGCGGGCACTCGTTGATCCGCGCCGCGCAGTCTTTCATACGGCCGCGGTCGCGCCCGGCCATCTCGACATAGGCGAGCAGGTGATGGCCGAGGGTGACCGGCTGCGCGACCTGGAGATGGGTGAAGCCCGGCATCACCGCGTCGGCGAACTCGTCGGCGCGCTCGATCAGCGCGGCTTGGAGCGCCTTCAGCTCGGCGTCGGTCCGTTCCAGCGCGCGGCGCAGCCAGAGCCGGAAGTCGGTCGCCACCTGGTCGTTGCGCGAGCGCGCCGTGTGCAGCCGGCCGGCCGGCGCGCCGATCAGCTGCGCGAGCCGCGCCTCGACGTTCATGTGGATGTCTTCGAGGCCGACATCGAAGGCGAAGCGGCCGCTCTCGATCTCGAGGCGGATGCGCTCCAGCCCGTCCAGGATCGCGGCGCCGTCCGCGGCCGAGATGATGCCGGTCGCGACCAGCATCTCGGCATGCGCCTTCGAGCCCGCGATGTCCTCGTCGTAGAGCCGCTTGTCGACGTCGATCGAGGCGTTGATCGCCTGCAGGATGTCCGCCGCGGCCGCCTCGAACCGCCCGCCCCACATCGGGTTGGCGGAATCGGCGGCGGGTGTGGGGACGCGGCGGGTCATGTTCGATGCCGCGGCATCGCTGCCGCGGAAGTCTCCTGGTTGTCGCCCCCATTGATGAAGCGGGCCGACTTCAATGAGGCCGCGGCATCGCTGCCGCGGAAGTGACCGCCGATGCAGCGGGACGGGGCATTCTGTTCCGAATCGCGGTTTGTTCCAAGGCCGGCCGAGGCTCATGCTGTTCGGCTGAGGTCGCAGCAATGGGCGCTCATACCCAGATCGTCATCGCCCGGCTTGACCGGGCAATCCAGGCATCCGCGGAAACCGCTGTGTCGCCGCTCCTGGATGCCCCGCCTGCGCGGGGCATGACGAAGAAGAGGGTCGTCACGCCGACATCGGACGTTATTCGTTCGAGCCTCTTCTAGTGCTCTTGGCGTTGAGAAGCTTGCCCTCCGACTTTCGTGGCGGATGCCCTTATTTTCCGATGGACCAACCATCCAAGAATGCTATATAAGAGAATATCTCTTAAATGAGACATACAGGCATGGCGACGCATCCTCCGCGAACCGAAGCCTCACGGTCCGACATGGCGCCGCCGGACCTCGGCGACGAGGCGGTGCGGCGGCGGCTCTCGGCGCCGTCGTTCCGCGCCTTCCTCGCGACCGCGGACTATCTGGGCATCGGGGTGGCGGAGCGCTGCACGCTGCTCGGCGGGCTGCCGCCCTCGACCTATCACCGCTGGGCGGCGAAGGGCTCGGCCGACCTGCCGCGCGACCTGCTGGAGCGCATCTCGCTCGTGCTCGGCATCGTCAAGGGCCTGCGCCTGCTGTTCGCCGCCGACGAGGCCGGCAAGAGCTGGCTGCGCGCCGCGAACGCGGACGCGCCGTTCGCCGGCGCGAGCCCGTTGCAGCGCATGCTGCGCGGCTCGATCGCCGACCTCTATGCGGTGCGGCGTTACATCGACGCCTGGAGGGGCGCTTGGCCCTGAGCCTCGCGCACATCGAGGGCGTCGCCACCCATCGCCTGATCGCGAGCCGTTACCCCACCGTCGGGCCGTTCGACTATATGGGCGATGTCGAGACGATCGAGGCCGCGCTCGCGCTCGAAGGCGCCACCAATGACCGGCTCAACGACGTTGCCGGCCGCCTCGCGCTGCTCGCGCCGGGGGACATCGCGATCGGCGTGCCGAGCGCGCACCAGGCGATGGCGCCGTTCCTGCATCCCGCCGAAGCCGGCGGCCGTTTCAACGGGCCCGAGCTCGGCGCCTGGTACGCCGCGCTCGACATCGAGACCGCGATCGCCGAGACGCGCTATCACCATCACCGCCGGCTCGCGGCATCGCAGGCCGGCTTTCCGAGCACGATCGAGATGCGCGAGCTGCTGTCGCGACCGAGCGCCGATCTGGTCGATCTGCGCCGGCTCGACGACGCCGCGCTCTATCATCACGAGGACTATCGTGCGGGCCAGCGCTTCGGCCGCGCACGGCGGGACGAACGCAGGGACGGCATCTGGTATCGCAGCGTGCGCCGGCGGGAGGGCGAGAACGTCGTGCTGTTCAAGCCGCGCCTGCTGGTCCCCGTGATACAGGGCGATCACTATCGGTATGACTGGGACGCGCAGGGCGCGTTCTCGGCGACGCGCCTCACGCCGCTCGGCGAGGTGCTTTGACGCTGCATCGCCGCCCGCGGTTGACCGGCGAAAATAGGCTCCCCATACTCGTCCCATGAGGCAATGGTTCGCCGCTTGGCTTGGCTCTCCGTTGCGGTTCGTCGCGCTGGCGCTGCTTGCGGTCGTGATGATCGCGGCGCCGGTCGGCTCGGCCAGCCATGCTTCCGCGCCCGAATCGTCGCACCACGCCGCCGCGGCCGCGCTCGACCATGAGCCCGGTTCGCCCTGTAACGCGCAGCACGGCAATGCCGGCGGCGAGACGGGCGGCGCCCTCGGCGCGGATTGCTGCCTGAACTTCTGCCATGTGGTCTCCGGCCCGGTCGCCGGCGCGCCGCGCGACGCGGTGCCGGCCGATTTCTCGATCCCGGTCCGGCTCGGCTTCGCCGATGCCCGCGCGCCGGGCGGGCTGCTTCCCGAACCGCCGCTCGATCCCCCTCGATCCGACGCCTGAAGCGCCGGCCTGACCGGCCGGCCGGTGCCGTCGCGCGCGCCTCGGATTGGGCGCGCCACGCGGTGCATCCGTGTTCAGGCAACTATCGGATCGAGGCGACACCATGCGGATTCTCAGGAAGCCCGCGGCATGGGCCGCGGCGGCGCTCCTATCGGCATTGGCCGGCGTCGTGCCGGCCGAGGCGGGCACCTATCGGCTGACCGTCGAGGAGGCCGAGGTCACGGTCGACGGCCGCATCGTCGAGAAGATGACCATCAACGGCGGCATACCGGGGCCGACCCTCCGGCTCGAGGAGGGCGAGGACGCCACCATCATCGTCACCAACCGGATGGCCGCGCCGACCTCGGTGCACTGGCACGGCATCCTCTTGCCCGGGATCATGGACGGCACGCCCGGCTTCAACGGCTTCATGGGCATCGCGCCCGGCGAGTCCTACGCCTACACCTTCAAGATCAGGCAGAGCGGCACCTACTGGTATCACAGCCATTCCGGCTCGCAGGACCAGAGCGTGCTCGGCGCCATCGTGATCGAGCCGGCCGAGCCCGCGCCGTTCCGCGTCGACCGCGACCATGTCGTGCTGCTCGGTGACATCACGGCCGAGGAGTCGGACGCGGTGCTGCGCAACCTGAAGGCCGATCCCGGCTACTACAACGAGAACAAGCGCACCCTGACCGACTTCGCGCGCGACGCCGGGCGGGACGGTCTCGGCGCGGCGGTCAACGACCGGCTCGCCTGGGGCGAGATGCGCATGGACCCGACCGACCTCGCCGACGTGACCGGCTACGCCTTCCTCGCCAACGGCAAGACGCCGGAAGAGAACGAGACCTTCCTGTACGAGAAGGGCGAGCGCATTCGCCTCCGCCTGATCAACGGCGCGGCCATGACGATCTTCGACGTGCGCATCCCCGGCCTCAAGATGACGGTGGTCGCGGCGGACGGCAACGACGTGAACCCGGTGCCGGTGGATGAGCTGCGCATCGGCGTCGCCGAACGCTATGACGTGATCGTCACGCCCAAGGACGACGCGGCCTACACGCTGTTTGCCGAATCGATCGACCGCATGGGCTATGCGCGCGCCACGCTCGCCACGCGCGCGGGCGAGGCGGGCGAGATCCCGCCGCCGCGGCCGCGCACGCTGCTGAGCATGGCCGACATGGGCATGGATCATGGCGCGCATGCGGCGCATGGCGAGGCGGCGTCGGACCGGCCGCTCGGCTGGGCCGCCGGTTTCCCGCCGGGCGCCAAGGTGCTGGGCTACGACGATCTGCGCGCGCTACGGAAGAACGCCGACACCGGCGAGCCGACGCGCACCGTCACCATGCGCCTGACCGGCAACATGGAACGCTATGTCTGGACGCTGGACGACAAGCGCTTCGGCGAGGCCGAGCCGGTGCGCGTGCGTTACGGCGAGCGGGTGCGCCTCAGCTTCGTCAACGAGACGATGATGGCGCACCCCATGCACCTGCACGGCCAGTTCTTCGAGGTCGAGAACGGCGAGGGCGACCGCAAGCCGCTCAAGGACACCATCATCGTGCTGCCCGGCCAATCCGTGTCCGTCGTGCTGACCGCGCGCGAGGTCGGCGCCTGGGCGCTGCACTGCCACCTGCTCTACCACATGCTCTCCGGCATGATGACGGCGTTCATCGTCGAGCCGCCGGGAGCCGCGGCGAGCGCGGTCACGCCCGATGGCGGTGCCGTCTCGCTGCCGATGCCCGAGGATGGCGGCGGCGCGGCGCACAGCGGTCATGGGGGCCACTGATGCGCCGCGCGCTCTATGGGATTGTCGCGGCCGTCATGACGCTCGTCGCGCTGCCGGCCGCCGCGCAGGAGGACGGCACGGTGCGCCATGTCGAGGACGCGCCGCTGTTCCACAGGATCGAGGTCGAGGCCGACTACGCGCCGAAGCATGGCGGGAGCTGGACCTGGAATCTCGACGGCTGGGTCGGCGGCGATGTCGAGCGGGTCTGGTTGCGCTCGGAGGGCGAGGCCGAGGACGGCCGGCTCGAGAAGGCCGAGGCGCAGCTCTATTACGGCTGGAACGTCGATCCGTTCTGGGACGCGCTGATCGGCCTGCGCCAGGACTTCGAGCCGCGCGACGAGACCTACCTCGCCGCCAGCGTCGTCGGCCTCGCGCCCTATTTCGTCGAGACCGAGGCGAGCCTCTTCGTCTCGCTCGAGGGCGACGTGTCGCTCCGGCTCGAGCAGAGCCTCGACCTGTCGATCACCCAGCGCCTGATCGCCGAGCCGCATCTCGAAGCCAATCTGTTCGCGCAGGACGTGGACGAGATCGGCGTCGGCGCCGGGCTCAGCGAGATCGAGCTCGGTCTCCAGCTCCGCTACGAGATCGAGCGGAAGTTCGCTCCCTATCTGGATGCCGTGTGGTCGCGCAAGCTCGGCGAGACCGCGTCGAACGCGCGCGCCGCCGGCGGCGACCCGGAGGAGACGCGGCTCAGCCTCGGCCTGCGGGTGTGGTTCTGACTTCGATATTTCAACCCGATGGAGAAGCCCATGATTCGGAAAACCAGGCTACCGCTTGCCGTCGCTGCACTCCTGCTCGCCGGCCCCGCGCTCGCGGCGGCCGACCATGAGCATGGCGTCGGACGTCATCATAAGAGTCTGCGCCACGGCCCCGCAGCACTCGCGGCGGGCGACCATGAGCAAGGGCACGGCATGTCGGACGACATGACGAAGATGCATCAGGAGATGGAGGCGAGGCTGGCGGATACCTCGGGCTTCGGCACGAGGGGAGACCCGGCGCAGGCCGCGCGCACGGTGAGCGTGACGGCGAGCGAGATCATGTTCGACGTCGAGTCGCTCGCCATTGGAGTCGGCGAGACCGTCCGCTTCGTCGTCACCAACGACGGCGAGCAGCCGCACGAATTCACGATCGGCGATGCGGCCTATCAGGAGCACGCCCGTGCCATGATGGCGCACATGGCCGAGATGGGCACCGACCCGGCTTCGGAAGAGCACGCCGCCATGCACGAAACGGCGGGCAATACGGTGGTGGTCCCGGTCGGCGAGACCAGGGAGATCGTCTGGACGTTCACGAAGGCGGGCCGCTTCGAGTTCTCGTGCAATTTCGTCGGCCATGCCGAGGTCGGCATGGTGGGCACGATCATCGTGGGCTGATCATGGCCCACACGCCCCGATGGCGCGGCGCAGCGCGAGGATTTCGGGCTCCGCCAGCCGGCCGCTCGCGAGCGCCGCCTCGGGCGCGAGGAAGCGCATCTCGACCGGCTCGTGCGCGGGTGTGATCACATCGCCGTCGCCGTCGACCAGGTAGTAGACCGGCGTATAGTTGGTATGCGTCCACGGGCTGAGCAGGGTGCCCGGCACGTGCAGCAGCCGGACCGGGCGCACCTCGATCGAGCATTCCTCCATGAACTCGCGCACCAGCGCGGCCTCGGGCGTCTCGCCCGGCTCTACGCCGCCGCCCGGGAATTTCAGCACCTCGCGGCCGGCGACCTTCTCTGCGCTGATCAGGACCAGCCCGCCGCGCAGCAGCACGCCGTAGCAGCGCAAATTCTCGGGTCCGCTCATCCTCACCGTGCAGCAGGCCGTTGGTTCGTCATGCGGGGATCGCCAGCCGGTCGCGGCCTCGCCGAATCGTATGATGCGCTGCGGCAGAGAGGCCGGCACCGGAAACATATTTCACCGATGTTCAGCGCCGTCAATTTGACAAGCTTTACAGGAGGGTCTCCGGTACGCATCGAATTGACAGCCCAATGGTCGCGCTGTTTAAGTCTCGATGGCTGCGAACAGCGCGTAGAATAATTTCAGCCCGCGCGGCTGATCGTCCGAGGAGCCCGAGCGGCGTTTGCCGGGAGGACGGTCGCAAGAAAAAGCGATGGGCAAGTGCGGGTGTGTGACAGGGATTTTCGCTTTACGACAGCAGGGGGACCCCCATGTTCTACAAGCCTCGGAATGCGCTCTACAAGTCGATCAGCCGTCGCAAGTTCCTCGAGCTCGGCGGCAGCGCGGCGGTCGCGCTCGGCGCCGGCACGATTGCGGTCGGGCTGAACTCGGTCATCAACCGCACGCCGGTCTATGCGGCGTCGTCGGACGATGCGAAGTGGAAGCAGTATAGCGGCTCGAAGCTCGTCTTCATGTCGGAGAACACGCCGCCGTCCTTCGCGATCAAGGAGAAGCTCAGCGTCTTCCACGATCTCACGGGAATCCAGGTCGAGATCCTGACCGACCAGTTGCCGACCGTGCAACAGAAGGTCGGCATCGACCTGCGCAGCGGCAAGTCGGACTTCCATCTGAACTACGTGCAGGACAAGCCGATCGGCGCGCCGTTCGCGGACTACTACGCCGATCTCACGCCCTACCTGACCGACGACACGCTGCCGCAGGACCCGGAAGGCTACGGCCCGGAGGTCTGGTTCGAGAATTTCCTGGACGCGTGCGGCCACTATTACGACGGCAGCCGCCTGGTCGCCTTCCCTTACGACGCCGCGGTGGCCTGCACGTTCTACCGTCAGGACGTGTTCGAGGCGAACACCAAGGATTTCGAGGCGGAGTACGGCTACCGCATGGAGTTCAACGCGGACACGACCTGGAAGCAGGTGACCGATTTCGCGGCGTTCCTGAAGAAGATCAAGGAGGCCGGCGCCGACGTGCCGTACGGCTACGCCCAGCATCAGGGCTCGTTCGCCTGGACCACCCAGCTCGATATCCAGCGCCTGATGTTCGCGAACGGCCGCTGGCAGGACTTCTCGGTCGACGACAAGCTCGGCAGCAAGACGCCCGGGCCGACCAACTGGGGCGACGAGCAGTCCGTGCTGATCATGCAGAAGTACAAGGAGCAGGCCGACGTTTGCCATCCCGACAATCTCGCCAACGGCACCATCGAGCTGAACAGCGTCTATCAGGCCGGCAAGGTGGCGGCGCAGGTGCAGTATCACGAGTTCGCCGCCTCGATCGAAGACGAGAAGACGTCGGCCGCGGCGGGCGGCAAGACCGCTTATGCACCGTGCCCGAAGGGCGAGTCGAGCTGGATCGTCAATGGCGGCGAGGCGGTCAATGGCTGCAATTGCGGCATCGGCGGCATCGGCATCAACGGCAATGCGTCGGACGATCTGAAGCGCGCCGCTTATATCTTCGCGATCTGGTCGGTGTCGAAGGAGAACCAGCTCGACGTGCTGAAGGGCCTCGGCGGCACGCCGACGCGCAAATCGGTGCTCGAGGTGCCCGAGGTCAAGGCGGCGCGCAAGCGGCCGACCACCATGCCGAACGCGCTCACCTTCGATGCGGTCTACGATCTCGGCATCAAGGATCCGCACTTCGTGCTGGGACCCAAGATCCCGAACTCCAACGAGTATCACCAGATCATGGCGACCGAGGCGCAGAAGCTGGTGGCCGGCAAGCAGACGGCCGAAGAGTGCTGCCAGAACATCAAGCAGCAGCTCGATGACCTGAACGACGTCTGAGGCTCTAGACGTCTGGCAGATCGGATCTCGAATGTTGCGGCGGGCTCGCCGGCCGGTCCCGGCATCGGCCGACTGTCGAACGGATGAGGGATCGGCGGCGCGAGCCGTCGCCGATCCTGAATCCATCTGCCCGGGCGCCCGCGCGCCCGGGACGGCGGTTTCCGAGGGCGCCGCCGGGGAACGATCGCCATGACCGACATTGCCGCCAACAGCCCAGGCCCACTCTCCGGCGGGAGCGCGTCGCAGGCGATGAGCCAGGTGGCGCCGGTGACCGGCGTGCGCCGCATCGACTACGCGCCCGAGAAGTTCAACCCTCATTCGTCGCGGCGCTACTATTTCTATCTGATGGCGCCGTCGATCCTTCTGCTCGCCGGTATCTCGCTCTATCCGTTCGGCTGGCTCATCTATATGAGCCTGCACACGCTCGGCGAGGCCAATCAGCCTGACGTCTGGAACGACTTCAAGAACTTCACCCGCTTCGCGACCGACGGCAAGTTCCAGAACGGCTGGCTCCTGCTGATCAAGTACAGCGCCATGTGCATGGCGCTCGAGGTCGGGCTCGGCGTGCTGCTCGCGGTGCTGCTCAACCGCTCGCGCATCGAGAAGGTGCTGGTCACCATCATCCTCATGCCGATGATGATGGCGCCTATCATCGCCGGGCTGGTCTGGCTGTTCCTCTATAACGGCGCCTTCGGCTGGTATCACTGGCTGCTGCAGAGCATCGGCATCCTGGGGCCGACCTCCGTGCTCGGCGATTCCGACATCGCGATGTTCGGCATCGTCGCGGTCGACGTCTGGCAGTGGACGCCGCTCGTCACGCTGATCACGCTCGCCGGCCTGAAGCGCGTGCCGCAGGATCAGCTCGAGGCCAACATGGTCGACGGCGCGGGGCCGCTGCGCAACTTCATCTCCGTGGCGCTGCCCAACATCTATCCGTTCCTCCTGATCGCGGTTCTGCTGCGCTTCATGGACAATTTCAGGTTCATCGACGCGATCCTCATCCTGACCGGCGGCGGGCCGGGCGACGCGACCAACATCCTGCCGGTCTATCTGTTCGACGTGTCGTTCCAGTACTTCAAGCTCGGCCGGGGCGCCGCCGTCGCGCTGACGCTGTTGCTGGTCACCATCGTGCTCGGCATGCTCCTGGTCAAAGTGTTCGAGGATCCGCGCCGCAAGGTGAAGATCCTCGGCGGGGACGAAGGGTAGCGGCGGCCATGGCCTCGCGGGAGATCGCTCAATATCCTTCGGCGACGCGCCGCGTCCTCGGCGTCGCGGCGATCATCTTCATCGCGTTCTACCTGATCTGGACGATGCTGCCGCTCCTCATCATGTTCCTGTCCTCCTTCAAGGACCTGCTCGACGCCTTCCAGCTGCCGGCGCCGGGCGATTGGGGCGGGGTCTCTAAGCTCTTCACCTTCGACCCGACCACCAAGCACTACGAGAACCTCTTCCTCGACCTCAATTTCGGGACCTATCTGGGCAACAGCCTGATTGCCTCGCTCGGCTCGGCCGCGGTCTCGGTCGTGCTCGGCTCGATGGCCGCCTACAGCCTCAGCCGCCTCGAATTCCGCGGCAAGAACGACCTCTTCTTCTGGATCATCTCGACGCGCATGGCGCCGGTCGTCGCGGTGCTGGTGCCGCTCTACGCGATCTTCCGCTCGCTCGACCTGATCGGCACGCTGCCCGGCCTGATCCTCGCCTACACCACGTTCAACCTGCCGTTCGCGATCTGGATCCTGAAGGGCTTCTTCGACAACGTGCCCTATGCGATCGAGGAGGCGGCGATGTGCGACGGCTGCACGCGGCTGCAGGCGCTCCGCATGATCCTGCCGCTCGTCGCGCCGGGCATCGGCGCGTTCCTCGTGTTGTGCGTGCTGTTCGGCTGGAACGACTATCTGTTCTCCTCGATCATCGGCTCGGGCGGCGCCAAGACGCTGCCGCCCGCCACCATCGGCCTGGTCCAGCCGCAGAACATCCAATGGGGCAGCATCATGGCCGCCGGCGCGGTGACCACCGTGCCGATGCTGTTCCTCGGACTATTGATCCGGCGCTATCTGGTGGCCGGCTTGACGATGGGAGCGGTGCGCGAATGACTGAGGCGTCGAACTCGGGCCGGGTGCGCGCCGCGCAGGGAGCACGGACCAGATGGTAGAGGTCAATATCCAGAGCGTCTGGAAGTACTACGGCAAGACCGTGGCGGTGAAGGACTTGAACCTGGTCTGCCCGGAGAACTCGTTCCTGGCGATCCTGGGTCCGTCCGGCTGCGGCAAGTCCTCGACCCTGCGCATGCTGGCGGGGCTCGAGCATATCTCGGCGGGCGACATCTATTTCGGCGATGTGAGGGTCAACCAGCTGCCGCCGAAAGAGCGCGACATCGCCATGGTGTTCGAGAACTACGCGCTCTACCCGCACAAGACCGTCTACGAGAACATGGCGAATCCGCTCAGACTGCGCGGCACGTCCAAGGCCGAGATCGACCGGCGCGTGCGTCATGCCGCCGAGCTCCTGCAGATCGAGAACCTGCTCGACCGCAAGCCGATGCAGCTCTCGGGCGGCCAGAAGCAGCGCACCGCGATCGGCCGCGCCATCGTGCGCGAGCCCAAGGTGTTCCTCTTCGACGAGCCGATCGCGCATCTCGACGCCAAGCTGCGCGCCCATATGCGGGGCGAGCTCAAGCACATGCAGCGCCGGCTCGAGACCACCACGATCTACGTCACCCACGACCAGCTCGAGGCCATGTCGATGGCCGACAGCATCGCGGTCATGCACGAAGGCGTGCTGCAGCAATTCGGCACGCCGTCGGAGATCTACAACCACCCGGCCAATGAGTGGGTTGCGGGCTTCGTGGGCGAGCCGCCCATGAACTTCCTGAATTGCCGGCTGGAGCGCGGGGCGGAGGGCGTCGCGGTGGTGCATCCGGCCTTCCGGCTCGACCTCAGCGACGCGCAGCGGCGGCTGCTCGAGGAGAAGGAGGCCGAAGCCGAGGTGCGCCTCGGGGTGCGGCCCGATACCATCGCGTACCGGGCGGGGGCCGGCCTCGACATCCCCGCCAAGGTCTATGTGACCGAGCCGCTCGGCGGCGACATGATCGTCGAGGTTCAGCTCGGCGCGGACCGCGTGACCGTCAAGACCAAGATCGGCCCCTCCGGCAACCTCGACGACCCCTGCTCCCTGGCCTTCGACACCGCGCAGGTTCATCTCTTTGCGGCGTCGAGCGGGATCGCGTATTTCTAGCCTCCCCTGACCGGACGGTCCGGGACCACGGGGAAGGAGCGGAGCAGGCCTTGCAGGGATCGACGGCCCCGAAGAGCGGCGCACGGGTCGGCATCGTGGCCAACCCGGCGGCCGGGCGCGACATCCGCCGCCTGGTCGCCCAGGCCTCGGTGTTCCCGATCGCCGAGAAGCGCAACATGATCACGCGCGCCTTCTCGGCGCTCGGCGCCACCGGCGTCGAAGAGGTGCTGGTGATGCCGGACGGCGCCGGGCTCACCCACCGGATCGTGCGCGCGGTGAGGGCGCCGCGGCTCGACGGCCAGACCTGGCCGCGCATCGACTTCGTCGACATCGAGCCCGACGACACGCCCGAGGACACGCTCAAAGCGGCCTCGCTGATGGTCGAGGCCGGGGTCGGCGCCATCATCGTGCTCGGCGGCGACGGCACCAACCGGCTGGTCGCGCGCGTCGCCGGCGACGTGCCGCTGGTCTCGCTCTCGACCGGCACCAACAATGTCTTCCCGGCGGTGCGCGAGGCGACCATCGCCGGCCTCGCCGCCGGTCTGGTCGCGACCGGCCAGGTGCCCATCGAGCAGGCCTGCCTGCGCAACAAAGCGCTCCGGCTCGAGGTCAACGGCGCGGCCCGCGACCTCGCGCTCGTCGATCTCTGCGTCAGCGACGAGCTCTTCGTCGGCGCCAAGGCACTCTGGCGCACCGATGGGCTCGACCAGCTCTTCGTCAGCTTCGCCGAGGCCGAGGCGATCGGCCTCTCGGCGATCGCCGGGCTGCTGCGCCCGGTTTCCCGGCGCGCCCCGTTCGGGCTCAGGCTCGACCTCTGCCCGCCCGAGCGCGCGCCGCAACTGGTCGCCGCCCCGATCGCGCCCGGCATCATCGTCGAGGTCGGCGTCGAGGCGGTCGTCCCGCTCGCGGCCGGCGAGGCGACGCCGCTCCGGCTCGCCCGAGGCGTTGTTGCCCTGGACGGCGAGCGGGAGGTAGAGTTTTCTCCGGCCGACAAAGTCGTGGTTCGCCTCGCCCAGGACGGCCCGCTCAGCGTCGATATCGAGCGAACCATGATGCTCGCCGCACAGAACGGCTTGTTCGTCCGCGACCGCCTTGCCACGCGCGGCGTGGGCGCTCGCACCGCATAGGGAGGTTAAGAATGCAGCTCAGCAAGGCCGATCTCTTGAAGGCCTACCGCATGATGAAGACGATCCGCGAGTTCGAGGAGCGGCTTCATGTCGAGTTCGCCACCGGCGAGATTCCCGGTTTCGTGCATCTCTATGCCGGCGAGGAGGCGAGCGCGACCGGCTTCTGCATGCATCTCGACGGGCGCGACAAGATCGCCAGCACGCATCGCGGCCACGGCCATTCGATCGCCAAGGGCTGCGACGTGCACGCCATGATGGCCGAGATCTACGGCAAGAAGGTGGGGCTGTGCGGCGGCAAGGGCGGCTCCATGCACATCGCCGACCTCGACAAGGGCATGCTCGGCGCGAACGGCATCGTCGGCGGCGGCCCGCCGCTCATCTGCGGCGCCGGGCTCGCGGCCAAGACGCTCAAGACCGGCGGCGTCGCCATCGCCTTCGTCGGCGACGGCGGCTTCAACCAGGGCACCACGGCGGAGAGCATGAACCTCGCCTCGGTATGGCGGCTGCCTTGCATCTTCGTGGTCGAGAACAACGGCTATGCCGAAGCGACCGCGGCCAAATGGTCGGTCGCGTGCGATGACTTCACCGACCGCGCCGCCGCCTACAACATGCCGGGCATCTCGGTCGACGGGCACGATTTCTTCGCGGTCTACGAGGCGGCGGGCGAGGCCATCAGGCGCGCGCGCGAGGGCGGCGGGCCGAGCCTGATCGAGTGCAAGATCAACCGCTATTACGGCCATTTCGAGGGCGACGCGCAAACCTATCGCGCGCCCGACGAGGTCAAGAAGATCCGCGAGACCAAGGACTGCCTGATGCTGTTCCGCAAGCGCGTCGAGGGCGCGGCACTTCTCGACAAGGCCGAGCTCGACAAGGTCGACGCCGAGGTGCTGGCGCAGATCGAGGATTCGGTCAAGAAGGCGAAGGCCGCGCCCAAGCCGACCGCGGCCGACCTGATGACCGACGTCTATGTGAGCTATTGAGGGGGAGCCGGCGTCATGGCACGCAAGATCAGCTATCAGCAGGCGATCAACGAGGCGCTCAATCAGGAGATGGAGCGCGATCCGACGGTCGTCATCATGGGCGAGGACATCGCCGGCGGCCGGGGCGCCGAGGGCGAGCAGGAGGCCTGGGGCGGCGTGCTCGGCGTCACCAAGGGCCTCTACAAGAAATACGGCGACCGGGTGCTCGACACGCCGATCACCGAATCCGCCTTCATCGGCGCCGCGGTCGGCGCGGCGACCGCGGGGCTCCGCCCGGTCGCCGAGCTCATGTTCATCGACTTCATGGGCGTCTGCCTCGACCAGATCTTCAACCAGGCTGCCAAGTTCCGCTACATGTTCGGCGGCAAGGCGCAGACCCCGGTAGTGATCCGCACCATGTACGGCGCGGGCTTCCGCGCGGCGGCGCAGCACTCGCAGTGCCTCTACCCGGTGCTCACCCACATCCCCGGCGTCAAGGTGGTGACGCCGGCCACGCCCTATGACGCGAAGGGCCTGCTGATCCAGGCGATCCGCGACAACGACCCGGTCATGTTCTTCGAGCACAAGGTGCTCTACACGCTCGAAGGCGACGTGCCCGAGGAGCCCTACACCATCCCGTTCGGCGAGGCCAACGTGGTGCGCGAGGGCAAGGACGTCACCATCGTCGCGCTCGGCCGCATGGTGCACATGGCGACCCAGGCCGCGGACAATCTCGCCAAGGCCGGCATCAAGGCCGAGGTGATCGACCTGCGCACCACCTCGCCGATGGACACCGACACCATCCTCGAAAGCGTCGAGAACACCGGCCGCCTCGTCGTGGTCGACGAGGCGCATCCGCGCTGCAACATCGCGACCGACGTCTCGGCGCTGGTCGCGGACCAGGCGTTCGATTCGCTCAAGGCGCCGATCAAGATGGTGACCGCGCCGCACGTCCCGGTGCCGTTCTCCGACACGCTGGAGGATCTCTACATCCCGAACGCGGCGAAGATCGAGGCGGCGGTCAAGGCCGTGATGGGCAAGAAGAACTGAACCGCCCCTCTCCGCCGGCGGGGCGGAAGGGGGCGGCGCGCCCCGGCACGTCAGGCGAGGCGGAGATGGCGCGGTGCCGCAAGTCCGCGCCTCTCCCCGGCGCCCTCGGCCCCCGAGAGGCGGGGAGGGCCGCCACAACCAGGCCGAAGGCCCTTGTCTATAGGGCGGGCCGTCGCCATCTGAACCACAAACAAAAGCGAGCGCCCAATCATGTCTGAATCCATCAAGCCCCTCACCATGCCGAAATGGGGGCTCTCCATGAAGGAGGGCAAGGTCGCCAACTGGCTGCTGAAGGAAGGCGACCCGATCTCGCCCGGCACCGAGGTGCTCGAGGTCGAGACCGAGAAGATTTCGAGCGCGGTCGAGGCGGCGGAGAGCGGCGTGCTGCGCCGCATCGTCGCCCAGGAGGGCGAGACCCTGCCGGTCGGCGCGCTGCTCGGCGTGATCGCCGACGCGGGCGAAGGCAGCGAGGCGATCGACGCCTTCGTCGCCGAGTTCCAGAAGAACTACGTGCCGCCCGCCGACGACGACGAGGAAAGCGGCCCGCGCACCCAGACCGTCGAAGTCAACGGCCGCGCCATCCGTTATCTCAAGCAGGGCGATGGCGGCACGCCGCTCGTGCTGATCCACGGCTTCGGCGGCGACCTGAACAACTGGCTGTTCAACCAGGAGGCGCTCGCCGCCGGCCGCGCGGTCATCTCGTTCGACCTGCCGGGCCACGGCCAGTCCTCGAAGCAGGTCGGCAATGCGACGCTCGGCGAGTTCACCCAGGTGCTGCACGATCTCCTGGACAAGCTCGACGTGCCGAAGGCGCATCTCGCCGGCCATTCGATGGGCGGCGCCATCGCGCTCGAATTCGCGCTGGCGCATCCGGGCCGCGTCGCCTCGCTGACCCTGATCGCGCCGGCCGGCCTCGGCCCCGAGATCAACGGCGGCTACATCGACGGCTTCATCGAATCGAGCGGCCGGCGCGACCTGAAGCCCCATCTCGAGCAGCTCTTCGCCGATGCCGACCTGGTCTCGCGCCAGATGATCAACGACATCCTGGCCTATAAGCGGCTCGACGGGGTGGACGCGGCGCTGCGCGCGATCCGCGACAAGTTCTCCCCGGGCGGCAGGCAGGCGACCGTGGTGAAGGACCGCGTCGGCACCATCGCCGCGCCGATCCAGGTGATCTGGGGCGAGAAGGACGCCATCCTGCCGCCGCGCCACGCCGAGGGCCTGCCCGGTTCGGTCAAGGTCACCAAGCTGCCGAACGCCGGCCACATGCCCCAGATGGAGGCCGCCTCCGAGGTCAACAAGCTGATCGAGGCGCACATCGGCTGACGCAGGTTCTGTCCCGCGCATTCACTTCCCAATCGTCATGGCCCGGCTTGACCGGGCCATCCATCGCGCAACGAGCGCGTTGCTGGCATGGGTCCCCCGGTCAAGCCGGGGGACGACGAAAGAGAGGGGCCGCCTCTTCGCGTCTCTCGTCAGACAACGTCAGGTCAAGCCGGGCCATGACGATTGGGGTGGGCGGGGCGCCCGATGGAACGCGCGGCCTTCCCCTTGCCGGGTCAGGCGCCCATATTCGGGCTCAGGGGAAGAGGCACCGTGATCGGCAAGCGCAACATCGAGGCGGGCGCGGCCGCTGCGCAGGGCGGCGCGGCGAAGGCTGCGCGTCCGCTCCTCTTCTGCGGCGATCTCGACATCCGCATCGCTGCCGACGGCACCTGGTTCCACGAGGGCCGGCCGATCCGCCGCGCACCCCTGGTCAAGCTGTTCGCGAGCGTGCTGACGCGCGACGACGGCGGCGACTATTGGCTGGTCACGCCGGTCGAGCGCGCGCGCATCAGGGTGGACGATGCGCCCTTCCTCGCCGTCGAGCTCAAGGCCGAAGGCGAGGGCGAAAGCCAGCGCCTCAGCTTCCGCACCAATCTCGACGAGTGGGTGACCGCCGGCCCCTCGCATCCGATCGCCTGCCGCGCCCAGCCGGGCGGCCGCGAGCCCGCGCCCTATCTCCTGGTGCGCGACGGCCTGGAGGCGAAGCTCACTCGCGCGGTCTATTACGAGCTCGCGGAACGCGCCGTCGAGGTGATGCGCGCCGGCCGGCCCTGCCTCGGCGTCCATAGCGAGGGCGCGTTCTTCCCGCTCGAGCCGGCATGAACGACATCAGGGGCGATCTGCTGGCGCGCGTGGCGGCACTCGACCTCGGCGACCCGGCCGAATCGTGGGAGAGCGTGACCCGGCTCGCCGAGGCCGCGCCGCTCGCCCGCGTGCCGGGCTCTGTGCGCCATCTCGAGGAGCTGCCGGCGCTGCCCGCCGGGACGCCGATCACGCCCTCCGCCGTCCTGGTGCCGCTGGTCGACCGGCCGGACGGGCTCACCATCCTGCTCACGAGGCGCACCGATCATCTGGTCGTCCATGCCGGCCAGATCAGCTTTCCGGGCGGCCGCTTCGAGCCGGGCGACCGCTCCCCGGTCGAGACCGCGCTCCGCGAATCCGAGGAGGAGATCGGGCTCGAACGCGCCAAGGTCGTGGTGCTCGCCCGGCTCGACAACTACCTGGTCGGCACCGGCTATCGCATCACGCCGGTGCTTGGTCTCATACGGCCGCCGCTCGACCTCCGGCCCGATCCGTTCGAG
The DNA here is from genome assembly GCA_050173345.1 of Alphaproteobacteria bacterium. GTDB lineage: Bacteria > Pseudomonadota > Alphaproteobacteria > UBA828 > UBA828 > SHWC01. Next base: position 229,610 of record JBFXKW010000005.1, on the reverse strand, counting down.
GTCGCCGACATCTTCGAGGTGCCGCTCGACTTCGCGCTCGATCCCGCCAACTACCGGAAGGATTCGCGCCAGGTGAACGGCGTCGAGCGCCGCTTCAACGTGCTCGAATACGGCGAATACTACATCTGGGGCGCGACCGCCTCGATCCTGGTCAGCCTGCGCTTCGCCCTGGTTGGCCGTTGATGCGCATCTTCCTGACCTATGCCCTGCCGCTGCTGCTGCCGACGGTGCTCTACGTGCTCTACCTCGTCGCCTCGCGCAAGGTCGCGGCCGGCAAGGGTGAGCTTGCCGAGACGCTGCGCCGCGTGCCCTGGCTCTGGCTGCTCGGCGGCGGGCTCGCGCTGGTCGGCGTTGCGCTCGCGATCTACAGTCTGACCACCGGCAGCGAGACCCACCGGCCCTATGTGCCCCCCCATGTTGAGGACGGCCGCGTGGTGCCCGGCCGCGTCGAGTAGGAGGCAGCCGCGATGGAGCCGGTCCGCCGCATCGAGCCCGCACCCTGGATGACGGCGGCCGAGACCGTGGCCGTGGTGCGCGCGCTGCGGGCGGATGGCGCCGAGGTGCGCTTCGTCGGCGGCTGCGTGCGCGACACCGTGCTGGGCCGCCCGATCACCGATATCGACATCGCGACGCCCGATCCGCCCGAGACCGTGATGACGCTCCTCGCGCGCGACTATATCCGCAGCGTGCCGACCGGCATCGCGCACGGCACCGTCACCGCGGTCGTCGATCACAAGCATTTCGAGATCACGACCCTTCGGGTCGATGTCGAGAGCCACGGCCGCCGCGCCACCGTCGCCTTCACCGACGACTGGGTGGCGGACGCGGCGCGCCGCGACCTCACCTTCAACGCGATGAGCCTCGCGCCCGACGGTGCGCTCTACGATCCGTTCGGCGGCCTCGCCGATTTGGAGGCAGGCCTGGTGCGCTTCGTCGGCACGGCGAAGAACCGCATCCTGGAAGACCATCTGCGCCTCTTACGCTTCTTCCGCTTCTACGCGTATTTCGGGCGCGGGCCGTTCGATGCGGAGGGCTTCGCGGCGGCGCGCGAGACCGCGCCGCTCCTGCCCAAGCTGTCGGGCGAGCGGGTGCAGGCCGAGATGAAGAAGCTGCTCGCCGCGCCCGAGCCGCTGCGCGCGCTCGAAGGCATGCGCGATTGCGGCGCGCTCGCCGAGGTGCTGCCCGAGGACGGCGCGTTCGCGCTGCTCGCCTCGCTGATCGAGGGCGAGGCGGAAGCCGCCATGCCGGCCGATGCCATCCGCCGGCTCGCCGCCCTGGTGCGCCACCGCAACGTGGGCGGGATCGCGACGCGCTGGCGGCTCTCCAACGCCGATGCCGCGCGGCTCGCGGCCCTCGCCGGGCCGGCCGAACCGCTCGATGCCGCGCTGGACGCGAAGGCGCAGCGCCGCGCGCTCTACCGCCGGGGCGCCGACCTGTTCCGCGACCTCGTGCTGCTCGCCTGGGCCGAGGCGCGGCTCGCCGGCCAGGCCTATGACGCGCCCTGGCGCGCCATGCTGGACGAAGCGTCGCGCTGGGTGCCGAAGCAGCTCCCGGTCAAGGGCGCGGACGCGCTCAAGCTCGGCGTCTCCCCCGGCCCCGAGCTCGGCCGCCTCATCAAGGCCGTCGAGGATTGGTGGATCGGGCAGGACTTCGCGCCGGGCCGCAAGGCGACCCTCGATGCGCTGGAGCGCCTGGCTCGCGCGCCGGGCGAGCCGGCTTGAGTCCATTCTATGCCACGATGATCGAAGCCGATCATCGTGGCGCCCTCAGTCGCTGGGCGCGCGCCTCCGCGCGCTTGGCTTTCGCCGCTTACGCGGCGCGGCGCGGTCGCGCCGTCCAACTCTTGATGAGCCAAGCTCATCAAAAGTTGGTATCAGTTCGAGCGCTTGGTGAGCCGGCCGGAGACCGCGCGCGACACGCCGTGGCCGCTGGTGCGGATGAACTCCAGCTCCATGCCGAGGTCGGTCAGCGCGCGGTCATAGCGCTGCAGCTCGAACTCGCCGCTGTCGAGCACGGAGACCACGCTCACGGTCAGCGTCTGTCCCTCGATGAACGCCCACATGGTGCGGCCCTGCGCCACCGGGTCGCCCGCGCCGTCCTGCGGCACATAGATGCCGGCGCGCGCCGACGGCACGAAGGCGATGCTCTCGGACTTGCGCTTCACGTCGGGGTTGTTCGGGTCGCCGCCCTCGCGCAGCACGGTGGTCCAGCCGAGCACGAAGCCGTCGCCCGAGGGCTGGATGGTGACGTCGAGGTCGCGGATGGTCAGGCCGAAAAAGTCGCTCTCGTCATTGCGCGCGAGGCCGGAGCCCGACCAGGTGCCGGAGAACGCCTTGATCGAGAGATCCTCGGCGGCGCTCTCGAACGCGACGGTTCCGAACAGCCCGATCGCCAGCGCCACGCCGATCGCCGCCCGCCTTGCTCGCTTCATGCTTCCCTCTTGCGCGCGCCGCGCGCCGGTTCATGAGAGTCTACCGAGTCACCCCCACCCCTGCCTCCCCCTTCAAGGGGGAGGGGTAGGAAAGAGAAGCCCTATGAAGCCGCACATCCTGTTCCCTCCCCTCTTGAGGGGGAGGGCTAGGGTGGGGGGTGATCCCTACGTTGACATGGTAGTGGTTCGGCGCGCTTCGGCCAATGCTTACGGCCAGCGGGCCTCGGGCGGCATCGACATCAGGATCGCCTCGGTGTTGCCGCCGGTCTTCAGGCCGAACTGGGTGCCGCGATCGTAGAGCAGGTTGAACTCGACATAGCGGCCGCGGCGGACGAGCTGGTGCTCGCGCTCGGCCGCGCTCCACGGCTCGTTCAGGTGGCGCCGCGCGACCTCGGGGTAGATTTTCAGGAAGGCGAGGCCGACATCGCGGGTGAAGGCGAAGTCGCGCTCGAAGTCCCCCGTGTTGAGATAGTCGTAGAAGATGCCGCCGACGCCGCGCGGCTCGCCCCGGTGCGGCAGGAAGAAATACTCGTCGCACCACGCCTTGAAGCGCGGGTAGTAGCCGGGGTCATGGACGTCGCAGGCGTCCTTGAAGGCGGCGTGGAAGCTCGCGGTGTCGGCGGCGTCCGGCACCATCGGGGTCAGGTCGGCGCCGCCGCCGAACCAGCGCGTCGTGGTGACGATGTGCCGCGTGTTCATGTGCACCGCCGGCACCTTGGGCGAGCACAGGTGCGCGACCAGCGAGATGCCGCTCGCCCAGAAGTGCGGGTTCTCGGCGGCACCCGGGATGCCGGCGCGGAACGCCGGCGAGAATTCGCCATGCACGGTCGAGACGTTGACGCCGATCTTCTCGAACACGCGGCCGCGCATCACCGCCATGGTGCCGCCGCCGCCCTCGGCCCTGGTCCAGTCCGTGCGCACGAAGCGGCCGGCCGGGCGGTCCTTCAGGGGGCCAGCATAATCGTCCTCGAGCGCCTCGAAGGCGGCGCAAATCTGGTCCCGCAGGTCCTCGAACCAGGCCCTGGCGCGCGCCTTTTCCGCTTCGGACGATGTGCCGGGCGGCAGGCGCGGGGGTTGGCTGCCGTCAGGCGCGGGCCGGCTCGTCTCGGTCATGGCTGGTCTCCTGGAAAGCCGTTGGTCTGGCGCAGCGCCTCGCCGAGCACCATCGCGCAGGCGACCGCGACGTTGAGGGAGCGCAGGCCGTCGCGCATCGGGATGCGCAGCCGCACCGCTGCCGCCTCGTGCACGTGCGCGGGCACGCCCGCGCTCTCGCGGCCCGCGATCAGCGTGTCCGCCGCCGCGAATCGATGGCGGCGATAGTCCGAGTCGCCCTTGGTGGTGAGCAGCACCAGGCGGCCTTCGGCGTCTGCGGCACGGCGCGCTGCGAGGAACGACTCGAAGGAGGCATGCCGCTCGATCACGGCATGGCCGATATAGTCCATCCCGGCGCGGCGCAGCCGCCGGTCGTCGAGCGGAAAGCCGCACGGCTCGATGATATCGACCGGCACGCCGAGGCAGGCCGCGAGCCGCAGCAGGGTGCCTACGTTGGGCGGCATATCGGGCTCGTAGAGGGCCAACCGCATGACGGAATCGTTAACCGAATCCGCGCTCAAGGGCGCCAGCGCATTTTGACGCGGCGTTGCCTAACAACCTTGCCCAAATCGCCCGCCCATGCTACGCCAACCGCCGTCCGCGCGGGCGCCCTGCCTGGCGTGCGAGAACAGGCGCGCGCGGCCGCTCCAGGCCCGGTTCCAACCGGGCCACGGCCGCGCCACGACGTCACCACAGCGAGGGTGGATCATGGCGGAGACTTCTCATCAGCACGGCGAGCCGGGGGGATCGCCGACCGGCGAGACGCGGCGGGACTTCCTGATCCTGACCGCCGGTGCGATGGGCGCGATTGCGACCATCGCCGTGGTCTGGCCGCTGATCGAGACCATGAACCCCGCCGCCGACACGCTCGCGCTGTCCTCCACCGAGGTCGACATCAGCGGCATCGAGGAGGGCATGGCGATCACCGTGGTGTGGCGCGGCAAGCCGGTATTCGTCCGCCACCGCACGGCGGAGGAGATCGCGGCGGCAGAGGAGGTCAGCCTCGACAGCCTGCCCGACCCGCAGGATGACACCGCCCGCGCCAAGAAGCCCGAATGGCTCATCGTGGTCGGCATCTGCACCCATCTCGGCTGCATCCCGCTCGGCAACAAGCCGAGCGATCCCCGCGGCGACTATGGCGGCTGGTTCTGCCCCTGCCATGGCTCGCACTACGATACCTCCGGCCGCATCCGACAGGGGCCGGCGCCGCGCAACCTCGAGGTGCCGGGTTACGAGTTCACCTCCGACACTGTCGTAACGATCGGCTGAGGGAGCGATAGCAACGATGGCCACGCCAGTGCCGCGCAACAGGGTTGCCCAGTGGATCGAATACCGGCTGCCGGTGTTCAGCTGGATGAACCACAACCTGATCGACTTTCCGGAGCCGAAGAACCTCAACTACTGGTGGAACTTCGGCTCGCTCGCCGGGATCATGCTGGTCTGGCAGATCGTCACTGGCGTGGTGCTCGCGATGCACTACACGCCGCATGTCGATCACGCCTTCGATTCGGTCGAGCGCATCATGCGCGACGTGGAGTGGGGCTGGCTGATGCGCTACGCCCACATGAACGGCGCCTCGATGTTCTTCGCCGTGGTCTACATCCACATATTCCGCGGCCTCTATTACGGCTCCTACAAGGCACCGCGCGAGATCCTGTGGTGGCTCGGCATCATCCTGCTGCTGCTGATGATGGCGACCGCCTTCATGGGCTATGTGCTGCCCTGGGGCCAGATGAGCTTCTGGGCCGCCACCGTGATCACCAACCTGACCTCGGCGATCCCGTGGATCGGCGAGACCGTGGTGCAATGGCTGTGGGGCGGCTTCGGCGTCGACAACCCGACGCTCAACCGCTTCTACGCGCTGCACTACCTCTTGCCCTTCGTGATCGTCGGCGTGGTCATCCTGCACATCTGGGCGCTGCACCACCGCCGCTCGAACAACCCGCTCGGCATCGACGTGAAGAGCGAGAAGGATACCATCCCGTTCCACCCCTACTACACGGTGCGCGACCTGTTCGGCACCGGCGCGATGCTGTTCATCCTCTTCATCTTCATCTTCTTCATCCCGAACATGCTGGGCGAGACCATCAACTATGTGGAGGCGAACCCGCTGCAGACGCCGCCCCACATCGTGCCGGAATGGTACTTCCTGCCCTACTACGCGATCCTGCGCGCGATCCCGGACAAGCTCGGCGGCGTGGTCGCCATGCTGGCCTCGATCCTGATCCTGTTCGTGCTGCCCTGGCTGGACACGTCGAAGGTGCGCAGCGCGCGCTTCCGGCCGATCTACAAGCAGCTCTTCTGGGTCTTCTTCGCGGATTGCGTGGTGCTCGGCTGGGTCGGCGCGCATCCGCCCGAGGGCGTCTACATCGTGATCAGCCGCATCTGCACGGCCTACTACTTCGCGCATTTCCTGATCATCCTGCCGATCCTCGGCAAGCTCGAGCGGCCGCGCCCGCTGCCCGAGAGCATCCACGAGGCGGTGCTGAAGAAGCGAGGCGGCGGGACGCCCGCGGCCCAGCCCGCCCCGGCCGCGATGGAGAAGCACTGATGCGCCGGCTCATGGTCGCGGCCGCCGCCGCGCTCGCCATCGCCGCAGGCAGCATGGCGCCCGCGGTGCTCGCCGCCGAGAAGGCCGAGATCCCGCATGTCGATTTCCCGCATGTCGGCGTGTTCGGCAAGTACGACATGCACGCCGTGCAGCGCGGGCTCCAGGTCTATCAGGAGGTCTGCCACGCCTGCCACAGCCTGAAGCGGATCGCCTTCCGCAACCTGACCGCGATCGGGCTCACCGAGGACCAGGCCAAGGCGATCGCGGAGACCTATCAGATCGAGGACGGGCCGAACGAGGCGGGCGACATGTACGAGCGCGCCGGCCGGCTGTCCGACTATTTCCCGAGTCCGTTCCCCAACATGAACGCGGCGCGCGCCTCGAACAACGGCGCCTACCCGCCCGACCTCTCGCTCATCACCAAGGGCCGGGACGGCCACGAAGCCTATGTCTACGGCATCCTGACCGGCTATGAGGAGGAGCCGCCCGAGGGCTTCCACCTGTCGGAGGGCATGTACTACAACCGCGTCTTCGCCGGCCATCAGATCGCGATGCCGCCGCCGCTCACCGACGGCCAGGTGGAATACGTCGACGGCACCGAGGCGAGCGTCGCCAACATGGCGCACGACGTCGTCACCTTCCTCGCCTGGGCGGCCGAGCCAGAGCTCGAGGAGCGCAAGGCGCTCGGCCTCAAGGTGCTCATCTTCGTCGGCCTGCTCACCGCGGTCCTCTACGCCATCAACGTGCGCGTCTGGTCCCGCGTGACCTGAGCCCGGCTTCAGCCTAGGCGGAGCAACCACGAGGGGGCCGTTCGGCCCCCTCGGCCGTTCCGGCTTGACCAGTTAGGATATTTCCCAATATCCTGCCCCATCGCCACGCCGTGTGAGGGAGAGCGATGGACAGCGAGGTCGAATACGAGCGCACGGAGGAGCATCAAGGCCCGCCCGTCGAAGTCGCCGGCATGATGCTCAGGGTGAAGAACCGCCTAAAGCGGCACGAGGGCTGGGTCAACCACATGTACCGGGACGTCGAGGGCTACGTCACCGTCGGTGTCGGCTTTCTGCTGCCAAAGTCCGAGGTCAGCTTCTACTCATGGCGTTACAAAGCAACCAAGCGCGGTGCGCCCCTGGCCGCTGCGCAGGCCGATTGGACGAGCGTGTCGATGCAGTTCTACGGTCGGTCCTACACGAACGCATCCTATGTAGCCGCGTTCTACGACAAGTACACGAACGTAGAGCTGTCGGATGCGACGATCGGCTTCGTGCTAGCCAAGAAGCTGTTTCGGCTTCATCAAGACCTGAGGAGAGCCTTCAAGCTCTCGGGGATCGCTTTCGATAACTTGCCGGAGCCTGTTCAGGAGGCGATGTTCGACCTCGGCTGGAACGTCAGGCGTTTTCTGGAACCAACCACATTTCCCAACATGAAGGCCGAGCTTAAGGCACGGAATTGGGAGGCAGCGGCACGCGAGTCGCATCGAAAGTCACCGCCCACGCCAGAAACGCGCAACAGCGAGATTCGAGACCTGATCCTGGCGGCTGAGCGATGACAATCATCGAGGCAAGGCGGCGCAGCAGTCGGCACCTCGGACTCATTGCGCCATCATCTCGTTGCCGATATCCGAGAGTCCGTAGCAGTCCTCAGTAGGCGTGTTGCGGTGTTTGCTCGTCGGGTGGATGAAATAGTCGATGTCCCTTGCGGTCAACGGTCCAGGAAGCGGCTTCTCGCTTTGCGATGGACCGTCCCACGCCGTCAAGCCGGCGCCATCGTAACCGAAGCCTCTACGGAGATTTCCCAACACCTCGTCCGGGCTCGCTTCTCCGGCCCAAACGCCACCAAATTTCCCTTCGAGCGTGAGCGCCTTGCGAGCGTCGTTGTACACTAGGCGGGTGATCGGGCCTCTGTCGTCGCACAGCCGGAAAGGCAGTTCCTCGACGATCCAATGGCCGGAAATGCCGAGCGTCACGGCGATGTCGGGAGCGCCGCCTCGGGTTTGGAAGGGCAGGACCGGCAAGACAATGAGCGCGATCGCGTCCGATTTCAGCTTGCAGTCGAAGCGCGTCGCGAACAGCGTTCCGTATGGGTCCGCTTCCTCAGGCGGGAGATCGCGCCGGTAGTATGACCATTCGGGCGAGTAGAGCGCGTAGCCCTTGCCCGTGAGGTCATGGTTCGTGCCGGTCGCCAGCCCGCTTGGATCGTCGACATAGCCGAGGTCTTGAAGCTCGAACAGATCGATCTCCGGCAGGCACGAGACTCGGAAAACCTGGGTTCCGCCGTTTGCGAGCGCGTTACCGCCACCGGCGGCCAGCACCGCCAGCGCAACGAGCACGATGGCAGACCAGGCCGATACAATCCGCATCCTCACCCCGCCTCAGCCCCGTCCGAGCACCCGCCCCGCCACCGCGTCGAGCTTCTTGATCATCGCGGGGTCGCGCGCGGCGGGCGCGGTGATCAGCGCGTGCTCGAGCGCATGGTCGCAGCCCTGGCCGCATGTGAGACGCCGGCGTGGCATGGCGGCGGCGACCGCCTTGACGAGGTCGCGCGCCTTCTCGGCGTTCTCGAGCAGCACCCTGACCACCGCCTCGACCGTGACATGGTCATGGTCCGGGTGCCAGCAGTCGAAATCGGTCACCATGGCGATGGTCGCGTAGCAGAGCTCGGCCTCGCGGGCGAGCTTGGCCTCGGGCATGTTGGTCATGCCGATCACGGCCGCGCCCCAGGAGCGGTAGAGCTCGGATTCCGCCTTGGTCGAGAATTGCGGCCCTTCCATCACCAGATAGGCGCCGCCGCGCGCGAGCCGGATGTCGGGCAGTGCGCCGGCCGCGTCCGCCACCAGGTCGCCGAGCCGGCCGCACACCGGATGCGCCATCGAGACATGGGCGACCAGCCCCGCGCCGAAAAAGCTCTTCACCCGCGCGAAGGTGCGGTCGATGAACTGGTCGACCAGCACGAAGTCGCCGGGCTTGAGCTCCTCCTTGAGCGAGCCGACCGCGCTGACCGAGATCACGTCGGTGACGCCGAGCCGCTTCAGCGCGTCGATGTTGGCGCGGTAGTTGATCTCGCCGGGCGGCAGCTTGTGGCCGCGGCCGTGGCGCGGCAGGAAGGCGAGCCTGAGCCCGCCGAGCGTGCCGGTCAGGATCGCGTCCGACGGCTTGCCGAACGGGCTCTCGACCTCGACCCATCTGGTCCCGGCCAGCCCGTCGATCTCATAGAGCCCGCTGCCGCCGATGATGCCGAGAAACGGCGCCGCCTCGCTCATGGCGCAAGCCTTGACGTGCGAGCGTCGCCATGAGCAGGGCGCCCATCATTCGTCATGCCCCTCCCCCGGCTTGACCGGGGGATCGACCGGGGCATCCAGGGGCGGCGGCATCCACGTCGTTCAAGATAGCTGGGTCCCCCGGTCAAGCCGGGGGACGACGGAAGGGAGTGGACCATGCCCGTGCTCAGCCGAGGTGCTGCTTGAAGAAGGCGCTGCTGCGCTCGCGCGCGAGCTGGCTGGAGGCCGGGTGGAAGTCGCCGCGCGCCTCGCAGTCGAAGCCGTGGCCGGCTTCCTGGTAGACGTGGATGGGCACGTCCGGGTGCTTGGCGCGGATCGTCTCGACATCGCTCAGGGGGATGTTCTTGTCGAGCGCGCCGAAGTGCAGGATCACCGGGCAGTCCGGCGTCTCGTCGACGAACTGGATGATCTGCCCGCCGTAGTAGCCGACCGCGCAGGCCGGCTTGAAGCGGCAGGCCGCGACCCAGGCGAGCGAGCCGCCCCAGCAATAGCCGGTGACGCCGACCTTGGCGACGTCCTTCTTGAGCGCGGCGAGCGATGCCTCGACGTCCATGATCGGCCCGTCCCAGCCGACCCGCGCGCGGATGTCGCGGCCCTCGGCCACGGTCTCCGCCGTGTAGCCGAGCTCGATGCCGGGCTTGTCGCGATCGAACAGCGCCGGGGCGAGGGCGACATAGCCGGCGGCCGCGAAGCGGTCGCAATAGCCCCGGATGTTGTCGTTGACGCCGAAGATCTCCTGGATCACGACCAAGCCGCCGCGCGGCTTGCCGCTCGGTGTCGCCTTGTAGGCGTCGAAGCCATGGCCGTCCCTGGCCTTCAGCTTGATCCACTCTCCCATTGTCGCTCTCCCTTCCGGTGCGGTGCTGCGCCACAGGTTAAACCGCGCCGCCAGCCTGCTCTACTCAACAAATTAGAGCACGATTCACCGATCAGGTTGGGGCAACCTGATCGGATCGTGCTCTAGGCCAATTTCAGCCGTGCCAGGCGAGCGAGGCGACGACCGGCAGGTGGTCGGAGGCGCGCGGCGCCGGCGCGGCGTGCAGCGCATGTGCCTGCACCAAGCCGAGCGGCGGCGAGACGTAGACCCGGTCGAAGCGCAGCGTCGCGCGCCGCGCCGGGTAGCTCCGCGGCATGGCCGAGAGCGGGAAGCGCCGCGCGATCGGCTCTAGGTAGGCGGGCTCGCGGCGCCACTCGTTGAAATCGCCGAGCAGGACGGTCGGCAGCGCCTCGGCCGCGTCGAGCGCTGCAATGAGGCGTGCGACCTGCTCGCGCCGCTCCCAGGGGTCGAGCCCGAGATGCACGTTGACGACGCGGAGCACGCCCGGGCCGGCCTCGAGCTCGGCGATCAGCGCGCCGCGCGGGGCTCGGAAGCGGGCGGTGAGGTCGAGCGTGCGGACATGGCGGGCGGGCAGCCGGGTCAGGATCGCGTTGCCGAAATGGGCGTTCGGGTGCTGGCGGGTCAGGCCGGCGTGAACGTGAAGGCCGGTCAGGTGGCCGAGCAGCGCGAACTGGTCGACGCCGGCGCGGCCGCGATAGTGCCAGCCGACCTCCTGGAGCGCCACCAGGTCGGCGTTGAGCGACGTGATCAGCTCGGCGGTGCGCGCCGGCGCGAAGCGCCGGTCGGTGCCGATCGCATAGTGGATGTTGTAGGTTGCGGCCGTGATGCCGTGGGCCGGCAGGCTGGTCATCGGGCTCTGGTTCGGCGCTGGGCTAGCGGTTGAGGCCTGACGGCTTATGCTAGCGGAAGAAATCATGCCAGCGGGTGCGCGACGTGAGAATGCCGCCTGACCGTCTTTCGCCGTGAGCGGCGCCGGGCCCGCCTGGTGGCCCTATCTCGCGACCGCCCTCGACGTCGCGGTCGCGCTCGGCACCTCGGCCCACATCGCGCTTCACAAGCGCGACGGCCGCAGCGCGGTCGCCTGGCTCGCCGCGGTCTGGTTCTGGCCGTTCTTCGGCGCGGCGGTCTATTGGATGATCGGCGTCAACCGGATCGCGCGCCGCGCCGTCAAGCTGCGCGGCCCGCAGCGCTTCAGGGAGGAGGGCGAGCCGACCATCCTCGGCGCCTATCCCGGCGAGCTCGCCGATGCCCCGTTCCTGGTCTACCAGGCCAACCTGATCCGGCGCTTCCACCAGGCGCCGTTCAGCGTCGGCAACCGTGTCCGCCCGCTGCGGCTCGGCGACGCCGCCTATCCCGAGATGCTGGCGGCGATCGGGGCCGCGGAGCGGTCCGTCGCGCTCGCCAGCTACATCTTCAACGACGATGCGCTCGGCCGGCGCTTCGTCGAGGCGCTCGCGGCGGCGCGGGCACGCGGCGTCGAGGTGCGCGTCTTGATCGACGGCATCGGCGCGCTCTATTCGATCCCGCCGGTCGCGTGGCGTCTGCGCGGGCGGGGCGTGCGCGTCGAGCGCTTCCTCGCCCCGCTCATCGCCTGGCGCATGCCCTATCTCAACCTGCGCAGCCATCGCAAGATCATGGTGGTCGACGGGCGGATCGGCTTCACCGGCGGCATGAACATCAAGCGCGGCCACCTCTTGGCCGAGCAGCCGCGCTTCCCGACGCCCGACGTGCATTTCCGCATCGACGGCCCGGCGGTCGCCGACCTGATGAGCGTGTTCGCCGACGACTGGGCCTTCACCTGCGGCGAGCAGCTTTCGGGGCCTGCATGGTTCCCACAACTCGCGCCAGCGGGCGCGACGGTGATGCGCGGCGTCTCGAGCGGGCCGAACGAGGAGTATGGCTCGCTTAGGCTCACCCTGATGGGCGCGCTCTCGCAGGTGCGCCGCAGCCTCCGCATCGCGACGCCCTATTTCCTGCCCGACGACGTGATCGTGAGCCAGCTTTGCGTCGCCGCGCTCCGGGGCGTCGCGGTCGATATCGTGCTGCCCGCGGTCAACAACCAGTTCTTCGTCAAATGGGCGGAGACCGCGGCGCTCCCTGCGCTGCTCGCGGCCGGCTGCCGGATCTGGTACGAGGCGCCGCCGTTCGACCACGCCAAGCTTGCGGTCGCCGACGATCAATGGGTGCTGTTCGGCTCCTCGAACTGGGACACGCGGAGCCTCAGGCTCAACTTCGAGTTCGATTGCGAGGCGTTCGACCAGGCGCTCGCGCGCGAGATCAACGCGCTGCTCGACGCCAAGATCGCGCGCGCGACGCCGGTGACGCCCGAAGGCCTCGTCGCGCGCGGCTTCGTGGTCCGCCTGCGCGACGGCTTCGCCCGCCTGCTCAAGCCGTATCTTTAGGTCGCCGATCGGTTCTTGCTCGGCGTCCCCTCCTTGACCCTCTTCTAAAAAGCAGGGTGATTGCCTATAGGTGCCGGCCAGCCTCGGCGCAAATTCCCTCTCCGCCCTCGGGGGCGGAGAGGGCAGGGTGAGGTGGGGGGAGCCGCGGCAGGTCGATAGGCTCCGGAAGGCTCCCTCCATTTCCTTGCGTCGATGTCTCACACCGTGCCGCCGCACCCCACCTCACCCGGCGCGCTGGTGCGCGCCACCCTCTCCGCCCCGCCGGCGGAGAGGGTTCCGTGATGCCGACCGGTTCGATTCATGGGACGATGGCCTTGCTCTCAGGGAGAAAGGGTAATAGGCAAAGAACAAGAGGGGATGGTCTGCCGGGTAGCTACACGTTGAAGCGGAACAGCAGGACGTCGCCGTCCTTCACCACGTAGTCGCGGCCTTCCTGGCGCATGCGGCCTTTTTCCTTTGCGGCCTGCTCGCCGCCGAGCGCGAGATAGTCGTCGAGCGCGATGGTCTCGGCGCAGATGAAGCCCTTGGCGAAGTCGCTGTGGATGGTGCCGGCCGCCTCGCGCGCGGTGGCACCGATCGGGATGGTCCAGGCGCGCGCTTCCTTGGGCCCCGCGGTCAGGAAGCGGATCAGCCCGAGTAGCCGGTAGCCGGCGCGGATCACGCGGTCGAGCCCCGGCTCCTTGAGGCCGAGGCTGTCCAGGAACTCGCGCTTCTCGCCGGCCTCCTTGAGGCCCGCGATCTCGGCCTCGATCGCGGCCGAGATCACCACCAGCTCGGCGCCTTCCTGCCTGGCGCGCTCGGCGACGCGGGCGGACTGCGCGTTGCCGCTCGCCGCGCTCGCCTCGTCGACGTTCGCGACATAAAGCACCGGCTTCGCGGTCAGGAGCTGGCGATAGGCAGGGTCGGCGCACGCCTCGTCGTCGAGCGCCACGCCGCGCGCCGGCCGGCCGGCATCGAGCGCGGCCTTGACCTTTTCGAGCATCGCGAGGGACGCCTTCGCCTCCTTGTCGCCGCCGCGCGCCTTCTTGGTGGCGGCATCGAGCTGGCGACCGACGCTTTCGAGGTCGGCGATCATCAGCTCGGTCTCGATCAGCTCGATATCCCGGATCGGGTCGACGCCGCCCTCGACATGCGTCACGCCGTCATCCTCGAAGCAGCGCACGACGTGGATGATGGCATCCACCTCGCGGATGTTGGCGAGGAAGCGGTTGCCGAGCCCTTCGCCCTGGCTCGCGCCGCGCACCAGCCCCGCGATGTCGACTACCTCGAGGAAGGTCGGCACGATCGCGGCCGAGCGCGCCAGCCTGGCGACCGCGTCGAGCGCCTCGTCCGGCACCGGCACGCGCCCGACATTGGGCTCGACCGTGCAGAACGGATAATTGCCGACCGCGGCCTGCGCCGCGCTGGTCAGCGCGTTGAAGAGCGTCGACTTGCCGACATTGGGCAGGCCGACGATGCCGCATTTGAAGCCCATGACGCCGTTCGTTCCGCTCTGGTGGCTGAGACGCTACTTGCCGCCGTTGTCCGATGGCCCGTCCGCCGCTGCGTCCTTCTTTGACGGCGGCTTGGGCGGCGCCAGGCGGTGCGCGACGCGGCTCATATAGGCGCTGCCGTCGCCCTTGAGAAGGAGCGGCGCCTCGATGGCGAGGGCTTCGAGCAGGGGCTCTAGCCATTCGCGGTCCTCGACCCAGAAATCCGACAGCACATAGTGCTTCACGAGGTCGCGGTCGCCCGGGTGGCCGACGCCGAGCCTGACCCGCCAGAACGCCTCGCCGATATGGGCGGCGATGCTGCGGATGCCGTTGTGCCCGGCCGCGCCGCCGCCGAGCTTGACCCTGAGCTTGCCGGGCGCGAGGTCGATCTCGTCGTAGAAGACGTAGATGCTCTCGGGTTCGAGCTTGTGAAAATTCTTGAGCGCGCCGACCGCCTGGCCTGAGTCGTTCATGTAGGTGGTCGGCTTGGCGAGCAGCACCGGCTCGCCGTCGAGCGCGCCCTCGGCGAGCACGGCCGAGAACTTGCCGCGCTCGCGCCAGGCGCCGAAGCCGTGGCGCGCCGCGATCGCATCGACCGCCATGAAGCCGATATTGTGGCGGTGACGCGCGTATTTCGGCCCGGGATTGCCGAGCCCGACCAGGAGCCGCATGAGGCAGGGCTGCCGCCGGCGCGCCGGGCCTTGCCGGCGCTATTCCTCGGCCTTCTTCTCGGCCTCCGCCGGCGCCGCGGCCTCGCCCGCGGCCGCCTCGCCCTCGGCAGGTGCCGCCGCCTCCTCGACGATGACGGTCGGCGCCGCGATGGTGGCGACCGTGAAGTCGCGGTCGGTGATGGTCGGCGTCACGCCCTCGGGCAGCGTGAAGGCGCTGATGTGGATGCTCTCGCCGATGTCGCGGCCCTTCAGGCTGACCGAGATCGAATCCGGGATCGAATCCACCGGGCAGAGCAGCTCGACCTCGTGGCGCACGATGTTGAGCACGCCGCCGCGCTTCAGGCCCTCGCACTGCTCCTGGTCGAGGAAATGCACCGCGACCTGGACCGCGATGCGCGCGCCCTTCACATAGCGCAGGAAGTCGACATGGACCGGCTGGTCGGTCACCGGGTGGAGCTGCACCTCGCGCGGCAGCACGCGCACCGTGCCCTCGGGCAACGCCAGGTCGTAGAGGTGGGTGAAGAACGCCGGCTTGCCGTGCTCGAGCGTGATCTCCTTGAGCGGCACGGCGATGTCGAGCGGCGGCTCGCTGCCGCCATAGACGATCGCCGGGATCTGGCCCTGGCGGCGCAGCGCGCGGGCCGCGCCGGTGCCGGTGCGCTCGCGCTTCGCGGCGGGGAGGGAGAAGATCTGTGCCATGGTCGTGGTCTCCAGCTTGGCGCGGGGCGCGTCGGCCGCCGGCGCCTCCAGGTCTAATCGAACAGGGTTGAGACGGAGGATTCCGTGCTGATGCGCCTGATCGCCTCGGCGAGCAGCGGCGCGATCGAGAGCACGCGGATGTTCTGCGAGACGCGCACCGCCTCGGTCGGCGCGATGCTGTCGGTAATCACGAGCGAATCGATGGCGGAGGCCGAGACGCGAGCCGCCGCGCCGCCCGAGAGCACCGCGTGGGTGACGTAGGCATGCACCTCGGCCGCGCCGGCATCACGCAGCGCCGCAGCCGCGTTGCACAGCGTGCCGGCCGAATCCACGATGTCGTCCACCATGATGCAGCGCCTGCCGCCCACGTCGCCGATGATATTCATCACCTCGGAGACGCCGGCGCGCTCGCGTCGCTTGTCGACGATCGCGAGGTCGGCGTTCAGCCGGTTGGCGAGATGGCGCGCGCGCACCACGCCGCCGACATCGGGCGACACCACCATCAGGCTGTTGTCGTTGTTGAAGCGCTTCCTGATGTCGTCGAGCATCACCGGGGCGGCGAACAGATTGTCGAGCGGGATGTCGAAGAAGCCCTGGATCTGGCCGGCGTGCAGGTCGACCGTGAGCACCCGGTTGGCGCCCGCCGCGGTGATCAGGTTGGCGACCAGCTTGGCCGAGATCGGCGTGCGCGGCGTCGATTTGCGGTCCTGGCGGGCATAGCCGAAATAGGGCGTCACCGCGGTGATGCGCCGGGCCGAGGAGCGCCGGAGCGCGTCCATGCAGACGAGCAGTTCCATCAGGTTGTCGTTCGCCGGGTAGGAGGTGCACTGGATGACGAAGACGTCCTCGCCGCGCACGTTCTCGTGGATCTCGACGAACACTTCCATGTCCGGGAAGCGGCGCACGCTGGCGCGCGTCAGCGGCGTGTTGAGCGCCGCGGCCACGGCCTCGGCAAGCGGCCGATTGCTGTTGCCGGCCAGAAGCTTCATCGGATGCGTTCCTCGGTGACCTGCCGCCGGAAGCCCCGCTCCGGCCGCCGGGTTGGACCCCGCGCGATGGGCGGGGGATTTCGGCGCGGCGGAATGTAACAGGGTGCCTATGCCCTGTAAATTGCTTTGCAGCCGCGAAAGGGGCCGCCGCCGGCGCTGGTTAATCCAAATTTTTCAATGCGTTGGGTAAGCGCTCAGAAGATGACGCAGGCCGCCACCAGGCCGAGCACCAGCACCATGAGGAAGATGATCATGTGGGGCATGCCGTCATCTATATACGGCGGGGCGGCGCTCGTGCCAGCCTGTCGCGCCTCGCCGGGGGAGGGCGCGCGCCTCGCGGGCCCGCCCCGGCCGGCGTTTCACACAGGTATCTCGACAGGGAGACAGCGACCATGCCGAACAAGCCGATCAACCCGGACGCCATCGTCGAGCCGATCGCCAAGGCCTACAGCCATGCCGTGCTGGTGCCGCCGGGCTCGCAGCTCCTCTTCATCTCGGGCCAGGTCGGCGTCAGGAAGGACGGCAGCCTGCCGGCCGACATCACCGCGCAGTCCGAGGTGGTGTGGGAGAACATCACGGCGATCCTGAAGGAGGCCGGCATGGCGATCACCGACCTCGCGCGCATGACCGCCTATGTCGTCGGCACCGAGAACTTCCCGAAATACGCGGCCGTGCGCACCCGCGTCCTCGCCGGCCACCGCCCGGCCTCGACCACCTTCTTCGTCCCCGGCCTGGTCCGCCCCGAAATGCTGATCGAGGTCGAGGCGGTCGCGGCGAAGGCGCCTTAGTAGAGACAGGCCACTCCTTCCTCGTCATTGCCGGGCTTGACCCGGCAATCCATCGGGCAGCGGACTCGCTGCAATCATGGATGCCCCGGTCAAGCCCGGGCATGACGAGAAAGAAGCGCGCCGCCAGCCCCCTATCGTCATGCGCGGGCTTGACCCGCGCATCCAGGCTTCTTCAAGAAAGCTGGATTGCCGGGCCTTCGCCGCGCCGAAGGGGCTTCGGCCCCGCAGGCGGGTTGATCCCCCGGTCAAGCCGGGGGACGGCAATGACGAGGAAGGGGAGGTCTGCGGCTTCTTCCCCCTTCCCCCCTTGTGGGGGGAGGGTTGGGGTGGGGGGTCTAGGCAAGACGGGCTGCTTGCCATGAGTGCTACGCGTCAAAGCCCGCGGCCCCGTCTCCACCGATTCTTCTGAGTCACCCCCACCCCTCCCTCCCCCATCAAGGGGGAGGGAGAAGAAGGGGCAACGGAATCCAGAGAGCGCCGCCGGCTCAGACGATGTTGGTGAACTCGATGACGCCGGGGTCGTCGAGCGTGCCGGTGAACTTTGCGAGCGTGATGGTGTTGACGTTGGCCGGGCCGCCGAGCGAGGCGCCGATGTCGATCACCGTGTTGCCGCCCACCACCGCGATGCTGAGGTCGAGCACGTCGTCGAGCGTCAGCGCATAGCCGTTGGCAGTGGTGTAGCCGCTGAGCTGGAGCGTGTCGCCCTCGCCGGGCCGGAAATCGTTGATCACGTCCTTGCCGTTCAGGCCGGCGAAGGCGAAGGTGTCGGCGCCGCCCGAGGCGGCGTTCTTCGCATCGCCCCAGAGATGGTCGTTGCCGCCCTTGGCGTTGCCCTGCATGAACAGCGCGTCGCCGACGATCAGGTCGTCGCCCATGCCGCCGACCAGCGTGTCGTTGCCGCCGACCGCGCTGTCGCGCATCTCCAAGGCGTCGCCGTAGAGCTCGTTGAAATCGCCGGTGGCGCGGAGGCTGTCATTGCCGCCTCGGCTATTCATGAACATCCCGAACGCGTCGCCGAGGAGGTCGTTGAAGTCGCCTGAGGCGCTCAGCACGTCGTTGCCGCCGCGGGCATCGTTGAGCAAGGAGCTGTTGGCGTCGCCGTAGAGGTTGTTGTTGCTGCCCGTGACGCTCAGCACGTCGTTGCCGCCTTGGGCGTCGTGCAACATGTTGATGCCGGCGTCGCCGTAGAGGTTGTTGTTGCTGCCCGAGGCGCTCAGCGTGTCATTGCCGCCGCGGGCACTGCCGGACATGTCGAAGCGGGCGTCGCCGCGGAGGGAATTGCCGTCGCCCGTGGCACTCAGCACGTCGTTGCCGCCGCGGGCACTGCCGGACATGTCGAGGCCGGCGTCGCCGACCAGGACGTTGCCGCCGCCCGAGGCGCTCAGCGTGTCGTTGCCGCCGCGGCCGGTGCCGGCGATCGTGTCGGCGTCGCCGATGAGGGTGTTGCCGTCATTCGTGGCGCTCAGGATGTCGTTGCCGCCATGGCCCGCGGAGAGCGTGACGCCGGCGAACGGATCGCCGAAGAGAACGTCGCCGCCGGTGCCGGGAACCAGCGAATCATTGCCGGTGGTGCCGATGATCGTCGCCATTGTCGAATCTCCCCGAATGTTTTTGGCTCGTGCCGGTCGCTGGTACTGGTCGAGGCGCGGTGCCTATCCCCGGCACTCCGATCGGTGCGCGGGTTTGTGGTCAGTTTCGGTTTCTCGATCGCGGGGAGTCAAATTAAAATGTCCGTTTCTGTTATGAATAAACGGCGAGGGCCGTTCATATCGGCATGTCATAGCGCGAACTATGCCGATCGGCCGTGGGGACTTTGGCTTCTGGTCCGAATGACGATCATCGATGATGGTAAATAATCATGGTAAACGGGGCGGCGAAACGGCCTCGGCGACTGCGCTTATTCTTGTGTTCTTCGTCATCCGCCGGTCCCCAGTCGGTCATGCCCCGCGCACATCCGAATCGTCATTGCCGGGCTTGACCCGGCAATCCAGCTTTCTTGAAGAAGCCTGGATGCGCGGGTCAAGCCCGCGCATGACGATAGGGGGTTGGCGGTGGCCATTTCTTTCTTCGTCATGCCCCGCGCAGGCGGGGCATCCAGGGGCGGCGGCACCGCGGCTTCCCTTCCTGGTCATTGCCGTCCCCCGGCTTGACCGGGGGATCAACCCGGCAATCCATCGCGCAACGGCCTCGTTGCAACCATGGATGCCCCGGTTGATCCCCCGGTCAAGCCTGGGGAGGGGCATGACGATTGAGGGTATCGGCGGCCATCGCCGCCGCGACCTCGCCCGGATCGCAACCACCCTCTCCGCCCCGTTGGGGGGGCGGGGAGGGGATTCATGCCGGGTCCGCCGGACTGGGCCGCGGCCGGCCCGGCGGCTGGCTGGAGTCAGATGATGTCGGTGGCGAAGTCGTCGGCGTCGAGCCCCTTGAAGCCGCGCAGCGTGATCGTGTTCTGACCGGCCGCGCTGAGCCCGAACGAGGTGCCGATGTCGATCACCGTGTTGCCGCCCGCCGCCTTGAAATCGAGGTCGGCGAAGTCGAAGGTGCCGCCGCCGCCGAGGCCGCCCTCGCCGAAGCCGTATTCGAGCAGGTCGAGGAGGTCACCCTCGCCGGGCCGGAAGTCGTAGATCACATCCTTGCCGTTCAGGCCGGCGAAGGCGAAGGTGTCGGCGCCGCCCGAGGCGGCGTTCTTCGCATCGCCCCAGAGATGGTCGTTGCCGCCCCTGGCGTCATCGAACATGAGGAGCGCGTCGCCGATGATCAGGTCGTTGCCCATGCCGCCGACCAGCATGTCGTTGCCGCCGACTGCGTTGCCGCTCATGTGCCGAGCGTCGCCGACGAGCAGGTCGTCGCCGTTGCCGCCGATCAGCGAGTCGTTGCCGCCGACCGTGTCGTCGCGCATTTCGACGGCGTCGCCGAAGAGCTGGTTGAATTGGTCGGCCTCGCTGACCACCATCAGCACGTCGTTGCCGCCGCGGGCGCTCTGGAACATATCGATGGCATCACCGGCAAGGAGGTTGTCAGTGCCCGTGACCTCGAGCCGATCGTTGCCGCCGCGGGCGCTGTTGAACATGCCACCGTCCAAAATTTCGCCGAACGGGCCGGCGATGTTTCCGGCGGCATCGCCGAGGAGGACGTTCTCGTCGCCTTCGGCGCGCAGCGTGTCGTTGCCGCCTCGCACATTGCTAGTCATATCAACGAAGTCCCCGGAGAGTAGATTGCCGTTGCCCACCACCTCAAGCGTGTCGTTGCCGCCGTGCGCGTTGGCCGTATTGGGAGAGGGGCCAGTGATGCCAAGGAGCTCTCTTCCGCCGGCATCGCCTAGGAGGAGGTTGGCATCGCCCGTCGCGCTGATCTCGTCGTTGCCTGCCCTGGTGTCATCGTGCATGAGTCCGGCGTCGCCGAAGGCGACGTTGCCGTCGCCTAGCACGACCAGCATGTCATTGCCGCCGCGCGCGTTGTCGAACATGTCCGAAGCGTCGCCGAAGAGAACGTTGTCATCGCCATCGACGATCAGCACGTCGTTGCCGCCGCGGGCATTGTCGGTCATGTTGCTACCGGTGTCGCCGTAGAGCACGTTGCCGTCGCCCGAGGCGCTCAACACGTCGTTGCCGCCGCGGGCGTTGTCTATCAAGCTTAAGCTGGTCTCGCCGATGAGGAGGTTGCCATCGCCAGTGGCGCTCAGCACGTCATTGCCGCCGCGGGTGTTGTCGCTCATCGTGATGCCGGACGCCTCGCCGAAGAGGCGGTTGTTGTCGCCGGTGGCGCTCAGCACATCGTTGCCGCCGCGGGCATTGTCTGAGAAGAAGGCGAAGCTGCCGCTGCTGGCGTCGCCGAGGAGTCTGTTGTCGTGGCCCGTTGCGCTCAGCGTGTCGTTGCCGCCGCGGCCGGTGCCGGTTATGGATCTGCCGTCGCCGTGGAGGCCGTTGCCGTCGCCGGTCGCGGTCAGGATGTCGTTGCCGCCGTGGCCCGCGACGAGCGTGTCGAACGGGTCGCCGTAGAGCGTGTCGCCGCCGGTGCCGGGGACGATGGTGTCGTTGCCGTTGGTGCCCGGAGTTGGAACGGTTGCCATTGTCGAATCTCCCCCTGAATGTCGTTTGCTCGTGCCGGCCGCCGATACTGGTCGCGGCGCGGCGGTTCATGCCCGGCGCTCCGGCGGGCGCGCGAGCCTTACGCCCGCGCGCTGCTGGGGCAGTCAGGATACGTCGGTGAAGATGAAGTCGTCGGCGGTCAGCGGGTCGGTGAACTTGGCGAGCGTGATGGTGTTGGCGTTGGCCGGGCCGTCGAGCGCGGCGCCGATGTCGATCACCGTCTTGCCGCCTGAGACCGAGACGTTGTCGAGCACGTCGTCGATGGTGAGGGCCGCGCCGTAGCCGTTGAGCTGGATCTGGTCGCCAGCGCCGTCGCTCTGGCGGAAGTCGTTGATCACGTCCTTGCCGAAGTTCCCGGCGAAGGCGAAGCTGTCTTCGCCGCCCGACGCCGCGCCCTTGGCATCGCCCCAGAGCTGGTCGTTGCCGCCCCGAGCGGTCGGATTCATGATCAGCGCGTCGCCGACGATCAGGTCGTTGCCGTTGCCGCCGATCAGCGTGTCGTTGCCGCCGACCGCGTTGGCGCGCATGTCGGAGGCGTCGCCGTAAAGATCATTGGACTGGCCGCTCGTGCTGACGGCCGTCAGCACGTCATTGCCGCCGCGGCCGTTGGAGGCGATTCTGAAGCCGCCGTCGCCGTAGAGCTGGTTGCCGTCGCCGGTGGCGCTCAGTACGTCGTTGCCGCCTACGGCACTGCCTCCGTCCCCAAAAATGTTGGCGTCACCGTAGAGCGTGTTGAAATCGCCCGTGACGCTGAGCGTGTCGTTGCCGCAGCGGGCGCTGCCCTCGACGCCGTCGGCGTCGCCGAAGAGGCGGTTTTCGCTGCCCGAAGCGCTCAGCGTGTCGTTGCCGCCGCGGACGTTGCCGAATAGGTCGCGGCCGGCATCGCCATAGAGGCGGTTTCGTTGCCCGAAGCGCTCAACGTGTCGTTGCCGCCACGCCCGGTGCCAGATATACCCTGGCCGGCATCGCCGACGAGGGTATTGCCGCCGCCGGTAGCGCTCAGCACGTCGTTGCCGCCACGCGCGTCGTCGTCCATGTCTATGCCGACGTTAGCGCCGGCATCGCCGAAGAGACGATTGCCGTCGCCGGTGGCGCTCAGCACATCGTTGCCGCCGCGGGCGCTCTCGGCCATTTCGATGGCCTCGCCGTAGAGATCGTTGTCGCTGCCCGTAGCGCTCAGCACATCGTTGCCGCCGCGGGCGCTCTCGGCCATTCCGAGGGCGTCGCCGTAGAGATCGTTGTTGCCACCGATGACGCTCAGCACGTCGTTGCCGCCGCGTGCATTCCCCAGGAGGGCGTTGCCGCCGTCGCCGGCGAGAAAATTGCCATCGCCGGTGGCGCTCAGCGTGTCGTTGCCGCCGCGGCCGGTGCCCGCGATCTCCTCGGCGTCGCCGATGAGGTGGTTCTCGTCGCCGGTGGCGTCGAGGATGTCGTTGCCGCCCTTGCCCGCGGTCAGCGGGCCGAGGCCGTCCGGAGAACCCGTGAAGTACGGGTCGCCGTAGAGAGTCTCGTTGCCGGTGCCCGGAACGATGGTGTCGTTGCCCGTGGTGCCCGGAGTTGGAATGGTTGCCATTGTCGGATCTCCCCTCAATATCGTTCGCTTGTACCTGTCGCCGGTACTGGTGCGGCACAATGGTTGACCATCGGTGCCCAATCGCGCGTCGATTTACCTTCCCTCATCGATGCTCGAATGCCGCGAGTCAAATGAAAAATCCCGCATTCGCCGCGAACGAAAGGCGAAGATCATTCGAATTCGCGAGTCATGGCCTGCGCAGGCGTCCGGTTAAGGTTAACGCGGCGGCGATTTCCTCTCTTCGTCATTGCCGTCCCGCGACTGGATCGGCGGATCGATCCAGTGCTGCCCGGATGATGTCGCAGCGATGGCCGCCGACGCCCGGATCGTCATTGCCGGGCTTGACCGGCTGCTGTCCTGTCAGGAACGCACCGCCGCCGCACCCACTCCATCGTCATGCCCGGACTTGATCCACTGCTGTCCGGTTTAGGTTGCAGCGGCGGACACCCATACCCAAATCGTCATCGCCCGGCTTGACCGGGCGATCCAGGAACCCTTGGAAACCCCGGTGCCGCCGCCCCTGGATGCCCCGCCTGCGCGGGGCATGACGAAGAAGGGATGCAGCCGACGTTGTTCGAGCCTCTTCTGGTCTCCTTGACCATGAGAAGCCCGCCTGCTGCCGACTTTCGAGGCGGATACCTTTTCCTTAACCGGACAGCAATGGACTTGATCCGGGCATCCAGGCTTCTTCATGAAAGCTGGATTGCGGGGTTGATCCCCCGGTCCAGCCGGGGGAGGGGCATGACGATTGAGATTGGGAACGACCATCGCTGCGACCTCGCCCGGATCGCGACCACCCTCTCCGCCCCCTGAGGGGCGGAGAGGGCAGGGTGAGGTTGGGGGCCGGCCGCCGGTTCGTTCAGCTCACATCGGTGAAGACGACGTTGGTGTCGTCGAGCGTGCCGGTGAACTTGGCGAGGGTGATGGTGTTGACGTTGGCCGGGCCGCCGAGCGAGGCGCCGATGTCGATCACAGTCTTGCTGCCCACCACCGAGATGCTGAGGTCGAGCACGTCGTCGAGCGTCAGCGCGTAGCCGCTGGCGGTGGTGTAGCCGTTGAGCTGGAGCTTGTCGCCCTCACCTGGCCGGAAGTCGTTGACCACGTCCTTGCCGATGAAGCCTGCGAATACGAAGGTATCCGCCCCACCCGCGCTCGCGCCCTTGGCGTCACCCCAGAGCTGGTCGTTGCCGCCGCGGGCGTCGGGGCCTGCGATCAGCGCATCGCCGACGATCAGGTCGTTGCCGGTGCCTCCGATCAGCCGGTCGTTGCCGCCGACCGCGGCGCCGGCCATCTCACGGGCATCGCCGTAGAGATCGCTGGATTGGCCGGCCGTGCTGCTTACCGTCAGCACGTCGTTGCCGCCGCGGGCGCCGCCGAACATGCCGCCGCCGGCATCGCCGAAGAGGTGGTTGCCGGCGCCCATGGCGTTCAGCACGTCGTTACCGCCGATTGCGCTGCCGAACATGTTGTCGAAGACGTCGCCATAGAGGCGGTTGTTGTTGCCGGCGGCGCCCAGCTCATCGTTGCCGCCGCGGGCACTGTCGGACATGTCGTCCAAGGCATCGCCGACGAGGCGGCCGTTGCTGCCGGCGGCGCCCAGCTTGTCGTTGCCACCGCGGGCGTTGCCGGACATGATGAAGCCGGAGTCGCCGACGAGGACGCAGCCGTCGCCCGAGGCGTTCAGCGTGTCGTTGCCGCCGCGGGCGTTGACGGACATGTGAGCGGGGGTGTCGCCGTAGAGACGGTTGCTGATGCCGCCCGAGGCGTTCAAGCTGTCGTTGCCGCCGTAGGCGTTGCCGGACATGCTCTGGGCAGCGTCGCCGAAAAGCTGGTTGCCGATGCCGGTGACGCTCAGCGTGTCGTTGCCGCCGCGGGCGTCGCCGAGTATGAGCACAGCGTCGCCGATGAGATTGTTGCTGTTGCCGGTGGCGCTCAGCGTGTCGTGGCCGCCGCGGGCGTTGCCGCTCATGCGGGAGGCGTCGCCGATGAGATCGTTGCTGTTGCCGGCGGCACTTAGCACGTCGTTGCCGCCCTGGCCGGTGATGGATATCGTGTCGGCGTCGCCGAGCAGCTCGTTGTCGATGCCCGTGGCGGTCAGGATGTCGTTGCCGCCATAGCCCGCGATCAGCGGGCCGAGGCCGCCCGGACCCGTGAAATAGGGGTCGCCGTAGAGAGTGTCGCCGCCGGTGCCTGGAACGATGGTGTCATGGCCCGTGGTGCCCGGGCTCGGTACGGTTGCCATTGTCGAATCTCCCCGAATGTTTGTGGCTCGTGCCGGTCGCCAATACTGGTCGAGGCGCGATGCTTAAATCCCCGGCGCTCTGGTCGGCGCGCGGCTTCTCAGCCAGTTTCGGGTTATCGAGCACGGCGAGTCAAATCAAAATGGCCGTTTCTGTTATGAATAAACGGCGAAGGCCGTTCATATCGGCATGTCATGGCGCAAGCTATGCCGATTGGCCGTAAGGACTTTTGCTTCCAATGGTGGCCAGCGATGATGGTAAATAATCATGGTAAACGAGGCGGCGAAGCGGCCTCGGCGGCTGCATTTATCCTTCCGTTCTTTGTCATTGGCTTGACTCGGATCCGTCATGCCATGCGCCCTTAAATCGTCATTGCCGGGTCCCTAGTCGTGCCCTGCATACCCGAATCGTCATTGCCGGGCTTGACCCGGCAATCCAGTCCTTTCCTCGGAAGCCTGGATGCCCGGATCAAGTCCGGGCATGACGATGGAGTGGATGCGGCGGCGGTGCGTTCCTGACAGGACAGCAACCGGCCAAGTCCGGCCATGACGGATTAGGGGTATGGGCGGCGATGATGCGGCGCACTCCTTCTTCGTCGTTGCCGTCCCCCGGCTTGACCGGGGGATCAACCCGGCAATCCATCGGGCAACGGACCCGCTGCAATCATGGATGCCCCGGTCAAGCCGGGGCGTGACGGATTAGGGGTATGGGCGGCCATGACGAGAAGGGGAGCCGCGCCGCAGGCTCAGCGTTTACCGGGGTAGCTCCCGGCCTCGATGGCGCGGCGGCGGACGAGGGCGTAGACCGCGTCGATGGTCGGGGTCTCGATGCCGACTAGGTCGCCGAGCTCGGCGACCGCGAGCACCAGCGCGTCGATCTCCATGGGCCGGCCGAGCATCAAATCCTGCAGCATCGAGGTCTTGTGCGCGCCGACCTCGCCGGCACCCTTGATGCGCTTGTCCACGTCGATCGGGAACTTGACGCCGAGCGCCTCCGCGACCTTCTGGCCCTCGACCATCATGGCGCGCGCGACCGCCCGCGTACCGTCGTCCTTCACGATGTCTTCGAGGGTCGCCATGGTGAGCGCGCTGATCGGGTTGAAGGCGAGGTTGCCCCAGAGCTTGACCCAGATGTCGGTCCTGATGTCGGGGCGCACCGGCGCCTTGAAGCCGGCTGCGATCAGCGCCTCCGAGAGCCGCGCCGCGCGCGCCGAGCGCGAGCCGTCGGGCTCGCCGATCGGCAGGCGATTACTGGAAAGGTGCGGCTGCACCTCGACCACGCCGGGCGCGACGATCTCGGCCGCCGGGTAGATCACACAGCCGATCGCGCGTTCCGGTCCGATCAGCTTCCATTGCGCGTCGTCAGGATCGACCGCGCGGATGCGCTTGTCCTTGTGTTCGCCCTCGATGCCGTGGAAGTACCACCAGGGGATGCCGTTGACCGCGGTGACGACCGCGGTCTCGGGCCCGAGCAGCGGCTGCATCTTCTCGCAGATGCCGGGCACCGAATGCGCCTTGAGCGTGACGATCACGAAGTCCTGCGGGCCGAGCTCGGCCGGGTCGTCGGTGCAGCGCGGGTGCGCAACCTTCTCTTCGCTGCCGATGCGCAGCCTCGCCCCGTCCCGCTTCATCGCCGCGAGATGGGGCCCGCGCCCGATCAGCGAGACGTCGACGCCGCCGAGCGCCAGCTCGACGCCGAGATAGGCGCCGATCGCCCCGGCGCCGTAGATCGCGAGCTTCATATCTGGTCCGGCGAGATCGTGCGGCCCTCATGCTTCGACGAGCTCAGCATGAGGGTTCGACGATTGAGCCTCATCCTGAGCCTGTCGAAGGATGAGGCTGGCGACAGCTCGGGCGGCATTCGCTTCACTTGCCGAGGCCGAGCTTCTCGGCGAGGCCGATGCGTTGCAGCTTGCCGGTCGCGCCCTTCGGGATTTCGTCGAGGATCAGCACCTGGCGCGGCACCTTGAAGTCGGCCAGGTGCTGGGCGGCGAACTCCCTGATCTCGCGGTCGGTCGCGCTCGCGCCGTCGCGCAGCACGATGGCGGCGGCGACGTCCTCGCCGAGCTTGTCGTGCGGCACGGCGAAGGCGACTGCCTGGGAGACCGCCGGGTGCGTCATCAAAATATCGTCGACCTCGCGCGGCGAAATCTTCTCGCCGCCGCGGTTGATGATCTCCTTGAGCCGTCCGGTCAGCGTCAGGTAGCCCGCCGCGTCGATCACGCCCTGGTCGCCGGTGCGGAACCAGCCATTGGTGAACGCGCTCTCATTGGCTTTTGGGTTGTTCTCGTAGCCGAGCGTGACGTTCTCGCCGCGGATCACCACCTCGCCGGTCTCGCCCGGCTTCTTGAGCGCGCCCGCCTCGTCCATGGTCGCGACCTCGGGGCCGGCCGCGACGCCGACGCAGCCGGCGCGCCGCTCGCGCGGCGGCAGCGGGTTGCTGGTCATCTGGTGCGAGGCTTCGGTCATGCCGTAGGATTCGATCACCGGCGCGTTGAACGCCGCCTCGAGCTCCGTCATCACCGGCGCGGGCAGCGAGGAGGAGGAGGAGCGGATCAGCTTGAGCGGCACCCGCCTGATGATCTCCTGGTTGCGGCTCGCACGCGCGAGGATCGCCTGGTGCATGGTCGGCACCGCGGTGTACCAGGTGGGCCTCAGCTCCTCCATCCAGCCGAAGAACTTGAGCGCGTTGAAGCCCGGCGAGCAGGCGACCGAGGCGCCGGCATAGAGCGAGGAGAGCACCGCCGCGATCAGGCCGTGGATATGGAAGAGCGGCATGATGTTGAGGCAGCGGTCTCCGGGCGTCAGCCCGAGCCAGCCCGAGATGTTGCGCGCCGAGGCGGTGACGTTGCACTGGCTCAGCGGCACGATCTTCGGCCGCGAGGTGGTGCCCGAGGTGTGCAGCACGAGGGCGACGTCGTCCTGGCTCGCGGCGCCGGGATTGGCGGCGGCGCTCCTGGCGCCGGTCTCGAGGTCGAACAGGCCGGCCGCACCGCCGCTCCGCGGCGTCAGCGGCAGGATGCGGACGCCGAGCTTCTCCGCGACCGCGGTCGCCGGCGTCTCGACGCCGGCCTGCACGATGAGCGCCTTGGCGTTCAGGTCCGACAGGTAGAACTCGAACTCGTCGGCCCGGTAGGCGGGGTTGAGCGGTGCTGCGGTGGCGCCGGCCGCGACCGCGAGGAAGGCGCTCGCCATCTCGGGGCCGTTGGGCAGCACGATGCCGACCCGGTCATTGCGTCCGATGCCGGCGCGGTTCAGCGCCTCGACGGTCTCGGCGACGAAGCTTTCGAGCGCGCCGAAGCCGAGCGCCGGGCGCTCCGGTGCCGCGATCGCGATGCTGTTGCGGGCCGCGCGCCCGAGCGCGTCGGCAATGGTCTTGGCCTCGGCCATTGCGGTCTGGTCCTTATGTCTGACTGGCTGTCGGCGGGCACACTAGCCAAAGCGTGGCCTCGGCGAAACCCGCTTTGGCACGCCGGTTCAGGCCGAGACGGGCTCGGCGAGGCCCTCGAAGCCGAACAGCAGCTCGATCCGCCGGGTCCGGCGCGCGACCTCGTCGTAGGTCTCGACCTGGCGGGCGCTGAGCGGGGCCTGGCCGCGCCCGGCGCCCGGCGATGCCTGCTGGCCCAGCAATTGGGCGAGGTAGACGGCGGAATCCGCACCCCCCGCGCCGGCGGGCGGGCGGGCCCGGCGCTTCTGCGGCCCGGCCTCGGCCGCGCCGTGGCGCGAACCCGCATGCGGCGCCGCCTGCCCGACAGGCGCGACCGTCGTTGCCGCGCGCGCCGGCGGCCGAGGGCCGGACAGCAGAGGAGGTGGTAAAGAACCGATCATGTTTCGTCGTCCCGTATACTTTTATATTAGTGCAAAGGCCTTTGCGGTCAATCGCTAAGTTCCCGCAAGTGCCTGTTATGGTTAATATTTTTGACTCAGGCTGGGCCGGGATGAGCTCATCAGGAGCTCCCCGGCGGCGCGCGGTATGAATAACCAAATGTTAGAGGTCTGTGGCCTATACATATGCTCAAATAATTTCGGAAAGGGTCTGGCTTCGTCATCGTCTTGGGAGAGTTAGGTCGTGCCGCTCGAGCATCGAGAGATCAAGTTCTGCAATCGCGAAGTCATCTCGGCGATCCTGGAACTCAACAAGGAAGCCCGCATCCTCAAGCTCGGCAACATCGTCGGGCTGAAGGTGGTCGATAGCGAGGGCGTGGCGTCGGCCGTCGTCTCGCACAAGATGAGCGCGGTCGGCCGGGTCGAGGAGCTCACGGTCTCTGCCGAAATCCTCGCGGCGGCCCTGATCCGGCAGTGCCGCGTCGAGCGGATCCCGCTGCCGCGCTCGGTGCGCAAGCAGCTGGTCCGCGCGGGCGACGGGCTCGCGCTTCACGTCGAGATCAGATCCCCAGGCTACGAGATCGCGGAGCCGCCGCCGGCGCACCAGGTCGCGGCCGCGGCGTACTGAGCGAGGCCGGCCTTTCGCCGATGAACCCGGCAACGGATTCGCCGGAAGCGCCCTTGCGCGTGTTGGTTACTGAATCCTAACCCTCTCCCTTTAAGTTTTGTTCAGAGGCGGCCGGTAGCGTGCTCCGAGGACAATGGGGCGCGTCAGGTTCGGATTGCGTCCGACGCCGACGACAGCATCGAGACCAGAATACCGTCAGCGGCGCCCGGCCAGGATGGCAACAGGTTCGCTCTATGGATATGCGCTCCCGCGATTCGGACGGCCTCTACGCGGCGATCTCGGCATCCGGCGACGTCGCCTATGCCTGGGACGTGCGGACCGGCCGGATTCGATGGCATGGCGACGTGCAGGCGCTGTTCGGCCTCGATATGGCTGGCGAGCTCGCCATCGCCGAGCACTTCCTCGCCCGCATCACGGCGAGTGGCAGTGCCGACCTCAGGCGCTGCCACGCCGAGAGCGCCGGCAGCGGCGGGCGCTTCAACTGCTCCTATCAGTTCCAGCGCGGCGACGGCGCGCTCTCCTGGGTCGAGGACCGCGGCTGGTTCGAGCGTACCGAGGACGGCGAGCCCCTGCGCATCCTCGGCATCCTGCGCTGCATCGACCGGAACAAGGAAGAGACCGAGCACGCCGTGCACGAGGCCGGCCTCGATCCGCTCACCGGCCACTACAACCCGCCCCGCCTGCGCGAGGCGCTCGAACATGCGCTGGCTTATGCGGTGCGCTACGAGGCATCCGGCGTCTACCTCCAGCTCGGCATCGACAATCTGGCGCTGCTGCACGACACCTATGGCCGCGAGGTCGCCGAGCAGGTCGTGGTCGCGGTCGGCCGCGAGCTCGACCGTACGCTGCGCGCGAGCGACGTGATCGGGCGCGTCGGCGATGCGCAGTTCGGCATCATTCTCAACGGCTGCCCGGCCGGCGACATCTCGATCACCGCGGAGAAGATCCTCGGCGCGGTCGAGCAGGCCGCCGTGGTGAGCGAGAAGGGCTTTCTGCCGGTCACCGCCTCGATCGGCGCCGTGGCCTTCCCAGGCTCGGTGCGCACCGCGCACGACGCCATGGCCAAGGCCGTGGTCGCGCTCGATCAGGCGCGCCGCTCCGGCAGCAACTGCTACAACCTCTACGACCTGTCGCCGGAGCAGCTCGTCGCGCTGCGCAGCGACATGGCCGTCACCGAGCTGGTGCAGACCTCGCTGCGCCAGAAGCGCGTCTGCCTGCACTTCCAGCCGGTCGTCGATGCGCGCAGCCACGAGCCCGCCTTCTACGAATGCCTCATCCGCATCCTCGACGACGAGGGCCGCATCGTGCCGGCCGGCAGCTTCCTGCCCATCGCCGAGAAGATGGGCCTGGTCCGCTCGATCGACCGCACCGTGCTTGAGATGGTGCTCACCGAGCTTACCGAGCATCAGGGCGTCAACCTCGCCATGAACATCTCGGCGCTGTCGACGACCGATCCCTCCTGGCTCAGGCTGCTCACCTCGCACGTCAAGACGCGGCCCGACATCGCGCGGCGGCTGCTCGTCGAGATCACCGAGACCACCGTGCTGCAGGATCTCGGGGAGACCATGCGCTTCGTCGCGGCGCTCCGCGAGATGGGCGTGCGGGTCGCGCTCGACGATTTCGGCGCGGGCTACACCTCGTTCCGCCATCTCCAGGAGCTCAACGTCGACATGGTGAAGATCGACGGCTCCTTCGTGAAGACGCTCGCCGAGCATGCCAATGCGCGCCTCTTCATATGCACCCTGCAATCCTTCGCCGACGGCCTCGGCTTCAAGACGGTCGCCGAATATGTCGAGACGCCGGAGATCGCGAGGCTACTCGAGGGCTATGGCGTCGGCTATCTGCAGGGCTGGTATTTCGGCCGCCCCTGCTCGGAGCGGCCATGGCTCGCCGCCGGCCATGGCGTCCATGCGCTGCCGGCCGAGACGACCGCGCAGCGCGCCCTGCCCAAGCGTGCCGCTGCGGCATCGGCCCGGGTGCTCGACCCCGGCGCCGTCTCCATGATGCAGGACGTCCTCCGCCCCGCCCGCGTGCGCTAGAGCAGGGCCCTTCGAGACGGAATCGCCTCGCGATCCATCTCGAACCTGAATCCCGCTCCAGGCTGGTCCCGGCGACTGCCCCGCCCGGTCGCTTGACCTCTTGAAAGAACCTCCTGGCTGTCGTCACATCGCGTCGAGCCTCGACAGCGGGAGCGGCGCCATGGCCAGACAGGAGCTCATCGACCGGGCGGACATCGCCGTCATCGGCGCCGGCATCATGGGCGCGAGCATCGCCTATCAGCTCGCGAAGGACGGCAAGCGCAAGGTGGTGCTGATCGACGAGCGCGCGCCGGTCGGCGGCATGTCGGGGCGCACCTTCGGCCAGGTGCGCCAGCACTATTCGAACGAGCTCATGGTGAAGCTCTCGATCCGCGGCTTCGAGGTGCTCGCCGATTGGCGGCGCGAGGTCGGCTGCGGCGATTCGGGCTATGCCCGGCTCGGCTACCTGCTGCTCGTGGTCGGCGCGCAGCTCGAAGCGTGCCGGCGCAACATCGCGCTCGGCCGACGCCTCGGCGTCGATACCCGCTTCGTCGAGAAGGACGAGATCAGGGCGATCGAGCCCTTGCTGGCAACCGATGATCTAGCTGGCGGCGCCTACGAGCCGAATGGCGGCTATATCGATGTCTCGCGCATGATCCTCTCCTGGCTGACCGCGGCGCAGGCCTCGGGCCTGAGGCTGGTGAGTGGGGTCAGGGTCGACGCGATCCTCGCGCAAGGCGGCAGGGTGAGCGGCGTCGAGACGGCGGCGGGCCGCATCGAGGCGCCGATCGTGATCGCGGCGACCAACGCCTGGGCGCGCGATCTCCTGACGCCGCTCGGCATCGACGTGCCGATAAGGCGGCTGCGTCTCGATATGGCGTGGCTGCGCCAGGCGCCGGGCCGGCCGCAGGTGCGCACCTGCATCACCGACGGCAACTCGAACGTGGTGCTGCGCCCCGATCTCGGGCCCTGCGCGCTGGTCGTCGCCTATCCGCCCGCGATGCCCGAGGTCGCGGACCCGCTCGCCGACGCGCCGCCGCACGAGGTCGAGGCGCACGAGGCGCGCATCGAGAAGGCGCTCACGGCGCGCCTGCCGGACTATGCGGGTGCGGAGATCGTCCGCTCGGTCTCGGGCGTCTACGACGTGACGCCGGACTATCATCCGATCCTCGGCTGGGCCGGCGGCGTCGAGGGGCTCTGCCTCGCCGTCGGCTTCTCCGGCCACGGTCTCAAGCTCGCGCCCGCGATCGGCGAGCTGATCGCCGACACCGTGCTCGGACGCGAGCCGGCCTTCGATGTCTCGCCGCTGAGGCTGTCGCGCTTCGCCGAGGGGAAGCCGATGTATCTGGCATACGGCCCATCCGCCCGCGCATGACGGACTTGTTCGACAGCAACGGGGCAGACTCGATCAGCGATCGCGTCATCATGAGCCTTTCCCTTCATTGTCGTTGCCGTCCCCCGGCTTGACCGGGGGATCAACCCGGCAATCCAGGGCTGCGGCACTGCGGTTTCGTGCAGGTGCCTGGATGCCCGGGTCTTCGCCCGGGCATGACGATTGAAAGGGTGCTCCGTCCTTTCGTCCTTAGCCGGACAGCCGCCGGATCGAAGGGAGAACCATAGCCGGTTGCGGTCGCACTCCCTCTCCCCAGCCCTCCCTCTCGCCCCGCGAGGGAGAGGGGGTCACCAGCTTGTATGCTTGTATCTCTTCGCCCAATCGACGCCCTGCCAGGTCGTGGTTTCGAGCGGTTTGACGAAGATCAGCCAGCGCGGCTCCTGCATGGTCGGCTCGATATAGTCGGGGCCGTGCGGCCCGAGATAGCGGCGCGACATGGTGCGCGCGATCTCGACCCATTTGCCGCCGATATTGGGCTCCTCGACGATCTCGGCCTCGCCCTTGACCAGGACTTTCCGCATGCCCTCCATCGTGTCGATGCAGAGCGAGGCGCGCTTGTCGCGCTTGAGGTAGGCCGCCCATTTGGCGCGGGCGCGCGGCACGAGGTAGTAGCCGCCGTCCTGGTACTCGTACCAGATCGGCACGACATAGGGCCAGCCGGCCTCGTCCAGGCAACCGAGCCGGCAGAGCGGATCGCCGGCGAGGAACGCCGCGATCTCTTCTTGCGTCATGCCGCCGATCTTGCCGCGCCATTCTTCCTTCTGTTCGGCCATGTTTCCCTCCCGTTGAGCCGTCCGCACCGTGCCGAGGATAGAACAGCCGCGTCACCGCCGCGAGTTGCAATCGCGAGGCGATGAGACGGCATGACGGAGCCCTCTCCGCCGCCGGGGGGCGGCTGCTATCCGGGCAAAGTCGCAGCGATGGCCGCCCATACCTAAATCGTCATGCGCGGGCTTGACCTACTACTGTCCGGTTTAGGTCGCAGCGGCGGACACCCATGCTCAAACCGTCATCGCCCGGCTTGACCGGGCGATCCAGGCATCTTTGGCAAGCGTTGTGCCGCCGCCCCTGGAAGCCCCGCCTGCGCGGGGCATGACGAGGAAGAATGCGGATTGTCGTGCCGGTCGCTGTTCACGTCTTGCCCCGGCGTCCTTACAGGGCGAGAAGTGTTCCTACCCGACCGTTACAACGAACGCTCCTACCTTTAAGCTGGAAGCAGCACCCTTGACCGGGGAGGGGATGATTCGGGGAATATAGATTCGTTATTTGGGGCTCTCACCGATGGCACTTACCGGAGAATTCCACGAAACCGTCCAAGCACGCGCGGCGCGGGATGCCGGTTTCCGCAAGGCGCTGCTCCAGGAGGGCATCAAGTGCCTGCTCGCGGGCGACGTGGAGACCGGCAAGGCCGTGCTGCGCGACTACATCAACGCGACGATCGGCTTCGAGGAACTCGGCGCCGCGACCAAGCGCTCGGCGAAGAGCCTGATGCGCATGTTCGGGCCGAGCGGCAACCCGCAGGCAAAGAACCCGTTCGAGGTGGTGGCGTGCCTGCAACGGCGGGAGGGCGTGCGCCTCGAGGTCCGCTCGGCGCGAGGATGACGCTGGGGCCGATTTACGCCGTCCTGTCGATCTTCAAGCCCAGCTCCGCGATCATCGCTTCGCGCATCTTGAACTTCTGGATCTTGCCGGTCACCGTCATCGGGAAGGCGTCGACGAAGCGCACATAGCGCGGGATCTTGTAGTGGGCGATCTTGCCCTGGCAGTACGCCCTGATCTCCTCGAGGTTGGCGCTCTCGCCCGGCTTGAGCTTGATCCAGGCGGCAAGCTCCTCGCCGTATTTCTCGTCGGGCACGCCAATCACCTGCACGTCCTGCACCTTGGGGTGGCCGTAGAGGAACTCCTCGATCTCGCGCGGATAGACGTTCTCGCCGCCCCGGATCACCATGTCCTTGATGCGGCCGACGATGTTGCAATAGCCCTCGGCGTCGATGGTGGCGAGGTCGCCGGTGTGCATCCAGCCCGCTCTGTCGATCGCCTCCGCGGTCTTCTCCGCGTCGTTCCAGTAGCCGAGCATCACCGAGTAGCCGCGCGTCAAGAGCTCGCCCGGCTGGCCGACCGGCGCGATGCGCCCTTCCGCGTCGACCACCTTGACCTCGACATGCGGATGGATGCGCCCGACCGTCGAGACCCGCTTCTCCAACGGGTCGTCATGGCCGGACTGGAAGCTCACCGGGCTCGTCTCGGTCATGCCGTAGGCGATGGTCACCTCGCTCATGTGCATGTCCTTGACCACCCGCTTCATCACCTCGATCGGGCAGGGCGAGCCCGCCATGGTGCCGGTGCGCAGGCTCCTCAAGTCGAAGCGCGCGAACTCTGGGTGGCCGAGTTCCGCGATGAACATGGTGGGCACGCCGTAGAGCACGGTGCAGCGCTCGGCCTCGACCGCCTTGAGGACTTCGAGCGGATCGAAGCCCTCGCTCGGATAGACCATGGTCGCGCCGTGCGCGATCGCCATCAGATTGCCCATCACCATGCCGAAGCAGTGATAGAGCGGCACCGGGATGCACACCCGGTCCTGCTCGGTCAGGCGCAGCTTGACGCCGTTGAAATAGCCGTTGTTGAGGATGTTGTGGTGGGTCAGCGTCGCGCCCTTCGGGAAGCCCGTGGTGCCGCTGGTGAACTGGATGTTGATCGCGTCGTCGAACTGGAGCTGGTCGGCGAGCGCTTCGAGCGCGGCCCGCTCGCGCGCGCCGGCCATTTCAGGCACGTCGGCGAAGTTGTAGAAGCCCGCTGTCTTCTCGGCCCCGAGCCGGATCGCGATCTTGAGGTGCGGCAGCTTCGCGGCGTCGAGCAGGCCGGGCGGCGCGCGGTCGAGCTCGGGCGCAAGCTCGCGCAGCATCGCGATATAGTCGCTCGACTTGAAGGCGGCCGCCGTGACCAGCGCCTTGCACTCCACCTTGTTGAGGGCGTATTCGAGCTCGGAGAGGCGGTAGGCCGGGTTGATGTTGACCAGGATCAGCCCGGCCTTGGCCGCGGCGAACTGGGTGATCGCCCATTCCGCGTTGTTGGGCGACCAGATGCCGATGCGCTCGCCCGGCTCGAGCCCGAGCGCGAGCAGGCCGGCGGCGAAGGCATCGACCTCGCGCTTGAGCGCCGCATAGCTGAGGCGGACGTCCTGGTGGCGCACGATGAGCGCGTCGTTGTCCGGCACGCGCGCGGCGGTCGCATCCAGGCATTGCCCGATCGTCACGCCGAGCAGCGGCACGTCGCTCGCACCGTGCACATAGCTCTGGGTCAACCGGCTCATCGCCGCCGCGCCTCCTCTCCCGTGGGTTCCCGAGTGTCGCCGGTTTGGCGTTGCAGCATCAAGCCCGTCTCGGTCGTGCCCCGGCCGCCCTCATGCTTCGACAAGCTCAGCATGAGGGCTTTTCCACGGCGCGATCTACCGTGGCAAAGAAATGTGGGTCGGAGGAAGCAGCAGGATTGAGCGACCACGATGTAGAAAAGGACGGCGCCGGGGCATCCAGATGACGGTCGCCCGTCCCCCGGACCTAACGCCCAAAGCGTCCCCGGCACCGGCAAGGTAAGGCTGGAAAATCTGCGGATCAACTTTGCGCGGATCGACAGCGGCAGGTCGAAGGGCGAGACGGTCCCCCGGAGAGACCGAGCCCACCTTCCGGCCTCGGCTTGACTTGCAGCGTGGCAGGCACAACGTCGAATCTCACCGCGGGCCAGCCCGCGCGAGACGGAGGATCGGGTTCATGCAACTGAAAATGCTTGCGGCGGCGCTCGCGCTCGCCGCGTTCCTCGGCCCCGGCATTGGCCTGGCCATGGCGGCGGACGAGCCGCCCGCGGCGGCCGAAGGTGGGGCCGAGCAGGGGGAGGACAAGGGCTTCTTCGGCAAGCTCAAGGACGACATCGTGGAGGGTGCCCAGTCGGTCGGCGAGGGTGCCGCCGCCGCGGTGCCCGACGTGCCGTCCGGCGCGGTCGTCGCCTTCAACCGCGATGCCTGCCCGCTCGGCTGGAGCCCGTTCCCGCCCGCCGAGGGCCGGGTGATCCGCGGCACCGGCAATACCGGCGGCGACCGGACGGTCTCACGCATGCAGATCGGCGAGGCATCGAAGGCCGATGACGGCGATGACGTGCCGGCCAGCCTCCCCTGGCTCGGCCTGCTATACTGCGAGAAGGATTGAGGACGCCGGGATGCCGCGTCTCATCGCATCCCTTCGCGCGCCGCTTCAACGCGGTTCCCCTCTCCCGCCGCGCGGGAGAGGGGAACGCGCCGGGGCGTGGCCTCGCTCCTTCCTTGTCGCCCTCCTTCTCCTCCTCGCCTTGACCATGGGGTCCGCCATGCCGAGCCATGCCGCCGAGAGCGCCTATGACTTCGAGTTCTCCTCGATCGAGGGCGGCGCGCTGCCGCTCGCCGGCTTCAAGGGCAAGCCGCTGCTCGTCGTCAACACCGCCTCGTTCTGCGGCTTCACGCCACAATATGAGGGGCTGCAGGCGCTCTGGTCGCGCTATCGCGACAAGGGGCTGGTGGTGATCGGCGTGCCGTCCAACGATTTCGGCGCGCAGGAGCCCAAGGCCGAGGCCGAGATCAAGGAATTCTGCGAGGTCAATTACGACGTGGGCTTCCCGCTCACCCGAAAGCAGGTGGTCGAGGGCGAGTCAGCGCACCCGTTCTACCGCTGGGCCGCCGCGGTCGGCGGCGAGGCGGCCAAGCCGAAATGGAACTTCCACAAGCTCCTGATCGCGCCCGACGGCTCGCTCGCCGCCGCCTTCCCGAGCAAGACCGAGCCGCTCTCGCCCGAGCTCACCGGCGCGATCGAGGGGCTGCTCAAGGAGTAGGCGCGGCTCCCGCCGCCCACTTCCGTCGTCATTGCCGGGCTTGACCCGGCAATCCAGGACTCGTTGGAAACCGCAGCGCCGCCGCCCTGGATGCCCGGATCAAGTCCGGGCATGACGACTGGAGATAGAGCAGGCGAGGCCCGGCCTACTCCACCTCGCCGCGCACCTGTTCCCTCAGCGCGTCGATCGGCACCAGGCGGCCGTCGGCGCTGGTGACGTGCCAGTAGGTCCAGCCGTTGCAGGAGGGCGCGTTCTGCGCCGCGGCGCCGACCGCATGAATCGAGCCGATGTGGCGGCCGAGCGCGAGCGAGCCGTCGGCCCTGACCTCGGCGCGCACCCGCTTCATCCGGTCATAGAGCGTCTCGCCCGGCGCGATCAGGCCGCGCTCGACCAGCGAGCCGAACGGCACGCGCGGCGCGGCGCGCTTGGAGGGCGCGCCTTCGAGCGTCTCCCTCGGCAGCGGCGCGACGGCCGCGATGCGCGCCTCGGCCTGGCTTGCATAGCCGGGGTCGCGCTCGATGCCGATGAAGCGCCGGCCGAGCCGCTTCGCCACCGCGCCGCTCGTGCCGGTGCCGAAGAAGGGGTCGAGCACCAGGTCGCCCGGGTTGGTCGAGGCGAGCAGCACGCGGTGCAGCAGCCCTTCCGGCTTCTGCGTCGGGTGCGCCTTGCGGCCGTCCCCGTCCTTCAGCCGCTCGGCGCCGGTGCAGAGCGGGATCAGCCAGTCGCTCCGCATCTGGAGCCCCTCGTTGAGCGCCTTCATCGCCGCGTAGTTGAAGGTGTAGCCGGTGGCGTCGCGGTCGCGCGCGCACCAGATCAGCGTCTCGTGTGCGTTGGTGAAGCGCCGGCCGCGGAAGTTCGGCATCGGGTTGGTCTTGCGCCAGACCACGTCGTTGAGCAGCCAGAAGCCCAAATCCTGCAGCGCGGCGCCGATGCGGTGGATGTTGTGGTAGGTGCCGATCACCCACAGCGTGCCGCTCGGCTTGAGCACGCGGCGCGCCTCGCCGAGCCAGGCGCGGGTGAACTCGTCATAGGCGGCGAAGCTCGCGAACTGGTCCCAGGCATCGTCGACCGCGTCGACCCGCGTGTTGTTGGGCCGCCACAGCGCGCCGTTGAGCTGCAGATTGTAGGGCGGGTCGGCGAACACGAGGTCGACGCTCGCGCCCGCCATGGCCCGCATGGCGGCGACGCAATCGCCGACGACGATCCGCTCCCCTGAAGGCTCCCCCCTCATGGCGCGGCAGCATGCCGGCCCCGGAGTCCGAGGTCAAGCCTCTGATTCTTAAAGGTTTTGGGAACTTTGCAGGAACATGCGGACGGGCTCCCAGGTGCGCCGGTGGTGCGCCGTGAGGCCGAGGCGCTCGATCCCGGCGCGGTGCTCTGCGGTGCCGTAGCCCACATTGCGCGCCCAGCCATAGCCCGGATGCGCCTCGGCAAGATCGCGCATGAGCCGATCGCGAATCACCTTGGCGACGATCGAGGCGGCGGCGATTTCGAGCAGCTTGCCGTCGCCGCCGACCAGCGCCTCGGCCGGGCAGGACAAGGCGGGCAGGCGGTTGCCGTCCACGATCGCGCGGGCCGGCGCGCGGCCCAGCGCCTCGACCGCGCGGCACATCGCAAGGTGAGTCGCGGCCGAAATGTTGAGCGCCTCGATCTCGGCGACGCTCGCTTGGCCGACGCCGATGGCCGCGTGCTCGCGGATCGCCTCGAACAGCGTCTCGCGCAGCGCGGGCGCGAGCTTCTTCGAGTCATCGACCTTGGACGTAATCAGCCGCGGCAGCCGCGCCGTCTCGAAGATCACCGCCGCGGCGACCACCGGCCCGGCCCACGGCCCGCGCCCCGCCTCGTCGATCCCGGCGACCGCCTCCCCCGCCACGCCGGCCCGCCGCAGCTCAGCCATCGCCGTGCCTCGCGCGTGCCGCTCTCAAATCGAATCCATGCGCCGAATCCCCGTCCATCGCGCCAAGACGCTAGCACAGCGATGAGACGGCTTGGCACAGGCTCGCACGAGCGTACGAGTCGTCCTATCGACTCTTCTGAGTCACCCCTACCCCAACCCCCCGATCAAGTCGGGGGCAGGCTCTCCCCCATCAAGGGGGAGGGGGTAAGAGAAGAGCCGGCGCACCTCCTGTTCCCTCCCCCCTTGTGGGGGAGGGCTAGGGTGGGGGGTCTAACGCGACTCTCCGGCCCCGCCGCTAAAACATCTCCATCTGCGCGCTCTCCTTCCGCGGCGGCTTGAACTGCGCGGTGTCGAGCCGCAGGCGCTCGCGGTTGAGGCCGAGCTTCGCGCAGGCGAGCTCGAAGCGGCGGCGCAGCAGGTCGGCATAGGGGCCGGTGCCGGTCATGCGCGTGCCGAACTCGCTCTGATAGAGCGCGCCGCCGCGCATATCCCGGATCAGCGAGAGCACGCGCTTCGCCTTGGCCGGCGCGTGCGCCGCGAGCCATTCCTCGAACAGCCCCTTGATCTCGAGCGGCAGGCGGAGCGCGGTGTAGCCGGCCCAGCGCGCGCCGGCCTCGGCCGCGGCTTCGAGGATGCGCTCCATCTCGGCGTCGGTCAGCCCCGGGATGCAGGGCGCCGCCATCACGCCGCACGGCACGCCGGCCTCATTCAGCGTGCGGATCGCCTCGAGCCGGCGCTTCGGCGTGCTCGCGCGCGGCTCGAGCTTGTTGGCGAGCGCGGCATCGAGCGTGGTCACCGAGATGAACACCATGGCGAGCCGCTTCGCCGCCATCGGCGCCAGGATGTCGATGTCGCGCGTCACCAGCGCCGACTTGGTGACGATGCCGACCGGATGGTCGCAGGCCGCGAGCACCTCCAGGACGGAGCGCGTGATGCCGAGCTTGCGCTCAGTCGGCTGGTAGGGGTCGGTGTTGGTGCCGAGCGCGATCAGCCGGCACTGATAGCGCGGCTTGGCGAGCTCGGCCTTGAGCAGGCGTGCCGCGTCATGCTTGGCGAACAGCTTGGTCTCGAAGTCCTGCCCCGGCGACAGGCCGAGATAGGCGTGGGTCGGCCGCGCATAGCAGTAGACGCAGCCATGCTCGCAGCCGCGATAGGGGTTGATCGAGCGGTCGAAGCCGATGTCGGGCGATTCGTTCCAGGCGATGATGCTGCGGCTGGTATCGGGCCTGACCTCGGTCCTGAGCGGTGGCAATTCCTCGTCGAGCCCGCCCCAGCCATCGTCCACCGCTTCGGTGGTGTGGCGCTCATAACGCCCGACCCGGTTGCTCGCCGCCCCGCGCCCCTTCCGCACCGTGCGCGCCCGAAGCTCCGCCTGCTCCTCGTCCGCCACCGCCATCTCCGCCTCCGCCGC
Organism: Alphaproteobacteria bacterium; assembly: GCA_050173345.1. Taxonomy (GTDB): domain Bacteria; phylum Pseudomonadota; class Alphaproteobacteria; order UBA828; family UBA828; genus SHWC01. The sequence continues at coordinate 188,477 of JBFXKW010000005.1, read as the reverse complement.
ATGGCTGCCCGGCTGGTCCGCCGCGATGGTTGCCTGCACCCCATTCGTCATTGCCCGGCTTGACCGGGCAATCCAGGAGTCCTTGGAAACCGCAGTGCCGCCGCCCTGGATGCCCCGATCAAGTCGGGGCATGACGAAGAGGGGATGCCGCGGATCGCCGCTAGCGGAAGTCTAGCGCAGCGATAGAACGAATCAAGAACAAATCTTCGCGCCCTACCCCAATCATCCCGCGCTCTGCTTGGGTGCAGCCCCGCGCTCGCGCTCCGTCAGCCGCGGCATGAGCTCGACCAGGTTGCAGGGGCGCCAGCGGTTGTCGAGCTGGTATTTGAGGATCTTGTCCCAGCCGTCGCGGCAGGCGCCGGGGGAGCCGGGGAGGGCGAACAGGTAGGTGCCGCCGGCGACGCCGCCGGTGGTGCGCGATTGCATGGTCGAGCTCTGGATCAGGTCGTAGCTGAGCTGGCGGAACAGCTCGCCGAAGCCCGGGATTTCCTTCTCGTAGACCGCCTTGAAGGCCTCGGGCGTCACGTCGCGCCCGGTCACGCCGGTGCCGCCGGTCGAGATCACCACGTCGATCCCGGGGTCGGCGATCCATTCTTTGAGCGCGGCGACGATCTTCTCCTGATCGTCGCTCACGATGCGGCGCGCGGCGACGCGGTGGCCGCTCGCGCCGATCAGCTCGACCAGCGTCGCGCCGGACTTGTCGTCCGCCTCGGTGCGCGTGTCGGAGACCGTCAGGACCGCGATGTTGACCGGAATGAAAGCGCGGCTTTCGTCGATCTTACCCATTACCCGCCATGGAGGGCCCGCGCCGGCCCTCATAGCGCGGCCAGCGATTGGCGGCGACGTCGTCGAGCGAGGGCGTCGGCTCGCCGAGCCTCATCTTGTATATCCAATAATCCGCCGCGACGCGCTGGATCAAGTCCCGCGTCTCGCGCGACGGCAGGGTCTCGATGAAGAGCAGCGGGTCGTCATGGTCGAGCGATTCCTGCCAGCGGCCGAGCGCGCCGGGGCCGGCATTGTAGGCCGCGATCAGGCGGAACAGCCCGCCCTTGACCTCGGGCGCCTCGGCGAGGTGCTCGATATAGCTCTGGCCGAGCGCGATGCTGACCTCGGGCTCATTGAGCAGCGCGGTCTTGAAGCCCTTCACCCCGGCCTTGCGGGCCACGAACTTGGCGGTCGCCGGCATCATCTGCATCACGCCGCGCGCCCCCGAAGGGTTCCGGGCGCGGCTCTGGAAGCCGGATTCGCTGCGGATCAGCGCGAACACCAGCGCCCGGTCGAACGGCCGGCCGTTGACCGGCCGCCAATCCGGCATCGGGTAGGATGCAGCGTCGTGGCGCCGGCCGTCGACCGAGGCGGCGCGCTTCGCAAGCGCGACCTCGAGTTCGGGCAGCTTGAGCGCCTGGATCAGCGGCAGCAGCGCCTTCTGCAGCTCGGGCGTCGCGCGCGACACCACGCTCTTGACCACGGGCTCGGCGCGCTCCGCCTGGCCCGCCTCGTGGAGCGCGATGGCATGGCGCAGCCGCGGCAGGTTGCCGATCGCGTCGAGGTCCGCGACGGTCAGCGCGTCCGACTCCCATATCGGGCGCAAAGTCATGCCGAGCGCGCGCTGCGCGATCAGGCCGTAGAAGCTGCGCGAATGTTCGGCCGCCGCGCCGAGCCAGTGGGTGACGAGCTGTGGCCGCCCCGCCCGCAGGTGGACCCGCGCCGCCCAGTAGGCGCCGGCCGCGACCAGCGCATCCGGCGCGTCCGCGGATTCGGCGAGGCTCTCGAAATGGCGGCGCGCCGCCGCGTCGTCGCCCAGGCGGAACGCGGCAAGCCCGGCGATCCACTGCGCCTCGGGGCAGTCGCCATCGGTCGCCGCCTTGCCGGCGAACGCCATGGCGTCCGCCTCGTCGCCGGCCGAGAGTTCCTTGCGCGCCGAGACCACGAGCTTGGCGTCCTGCTTGCCGCCGTTGCAGACGATCTGGGCAGGCGCGACGCTGCGGCGCTTCTTGCCGGCTTCGGCATAGAGGATCGGCGGCTTGGCCGGCGCGGCAGCCCCCTTCGGCTTCTTGGAGAGCGCGAGGCGATAGAGCTTGCCGGCATCCGGGTAGTCGCCATAGCGCTCGAGCCAGTCGGCGAGCTCGGCATAGGACGTGACGTAGCCGGCGGAGAGGTAGCGGGCGGCGAGCACGTCGCCGACCAGGATGGGGTCGGCGAGCCCGTCCATCAGGCGGGCGGCCTTGGCATGGCTGCCGCGCGCCTCGAGCGCAAAGAGCTGGCGATAGAGGATCCTGTCTTCGGCGGAAAGCACCCTGGGCAGGTCGGCCGCGCGCGGGATGTTCCCGATGTGGGGGAACACCAGCGCGGTCTTGGCTTCCGGGCGGGTGCGGTCGGCGGCGAACGCCGCGCTGCTGTCGATGCCGAGGACGGCGATCGCGAGCAGCAGCGTGCAGAGGAGAAGGCGCCTTGTTATTTTGGTATGCGGTCTCGCTGCGGCCGCCATCAGCTCCCCTTGCGGTTTTGTTGATCTGTTGCGCCGGTGGTGTTTTGGTTAAGCCGCCCACCTTGGCTGGCCTTCTAGCCGGGCCCGCCCAATGGCACAACCCAGCAAATCAGCCACATTCAAGCCTGGTTCTGTCGCCCACGGGCCACACCCCGGAACCGCCACCGCCCGGCCATCATGGCCTGATTCGCGGCGGCGATGGTTTGGCGCGACGCCGCGCCGGGCGCCGTCACGCGGATGAAACTTGGCCTATTTCAACGGACTAGGATTAAGATTTTGTTGCAATGCCGGGGCCGTCAGGCGGGCGGGTCGCGCTTCAGGTGCGCCTCGATGTCGAGCAGGTCGCGCCAGGCCTCGCGCTTGGCGGCGTTCTGGCGCAGCAGGTAGGCGGGGTGGAAGATCGCTGTGGTCGGAATGGGGCTGGCCATGCCCGGGGTGCGAAGCTCGTACCAGCGGCCGCGTAGCTTGGTGATGCCCTCGGCGCTGTGCAGCAGGGCCTTGGCCGCGATGCCGCCGACCAGGATCAGGAGCTTGGGCGCGACCAGCTCGATCTGGCGCTCGACGAAGGGCAGGCAGGTCGCGATCTCGTCGGGCGTCGGCGTGCGGTTGCCGGGCGGCCGCCAGGGCAGCACGTTGGTGATGTAGACCGTGCTGCGGTCGAGCCCGATGGTCGCGAGCATCAGGTCGAGCAGCTTGCCGGCCGGCCCGACGAAGGGCAGGCCCTGGCGGTCCTCCTCGGCGCCGGGTGCCTCGCCGACCAGCATGATGCGCGCCGCCGGGTTGCCGTCGCCGATCACCGTCGTAGTCGCGGTGCGCTTGAGCGGGCAGGCATCGAAGCTCATCAGCGCGGCGCGCAGCGCGGCGAGGTCGGCGCAGCCGGCGGCGATCTCGCGCGCGCTCTTTGCGGCGTCGCTGAGCCCGGCAGCGGGCGGCGTGGCGGCCGGTATCGGTGTCGGCCGCGGTCGCACGGGCGCGGGGTCGGCGGCAGGCGGTGGGGCGGGGCGCCGGGTTTCGGGCGGCTGCGCCGGCGGCGGCTGGTTCAGGCGATCGACCGGCGTCTCGCCGACCGCGATGTCGACGCCCGCCTCGACGTGAAAAGCGAGCAGGGCGCGAAGCTCCTCGGTGCTCGCCATGATGCGCTCTCCGGACGCTGCTCAACCGCTGTTTCCGCTTGATACGCTCGATTGACCCTCCGGCGCAAACGGACGATAAGAGCCCGCGAGGATCGCAGACGGTCCGCCGCGCACGCGGCAGCGCAGCGGGAGGCAGGGATGACGCGAGAGGCGATGAGCTACGACGTGGTCGTCGTCGGCGGCGGCCCGGCGGGGCTCGCGGCGGCGATCAAGCTCAAGCAGCTGGCAGCGGCGGCCGGGCGCGAGGTCAGCGTCACCATCGTCGAGAAGGGCTCGGAGATCGGCGCCCACATCCTGTCGGGCGCGGTGTTCGAGCCCAAGGCGCTCGACGAGCTGATCCCCGACTGGAAGGAGAAGGGCGCGCCGCTGCGCACGCCGGTCAGCGCCGAGCGCTTCCTCTTTCTCACGGCGAAACGCGCCTGGCGCATGCCGAATTGGATGCTGCCGCCGCAGATCCACAATCACGGCAACTACATCATCAGCCTCGGCGCGCTCTGCCGCTGGCTCGCCCAGCAGGCCGAGGCGCTCGGCGTCGAGATCTATCCGGGCTTCGCCGCGGCCGAGGTGCTCTATCACGACGACGGCAGTGTCAGGGGCGTCGCGACCGGCGACATGGGCGTCGGCCGCGACGGCGCGCACAAGCCGAGCTACCAGCCCGGCATCGAGCTTCATGCGAAATACACCCTCTTCGCCGAGGGCGCGCGCGGCTCGCTCACCAAGGAGCTGGTCCAGCGCTTCAAGCTGCGCGAGCGCACCCAGCCGCAGACCTACGGCATCGGCCTCAAGGAGCTGTGGGAGGTCGACCCCGCCAAGCACCGGCCCGGGCTGGTGCAGCACAGCTTCGGCTGGCCGCTCGATGCCAAGACCTATGGCGGCAGCTTCCTCTACCACTTCGAGGAGAACCTGGTTTCGGTCGGTTTCGTCGTCGCGCTCGACTACGAGAACCCCTACCTCTCGCCCTATGACGAGTTCCAGCGCTTCAAGACCCACCCGGCGATCCGCCCGATCTTCGAGGGCGGCAAGCGCATTTCCTACGGCGCGCGCGCCATCAACGAGGGCGGCTGGCAGTCCATCCCGAAGCTGGTCTTCCCGGGCGGTGCGCTGATCGGCTGCGCCGCCGGCTTCGTCAACGTGCCGAAGATCAAGGGCAGCCACAACGCGATCAAGACCGGCATGCTGGCCGCCGAGGCGGCGTTCGCCGCGCTCGCGGAGGGCCGCGAGGGGCATGACGAGCTCGCCGGCTATCCGGGCGCGGTGCGCCGCTCCTGGGTCGGGCAGGAGCTCAGGCAGGTGCGCAATTGCCGCCCGGCGTTCCATTGGGGCCTCGTCCCCGGCACGCTCTATAGCGGGATCGAGCTCTGGCTGCGCGGCCTGACGCCCTGGACGTTCGGGCACCGCGAGGACCATCGCACGCTCAAGCCGGCGGCAAGCTGCCGCAAGATCGACTACCCCAAGCCCGACGGCGTGGTCACCTTCGACAAGCTTTCCTCGGTGTTCATCTCGAACACCAACCATGAGGAGGACCAGCCGGTCCACCTCCAGTTGCGCGATCCCGGCGCCGCGATCCGCCTCAACCTCAAGGTCTACGATGCGCCCGAGCAGCGCTATTGCCCGGCCGGCGTCTACGAGATCGTGGACCGGGAGTCCGGGGCGCCCAGGCTGCAGATCAACGCGCAGAACTGCGTTCATTGCAAAACCTGTGATATCAAGGATCCCGGCCAGAACATCAACTGGGTGGTGCCGGAAGGCGGCGGCGGCCCCAACTATCCGAACATGTGAGCGGATTTCGGTAACCTCCCGGGTTCAGAATTCACCGGGGCTGCCATGCCGTTGCCTTTATCCTGTGACGACCTGGGGCGGGATCCGGTCAGGCGGGCTCAACCTGACCGGCTCGTGCACTAAACTTATTAGGCAGGGCAGGATTCACGCCCCGAATGGATCGCAAAGCGATTCCATCCCGGGCGATCCTGCTCTAGGGTGATGGATGTGAAGCGGGTTCGTTCCTTCCTGGCTCCGAGGGCGGGCGGCGCGTCGCTGCTGCCCTGGCTGCGCCTGTCGAGCGTCGTCGGGCTGGCCGCCTTTCTTTCGGTCGCCGTGATCGGCGCCTGTGCGCAGAGCGACAACGCCGACAACGCGAACGAGGCCGCGCTCGACGACACGCTCTCCGACCTGAAGGTCGCCGAGTCCGACGCGTCGCCTTCCGGCTTCGGGGACTACCTCGCCGGCCGCTACGCCTATGCCAATCATGACATCACGGCGGCCGCCGAGTTCATGCGCCGCGCACTCGAGAGCGACCCGGGCGATCGCGCGCTGCTGCAGCGCGCCGTCACGCTGCTGGTCGCCGACGGCCGCATCGACGATGCGCGCGAGCTCGCACCGCGCCTGATCGAGGCCGACCCGTCTTCCCGCATCGCGCACCTCCTCCTGGTCGTCGACGACGTGCAGCACGACCGGCTGAGCGCCGCCAAGGACCGCCTGAAGGACATCCCGCGCGACGGGGTATACGCGCTCCTGGTCCCCACGCTCGAAGCCTGGATCGAGTTCGCCGAGGGCGGCGTCGAGCCCGCGCTCGTCGCCTTGCAGCCCTTGGCGCGGCGCCAGGCCTATAGCGGCTACTACAATTTCCAGGCCGGGCTGATCGCCGATGCCGGCGGCGACATCGCGACCGCGGAGACTCACTACGTGAAGTCGCTCGACACCTCGCCGGGCGGTTCGCTGCGCGCGGTGCAGGCCTATGGCTCGATGCTGGAGCGCACCGACCGGCGCGAGGTCGCCGAGGCCCTCTACGCGAACTATCTCAAGGAGAACCCGGATTCGGTCTGGCTCGAGACAGTGGAGGCGCGGCTGAAGAGCGGCGGCGAGCCGCCGCCGCCGGTCACCGACATCGACCATGGCATCGCCGAGGCACTGTTCGACGCGGCGAGCGCCGTGCCGCAGGAGAGCGGCAACGACGCCGGCCTGCTCTACGCCCGCCTCGCCCTCAAGATCAGGCCGGATTTCGACGTCGCCCGCATGCTGATCGGCGAAACCTTCGATGCGCTCAACCGGCCCGAGGACGCGCTCGCGATGTACGAATCGATCGCGCCGGACTCGCCCTTCATCTGGACGGCGCGGCTGCGTGCTGCCGCCGATCTCGCCGCGCTTGAGCGGGTCGACGAGGCGGTCGAGAAGCTCAATGCCGCGATCGCGGAGCGGCCCGACCGCGCCGACGCCGCCATCACGCTCGGCGACGTGCTGCGTCAGGCCGAGCGCTATCGCGAGGCGGCCGAGGCCTACGACGTGGCGTTCTCGCGCATCCACGAGATCGAGCAGCGCCACTGGTCGCTCTATTACGTGCGCGGCATCTCCAATGAGCGCATCAAGAACTGGCAACGCGCCGAGGACGACTTCCTGCGCGCGCTTGAGCTCGAACCGGACCAGCCGCTCGTGCTCAACTATCTCGGCTACTCATGGGTCGAGCAGGGCACCAATCTCGACCGCGCGCTGCAGATGATCGAGCGCGCCGTCGAGCTCAGGCCGAACGATCCCTACATCATCGACAGCCTGGGCTGGGCGCTCTACCAGCTCGGCGACTATGAGGGCGCGGTGCGCAACCTCGAAAAATCGGTCGAGCTCTTGTCGAACGACCCGATCATCAACGACCATCTCGGCGACGCCTATTGGCAGGCCGGCCGCAAGGCCGAGGCGCGCTTCCAATGGGAGCGCTCGCTCGCGCTCGGGCCGGACGAGGAGCTGGCGGCCAAGGTCAGGCTCAAGCTGAGCCGCGGCCTCGCGGCCGATGCCGAGGCCGCGACCAACGCGGCCAATCGAACCGTCACGGAGTGAGGCGCGGCGCGACCGCCGGCCGGTTGCGCGTCGCCGCGCCGGCCAAGCTCAACCTGTTCCTGCACGTGCTCGGCCGGCGCGACGACGGCTATCACCGTCTCGACAGCCTGATCGCCTTCGCCTCGGTGCACGACACCGTGGTCGCGGCCGAGGCCGATCGCCTGATGCTCGCGCTCGACGGGCCGTTCGGCGCCGCGCTCGCCGATGCCGGGCCCGACAACCTGGTGCTGCGGGCGGCGCGTGCCCTGGCGGAAGCGGCCGACCGGCCGGCCCATGCCTCGCTCACGCTCGTCAAGCGCCTGCCGGTCGCCTCCGGCATCGGCGGGGGCAGCGCCGATGCCGCCGCCGCGCTCAAGGCGCTTTGCGCGCTCTGGCGGCTCGACCTCGACGCCGAGGTGTTGTCCGGGCTCGCTCTCTCGCTCGGCGCCGATGTGCCGGTCTGCCTCGCGGGCCGCGCCGCCCGCGTCGGCGGCATCGGGGAGGAGATCGCGCCCTTCGACGGCCTGCCCGAGGCCGGGCTGCTCCTGGTCAATCCGGGGCTGCCGCTCTCGACCGCGAGCGTGTTCAAGGCGAGGGCCGGCGCGTTCTCGCCGCCGGCGTCCTTCGCCGCGCCGGTCAATGATGCGAGGGCCTTGGCCGAGGCGCTGAAGCGCACGCGGAACGACCTCGAAGCGCCGGCCCGCACGCTGCTGCCGGAGATCGGCGAAGTGCTGAACGCGCTTGACGCATCGGACGGCTGCCTGCTCGCCCGCATGTCGGGCAGCGGCGCGACCTGCTTCGGCCTGTTCGAGGATGAGGCGGCGGCCAGCCGCGCCGCCGCCATGCTCGCGCTGCGTCACCCCAACTGGTGGCTGGCGCCCGCACGCCTGCTCGCTTCGACGCAGAACCTACAGCCGGCCTGAGCGCGGGTTTACAACTCCCAGCGCCGCATGCCCTCGGGCAGCGTCACGTCGCGCCAGATGCCCTTGAGGTCGGCGATCAGGCCACCCGGCGCCGCCAGGCGCGCGAACGTCTCGGTCGTGAAGGCGCCATAGGGCGCATGGCCGACCGCGCCGAGCACGCAGGCGAAGCCGCCGATCCCCTCCAGGCCGTCGAGCAGGCTCACGCCGTAATAGCGCGCCGCCTCGTCGCGGTCCGCGAGCGGGTCGTGCACCGATACCTGGAAGCCGTGCTCGGCGAGCCGGCCGATCACGTCGGTCACGCGGCTGTTGCGCAGGTCGGGCACGTTCTCCTTGAAGGTGAGCCCGAGCACGAGCACCGAGCGTCCGTTCGCCGCGCCGAGCGCGTCCGCGATCGAATCGGCGACATAGGTGCCCATCGAATCGTTGAGGCGCCGGCCGGCCAGGATGATCTTGGGGTCATGGCCGATCTCGACCGCGCGGTGCGCGAGATAATAGGGATCGACGCCGATGCAGTGGCCGCCCACCAGGCCCGGCTTGAAGTCGAGGAAGTTCCACTTGGTGCGCGCCGCTTCCAGCACGTCGTGCGTCGAGATGCCCATCTTGTGGAAGATCTGCGCGACCTCGTTGATGAACGCGATGTTGATGTCGCGCTGCGCGTTCTCGATCACCTTGGCGGCTTCCGCCGTCCTGATGTCGCGCGCCACGAACACGCCGCCATTGGTGATGCCGCCATAGAGCTCGGCGAGCAGGGCGGCGACCTCCGGCCGCTGCGCCGCCACGACCTTGATGATCGTCTCGACCCGGTGCTCGCGGTCGCCGGGGTTGATGCGCTCGGGCGAGTAGCCGAGGTCGAAGTCCTGGCCCGCCACGAGCCCCGATTCCTTCGCGAGGATCGGCGCGCAGACCTCCTCGGTGACGCCCGGCCACACCGTGCTCTCGAACACCACGACGGCGCCGCGGCCGAGCGCACGCCCGACCGTGCCGGCGGCCGCGGTCACCGCCGAGAGGTCCGGCCGGTTCTCGGCGTCGACCGGCGTCGGCACCGTGACGATGAAGATGTCGGCGCCCCGCAGCGCCTCGGGCTCATCGGTAAAGCGGACCCCGCAGCCGTCGAGCGCCGCGGGCTCGATCTCGCGGGTGCGGTCATGGCCGCGCTCAAGCTCCGCGATGCGTGTCCTGTCGATATCGAAGCCGACCACCTTATGGCGGCGGGCGAAGGCCACGGCCAGCGGCAGGCCGACATAGCCCAGCCCGACGATCGCGAGGTTGAATCGGCGCGACATGAAATCCAGAAACAGCGCGCTGGGCCCGATGTGGCAGGTGCCCTGCTAATCGCTTCAAACGCCCGCCTTGTCAACGGCCGCGGGCCCGTCTATAGCCGGCGCCAGCATGACCATCCTCGTCACCGGCGCCGCCGGCTTCATCGGTTATCACCTTTGCGAGGCGTTGCTCGGCCGGGGCGACGCGGTGATCGGCGTCGACAATCTAAGCCCCTATTATGCGGTCGAGCTGAAGGAGAGCCGGCTCGCGCGGCTCCGCCGGCACAACGGCTTTGCGTTCCTGCGCCTCGACATCGCCGAGCGCCACGCGTTCGCCGCGGCGCTGCCCGGCAAGGCGGCGATCAGCGCCGTGGTCCACCTCGCGGCCCAGGCCGGCGTGCGCTACTCGCTCGAGAACCCCGACCCCTATGTCCACACCAACGTGGTCGGCCAGCTCTCGGTGCTCGAGCTGTGCCGCGCCCTGCCGGCGCTGAAGCACTTGGTCTATGCCTCGAGCAGCTCGGTCTATGGCGGCAACAGCAAGCTGCCGTTCTCCGAGGACGACCGGGTCGACGACCCGATCTCGCTCTACGCCGCGACCAAGAAGTCGGCCGAGCTGATCAGCCATGTCTATGCCCGGCTCTACGGCATCCCGACCACGGGCCTGCGCTTCTTTACCGTCTACGGCCCCTGGGGCCGGCCCGACATGTCGGCTTATCTGTTCACCGAGGCGATCCTTGCCGGGCGCCCGTTGCGCCTCTTCAACGGGGGCGAGATGCGCCGCGACTTCACCTATATCGACGACATCGTGGACGGCGTGCTGCGCGTGATCGACGCACCGCCGCTCGCGCGCGACGGGACGCCGCCCGAGCGCGTGTATAATATCGGCAACCACCGGCCGGAATCCTTGAGGCATTATGTGGCGGTGCTCGAAGCGGCGATCGGCCGCAAGGCCATCATCGAGCTGGCGCCGATGCAGCCGGGCGACGTCAAGGAGACCTATGCGGACATCACGGCCATCCAGCGCGACTTCGGCTTCGAGCCGCGGACGCGGATCGAGGAGGGCGTGCCGCGCTTCGTCGCCTGGTTCAGGGAGTATCACGGCCTCTAGGGCGCGGCGCCCCGGCGTGGCGGGCGGCCGGGCGTGAACACGGCGCCGCTCAACGCCGCCCGGCTCGCCGATGCGCGCTTCGCGGAGGCCGCGGCCCAGCACGGCAAGGGCGAGATCGCGGCGGCCGAGGCGCTCTACCGCGCGGCGATCGAGGCCAGGCCCGACCATCATCGTTCGCTCAACAACCTGGCCACGATCTGCAGCCAGACCGGCCGGCTGGTCGAGGCCGTGGCGCTCTGTGAGCAGGCGCTCGCGGCCAGCCCCGACTACGTGCCGGCGCTCAACACGCTCGGCATCGCGCTGCGCCGGCTCGGCCGGCTGGAGGAGGCGGTCGCGCGCTATCGCCAGGCGCTCGAGCTCGAGCCCGACCATGCCGGGGCGCTCGGCAATCTCGGCCTCGCGCTGCGTGCGCTCGGCCGCAACGAGGAGGCGGTCGCGCCGCTGCGCCGCGCGGTCGCGCTGTTGCCTGAGTCCGCGTCCGCCCGGCTCAACCTTGGCAACGCGCTGCGCGACCTCGACCGGCGCAAGGAGGCCGAGGCCGCCTATCGCGAGGCGCTCGCGCTCGATCCGAACTATGCCGAGGCGGCCTGCAATCTCGGCAGCGTGCTGCGCGATGACGGCCGCATCGAGGAGGCGGAGGCCCTGCTGCGCCGCTCGCTCGCCCTCGATCCGACCCTGGCCGAGACGCATTACAACCTCGGCAACGCGCTCAAGGACCGCGGCGAGCCCGAGGCGGCGATTACATGCTATCGCGAGGCGATCCGGCTCAAGCCCGACCATGTCGCGGCGCACTGGAACCTGTCGCACATGCTGCTCCTGCTCGGCCGGCTCGACGAGGGCTTCGCCGAATACGAATGGCGCTGGCGGCTGAAGGAGATGGGTGCGCACGGCTTCGCCGGGCCGCAATGGGATTTGAACGCGAAGCCCGGCACGCCGGTCATCGTGCATGCCGAGCAGGGCTTCGGCGATGCCATCCAGTTCGTCCGCTACGTGCCGCTGCTGGCCGCGCGCGGCCACGAGGTGACGCTGCGCGTCCGCCCGCCGTTGCTGCGCCTGTTCGGCCGGATGGAGGGCGTCGAGGTCGTGACCGAGCTGAAGGAGGGCGGCTATGCCGGCTCGCACTGCCCGCTGATGAGCCTGCCGCACGGCTTCGGCACGCGGCTCGACAGCATCCCGGCCGAGGTGCCCTATCTGGGCGCGGCGCCTGACGCCGTGGCGCGCTTCAAGGCACGGCTCGAAGGCCCCGGCCTCAAGCTCGGCCTCGCCTGGCGCGGCAATCCTGCGAAGGCCGGCGATGCCGTGCGCTCGCTCGACCCGGCGCTGCTCGCGCCCCTGCTGCAACGGCCGGGCGTTCGCGTGGTCAGCCTGCAGAAGGAGCCGGCGCCCGGCGATCTCGAAACGCTGCGGCGCTTCGGTCCGGTCGAGGACTGGACCGCCGAGCTCGGCGACTTCGCCGACACGGCGGCGCTGATCGCGGCGCTCGATCTCGTCGTCACGGTCGATACCGCGGTCGCCCATCTCGCCGGCGCGCTGGCGCGGCCGGTCTGGGTCATGCTGCCGCGCCTGCCTGACTGGCGCTGGCTGCTCGGTCGCGAGGACAGCCCGTGGTACCCGACCGCGCGGCTGTTCCGCCAAGCGACCGACGGCGACTGGGCCGGCGTGATCGGCCGCATGGTCGAGGCGCTGCCCGCACCCGCCGAGAGCGCGTCCTCCCTGCTGTCGCGCGGCATCGCCTGCCTCGGCCGCGGCGAGCTCGCCGAGGCCGCGGCGCTGATCGAGCAGGCGCTCGCGCTCGACCCCGAGGACGCCACGGCGCACAACGCGCTCGGCGCCCTGTGCGAGCGGCTTGGCAAGCGCGAGGCCGCGCTCGCCTGCTTCGCGCGCGCCGCCGCGCTCAGGCCCGCGATCGCCGAGTATCACGTCAACCACGCCATCGTGCTGCGCAAGCTCGGCCGCGTCGGCGAGGCGGTCGAGGCCTATCGCCGCGCCGTCGAGGTGCGCCCCGACTATTTCGAGGCGCTGCTCTCGCTCGGCGACCTGCTGCGCGGCCTGGGACGGCGCGACGAGGCGGCGGCCGCCTTCGAGCGCGTGCTGGCGCGGCGGCCCGACGACGTGGCGGCGCTGCTCCATCTCGGCCGGCTGCGGCTCGAAGCCGGCCGGCTCGACGAGGCGGTCAGGCTCCACGAGCGCGCGGTCTCGCTCGCGCCCGGCAATGGCGAGGCGCACCAGAACCTGTGCGGCGCGCTGCTCGCCTCCGGGCGCATCGAGGAAGCCATCGCCGAGGGCAGGAAGGCGGTCGCGCTCGACCCGGCGCTCGATATCCGCCTGTTCAACCTCTCGATCGCGCTCCTGAGCGCCGGCCGCTATGCCGAGGGCTGGAAGCTCTACGAGCACCGCGCCCGCGAGTCTCATGCCGCGAGCCGTGCCGCGCTCGCGCCGAAATGGCAAGCCGGGCTCAGGCCCGGCACCAGCGTGCTGGTCCACACCGAGCAGGGCCTCGGCGACGTCATCCAGTTCGCGCGCTTCCTGCCGCTGCTGGCCGCGCATGGCCATCGCGTCGTGCTCGAAGTGCGGGAGCCGCTGCGCCGCCTGATGGCGGGCCTCGACATGGTCGAGGTCGTTACGCGCGGCGCGGCGCTGCCGCCGGTGCAGCAGCAGATCGCGCTGCTCAGCCTGCCGCATGCGCTCGGCATCGAGCTCGACAAGCTGCCTGCCAAGGTGCCCTATCTCAAGGCGCCGCCCGCCGCCGCTTCCGCTTGGCGTGCCCGTCTCGATGGCGGCGGCGGACGCAGGGTCGGTCTCGCCTGGCGCGGCAGCGCCGGCCACCGCAACGATTTCGCCCGCTCGATCCACCCGACGCTGCTGAAACCCCTGTTCGAGGTTCCGGGCGTGCGCCTGGCGAGCCTCCAGAAGGAGCCGCGCGCCGGCGATCTCGAAACGCTGCGCCGCTTCGGCCCGATCGAGGACTGGACCGCCGAGCTCGGCGACCTCGCCGACACCGCGGCGCTGATCGAGGCGCTCGACCTCGTCATCGCGGTCGATACGGCGGTCGCCCACCTCGCCGGCGCGCTCGGCAAGCCCCTCTGGGTTCTCTTGCCCTATGCCGCCGACTGGCGCTGGCTGAGCGGCCGGGACGACAGCCCGTGGTATCCGACCGCACGGCTGTTCCGCCAGGCCGGGCCGGGCGACTGGGCGGGTGCCGTCGCGCGGGCCGCCGCCGCGCTCGGGGGAATGAGCGTCTAAGCGCTACTCGGCGGACGCGGCTTCTTCCATCAGCTTGAAGAGCCTTTCCTTCGCGGCATCGTCGAGGCGCTCCTCGATGCCGTTGACAGCCTGCTGCCGGCGTCCCTGTGCCGCGTCGAGCGGGTCGCTGAATCTCTCCCTCAACGACTCGTCGTTCTCGAGCGCGTCCTTGTGCGTCTCGAGCTCGAGCGTGAGTTCTCTCATCGTCCTGACGAGCCGCTGCACCTCGTCTTTGGATGCCTCGACGTCCTCGGGCGTCCTGATGCCGTCCAGCACGTCGGCCTGTTCGTTGATCGTTTCGATCACCTCTTCCATGACGGCATCAGGGCCGCGCGACGCACCCCAGGCCGCCAGGGTCGAAGCGAGCAGGGCCAGGGCCGCGATCATCAGGGTTCGTCCTACGAGTTGCATGGCATGTTCCTTTTCGTACGGTGATGCGTGAGAGGCGATGGCAGAGCGGCCCTGACCGGGGGAGCGGCGGGCATGTCCGCGGGCGATGATCGCGTCGGGGCCCGCCTCGAAGACGGCGGACCATCCTGGATCGTCCTCTACACGTCAAGCGGCGTCGGGCGCGGCGCGTCCGGTTCGGTCGAGGCTTGAAACCCCGGATGGGCGGAAGATTTCTTAGCGAAATTCGGCCAAAATCCGCGCGCCGGCCGCCCGTTGCAGCGGCCTGTGCGCGAAAGCTGGAGTTGGACAGGCGCGAACGGCATGGCAAGCAACGAACCGAAGCGGGCTGCGGCGAAGGCGAGGCGCGACCTGACGGCGCGCCTCGGCGAGGCGACCGCGCTGCACGCCAGGGGCGCCGCTGCCGCGGCCGAGCCCCTCTACCGCGAGGTGCTGGCCGCCGGGCCCGACCAGCCCGAGGCGCTGCACAATCTCGGCGTGATCTGCGCCCAGTCGGGCCGCACCGACGAGGCGCTGGCGCTGATCGAGCGTGCCCTCGCGATCAAGCCGGACTATGCCGCCGCCCATAACAGCCTCGCCATCCTGCTGCGCCGCCTCGGCCGGCCCGACGAGGCGATCGCGCACTATGAGCGGGCGATCGCGCTGGAGCCGGGCTATGCGGATGCGCATGCCAATCTCGGCGTCGCGCTGCGTGCGCTGGGCCGGCCGGAGGAGGCGCTGAAGCGCTTCGCCAAGGCGGCGCGGCTCAAGCCGGCCTCGCCCGATATTCGGCTCAATCTCGGCGCCGCGTATAAGGATCTGGGCCGCCTTGACGAGGCGATCGCGGCCTATCGGGAGGCGGTCCGGCTGCGCCCCAACCACGCCGAGAGCCAGGCCAGCCTCGGTGCCGTGCTGCGCCAGGCGGGCCGGCCCGGCGAGGCGCTCGCCGCCTATGACCGGGCGCTCGCGCTCAAGCCGGCCTCGATCGACGCCGCGCTCGGCCGGGCCCATGCGCTCGCCGATGCCGGGCGGCGCAAGGAGGCGGTCGAGGCATACCGCGCCGCGCTCGCGCTCAACCCTGATCATGTGCAGGCCCGCTTCGCGTTCGGCGGCGCGCTGCAAGCCTTCGGCGACCTCGATGCCGCCATCGAGCAATATCGCCGCGTCCTCGAACTGAAGCCCGACCATGCCGAGGCGCTGATCAACCTCGGCAACGCCTACAAGGACCGCGGCCAGCTCGACGAGGCGCTGCGCTGCTACCGCCGGGCGCTCGACATCCGGCCCGACTTCGCCGAGGCGCTGTCCAATCTCGGCATCGCGCTGAAGGACGCGAGCCGCTTCGACGAGGCCGAGGCCGCGTTCGCCCGCGCGCTCGAACTCAACCCCGGTTTCGCCCTGAGCCATGCCAATCTCGGCGTGCTGCGCAACGCGCAAGGGCGCCAGGACGAGGCGGTCGCCTGCTATCGGAAGGCGATCGCGCTCGACCCGAGCTGCATCGACGCGCATCAGAACCTGTGCGCGGCCATGATCGCGGCCGGCCGGCTCGACCTCGCGCTCGACAGCGGCCGGCATGCCGTGGCGATCGACCCGAAGCGGCACGGCGCGCAGTTCAACCTGTCCCACGCGCTGCTGCTCGCCGGCGACTTCGCGGCCGGCTGGGAGGCCTACGAGCACCGGCCGAGCCACGAGGAGGCTGCGAAGCGGCTCGACATCGCGCCGCTGTGGAGCCGCGCCGCGCCCAAGGGCTCGAGCGTGCTGGTCTATGTCGAGCAGGGGCTCGGCGACGCGATCCAGTTCGCGCGCTATGTGCCCATGCTCGAGGCCGAGGGCTATCGCGTCGTGTTCGAGATCAGGCCGCCTTTGCGCCGCCTCTTCGAAGGGCTCGGCAACGCGCTCCTGGTCGAGCGCGAGACGGCGCTGCCGCGCGTCGACTATCAGATCTCGCTGCTCAGCCTGCCGCGCGCCTTCGGCACGAGACTCGACACCATCCCGGCCGAGGTTCCCTATCTGCGCGCGGACGAGAAGGCGGTCGCCGGCTTTCGCGCGCGGCTCGCCGGCGCGGGCAGGAAGATCGGCCTCGCCTGGCGCGGCAACCCGAACCACAAGAACGACCGCAACCGCTCGCTCGATCCCGCGCGGCTCGCGCCGCTGCTCCAGGTCGAAGGGACGCGCTTCGTCAGCTTGCAGAAGGCGCCGCTCGTGGGCGAGCTGGAGACGCTGCGTGGCCTCGGCCCGATCGAGGATTGGACCGGCGAGCTCGGCGACTTCGCCGATACGGCGGCGCTGATCGAGGCGCTCGACCTCGTCATCGCGGCCGATACCTCGGTCGCGCACCTTGCGGGCGCGCTCGGCAAGCCGGTCTGGATCCTGCTGCCCTTCGCGCCCGATTGGCGTTGGATGATGCAGCGCGAGGATTCGCCCTGGTATCCGACGGCGCGGCTGTTCCGTCAAAGCGCGATCGGCGACTGGGAGGCGGTCATCGCGCGCGCCGCGGCGGCGCTGCGCGCGCCGTCCAAGCCGACGGCCGCCGGCCCGACTGCGGCGGCGCAGCCGCAGACCGCCGCCCTGCCGCCGGCGCTCGCCGCGCAGTTCAAGCAGGCGACGGTGCATCAGAAGGCGGGGCGCCTCGCGGATGCCGCGCCGCTCTATGAGGCGCTGTTGAAGCAGGCGCCGCGCTACGCCCCGGCGCTCGTCAATCTCGGCCTGATCCGCCTGAAGCAGGGCGATGCGGCCGCGGCGCGCGGCTTGATCGAGCGCGCCGTGGCAAGCGACCCGAACGATGCGGACGCGCACAACGCGCTCGGCGCGATGCACGAGAAGGTCGGCCGGCTCGAGGAGGCGGCGGCGAGCTTCGGGCGCGCCGCCGCGCTCAAGCCGGACTCCGCCGACCTGCAGCACAATCTCGGCATCGTCGAGCGCCGGCTGCGCCGCACCGACGCGGCGATCACCGCCTGCGAGCGGTCGCTCGCGCTCAAGCCGGATTCGGTCGGCGCGCTCAACACGCTCGCCGCCGCGCTCAAGGATGCTGGCCGCCACGACGAGGCGCTGCGCCGGCTCGACCGCGCCATCGAGCTCGACCCCACGGCGGCGCAGAGCTATCTGACGCGCGCGAACGTGCTGCATGGCGCCGGCCGCTTCGAGGAGGCAGTCGAGGACTATCGCAAGGCGATCGAGCGCCGGCCGGACTATGCCGAGGCCTACGGCAATCTCGGCATCGTCCTGAAGGAGCTCAGGCGCTTCGCCGAGGCGGCGACGAATCTCGCGCGCGCCATCGAGCTGCTGCCGAACTCGCCCGAGCTCCTGATGAACTACGGCAACGTGCTCAAGGCGAACGAGCGCGAGGAAGACGCCATCGTCCAGTATCGCAAGGCGCTCGCGCTCAGGCCCGACTATGCGGAATGCCTGAACAATATGGGCATCGCGCTCGCCGCGCTGTCGCGCCACGACGAGGCGCGCGAGGCCTATGACCGCGCGATCGCGCTGCGCCCCGAATACCCCGAGGCGATCAACAACCTCGCCAATCTCCTGAAGGCGCAGGGCCGCATCGAAGAAGCCGACGCCGCCTATACGCGTGCGCTCGAGATACGGCCGGAGTTCGTGCAGGCCGAGCTCAACCAGGCCAACCTGTTCTACGATGTCGGGCAATACGAGGAAGCGATCACGCGCTATCGCGCCGTGCTCGCCAAGAAGCACGACCTCGCCGACGGCCACTTCAATCTCGGCCTCACGCTGCTCACCCTCGGCCGCTTCGAGGAGGGCTGGGAGGAGCACGAGTGGCGCTGGCAGCGCCCGGGCGTCAAGCCGAACAAGTTTCCCCAGCCGCTCTGGAAGCCCGGCGCGCCGGCCGGCTCGCGCGTGCTGATCCACGCCGAGCAGGGCTTCGGCGACACCATCCAGTTCGCGCGCTACGTGCCGAAGGTGGTCGGCTTCGGCCAGCGGGTGAAGATCGGCGTGCCCAAGGCGCTGCGCCGGCTGATGGCCATGCTGCCCGACGTCGAGGTGGTCGAGGTGGTGCCGAGCCGCAAGGGCCTCGACTATCAGATCCCGTTCCTCAGCCTGCCGTTCGCCTTCGGCACAAGGCTCGACAGCGTGCCGGCCGAGGTGCCCTACCTGCCGGCGCCGGCCGAGGACGTCGCGCGCTTCAAGGCGCGGCTCGGCAGCGGCAGGCTCAATGTCGGCCTGGTCTGGCGCGGCAACCCGAAGCACAAGAACGACCACAACCGTTCGATCGAGCCGGCGCTCCTGAAGCCGCTCTTCGCCATCGACGGCGTGCGCATGGTCAGCCTCCAGAAGGAGCCGCGCGGAGGCGATCTCGACGTGCTGCGCGGGCTCGGCGCGATCGAGGACTGGACCGCCGAGCTCGACGACTTCGCCGATACCGCCCCGCTCGTCGCCGCGCTCGACCTCGTGATCGGCGTCGACACTGCGGTGATGCACTTGGCCGGCGCGCTGGCGCGGCCGTTCTTCCTGCTCTTGCCCTTCGTGCCGGACTGGCGCTGGCTCTTGGAGCGGGAGGACAGCCCCTGGTACCCGAGCGGGCGGCTGTTCCGCCAGAAGGCGATCGGCGAATGGCCGCCCGTCATCGAGCGGGTCGCCGGCGCACTCGCCGAACGCGCGGCGCGCGGCGCATGAAGGAGTTTATCGAGATCATCGTGCTGCCGCCGACCAGCCTCTTCATCCTCGGCGGCGCCGGCCTTCTGCTCCTGCTCCTCCGCGTGCGCTTCGGCGCGTTCCTCTGCGTGCTTGCGCTGATCGTCCTCTATGCGCTGTCGACGCCGGCGGTGGCGCGCGCCATCGCGGCGCCGCTCGTCGTTGCGCCCGCGCTTGCGCCCGAGCGCTTCGAGGACGATGTCGGCGCCATCGTCATCCTCGGCGCCGGGCGCTATCGGAAGGCGCCCGAGTTCGGCGGCGACACCATCCGGGGCGCCGGGCTCGAGCGGGTGCGCTACGGCGCCTGGCTGCACCGCAAGACCGGCCGGCCGCTCCTGGTCTCGGGCGGCGACCCAGATTCGGAGGGTGTGCCCGAGGCCAGCCTGATGAAGCAGGCGCTCGAGAACGAGTTCGGCGTGCCGGTGGCGTGGATCGAATCGGCCTCGGTCGACACCCAGGAGAACGCGCAGCTGAGCCACGCCATCCTGGTCAAGGCCGGGATCAGGAAGATCTATCTGGTGACCCATGCCGAGCACATGCGCCGCGCGGTCGAGGCGTTCGAGAAGACCGGGCTCGCCGTGGTGCCGGCGCCGACCATCCTGCCGCCCACGCGCGCCATCGAGGCGAAGGACTTCATCCCCTCGGGCGGCGGCATGAGCGCGAGCGCGGCGGCGCTGCACGAGTGGCTCGGCCGCGTCTGGTACGCGCTGGCATAGCGATCAATCGGCTGCCATGTTAGACAAACCGCGGCCTGTTGGGGCGTGGCCAAGCGGTAAGGCAACGGGTTTTGGTCCCGTGACCCCAGGTTCGAATCCTGGCGCCCCAACCAGCCTTCGCTTGCTTCGCAAGCTACGGCTGGGCAAGCCTTTTGTAGAGCTTCATAAAGCCGAGCAGCTAAAGCAAGCCGCTATGACCCATCGTTCCAAGGGTCAACGACGTCTATCCCGCAGTCGACGAAGTCAGCGGTATTCCGCGTCGCGAGGGAAGCGCCACGGGATGCTGCGATTGCCGCGATCTGCGCATCCGCCTGGGCGATCGGGCGCCCGGAGAGCCGCCGGGTGGCGGCGATGCGGGCGTACGCGGCGGCTGCCGGACTGTCGAAGGGCAGGACGCGGCCCGCAAAATCCTCGGCAAGCATCGCCTCTGCCTGGGCGACGAGCCGCCTCTGCCGCTGGCCGTCCGGCAACAGCGCCAGGCCATAGCGCAACTCGGCCTCGGTAATCGCCGAAATGAAAATGCCAGCGACCGGCTGGCCGCTCATCCAGCTTTCGACCGCGGCCGAAGGCACCGGCCGCATGAGCTCCGACAGGACATTGGTATCGAGGAGAATCATCCGCCGAAGTCCGGCGGCTCCCGCATCGGTTCGCGCGGCACCTCCGGCAGGTCCACGCCGCCCAAGGGTGCGAAGCGCGCGCGGATTGCCGCCGCGAGGTTCGTCGGCCGCACCGGTTCCTGGCTGAGAGCCGTGCGCAGAATGTCGCGAGCCTCCTCTTCCATCGAGCGGCCGTGCCCTGCAGCCCGAATGCGCAGCCGCGCCTTCAGCGGTTCTTCGAGGTTACGAATCGTGATGCTGGCCAAGGGGGAACCTCTGTCATCAATGCAATCACTTTAATCAATGATTGCATACATCGCAAGTTCTTCCACAGCCGTCACGAAGGGCAGCCGCACATACTTCCTGCCTCGCATGTGTCCGGTTGCGGTGGGAAGGATGCCTTATCAAGGCACCTGCTCTCGGAAATCGTCACGATCCTGCGGATTTCCCCCCCAATCCTCCACGCGCAACCCCTTCACCCGGGCGAACTCGCGCAGGTTGTTGGTGACCAGCACGCAGTCGGCAGCGAGCGCATGGCCGGCGATCATCGTGTCGTTGCCGCCGATGGGCGCGCCCTTCGCCGCCAGGTCCTTGCGGATGCGCATGGCTTCCTCCGCGGCAACCCGCTCCCAGGGCAGGATGGCGGAAAGGCGTGCCACGAAAGCATCGACCAGCGCCGCATGGCGGGGCGAGGCGTTGCGGCCGATGGTCCCGAGCAGCATCTCGTAGTAGGTGATCACCGAGATCACGATACCGCTCTGCTGCTCCACCGCCGCTTGCAGGCGTTGCAGGAGGGCGGGTGGCCGTTCGCGCATGATGAAGGAGCAGATATCGGTATCGAGCATATAGACCGTGCTCATCGGCTCGCATCGTCCTCATTCAGCGAGAACCGCCCTTCCTCGATCAGATCGGGACGTTCGGTCAGGAAATCGGCGTCTGCGCGCGGCTCGTCCACCAGCGAGGTCCAGCTCGGCCGGACCGGCCGCAGGAGGATGGTATCGCCCTGCTTCTCGATGGTGAGTTCCGCCACCCCCGGGAACTCGAAATCCTTGGGCAGGCGGATCGCCTGGTTCCGGTTGTTGCGGAAGATGGACACGGTGCGCATGGTGGGCCTCCCGAATTCGTTTAAAGCTAGCATATGCCTGGCATATGTCAAGCTGTTCCCCGCTCCGGCTTCCCGACATTCGCCATGAGCGCCTTGATCTCCCTCCGCGGAGGGACGAAATAGCTCGAAACGCATTCAGGAAGCTCCATCCCACCCCAGCGCGATCGAGGCGAGGCGGCACCCATGTCAACCCACGCGACGCTCCCCGCCCAGGCGGACGAGGCCAACCGGGCCGCAGCCGACCAGGTGCGCGACCTCTTGCGCCGCTCGATCGAGATCAAGGAGCGGCTGATCGCGACGCATGCGGGCCGCGTGGTCGAGATCGCGG
Organism: Alphaproteobacteria bacterium; assembly: GCA_050173345.1. Taxonomy (GTDB): domain Bacteria; phylum Pseudomonadota; class Alphaproteobacteria; order UBA828; family UBA828; genus SHWC01. The sequence goes on along the minus strand of JBFXKW010000005.1, from coordinate 166,734 downwards.
AGGCCTGCGCGGCGAGCCTCGCGCGCGGCGGCAAGCTGATGTTCTGCGGCAATGGCGGCTCGGCGGCCGATGCCCAGCACCTCGCGGCAGAGCTGCTGATCCGCCTGCGCTCTCAGGTCAACCGCGACGGCCTGCCGGCGCTTGCCTTGGCGACCGACTCCTCCTCGCTCACCGCCTGCGGCAACGACTACGACTTCGAGACCTACTATGCCCGCATGGCCGAGACCCTGGGCCGGCCCGGCGACGTGCTGATCGGCATCACGACCTCCGGCAAGTCGCCCAACATCGTACGCGCGCTGCACGCCGCGCGTGCCAAGGGCATCACGACCGTCGGCCTCTTGGGCTGCGACGGCGGCCCGGCGCTGAAAGAATGCGACCTCGCGCTGGTGGTGCCGTCGAGCGAGACCGGGCGTATCCAGGAGGCCCACATCGCGGTCGGCCATGCGGTGATGGAGCTGATCGAGGATAGGCTGCTCGCCGCAGGCGTGATCGGCCCGTCATCCCCTTGAGGGGACGTTCACTCACACCCACTCACGCCCGCTCACATCCAATTCGTCATTGCCGGGCTTGACCCGGCAATCCATGCCGGCATCCGACTCGCTGCACGATGGATGCCCCGGTCAAGCCGGGGCATGACGATGGGGTGGATGTGACGGCGAGGCGTGCGGCGAACGCTGCCTAGCGCGTCGGCACCGGGGTCGGGCCGGAATAGTCGTAGAAGCCCTTGCCGGTCTTGCGGCCGAGCCAGCCGGCCTCGACGTATTTGGCGAGCAGCGGGCAGGGCCGGTACTTGCTGTCGGCGAGGCCCTCGTAGAGCACCTGCATGATGGCGTGGCAGGTATCGAGCCCGATGAAGTCGGCGAGCTCGAGCGGCCCCATCGGGTGGCGCGCGCCGAGCTTCATCGCGGTGTCGATGTTCTGCACCGAGCCGACGCCCTCGTAGAGGGCGTAGATCGCCTCGTTGATCATCGGCAGGAGGATGCGGTTGACGATGAAGGCCGGGAAGTCCTCGGCGGTCGCCGGCGTCTTGCCGAGCTTGAGGGCGAGGTCGCGGATCGCCTTGTAGGTGGATTCGTCGGTCGCGATGCCGCGCACCAGCTCGACCAGCTCCATCAGCGGCACCGGGTTCATGAAGTGCATGCCCATGAAGCGCTCGGGCCGGTCGGTCGAGGCGGCGAGCCGGGTGATCGAGATCGAGGAGGTGTTGGTGCAGATCAGCGCCTCGGGCTTGAGCAGCCCCTTCAGCTTGGCATAGATGCCCTTCTTGACCTCCTCGTTCTCGATCGCGGCCTCGATGATGAGGTCGACGTCCTTGAGCGCGTAGAGCGCGGTGACCGTCTTGACGCGGGCGAGCGCGGCGTCATGCTCCTCCGCCTTGATCAGGCCCTTGTTGACTTGACGCTTGAGGTTCTGGTCGATGGTGGCGCGCGCCTTCTCGAGCTGCTCCTCGGCGACGTCGCTCAGGATCACCTCGAAGCCCTTGAGGGCGGCCACGTGCGCGATGCCGTTGCCCATCTGGCCCGCACCGATCACGCCGATCGTCTTGATCATGTTGCACCCGTCGCGCTTCGGATGGCGCGGCGCTCCTTGGTTTCCTGTCAGCCCGCTGGTTTGGTCCTGGAGAGGCCCTGGCGGTCGAGCTCGTCGGCGAGCTCGGGCAGCGCCTTGAACAGGTCGGCGACCAGGCCGTAATCGGCGATCTGGAAGATCGGCGCCTCGGCATCCTTGTTGATCGCGACGATGACCTTCGAATCCTTCATGCCGGCGAGGTGCTGGATCGCGCCCGAGATGCCGACCGCGATGTAGAGGTCGGGCGCCACCACCTTGCCGGTCTGGCCGACCTGGTAGTCGTTCGGCACGAAGCCGGCATCGACCGCGGCGCGCGAGGCGCCGACCGCGGCGCCGAGCCGGTCGGCCACCGCCTCGACCAGCTTGAAGTTCTCGCCCGACTGCATGCCGCGGCCGCCCGAGACGATGATGCGCGCGCTGGTCAGCTCGGGCCGTCCCGAATCCGCGAGCTCGGCCTTGACGAAGCGCGACAGCCCCTTGTCGCCGGCGCCGCTGACCGCCTCTACAGTTGCCGAGCCGCCTTCCGCCGCGGCCGGCTCGAACGCGGTCGCGCGCACCGTGATGACGCGCTTGGCATCGAGGCTCTGCACCGTGGTCATGGCATTGCCGGCATAGGTCGGCCGCACGAAGGTATCGGGCGAGACCACCTGGGTGATGTCGGAGAGCTGGGCCACGTCGAGCAGGGCCGCGACGCGCGGCATCAGGTTCTTGCCGAAGGTGGTCGCGGTCGCGAGCAGGTGCGAATAGTTGGCGGCGAGCCCGACCACGAGCGGCGCGAGGTTCTCGGCGAGGCCGTGGCCGTAGGCGGCATCGTCGGCGTGCAGCACCTTGCCGACGCCCGCGACCTTGGCGGCCTCGGCCGCGACGGCGGCGGAGCCCGCGCCCGCGACCAGGATGTCGACGCCCTCGCCGAGCGCCTTCGCCGCGGTCACCGCGTGGAGCGTCGCGCGCTTCAGGCTCTTGTTGTCGTGTTCCGCGATGACGAGCGCGCTCATCCGATCACCTTCGCTTCCGAACGCAGCTTGCTGACCAGCTCGGCCACGTCGGCGACGGTGACGCCGCCCTTGCGCCGCGCCGGCTCCTCGACCTTGAGCAGCTTGAGGCGCGGCGTCACGTCGACGCCGAGTTCCTCCGGCTTCACCACGTCGATCGGCTTCTTCTTGGCCTTCATGATGTTGGGCAGCGAGGCGTAGCGCGGCTCGTTCAGGCGCAGGTCGGTGGTGACGACCGCCGGCAGCTTGATCGCGATGGTCTCGAGCCCGCCGTCGATCTCGCGCGTCACCTCGGCGCCGTCGCCCTCGAGCTTGATCTTGGAGGCGAAGGTCGCCTGCGGCCAGCCGAGCAGCGCGGCAAGCATCTGGCCGGTCTGGTTGTTGTCGTCGTCGATCGCCTGCTTGCCGAGGATGACGAGCTTCGGCTGCTCCTTTTCGGCGACCGCCTTCAGGAGCTTCGCGATGGCGAGCGGCTGCAGCACGGCGTCGGTGAGCACGTGGACGGCGCGGTCCGCGCCGATCGCGAGCGCCGAGCGCAGCGTCTCCTGCACCGCCTGCGGGCCGGCCGAGACCGCCACCACCTCGCTCGCCACATTGGCCTCCCGCAGGCGCACGGCCTCCTCGACCGCGATCTCGCAGAATGGGTTCATCGCCATCTTCACGTTGGCGGTTTCGACGCCGGAGCCGTCCGACTTGACGCGGACCTTGACGTTGGCGTCGATGGTGCGTTTTACCGCAACCATCACTTTCATCGTCGCTGGTTCCTCATGAGCTCAGGGGGTGGGGGAGGCCGCGCGACGCCTCGTCTCGGGGCGTGCCGTGTTGGTTTCTTCGCAATCGCAACAGAATTGTCGCTTGGCTTTCGCAGTCGCACCATAAGCGGGCCCGCGGGGCCGAGTCAACGCCGCGCCGGGCCATGTTAACGGTTGGCGCCGGGGACCCAGAGCACGTCGCGGGCGCCCTTGTCGTTGAGGTAGCGGCCGAGCACGAACAGATGGTCCGACAGGCGGTTGAGGTAAATGAGCGCGGTCGGGTTGACCCGCTCCTCCCCGGCGAGCGCGACCGCGAGCCGCTCGGCGCGGCGCGTCACCGTGCGCGCGAGGTGAAGATGCGCCGAGGCCGCGCTGCCGCCCGGCAGGACGAAGGAGTCGAGCGGGCGCAGCGCCGCGTTCATCATATCGATCTCATGCTCCAGCCGGTCGATCTGCGCCTGCACGACCTGGAGCGTGCCCTCTTTCGGCTTCGGGTTGCAGAGGTCGGCGCCGAGGTCGAACAGGTCGTTCTGGATGCGCGCGAGCATGGCGTCGGCCTCGCCCTCGGTATGCAGGCGGGCGAGGCCGATCGCGGCGTTTGCCTCGTCCACCGTACCGAAGCACTCGACCCTGAGATCGTGCTTCCCGACGCGCGAGCCGTCGCCGAGCGAGGTCTCGCCCTTGTCGCCGCCGCGGGTGTAGATGCGGGTGAGCTTGACCAGGCTCAGCCCCCGTTCTTCTTCAGCACGAAGACCAGGATGGCGAGCAGCGCGACCGCGGCGAACTGCAGCCCGACGCGCCAGCGCATCAGCCGGTTGCCGCGCATGCCGTCCTTGCCGCCCTTGTTGGGCTTGCCGAGGGTGCCGAGGCCCATGAACAGCACGACGACGACCGCCGCCATGAGCAGGTAGATGACGACCTCGATGATCGTGCTCAGCGTGTCGGACATGGGGAGATTCCTTATCGCCCGGCTTGCGGGCCGCAGGCACGGGCAGGCGGCGCCCGCCTAGCCGTGCCACCCTGCCATGCCGGCGTCAAGTCAATCCGCCGGGCCGGGGGCGGTTGCGCCCTCATGCTTTGACAGGCTCATGCTTCGACAAGCTCAGCATGAGGGCTTTGGATCTGGGCCTCGTCCTGAGCCTGTCGAAGGACGGGGTGCCGAACCGGCCGCCGGGCCGGACGGCGGCTTGCCTCAAAGGGTGCGATTGACTATGTTCCGGCCATGACTGCGGAGCAGCCGAGGCGTCGACTTAGCGCGACGCGAATTACGACCCCGGCGCGGGTAGTGCGCCGGGCTGCCGTTTTTCGTGTCGTCGTCAACGCCTCATCGGAGTCGCTCCGTCATGTCATTATCATCTAGCGCGCCGCGCGCCGCTCTCCACCCCGCCCCGCTGACCTGCTTCTCGGTGCAGACCGACGCCGAGCCCACCACGCTCGCCCGCGTGCTCGAGGTCTTCGCGCTGAGGACGCTGATGCCGACGCGCTTCCACAGCGTGATCGACCACGCGCCCGAGGCCGATAGTGCCGTACCGCGGCTCAGCGTCGACATCCAGGTCGCCGGCCTCGCGCCCGACGCCGCCGCGGCGATCGCCCGCAAGCTCGGCGCCGTTGTCGGCGTCCGCTCGGTGCTCACCGCCGAGCGCAGCGGGGTACCGACGGCCTGACCGAGCCTCGATGAGTTCGACTCATCGAGGCTCGGACGGCGCGACCGCGCCGCGCCGCGTGAGCGGCGAAAGCCAAGCGCGCGGATGCGCGCGCCCGGCGACTGAGGGCGTCCCGATGATCGTCTCCGATCATCGGGACATAAACGAATCACCCAGTGTTCTCGAAGAAGCGTGCGACGCTGCCGGCATCGAGCGCGGCGACGATCTCGGCCGGCGTGACGCCGCGTTCGCGGAGCGAGGCGAGCGTCAGCGCCCTGTCGCGCTTGGCGAGGCGCCGTCCGCTCGGATCGGTGATCAGCCGGTGGTGCGCGTAGGCGGGCGTATCGAGCCCGAGCAGCGCCTGGAGCAGGCGATGGACATGCGTCGCCTCGAACAAATCCTCGCCGCGCGTGACCAGCGTGACGCCCTGCAAATGATCGTCGAGCGTCGCTGCCAGGTGATAGCTGGTCGGCATCTCCTTGCGCGCGAGCACGATGTCGCCGAAGCGCTGCGGCATCACCTCGATGCGGCCGCGCACCTGATCGTGCCAGGCGAGCGGGCCGGCGTGTTCGAGCGCATCTGCCATGTCGAGCCTGAGCGCGTAGGGCGCACCTGCCGCGATCCGGCGTTTTCTCTCATCGATGGCTAGCGCCCGGCAGGTGCCGGGATAGATCGGCTCGGCGCCCCCGTTCGCGATATGAGGCGCGGCGCCGGCGCGCGCGATCTCGGCCCTGATCTCGGCGCGCGTGCAGAAGCAGGGGTAGAGCAGGCCGGCCTGGTCCAACGTTTCGAGCACGGCCGCATAGTCGGCGAGGTGCTCGGACTGGCGGCGCACCGGCCGCTCCCAGTCGAGCCCGAGCCAGGCGAGATCCGCGAGTTGCTGGGCCTCGAACTCGGGACGGCAGCGCGTCGCGTCGATGTCCTCGATGCGTAAGTGGAAGCGGCCCTGCGCGGCCTTGGCGGCGCGCCACGCGGTCAGCGCGGCGTAGGCGTGGCCGAGGTGGAGCGCGCCGGTCGGGCTCGGCGCGAAGCGCGTGACGGTTTGTCGCGTCACGTCATCGTGCCTTGATGCCGCGCCATGCGCCGCCCATCATCCCGGCGTTCCATCATATGACTGTCAAGGAAGCCGAGATGAGCGCTGGTCTGGATGGTCCGGAGATAGGCCCGGCGAGCGGCGCTGCAGCGCGTCAGCTCGTCGTGTTCCTGCACGGGCTCGGCGCCGACGGCAACGACCTGATCGGCCTCGCCGAGCCTTGGGCGCGGCTGCTGCCGCATGCGCACTTCGCCTCGCCGCATGCGCCGGAGCGTTGCGACATGGCGCCGATGGGGCGGCAATGGTTCTCGCTGCAGCGGCGCGACCCGGCCGCTCAGCTCGACGGCGTGCGCCGCGCCGCGCCGCTGCTCAACGCCTATCTCGACGCCAAGCGCGCCATGCTTGACTTGCCCGAGCGCGCGATCGCGCTGGTCGGCTTCAGCCAGGGCACCATGACCTCGCTCTACGTTGCCTATCGCCGGCCGGGCGGCGTCGGCGCCGTGCTCGGCTATTCCGGCCGCCTGATCGGCGGCGACAGCCTGGCCGACGAGGCGGTCGCCCGGCCGCCGACCCTGCTCGTCCACGGCGACGCCGACGATCTGGTGCCGGTCGAGGCCACGCTCGACGCGGCGCAGGTGCTCGGCCGCGCCGAGGTGCCGGTGCAATGGCACATCAGCCGCGGCATCGGCCACGGCATCGCGCCCGACGGGCTCGAGCTCGGCGGCCGCTTCCTGAGCGAAACCGTGGGACGCCTTTGATCGACAGGTGGCAGCATGAAACGCCCGCTCGCGCTCCTCGCCGTTCTCTTCCTCCTGGTCGCGCCGGCGCTCGCCGGTGAGCATGACCATGACCATGCGCAAGGCACGCTCCACATCATCCAGCCCTGGGCGCGCTTCACGCCGCCCGGCGCACCGAACGGCGCGGCCTATCTCTCGATCGAGAACACGGGCGCCGAGGCCGACCGCCTGGTCGGCGTCGCGACGCCGCGCGCCGAGCGTGCCGAGATGCACGAGACGAAACAGGAAGGCGAGCTGATGACCATGCGCCCGGTCGACGGCGTCGCCATCGCGCCCGGCAAGACGGTCAGCTTCGCGCCCGGCGGGCTGCACATCATGATGCTGGGCCTCAGCGCGCCGCTGACCGAAGGCGAGCGCTTCCCGATGACCTTGCGCTTCGAGCATGCCGGCGAGGTCACGGTCGAGGTCGTGGTCACGCGCGGCGCCGCTATGCAGTCGGACATGCACCATCACATGGAGGATGGGCACATGGAGGATGGGCACATGGAGGGCGGCCACATGGGGCAGCCCGAAGAAGAGCACGGCCATGGGATGGAGTGATCAGCGCGGCTCCGGTTCCTCGTCCTGAAATCGCGTGCGGGCGGTCGCGGCGACCGCCGGGCCCGGCAGCGGCACCAGCACGCGGCGGCGCACCCGCTTGGCGACCGGCCGGGCGCCATAGACCTGCTTGGTCGCCTCGATCAGGACGAGGCCGCCGAACGGCTTGCCGAGGATCGCGCCGATGCGCTGCCAGAGCGCGCTCGTGCGCAGCATCAGGCGGGCCTGGACCGGCGGCAGGTAGAGCGCGGCCTCCTGGCGCTCCGGGTCGAAGCGGGCCTCGCGCAAGAGCCGGTTGAGCTGCGAGCCGCTATAGGGCCGGCCGTGGCCGAACGGCGTGCCCTCGACCCGCGACCACAGGCTGCGCCGGTTCGGCACCAGCGCGAGCAGCCGGCCGCCCGGGCGCAGCACGCGCCAGACCTCGCGCATCAGGGGATCGGTCTGCTCGGTGAATTCGAGCGCGTGGACGAGCAGGATGCGGTCTACGCACTCGTCCGGCAGTGGCAGGTCGGCCTCCTCGGTGATCGCGACCAGGCGCTTGCCCTCGGCCGGCCATGCCATGACGCCTTGGCCGGCCGGCATCAGCCCGATGACGCGGACCGCCTCCTCGCGGTAGAGGCCGAGGAAGGGCGTTGCATAGCCGATGCCGAGCACGGTATCGCCTGCGACGCTCGGCCACAGCTTGCGCAGCTCGCGCCGGATCGCGCGCCGCGCCACCTGGCCGAGGCGCGAGCGGTAGAAGGCGTTGAGATCGACGACGTCCGGCCGCATGTAAAGCAATATAGCACGGAACCGGCCGGCGGGCGGAGGAGGCCAGGATGGACGTCGACGGCTTGACCGCGAAGGCGGTGATCGAGCGCCTCGGCCTCGAGCCGCACCCGGAAGGCGGCCACTATCTGGAAACCTGGCGCGATCCGGGCAGCGGCGAGGCGCGCGGCCACGGCACCGCGATCTACTACCTGCTCGCCGCCGGCGAGGAATCCGCCTGGCACCGCGTCGATGCCGTCGAGATCTGGCACTTCTATGCCGGTGCCCCGCTCGAGCTCGAGATCTCGATCGAGGGCGGCCTGCGCGAGCGGCTGGTGCTCGGGCCGAACCTGACGGCAGGCGAGCACCCGCAGATCATCGTGCCCAAGCTCGCTTGGCAGCGCGCCCGCTCGCTCGGCGCCTGGACGCTGGTCGGCTGCACCGTGTCGCCTGCCTTCCGCTTCGAAGGCTTCGAGCTCGCACCGAAGGGCTTCGAGCCGGAGTGAGTTGCGGGCGATAATGATCGGCGGCTTCCGCGTTCGAGCCCTGAGCGGAAAACGGAAGTTTTTCTTAGGCCCCTCACCCTAACCCTCCCCCGCAAGGGGGGAGGGGACATGAGGTGCAGCGGCTCGATGTCTTTCTTACCCCCTCCCCCTTGAAGGGGGAGGGTGGGGTGAGGGTGACTCAGAAGACTCTCTTGGGAACGGCCGCGCCACCTCTCGGTGCAGCCGCCGCTCAATACATATGCGTGCCGCCGTTGATGGTGACGGTGGCGCCGGTGGACCAGGCGGCCTTGTCGTCGACCAGGTACATCACGGCGTGGGCGACCTCCTCGGGCAGGCCGAAGCGGCGGATCGGCGACTTGTCGATGATCTTCTCGCGGATGCGCTCGGGCATCTCGCGCATCATGTAGGTGTCGACATAGCCGGGCGCGACCGTGTTCACCGTGATGCCGTACTTCGCGGCCTCGAGCGCGAGCGCCTTGGTGAAGCCGTGCATGCCGGCCTTGGCCGAGACGTAGTTGACCTGGTTGAGCTGGCCGGCCTGGCCGTTCATCGAGCCGATGTTGACGATGCGGCCCCAGCGCCGCTCCATCATCGAGGGGTAGACCAGCTTGCACATGTAGAAGACCGAATCGAGATCGACCCGGATCACCTTGTGCCATTGCTCAGGCGTCATGTTCTCGAACTTGCTCTCGGCCACCGCGCCCGCGTTGTTGACGAGGATGTCGACCGGGCCGAGATCGTTCGCCACGGCGGCGTAACCGCGCTTGCAGTCATCGAAGTCGCCGACGTCCCACTTGTAGGCGGCGATGCCGGTCTCGGCCTGGAACGTCTTGGCGAAGCGCTCGTCGCTCGCATAGTTGACCGCGACCGTGTGGCCCGCCTCTTTGAGCGCGACCGCGATCGCCGCCCCGATGCCCCGCGTGCCGCCCGTGACCAGCACCACCTTGCCTGCCATGCCGTTCCGCCTTTCCTTGTTGTTGGTTGCCGCGCTCGATCGCTCAATACATGTGCTGGCCGCCGTTCACCGAGACGGTCGAGCCGGTGATGAAATCGGCGTCGTCGGCGACCAGGAAGAGCACGGTGCGCGCGATGTCGTCGGCGCGGCCGAGCCGGCCGATCGGGATGCGCGCGATGATCTTCTCGAGGATGTCGGCCGGCACGGCGCGCACCATGTCGGTATCGACATAACCCGGCGCCACCGCGTTCACCGTGATGTTGAAGCGCGCGCCCTCCTGCGCCAGCGCCTTGGTGAAGCCGTGGATGCCGGACTTGGCGGCGGCGTAGTTGACCTGGCCGTACTGGCCGGCCTGGCCGTTGATCGAGCCGATGTTGACGATGCGGCCGAACTTGCGCTCGCGCATCGCGTTGACCACCAGGCTGCACATGTTGAAGCAGGATGACAGGTTGGTGTCGAGCACGGCGCGCCATTGCTCCGGCGTCATCCTGAAGATCGTGCTGTCGCGTGTGATGCCGGCATTGTTGACCAGCACCTCGACCGGGCCGAGCTCGGCGACCACCTGTGCGACGCCTTCCTGGCACGCCGCATGGTCCGAGACGTCCCATTTGTAGGTCTTGACGCCGGTCTCGTCGTGGAAGCGCTTGGCAGCCTCGTCATTGCCGCCATAGTTGGCGGCCACCTTGTAGCCTGCCTCGTGAAGCCTCTGCGAGATGGCGGCGCCGATACCCCTGGTGCCGCCGGTGACGATCGCGACCCGGCTCATGTGAATCTCCCTGACATGATTGCCGCCACGGCGTCGTTGCGCCCGTGGCGCCTCCCATGTGGGATGGTAGTCGCTTGCCCGCAAGAAATCATGCGCCGGCTGCGGCGATCCAGCGCACCAGCGGCTCATGCAATGCGGCGCCGGCGCGCGGGCTCGCCATCATGCCGATATGGCCGAGCGCCGGCCGCCACGCGGTGCAGTGCGGAATCGACGCGGCGAGCGCTTCGGCCGAGGGCGGCGGCACGATACGATCGGCCGCCGGGATCACCACCAGCGCCGGTTGAGCGAGGCGCGCCGGCAGCACCGCCTCGCCGCCGACCTCGAAGCGGCCGCGCCCCGGCCGGTTCTCGTCATACCAGCCGAACAGGCATTGGCGCGCGACCGGGCCGGCCAGCGGCACGCCGTCGTTGAGCCAGTCCTCGAGCGCGACGAAGGCGCGCGCATCCGCGCCACCCGGGTCGAGCGTCGCGAAGCGGACGAACTTGCGCGCCGCGAGCAGCGGGTCGAGCCCGGCGAACAGCGCCTGGATCACGTCGGTCGGCAGCACGCCGAAGCCCTCGACGATGCGCGCGAGCATGACGCGGTGCGCCATCAGGAGGCCGCGCTGCACGCCGCCATCGGCCGCGAAGTCCCACGGCGTCGCGAGCAGGGCGAGCGCGCTGACCTTCCTTGGCTCGCGCAGCGCGAGCGGGAGCGCGAGCAGCCCGCCCATGCAATAGCCGGCGAGCACGACCGGCCCGCCATGCGCGGCGACCGCGGCGTCGAGCGCGGCGCCGAGCCGGCCGATGATGTAATCGTCGAGCGAGAAGCCGCGCTCCTCATCGCCGGGTGCCGCCCAGTCGAGCAGGAAGGCGCGGATGCCGGCCTGCGCGAGATGGCGCATCAGGCTCGCTTCCGCCGCGAGGTCGAGGATGTAGGCGCGGTTGATCAGCGAGGGCACGAAGAGGGCGGCGGCGATCGGCGTGCCGCGCGGCCGGTAGTCGAAGAGGCGCGTGGTGCCCTCGGCCCACAGCGCCGGCGGGTCGGCGAGCGCGCGGCGATAGGGATGCGCGCGATAGGCCGCGATGCCGTCGAGATAGAGCCCGAGCCGCCGCCTGACCTCGCCGCCGAGCGCGGCCTGCAGCGCCTCAGCCGTCTCGCTTGCGAGCGCGCTTCGCAGCGCCGCCGCTTCGGCTTCGAGGCCGCTGCTCCAGGCGAGCGAGCCGCGCCTCGCAAGCGGCAAGGCGGCGAGCGAGCTCAGCCAGGTCGCGCTCGCCGCCAGGAGGTGGAGCGGCAGCGGGCGCGGCCCGAGCCGCGGCGGCGCCTCGGTTGCCCGGCTCATGCCCGGCGGCCCGGGGCGCTGCCTGCATCGCCTCGAGGAATCGCTCGGCCGCGCCGAGCTGTGCCTCGATCAGGCGGCCGAGCATGCGGTTGGTCTCGGGGTCCGCGGCGAACGCCGCGACCTGGCTCTGCCACAGATCGAGGAAGCGGGACGCCAGCGCCTCGATGCCGGGCGGCTCGCCCTCGGCTTTCGTCTCTTTCGTCGATTTGCGCGGCGCTGCCATGGCGCCGGCAGCATAGCGGCATGGCGCCATGCCCCGCCATCCCGCAAGCGCGTGGCCCGCTACCGCGCCGCAACCCGTGATTTGCGCGATGCAGCATTTCCTGCCAGATTAACAGACGAACCGCGGGCCCAGGCCCGCCACGAAAGGAACGCGCCACATGGCTGAGAAACGCGCCGGCCGCAGCGCGCCAGGCGATACCATCATCATCAAGAAATACGCCAACCGCCGTCTCTATAACACGGCGACGTCGAGCTACGTCACCCTCGAGCACCTGGCCCAGATGGTGCGCGACGGCCAGGAGTTCGTGGTCCACGACGCCAAGACTGGCGAGAACATCACGCACCAGGTGCTCACCCAGATCATCGTCGAGGAAGAGGCCAAGGGCGAGACCATGCTGCCGATCGGGTTTCTGCGCGAGCTGATCCGCCTCTACGGCGATTCGCTGCAGGCCTTCGTGCCGCGCTACCTCGAATACTCGATGGAGAACTTCACGCGCAATCAGAGCCAGATCCGCGAGCAGCTCCAGCGCGCCTTCGGCGGCATGTTCCCGTTCGGCGAGCTGGAGCGCCTGAGCCGGCAGAACTACCAGATGTTCCAGCAGGCGATGAGCATGTTCTCGCCGTTCGCCAAGCCCGGCGCGGGCGGGCCGAACGGCCCGGCCGGGGCGCCTGAGCGCGACGAGGCCGAGGACATCACGACGCTCAAGGAGCGCCTCAACCAGATGCAGGCCGAGCTCGACCGCCTGGCCCGGCGCAGCGAGAAAGAGAAGGAGTAGGGCCGGGCCTGCACCGTGCGGCCGGCCCCTCACCCCTAGCCCCTCTCCCCGGAGGGGAGAGGGGGACGCACCGAGGCGTGATCTTCGGGTTGTGAATCCTACGTCGGCCAGACTCGCCAATGGCCCGGCCCGCGCCTGCGGTTCCCGCTCCCGCTTGAGGGAGAGGGTCAGGGTGAGGGAAAGCCCCTCACTCCTCCATCCAATCCACCGCGCCCTCATAGGCGTTGGCGACCTGGAGCACGGTCGCGTCGTCATAACGCTTGCCGACGATCATCATGCCGATCGGCAGGTCGTCGGAGACGCCGCACGGGACCGTGCAGGCCGGATGGCCCGAGGCGTCGAACGGCGCCGTGTTGCGCAGCATGTTGAGCGCGAGGTCGACATATTCCTCGCGCGAGCAGTCGGGCGCCGGCAGCTTGGTGGCGCGGAACGGAATGGTCGGCAGGATCAGCACGTCGACCTCGGCGAGCGCCGCGTCATAGGCCTCGCGCAGCTGGCGCGACAGGTTCTGCGCCTTGGCGTAGAAGCGGCCGTGATAGTTCCGGTGCATGTATTCGCCGGTCAGCATGACGAGCTTGACCGTCTCCGACAGGTCGTTCGGGCGGGTGCGCCAGCCGCGCGCATAGGCATCGAGCAGCGAGGTCGCGTAGTAGCCCTCCCAGTTCCAGCCCATGCCGTTGCCCTTGAGCATCTGCGCGGTGGCGCCCTCGGTCGCGATCGCGGTCCAGATGTCGAGGCCGTGCAGGTGCCACGGCACCGAGACCTCGCGCACCTCGGCGCCGAGCTTCTTCAACACCTCGGCCGCTGCCTTGACCTTCGAATCGGTCACCTTCTCGCTCTCGGGATGGCCGAAGCCCTGCTTGAGCACGCCGATCTTCAGGCTGCCGACGCCCTTGTCGAGCGCGGCGACGTAGTTCTGCGTCTTGGTGCCGATTTGGCGCGGGTCGTAGCCGTCGGACCCGGCGATCACCTGGAGGAGCGTCGCGGCGTCGCGCGCGCTCGAGCAGATCGGGCCGCAGTGGTCGAGCGTCGCCTCGATCGGGAACACGCCGGTATAGGGCACGAGCCCGTGCGTCGGCTTGTGGCCGACCACGCCGGTCCAGGCGCCCGGCATGCGCACCGAGCCGCCCTGGTCGCCGCCGAGCGACATGTCGGCCTCGCCGATCGCGATTGCGACCGCGCAGCCCGCCGACGAGCCGCCTGACGAGTAGCCGGGCTTCCGCGGGTTCTCGACCATGCCGGTGCCGGTGGTGTGGCTGCCGCCGTCGAAGCAGAGATAGGTGTTGGCCGCCTTGCCGATGATGGTGCCGCCGGCATCCAGCACGCGGGTCACCACGGTCGCGTCGATGTCGGGCACGAAGCCTTCGAGCACGGTCGCGCCGTTCATCATCGGCACGCCGGCGAGGCAGATATTGTCCTTGAGCGCGATGCGCTTGCCGGCGAGCGGGCCGCTCTTCTTGCCCTTGACCTCGCAGCGCCAGTACCACTGGTTGTATTTGTTGTCTTCCGGCCGCGGCCGGTAGCCCGGGTCGCGCGGGTATTTCACCGGCAGCTTGGGGTCGGGCAGATCGTCCATCCGGCTGTAGGCGGCGACCGTGCCGGCCATCAGGCCGCGGAACGATTCGGCGTCGTCGAGGCTCAGCGTCAGCCCGAACGAATCCGCGATGTCGAGGATCTCCTCGACGCTCGGCGTGCGGACGGTGGAGAACTTTGCCATGCGTGTCCCTCCCTTTAGGCCCCTTGTGGCGGTCTATTAGCTGTGTTTGGCGGCGGTCTCCCGGCCGGTATAGATGGTGAGCCCGCCGTCGAACAGCGCGCCGAAGCGCTCCACCCAGCCATCCCGATAGGCCGAGCCGTTGTGCGCATCCATGGCGGCGCGGTCGGCGAAGCGCTCATAGGTGATGAAGCGCAAGGGGTCGTCGCCGTCGCGGCAGACGTAGAAGCCGAGCGTGCCGGGCTCGTTCTGGATCACATGCGCCGTCATCTCGTCGAGCGCGGCCTGCATCGCGTCGCCCTGGCCGGGCTTGGCGCGGAAAATGGCATTCAGCACGATCATGGGGCGGCCTCGATGCGGCTGGTTGGCGCGGGTCGCTAAGCACCGCGTTGTTTTGGCCGCGCCGCGCCGCCCTTGTCAAATCGAACCCCTACGCGCCGCGCGGGTTTGCGTTGCAAAACAATATGTTGCACCGCGTCGAGTCGGTGCTTCTAACAAACTCCAAGAAATTTATCAATTGTTATAATGTGGTAGCTATGTTGACGGTGTGCTTGCAGGGGCTTGCGACGGTTCGTATAGTCCGGCTCCGTTGCAATGCACAACGGGGATGGCGCGCGATGCCGTCCGCCGCGCCGCGGCAAACCGCGGCCGGCAAGCCTTGGAGCGAGGAATGCAGCCGAGTCGCTATGTCGAGGGCCTGCCCGCCTACTATTTCGAAGACCTCTCCTTGGGCATGATGGGAGAGTACGGCAAGGTCATCGGCCAGGCCGAGGTCGCGCGCTTCGCCGAGCTGTCCGGCGATTTCAACCCGCTGCATTTCAGCCCGGAATTCGCCAAGGGCACGATCTTCAAGACGCCGATCGTGCACGGCATGCTGACCGCCTCGATGATCTCGACCGTGATCGGCAGCCGCATGCCGGGGCCGGGCTGCATCTACATCAGCCAGGAGCTGCGCTTCAAGGCGCCGGTGCGCGCCGGCGACTATGTGGTGGCGCGCGCCGTGGTCGAGGCCCTGCACGAGGAGCGCAAGCGCGTCACTTTCCGAACGAGCTGCTGGGTCGGCGACAAGATCGTGATCGACGGCGAGGCGCTGATCCAGGTGCCGTCCAGGGGCTGAGCCGCCCGTCCCGGCGGCCCTCGCCGCTTCTCAAGCCCGAGCGCACCGCCTATTCTCTGCCCGCGTCAAGGTAGCGGCGCGGCCCTGCGGCCTCACCCTTCGACAGGCTCAGGATGAGGCCGAAGATTAAAGCCCTCATGCTGAGCTTGTCGAAGCATGAGGGTGCGCCGCGATCTGCCTGCGTTGATCTGAGCAAGGCGCCGAGGCTCGAATTGCGCATCATCCGCCACTATGACGGCATCGCGCCCGAACTGCGGGGCGCCGTGATCGCCATCGGCAATTTCGACGGCGTGCACCGCGGCCATCGCGCCGTGATCGAAGCGGCCAAGGCGGTCGCGCGCGCCGAGGCGGCCCCGCTCGGCGTGCTCAGCTTCGAGCCGCATCCGCGCGCCGTGCTGGCGCCGCCGGAGCGGCCATTCCGGCTCACGCCGTTCCGCGTCAAGGCGCTGGCCCTGAAGGCGCTCGGCGTCGAGCGGCTGCACCTCCTGCGCTTCACCCGCGCGCTCGCCGCCAAGCCACCCGAGACCTTCATCCGCGACGTGCTGCTCGCCGGCATCGGCGCGCGCCATCTCGTGGTCGGCGAGGACTTCGCGTTCGGCAAGGGGCGCGCCGGCAACGCCGCGCTGCTGCGCCGGGTCGCGAGCGAGGCCGGCATCGGCGTGACGCTGGTCGCGCCGCAGGGCGAGGGCACCGCCAAGTATTCGTCGAGCGACGCCAGGCACCTGGTCACGGCCGGCGAGGTCGGGGAGGCCGCCGCCATCCTCGGCCGCTGGTTCGAGATCGAGGGCCGGGTGAAGCAAGGCGATCGGCGCGGCCGCACCTTGGGTTTTCCGACCGCGAATGTCGGGCTCGGCGGCCTGCTCCACCCGGTCGCCGGGGTCTATGCCCTGTTCGCCGGGGTGATGAGGGGGCCCGGCGTCGAATGGGTGCCGGCGGTCGGCAATCTCGGCAAGCGGCCGACCTTCGCCGGCGAGGAGGAGCGCCTCGAGGTCCACCTCTTCGACTTTTCGGACGATCTCTACGGCCGGCGCGTCTGCTTCCGCTTCGTCGCCCGGCTCAGGCCCGAGCGCAAGTTCGACGGGCTCGAGGCGCTCAAGGCGCAGATCGCGCTTGATTGTCGCGACGCGCGCGCCATTCTCGCCCGCGAACGGCCGGACGGCCCGCGCCTGGGCCTCGCCGCGAACGAGCTCGAACAGGCATCGCCATGACGACCGACTATCGACCGACCGTGTTCCTGCCGCGCACCGGCTTCGCCATGAAGGCCGAGCTGCCGAAGCGCGAGCCCGACTTCCTCGCGCTGTGGGACGGGCTTGGCCTCTATCAAAGGCTGCGCGCGCAGTCCAAGGGGCGCGAGAAGTTCGTGCTGCATGACGGCCCGCCCTATGCCAACGGCCATCTCCATCTCGGCCACGCGCTCAACAAGATCCTGAAGGACGTCATCGTCCGCTCGCAGCAGATGCTCGGCAAGGATTCGGTCTATGTACCGGGCTGGGACTGCCACGGCCTGCCGATCGAGTGGCAGATCGAGCAGAACTACCGGAAGGCCGGCAAGGACAAGGATGCCGTGCCGGTCGCGCAGTTCCGCGCCGAGTGCCGCGCCTTCGCCGAGCACTGGATCGGCGTGCAGCGCGAGGAGTTCAAGCGGCTCGGCGTGATCGGCGACTGGGACAATCCCTACACCACGATGAGCTTCGCGGCCGAGGCGCAGATCGTGCGCGAGCTCGGCAAGTTCCTGGTCAATGGCAGCCTCTATCGCGGCGCCCGGCCGGTGATGTGGTCGGTGGTGGAGAAGACCGCGCTGGCCGAGGCCGAGGTCGAGTATCACGACCACACCTCGACCACCATCTGGGTGCGCTTCAAGGTGATCAAGCCGGGCGCGCCCGCGCTCGACAACGCCTCGGTGCTGATCTGGACAACGACGCCCTGGACCATCCCCGGCAACCGGGCGATCTCGTTCGGGCCGTCGATCCGCTACCAGGTGATCGAGGCGAACGGCGAGAAGCTGGTGGTCGCGGCCGAGCTCGCCGGCCAGATCGCGAAAGACCTGAAGCTCGACGGCTACAAGGTCGTCGCCGACGACCTGCCGGCCGCGGCGTTGGCCGCAACCGTGTGCGCGCATCCCTGGCGCGGCCGGGGCTATGATTTCGACGTGCCGCTGCTCGCCGGCGCGCACGTCACGGTCGAGCAGGGCACCGGCTTCGTGCACACCGCACCGGGCCACGGCGTCGAGGACTTCGAGGTGGTGCGCGAGCACAATGCGAGCGAGGCAGTGAGGTCGGGCCGCGCCGCGCCGATCGAGACGCCGGAGACGGTCGGCGATGACGGCGTGTTCGCCGCGCACGTGCCGCTGGTCGCGGGCCAGCATGTCTTCAAGGTCGACGACTTGGTGGCGGACGAGCTTGCCGCCGCCGGCGCGCTCGCCGCCAGGGGTAAGCTCACCCATTCCTATCCGCATTCCTGGCGTTCCAAGGCGCCGCTGATCTTCCGCACCACGCCGCAATGGTTCATCTCGATGAGCGTGAACGGCCTGCGCGAGACCGCGCTCGCCGCGATCGACCAGGTGCGCTGGGTGCCGCCGTCGGGCCGCCAACGCATCCGCGCCATGATCGAGCAGCGGCCGGACTGGGTGGTGTCGCGCCAGCGCATCTGGGGCGTGCCGATCACCGTCTTCGTCGACAGGCGGAGCGGCGAGCCGTTGCGCGACCCCAAGGTGGTCGAGCGCGTCGCCGCCGCGGTCGAGCAGGAAGGCGCCGAGGCCTGGTTCGACAGCGAGCCCGCGCGCTTCCTCGCGCCCGACTACGACGCGGCGAACTATGAGCGGGTCACCGACATCCTCGACGTCTGGTTCGATTCGGGCGCGACGCACAGTTACGTGCTGGAGCAGCGGCCCGAGCTGATGTGGCCCGCCTCGCTCTATCTCGAAGGCTCGGACCAGCATCGCGGCTGGTTCCATTCCTCGCTGCTCGAAGCCTGCGGCACGCGCGGCCGCGCGCCCTACGAGGCGGTGCTGACGCACGGCTTCTTCGTCGACGGCGAGGGGCGCAAGATGTCGAAGTCGCTCGGCAACGTGGTCGCGCCGCAGGCGGTGATCGACCAGCACGGCGCCGACATCCTGCGGCTCTGGGTGGTCAGCACCGACTACACCGAGGACATGCGCATCAGCCCGGAGATCCTGCGCTACCAGGCCGACTCCTACAGGCGGCTCAGGAACACGCTGCGTTATCTGCTCGGCAGCCTCGACGGCTTCAGCGCGGACGAGCGCCTGCCGGTCGCCGAGATGCCGCCGCTCGAACGCTACATCCTGCACCGCCTGCACCGCTTCGACGCCGATCTGCGCCGCTGGTGCGACGAGTTCAACTTCCACGCCATCTTCAGCGCCGTGCACAATCTCTGCGCGGTCGAACTGTCCGCGCTCTATTTCGACGTGCGCAAGGACGCGCTCTATTGCGACCGCTGGGATGCGCCGCGCCGGCGCGCCGTGCGCAGCGTGCTCGATACGCTGTTCGACTGCCTGACCGCCTGGCTCGCGCCGCTCATCCCGTTCACCGCCGAGGAGGCCTGGCGCACCCGCCACCAGGAGCCGGAGGCCAGCGTCCACCTGCGCAACTTCCCCGAGATCCCCGCCGCGTGGCGCGACGATGCGCTGGCCGAGACCATGGAGAAGCTGCTCGCGGTGCGCCGCGTCATCACCAAGGCGCTCGAGCTCGCCCGCGCCGAGAAGAAGATCGGTGCCTCGCTCGAGGCCTGGCCCGAGCTCTTCATCGACGAGGCCTATCGCGACGCGCTCGCACTGAAGGGCCTGTCGCTGCCCGAGCTCGGCATTACCTCGGGCCTCACCGTGCGCCCGTTCGCGGAAGCTGAGGGCGAGAGCGGGCTCGAGACGCTGCCCGACGTGCCCGGCGTCGCGGTGCGCTTCCGGCGCTCCGAGCACGCCAAGTGCGGCCGCTGCTGGCAGCTCCTGCCCGATGTCGGCGCCGACGCGGCCTACCCAGAGCTGTGCGGCCGCTGCGTCGATGCGGTGCAGGCGCACCGTGCCGCCGCGGAGTAGCGCGACGGCGCTCGCGCGATGGCATCGGCTTCCGGCGCCACGCCGCCCGTGCAAGCGAAGGGCGAGGAAGACGGCATGACGATGCGCGTGCCGGCCGCGGCCCGCGGCAGGTATCGGATGCTGCGCATCGGCGTGGTGGTCGCCGCGCTCGTCGTCGTGCTCGACCAGCTCGCCAAGTGGTTCGCCCGCGACGCGCTGTGGAACCCGCCGCGCGCCATCGAGGTAACCTCGTTCTTCAACCTGGTGCCGGTCGAGAATCGCGGCATCAGCTTCGGCCTCCTGGAGAGCGACAGCGGCTTCGGGCCGTGGCTGATCGCGGGTATCGCGGTCGTCATTTCGCTCGCGCTGATGATCTGGCTGGCACGCACCCGCCGGGTCTGGCCCGCGCTCGCGCTCGGCCTGATCGTCGGCGGCGCGCTCGGCAACGTGATCGACCGCGCCCGGCTCGGCTGGGTGATCGACTTCATCGACATCCATGCCGCCGGCTATCATTGGCCGGCGTTCAACATCGCCGATGCGGGGATCACGGTGGGCGTCGCGATCCTCCTGATCGACGGCTTGTTCCGTCCGAGCCGCCCTGCTAAGTAAGGAGGATGCGGGCCATGCGGCATAGAGGAACCGGGCGCGCGCCGCGCGTGGCGGCGACGCTGCTCGTGGCGGGCGGCCTGATGCTCGGCCTGAACGCCTGCGAGGGGATCAAGCAGTCGCTCGGCCTCAGCAAGTCGGCGCCCGACGAGTTCGCCGTGGCGCCCAACCTGCCGCTCACCGTGCCGCCCGATTTCGAGCTCCGCCCGCCGGGCACGGCGACCGCCGGCAGCCAGGAGATCCCGGTGCGCCAGAAGGCGGCGACGGATGTCTTCGGCAGCGGCTCCGGGGCCTCGGACGGCGCGTCCGAGGCCGGCTTCGGGCAGGGCGAGGCCGCCATCCTGCGGGCGGCCGGCGCGGAGAGCGTAACGCCCGATATCCGCGACACCATCGACCGCGAGTTCTCGATCTATGCCAAGACCGATCAGAGCTTCCTCGAAGACCTGATCTTCTGGCGCGAGGCGCCGGAGCCGGGCGAGCCGCTCGACGCCGAGGCGGAAGCCAAGCGCCTGCGCGAGAACGCGGCGCTCGGCAAGCCGGTGACCGAGGGCGAGACGCCGGTCATCGAACGCCGTGAAAAGGGCATGCTCGAAGGCATCTTCTAGAGCGCCCCCAAGCCATCAAGCGTCTGACTTTCGCGCTAGGCCGTTGGTGCGGGGCGGCCTCACATTCGAACAATTCTACATTGGGCGCCGCCTTCAGGCGGTGGGTCAGTGCGGCGGCCCCATCCTTCGACAGGCTCAGGATGAGGCTGAGAATCAACGTCCTCATGCTGAGCTTGTCGAAGCATGAGAGCAAGCTCACGCACGACGTGCCCTTGCCGTTCGGCATATCGCCCTTAACTATGGGGGCAGGCTTGCGTTGGCCGGCGTTTGGATTCCCTCAACCCGGATGCCTCATTGTCGCCGCGTTGTGGAACCAAGGTCAGGCAGAGGTGTCACGATGGCGGTGGTCGGCATGGCGCGCATTCTCCGCGGTGGTCTGTTCGCCCTCCTGATCGGGCTCGTCGCCCTCCTCGCCACAGCCGGCGCCCCGCGCGCCGCGCTCTTCAACGCCGAGACCTTCACCCTCGAGAACGGCATGCAGGTGGTGGTGCTGCCCAACCACCGCGCGCCGATCGTGGTCCACATGGTGTGGTACCGGGTCGGTGCGGCCGAGGATCCGATCGGCAAGTCGGGCGTCGCCCATTTTCTCGAGCACCTGATGTTCAAGGGCACGGCCGCGCACCCCAATGGCGAGTTCTCGCGCCTCGTCGCCGACAATGGCGGCGAAGAGAACGCCTTCACCTCGGCCGACTATACCGGCTACTTCCAGAGGGTGGCGCGCGACCGGCTCGAGATCGTCATGGCGCTCGAGGCGGACCGCATGCGCAATCTCAGGCTGACCGACGAGGTGGTGCTGCCCGAGCGCCAGGTGATCCTGGAGGAGCGCAGCAGCCGGATCGACAACGATCCCGGCGCGCTGCTCTACGAGCAGATCGAGGCCGCGCTCTATGTCCGCTATCCGTTCGGCACGCCGACCATCGGCTGGCGCAACGAGATGGAGACGCTCGACCGCGCGACCGCGCTCGCCTTCTACAAGCGATACTATTCGCCGGACAACGCGATCCTCGTGGTCTCGGGCGACATCACGGCCGCGGAGCTCAGGCCGATGGCCGAGAAGTACTATGGCGCCCTCGCGCCGAGCGGCGTCGGCCCGCGCGTGCGGCTGCAGGAGCCCGAGCCGCTTGTCGCGCGGCGCGTGACGCTGCGCGACCCGCGCACCACGCAGCCGTCGCTGGTACGCAGCTATCTGGCGCCGAGCGCCGTCTCGTCCGACCGCGACACCGCGACCGCGCTCTCCGTCCTCTCCGAAATCCTCGGCCGGACCTCGACCAGCCGGCTCTACCGCTCGCTCACCGTCGAGCAGAAGAAGGCCACCTATGCCGGCTCGAGCTATCGCGCGACCGCGATCGACTGGTCGAGCTTCAGCGTCTATGCCGCGCCCCTGCCGGGCGTCACCATGGAAGACCTCGAGACCGTGCTCGATACGGCAATCGCCGACCTCCTGCGCGACGGCGTGACCGCTGCCGAGGTCTCGGAAGCGGTCGAGCGCATGAAGGCGAGCGCCCTCTACGCGCTCGACGACCCGCAGCAGATCGCCACCATCTTCGGCACGGCGCTCTCCCTCGGCCTCACCGTCGAGGACATCCAGACCTATCCCGAGCGGCTCGACGCGGTCACGGTCGAGCGCGTCAACGAGGCCGCGCGCAAGATCCTCAAGCCGGAGCGTTCGGTGACCGGCCTCCTGCTGCCCCAGGCTAGAGCAGAATCGTTTGAGACGGGATCGCCTCGCGATTCCGTCTCAAGCGTGAATCCTGCCCTATTCAACGAGTTGGAGCACGATTCACCGATCAGGTTGAGCAACCTGATCGAACCGTGCTCTAAGGGCTGAACCATGCGCATCCCCCGCCGCTACGCGCTTGCCGTCCTGCTCCTGCTCGTCGCGGTCGCGGCGCTTGGCGTGCTGAGGCCGCCGCCGGCCGCGGCGTTCGCCGTGGTCGAGGAGATCAAGACGCCCAAGGGCTTCACCGTCTGGTACGTGCGCGAGCCGAGCATCCCGGTGATCTCGATGTCGCTCTATTTCAAGGGCGGCTCGGCGCTCGATCCGGCCGGCAAGGAGGGCCTGGCGCGGCTCGCCGCCGCGCTGTTCGACGAAGGCGCCGGCGACATGGATTCGCAGGCCTTCCAGGGCGCCATCATCAACAAGGCGATCGATCTCGATTTCAACGCGACGCGCGACGCGATCGAGGTCGATCTGCGCACGCTCTCCCAGAACCGCGACACCGCGTTCCGCCTGCTCGGCCTCGCACTCAACGAGCCGCGTTTCGATGCCGACGCGGTCGAGCGGGTGCGGGCGCAGTTCCTCCACATCATCCGGGACGGCAAGAACGACCCGGAGACCCGCTCGTCCGAGGCCTGGTACCACGCGGCGTTCGGCGCGCACCCTTATGGCACGCCGACCCGCGGCACCGAGGAGAGCATGGCGGCGATCGCGGCCGCCGACCTCAAGGCCTTCGCCAAGGCACGCATCGCGCGCGACAATGTGGTGATCGGCGTCGCCGGCGACGTGCAGTCTTCCGACATCGCGCGCCTCGTCGACGTCGCGCTCGGCAGCCTGCCCGAGCACGCGACGCCCGCCGCGCTGCCCGCCGCCGCGCTGCCGACCAGCAGCCTCGTGCGCATCGAGCAGCTCGCCGTGCCGCAGAGCGTGGTGACGTTCGGCATGCCCGGGCTCATGCGCGACGATCCCGACTTCTATATTGCCTATGTGATGAACTACATCCTCGGCGGCGGCGCCTTTACCTCGCGGCTCTATCAGGAAGTGCGCGAGAAGCGCGGCCTCGCCTATTCGGTCTACACCTATCTGGCGCCGCTGGAGGCGGCGGCGCTCTACATGGGGGGCGTCGCCACCCAGAACAACCGCGTCGCCGAATCGATCGCGATCATCCGCCAGGAGATCGGCCGGCTGGCGGAGGAGGGCGTGACCGAGGAGGAGCTTGCCGCCGCCAAGCGGCACCTGACCGGCGCGTTTCCGCTGCGCTTCGATTCGGGCGCCGGCATCGCCAGCATGCTGGTCAGCATGCAGGTCTACCATCTCGGCATCGACTATTTCGACAAGCGCAACGCCTATATCGAGGCGGTCACGCTCGACGACGTTGCGCGGGTCGCCAAGCGCCTGCTCGACCCCGACAAGCTGGTCGTCGTGGTCGCGGGCGATCCGGTCGGCCTCGAAGCGACGCCTTGAGCCGGGCCGTCCCCTGCGAGGCGAAACGCGCGGCCGCTCAGCATGCGCTGGGCCGGCTCATCGCGGCGCTCGACGAGGGCAGGAGCCCGGCCTTCCTCGCGCTGCCGGAACGCATCGACGACCGCGAGGTGCTGGAACGCGAGGCGGCGATCATGCGCGCGCGCTTCCGCCATCTCGTGGTGCTCGGCACGGGCGGCTCCAGCCTCGGCGCGCAGGCGATCGTCGGCGCGCTCGCGCCGGGCGGCGTCCAGGGCGGCAGGCGCATCACCTTTCTCGACAATGTCGATCCCGACGGCGTCGCGCGCGCCTTCGATGCGCTTGATCTCGACGAGACCGGCTTCCTCGCGATCTCGAAATCGGGCTCGACGCCCGAGACGCTGGCCCAGGCCATGCTCGCGCTCGAGCGGGTCAAGCGGCGCGTCGGGCCGGCGCGGGCGGGCCAGCACTTCGCCGCGATCGTCGAGCCCGGCGATTCGCCGCTGCGCCGCCTCGCCGGACAGATCGGCGCGCCGGCGCTCGATCACGACCCGGCGCTCGGCGGCCGCTTCTCGGTGCTCTCGCTGGTCGGGCTGGTGCCGGCGCTCTATCTCGGCCTCGATGCCTGGGGCCTGCGCGCCGGCGCGGCCGCCGCGATCAACGAGGCGCGCAATGCAACCGAAGCCGCGCCGCATCCCGTGGCCGAGGCCGCGGCGCAACTCGTCGGATCGAACGAAGCGAGCGGCGTCGGCAGTGTGGTGCTGATGGGCTATGGCGATGCGTTGCGCGCCTATGGCCAGTGGTGGCGTCAGCTCGTCGCCGAGTCGCTCGGCAAGGACGGCAAGGGCTTCACCACCTTGCTCGCGCGCGGCACGACCGACCAGCACAGCCAGCTCCAGCTCTATCTCGCGGGGCCGGCGGACAAATCCTTCATCGTCCTCGGCCCGGCCCGGCGGGAGGCCGGCGAGCGGATCGCACCTAAGCTCGCCGCTGCGCTCGGAATCGCCTACCTTGGCGGGCGCAGCCTGGACGAGCTGTTCGCCGCCGAGGCCGATGCGACGGCGGCCGCGCTCGCCGAGGCCGGCCGGCCGGTGCGGCGCATCGCGCTGGAGGCGCTCAATGCCCGCACGCTCGGCGGCCTGTTCATGAACGCGATGCTGGAGGTCGTCGTGATCGCGACGCTGATCGGCGTCAACCCCTATGACCAGCCCGCGGTCGAGCGCGGCAAGCGGCTCGCGCGCGAACGGCTGGAGGGCTACGCCTGATGGCGATCCGCCTCCTGCCCGAGGGCGTCGTCAACCGCATCGCCGCGGGCGAGGTGATCGAGCGGCCGGCCTCCGTGGTCAAGGAGCTGGTCGAGAACGCGCTCGATGCCGGCGCCACGCGCATCGAGATTACGGTCGAGGATGGCGGCCGAGCGCTGGTGCGCGTCGCCGATGACGGCGCCGGCATGAGCCGCGACGAGCTGCCGCTCGCGCTTGCCCGCCACGCCACCTCGAAGCTCGCCGATGACGACGACCTGCTCGCCATCGCGACGCTCGGCTTCCGCGGCGAGGCGCTGCCCTCGATCGCCGCGGTCAGCCGGCTCGACATGCTGAGCCGGCAGGCCGGCGCCGACAGCGCGTTTGAGATCGCGGTCGAGGCCGGCGAGATCGGCCCGGTCAAGCCCGCGGCGCGGACGCGTGGCACCGAGGTCATCGTGCGCGACCTCTTCTTCGCGACGCCGGCGCGGCTCAAGTTCCTGAAGTCCGCGCGCGCCGAAATGCTCGCGATCGGCGAGGTCGTCGACCGGCTCGCCATGGCAAATCCGCGCGTCGGCTTCGTGCTCTCGGCGGATGGCCGCGCCACGCGCCGCTTCGAGCCGGACCTGGAGCCGGGCGGCCTCGCGCGGCTCGCCGCCATCATGGGGCGCGGCTTCGCCGACAACGCGATCCCGATCGAGGCCGAACGCGAGGGCGTGCGGCTCGCGGGCTTCGCCGGCGTGCCGACCGAGCACCGCGCCACCGCGCAGCACCAGTATCTCTTCGTCAACGGCCGCCCGGTGCGCGACCGGTTGCTGCAGGGCGCGGTGCGCGGCGCCTATCAGGACCTGGTCGCGGGCGGACGGCACCCGATGCTCGCGCTCTTCCTCGCGCTCGACCCGCACGAGGTCGACGTCAACGTGCATCCGACCAAGGCCGAGGTGCGTTTCCGCGATGCCGGATTGGTGCGTGGGCTGATCGTCGGCGCGCTCAAAACCGCGCTCGCCGGCGCCGGCCACCGCGCCTCGTCGAGCGTCAGCGAGGCGGCGCTCGGCGCATTTCGTCCCGAGGGCATCGGGCCGCGCCAGCTCTCGCTCGCGACCCATCGTTCCGCGCCCGGTGCCTATCCGCGCTCCGATGCGCCGCCGCGCGGCCTCTACGAGAGCGCCGCCGCGTTCCAGGCGCCCCATGAGCAACCGGCCCCGCCTGTCGCCGCACCGGCGGAGGACGACGAAGCGGAAGCGGCCGAAGCGCCGCTCGGCCATGCCCGCGCCCAGGTCCACGGCACCTACATCGTGGCGCAGACCGCGGACGGCCTCGTCATCGTCGACCAGCACGCGGCACATGAGCGCATCGTGTTCGAGCGCATGAAGGCGGCGCTCCGGAACGGCGGCATCAAGCGCCAGATGCTGCTGGTGCCCGAGATCGTCGAGCTGGAAGACTCCGCGATCGAGCGCATCGCCG
Organism: Alphaproteobacteria bacterium; assembly: GCA_050173345.1. Taxonomy (GTDB): domain Bacteria; phylum Pseudomonadota; class Alphaproteobacteria; order UBA828; family UBA828; genus SHWC01. The sequence goes on along the minus strand of JBFXKW010000005.1, from coordinate 140,187 downwards.
AGCGCGCAGGCGAGCTCGCCGAGCTCGGCCTCGTCATCGAGCGCTTCGGCGGGCGCGCCGTCATCGTGCGCGAGGTGCCGGCGCTGCTCGGCCAGGCCGACGTCAAGGCCCTGGTGCGCGACCTCGCGGACGAGCTTGCCGAGTTCGGCGACGCGGTCGCGCTCAAGGAAAAGCTCGGCGAGGTGTGCGCCACGCTCGCCTGCCATTCGAGCATCCGCGCCGGCCGCCGGCTCACTCAGCCCGAGATGGACGCGCTGCTCCGCCTGATGGAGGCGACCCCCCATGCCGGCCAGTGCAATCACGGCCGGCCCACCTACGTCGAGCTCAAGCTCGCCGACATCGAGCGCCTGTTCGGCCGGCGGTGAGGCGGCGTCTTTTCCCTCCCGTCTTGAAAGTGCAACGATTGCACTATAGATTTGAGTCTGCCGCCGGCTGATGCGACGCTCCTGCTCCTCGATGGCGGTAAGCTCGCCATGTATGCGGGAGACCACAATCCACCCCATTTCCATCTGCTCGGGCCCGACTTTCAGGAGGTCTACGCGATCAGGGGGCTGGGATTGCTGCGGCGGCGCGGCAGGGCGCCGGCGGCGCTGCGGAGAAGGGCGCTCGCCTGGGCGGCCGAGCATGAGACGATGCTGCTGGCGAAATGGGCTGAGTTGAATGAGCAAGACGACGGCACGCGCCGCTCGAAGCGCACCGAAGATTAGCGCGGTCACGCCCGCCGATGAAGACTACGTCCTCGATGTCGCGTGGGACGACGGCACGCGCGCGCGCGTCGATCTCACTGAGCCGGTGTTTCGCCTCACGCATTTTCGGCCCCTGCGCAAGCGGGAGCGGTTCAAGGCGGTATCGGTCGGCGATTGGAGCTGGGCCGTCACCTGGGGCGAAGACCTGGACCTTTCGTCCGAGACCTTGTGGCGTCTCGCGCAGGAGCAGGCCAAGGCGGCGATGACGCCGGGCCGGTTTCGGGCGTGGCTCAAGGCACGCGGCCTGACCCAGGCGGCGGCGGCCGAGCTGCTCGGCATCAGCAAGCGGACCATCGCCTATTACGCGACCGGCGCGCAGCCGATCACGCGGACGATCGCGCTCGCCATGCGAGGTGCTGAGAGCGAGTTGAAGGACCGTGGCCGGGAAGGACGAAGGGCTGCGCGTTAAGGCATAGGCCGTTGGCGAAGCCTTCGTGGTTCATTCTCTCCCGTCATATCTCAGGAACGCGATGCGGGCGGCGCCGTAGCGGCGGTCGTCGAGCGGGGTGAAGCCGGGCGGCGGCGCGAAGTCGTCGCGGGCGCCGAGCTCGACGATGCAGAGCGCGCCTTGGGCGAGCCAGCCCCGGCGCGCGAGGGCATCGAGCGCGGACGCGGCGAGGTTCTCGCCATAGGGCGGGTCGAGAAAGGCGAAGGCGGCTTGCGCCGTCGCGGGCGGCAGGCTCGGCACGTCGCTGCGCATGATGCGCGCCGCGCCCTTCAGGCCGAGCGCATCGAGGTTGCGTTCGAGCGCGGCGAGGGCGGCGCGCTCCTTCTCGACGAACGTGCAGTGCGTGGCGCCGCGCGACAGCGCCTCGATGCCGAGCGCGCCGGTGCCGGCGAAGGCGTCGATCACGTTGGCGCCGTCGAGCGGCGAGGCGGCGAGGCCGCCATGCTCGATGATGTTGAAGACCGCCTGGCGCGCGCGGTCCGATGTCGGGCGGACGTCGCGGCCTTCGGGTGCCAGCAGGCGGCGGCCCCTAAGCCGACCGGCGACGACGCGCATCCGGCCTCGGGCGCTTGGCGCCGCCCGCGCCCGGCAAGAGCCGGCCGAGCTGCTCGCGCATCACCTTGCCCGTCACCCGCTCGACCTCGCCGCGGCCGAGCTTGCCGAGCTGGAACGGGCCATAGGCGATGCGGATGAGCCGGTTGACCTCGAGCCCAAGCGGCGCGAGCACGCGGCGCACCTCGCGGTTCTTGCCCTCGCCGAGCGCGATGGTGAGCCAGGCATTGTCGCCCTTGGTCGAATCGATCGTGGCCTCGATCGGCCCGTAGCGCACGCCCTCCACCGTCGCGCCCTCTTTCAGCGCGGCAAGCGCCGCCGGGTCTGGCCGGCCGTGGACGCGCACCCGGTAGCGCCTGACCCAGCCGGTCGAGGGCAGCTCGAGCGCCCGCGCCAGCGCGCCGTCATTGGTGAGCAGCAGCAACCCTTCCGAGTTGAAGTCGAGCCGGCCGATCGAGATCACCCGGCCGAGCTCTTTCGGCAGCGCGTCGAACACGGTCGGCCGGCCCTCGGGGTCGCGGTGCGTGGTGATCAGGCCGGGCGGCTTGTGGTAGCGCCAGAGCGCGCTCGGCTCGGCCGCCTTGACCGGCTGGCCGTCGAGCGTGATCGCCTGGCCGGGCGTCACCCTGGTCGCCGGCGTGGTGACCGTCTTGTCGTCGAGCGCGACCCTGCCCGCCGCGATCAGCTTCTCGGCCTCGCGACGCGATGCAACGCCGGCGCGCGCCAGCGCCTTGGCAATGCGCTCGCCCGCCTCAGTCATGACGGCCCTGGCTCCGCCGGAGGCTTCGCCGAGGCGAGCACGCCGCGACCAGGGCAGCGAACAGCTTGGCGTCGCCCGGGTCGATCGAGAATTCCGGGTGCCACTGCACGCCGATGAAATAGCGCCGCGTCGGGTCCTCGATGCCCTCGATCACGCCGTCGGGCGCGACCGCGTTGACCTTCAGCCCCGGCGCCGCCGCCTTGACCGCCTGATGATGCGCGCTGTTCACCCGCATGTCGCGCGCCGGCACGATCGAGGCGAGCTGCGTGCCGGCGAACACCTCGACCGCGTGGCCGGCCTGATCGCGCGGGTTCGGCTGCTCGTGGGCAAGCGCGTCCGGCACCTCGTCCGGGATGTGCTGGATCAGGGTGCCGCCGAGCGCGACGTTCATGAGCTGCTCGCCGCCGCAGATGCCGAGGCTCGGCATGTCCGCCTCATAGGCGGCGCGGCAGATCGCGAGCTCGAAGGCGGTGCGCCGGTCCTTGGTGGTGACGCTCGGATGGCGCGCCGCCTCGCCGAACAGCGCGGGGTCGACGTCGAAGGCGCCGCCGGTGACGATCAGCCCATCGATCAGCGCGAGATAGTGCGCGGCGAGCTCGGGCTCGTGCGGCAGCGCGACCGGAAGGCCGCCGGCCGCCGCCACCGCGGCAAAATAGTTCTGGCGCAGCGCGTACCAGGGAAACTTGGAGTAGCCGCCGGGCGCCTCGGAATCGAGGCTCAGCCCGATCACCGGCCGCCCGCGGGAGGGTTTCAGCATGGCGGGAACATAGGGTGGCCGCAACGCCCCGTCCAGCTTCGCACGCGCGGCGCCCCCACCTCTCCCTACCCTCTCCGCCCACGAGGGCGGAGAGGGAACGTGCTACACGCGGTCGCTTTCTTACCCCCTCCCCCTTGATGGGGGAGGGTCGGGGAGGGAGTGGGGGTGATGCACCTGCGAGAGCCGACGAGCGCCGGCCCTTCGCTTGACGGTGCCGATCGCATCGCCGAGTGTCGCGGCATGGCAGCGAAGCGATTCCGGCCGATGCGGCTCGCGCTGGCCGAGGCGGAGGCCGCGGCGGCGCGCGGCGAGGTGCCGGTCGGCGCGGTGATCGTCGACACGAAGAGCGGCGCCGTCATCGCCGCCGCCGGCAACCGCACCGAGGCCGACCGTGACCCGACCGCCCATGCCGAGCTGCTGGCCTTGCGTGCGGCGGCGCGCCGGCTCGGCTCGCCGCGCCTCGCGGGGTGCGACCTCTACGTCACGCTCGAGCCCTGCGCGATGTGCGCGCAGGCGATCGCCTTCGCCCGCATCCGCCGGCTCTACTACGGCGCGCCCGACCCCAAGGGCGGCGGCGTCGAGCACGGCGCCCGCATCTTTGCGCAACCGACCTGCCACCACCGCCCCGAGCTCTATGGCGGCATCGAGGAGAAGCGGGCGGGGGAATTGCTGCGGCGGTTCTTCCGGGATCGGCGCTAGAGTAGGATCGTTGGAGATGAAATCTCTCGGCGATCCCATCTCAAGCGATCGTGTTTCAGCGCCCCTCCCGCGGCGGCGCGTTTCGGCGTAGGATGGCCGCATGGATGAGGTGCAGTCCCTGTTCGGCGTGCTGCGTCAGTCGGCGCGGGCGGAGGTGGTCGATGCCATCGAGCGGGCGGTGCGCGAGGCGCCCGACCGCCTGCTCGGCCGCGTCAACGCGCTCGACTTCGCGGCGAGGCACGGCCTCGACGAGGAAGAGGCGGTCGCCGGCTTCCTGCACGCCGCGCGGCTCGGCCTGTTCGAGCTGTCGTGGAACGTGCTGTGCCCGGGCTGCGGCGGCGTGCTGGATGCCAGCACCTCGCTCAAGACCGTGCAGGAAGACGAATACACCTGCGCGCTGTGCGCCGCCGGCTACGAGCCGACCTTGGACGAGATGGTCGAGGTCACCTTCACGGTGAGCCCGCGCGTGCGCCGCATCGCCGCGCACAACCCGCACCAGCTCCCGCCGCTCGAATACTTCCGCCAGATCTACTGGGGCTCGGGCGTCGCCATCCCCGAGGAGAACTACGAGGCGCTGGTCGAGGAGTTCGTCATCGAGGCGCTCGAACTGCCGCCGGGCGAGAAGGCGGTCATCTCGCTGCAGCTGCCCGAGGCCTTCGTCATCGTCTTCGAGCCGGTGACGCACGCCGCCCAGTTCATCGACGTCAAGGGCGAGCCGACCCGCGAGCGGCAGAGCCTCGCCCTCGTCTTCGACCGCGGCCACCGCCACAACGAGACCCTGGTCATGCGGCCCGGCCCCTTGCGCATCGCGGTCGAGAACCACGCCGAGGTGCGCACGCTCCCCTCGGTCTGCATCGCGAACGAGGCGCTGCACGCGCTGCTCGGCCGGCGCCGCCCGTTCCTCACCGCGAAGCGCCTGCTCTCGAACCAGACCTTCCGCGACATCTACCGCACCGACACGCTCGACGTGAACCAGCGGCTCAAGATCACCAGCCTCACCTTCCTGTTCACCGATCTGCGCGGCTCGACCGAGCTCTATGACCGGGTCGGCGACCTCGCCGCCTTCGATCTGGTCAGGACGCACTTCGCCGTGCTCAACGAGATCGTGGCGGCGGAGGCCGGCGCCGTGGTCAAGACCATCGGCGACGCGGTGATGGCGACCTTCCCGACGCCAGACCGCGCGGTCGCCGCCGCGATGCGCATGAGGGAGGCGATGCGCCGGCTCAACGAGGAGCGCGGCGCCGAGGACCTGCTGCTCAAGATCGGCATCCACGAGGGCCCGTGCATCGCGGTCAGCCTCAACGAGCGGCAGGACTATTTCGGCCAGACGGTGAACATCGCGTCGCGCGTGCAGCACCTCGCGACCGCGCGCGAAATCTTCGCGACCAGCGCCGTGCTCGACGACCCGCGCACCACGAGCCTCCTCGCCGAACGCGGCCTGACGCCCACGTCCCACCCCGCAACGCTCCGCGGCATCGCGAGCGAGGTGGGGATTTATACGATTCCGTAGAGAGCCGGCGCGCCACCCTCGACAACCCTCCTCCAATCCGTCGGCGCCGCTCCGGTGGTGGTGCAGGCAGGTTGGTCTGGATCGACGCCGACGGCAGAAGACCAGGGGGAGGGTTTCGGAGGGGATGACCCCGAAGCGCTCGGATGGCGCCCGGATTCACCCGCCATCCCCTTCCTTCCTCGCGGGAGGACGCCGTGACGATCGGAGCACGCGGCTGGCCTCGACGAGTGGCCGGGGTCGCGACGCGGCGTGCTCATAGGGGCTTGGCAGAGACCGGGATCGGCACCGGGGCTGGCTCCGGGGTTCCGCCATTGACGAGATCCTGCAGCATGATCTTGCGCGCGATGAAGCGGTCGTCATTGACCAGGAAGCTGAAGATGAAGCCGCCGCCGAGCAGCAGGATGCCCGCCATGAACGAGTAGATGATGGCGCGGTCCGGGTAGTTGTCGAGCAGGGTCGCGACCAGCAGCGGCCCGAGAATCCCTGCGGCCGACCAGGCGGTCAGGATGATGCCGTAGAAGGTCGACATGCGCTTCTGGCCGTACACGTCCATCACGAAGGAGGGCATGATCGCGAAGCCGCCGCCGAAGCAGCTCAGCACGTAGCAGATCAGGAGCGCGAAGAGCCACGGGTCCTGCTCGGTCATCAGGATGCCGAAGGCGACCATCTGGGTCGCGAGCAGCAGGCGGAAGGTGTTGACGCGGCCGAGCCGGTCCGACACGGCACCCCAGAAGATGCGCCCGAAGCCGTTGAACAGCGAGCTGACGGCAATCAGGGTCGCGCCATAGACGCCGAGCGTGAGGCGGTCGAGCGCCGGCTCCTCGAGCTTCCAGATCTGCTGATAGAGCGGGGACTGGAAGCTGATGATCGCGATGCCGGCCGCGATGTTGAAGAAGAAGATCGTCCACATCATCCAATACTGCCCGGCGAGCAGGTAGTGCCGGAGCGGCAGCTCCTGCGCCTCGGCGGCCGCGATATAGGGGTCGCCATGGGCCTTCTTCGCCTTGGGCGCGACATAGCCCTTGGGCAGATAGCCCTCGGGCGGGTTGCGCAGGAAGCCGGCGCAGAGCGTCGCCACGCCGCCGAGGATCACGCCGAGCGCGCCGAACACCCAGGCGAGATCCCGGCTGAACGCGGCCATGAGCAGCGGGGCCAGCACCACGCTCAGCACGAAGGCGCCGAGCCCGAAGCCCATGGCGACGATGCCGGTGAGCAAGCCCCGCTTGTCCGGGAACCATTTGGTGACCGTGCTCATGGGCGTCACATAGCCGAGGCCGATGCCGGTGCCGGCCACCACGCCGTAGCCGACATAGAACAAGGCCAGGCTATGGAGGGTGAGCGCCAGTGACGCCAGCAGATAACCGGCGCCGAACAGGAGGCCGCCGGCGATGGCGAGCTTGCGCGGGCCGAACCTGGAAAGGTTCATGCCGCCCCAGGCGGCGGCAAGGCCGAGAAACAGGATGGCGAAGCCGAACGCCCACGAGGTCTCGGTGTTGGTCCAGCGGAACTGGCGGACCAGTTCGGGCTGGAAATAGCTCCAGGCGTACACGGTGCCGAGGCAGAGCTGCAGAATCGTGCACATGGCGGCGATCAGCCACCGGCTGCGCGGTCGGCTGGTGCCCGCCAGGATCATGGGGCGCGATGGATCAGCGCGCGGAGCAGCCGGCCCAGCTCGCCGATCTCGTCGACGCGCAGCAGCAGGCGTTTGATGCGCTCGGCCGGCGGCGCCGCGATCTCGCCTGCCGGGAACGCGGCGTGGCGCGCATAGTGGACCAGGTCGTTCAGCGGGCGCGAAACCTGGTACATCAGGGCGAAGCTGATCAGGATGCTCACGACGAAGAGGATGGTCAGCAGGTACACCTGCTTGCCGATTGCCTTCTGGACCTGAAGCGCGATGAAGCCGTTGTCCATGCCAACATGGACGCTGCCGGCCTCGCCCGCGAGGATATCGGCGGTGACCTCGGTGAAGCTGCCCATGCCCGTGATCTTGCGATCGTAGCTCGCCTTGCCGCTCTTGTAGTCGGCGACGATCTCCGGCGGCACGGCGGGGACGAAGGTGTGGGCGATGATGGTCCCGGTGTCGTCGACCACGAAGACGTATGAGATTCCGCCGATCTCGACGAACTGGTTGATGATGCTCTGCAAGTCGAGTAGTTCTCGTTGACGATCACGTCGACGTTCGAATCCGCGATGCCGCGGGCGATCGCCTTCGCATCGGCCGCGAAGTTGCTCGACAGCTCGCGATCCACCGTGTTCACGTAGAGCGCCGAGATGGCAACCACGACGATGCCCATCATGGCGAACATGCCGAACAGGGTCTTCCGGTAGTAGCGGGCGATCTTCATGGCTTGGCCCATGCCTTCCAGCCGGCTTCGTCGAACGGCACGAGGCGGCCATCCGCGACGATGCTGAAATATACCTTGTCGGAGGCTTGGCGGCTGTTCTCCGGCCGGCCGAAGGACAGCGGATCGCCCAGGCCGAGATCGAGGTAGCGGATGGTCATGGCTGCGGATTCGATCGCTGTGCGCTTCAGGTCCGGCCCGATCCGGCGCAGGATCTCGACGAGCAGCTTGGCGTCGAGGAAGCCTTCGAAGCTCGTATAGCTTTCGTCGAGCGGCACGTATTCGTTCTGCGCGTCCTTGCCTTCCGGATAGATCAGTGCTTCGGGGGGCATGATCGCGTCGCCATGGCGCGTCATCTGCTCCTTGTATTCGCGCACCGCGGGGATCGAGTCGTCGTTGTAGCTCGGCACCACCTCGGCGCTGACGAGGCGAGCGGTATAGTCCTTGTCGGCCGCCTTGCCCGCCGCGCTGAGCAGATCGAGCATGGCTTCGCTGCCGACGAACGAGAGGGTGCCGACCGGCACGTCAACGCCCCTGTTGCGCGCGTCGCGCACGAACCCGGCGCACGCGGCATAGGTTCCGATGCAGATGATCGCGTCCGGGTCGATCTCCTGCATGATGGCGACCTGCGCGTCGTAGCTGTCGCCGAACGGGGTGCCGCGCCTGTAGGTCGCCTCGCCGGCAAGCGTCAGGCCGTGCCTGGCCAAGCCGCTGCGCACGCCGGCCCAGCCCGCCCGGCCGTAGCCGTCGACCTGGTAGAACATCGCGATCTTCTTGCGGTTGATGGCCACGAAATGATCGACCAGGCCGCCGGTCTCCTGCGCATAGGACGCGCGCAGATTGAACGAGAACCGGTCATAGGGCGGGATTCGGTTGGTCTCGGCGCCGGTGAAGGGGAAGAGCAGGAGGTAGTTCTTGCTCTGGTATTTCCGCAGCAGGGGCAGCACGTGGTTCATGGTCGGCGTGCCCACATAGTCGAACAAGGCGAATACGTCGTCCTGGTTCATCAGGCGCAGCGTGTTGCGAACGGCAAGCTCGGGCTCGTAGCGGTCGTCATAGGCGATGATCTCGATGCGCCTGCCGTAGACGCCGCCCGCCTCGTTGATGCCGCGGAAATAGGCCATCGCGCCGCGGTACAGCTCGATGCCCAAGGCGCGGGCGCTGCCGGAGAAGGCCGCCGACATGCCGAGACGGATCGTGGTGTCGGTGACGCCGTCCTGGCCGGCGGCCGGCTCGCCCGCAAGCGTGACAGCGCGATTTCCTTCCGGCGCTTGCGTTGCGTCGGGCGGGTTTGCGGCGATCGCCGCCAGGGAGGTGGCGAAGACGAAGAAGATCGCTGCAGCGACGAGGATCACCACACGCACGCCCCGAATGCACCCCTCGGCCATCGGCGTCCTCCCCCGGACGTGCGGCACGGCCGCGATGTTATGAATCGCGCAAGGCAATGTCCATCGACGCGGCGAGAGGGCTCGCGCTCGTTCGCGGTTCTAAGCAGGCGGCGCCGTTGTCTCCCGATGTCGCCAGTTAGCCGACCGCCCTCCACCCGATATCCCGCCGATAGAACCCCTCCGGCCAGTCGATCTTCTCGATCGCGGCATAGGCCGCGTCGCGCGCGGCCTTCACGCTTGCGCCTGTGCCGACCACGTTGAGGACGCGGCCGCCCTCGGCAAGCAGGGCGCCGTCGGCGCGCCGTCTCGTGCCGGCGTGGAAGAGGGTGACGCCGGGGGTGGCGGCGGCCTCGTCGAGGCCGCGGATCACGCTGCCCTTCTGGTAGGCGCCGGGATAGCCGCGCGTCGCGAGCACGACGCAGAGCGCCGCCTCGTCGCGCCAGCGCAGATCCATCGTGTCGAGCGCGCCGTCGCGCGCCGCGATCAGCGCGGGCAGGGGGTCGGAGATCAGGCGCGGCAGCAGCACCTGGCATTCCGGGTCGCCGAAGCGGCAATTGACCTCGAGCAGCTTCGGCCCGCCGCTCGTCGCCATGATGCCGGCGAACAGCACGCCCTTGTAGGGCGCGCCCTCATCCGCCAGCCCCTCGATCAGCGGGCGCACGATGGTCTCGCGGATCGTCTCCTTTAGCGCGGCGGTCGCGATCGGCGCGGGCGAGTAGGCGCCCATGCCGCCGGTGTTCGGGCCCTCGTCATGGTCGAAGGCGCGCTTGTGGTCCTGCGCGGCGTCGAGCTCGAGGAGGTGCGTGCCGTCGGCCAGCGCGAAATAGCTCAGCTCCTCGCCGTCGAGGAACTCCTCGATCACCACCTCGCGGCCCGCCGTGCCGAAGCCGCCCGAGAGCATGGCGGCGGCGGCCTCGCGCGCGGCCTCGCGCGTCTCGGCGATGATCACGCCCTTGCCGGCGGCGAGCCCGTCGGCCTTGACCACGATCGGCGGCCTCTGCGCCTCGATGAAGCGCGCCGCCGGCTCGATCGCGCTGAACCGGCCGAACGCCGCGGTCGGCACGCCCCGGCGCGCGCACAGTTCCTTCATAAATCCCTTGGAGCCTTCAAGCCGCGCCGCCGCCTGGCTCGGCCCGAAGGCGGCGATGCCGCTGGCCTCGAGCTGGTCGACCAGCCCGGCGCAGAGCGGCGCCTCGGGCCCGACCACCACGAAGTCGATATGCTCGTCGGTGCAGAAGGCCGCGATGCGCGCGAAGTCCATCACGTCGATCGGCACGCAGGCCGCCTGCTCGGCGATGCCGGCATTGCCCGGCGCGCAATAGAGCTTGTCGACCAGCGGCGAGGCGGCGAGCGACCAGGCGAGCGCATGCTCCCGCCCGCCCGCGCCGAGCACGAGCACTTTCATGGCGCGCCGAATCGGCTCTGAGGGGCTATCATGGCGCCTTGTAGCAGGGATCAGAGGGCAGATGACAGGGATCAGATGACGGACGGCCCGGGGCTGTCTCGGTTCCTCGCGGCACAGGCAAGCATGAGAGTCTTTGTGAGACCCCCCACCCTATCCCTCCCCCACAAGGGGGGAGGGAATGGAAAGGCGCTGTCGGCGCGATCGCGCCCTCTTACCCCCTCCCCCTTGATGGGGGAGGGCTGGGGTGGGGGTGACTCGCGAAAGACTCATGGGGGTGCCTCGCGAAGAGTCAGCGGGGCCCGTGCACTCATGCTCGGCAGCCGGGACTGAGGCGATGGAAGAATCGGAGCTGCTCAATCAGCCGGGCGCGAATGTCGGCGTCTATACGGTCGGCGAGCTGTCCCACGCGCTCAAGCGCACGCTGGAGGAGGGCTTCGGGCATGTCCGCGTGCGCGGCGAGATTTCGGGCTTCAAGCGCCACGCCTCGGGCCATCTCTATTTCGCGCTGAAGGACAGCGACGCGGTGCTCGATGCCGTGTGCTGGCGCGGCAGCGTCGGCCGGCTCGGCCTCGCGCCCGAGGACGGCATGGAGGTGATCGCGTCCGGGCGGATCACCACCTATCCCGGCCGCTCGAAATACCAGATCGTGGTCGAGCGGCTCGAGCTCGCCGGCGTCGGCGCGCTGCTCAAGCTGCTCGAGGAGCGCAAGAAGAAGCTCGAGGCCGAGGGCCTGTTCGATGCCGCGCGCAAGCGGGCGCTGCCCTATCTGCCCGAGCTGATCGGCGTGGTCACCTCGCCGACCGGTGCGGTGATACGCGATATCCTCCATCGCATCGCCGAGCGCTTCCCGCGCCGGGTGCTGGTCTGGCCGGTGCTGGTGCAGGGCGAGGGCGCGGCCGAGCAGGTCGCCGCCGCCATCCGGGGCTTCAACGCGCTACCCGAGGCCGGTCCGGCGCCGCGCCCGGACCTCCTGATCGTCGCGCGCGGCGGCGGCAGCCTCGAAGATCTCTGGGCCTTCAACGAGGAGATCGTGGTGCGCGCCGCGGCCGAGAGCCGCATCCCGCTGATCTCGGCGGTCGGCCACGAGACCGACACCACGCTGATCGACTTCGCGGCCGACCGCCGCGCGCCGACGCCGAGCGCCGCCGCCGAGATGGCGGTGCCGGTGCGCGCCGATCTGCAGCGCGACGTGCTCGGCTATGAGGGCCGCGCGCTCGGCGCGTTCGACCGGCTGCTCCGCCACCGCCGCGAGCGCACGGCGAGCCTCGCGCGCGGGCTCAACCAGGTGCCCGGCATGGTGCAGCACGCCATGCAGCGGCTCGACGACCGCGGCGACCGCTTCGAGACCGCGATGCATACGCGGCTGCAACGGCTCGGCGCGCGGCTCGAGGCGGCGCGCGTGCCGCATCCGCGCCACGTCCTCGCGGTCAAGCGCGAGCGTGCCGATGCCGCCGCGCGCCGGCTCGCCCGCGTCCATCCCTCGCTCGGCCTTGGCGCCCGCAACGACCAGCTCGCGCAGCTCGCCGACCGGCTGCTGCGCGCGCGCCGGCTGACCATGGATCATCACCGGCAACGCCTTGACACCGCGAGCCGCCTCCTGGAGAGCCACTCCTACAAGGAGGTGCTCAAGCGCGGCTATGTCGTGGTGCGCGACGAGAAGGGCCGGCCGGTCCGTTCCGCGAGCACGGTCTCACCCGGCGATGCGCTCGGCCTCGAATTCACCGACGGCACGGTGAACGCGACCGCGACCGGCGGCGGCGCGCCCGATACTTCACAACCGCATAAGCCCCGCCGCCCGAAGAAAGACGACAGCCGCCAGGGCGAGTTGCTTTGAGGGTCCGGCATCGCCACAACCTCTAAATCGTCATTGCCGGGCTTGACCCGGCAATCCATGCTTCGGCCCTACGGTTTTTGAAGGAAGCCTGGATGTCCGGATCAAGTCCGGGCATGACGATGGCGTGGATGCAGCGTCAATGCGTCCCACACTGGATTGCCGGGTCAAGCCCGGCAATGACGATGAGGGTGTTCAACCCGGCCAGCGGTTGTGGACCCAGAGCCATTGGTCGGGGCGGTCGCGGATCCAGGCTTCGAGCACCTGGTTCGCCTTCAGCATGGCGGCCTTGACGTCGGCGGCCTTGTCGCCGCTGCGCGCGAACTCGAGCTTCGGAAACACCGTGATGCGGAAGCGCGCGCCGTTGAGCCGCTCGACGCGCACCGGATAGGCCGGCACGTCGTATTTGAGGGCGAGCTCGGCGAGCGCCGGCGCGGTCATCGCGTCGCGGCCGAAGAACGGCACCGCGATGCCGTCGTTCATCTTCTGGTCGACCAGCATGGCGAGATGCCCGCCGGACCTGAGCCAGCGCAGGATGTCGCGCGCGCCGGCCTGCCCCTTGGGCACGCGGAAATCGGCGACCGGCCCCCGGCAGCGCCAGATCAGCCGGTCGACATGAGGGTTGTTGGGCGCGCGGTAGATCAGCGCGACCGGGATGCCGCGCTTCTCGACCGCGAGCGCGGCGACCTCCCAATTGCCGACATGGCCGGAGAAGAAGATGCCGCCCTTGCCGTCCTCCCTCGCCTCGTCGAGATGCTCGGCGCCGACCACCTCGACGCGCGACCTCGCGCCATAGGGCGCGAAGCGGCCGAGATGCGGATACTCGGCGGCGACCCGGCCGAGATTGTCCCACATCGCATGCAAAGTCCGGCGCTGCTCATCGGGCGGGAGCTCGGGCAGGGCGCGGGCAAGGTTGCGCGCGGCGCGGCGATGCACCGCAGTGAGCGGGCCGACCATGCGGCCGAGCCAGCCGCCGAGCGCCGAGGCGAGGCCGACCGGCAGCAGGCCGAGCAGGCCGAAGCTCGCCCAGGCGAGCCCGCCCTCGATCGCATGGCGGATCGGTCGCGGCTTAGCCATGCCGCTCCGCGAGGCGGCGCGAGCGCTCGACCAGCGGCATGACGAGGGCGCGTATCGCCTCTGGTTCGCGCCATTCGAGCGAGACGGTGAGCACCTCGACCATGAGCCGCGCCTCGGGCCCGAGGCGCATATAGTCCTTGGCGGTGGTCACCGGCTTGCCGCCGTGGCGGTTCGCCGCCTCGCACAGCCGCATGATCTCGTCTTCGCTGTAGCGGTGATGGTCGGGGAAGGCGTGGCGCTCGACGATCTCGGCGCCGATCGTGCGCAGCGTGTCGAAGAACTTCGCGGGCCTCCCGATGCCCGCGAAGGCGACGATCGGGCGCTCGCGCAGACGGAATGCCTCGGGCCCCGGGGCGAGCTCGGCGAACAGCACCGGCGGTCCCTTGCCGTCGAGCGACGCGCCGAGGCCGAGCGCGTCCGGCCCGATCAGCACGACGGCCTGGGCGCGCCTCAGCCCGCGCGCCACCGGCTCGCGCAGCGGCCCGGCCGGCAGCACGCGGCCATTGCCGAAGCCGAAGCCGCCATCGATCACGACGAACGAGAGATCCTTGGCGAGCGAGGGGTTCTGCAGCCCGTCGTCCATCACGATCAGGCCTGCACCGCCGGCAGCAGCCGCCGCCGCGCCCTTGACCCGGTCGGGCGACAGCCAGGTCGGCGCCTCGGCCGCGAGCAGCAGCGCCTCGTCGCCGACCGCCTCGGCGTCGTGCCGCGCGGGCTCGACGCGCAAGGGGCCGCGCGCGCTGCCGCCATAGCCGCGGGTCAGGAAATGCGGCGTGGCCCCGAGCTCGCGCAGCAGGCGGCCGAGCGCGAGCGCGGTCGGCGTCTTGCCCGCGCCGCCCGCGACCAGGTTGCCGACGCAGATGACCGGCACGGCGGCGCGCTCGGGCGTCGCGAGGCCGCGGCGCACCGAGCCCGCCGCGTCGTAGAGTGCCGAAAGCGGCGACAAGGCGAGCGCGGCCGGATGGCAGCGCTGCTTCGGCCCCCAGAACTCAGGCGCGTGCACGGCGCGGCGCCTCGCTGTTCTGCGCGTCAGGGATCGCGGGGAGCAGATGCGCCAGCGTGCGCTCGGCCGCGCCGCCGAGCGATTCCGCCACGCGTCGCGCCGAGGTTGCGCAGGCGTCGCGGCGGGCGGGATCGTCGAGCAGGGCGGCGACGGCTTCGGCGAGCGAGGCGGCGTCGCGCACCGTGGCGAGCGCCCCGGCATCGCGCAGCGCGGTCTGAAGATCGGTGAAGTTCGCCATGTCGGGGCCGGCGATCAGCGCGCAATCGAGCCGCGCCGGCTCGATCGCGTTGTGGCCGCCGACCGGCACCAGCGAGCCGCCGACGAACACGACGCCGCATAGCGAATAGAAGAGGCCGAGCTCGCCGAGCGTGTCGGCGAGGTAGACGGCGGTCTCGGGCGCGATCGGCTCGCCGCGGCTGCGCCGCGCCACGACGAGGCCGCGCGCGCGGGCGAGGGCAACGACCGTCTCGCCGCGCTCCGGGTGGCGCGGCGCGACGATGGTGAGGAGATCGCGCCGGCGCGTGGCGAGCCGGACATGCGCATCGAGTGCGACCGCTTCCTCGCCGTCATGCGTGCTCGCCGCGAGCCAGCACGGCTTGCCGCCGATCGCGGCCTTCAACGCCTCGAGCGCGGCCGCGTCATAGTGCGGCGCGGGCGCGTCGTATTTGAGGTTGCCGGTGCATTCGACCGTTGCGCCGAGATCACGGAAGCGCGCCGCATCGGCCTCGGTCTGGGTCAGCACGACGCGGAACGCGGCGAGCAGGGCCGCGATAAGCTTCGGGTAGCGCACCCAGCGCGCGGCCGAGGCATCCGACATGCGCGCATTGACGAGGAACATCGGCACGCCCCGCCGCGCGGTTTCGAGCACGAGATTGGGCCACAGCTCGGATTCGACCCAGAGCGCGAGGTCGGGCCGCCAATGCTTGAGGAAGCGGCGCACCGGGTCGGGCCGGTCGACCGGCACGTATTGATGCACGGCGAAGGGCGGCAGGCGTTCGGCGAGCAACCTGGCCGAGGTCACCGTGCCGCTGGTGACCAGCGCGCTCAGGGCGGGCCGCGCCTGGTGCAGCCGGTCGAGCAGCGGCAGCAGCGCCATGGATTCGCCGACGCTCGCGGCGTGGCACCAGACGAGGAAGCCATCGGGGCGGGGCGGTGCGGCGCGGCCCAGGCGCTCGCCGAAGCGCGCCCGCTCCTCCTTGCCGCGCGCGAGCCGCCGCCGCAGATAGAACGAGATCGCCGGGCCGGCGAGCCGGCTGACCAGTCGATAGGTTCCGGGCGTCGCGAGCGCGCCGATCATGTCGCGGCCTTGGGTTCGGGCGCGGCGGCGGGCTCGGGCGCGGGCTCGATCGGCGTATGGCCCATCAGCCGGTCGGCCCTTTCGGTCAGCGCGTTCAGCCGCCGTTCGAGTTCCCGCCGCGCCGCCTCGCGCGCTGCTTCGTCGGCGTCGCGCGGCACGCTCAGCGGCTCGCCCCAGAGATAGATGCCGCGGCCGAACGGCAGCGCCAGCACGAAGCGGTCCCAGGTGGCGAGGAAGCGGCAATGCGAGACCGCGCAGGTCGCCGGCACGATCGGCGCGCCAGAGAGGCTCGCCGCCAGGATCGCGCCGGGTTGCACCCGCATGCGCGGGCCGCGCGGCCCGTCCGGCGTGACGACGACGTGCGCGCCGGATTTGAGCGCCTTCAGCATGGCGCGCAGCGCGGCCACGCCGCCCCGCGTGGTCGAGCCGCGGATGCTGTCGATGCCGAGATGGCGCACGGTGCGCGCGATCAGCTCGCCGTCGCGATGGGTCGAGACCAGCACCTTGGTCGGCAGGCAGCGGTCCCAGCCGAAGGGCGCCATCAGCAGCCGGCTGTGCCAGAACGCCGGGATGATAGGCTGCCCTGCCGCCAGCAGGGCGTCGACCGGCGCGCGGCCCTCGATGCGCCAGCGCGTCGTCACATAGACGAAGCGGATGTATTGCGCGGCGAGCCAGCACAACGCCCGGCGCAGCGCCTCGCTGCGCCCGATGCGCTTGATCAGCCGCCGCATGGCTACGCGCCGCCGCTGGCGCCGGCGCGCGCGTCGCGGCCGGTTGTCTCCTCCGCCGCGAATTGCAGCGCGTAGAGCCGGGCATAGGCGCCGCCCTTGGCGAGCAGCATGGCGTGCGTGCCCGATTCGACGACCCGGCCGCCCTCGATGACGTGGATCACGTCGGCGTCGAGCACGGTCGAGAGCCGGTGCGCGATGACGAGCGTGGTGCGCCCCTTCATCAGGGTGCGCAGCGCCGCCTGCACTTGGCGCTCGGTCTCGGAATCGAGCGCGGAGGTCGCCTCGTCGAGCAGGAGGATCGGCGCGTCCTTCAGCATGGCGCGCGCGATGAGCAAACGCTGGCGCTGCCCGCCCGAGAGCTTGACGCCGTGCTCGCCGATCACGGTGCCATAGCCGTTCGGCAGGCCGAGGATGAAGTCCTGCGCACCGGCGGACCGCGCCGCCGCCTCGATCTCCGCGTCGCTGGCGTCGAGCCGGCCATAGGCGATGTTGGCGCACACCGTGTCGTCGAACAGCACGGCCTCCTGGCTGACCAGGGCGATCTGGTCGCGTAAGGATTCGAGCGTGACCGCGCGCACGTCGGTGCCGCCGATCGAGACCGCGCCGGTGCCGACATCGTAGAAGCGCGGGATCAGGTTGAGGATGGTCGACTTGCCGGCGCCCGACGGGCCGACCAGCGCCGCGGTGCGCCCGGCCGGCACCTCCAGGCTGACATGGTGCAGCGCCGGCGTGTCCGCACCATAAGCAAAGGAGACGTCGGCGAAGCGGATCGCGCCGCCCCGGCGCGGCAGCGTCACCGCGTCAGGCCGGTCGCGCACGCCCGGCTCGGTGTCGATCACCTCGAAGACGCGCTGCGCCGCGGCCAGCCCCTCCTGGATGTTGAGGTTCAGGTTGGCGAGCGACTTCAAGGGCTGATAGGCCAGCATCATGGCGGTGATGAAGGCGAAGAACTCGCCGGTCGTCATGCGGCCCTCGATCACCTGCAGCCCGCCATAGCCGACGATCAGCGCGATGAAGACGCCGCCCAGCGTCTCCATGATTGGCGTCGAGGCGGCGCGCACGCGGAGCGCCTTGAAGATCAGCTTGAAGACGCTCTCGATCAGGCGGGAGGTGCGCGCCGATTCGAAGTCCTCGCGGTTGTAGGCCTTGACGTGGCGTGCGCTCTGGAACGCCTCGTTGAGCCGCGCCGTGTAGAGGCCGAGCTCGGCGAACGCCTTGGTCGAGACCTTGCGCATGCGCCGGCCGATCCGGATGATCGGGTAGGCCGCGAGCGGGAACATGACGCAGGCGATCAGCGCGAGCGACCAGTCCTTCTCGATCATCACGGCGGCGAGGAAGCTCAGCGTCAGCGAATCCTTGACCAGGCCGGTCAGCGAGTTGGAGACGGCGTTGCGCATCGCGTTCACGTCGTTGGTGAAGCGCGAGATCAGCTTGCCCGAGGCCGTGTCGTGGAAGAAGGCAAGGTCGAGCCGCATCAGGTGTGCGAAGAGCCGCGCCTGCAAATCCGCGATGACGCGCTGGCCGACCCAGGCCATCAGCACCGACTGGCCGTAGGTCGCAGCCCCCTTGACCACCGTGATGGCAAGCACGGCGAGCGGGATCGCGATCAGCATGTCGCGGTCGCCCTTGATGAAGATGTCGTCGAGCACCGGCTCCATGGCCTGGGCGAGCAGCGCGGTCGCGCCGGCCGCGACGATCATGCAGAGCACTGCGAGCGCGAGCCGGCCGAGATACGGCCGCACATGCTCGACCACGAGGCGCCTCAGCAGCGACCACGAGCCGCGCGGCCTGCCCTGCTCGTCAATCAGCGTCGACACGTTGGGCCTTGGTGGTCATTTCCCGACCTAGGATAGCACGGCTCGGCCCGGCGCGGCTCAACGGCCGGCGACCATCATGCCGTCCACGCGCAAGGTGGGCGCGTCCATGCCGGTGCGGAAGACGAGGTCATCGGCCGGAATCAGGTTGAGGAACATGTCCTTGAGGTTGCCGGCGACCGTGACCTCGTTGACTGGATAGGCGATCTCGCCGCCCTCGATCCAGAAGCCGGCGGCGCCCCGGCTGTAGTCGCCGGTCACGCCATTGACGCCCATGCCGATCAGCTCGGTGATGTAGAGGCCAGTCCCGACCTCCCTGATCAGGGCCTCGGGCGAGAGCGCGCCGGGCTCCAGATAGAGGTTGCTCGGCGCGGGCGAGGGCGGGCCGCCGGTGCCGCGCGAGGCGTTGCCGGTGGTGGCGAGACCGAGCTGACGGGCCGAGCGCGAATCGAGCAGCCAGGAGGTCAGCGTGCCGCGGTCGATGAAGGCGCGCCGCGCCGTCTGCACGCCCTCGCCGTCGAACGGCTTGGAACGCAGGCCGCGCTTGCGCAAGGGATCGTCGATCACGTTGAGCCCGGCGGCGAAGACCTGCTGGCCGAGCCTATCCTTCAGGAAGCTCGTGCCGCGCGCGATGCCGGCGCCCGAGATCGCGCCCGCGAGATGGCCGAGCAGGCCGCCGGCGAGCCGCTGCTCGTAGACCACCGGCACGCGGCCGGAGGTGGCTTTGCGTGGCTTGAGCCGGCGCATCGCGCGCTCGCCCGCGTTCCGGCCGATCTCGGCAGCGGATTTGAGGCCGGCGCGATGGGTCGAGACCGCGTAGTCGTAGTCGCGCTGCATGTCGAGCCCTTCGCCGGCGAGCACCGAGGCGGAGAGCGAATGGCGCGTCGCGGCGTAGCTGCCGTAGAAGCCGTCCGAGGTGGCGAGCGCGATGAAGGCACGGTTGAAGCCGCAATCCGCGCCCTCCGAATTGGTGACGCCGGGCACCGCGCGCGCCGCGTCCTCCGCTTCGAGAGCGAGCGCGGTCATCGTCGCGGCGGACGGTTCGCCGCCGTCGGCGAGGTCGAGCGCGGCGATCTCCTTTGCGTAGCGTGCGCTGTCGGCGAGGCCGCAGAACGGGTCCTCCGGCACGGCGCGCGCCATCTCGACCGCGCGTTCGGCCAGCGCGTCGAGCGCCTTGGGCGAGAAGTCGTTGGTCGAGACGATCGCCTGGCGCCTGCCGATGAAGACACGCAGGCCAAGGTCGCGGCCCTCGGCGCGCTCCACCGTCTCGGTCTTGCCGAGGCGCACGCTGATGTCTTCGGAAATGCCGTGGACGATGACGACGTCGGCGGCATCGGCGCCCGCCTTGCGGGCCGCGCCGAGCAGGCGCTCGGCAATGCCCTCCGGGGCGATATCTGGCTGGCTCATCGGGGGTGATATAGCGCGTGCGATGACCGGATGCTAGGCCGCGCCGCCGGCCTATGGCTTCGATACGATCCACCCTCCGTCGTCATGCCCGGACTTGATCCGGGCATCCAGGCTTCCTTTCGAAATTCCGGGCGGCGTCGGGCCTGGATTGCCGGGTTGATCCCCCGGTCAAGCCGGGGGACGGCAATGACGATCGTAGAGATGCCGCCGCCCCTGGATAGCCCGGTCAAGCCGGGCCATGACGCACAGGGGGGGGGAGGCGCCGCCCCAGTGTCGCCCTCAATAAGCGTTCGCGATCGGCAGTTCTTCGGACGGGAACAGGGTGATGATGCGGCAGCCCTTGTCGGTGACGATGACCTCCTCCTCGATGCGCGCGCCGGAGAAGCCGTCCTTGGCCGGGCAGTAGGTCTCGAGCGCGAACACCATGCCTTCCTTGATCTCCAAGGGGTCCTTCATCGAGACCAGGCGCGAGATGATCGGCCGCTCGTGCAGGAAGAGCCCGAGGCCGTGGCCGAACTGCAGGCCGAAGCACTCCATCTCGTTGGCGAAGCCGAGCTCTTCGGCCTTCGGCCAGCAGGCCGCCACCTTGTCGGTGGTCATGCCGGGGCGGATCAGCGCGATCGAGGCGTCGACCCATTCGCGCGCCTTCTTGTAGGCGTCCTTCTGCGCATCGGTCGCGCGGCCGACATTGAAGGTGCGGTAGTAGCAGGTGCGATAGCCCATATAGGACTGGATGATGTCGAAGAAGGCCTGGTCGCCCGGTCGGATCAGCCGGTCGGTGAAGTTGTGCGGGTGCGGGTTGCAGCGCTCGCCCGAGATCGCGTTGATCGCCTCGACCTGGTCCGAGCCCATCTGGTAGAGCGTCTTGGTGGCGCCCGCCACGATGTCGGCCTCGCGCACGCCGGGCTTCAGCTCCTCGTAGATCTGGTGATAGACGCCGTCGACCATCGAGGCCGCCTGGTTGAGCAGGATCAGCTCGTCGATGTTCTTGATCTCGCGCGCATCGAGCAGCGCCTGCTGGCCGTCAGCCACCTTGATGCCGGCGCGCTCGAGCTCGTGCATCATCGGCGGCTCGACGAGGTCGACGCCGACCGGCATGCCGGCGACGCCGTGCTCGGCGAGGATCGCCTTGATCTCCTCGGCCGCCTGCTTCATCAGCCCGGCCGAGGGCGGCACCGCGCCGCGCAGGCCGAGCATGCCGGCGTGATAGCACTTCGGGTCGGTCCACGGCATGTTGCGGCGGTGATGCGTCGCGGCCGACCCGAAGTCCCAGACATGGGCGTCCGCATTGCCGGCCAGCAGCGCATAGCGGCTCATCTTGTCGCGCGACCATTCGCCGATCACGGTGCTCGACAGATAGCGGATGTTGTTGGCGTCGAAGCAGAGGAGGGCGCCGAGGCCGGCGTTCGCCATGGCCTGGCGGGCGCGCGCGACGCGGTAGTTGTGCAGCCGGCGGAAGTCGATGCGCTCCTCGAAATCGACCGCCATGTGGCCGGGCGCCGGGACCGCGCGGCCCCAGTTGAAGCGCGGCTCGATGTCCTCGGGCTTGATGATGAGGGGCTCGCTGCCTGGCATGTCGTTCATCGGGTGCCTCCGATCGCTGCGGGCTTCGCTGCCGCGGCCTCATGCTTCGACAAGCTCAGCATGAGGGTTTGGAGTCTAGGGCCTCACTTGGGCCGCTCGCTCAGCATGGTATAGAAATGGAGCGGGATGTCGCCGTCGAGCAGCTCCGGGTGCCTGGCGATGAACGCCTTCAGGTAGGGCATCTCGAGATGCTCGTCGAGGTCCTTGCGCGAGCGCCAGTTCTCGTAGAACAGGAAGGTGCGCGGGTCGTCGTCGCTGACGTGCAGGTGATAGTCGATGCAGCCGGCCTCCTTGCGGGTCGGGCCGACCAGGCCCAGGAGAACCTGCTTGAGCTCGGCCTCCTTGCCGGGCTTGGCCTTCACATAGGCGACCAGCGTCGTCATCCCTGCCACGGTATGTTCCTCCCTGTCGCTGTTCGATATGCGCACGCGCGCCGCCCTGGGCGCCTGCCGCCATCATAGCCGATCCGCGGCCAAGGCGAACCCCTCGACCGAACGGATCGGCGAGGCGTGCAGGCCTCATCCTTCGACAGGCTCAGGATGAGGCCCTTTAATTTCCGCCCTCATGCTGAGCCTGTCGAAGCATGAGGGCCGGTCGGCACTGCCGCTGCCGATGCGTCACTGCGCCACGTAGCCGCCGTCGATCGAGATCACGGCGCCGGTGATGAAGGAGGCGGCGTCGGAGGCGAGGAAGGCGATCAGCCAGGCGACCTCCTCGGGCCGGCCGAAGCGCTTGAGCGGGATGGCGTCCCGGTAGGCGGCGAGCGCGTCGTTCGAGTAGAGAGACGGGAAGCGCGCCGCGAGCGTCTCCATCAACTGGCCGATCATCGCGGTGTCGACGGTGCCGGGCGCGACCGCGTTGACGCGGATGCCGTGCTCGGCCCAGTCGAGCGCGGCGCTCTTGGTGAGCTGGGCGAGCGCCGCCTTGGACGCGCCATAGGCGGCACAGGCGCGCTTGCCGATCAGCGCTTGGTCGCTCGCGTTGTTGACGATCGCGCCGCCGCCGGCCGCCACCATGTGCGGGATCACCGCGCGCATCAGCATGAACGGCGCCTTGAGATTGATGGTGAGCACGCGCTCTAGCTCGTCGAGCGGGGTGTCGACGATGGTGCCGATGCCGATCACGCCGGCGTTGTTCACCAGGATGTCGATGCGGCCGTGCTCGGCGACCGCCCGCTCGACATGGCCGGGGATGGCGTCGAGCCGCGCGAGGTCGATCTCGGGCAGGTCGAAGCCGACGACGCGGGCGCCCATGCTCGTCAGACGCTCGGCGACGGCGCGGCCCATGCCGCGGCCGTGGCCGGTGACCAGCGCGACCTTGCCCTCGATGCCGGGTAGCGCCAATGACATCCGCGGCAGGTCCGTCGGGCTTATGGAATCAGCACGGCGCGGCCCTTGACCTTGCCGTGGTGCAGGTCGTGCAGCGCCTGGTTGGCCTCGGCGAGCTTGTATTCCTTGGTGGCGAGCGTGACCAGGCCGCGGTCGGCGAGCGCCATCAGCTCGACCAGCTCGGGGTAGGTGCCGACCAGATTGCCGATGATGTTCTTTTCGGTGATGATCATGGTCACCGCCGGGATCTCGATCTTGCCGCCATAGCCGACGATGTAGTAGCTGCCGGCGTTGCGGGTCATGGCGAGGCCCTTCTCGATCGAGCCGCCCTCGCCGACGAAGTCGATCACCGCCTCCGCGCCCTTGCCCTTGGTGAGCCCGAGCACGGCCTCGACCTCGTTGCCGTCGGCCTTGACCGTGTGGTGCGCGCCGCATTCCTTGGCGAGGCCGAGCGCAAGGTCGGACCTGTCCACCACGATGATCTCGGCGGGCGAGAGCGCGGCCAGCACCTGGATGCCGATATGGCCGAGCCCGCCCGCGCCGATCACCACCGCGTACTCGCCCGGCACCAGATGGCGCGATGCCTTCTTGGCGGCGCGGTAGGCGGTGAGCCCGGCGTCGGTGTAGGGTGCTACGTCCTTGGGCGCGAGCGATGTCGGCAGCTTGATCAGGGTGCGCTCGCCGGTGCGCAGGTAATCGGCATAGCCGCCCGGCGCGTTGAGGCCGGGGAAGCTCGATTCCTCGGCCTGCATGTCGTTGCCGCGCCGGCAGGCGAGGCAATGGCCGCTGGTGACGAGCGGATGGCAGACCACCGGATCGCCGACCTTGACGCTCTCGACGCCCGCGCCGACCGCCTCGACCCAGCCGGCGTTCTCGTGGCCCATGATGTGCGGGAATCCGAGGTCGATGACGCCCTTCCAGACGCCCTCGACCAGGTGCAGGTCGGTGCGGCAGACGCCGGCACCGCCGATCCTGACGATCACATCGGTCGGCTTCTCGATCTTCGGGTCGTCGACCGTCTCGTAGCGCACGAACTCGGGCGCGGTCAGCTTCTCGTCATAGCGGTGGAGCACGGCTGCTTTCATCGTGGCTCTCCCTCCGTTGGCCGCGCTCAATTGAGGCGCTGGCCGGTCTCGACGTGGAACAGGTGGAGCGAATCGTCGCGCGGCCGGAGCGCGAGCACGTCGCCCTCCTTGGCGTGGACATGGCGCGAGGCGCGCACGCAGAGGTCGCGCTCGCCGCCGATCGTGCAGAGCAGGAGCGTGTCGGCGCCGGTCGGCTCGGTCAGGTTGACGCGGGCGTGGAAGGCGCCCGGCGTGCCGTCGGGCACGATCAGGAGATCTTCCGGGCGCATGCCGGCGACAACCGGGCCCTGCGCCGGGGTCGGTGCCGCGATGCGCTCGCCGCCTTCGAGCTCGATCTCGCCTTCGAGGCACCGGGCCTGCACCAGGTTCATCGCGGGCGAGCCGATGAAGCCGCCGACGAACTGGTTGGCGGGCTTGGCGTAGAGCTCCTCGGGCGCGCCGATCTGCTCGATCCGCCCGAGCCTGAGCACGACGACGCGATCGGCCAGGGTCATGGCCTCGATCTGGTCGTGGGTGACGTAGATCGAGGTGCGCTGCAAATCGCGGTGCAGCCGCTTGATCTCGGTGCGGAGCCGCGCGCGCAGCTCGGCGTCGAGGTTGGAGAGCGGCTCGTCGAACAGGAACACCCGGGGGTCGCGCACCAGCGCGCGGCCGATCGCGACGCGCTGGCGCTGGCCGCCCGACATCTGGTGCGGCCGGCGCTTCAGGAGCTCGGTGATCTCGAGCCGCTCGGCCGCCTCGCGCACCTTGGCGTCGATCTGCTCGCGCGGATAGCCGCGGATGCGCAGGTTGAAGGCGAGGTTGTCGTAGACGTTCATGTGCGGGTAGAGCGCGTGGCTCTGGAACACCATGGCGACGTCGCGATGCTTGGGCGCGACGCCGTTCATGCGCTTGCCGTCGATCGAGATGGTGCCGCCGGTCGGGTAGTCGAGCCCGGCCACGATGCGGAGCAGGGTCGACTTGCCGCTGCCCGACGGCCCGACCAGCACGACGAACTCGCGGTCGTGCACGGTCAGGCTGATCTCGCTCAGCGCCTTCAGGCCGCCGAAGCGCTTCTCGACATTCTCGACGCTGATCTCGGCCATGACCGCCTCAGTTTTCTTTCTTGAGAGCGCCGGCAAGCTTGCCGCGCGCCAGGTAGCGTTCGAGGATGAACGCGATGATGACGAGCGGCAGCACGGAGGCGAGCGCGGATGCGCTCAGGCTCCACCACGGCACCTTGTTCGAGTTCAGGATCACGATGGTCGGCGGCAAAAGCTGCACCTTCGAGAAGCTGAGCGTCATCGCGAAGAAGAAGTCGCTCCACGAGAAGATGATGCAGAGCAGCGCCGCGACGACGAGGCCGGGCCCGCAGTTCGGCAGCACGACGCGGAAGAAGGCCTGCACCGGGTTGCAGCCGTCGATCAGCGCGGCCTCGTCGATCTCGATCGAGACCGTGTTGAAGAAATCGACCATGACCCAGACGACGATCGGCATGAGCATCGCGGTATAGACCACGATCAGGCCGACATGGGTGTCGAGCAGGCCGGTATAGCGCAGCAGCAGGAAATAGGGGATCGCCAGCACCGCGGGCGGCATGATGCGCTGCGAGATGAAGAAGAACGAGATGTCGCTGTTCTTGAACGGGCCGGCGCGGAAGGTGAAGCGCGAGAGCCCATAGGCCGCGAGCGTGCCGAGGGTCAACGCGACGATGGTGGACGCCGCGGTGACGACGAGGCTCGCGAGGTACGGCCCCTGCATGCTGATGCCGCCCGAGCTGGTGTCGCGGAACAGCGCGGCCCAGCCTTCGAGCGTCGGCTCGTATTCGAGCCAGGGGATGTAGCGCGCGCCCTGGGTCACGCCGTTGTCGGACTTGAACGAGGTGCTGAGCGCCCAGAGGAACGGCGCGACGATGAACAGCGACCACAGGCCGAGCGCCGACCATTTGAAGAGGAGGTAGGTCGTCCTCATCGGCTGGCCTGCGCGATGCCCATCGCCTTGGTGAGCAGCTTGGCGATCACGGTGAGGCCGACCAGCATGATCAGCAGGTAGACGATCGACATCGAGGCGGTATAGCCGATCTGGAATTCACGCAAGCCCCTGATGTAGAGCATGTAGCTCGTCGTCTCGGTCGACGAGCCGGGGCCGCCCGAGGTCAGCGCGTAGATCGTGTCCATCAGCTTGGAGGCCTCGATCAGCCGGATGACGAGCGCGCCGAGCGTGATCGGCGCCATCAGCGGAAAGGTGACGTGGATGAAGGTGCGGATCGGCCCGGCGCCGTCGATCTGCGCCGCCTCGAACGGCTCGTGCGGCAGCGACATGAGCCCGGCCAGCATCAGGATGAAGATGAACGAGGTCCACTGCCAGACGTCGATGATGATCACGGCGGCGAAGGCCGGCGCGGTCTGCGACAGCCAGTTGACCGCGGGAATGCCGAACCAGCCGAGCACGTCGTTCATCGGGCCGAGCGTCTCGTGGAAGATGGTGCGCCAGACCACCGCCATGATCACCGGCGTCACGCACATCGGCACGATGAAGAGGACGCGGAAGAAGCGCCCGGCGCGCGCCTGCTTCCAGAGCAGGAGGGCCAAGCCGAAGCCGAGCACGTACTCGAAGGCGACGCACAGCCCGACCATGGTGTAGAGCGTCGAGAGCGAATCCCAGAAGCGCGCATCGCCGAGCGCGCGGGCATAGTTGGCCCAGCCGACCGAGTCGAGCCCCGGCCGGTTGACGCTCCAGCCGGAGAAGCTGAGCAGCACGGTGTAGACCAGCGGAAAGATGATGATCGCGAGCAGCGCGATCACCGCGGGCCACAGGAAGAGGTGCTTGTAGAAGCGGGAATGGAGCATGGGCTTGGCCGGTCACGGAACGGCGGGCCGAGGGCGCCCGCCGTATGCCGTGAGCCGCGGGCCGTTCGGCCTCATGCCGAGCGGCCCGCGAACCAGCACCTTCGTCTATTCGTTGTCCTCGAGGCGCACGACGTTCTTGTACGCCTCCCGCACCACGTCGACGCCGATCTCCTCGGTGATGCGCTTCCACTCCGCCGCGACCTCGTCGAGCGCGGCCTGCGGCTCCATCTCGCCCGCCATCGCCTTGGCGACGCCGGTCATCATCGCCACGTAGTACTGGTTGACGCCCGGCACGCGCAGGTCGAACACCCGGTTGGTGCTGGTGTCCATGCTCTTCAGCATGTCGGTGAAGCTGACCGCCACCTCGTGCGTCCAGCCGCCACCTTTCTCCCAGTATGCCGGATCCATGTGGCTGGTGCGGAACGGGTTGACGCCGAAGCGGCCGACCAAGAGGTCATGGTTGGTGTTCGCGTAGTTCGCCTTGAAGCAGAACCAGTCGAACGCCATCTCCTTTTCCTTGGAATACTTCGAGACGCCGGCACCCCAGCCCCAGGTGTAGTAAGGCGCGACGCTCGGGGTCTCGAACTTGTCCCACTGGTTGGTGACGCGGTTCCAGACCTCCTTGGAGCCCATCGAGGCGCCGTACTTGGTGCCGACCAGGATCTTGTTGCGGATCGGCGAGTCTTCCTGCTGGGCCTGCACGAAGGCGTCGTCCCAGGTCACGCTCATCAGCGATTCGCCGCCGCCCCAGGAGAAGATCTCCTCGGCGATGCCGAAGTTGATGCCGCCGGGCGGCATGTAGCGCAGCGCCTTGACCCACATTTCGAGCCCGCGCACGAAGCCCGGATTGTTGACCTGCGGCGTCATGGTCTCGAGGTCGAACCAGAAGCCGCCCTTGACGTTCGGGTTCTTGGCGTAGGAGGCGACGCGCGTGATGAAGTTGGAGAACGCCACGTTGTCGCGCGCGACGATCTCGGTCGAGCCGTAATGGGTCTTGCCGTCGCCCATCCAGTCCCAGCCCGAGAAGAACTCGGCGACCTGGTCGTATTCCTCCCAGGTGGTCGGCACCTCGAGGTCGCGGCCGTACTTCTCCTTGAACTTCGCCTTGTATTCCTCGTTCTGGAAGGGCGGCGCGTAGTACTTGAAGTAGTTGCGGTCGCCGTCGAAGGTGTATTGCAGCCGCTGGCCGTTCCAGCTCGCGACGCCCTGATAGGCCGGCGTCACGTCCTTCATCTCGGCGGTGTCGAGATATTTCTGCGGGATCGGCTCGAGATGCGGCGCCCAGTCGCCGATCCAGTACGAGCCGCCATAGACGATGTCGTAGATGTGCTGGCCGGTCTGGAACGGGATCATCACCTTCTGGTAGAGCTCGCCGAACGGCGCGTGCACCACGTTGACCTTGCCGCCGGTCAGCTCCTCGAACTGCTTGGCGTGCAGCGCGACCGGCTCGCCCATCACCGGCACGGCGTGGGTGAGGATCGTGATTTCGTGGCCGGTATAGTCCTTCTTGTCGGTCTCGGCGTACGAGCACATGCCCGGCACGTCGGTGACGCCATACTTGGCGTTGTAGTCCACCGCCTCCTCCGCGCGGACCGGCGTGAATACGCAGAGCGCAGCCACCGCCGCGCCAGACATCAGCATGACCTTCGCCATCATCTCCCAGACTCCCTGATTGAAACACCCCTGTTGAACGGCAAGCAATTGGTTTGCGCTCTTCTCTTGAACGCAACGTTACACCCGTGCGACGCCTGCTTACAATACGCACGGCGAAGCGTTTGTCGGTGAAAGCTAAAGCATGAATCACCGATCAGGTTGAAGCAACCTGATCGGACCGTGCTCTAGCGGATCAGCCCCTCGGCCTTGAGCCAGCGCACGGAATCCGCCACCATTTCGCGCAGCGGAATCTCCCGATAGCCGAGCTCGCGCACCGCCTTCGCGCTGTCGACGCGGAAATCGAGGTTCAGCATCAGCGCGACCTCGGGCGTGATGTCGGCGGGCAGGCCGGTCAGCCCTGAAAGCGGCGGCAGCACGCGCGAGAGCAGCCTGACGAGCCAGGGCGGCATGGCGCGCCTCGGCGCCTTGCCGCCGGCGAGCTCGGCGGCGGTTTGCGCGAACTCGAGATAGCTGGCATGCGCGCCGCCGAGCAGATAGTTCTCGCCGCCGCTTCCCTTCTCGACCGCGGCGAGGTGCGCGCGCACCACCTCGCGGACATGGCAGAACACGCCGCCGCCCGGCCCGACGCCCGGCAGCTTGCGCGTGGCGACGAGCCGGATCAGGCGCGCCCAGCCATGACGGTCATAGGGGCCGACGATGTTCGTCGGGTTGAGGATCACCGCGTCGAGCCCGCGCGCGACGCCGGCGCGCACCTCCTCCTCGGACAGCCACTTGGTGCACGCATAGTTGACCGGCGAGGCGAGCGCGGTGGACGGCGTGGTCTCGCTGATCACGCCGGGTTGGAAGCCGTAGGCCGCGACCGAGGAGGTCTGGATGAAGCGCCTTGCGCCGGCTTCGAGTGCGGCCTCGACCATGTTGCGCGTGCCGTCCACGTTGACGCGGGTCTGCGGCGCATCGCCCTTGCGCGCGAGGCTGAGGTCGGCGGCGACGTTGAACACCGCGTCCGCCTGCGGCGGCATGGCGCGCTTCAGCGAGTCGCGGTCGGTAAGCGAACCCAGGACCAGCCGCGCGCCGAGCGGCGCGAGGTATCGGAGGTTCGAGCTCGGCCGGTGCAGTGCGACCACCTCCCAGCCCTGCTCGCGGAGCGCCTTGACCAGGTTGACGCCGACGAAGCCGGTGCCGCCGGTCACGAATGCGGTGCGCGCGGTCATCGCCTCTCGCCCGTTGGCTTGTGGTCACCGGGCCGCAGCCTAGATCAGGATCGTTCGAGATGAAATCGTCTCGCGATCCATCTCAAGCGTGCATCCTATGCGTGCATCCTGTGTCAGCTCTAGGCGCTTTGCCTGATCGCCTCCGTCGGTTCGGCGGCGTCGCCCGCGTCGCGGATCACGCGCTCGGCGGGGAAGCGCGCGAGCACCCGGGTGCCCTTTCCGAGCTCGCTCTCGATGTCGAGCGTGCCGCCGTGCAGCGCCATGAGCGCGCGCGAGATCGAGAGCCCGAGCCCGGTGCCCTCATGCCGCCGCGACAAGGTGTCGTCGCCCTGCTGGAAGGGCTGGAACAGCCGGGCCAGGGTGTCGGGCGGAATGCCGATGCCGTTGTCGGCGACCGTGACCAGGCACGAGCCGTCGCGCTCCAGCCGGCCGCTGACCTGCACCTCGCCGCCTCGCGGGGTGAACTTCACGGCATTGCCGATCAGGTTGATCAGCACCTGCCTGATAGAGCGCGCATCGGCGTGGACGGCCGGCAGGCTGCGGTCGATGGCATTGCTCAGCCGGATGCCGCCCTCGTTCGCGCGCGGCGCGGCAAGACGCAGGCACTCGTCGACCAGCCCGGCGAGCACGATCGGCTGCGGCGCGATGCGATAGTGCCCGGCGCCGAGCTGGGCCATGTCGAGGACATCGCCGATGATCGCGAGCAGGTGGTTGCCGCCGCTTCGGATGTCGCCCAGGAAGCCGGCCTGCTGCTGGTTGATCGGCCCATGCGCCTCGCTTTCGAGCAGGTCGCAGAAGCCGATCACGGCGTTCAGCGGCGTGCGCAGCTCGTGGCTCATATTGGCCAGGAAGTTGGTCTTCGCCCTGTCCGCCGCCTCGGCCCTGAGGCGGGCGGCCTGCGCCTCCGCCTCGCGCGCGCTGAGCGCCACATTGGTCGCCGCCACCTGCCGCGCATAGCGGTGCATCCGGCTCAGGCAATACATGGTGAGCGCGAGCAGGCAGGCGAGCACCAGCGCGACCGGCAGGCCGAACGACCAGATCATCCGGTCGCCCGGCCAGTCCAGGCGCCAGGCGATGGTGATGGTGGGCTCGCCGTTGACGTCGCCGAGGGCGAGCGAAACCTCGTCCGGATGCACCGCCGCCTCGTCGCCCACGACCCTGAGCTCGCGCAGCACGTAGTCGGCCTCGATGCGTGCAAGCAGGGCGCGGTCGAGCGTGCGGAACAGCACGAGCACCGGCCCGTTCAGGCCGAGCCCAGGAGTCTCACCTTGCACCCGCGCGGCGCTCGCCAGGAACACCGCGCCGTCGAGCGTCAGATAGCCCTGCCAGGTCTCGCCCGCGGGATCCGCGCTCGCCTTGAGGTTGAGCGCCATCACTTCCTTGAGCAGCGTCGCGGGCGGGGTTGCCTGCAGCGTCGGATGGTCGGCCCAGAGATATTTGATGTCGCCCGCCTCGCCGATCACGAGCGAACCGGAAAGCTGGAAGTTCTCGCCGAGAACCTGGCCGATATAGTTGTCCGCCCAGGCGAGATCGACCGCGCCGATCAGCCGCTCGCGCGCCTCGTCCCAGCGCGCATAGTCGATCGCGGTCTGGCTATCGGCGTTGGACAGTGCGCCGGTCGCGGTGCGCGCCAGGGCCAGCGAGCCGCTGCGGGCGGCCTCGTTCATGCCGGCCGAGACGTGCAGAAGGAGCAGCGGCACGGCCAGGCCGACCGCGATCAGCAAGGCGAAGGCAAGGACGGGCGGCCGCCGCAGGATGGCGCCGGCAAGCGTGCCGAACCGCCCGGGGCGCGGCGCCTGCGGGTCGTTGGCGGCATGCATGGCCGCACCCGCCGTCTGCCGTTCGGCGCGAGAGAAGGCACGGCCAGGCGGCCGGGCGGAGGGAGGAACAACTGTCATGACACGGCGCCCGGCAACACTACCGGGCGGGCGTCAATGGAAGGTTAAGAAGATTAAGAGGCCCGGGCGAGCCGCGATCCGCGCGTCGGTTATTTCCAGATCGGCTTGCCCGAGCCGGGCAGGCCGAGGCTCGGCCACTTCCGGTCGATCGCCTCGATCACCGCGTCGCTCATGCGGATCTTGGTGCCCCAGTCGCGGCTGGTCTCGGGCGGCAGCTTGGTGGTGGCATCGAGCCCGATCTTCGAGCCGAGCCCGGATTGCGGGCTCGCGAAGTCGAGATAGTCGATCGGCGTGTGCTCGACGATGGTGATGTCGCGCGCCGGGTCCATGCGGGTCGAGACCGCCCACATCACGTCCTTCCAGTTGCGCGCGTCGATGTCGTCGTCCACCACGATCACCCATTTCGTGTACATGAACTGGCGGAGGTACGACCATACCGCCATCATCACGCGCTTGGCGTGGCCGGGATAGGCCTTGCGGATCGAGACCACGGCGATGCGGTAGCTGCAGCCCTCGGGCGGCAGCCAGAAATCGACGATCTCCGGGAACTGCTGGATGAACAGCGGCACGAATACTTCGTTCAGCGCCTCGCCGAGCACGCTCGGCTCGTCGGGCGGCCGGCCGGTGAAGGTCGACAGGTAGATCGGCTCGCGCCGCATGGTGATGGCCGAGACGTGGAACACCGGGAATTGCTCGACCGCGTTGTAGTAGCCAGTGTGGTCGCCATAGGGCCCCTCGTCGCCGTATTCGTCGAGGCTGACATGGCCCTCGATGACGATCTCGGCCTGCGCCGGCACCGCGAGCGGCACGGTCTTGCACGGCACGAGCTCGACCTTCCGGCCGCGCAGGAGCCCGGCGAACTGGTATTCGGAGAGCGTCTCCGGCACCGGCGCGACCGCCGCGATGATGGTGCCGGGATCGGCGCCGATCACGGCCGCGGCCGGCAGCGGCTCGCGCTTCGCCGCTTTCCAGCGCGCATGGTGCTGCGCGCCGCCGCGATGCTTGAGCCAGCGCATGTAGGTCGAGCGCGGGCCGGTCACCTGCATGCGGTAGATGCCGAGATTGTAGTTGTCCTCGCGCGCCTTGGCCGGCCCCTTGGTGACCACCAGCGGCCAGGTGATGAGCGGCGCCGGCTCGCCCGGCCAGCAGGTCTGCACGGGGAGGCGCGCGAGGTCGATCCGATCGCCTTCGAGCACCACCTCCTGGCACGGCGCGGCGGAGACCTGCTTCGGCTTCATGGTCATCACGGTCTTCAAGAGCGGCAGCATGTCGAGCGCCTCGCGCCAGCCGCCCGGCGGTTCGGGCTGGCGCAGGAAGGCGAGCGTCTGCCCAAGCGCGCGCAGTTCATGCGGCTCGCGGTCCATGCCCCAGGCGACGCGCTCGACCGTGCCGAACAGATTGACCAGCACCGGCATGTCGTAGCGCCGCCCGGCCTCGCCGATGACGTTCTCGAAGAGCGCCGCCGGCCCGCCCTCGGCGAGCAGCCGGGTCTGGATCTCGGTCATCTCGAGCACCGGCGAGACCGGGGCGGCGACCCGGCGCAGCCGGTCCGCGCCCTCGAGCCGGGCCATGAAGTCGCGCAGCGAGGCATAGGGCATCGGGTTCTCCCTCCGGCGTCATTGACCGCGGCCCTCGGCCGGCCGTCAAGGCTGGACCGGAGGCCGGGGGCTTCCTATGGTCGCGCCATGATGACGCTCGGGCTCACGCGGCGGCGGCTCGTCGCGCTCTACCGCAAGGTCGCGACCGCGGACGGCGCGCCCGATCTCGCAGCAATCGGCTCGCTCAAGGCAGCCTCCCGGCACCGCGACGAACTGCGCGCGATCCTGGAAGCGAGCGCGTTCGACTTCGCCGCGCTGCAGGCGCGCATCGACGCCGACCCCGACTTCGACAATCTGAGCCGCCGCACCCGCGCCCAGGCGCTGGTTGATTACCTGCGCGCCGCGATCGGCATCATCGACCGCGAGCGCGCGGCGCGCCACCCCGACCAGGGACGAATAGGCGGCGCGGCCTAGGCCACCACCTGCCCCGCCACGATGCCGGCGAAGAGGGCGAGGCCGACCCAGAAATTGGCCTTGAACTTGGCGAGGCAGTCGGCGGGGTCGTCGAAGCGCGCGGTGGCGGCCTGCCAGGCGAAGAGCGCGGCGACCGCGCCGAGGCCGAGATAGAACGGCCAACCAAGGCCTTCCAATGCGCCGGCCGCGCCGAAGGCGGCGACGCTCAGCGGATAGACGACGAACAGGAATAGCCGGGTGCGCTCCTTGAGCGCGAGCGCGCTCGACCTGACGCCGATCAGCGCGTCGTCCTCCTTGTCCTGGTGCGCGTAGATCGTATCGTAGCCGAGG
Organism: Alphaproteobacteria bacterium; assembly: GCA_050173345.1. Lineage (GTDB taxonomy): Bacteria > Pseudomonadota > Alphaproteobacteria > UBA828 > UBA828 > SHWC01. The sequence continues at coordinate 106,530 of JBFXKW010000005.1, read as the reverse complement.
GTCCAGCAGATGCCGCCGGCATAGAGCAGGGCCGCCGGCCAGCCGAGCGTGCCGGTCGCTGCGGCCCAGCCGAGCAGCGCGCCCCAGTTGAAGGTGAGGCCGAGGAAGGCCTGCGGCCAGTGGGTCACCCGCTTCATCAGAGGGTAGGTGAAGACGAGCGCGAGCGAGCCCGCGCCGAGCAGGATCGCGACCCAGTTGAATTGCAGCAGAATGGCGAGGCCGGCGCCGAGCAGCAGCGCGAGGAAGATCGCCGCATGGCGCACCTTGAGCGCGCCCGACGCGAGCGGGCGGCTGCGCGTGCGCGCCACCTTGGCGTCGAACTCGCGGTCCACGATGTCGTTGTAGATGCAGCCGGCGCTGCGCATGACGAGGGCACCGGCGGCGAAGAGGGCGAGCAGGCGCGCGTCCGGCCAGCCCTCGGCCGCGAGCGCGATCGCCCAGAACGCCGGCCAGAGCAGCAGCCAGGTGCCGATCGGCTTGTCGAGCCGGATCAGCGCGACATAGGGCTTGAGCGCGCGCGGCGCGAGCCGCTCGAACGGCCCGGCGCCGGCGACATGCGATTCCGAGAGGCCCGCCCGCATGCTATGGGAGATACCGTGTCGGGCGCGGCCCGACAAGCCGCTCACGGAGGCACCGATCATGGCCGAGCCGCGACTCTACGTCGAAGACGAGCTGATGGCCGATTCCCTGGTCAAGCTCGACCGCGCGCGGGCGCACTATCTGGTCGCGGTGCTGCGGCGCAAGGTCGACGACCCGGTGGTGCTGTTCAACGGGCGCGACGGCGCGTGGCGCGCCGTGCTCGCCGTGGCGTACAAATCGGAGGCGACGCTCCACGTCGAAGCGCAGCTTGCGCCGCAAGCGGCCTCGCCCGACCTCTGGCTGCTGTTCGCGCCGCTGAAGCACGCCCCGATCGACTTCCTGGTCGAGAAGGCGACCGAGCTCGGCGTCCGCCGGCTGCTGCCGGTGCTGACCCGCTACACCCAGTCCGAGCGGCTCAACCTGGACCGCCTGCGCGCGCGCGCGATCGAGGCGGCCGAGCAGTCGGAACGGCTCGACGTGCCGGAGGTCGCCGCGGCGCAGGAGCTCGGCCGTGCGCTCGACGGCTGGCCGGCGGAGCGGCCGCTCCTCGTCTGCGACGAGGCGGGCGGCGAGCCGATCATGGCGGCGCTCGAACGCCTGCGCACGGAGGGCAAGGCCGGCGCGCCGCTCGCGCTCCTCACCGGCCCCGAGGGCGGCCTCGCCGACGACGACCGCAAGGCGCTCTCGCTGGTGCCGTCGCGCCTCGCGGTGAGCCTCGGCCCGCGCATCCTGCGCGCCGAAACCGCGGCCCTCGCCGCGCTGGCCTGCACCCAATCGGTGCTCGGCGACTGGGCCACGCCGCGGCGCTAGTCTTGGGCATAGGATTCTTCGTTAGACCCCTCACCCTAACCCTCCCCCGCAAGGGGGGAGGGGATAAGAAAGCGGAACGCCGCACTTGCTCTCCTCTTACCCCCTCCCCCTTGATAGGGGAGGGAAGGGAGGGGGCGGAGCCGCGAACGCCCTTCTTGCCCTACTAGCCGAGGTCGAGCAGGCGGGCGATGCGGCGGGGGATCGGCGGGTGGGTCGCCATCAGGGCCGAGGCCTGCTCGCCGAAGCGGCGCAGCGGGTTGTCGATGAAGAGGTGCTGGATCGCCCGGTTGGGCTCCTCCATCGGCACGCTCGACTGCTCGATCTTGCGCAGCGCGGCGACCAGGCCGAGCGGGTTGCGCGTCAGCTTGACCGAGGTCGCGTCGGCCAGGTATTCGCGCTGGCGCGACACCGCCATGCGCAGCGCCAGCGCCGCGAGCGGCGCGATGATCGAGAACACCAGCATGACCACGAGGGCGATCGCGGCCGGCGCGGCGTTGCGCCGCCCGCCGAGATGGACCGCGCGATAGCCGAAGCGGCGCATCAGGTCGCACACCAGCACGATCAGGCCGACCAGCACGGCGACCGCGGTCATGTAGAGCGTGTCGCGGTTGCCGACATGGCTCATCTCGTGCGCGATGACGCCCTGCAGCTCGTCGCGGTTCAGCGTGTCGAGCAGGCCGCGCGTGACGCCGATCACCGCCTTCTCCGGCTTGGCGCCGGCGGCGAAGGCGTTGAGCGCCGGCGTCTCGATGACGACGACGCGCGGCTTGGGCAGGCCGGCCGCGATGCTCATCTCCTCGACCACGTTGTGCAGCCGGGGCTCGGCCTCGGGGCTCGCGTCGCGCGCGCCCGCGATCGAGGTCACCACCGAGCCGCCGAAGCGGAGCGCGACCGTGGTCGCGGCCAGGCTGAGCGCGAGCATGATGGCCGCGCCGATGACGACCGCCGTCAATACCGCCCCGGGCGCGCCATAGGCGCCGACCACGAAGCCGAGCGCGCCGCCGATCAGCATGCCGAGCAGGGTCAGGGCCGCGCATAGCCAGAAGGTGTTGCGTTGGTTGGCGCGGATCGCGGCCGCGAAGTCGGTGCTGCGCAGCGCAGGGCTTGACGTGGCGTTGCGTTCCACCGCTAGCGCAGCGTGACCTTGATCGCCTCGCGGGTCTCGGGCGGGGTCTCGAAATAGGGGTGCCGGCCGAAGCCGAAGCGGCGCGCCACCAGGTTCGAGGGGAAGGATTCGACCCGCGTGTTCTGCGCCTGCACCGCGTCGTTGTAGAACTGGCGCGCGAAGGCGATCTTGTTCTCGGTCGTGGTCAGCTCCTCCTGGAGCTGGCTGACATTCTGGTTGGCCTTGAGGTCGGGATAGGCCTCGGCGAGCGCGAACAGCCGGCCGAGCACGCCGGAGAGCGCGTTCTCGGCCTCGATGCGCGCCTCGCGGCTGCCGCCCTCGCTTGCCTGCATTGCCTTGTTGCGGGCATCGACGACAGCCTCGAGCGTCTCGCGCTCATAGGCCATGTAGTCCTTCACCACCTGCACGAGGTTCGGGATCAGGTCGTAGCGGCGCCGGAGCTGCACGTCGATCTGCTGCCAGGCGGCCTCGACCTGGTTGCGCCCGCCGACCAGCCGGTTGAACAGCGCGATCAGCACGACGATGACGAGCGCCGCGATGCCGATCAGCACATAGACGACGATCATCGCTGTCCTGCCTCCCGTTCGTCCCCGCCGCGATCCGCCGCCCTTGCATGATGCTTCAACACGGTTCCCTCTTCCACGAAGTGGGAGAGGGGAACGCACCGGCGCATCATGGCATGGAAAGGTGTGAATCTCGCCGTGGCATGACGGGTGGAGCCTAGCATGCCTGCGGACCTTATGCCGCGCTTTCGGTCACTCCGGCGTGGCTTGCCGGGGTGCCGGTTTCGTCGTAAGGGAGGCGCCCCAGGGTCGTCGCCCCGGGATCATGACGGCAATCGGAGGCACTTCGGCCCACCCCCAATGAGCGGACCCTCGAAAGCATCGCAGGAGCCCGTCGAGAACAGGCACGCGCTCGTCGCCTATCTCGAATCGGGCTGCAAGCCGCCCGCGAACTGGCGCATCGGCACCGAGCACGAGAAGTTCGGCTTCCGGCTCGATGACCTGCGCCCGCTGCCCTATGACGGGCCGGCCGGCATCCGCGCCATGCTCGACGGGCTGACCCGCTTCGGCTGGGAGCCTTATTACGAGGGCGACAACGTCATCGCGCTCGGCCTCGACGGCCAGGCGGTCTCGCTCGAGCCGGGCGGCCAGTTCGAGCTCTCCGGCGCGCCGCTCTCCGACCTGCACCAGACCTGCAGCGAGCTCAACACCCATCTCGCCCAGGTGCGCGAGGTGGCAGCCGAGCTCGGCGTCGGCTTCCTCGGCCTCGGCGCGCAGCCGAAATGGCGCCGCGAGGACATCCACTGGATGCCGAAGGGGCGCTACAAGATCATGCGCCGCTACATGCCGACGCGCGGCACGCTCGGCCTCGACATGATGACGCGCACCTGCACCGTGCAGGTCAATCTCGACTTCGAGTCGGAAGCCGACATGGTGCGCAAGCTGCGCATCGGCATGGCGCTGCAGCCGGTCGCGACCGCGCTGTTCGCCAACTCGCCCTTCATCGACGGCGCGCCGAGCGGATACTTGAGCTATCGCAGCCAGATCTGGACCGACACCGACCCTGATCGCTGCGGCGTCCTGCCCTTCGTGTTCGAGCCCGGCATGGGCTTCGAGCGCTATGTCGATTACGCGCTCGACGTGCCGATGTATTTCGTCATGCGCGACGGCCGGTACGTCGACGTCGCCGGGCAGTCCTTCCGCGCCTTCATGGCCGGCAAGCTCGACGGCCTGCCGGGCGAGCGGCCGACCATCGCGGATTGGGACAATCACCTGACCACGCTGTTCCCAGAGGTGCGGCTCAAGCGCTACCTCGAGATGCGCGGCGCCGATGGCGGGCCGTGGCGGCGCCTCTGCGCACTGCCGGCGCTCTGGGTCGGCCTGCTCTACGATCCGGTCGCGCTCGACGAGGCGGACCAGCTCTGCCGCGGCTGGTCGGCGGCAGAGGTCATCGCGCTGCGCGACGCGGTGCCGAAGCGAGGCTTCGAGGCCGTCATCGCCGGCCGCACGGCGCTGGAGGTCGCGCGCGACATGCTCGCCATCGCGCGCCGCGGCCTCGCGCGCCGCGCCGTGCGGGGCATGATCTCACGCGACGAGACCGAATATCTCGGCCCGATCGAGGCGATCGCCGAGGCCGGCCGCACCCCGGCCGAAGAGCTGCTCGAAGCCTACGAGACGCGCTGGAACCGCAGCGTCGACCCGGTGTTCCGCGAGCTCGCCTATTGAGCGAAGGCTGAGGCGGCGCGGCGGATCGTGTAGGCTTCCGCCAGGTTCCGTCTCCGACGGGACGCCAATCGGGAGCGACCGTGATGAGCGCTGAGGTGCTGACGCCCGACGAAGTCAAACGCTACCACACGCACGGCCACGTCACGCCGCGCTGGCGGCTGCCGGACGAACTGCTGCAGCGCATGCGCGCCGACCTCGATGCGCTGCTCGACGCCAATCGCGAGGTCGGCCGCGACTCGATGGTCTGCCCGCACATCCTGAACGGCGGCGTGCAGGGCCTCAAGGGCTCGAACATCTGGCTCGACCATGCGCGCATCCCCGAGGTACTCGACATGGTGGGCCAGGTGATCGGGCCCGACTTCCTGCTCTGGGGCACCACGGTGTTTGGCAAGCCGGCCGGCACCGGCAAGCGCGTGCCCTGGCATCAGGACGGCGAATACTGGCCGATCCGCCCGCTCGCGACCTGCTCGGTGTGGATCGCGCTCGACGACGCGACGCCCGAGAACGGCTGCCTGCGCGTGATCCCGGGCAGCCACCGGCAGCAGTGGCTGCGCAGGCACAACGCCAACGCCAGCCCGGCGCTGGTGCTGAACCAGGAGCTCGACGCCGGCGAGTATGACGAGCGCGACGCCGTCAATGTCGTGCTCGAGGCCGGCCAGCTCTCCCTGCACGACGTCTACATGGTGCACGGCTCGGAGCCCAACCGCTCGGCCCGGCGGCGCGCCGGCTTCGTCTGCCGCTACATGCCGACCACCTCGCATTTCGATCACGCCTTCGGCGCCGAACTGCAGAAGCGTTCGGGCCGCGTCGATTTCGCGACGCGCGCGCTCTGGCTGATGCGCGGCGTCGACCGTTGCGGCCTCAACGACTTCCGCATCGGCCATTGACGGCGCCGCGCGCGGACTCGGGAGGGGCAGATGTCCGACAAACGAAAGCCCGCGCTCGCGACAGAGACGCTGCCGGCGCGGCGCGGCAGCCCCTATCCCAAGCCGCATGACGAAGTCTGCATCGAACGTGAGAAGCGCGCGCTCGGCGACTATTTCGAGCTGAAGGACTTCGGCGTGAACCTGTTGACGCTCCCGCCGGGCGCTTGGTCGTCGCAGCGTCATTGGCACAGTCATGAGGACGAGTTCGTCTATGTCCTTTCGGGCGAGCCTACGCTGGTCACCGACGAGGGTGAGACGCAGCTCCGCCCCGGCATGTGCGCCGGCTTCCCCGCGAACAAGCCGAATGGGCACGCCCTCGTCAACAAGACCGCGTCGCCGGTCACCGTGCTCGAGGTCGGCAGCCGGAAGCCGGAGGACAACGGCTATTACTCCGACATCGACATGCAGATCCTGGGGCGCGGCAAGGGCGGCCGGTTCACCCGCAAGAACGGCAAGCCCTACCCGGCCTAGCGTTCGAGATCGAAAGTGCGCAGCCTCCTCCTAGAAGGACGGCAATTGCGTAGGGGACGCCGGCTGGCCTCGGCGTGAATCCCCTCTCCGCCCTCGGGGGCGGAGAGGGTTAGGGTGAGGTGGGGGAGCCGAGGCACGCCGAAGCCTTAAGAGACTCTGTCTGCTTCCTTACATCAACGTTTCGTATCGTGCCGCCGCACCCCACCTCACCCGGCGCGCTGACGCGCGCCACCCTCTCCGCCCCGCCGGCGGAGAGGGTTCCATGGTGCCGCTGCGAGAGAGATCGGGCCGGAGCGCTTCTCGGACTCCCTGAACGGCCGCAAGGCAACCCGTTTGTTACAGCCCTCGCTGCCCGAACGGTACTGACCTACGGTGGCGGAACGGCGTACCATCGCCGCCCCCGGCATGGTCCGCCCCAAGGCAGGCAAGAGGAGAGGCGAGGATGGAGATCGCACGGCGTCTGGCGGCCGAGACGTTCGGCACGTTCTGGCTGGTATTCGGCGGCTGCGGCAGCGCGGTGCTGGCCGCTGCCTTTCCCGAGCTCGGCATCGGCTTCGTCGGCGTCGCGTTCGCTTTCGGCTTGACCCTGCTGACCATGGCCTATGCGGTCGGCCACATCTCGGGCTGCCACCTGAACCCGGCGGTCACGCTCGGCCTCTGGGCCGGCGGCCGCTTCCCGGCGCGCGACGTGCTGCCCTACATCGTCGCGCAGGTGGTCGGCGGCGTCATCGCGGGCGGCGCGCTCTATGCCATCGCGAGCGGCAAGGCCGGCTTCGACATCGCGGGCGGCCTGGCCTCGAACGGCTATGGCGATCACTCGCCCGGCGGCTACAGCATCGCCTCGGCGCTGATCATCGAGATCATCCTGACCTTCGGCTTCCTGATCGTGATCATGGGCGCGACCGACAAGCGGGTGCCGGCGGGCTTCGCGCCGATCGCCATCGGCCTTGCGCTGACCCTGATCCACCTGATCAGCATCCCGGTCACCAACACCTCGGTGAACCCGGCGCGCAGCACCGGCCCAGCGGTCTTCGTCGGCGACTGGGCGGTCGGCCAGCTCTGGCTGTTCTGGGTCGCCCCGATCGCGGGCGGCGTGCTCGGCGGCCTGGCCTATAGGCTGCTCGGCGGTTCGCAGGCGACGAAGCCGGCCTGACGGAATCAGCGCAGCACGATGGCTGAGAGGTTGCGGCCGTAGTCCGGTTCGTCCCGGCGGCGCGATTGGCGGTAGCTGAAGAACCGCTCGGGCGCGGCGAAGGTGTCGTGGCCCGAAAGCTCGACGCGCGCGAGGCCGAGCGCGCTTAGCCGGCGCCGGCAATAGCTCGGCAGGTCGAACAGGAAGTGGCCGTCGCGCGGCGCGGGGCGGAACAGCACGGCGCAGCCCGCGTCCTGCGCGATGAAGGGCGCCGGGAATTCGGGCCCGACCTCGTAGGAGTCGGGCCCGATGCACGGGCCGATCACGGCGACGATGCGGCCCGGCGCGGCGCCGAGCCCGACCATCGCCTCGACCGCGGCCTCGAGCACGCCGCCGAGCGCGCCCTTCCAGCCGGCATGCGCGGCGCCGATCACGCCGGCCTCGGCGTCGGCGAGCAGGGCAGGGGCGCAGTCGGCGGCGAGCACGCCGATGGCGAGGTTGTCGACGTCCGTGACCAGCGCGTCGGCCTGCGGCGGCTCGCCCGCCGGCCAGGGCTCGCGCACCACGAGCGCAAGCGGCGAATGCACCTGGTAGGGCGTGAGCAGCGGCGCGTTTGGCACATCGAGCGCGGCGAGCGCCCGCGCCCGGTTCTCGCGCACCGCCGCTTTGTCGTCGCGCGAGCCGAGGCCGCAATTGAGCGAGGCGTAGATGCCGGTCGAGACGCCGCCAACGCGGCCGAAGAAGCCGTGGCTGAGGCCGGCCGCGGCGAGTGCCGGATGGCTGATCAGCGGGCAGGGATCAGGCATCGGACGACAGCGGGCAGTTGACGGAGGGACGGATGGCCTGTGCGCCGCCCTCAGTCCCCCGGTTCGTGAAGCCTTCCGGCATCGCCGCGTCCGGTTGAGTCAAAGCGAGCGCCTTGAACAGTGCGCCCATCTGGTCGAGCGCGGTCAGGCGATGCAGCGCGGTTTCGATGGCCGCCGCCTGCGCCGTGCTGGCGCGCGCGAGGAGGCGCGCGGCGCGGGTCTCGATGCCGAGCGCGAGCAGGAAGTCGCCCTGCCGCACCGGGCCCCAGGCGCGGGCGCCGGCTGCGGTCGCGGCACGCGCCAGGGCGGCGAAGTCGACATGCGCGGTCAGGTCGGCCTCGCCCAGCGTGTCCAGCACCGGCACCTTGCGGTGCGCCTTGACGGCTTGGAGCGTGTCGCCGGGCGCGCTCGCGGCGTGGCCATAGTCGATGACCAACGCTGCGCCGCCATGATCGCTGAGCCGCCGGCCGATCGCTGCGGCAAGCGCGGCGCGGGCCGGCGAATCTTCCGCGATGGCGCCGGCCGGCAGCGCGCGCGCGTCCGGCGGCCAGCTTGGGAGCTCCGGCGGTGCTTCGGCTGATTCGGTGAACCGAAAAGCGTCAGGGCCTTCGGCGAGCGCGACCAGGCGCTCGCGCCAGCCCTGCCGCGTCGCCAAGAACTGGCGCACCGGCAGCGCGTCGAAGAACTCGTTGGCGATGATGATGGCCGGCCCATCCGGTATCGAGTCGAGGCGATCGTGCCAATGGACGGCCGCATCGCCTAACGTCCGGCGCTGGACGTCGCGCAGCGCGGGACTGGTCTCGACGAGGTGAAGCTCGATCGCGTCGCGGAACGTTGCGAGCCTGGCCGTCGCGCGCAGCGCATCGGCCATCAGGCTGCCGCGTCCCGGTCCGAGCTCAACCAGGCGAAGCCGCGCCGGCGCGCCCATCTGCTCGTGGGTGCGGGCGCACCAGAGCCCGACCAGCTCGCCGAACATCTGCGAGATGTCGGGCGCGGTGATGAAATCGCCGCCAGCGCCGAACGGGTCGCGCGTGATGTAGTAGCCGTGCTCGGGATGGCCGAGCGCCTCCGCCATCACGCGCTCGATGGGCTGCGGCCCTTCCGCCTCGATGCGCGCACGCAAGTAAGCTCTGAAGCCGCTCACGGCCTGGCGTCGAGCCGGCGCGCCGGCCGTGCCCAATAGACCAGGAAGAGCCCGATCGCCAGCATGGGCAGCGAGAGGATCTGCCCCATGGTGACGCCGCCCGCGATGAAGCCGAGGAAGACGTCGGGCTCGCGGAACAGCTCGCAGACGATGCGGCCGATGGCGTAGCCGGTGAGGAACAGGCCGGTGAGCAGGCCGGGATGGCGCGCCGCGCGCGTGGTGAACACGACCGCGGCGAGCAGCGCGAAGAGCAGCGCGCCCTCCGCGATCGCCTCGTAGAGCTGGCTCGGATGGCGCGGCTCCGGCCCGCCGTTCGGGAACACCATGGCCCAGGGCACGTCGCTGACGCGGCCGAACAGCTCGCCGTTGACGAAGTTCGCCATGCGGCCGAGGAAGAGGCCGATCGGCACGGCGCAGGCCACGATGTCGGCGACCGTCAGCAGGTTGAGCCCGCGCACGCGGGCGAACACGATGATGGCGATGATGGTGCCGACCAGGCCGCCGTGGAACGACATGCCGCCCTGCCAGATCTGCAGGATCTCGCCCGGATGCGCGAAGAAGTAGCCGGGCTGATAGAACAGCACATAGCCGAGACGGCCGCCGAGCACGACGCCGAGCGTGCACCAGATGAGAAGATCGTCGACCGCGCGGGCGCTCAGCCCCTCGAAGCGGGTGCGCGCGAGGTAGCGCACATAGCGCCAGCCCGCGAGCAGGCCGACGACATAGGCGATGGCATACCAGCGGATCGCGAGCGGGCCGATCTCGACCGCGACCGGATCGAACGCCGGGAAGCCGATCGCGTACATCAGCGATAGGGATCCTCGTTGAGGAGATAGGACGTCACGTAGTCGCGCACGCCGTCCTCGAGCGCGGTGAACGGCGCCGCATAGCCGGCCTCGCGCAGGCGGTCCATGCGTGCCTCGGTGAAATACTGATAGCGCGGCCGGAGGCTCTCCGGCATCTCGATATACTCGATGCGGGGCTCGGCGCCGAGCGCGCGATAGAGCGCGGCGGCGAGGTCGGCGAAGCTGTGTGCCTCGCCGCTGCCGAGGTTGAACAGCCCGCTCGCGCCCGGCGTGACGAGCAGCCAGAGCATCACCGCCACGCAATCGCCGACCCAGACGAAGTCGCGCTTCTGGCCGCCATCCGCATAGCCTTGCCGGTAGGACTTGAAGAGCTGGATCGGCTCGCCCTTGCGCGCGGCCTCGAAGTTCTTGGCGATCACGCTCCGCATCTCGCCCTTGTGGTACTCGTTCGGGCCGTAGACGTTGAAGAACTTGAGCCCGGCCCATTGCGGCGGCGCCGGCTCGCGCTCGGCGATCAGGCGCGCGACGCGGCGGTCGAACAGGTGCTTGCTCCAGCCATAGGCGTTGAGCGGGCGCAGCGTCTTGAGCCCGGCGACCGTGGCGTCGTCGTCGAAGCCCAGGCTGCCGTCGCCATAGGTCGCGGCTGATGAGGCGTAGATCAGCGGCACGCCGTTGGCCGCGCAGTGGTTCCAGATTTCCAGGCTGGTCGCGAAATTGGCGTGCAGGATCAGGTCGGCGTCGGTCTCCGTCGTGCTCGACACCGCGCCCAGGTGGAAGATCGCCTGGATGCGGCCGCGCCGCGCCTTGAGGAAATCGATGAGGCTGGCCGGCGCCACGATGTCGGCGAGCTCGCGCTTCGCGATGTTGCGCCACTTGTCGCCCTGGCCGAGCGTGTCGCACACGACGAGCTCCTTGGCGCCGTGCTCCTCGAGGCCTGCCAGCAGGTTCGAGCCGATGAAGCCGGCGCCGCCCGTCACCACGATCATGGCGCGGTTATAGGCGCGGCCCTTTGGCGCGGCAAGTTGCGGTTGCCGGGCCGGCGGGCGGCTCGCATAGTGATCGGGCGCCAGATCCGGGAGGGGGACGCGCCATGCAGTTCGACAGCCGGCTGATCGACGACCTTGCCCGCATGTTCGGCGGCGCGATGGGCGGCGCCCAGGGCGTGCGGCACGAGGTCGAGGCCGCCTTCCGCCGCCAGCTCGAGCGCGCGCTCGCCTCGATGGACCTGGTGAGCCGCGACGAGTTCGAGGCGGTCAAGGCGATCGCGGCCAAGGCGCGCGCCGAGCAGGAGGCGCTGGAGGCTCGGGTCGCCCGCCTGGAGGCTGCGCTTTCGGCCAGGGAATCGACGCCCTGAGCCGGAGCCGACCCGATATTTTGGGCTTCCCTTTCCCCTCTTACCCATCTTATGGTGTCCTCACGTTGATATAGGGGCAGGCACGCCGGCCACCCCTAAATCTAGCAGTATCCCTTCCGGGGATCATGCATGAGGGGGCGCCATGGCCCGAACGCAGACGGCGGCTGTCAGCCGTTTCCACCACCCGGTCGATATCGTCGAGCAGGTCATCGCAACCAACGAGCTGCCCTTCGAGCGCTGCGGCGACGACGACCTCGCGGCCGAGTTCTCCGGCCGCTGGTGCGCCTACCAGCTCTGGTTCGCCTACCGGCCGGACATCGCCGGCCTGCATTTCTCCTGCGCCTTCGACATGCGCGTGCCGCGCGAGATGCGCGAGCGCATCTTCCCGCTGCTCGCCATGATCAACGAGCGGCTGTGGATCGGCCATTTCGACCTCTGGCTCGAGGAGGGCCAGCCGACCTTCCGCCACGCCATGCTGTTCCCGAACGGCCTGATGCCGAGCGGCGACCAGATCGAAGACCTCATCCGCACCGCGGTGACCGAGTGCGAGCGCTTCTACCCGGCCTTCCAGCACGTCATCTGGGCGGGCAAGACGCCGATCGAGGCGGTCGAGGCCGCGGTCTTCGAGACCGCCGGAGAAGCTTAACCAAGCCTCGATGAGCTTGGCTCAACGAGGCTTGGCCGGCGCGACCGCGCCGCGCCGCGCAAGCGGCGAAAGCCAAGCGCGTGAATACGCGCGCCCGGCGACTGAGGGCGCCACGATGATCGTCTTCGATCATCGTGGCAAAATAACCCCATGACGCGGGCCGGCGCGCTGCCGCCCGGCGTGCTCCTGATCGGCGGCGGCAAGATGGGCGGCGCGCTGCTTGCCGGTTGGCTGCGCGGCGCGCTCAGGCCGGCGGACGCCATCGTGATCGAGCCGGACAAGGCCGCCGCGGCGCGCGGCGCGGCGCTCGGCGTCAGCGTGCTGCCAGACGCTGCCGCCGTGCCCGCGGGCTTCAACCCTGGCGTGCTCGTCTTCGCGGTCAAGCCGCAGGTCATGGACCAGGTCGCGCCGGCCTATCGCGCGCTGGCCGGCACGGGCGCCCTCGTGCTCTCGATCGCGGCGGGGCGCACCATCGGCTCGTTCACGCGCCTGCTCGGCGACGTGCCCGTGGTGCGCGCCATGCCGAACACGCCGGCGGCGATCGGGCGCGGCATCACGGTCGCCTGCCCCAATGCGCGGGTGACCGCCCCGATGCGCGAGCGCGCCTCGACCTTGCTCGCCGCGGTCGGCGAGGTCGCCTGGGTCGAGGACGAGGCGATGATGGACGCGGTGACTGCGGTCTCGGGCAGCGGCCCCGCCTATGTTTTCCTGATGATCGAGGCGCTGGCCGCGGCCGGCGTCGAGGCCGGCCTGCCCGCGCCGCTGGCTGCCAGGCTCGCCCTCGTCACGGTCGCGGGCTCGGGCGCGCTCGCGCTCGAATCCGGCACGGCGCCGGACGAGCTGCGCCGCAACGTCACGAGCCCGGGCGGCACCACCCAGGCGGCACTCGACGTGCTGATGGCGAAGGACGGCCTCGCGCCGCTGCTGGCCCGCGCCGTCGCCGCCGCAACCCGCCGCTCGCGCGAGCTTGCCAGCTGAGCGGGGTTTGACCGCGCCGGTCGGCCGCCCTAGCTTTTCTCCAGGGAGCGACCATGCCGAGAAAATCGAAACGTGCGACGCGCAGCCCCGATCCGGTCGAGGCGGCGCTGGCGCTTGCGGCCGAGCGGCGCTGGCAGTCGGTCGGGCTCGCCGACATCGCCGAGCGCGCCGGCATCTCGCTGGCGGCGCTGCTCGACAGTTATCCGGCCAAGGCGTCGATCGTCGCGGCCTTCGCGCGCCGCATCGACCGCGCCGTGGCCGAGGGAAGCGACGAGGCGCTGGCGGATCGCCCGGCGACCGAGCGCCTGTTCGACGTGGTGATGCGCCGGCTCGATGCGCTCGCGCCCTACAAGGAGGGCCTGCGCTCGATCCTGCGCGGCTCGTGCTTGGACGCCGAGGCGGCGCTGACCGGCGCCTGCGCCATGCATCGCTCGCTCACCGTCATGCTGGAGAGCGCCGGGCTGTCGGCGTCGGGCCCGCTCGGCGCGCTCCGCCGCAAGGGCCTCGCGCTGATCTATGCCGATACGCTGCGGGTCTGGCTCGACGACGACAGCGAAGACATGGCGCGTACCATGAAGACGCTCGACGGCCATCTGCGCCGCGCCGACCGGCTGGTCCGCGCGCTCTGCCGCCTCGGCCCCGGCGCAACGCGGGAGCATGAGGCGACGGCCGAGGGCTGAGATGACGTTGGGCCGGGGCCGGCCCTCACCCAACTTCGGCTAGGCTCGCTGATCGCTCGCCAAGCCTCCGTATCCCTCTCCCGCCGCGCGGGAGAGGGTTAGGGTTAGGGTCCTCACACCGGCAGCCTGAGCACGACGCGGACGCCGCCGCCGACCGCTTCGCTCAAGGTCACGTCGCCGCCATGGCCGCGTGCGATGTCGCGCGCGATGGCGAGGCCGAGCCCGGTGCCGCTGCGGTTCGGGCTGCGCGCCGCGTCGAGCCTGACGAACGGGCGGAACACCTTTTCGCGGTCGCGCTCGGGGATGCCCGGCCCGTCATCCTCGACCGCGATCTCGATCGCCGCGTCGTGCCGCATCGCCGCCACCTTGACCGCGCCGCCATAGCGGATCGCGTTGTCGACCAGGTTGGTGACGCAGCGCTTGATCGCGCCGGCACGCAGGGTGACGGCGAGCGGCCGCTCGGTCTCGAGCGCGATCGCGGCGCCGCGCCGGCTCGCGCCCGACACCACGTCGTCGAGCAGGCTGGCAAGGTCGATCTCGACCGGCGCCTCGCCGCCCTGGCCGCGCGCGAAGGCGAGATACTCGTCGATCATGCGCTCCATCTCGGCGACGTCGTTGTCGAGCGCCCGGATGTCGGCCTCGTGCTTGGGGTCGGCGGCGAGCAGGGCAAGCTCCAAGCGCATGCGGGTCAAGGGCGCGCGCAGATCGTGCGAGACGCCGGCCAGCATCTCGGTGCGCTGCGCGATCTGGCGCGTGATGCGCTCCTGCATTTCGAGGAAGGCCGCGGTCGCCTGGCGCACCTCGGCGGCGCCCGACGGCTTCAGCCAGTTGACCGGGCGGCCCTTGCCGAACGCTTCCGCGGCGCGCGCGAGCCGCGACACCGGCCTGAGCTGGTTGCGCAGGAAGATCACCGCGATGCCGGTGATCAGCGCGGCCGCGCCGACCATCCAGACGAAGAAGATGTGCGTGGTCGAGCCTTCGAGCCGCTTGCGCCCGATGTCGAACGTGATCGTGCCGTCGGGCATGCCGATGCGCGTGATGAAACGGTCGGGGCCGCGCTCCTCGCGCACCTCGATCGGGAACGGCATCCTCTCGTTGAGCGCCCGGTAGAGCGCGCCCGCGGCGATGCCGGCGTCGTGGCCCTCGACGAACGGCTGCAGCGGTGCCGTCTCGCCGCGCTCGAGCCTGACCTGCATGTCCTCGCGCGCGCGCAGGATGATCCACTCGCGCAGCACGGGATCGTCGACGGCGCGCAGCGAATCGACCAGGAAGGCGACGTCGCCCGCGACGCCGAGCGCGAGCCGCCGGCTCATGTTCTCGAGGTGGCGCTCGAAGAACAGCAGCGCCACCGCGCCCTGCAGGAAGATGACCGGGATCAGCACGATCAGGAACGAGCGCCAGAACAGGCTGCGCGGCAGGAATCGCTTGAGGGAGAGCATGGCGGGTTCGGCTCCCGGCGCCTTCGCTCAGCCGTCGCGGTCGGGCCGCAGCTCGTAGCCCTCGCCCCACACCGTGATCAGGTAGCGCGGCTCCTTGGGCTTGGGCTCGATCTTGCGGCGCAGCCGGTTGATCTGCACGTCGAGCGCGCGCCCCGTCGGGTCGGCGCCGATCTCCTCGCACAGCGCGTCGCGGCTCAGCGTCTGCCCCGGCGCGGCGGCGAAGATGCGCAAGAGGCTCGCTTCCGCCGTGGTCAGGCGCACCGGCTGCGCGCCCCTGGTCAAGACGCCTTGCGCGGGGTCGAAACGATGGGCGCCGAGGCGAAGCCGTGTCGAAGCAGGCGCGGCCGGGCGGCGCGGCGGGCTGGCGCGGCGCAGGATGGTCGCGATCCTGAGCAAGAGCTCGCGCGGCTCGAACGGCTTCGGCAGGTAGTCGTCGGCGCCGGCCTCGAGGCCGGCGATGCGGTCCTCCGGCTCGCCCATCGCGGTCAGCATCAGGATCGGCAGGTCGCGGGTCTGCCGGAGCGAGCGGGTCAGCGCGACGCCATCCTCGCCCGGCATCATCACGTCGACGATTATCAGGTCGAACGCCATGCCGGCGAGCTTGGCGCGGGCATCGGCCGCATCGGACGCGCCGGTCACGCGGTAGCCATTGTCGCCCAGATAGCGCGCGATCAGGGTGCGCAGGCGGTCGTCGTCATCGACCACGAGGATGTGGCGAACCTCGTCCGCCGCCGCCTCGGCCGCACCGGCCACGGCGCTCTCGCTCTTCATGGCGAAGGATTATAGGGAGCCGGCGGAGGAGGGGCCAGTGGCGCTCACGCCGCCCAGGACGGCGCCGCGCGCCGCTGCGACACGGGTGCGCCGAAATCGAGCGCGGGCCCGATGGGCACGATGCGGCTCGGGTTCAGGGTGGTGTGGCTCATGTAGTAGTGCCGCTTGATGTGGCCGAGATCGACGGTCTCGGCCACGCCCGGCACCTGGTAGAGCGCACGCGCATAGTCCCAGAGCGCGGGATAGTCGATCAGCCGGCGCAGGTTGCACTTGAAATGGCCGTGATAGGCCGCATCGAAGCGGACGAGGGTGGTGAACAGCCGCCAGTCCGCCTCGGTGACGATATCGCCGCACAGGAAGGGCTGGTGCGAAAGCCGGTCTTCGAGCCAGTCCGTGGTGTCGAACAAGGGGCCGACGGCGGCCTCGTAGGCGGCCTGCGAGCGCGCGAAGCCGGCCTTGTAGACGCCGTTGTTGAGCGTGTCGTAGACGCGCGCATTCACGCGGTCGATCTCGGCGCGCAAGGGCTCGGGATAGAAGTCGCCGGGCGCGGCGCCGACGGCATCGAACGCGCTGTTGAAGAAGCGGATGATCTCGGAGGATTCGTTGTTGACGATCTGGCCGCTCCGCTTGTCGAGCAGTACCGGCACGGTGACCCGGCCGGTGAAATTGGGATCGGCCTTGGCGTAGACCTCGTGCAAATAGCGCGCGCCGCCGACCGCATCGGGCACCACGCCTTCGCCGGGCTCGAAGCTCCAGCCGTTCTCCGCCATCAGCCAGTGCGTGACGGAGAGCGAGATCATGCCTTCGAGCTTCTTGAGCTTGCGCAAGATCAGCGCGCGATGCGCCCACGGGCAGGCGAGCGAGACGTAGAGGTGGTAGCGCCCGGCCTCGGGCGGGAAGCGGCCGCCCGGCTCGATCCGGCCGTGGAACTTGGTGGCCGCCCGCTCGAAGCGGTCACCCGAGGCGACGAGCTGGTCCTCGCGCCGCCATTGCCCGTCCACCATCTGGCCCATGTTCGCTCTCCGGACCTCGTTCAGCCGCCGCGCTCGAAGCGCCTGCGGTCGTCCGCGTTGAGGATGCCGAGCAGCACCTTGCGGAAGCCTGCGACCGCCTCGCCGCCGGCCTCGCGATAGGCGCGCGCGATGCAGGCGCGCTGCACGGTGGAGAGCCGGCTCTCCAGCGCACGGCCCTTCTCGGTCAGCTCCAGCATGCGCTTGCGCCGGTCCTTCGGGCTCGGCTGCGACGAGACGAAGCCCTGACCCACCAGTTCGCCGAGCACGCGCGACAGGCTCTGCTTGGTGATGCGCAGGATGGCGAGCAGCTCGCTCACCGAGAGCGACGGGTAGCGGCCGACGAAGTAGATCACCCGGTGATGCGCGCGGCCGAAGCCATAGGTGGCGAGGATGGCGTCGCACTCGGCGGTGAAATCGCGATAGGCATAGAACAGCAGCTCCATGCCCTGGTGAAGCTGGTCCTCGCGCAGGAACAGCGGATTGGGGCCGGTATTTATGTCAGCCATGTTGACTTAAATACGTCCGGGTGCTAGCCATGGCAACAGCTTTGAGGATACTACGAACGCTCTCCCCGCTTCGAGGCCCGGCATGCGGTGCGGGCCCAGCTTAGAGGATCAGGTGTCATGGCGGACCTCGTGCCCTACGACGATCGCGACGGCGTCATCTGGCTGGACGGGCAGCTGGTGCCCTGGCGCGAGGCGCGCATCCACATCCTGAGCCACGCCATGCACTATGCGAGCGCGGTATTCGAGGGCGAGCGGGCCTATGAGCGGCGCATCTTCAAGCTCCGGCCGCATACCGAGCGGCTGTTCTTCTCGGCCGGGCAGCTTGGCTTCGAGATTCCCTACACGCCCGAGCAGATCGACGCCGCGTGCAACGAGGTGGTTGCGAAGAACGGCATCGTCGACGGCTATGTCCGGCCGATCGCCTGGCGCGGCCCGGAGCAGATGGGCGTCTCGGCGCAGCACACCAAGATCCACGTCGCGGTCGCGGCCTGGCAATGGCCGCGCTATTTCGGCGACGAGGCGCGCACCAAGGGCATCAAGCTGACGGTGTCGGACTGGAAGCGGCCGGCGCCCGACACCGCGCCGGTCAAGGCCAAGGCGGCCGGGCTCTATATGATCTGCACGCTCTCCAAGCACAAGGCCGAGGCGAAGGGCTATCACGACGCGCTGATGTATGACTGGCGCGGCCGGCTCGCCGAGGCGACCGGTGCCAACATCTTCATCGCCAAGAACGGCGCGCTGCACACCCCGACCGCCGACTGCTTCCTCGACGGCATCACGCGCCGCACCGTGATGGAACTGGCGCGCAAGCGCGGCGTCGAGGTGACCGAGCGCGCCATCGACCCGAACGAGCTCGCGCAGGCCGACGAGGTGTTCCTCACCGGCACCGCCGCCGAGGTGACGCCGGTCGGCGAGATCGACCAGTATAACTACCAGGTCGGCCCGATCACCCGCCAGCTCATGGACGACTACGACAGGGTCGTACGCCAGCCAAGCTGAGCGGCGGCCGGCCTCTCCTCCCAATCGTCATGCCCCGCGCAGGCGGGGCATCCAGGGGGCGGCACAGCGGTTCCCGAAGCCTTCTGGATCGCCCGGTCAAGCCGGGCGATGACGATTTGGGTATGGGCCTGCCCTCAGCCGCCCACGAAATCGCGGACCAGCGCGTTGAACTTGGGCGCGTTCTCCATGAACATGAAATGGCCGCCGCCCTCGTTCGCGCCGAACACCTCGAAGCGCGCGCCCGGTATGCGGTCGGCGATCCAGCGCTGCGAGGCCGGCACGAAGAAGCTCGCCTCGCCCGCGAACACCAGCGTCGGTAGCTTTATCGCCGGGATCACGTCGCGCCAGTCCTGCATGCAGTGATTGACCAGGAGGTGCCCGGCATAGGCGCGCGGCATCTTGAGGTTCTCGGCGAGCGCCCATGTGAGGCGGTCTTCCGGGTAGCGCTTGGTGAAGAACATGTCGCGCACCATGCCCTCGGTGGTCTTGGCGCCGTCCGGCCCGGCGAGCGAGACCGCGAGGTCGTAAAGCTCCTTCGGCGTGAACAGCGAGCCGCAGGCGGCGCGCTCCTCGGCCGACCAGCTCTCGTGATGCACGAGGCAGGCGCCCTGGTCGATGATCATGATGCGCTTGAGCCGGTCGGGGCCGAACTGGTCGTGATAGCTCCAGATGATCGAGGAGCCCATCGAGTGCCCGCCGATCGAGACGTTCTTGAGGTCGAGCGCGAGGATGGCCTCGCGCACGTCCCGCCCGAGCCGCGACATGCGGTAGCCGCCCGCGGGCTTGCTCGAATCGCCGTGGCCGCGCATGTCGAGCGCGATCACGCGCCAGCGGTCGGAGAGGTCGTCGAGCTGCGGGCCGAACTCGGCGGCGCTCTGTGACCAGCCCGGGATGAACAGGATCGGCTCGCCCTCGCCGGCTTCGAGATAGTTGAGCTCGGCGCCGTCCGACAGCTTGATGCGCCCCTGCTTGTGCGCCATGGCCTCCCCCTCTTGTCGGCGCGGCCGGGCTGGCCGCGCGTTGTTTTCTGCAAGGGAATGATCGGCCGCGCCGCCGCCCGCGGTCAAGGCACGAGCGGTGGTCCCGACAGGGCCGGTGCGGCGGCCCCATCCTTCGACAGGCTCAGGATGAGGCCGTCCACAAAGCTCCTCATGCTGAGCCTGTCGAAGCATGAGGGAAGCGGACTCGTTGGTTGGACGGGGCTACTCCGCGGCCTTGGGCGGCGTCGGCTGCCAGCGCGCGGCGGCCTCGTCGTCGCTCGCGCGCGCCTCGACCCAGTGCTCACCGCTTGCGCCCTCTTCGAGCTTCCAGAACGGCGCCTTGGTCTTGAGCCAGTCGATCAGGAAGGCGCAAGATTCGAGCGCGGCTTGGCGGTGCGACGCCGCGGTGACCACGAGCACGATCTGCTCGCCGGGCTCGAGCCGGCCGTAGCGGTGGATGATCAGCGAGGCGTCGAGCTTCCAGCGCGCCCGCGCCTCGGCCTCGATCGCCTCCAACTGCCGCTCGGTCATGCCCGGATAGTGCTCGAGCGTGATCGCGCCGATCTCGCCTTTGGCCGCGTCATGGCTCGCCGCTGCGCGCACCGTGCCGATGAAGCTCGCAATGCCGCCGATCGCGTGATTGCCCTTGGTCAGGCCTGCGATCTCACGCCCGACATCGAAGTCCTCGCGCTGCACGCGGATCATGGCTGGCTCCTATCCCCCCGTCACCGGCGGGAAGAAGGCGACCTCGTCGCCGTCCTCGATCGGATGGTCGAGCGGCACGTATTCCTGGTTGACCGCGGCGCGCACCACCGAGAGGTCGTCGAGCGCGGCGGCATAGCCGGGGCCGCGCGCCTTGAGCCAGAGGACGAGGTCGCGCACGGTGGCGACGCCGTCGGGCAGGGCGACGTCCTCGGCCGAGCGGCCGATGCGCTGGCGCAGCCATGCGAAATACAAGAGCTTCATCGCAACTCGCTGAACGGCAGGAAGTCGACCATGGCGCCGCGCTCCAACAGGGTCACGTCCTCGGGCAGCTCGATCAGCCCGTCGGCGAACACGGTCGAGCTCAGCACCTCGGCGCCGTCGCGCGCGAACTTCTCGGCGGCGAGCGTGCCGTCGGCGCCGGGCACGAGGCGGGCGCGCAGCCATTCGCGGCGGCCCTCCTTCTTCTTGTAGTCGAAATCGGCGCGCACGCGATAGTGCACCGGGTCGAGCTCGCTCGCGCCGCCGAGGCCGAGCAGCAGCGGCCGGGCGAAGAGGGCGAAGGTGACGACGACCGCGACCGGGTTGCCGGGCAGGCCGATGAAGGGCACGCGGCCGATCTGGCCGAGCGCGAGCGGCCGGCCGGGGCGGATCGCGAGGCGCCAGAAGTGCAGCGTGCCCTGCGCCTCGACCGCGGCCTTGAGATGATCCTCCTCGCCGGTCGACATGCCCCCCGAGGTGATCAGCGCGTCATGGCCGAGCGCGGCGTCGCGCAGCGCGTCGCGCACCGCAGCGAGCCGGTCGGGCAGGATGCCGAGGTCGGTAACCGCGCCGCCGAGCTGCTCGATCAGGCTCATCACGACATAGCGGTTGGCGTCGTAGATGCCGCCGGGCGCGAGCGCGCGCCCCGGCTCGTGCACCTCGTCGCCGGTCGAGAACACGGCGACCTTGAGCCGGCGATAGACGGCAAGCTCGGCCAGGCCGATCGAGCCGGCGAGGCCGACATCCTGCGCCTTGAGCCGCCGTCCGGCGCGCAGCACGGTATCGCCGGCGCGCACGTCCTCGCCGGCGCGGCGGCGGTTGATGCCGCGCTTGGCGCCCGGCGGGATGAGGACCGCGCCGTCCGCCTCGCGGCAATCCTCCTGCATGATGACGGTATCGGGGCCGGGCCCGCTCTCGCCATGCGGCATCGGCGCGCCGGTGAAGACGCGCACCGCCGCGCCGCGCCGCGCCGGATGCGGCAAGGGCGCGCCCGCGGCGACGCGGCCGATGATCGGCAGCCTGGTTTCGCCCTCGGCGCCGAGATCGTCGCGATAGACCGCATAGCCATCGACCGCGGCGTTGTCGTGCGGCGGCACGTCGATGCGCGAGACCACGTCCTCGGCCAGGATGCGGCCTGCGGCCTTCCGCAAGGGAACGGTCTCACGCTCGGCGATCGGGCGGATCGCGGCCTTGAGCCGCGCGAGCGCCTCCTCGGCGGGCATCAGGGCGCCGCCGAAGGCGAAGCAGTCATCGCTCAGCTGCGGCATGGCGGCGCGCTCCTGATCCCGGCGCTTGTCGCCTCATCTCGCGCGCACAGGCCGGCGATGAAGCCGGCGATCGCGGCGAGGTCGTCGAGGCTGAAGATGGGCAAATCGCGCACCTCGGGCAAGCCGGCCGGCCGGCCGCAATCGGTCGCGAGCGCGATCACGTGCGGGTCGTCCGCCGCCAGCAAGGGCGAGCCGTTGGCTTCGCGATAGGCCTCGATCTTGTCCAGCGTGCCGTGCTTGTAGCCCTCGACCAGCAGCAGATCGACCGGGGAGAGCAGCGGCAGCATCGCGTCGATGCCGGGCTCGGGCGTGCCGTGCAGCTCGCGCAGCAGCAGATGGCGTTCGGGCATTGCCAGCACGATCTCGCGCGCGCCGGCTGCGCGCCAGCGCTGGCTGGCATGGCCGGGCGGCAGCGGGTCGAAGCCGTGATGGGCGTGCTTGAGCGTCGCGACTTCGAGGCCGCGCGCGCGCAAATGCGGCAGCACGCCGGTGAGCAGCGTCGTCTTGCCGCTGCCGCTGTAGCCCGCGATGCCGAGGATGCGCATGGTGGCTCAGCCCGGCCTTTCTTCACCCTCCCCCTTGATGGGGGAGGGTAGGGTGGGGGTGGGGCCGCGTTTCGGGACGAGGATCATCTACTCGGCACCGCTCTTGCCGCTGCCGACCAGCGCGCCGAACGCGATTCTCAGATAGCCCGCGGCGCTCGCCCAGCTCAAGAGGACGGCGAGCCAGAGTGCGGCCTCGCCGGCGAGCGTGACCTCGGCGATGCCGAGCGCGGGCGCGATCAAGAGCACGGCGATGGCGATCATCTGCACGGCGGTCTTGGCCTTGGCGAGCCAGGTGACCTTCAAAACGACGCGGCCCGCCAGCGCCTCGCGCAGGCCCGAGATCAGGAGCTCGCGGCAGAGGATGGCCGCGGCGGCGATCGGCGAGGCGCCGTCGAAGGCGACCAGCATGACGAGCGCCGCCGCGACGATGAGCTTGTCGGCGATCGGGTCGAGCACGCGGCCGAGCTCGGAAGGCTGGTTCAGCTTGCGCGCCAGATAGCCGTCGAGGAAATCGGTCAGGCTCGCCGCGACGAAGAGCGCGAAGCATGCGAACGCCGCATAGGGCTGCGCCAGGTAGAACGCGCCGATGAGCGCCGGCACCGCCACCATGCGCGCGATGGTGAGCTGGTTCGGCACGGTCATGGCGCGCCGGCCTTGGGCGGGCAAGGCGTCAGCGCGCCGGTTCGGGATGGAAGTGGTCATAGATCAGCTTGGCGGTCGCGGCGGAGATGCCGGGCACCCGAATCAGGTCCGCCATGCCGGCCTGCGAGACGGCGCGCGCCGAGCCGAAATGATGGAGAAGCGCGCGCTTGCGCGCCGGTCCGATGCCGGCGATCTCATCGAGCATCGAGCCTTTGGCCGCCTTGGCGCGCCGCGCGCGGTGCGTGCCGATCGCGAAGCGATGCGCCTCGTCGCGCAGCCGCTGCACGAAGTAGAGCACGGGATCCTTGGCGTCGAGCTCGAGCGGCGCCCGGCCTTCCATGAAGATGCGTTCGCGCCCGGCGTTGCGGTCCGGGCCCTTGGCGACGGCGGCGAGTGCCACGCCCTCGATGCCGAGGCCGCGCAGTACCTCGATCGCCTGCGAGAGCTGGCCGCCGCCGCCGTCGATCAGCACGAGGTCGGGCCAGGCCCCGAGGTCGCGCTCGGGGTCTTCCTTCAGCAAACGTCCGAAGCGCCGGGTGAACACTTCACGCATCATGCCGTAGTCATCGCCGGGCGTGATCCTGCCCGAACCGGCATCCGCGTTCGATAGCTTGATGTTGAACGTGCGATAGGCGCTCTTGATGAAACCCTCGGGGCCGGCGACCACCATGGCGCCGACCGCGTTGGTGCCCTGCACATGGCTGTTGTCGTAGACCTCGATGCGCTCGGGCGGCTCGTCGAGGTCGAGCGCCTGGGCCAGCCCTTCGAGCAGGCTGCGCTGCGTCGCGCTCTCCGAGAGGCGGCGGCCGAGCGCTTCGCGCGCGTTGCGCCGCGCGTCCTCGATCAGCGTGAGCTTGTCGCCGCGCTCCGGGTGGACCAGGCGCACGCGGGCGCCGGCGCTCTGGCTCAGCGCCTGCTCGATCAGCTCGGCCTCGGGCAGCGCCTCGCTCACCATCACCTGCGGCGGCGGCGTGTGGCTCTGGTAGAACTGGCCGAGGAAGGCGGCCAGCACGTCGGCTGGCGCGGCGCCCTCGGTGTGCTTCGGGAAGTAGGCGCGGTTGCCGAAGTTCTGCCCGTTGCGGAAGAAGAAGGCCTGCACGCAGGCCGCGCCCGCCTCCATATGCACCGCGATCACGTCGACGTCGCCGAGGCCCGGTACGTTGATGCCCTGGCGCGACTGCACCAGCGTCATGGCGCGCACGCGGTCGCGATAGGCCGCCGCCGTCTCGAACTCCAAATTCTCGCTCGCCGCCAGCATGCGCTCGCTGAGCCGCGCCTGGACCTCCTGGCTGCGGCCGGAGAGGAACTCGCGCGCCTCGGCGACGAGCTGCGCATAGTCCGACTTCGAGATGCGCCCGACGCAGGGCGCGCTGCACCGCTTGATCTGGTATTGCAGGCAAGGCCGCGTGCGGCTCTCGAACACGGAGTCGGAGCAGGAGCGCAGCGGGAAGGCGCGATGCAGCGCGTTGATCGTCTGGTTGACCGCGCCGGCCGAGGCGAACGGGCCGAAATACTCGCCCTTGCGCGTCTGCGCGCCGCGATACTTGACGACCTGCGGCCACTCATGGTCGCCGGTGATCAGGATGTAGGGGAACGACTTGTCGTCGCGCAGCGTGATGTTGTAGCGCGGCTTGAGCTTCTTGATCAGGTTGCTCTCGAGGAGCAGCGCCTCCACCTCGCTGTTGGTGGTGACGACCTCGAGGCTCGCGGTCGCCGCCACCATGCGCTGCAGGCGGATCGGCAGCCGCTCGACATGAAGGTAGGTCGCGACGCGCTTCCGGAGGCTCCTCGCCTTGCCGACATAGAGCGGCTCGCCATGCCGGTCGAGCATGCGGTAGACGCCGGGCTTGAGCGGCAAGGTGCGCAGCGCGGCGCGCAGCACCTCGGCGCCGCGCACGAGCGAAGGCGCCGCGCCGGCGCCCTCCGGCACGGCCTGCGGCGGCGGCGCCGCGCCCGCCGCCGGCTCGGGGCCAGCGCCGTTCTGCCGATCTGTCAGGGGGTCCATGCCTTGGATATTGGCAGAACGCAGGCCTCGGTCAACGCGGCGAGGCGTTCCGATTCAGAGGCTTGGGCGGACGCTGCGGCCAATCCACCAGCATTGTGGAAAAGTTTGTGGGGAAGCGGCTTCCAGAAGCGTGGAGTCCAGGCTCACCGGGCTCTTCCGAAGTTCTGCACAAGGATTGTGCAATCTCCTTAAACCATTGAGCTGCAACGTTTTATGTGTTGCAAAACGGTAAACGCAAGATGACCCGCCAAAGATGATGCCGATCGAGCCGGTTGCCGGCGCATCATCGTTTGCCTGTTGACAAGTGCATCGGCGGCCGCCCCGCGCTCCGCCGCTCGCGGTATCTCAGTGTGAGAACAGAACCGGCACCGTCATGGTGTTGAGCACGTCCTTGGTCGCGCCGCCGAGCGCCCATTCGCGCAGGCGCGAATGGCCGTAGGCGCCCATGACGAGAAAGTCCGCGCCGATGTCGGAGGCGTCGGAGAGGATGGCGTCGGCGACCGAGATGTCGGTGGCGACGGTGCGCGACGCCTCGGCCTTGCAGCCATGGCGGGCCAGGTGCGCCGCGATGTCCGCGCCGGCCAGGTGCTTGCCGTCCTTCGGGTTGACGCTGAGGATCGAGACCTTGTTCGCGCGCTTGAGGATGGGCAGCGCGTCGTGCACCGCGCGGGTCGCCTCGCGCGTGCCGTTCCAGGCGATCAGCGCATGGCGCGGCGGCTTGGCGAAGCTGCCGGCATAGGGCACCGCGATGGCGGGCCGGCCCGAACCCATCACGACGTTGGCGGGCAGCTCGGCCGAGTGGGTCGGCTCGATCTCGCCGCGCTCCGGCTGGCCGAGCACCGTGACGTCGGCATAGCGGGCGTGGACCGGGAGGATGTCGTCGGCGAAGTCCTCCTCCTCGCGCCATTCGAGCGGCACGCCGGCGTTGGAGGCGGCCTTCTCCGCCTCCGCCCTGAACGTCTCGGCGGCGGCACGCTCGCTCGCCCGGTAGCGCTCCTGCAGCTCGGCGATCACGCCGACCGCCGCGTCGCCGAACGCGCCGATGGTCGGGTAGAACGGCGTGATGGTGCGCAGCGCGACGAGATGAGCCTTGTGTTCCTCGGCCAGCGCGACCGCGTATTGGAGATTGGCCGCATCGCGCTCGCCGCCATTGAGATGGAGCAAGATCGTGCCGAAGCTCATGAGCGTCTCTCCTGCCTAAGCGGGTTCACTTTGTCATATAGTGACGGTTGCCGGGAATGCTCCTTGACGTGGATCAACGCCGCTTCTCGGCCGGCATCGCCGCGCGCATCGCGGCGCCGAGCGCGCGGCTCGAAGCATCGTCCTGCGCTTCGAGCGCCGCGGCCGCGCCTTCGATGTCGGAAGCGGTCTTGTTCTGGCTCAGCTTGGCCTTCATCTCGATGCGCGTCACGCCGATCTCGAAGGCGACGATGGCACGGCGCAGCTTCGCGAAGAAGTCGGGATCGAGCTTCGCGCTGGTCCAGGGCGGCTTGGGCAGGAGCGCCCCTTCATGGCGCGCGCTGAGCGCATCGACGATGCGCGCGGCATCCTCGTCGCCGAGGGCGCGCGGCACGCCATAGGCATGCGCCGCGACATAGTTCCAGGTCGGCACCTGCTGTTCGCTCTCGTACCAGTCCGGCGAGATGTAGCCCTCGGGGCCGAGGAAGATGACGAGCGCCTCGGCGCCGCTCTCGAAGGCGTGCCAGGCCGGGTTGGCCCTCGCCATGTGTGCCCGCAAGGTGCCATGTGTGCCGCGCGACCGGTCGAGCAGGAAGGGCAGGTGCGTGGCTTCGAGACGACCGTCGAGGTTCACGACCAGCGTGCCGAACGGCTGGTGCTCGATCAGCGCGTGCGCCGCGGCGGGATCGTCGATCTTGAAGTGCGGGGGAACGTACATGGCGCCGTCCGTGCGTGGCCCGCTGAGCTATAGCAAGGAATCCGGCGCGCTCCTACCGCCTTGGGTGCGTTCCTGCGTTGCCCAATATGCGGGCCGTGACCGACCAGCCTCTCAATCGTCATTGCCCGGCTTGACCGGGCAATCCATCGGGCAACGGACCCGCTGCAACCATGGATGCCCCGGTCAAGCCGGGGCATGACGATTTAGGGCGAGGCAGGCCGTCGTCCTCGCCCGTGCCTCAGAACAGCCCGTCGCGTCAGAACAGGCCGACGATGTTGCCGCCGGCATCGAGCTCGATCGCGTTGGCGGCGGGCACCTTGGGGAGGCCGGGCATGGTCATGATCTCGCCGCAGATGACGACGACGAACTCGGCGCCGGCGGACAGCCTGACCTCGCGCACCGGGACGACGTGATCGCTCGGCGCGCCCTTGAGGTTCGGGTCGGTCGAGAAGCTGTATTGCGTCTTGGCGATGCACACCGGATAGTGCCCGAAGCCGCCGTCCTCCAGCTCGGCGAAGCGCTTGCGGATGGCGCTGTCGGCGACCACCTCGCTCGCGCCATAGAGCTCGCGCGTGATGGTCGAGACCTTGTCCCACAGCTTCATGTCGTCCGGGTAGAGCGGCTTGAAGGCGGAGGGCCTGCTCTCGACGGTGCGCGCCACGGTCTTGGCGAGCTCCTCGGTGCCCGCGCTGCCGAGCGCCCAGTGGTCGCACAGCACGACCTCGACGCCGAGCGCCGCGCAGGCCTCGCGCACCAGCCCGATCTCGGCCTCGGTGTCGGCCGAGAAGCGGTTGATCGCGACCACCGCGGGCACGCCGAACTTGCCGACATTGCGGACGTGGCGCTCCAGGTTGGCGATGCCCTTCTTGAGCGCGCCGAGGTTCTCGTTCTTGAGGTCATCCTTGGCGACGCCGCCGTGCATCTTGAGCGCGCGGATGGTCGCGACGATCACCGCGCAATCCGGCTTCAGCCCGGCCTTGCGGCACTTGATGTCGAAGAACTTCTCGGCGCCGAGATCGGCGCCGAAGCCGGCCTCGGTGACCACGTAGTCGGCGAGCTTGAGCGCGGCGCGGGTCGCGATCACCGAGTTGCAGCCATGCGCGATGTTGGCGAACGGGCCGCCGTGGATCAGCGCCGGGTTGTTCTCGATGGTCTGCACCAGGTTGGGCGCGAGCGCCTCGTTGAGCAGCACCGCCATGGCGCCGTCCGCCTTGAGCTCGCTCGCACGCACCGGCGCGCGGTCGCGCGTGTAGCCGACGATGATGTTGCCGAGCCGCTGCCTGAGATCCTCGGCGTCGCGCGACAGGCAGAAGATCGCCATCACCTCGGAGGCGACCGTGATGTCGAAGCCGTCCTCGCGCGGGAAGCCGTTGGCGACGCCGCCGAGCGAGGAGACGATCGAGCGCAGCGCGCGGTCGTTCATGTCGAGCACGCGCCGCCAGGTGACGCGGCGCGGGTCGATGCCGAGCGCGTTGCCCCAGTAGATGTGGTTGTCGGTCAGCGCGGCGAGCAGGTTGTTGGCGGTGCCGATGGCGTGGAAGTCGCCGGTGAAGTGGAGGTTGATGTCCTCCATCGGCACGACCTGGGCATAGCCGCCGCCGGCGGCACCGCCCTTGACGCCGAAGCACGGCCCGAGGCTCGGCTCGCGCAGGCAGATGATCGCCTTCTTTCCGATGCGGTTGAGCCCGTCGCCGAGGCCGACCGTCGTCGTGGTCTTGCCTTCGCCGGCCGGCGTCGGCGTGATCGCGGTGACCAGGATCAGCTTGCCATCGGGCTTGCCGTCGAGACCCTTGATGTAGGGCAGGCCGATCTTGGCCTTGTAGTGGCCGTAGGGCTCGAGGTGCTCCGGCGCGATGCCGAGGCGCTCCCTGGCAAGCTCCAGCACCGGGCGCTTCGTCGCGGCGCGCGCGATCTCGATGTCGGTCTTGGGGCGCTCGTGAAGCGAAACAGGCATGCTCGTCATGCGGTCTCCCCTTGGGCCTTCCCGTGGACGCGGACGGCCTCGTGCCTCGTGCCTCGTGCCGCGCGTCGATCCTCCCCGGCCTTTTTTCAGGCGGCCGAACCCTAGGCGGTCGTTAAATGTGGTGCAATCATTTTTCATCCTGTGACAATGCGATGCTCTGCACGTGCCTTACGCCACTATCGCGCCGTTCATTCCCTTGACGGATAGCCTGCAAAGCCCGGCTCACCGTGGACAAGCTTGTGGATAAGGTTTCGCGCCGAGCATCGAAAGAACGCCGCCATGGTTCAATTTTCTACCAGCCTCCGTGCCGCTCAGCCGATCTAAAGATTTGAAAACCATCGATTTATTCTTGTCTTACCAGCACCCGGACTGGCTGTGGACAATGTTGCTATCAGGCGAGGGCCGGAATGTGAGCAGTTTCTACATCAGGGCTCGCGCGGCCGCGCCCGTTCGAGCTCGACGCCGACGCCCGAGCTCTCCGGATAGACGTCGAGCTTCTCGACGCGGACGCGCGCGCGCAGCACCCGCGGGTCGGCGAGCAGCGCGTCCGCGATCCGCTCGGCCAGCGTCTCGACCAGGTTGATGTGGCCGCCGGTGACCAGCCGCTTCACCGCGGAGACGATGTCCTCGTAGGAGACCACGTTGCGGATGTTGTCCTCGACCGGGCGGATGTCCTCGACCGCGAGGTCGACGTTGACGCGCACCCGCTGCACGCCGCCGCGCTCGTGCGGATGCACGCCGATCTGGCATTTGAGCACGAGGTCGTGCACGAAGATGCGGCGCTCCGGCGCCGGTTTCTCGGCCTTGCCCATCATTCCTCGCCATGCGCCGCCGGCGGCATCGACCAGGCGAGGTGCTGGCCGCCGTCGAGCGCGATCATCTGCCCGGTCATCGAGGGCAGCTCCAGCATGAAGCAGACCGCACGCGCGACCTCTTCCGGGCTCGCACCGCGCTGCAGCGGCAGGCGCGCGCATTGCTCGGCGAACTGCTCGGGCGTCTGCCTGATATTGGCGAGCGTCGGCCCCGGCCCGACGGCGTTGACCCGGATGCGCGGCGCGAGCGCGAGCGCGAGGCTTTGCGTCAGGGTCCAGAGCGCCGCCTTGCTCACGGTGTAGCTGACGAAATGGGGCGTCAGGTTCCACACCCGCTGGTCGAGGATGTTGACGACGAGGCCCTCGGCATCCGCCGGCAGCGCGCGCGCGAAGCCCTGGGTCAGCACGAAGGGCGCGCGCAAATTGGTTTCGAGATGGCCGTCCCAGCTCGCGCGCGTCGCGCTGAGCGCGGAATCGTACTCGAACATCGAGGCGTTGTTGACGAGGAGCCCGAGCGGCCCGAGCGTGTCCTCGGCATCGGCGAGCAGCGCGGCGACCTCGGCCTCCTTGGCGAGGTTCGCGCCGATGCTGACCGCGCGGCCGCCCCTGGCCTCGATCGCGGCGGCGAGCGAAGCCGCCTCGTCGGCCGAGCGGTGATGGTGGATCGCGACCGCGAAGCCGCGCTCGGCCAGCGTCTCGACGATGACGCGGCCGATGCGCCGCGCGCCGCCGGTGACGAGGGCGGCCCTGGGCAGGCGGGGCGAAGCGGCGGGCATCAGGGATAGATCATCAGGGGTCGGGCCTATGCGGCGGATGCCGCGCATCCTGACCGCTTCGGCCGCCGCGCTCAAGCCGCGGGGCCCATTCGAGCGTACGTCGTCAACCATGAGGCTTAACCGCCGGGCAACCATGACGCGCTAGGAATGGGCGGATTCCGGCTCAACGGCCGCGAGGCCCGGCCATGTTCAGGAACGTCATCATCGGCGCCGCCGCGCTCGCCTGTGCGGTCGCATTGCCCGCCGCCGCCTGGAGCGGCAACCCGCTCAGGTTCCGGCTCAACAACGAGGCAGGCTACGCGCTCGCCGAGATCTATGTCAGCCCGAGCCTCGAGGACAAATGGGGCAAGGACGTGCTCGGCGCAGCACCCCTGGCCTCGGGTGCTGCGGCCGAGATCGCCGTCGCCGCGCGCGGCGAAACCTGCCACTACGACATCCGCTTCGTCGGCGACGACGGCTCGCTCAGCGAGGCCGTCGCCATCGACCTCTGCACGATCGAGAGCTATACGCTTGAGCCGTGAGCGGGGCGGGGGCTTCGGGTCGAGAGCCCTCACCCAACTTCGGCTAGGCTCGCTTTTGCTCGCCAAGCCTCCGTATCCCTCTCCCGCCGCGCGTGAGAGGGGAACGTGCCGGGGCGCTGCTTCAACGCGGTTCCCTCTCCCGCGCGGCGGGGAGAGGGTTAGGGTGAGGGTGCCCGCCGTCGCGCCTGCCGGCCCGTCTTGGTCACCTTGCCGCGCTTGCCGGCGCGGGTGCCGGGGGCGCCGGCATGGCTGCGGCCGACCCAGGCGCGCTGCGCGGCGTCGTCGGCCTTGGAGGCCTTGCGCTCGGTGGCGAGGCCGAGGTCGTGCTCCTCGAGCCGCCTGATCTCGTCCCTGAGCCGCGCCGCCTCCTCGAACTCGAGCTCGCCGGCGGCGGCCTTCATGCGCTTCTCCAATTCGGCGATGTAGGCGGCGAGGTTGTGGCCGATCAGGTGGCGGGTCTCCTCGTCGCCGGTATCGACCGTGACGTAGTCCTGCTCATAGACGCCTTCGAGGATGTCGGCGATCTGGCGCTTGATGGTCTCGGGCGTGATGCCGTGCTCGACGTTATAGGCCATCTGCTTCTCGCGCCGGCGGTTGGTCTCGTCGATCGCGCGCCGCATCGAGCCGGTGATGGTGTCGGCATAGAGGATGACGCGGCCCTCGACGTTGCGCGCGGCGCGGCCGATGGTCTGGATCAGCGAGGTCTCGGAGCGCAGGAAGCCTTCCTTGTCGGCATCGAGGATGGTGACGAGCGCGCATTCCGGGATGTCGAGCCCCTCGCGCAAGAGGTTGATGCCGACCAGCACGTCGAACGCGCCGAGCCTGAGGTCGCGGATGATCTCGATGCGCTCCAGCGTGTCGACGTCGGAATGCAGATAGCGCACCTTGACGCCGGCCTCGTGCAGGTACTCGGTCAAGTCTTCCGCCATGCGCTTGGTCAGCGTGGTGACCAGCACGCGGAAGCCCTTGGCGATGGTCGCGCTGCATTCCGCGATCAGGTCGTCGACCTGGTTCTCGACCGGGCGGATCACGACCACCGGGTCGGTCAGCCCGGTCGGGCGGATCACCTGCTCGACGAAGACGCCGCCGGTGCGCTCCAGCTCCCAGTTCCCCGGCGTCGCCGAGACGAAGACGGTCTGCGGCCGCATCGCCTCCCACTCCTCGAACTTGAGCGGCCGGTTGTCGACGCAGGAGGGCAGGCGGAAGCCGAACTCCGCGAGCGTCGATTTGCGCTTGTAGTCGCCGCGGTACATGCCGCCGAGCTGCGGCACGGTGACGTGGCTCTCGTCCACGATCAAGAGCGCGTGCGGCGGGATGTATTCGAAGAGGGTCGGCGGCGGCTCGCCCGGCCGGCGGCCGGTGAGGTAGCGCGAATAGTTCTCGATGCCGGCGCAGGAGCCGGTCGCCTGCATCATCTCGAGGTCGAAGCTGGTGCGCTGCTCGAGCCGCTGCGCTTCGAGCAGCTTGTTCTCGCGTGTCAGCTCGTCGAGCCGCTCTTTGAGGTCGATCTTGATCTGCTCGACCGCCTGCTGGATGGTCGGGCGCGGCGTGACGTAGTGGCTGTTGGGGAAGACGCGGATCGAGGAGAGCTTCGCGGTCTGCTGGCCGGTCAAGGGATCGAACTCAACGATGCTCTCGACCTCGTCGCCGAACAGTGAGACGCGCCACGCACGGTCCTCCGAGTGCGCGGGGAACACCTCGATCGAATCGCCGCGCACGCGGAAGTCGCCGCGCTCGAGCGTCGCCGTGGTGCGCCGGTATTGCAGCTCGACCAGCTTGGCGATGAAGGCGCGCTGCTCGATGCGGCCGCGCTCGGCGAGCGAGAGCGTCATCGAGGCGTAGGTCTCGACCGCGCCGATGCCGTAGATGCACGAGACGGAGGCGACGATCACCACGTCGTCGCGTTCGAGCAGCGCCCGGGTCGCCGAATGGCGCATGCGGTCGATCTGCTCGTTGATCGAGGCGTCCTTCTCGATATAGGTGTCGGTGCGCGGCACATAGGCTTCGGGCTGGTAGTAGTCGTAATAGGAGACGAAGTACTCGACCGCGTTGTCCGGGAAGAAGCTCTTCATCTCGCCATAGAGCTGGGCCGCGAGCGTCTTGTTGGGCGCGAGGATGAGCGCCGGGCGGTTCGAGCGTGCGATGACGTGCGCCATGGTGAAGGTTTTGCCCGAGCCGGTGACGCCCAAGAGCACCTGGTCGCGCGCGCCGGCCTCGACCCCGGCCGCCAGCTCGTCGATCGCCTGCGGCTGGTCGCCCGCCGGCTGGAACGGCGATTCGATGCGATAGACCTCGCGCTCGTCGCTCCGCGCGAGCGGCGGACGGCTCGGCTTCGCGACATAGACGGCACCGTTGCGGAGCATGGTTCGTGCTTTCCACCTGCGGTCCTGGCCTGGCACGATTTATTGTTTGTAGTTCTCGGCGAAAGCCTTCGCTGCCGCGCCTTTGGGATGACAATGCCGATGGACTAACGCTCCATTCGCGAGAATTGTCTGACCTCCTTTCTGATGCTCTTTAATATGGTGGATTTCGGCCTCCTCCCACAGTACAGCAGCCTTGCATCGGGCACAGAGTTTGCTGTCCCTGAAGTATATGATCTCGCGTTCGAGCGACCCGAACGTCCGCTTCGGGTCCTTCAGTTGAAGCGGCTGAAGAAAGCCGAGCATTTTCTCAGCATAAAAGACATGTCGGCGACGAATTGTTTCCGCTTTGTCCGAATTAACTCTCGTCCACTGGCCGTACCGAAGCCAAAATTCTTCAGGCTGGCTTTCGTAACGTGTCTCTTTTGCCGATGCGAGCGCAGCTGAGAATTTATCTAGGGCAGCGGGAAGTGCCGATTCCCAAGAGCGCGTGTAGTCATCCCAAAGTGTATCGACCAGCAGGACAAGGTGGATAGCATCGTGGTTGCGCAATTTGGGACGCGCGCCAGTGGAAAGTAATGTTTGGAGTTTGTCAAGGATAGAGACAAGACGTTTTGCGTCGGATGATGATCTGTTGAAATCAATGTGCATGTAATAAAAATCGTCGAGCGCCCCCGAACTGATGTCGATGAAGTGATCCGGGCCGTGCTCCCTTCTTGAAAGAAAGAGCGAGGCGATCTGTGCGGCGACGGTCCGTGTTTTCCCTCGGTCCGATTCCGGCTTCATTCGCATCACACGCTTGAAAAACTCGTGGCCCTGGTAGCGCGGAACTTGCGGCTTCCCGCCAAGCCACAGGATGAAATCGGTGAAATCACCCGGCCATGCATCCCGCGTCTCTTGGGAATTGAGCGCCAAACCCGCTTGAAGCCTGACAAACAGGTCGCGGACCTCGTTCGGATTGTCTGTATAGATTTTTGCGATGGCAAGTGTGGTGCCTAGGAACCGCGTCCGCAATTCATCGGTCAGCGAATGAAAATCCATGCCTGCCCATGGACACGGCTGTGCCTTTAGGAAGTTCGGAAATTTCCCTTCCTGATCGTCTTTAAGCGGGTCAAATAGCTTGTGCGCACCTTCGCGAAACTCATACAGCGAATTGATACGTTGCTGACCGTCAATGATCTCATAATCATCGCGTTGAGCATCGGCGACAGTGCGCTTTATATGGTGTAGATAAATCAAGGGTAATGGATAGCCGCGCATGAGAGAATCTATAAGTTTTTTCTTCTGTGCAACGCTCCAAACGATGCCTCTTTGGTATTCCGGGTTCGCTTTGATCATGTGATTGTCGTGTAAGGCAAGCAGTTGCTCGACAGTGTAGTCAGCGCGCTCCATTTTCATTGCAAACCCTCCCCCGCGTAAGGTTGGTGTGTTCTGGCAGAAGCCGCCTGAGCCCCACCTAATGAAGACTCTCCCATTTCGGTACAGCCATGAGCTATCCGATAACATTGCACAGCCTGCGGGCCATGTGTCGATGCGAACAACATCCCTCGGGCCCAGCATATTGGACCACGGCGCTGCGCAACACGTCGTCGCGGAAATAACGGCTGAGGAAGGCGGGCGTGCTGAGGTCGATCTTGCGCCCAGCGAGCTCCGACAGCTCCGCTTCTGCCTCGAAGAACTCGAGACCCGGCGTCTGGCCGGGCTCGAACTCGACCAGCACGTCGATGTCGCTGTCGAGTCCGAACGCCTCGCCGAGCACCGAGCCGAACAGCGCCCGCCGCCGGATGCCACGACGCCGGCAGAAATCGGCCAGGCGCGCACGATCCACCGGAAACCTCCTGGCAAGCTCGGCGTTGGGAATCACGCGCCTTCCTCCATGTAGACGGCGCCATTGCGCAGCATGGGCGTTATAGTGGGGCGTCGGGCGGCCCAATTCCATAGCCAAGGCGGGCCGTCCGCCACGACGGGAGGCCGGCATGAACGACGACCTGTTCAACATGGAGGTCAGAAAGTTCCTCAAGCAGCTCGGCGTCACCGCCCAGCGCGAGATCGAGGAGGCGGTGCGCCGCGCGCTGGCGGAGGGCCGGATTCAGGGCAGCGAGGCGCTGGATGCGGCGGCCAAGGTCGACATTCCCCAGATCGACCTGAGCCACGAGGTCAAGGGCACCATCAAGCTCGATTGAAGCCCGCTACGGCGAAGTCAATCGGCCCCCATGCTTCGCCCTTCGTCTGCGCCGCGCCTCATCCTGAGCTTGTCGCGGGATGAGGCCTGCCGCGGTCAGGTGGGTCTCACATGAGGCCTTGATGGCGCGCTTGGCCGGGCATAGCTTGGCGGCCGCTCAAGTACGACCCTTAGTCCCACGCCGCGCTGATCGTTGAAGGCTCGAACCATGTCGATCCTCGCCCGCCGTCTCGCCCGCATCAAGCCGTCGCCGACCATGGCGATCACCCAGAAGGCCGCCGAGCTGAAGGCGGCGGGCCGCGACGTGATCGGCCTCGGCGCCGGCGAGCCCGATTTCGACACGCCGGACTGGATCAAGGCCGCGGCCAATCGCGCGATCGAGCAGGGAAAGACCAAGTACACCGCGGTCGACGGCATTCCCGAGCTCAAGAAGGCGATCTCCGCCAAGTTCAAGCGCGAGAACCGGCTCGACTACGCGCCGAACCAGGTCATCGTCGGCGTCGGCGGCAAGCAGGTCATCTTCAACGCGATCCTGGCGACGATCGACCCCGGCGACGAGGTGGTGATCCCGGCGCCCTACTGGGTGTCGTACCCTGACATCACGGCGCTCGCCGAAGGCACGCCGGTGATCGTCGAGGCGAGCGCGTCGAACGGTTTCAAGCTGACGCCCGAGCAGCTCGAAGGCGCCATCACGCCGAAGACCAAGTGGCTGATCTTCAACTCGCCGTCTAACCCGACCGGCGCCGCCTATACGCGCGACGAACTCAAGGCGCTCGCCGCGGTGCTGGTGCGCCATCCCCAGGTCTGGGTGCTCTCTGACGACATCTACGAGCACCTCGTCTATGACGGCTTCGAGTTCCACACCATCGCCGCGGTCGAGCCCGCGCTCTACGAGCGCACGCTGACGGTCAACGGCGTCTCCAAGAGCTACGCCATGACCGGCTGGCGGATCGGCTATGCCGGCGGGCCGGCGGCGCTGATCAAGGCGATGGCCACGATCCAGTCGCAATCGACCTCGAACCCGACCTCGATCAGCCAGTACGCCGCGGTCGAGGCGCTCAACGGCCGGCAGGACTTCCTGCCCGAATGGGCCAAGGTGTTCCAGGAGCGGCGCGACCTCGTGGTCGCCATGCTGAACCAGGCGCGCGGGCTGCACTGCCACCGGCCCGAGGGCGCCTTCTACGTCTATCCGAGCTGCGCGGGCGTGATCGGCAAGGCCACGCCCAAGGGCCAGGCGCTCGAGACCTCGGAGGATTTTGCCGCCTACCTCCTCGACGAGGTGGGCGTCGCGGTGGTGCACGGTACGGCGTTCGGGCTCGACCCGTTCTTCCGCATCTCCTATGCGACCTCGACGGACGCGCTCAAGGAGGCCTGCACGCGCATCCAGAAAGCCTGCGGCGCGCTCACCTGAAGCAGCCGAGTCAGCTCGCGCGCTTCACCGGCTGGCCGTCTTCAGGCACGATGCGCTGCGCCGGGAGCCGCACGGTCACCGAGGTACCGCCGCCGACCCGGCTCTGGATGTCCATGTAGCCGCCGTGCAGCTCGACCAGGGACTTTGCGAGCGGCAGGCCGATCCCGCTGCCCTCATAGCGGCGGTCCAGGCCGGCGTCCACCTGCTCGAACTGCGACAGCACCCGCGGGATGTCGGCCACGGCGATGCCGATGCCGGTGTCGGTGACCTGGATGACGATGCCGCTGTCCGGATTGGCCCAGGCGCGCAGGCGCACCTGGCCGCCGCGCGGCGTGAACTTGATCGCGTTGGAAAGCAGGTGCCCGAGGATGCGCGCCAGCATGGCGCGGTCGGCGCGGATGCCGGGCAGCGCCGCCTTGTCGATCTCCGCGGCCAGCGCGACGTCGTGGAGCCGCGCCGCCTCGCCCTGCTGTGCCATGCTGTCGCCGAGGATGGCCGCGAGATCCAGCGTCTCCTCGTTGAGGCGGAGCTGGCCGGCCCTCGCCATCGCCATGTCGAGAACGTTCGAGACGAGATCGAGCATGCGCCGGCCCGAATCATAAATGTCATGGGCGTATTCGCGGTATCGCGGGTCGCCGAGCGGGCCGTGAAGCTCACGGAGCAGCATCTCCGCGAAGCCGATGACGGCATTGAGCGGGGTGCGGAACTCGTGGCTCATGTTGGCGAGGAAGCGGCTCTTCGCCTGGTTCGCCAGCTCGGCGCTCTGCCGCGCCTCGACGAGCGCCTGCTCGATCTGCTTGCGCTCTGAAACGTCGCGCAGGATCGCAGCGAAGAGCGTCTCGCCGTCGGCACTGATTTTGCCGATGCTGGCCTCCGCCGGAAATTCCTCGCCGCTCTTCCTCAGTCCGGCGATCCCCGATCGCTGCCCCATCGGGCGGCTGGCCTCACGCGCGCGGCGGAACGCCTCGAAGTGCGACGGGTGGGCCGCCCTCAGCCGTGCCGGGATGAGCATGTCGAGCCGCTTGCCGACGACCTCTCCCGGCGCATAGCCGAAGATCGCGGCGGCGCCGACGTTGAAAACCCTGATCCTGCCGTCCGCGTCCGTCACGATGATCGCCTCGGGCGCGATGGAAAGGATCGCATCCATCTGGCGTTCCAGGGTCTGGCGGGTCTCCTCGGCCGCCGCGCGGCCTTGCCCGAGCGCGCGCCGCTCGAGCGTGGCCCCGATATAGCGGCCGAGCAGGCCGAGCAGCAGCCGGTCCTCCTCGGAGAATGCGTGCGGCCGCTGGTCTATCAGGCCGATGACGGCGAGGACGCTGCCATCGCCGGCGAGCGCGGGAAAGCCGCAGAACGCGATGGCGCGGCGCTCGGCTAGGAACGCCGCGTCGGGAAAGCGCCGCGCCACGTCGTCATGGACCAGAAGCGCCTTGCCCGACGCCACTGCGGCGCAGGGCGTGACCGCGACGGGGCAGGCCTCGATGCTGGCGGGGCCGCCGTCTCGCGCGAAGACAGCCGGGAAGCGAAGCTGGTCGCCGTGGATCTCCGAATGGAAGACCAGCGGGGCGTCGAAGAGCGCGCCGAGCGAACGCAGGACCCGGTCGAAATCCCATGCGGGTTCCCGGAGCGCTGCGTCCACGACGGCGCAAAGGGTGCCCAAGCGCGCGAGACCGCCGTGTCCGGGCCCGTCTGCATTGCCCTCCGCCGAAGCTGCCTCATGCATTGCCAGCACACCCCTCTCGTTCGCTAAGGCCATATTAATAATGGGTTTTTGTGCTCGTCCAAATCAATACCGCAAATGACCTATTGTCGAGGTAATTCTTGTGTAGATCGGTAAATCGACGGCAGCATACCCGTACACTCTCATATAAAATATATAGGACTCCGGGAGTACTATGTATCTTTTTTAGGAGATTACGCCTGATTTCGCCGGCGGGTAGCGGGCTTGTTCGCGCTCGTGCTTCGCCGAGTCGGAGATGGGGCGCTGGTTTCTACCTTGTTCCCATTTCTCGAACGGCGGATTCGCCAATCCAGAGGCACGACTCAGGGCCGCGCGGCCCGATGCTCACGGCTCGCGTCACGCGGGGTTGATTTGCCGGTGATCGGCGCGAGGATTATCTCGGCCTTCGAGACGGGCCGCGGTCGAAGCGGCGCCGACCACCCCGGAGGCCAGGCCTGCCATGTTGATCAAGCGCAAGCGCGGATGGGACTTGCCCGAATCGGCGGCGACGCCGGAAGCGGTGTTCCGCGAGCGGCGGTCGCTGCTCAAGGCCGCGGGCTTCGGCGTCGCGCTCGCCGGCGCGGGCGCGTTCGCCCGGCCGGGCATCGCCACGGCCGACGACGAGGCGGGCGAGCCCGACCCCTCGGCGCCGCTCTATCCGGTGCCGCGCAACGAGCGGTATACGCTCGACCGGCCGGTCACGCCCGAGGAGATCGCCACGCGCTACAACAACTATTACGAGTTCGGCTCGTCCAAGCGGGTCTGGGAGGAGGCGCAGGCGCTGCCCATCCGGCCCTGGACGGTCGAGATCGACGGGCTGGTCGAGAACGCGATCACCATCGAGATCGACGATCTGCTGGCGCGCATGCCGCTCGAGGAGCGGCTCTACCGCCATCGCTGCGTCGAGGCCTGGTCGATCGCCGTGCCCTATGGCGGCTTCGCCTTGAAGGCGCTGGTCGATTTCGCGCGCCCGCTCGGCGCGGCGAAG
Organism: Alphaproteobacteria bacterium; assembly: GCA_050173345.1. GTDB lineage: Bacteria > Pseudomonadota > Alphaproteobacteria > UBA828 > UBA828 > SHWC01. Next base: position 67,086 of record JBFXKW010000005.1, on the reverse strand, counting down.
TACCTCGTGATGACCACCTTCGAGAACCCCGACAACGCGCCGGGCCAGCGCGAGTTCTTTTATCCCTGGCCCTATCAGGAGAGCCTGAGCATGGCCGAGGCGACGAACGAGCTCGCCTTCATCGCCACCGGCTATTACGGCAAGCCGATCCCGAAGCAGAACGGCGCGCCGCTCAGGCTGGCAGTGCCGTGGAAATACGGCTTCAAGCACATCAAGGGCATCGTGCGCTTCAGTTTCGAGGAGAGCTATCCGGAATCGTTCTGGACCAGGCTGGTGCCGCAGGAATACGGCTTCTGGGCCAACGTCAACCCGGACGTGCCGCATCCGCGCTGGAGCCAGGCCACCGAGCGCGTGCTCGGCCTCGACGAACGGCGCCCGACGCTCCTATACAACGGCTATGGCGAATACGTCGCCGGGCTCTATGCCGGCCTGGAAGCCGAACGGCTGTTCATGTGATCTCCCCGCCTGAGTTGGTCATCTTCGACTGCGACGGCGTGCTCGTCGACAGCGAGCCGATCGGCAATGGCGTGCTCGCGGCCTGCCTCGCCGATGCCGGCGTGACGATGCCGGCTCATAAGGTCGAGGCCGCGTTCCGCGGGCTCTCGATGACGAGCGTGGTCGAACGGGTGACGCGCGAGCGCGGCGTCAGGCTCGGCGGCGACTTCCTCGCCGCCTATCAGGCGCGGCTGTTCAGCGCGTTGCGCCACGGCGTCGCCGCCATGCGGGGCGCCGCCGAGGCGCTCCGCGCCCTCGACATCGCGCGCTGCGTCGCCTCCAGCGGCGAGCCCGAGAAGATGCGGCTCACCCTGGGGCTGACCGGCCTGCTGCCGGCCTTCGACGGCAAGCTGTTCAGCGCCACCCAGGTCGCGCATGGCAAGCCCGCGCCCGACCTCTTCCTGTTCGCCGCCGAGCGCATGAAAACGCCGCCGTCTCGCTGCGTCGTGATCGAGGACAGCCCGGCCGGCGTTAAGGCGGCCTGCGCGGCCGGCATGACGGCTTATGGCTATGCGCCGAGCGAAGGGGCGCCGAACGGCAACGCGGACGAGCGCCGGCTCGAAAGCCTCATTGCTGCAGGTGCGAAGCCGCTGTACGAGCTTAGCGCGCTAAGCGATATCCTGGCGCGCTAGGCCGGGCTGGCCCACGCCGGGGCGGCCGGAAAGAAAAAGGCCGGACCCGAAGGTCCGGCCAAGTAAACAGGGAGGCTTCACGTCTGGGAGACGTTGGATCCGAAGATCCGGCCCCGGGCTAGGTGCCCGGGGCAGGGTCCGGTGGACAGGACGTCCGGTCCGGACCCAAACATGACGGTGTGCGTTGGGGGGAGGGAGTGCACGGCCGTCATGTTGCACTGCGATAATTAGTCGTCCCGAGGGGAAAATGCCACAATCCCTTCCGCAACCCAGCTATGCGGATCACGCATGGCCTTCCAAGAACAGAACCGGAATTTCATGCCCGCGCGGGGTCGCCAGTAAACGGCGGCGGCGCGGATATGCCCGGATTTCCTAGGCCTAAAGGCATAAAACCGGATTCACCATCATGATGGATCGCGCCGCGCTCCATCACGACGATGAAGCTCGCCTAGAATCGGTAGTACGCAACCTGTTTGAGGAGATAGTCCCGGAATACCGTGACGCGGGCGGAGTGGCGCATCTCCTCTGCGTATACGAAATAGCACTCGAACTGCGGGCCATGCAGTTCTGGCAGGATGCGGACCAGCGAGGTGTGCTCGGCGACCGCATAGTCGGGCAGCGAGGCGATGCCGAGCCCGCTCTCGACCGCCTGCAGCATGCAATAGACGTTGTTGGCCTCGAGCACGATCCGGTTGCGCGCCGCCGGGTCGCCGGAGAGGTCGATCAGCCAATAGGGGTGGGCGAGCGAGGCGAGCGGCCCCTGGCCGTAGACGATCAGCCGCTGCCGCGCGAGGTCGGACGGCCGCTCGATCGGCCCTGATTCGGCGAGATAGGCCGGCGAGGCGTAGATGTGGGTGTGGATCGTCATCAGGTGCCGGCGCACCAGCTCGGGCTCGGTCGGCGCGCCCATGCGGATCGCGACATCGGCCTCGCGCATGCCGATGTCGAGCGCCGCGTCGCTGGTGAGCAGCGTCAGGTTGATCTCGGGATAGAGCTGGTGGAATTCGCGCAAGCGCGGGGTCAGCCAGATCGAGGCGAAGGCGACGGTGGTGGTCACCGTCAGGCGGCCTTGGGGCCGGTCGCGGCCCTCGCTCAGCGCGGCCTCGGTCATGGCCAGCTTGACGAACACCTCGCGCGCGGTCTCGCGCAGCGTCTCGCCCGGCTCGGTCAGGATGAGCCCGCGCGAATGGCGGTGGAACAGCGCGACGCCGAGCTCCTCCTCGAGCGCGGCGATCTGCCGGCTCACCGCGGACTGGCTCATGTTGAGCTCCTTGCCGGCCGCGGTGAAGCTGCCGGCGTCCGAGACCGCGTGGAAGATGCGGAGCTTGTCCCAGTCCATCGCCGCGGCTTCGCCGTGCTACTCGGCCGCTTCGGCGCTCGTCTCCACGGCGGCCAGGTATTTCTCGGCCTCGAGCGCGGCCATGCAGCCGGTGCCGGCCGCGGTGACCGCTTGGCGGAACACCTTGTCCTGCACGTCGCCGGCGGCGAACACGCCGGCCACGCTGGTCGCCGTGCTGCCGGGCACGGTCCTGACATAGCCCTCGGCGTCCATGTCGAGCTGGCCCTTGAAGATCGCCGTGTTGGGGACGTGGCCGATCGCGATGAAGACGCCGTCGGCGGCGAGCGTGCTCTTCTCGCCGCTGCGCACGTCCTTGAGGCGCACGCCGGTCACGGCGCGCGGCTCGTCGCTGCCGACGATCTCGTCGACGACGTGATTCCAGCGCACGGCGACCTTCGGGTTCTTGAACAGGCGCTCCTGCAGGATCTTCTCGGCGCGCAGCGCGTCGCGGCGATGCACCAGCGTCACCTTGCGTGCGTGATGGGTGAGATAGAGCGCCTCCTCGACCGCGGTGTTGCCGCCGCCGATCACGGCGACCTCCTTGTCGCGGAAGAAGAAGCCGTCGCAGGTCGCGCACGCCGAGACGCCGAAGCCCTGGAAGCGGGCCTCGCTGTCGAGCCCGAGCCAGCGCGCCTGGGCGCCGGTCGCGACGATCACCGCGTCGGCGATGTAGGTGTCGCCGGAATCGCCCTTGCAGACGAAGGGCCGGTGCGAGAAATCCACCTCGACGATCATGTCGGCGATCAGCTCGGTGCCGACATGGGCGGCCTGCGCCTGCATCTGCTCCATCAGCCAGGGGCCCTGGATCACCTCGGCGAAGCCCGGATAGTTCTCGACGTCGGTGGTGATGGTGAGCTGGCCGCCCGGCTCCATGCCCTGCACCAGGATCGGCTTCAGGTTGGCGCGGGCGGCGTAGATCGCCGCGGTGTAGCCGGCCGGGCCGGAGCCGATGATCAGGATCTTGGTGCGGCGGGTGTTCGACATGGCGGGGTCTCCGGCGGGGCGCCCCTACTGATATAGGAGGGTGAGAGACAATAGGTAGCTCGCACCGCGGAAGACAAGCCGGCTCAGCGCGACCTGTGCGCCGCCCAGCGCCGGCCTAGTTCGGCGGCGGCCGAGGCCGCGTCGGCGAGCGGCGCGTACTCGTAGCGTTCGAGCCGGCCCTCGAAGCGGCGGATCGTGCCGTCTTTCTCCAGCGCGTCCAGGAAGCGCACGAAGCGCCGCGACGGGCGTCCCTCGAGCCGGGCGACCAGCACCGGGCGGCCGGTCGAGGCGGCGTCCGAGACCATGTTCACCGAATCGGCGGTGACCACGATGGCGTCGGCGAGCGCGAGCAGCCCGAAATAGGGGTTCTCGCCCGTGCCGTCATAGAGATGGTGCGGCGTGGCCCCGAGGCCCGCGCGGAACGCTTGCAGGCTCTCTGGCGGCGTGCGCCGCGAGGCGGTGACGGCGAGGCCGGCGCCTTCACTCCGGGCAAGCGCGGCGAGCCGCTCGCCCAGCGCCTTGGCCTCGGGCGGCGAGAAGGGGTGATGGCGCGTCCGGCCGCCGAGCAGCACCGCGACCAGCGGGCGCGGCAGGGCGGCGAGTAGTGTGCCGAAGCGAAGCTTCGCCTCGTCGAGTCGCGCCGGCGTCACCCGGCTCGGCGCGCCGCGGGTGAGCACCACATTGTCGCCGCGCGCCGCGTCGTGGCGCGGCGCGATCACGAGGTCGAAGCGGGCCGGGTCGAGCCGCGGGTCCTGCACATAGACCGTGAAGCAGCGCCCGCGGCTGGCGCGCCTGATGCGGAGCGCGAGCCCGATGCTCTTCCGCCCGCAGGCGATCAGGAGATCGGGGAAGGGCGGGCCGAGCGGGTCCGATTCGTCAGTCAAGGCATTGAGCGGCGGTAGAGCGAGCCAGGCCGGCAGGCGCGCCCAGAGGCCCGCGGGCACGGCGCGCTTGATCGCCGGCTCGATGCCGAGCGCGTCGGTGATGGCGAGACACTGGTTGACCATGCCGGCCGCGCCCTCGGTCAGCACCCAGGCGCTCGTCATGGCCGGGGCGTCCGGAGCGCGCGAGTTGGCGCGAAGCCGCGCGGCTGGGTCAGCACCGGGATGGCGAGCGCGCAGACCACCAGGCCGAGCGCGCTGAACTCGGTCGCGCCCAAGGGCTCGCCCAGCACGAGCGCGCCCGAGAAGAGCCCGATGATCGGGATCGCCAGCGTGCCGATGGTCGCGACGCCGACCGGGAACAGCAGCACCACCTTGAAGAAGACGTAGTGGCCGATGACGAACGCGCAGGTCAGGTTGTAGACGAGCGCGAGCAGCCCCCAGAGGCTCGGCGCGGTCCAGCTGCCATAGTCCGCGATGAGCGCCGCGACCACGATGGGCGCGCCGCCGAGCAGGCACTGCCAGGCAACCACCACGGTCGCCGGCATGCCCCAATCGACCTTCTTGTTGCCGATGGTGCCGAGCGCCCAGGCCAGCGCGGCGCCGGCCATGAGCAGCGCGCCGACCGGCACGCCCTTCGAGGCGCCGAGATCGGCGGCGAGCAGCACGGCGAGCCCGGCGGCGCCGAGCGCGAGGCTGAGCAGGCGCCGCCAGGTCAGCGTCTCGTGCAGGACGAGGGCGCCGAGCAGCACGCCCCAGACCGGCATGGTGTAGCCGATGATGGCGGCACGGCCCGACGGGATCATCGTGATGGCGAAGCCCGAGAGGCAATGCCAGGCCGTGATGTTGATGGCGGAAACCAGCAGCATCGGCTTCAGCCGGTCGCGGCGCAGCGCGATCGGGCTGCCGGTGAGGCGGGCGACGGCGAGCAGCGCGCCGCCGCCGAAGACCAAACAACCGGCGCGGAAGCTCAGCACCGGGAAATCCGCGAGGGCGATCTTCAGGATCGGCCAGTTGACGCCCCAGAGCACGCTGAGCAGCGCGAGCAGCAGGAAGCCCTGGAGCGGCAGGGCTGCCACGGCCGGCGCAGGCGCGGCGGTCGTCGATGACAAGCGGGTGGGCGCGGTCACGAGGGGGACGCTTCCTGCTCGGGCTCATGGTGCCGGCGAGGCTCCACATAGCACGCGGCGGCGGCGCCTCGAAACCCGCGCGCGCGGCATGGGCGCTATGCTAGTCTGGTCCGGCGTCGAAGGATCGGGCTCATGGTCGCTGGCCGTCATCTCATCGGGCTGTTCGCCGTCGCCGTGCTGGCCGGCACGGCTGCACCCGCCGCCCGCGCGGCGGATGCCGAGGCCGGAAGGGGTCTCGCCGAGAGCTGGTGCGCGGGCTGCCACGTCATCGGCGAGCAGGGCCAGCCGAGCGCGAGCGACGCGGCGCCGACCTTCGCCGCGATCGCCAACCGGCCCGACACCACGGCGGACGGCTTGCGCGCGTTCCTCTCGGTGCCGCATGCCGATGCGATGAAGGGGATCGTGCTGCCACGGCTCGAGATCGACGACCTCGTCGCCTACATCATGAGCCTGAGGGTGAACTGAGGTGATCCGTCTCGCCACGCCGCGCGACGCCGCCGGCATCGCCCGCGTCCATGTCGAGACCTGGCGCGACACCTATGCCGGCATCATCCCCGACCATGCGCTGCTCGGCATGGACGAGCGGCGCGAGGCGGCGCGCCAGCGTCACGCGCTGGGCCTGAGACGCACCGGCAATGTCACGCTGGTCGCCGAGGTGCAGCGCCATGGCGTGATCGGCTTTGCCGAGGCCGGCACGGCGCGCGCCACCGGCCTGCCCTACGACGCCGAGATCTATACGCTTTATGTGCTGCCCGGCCATCAGGGCCAGGGGCTCGGCCGCGAGCTGCTCTGCACCGCCTTTGCACGGCTGGTGCGCGCCGGCTTCCGCGCCGCGATCGTCTGGGTGCTCGCCGAGAACCCGGCGCGCTTCTTCTATTCGGCGATGGGCGCGAAGCGGATCGGCGTGCGCACCGAACGGCTGTTCGGCGCCGACCTCGCGCAGGAAGCCTATGGCTGGCCCAACCTCGAAAGCGAGCTGCAGCCCTCGGGGCGCTTGAGCCGGCGTAGCTGAGCCTTCGCCCGCCCTTCCGTCCCGCTCAGGACAGCCAGACCCGGTTGAACTGGTGGTACTGAGTCGGGTGCTGCTCGTAGCCTTTCACGTTCTTGGTCGCGGCGGAGTAGGTCGACTGCCAGAAGGGCTGGGCGATCACCGCGTCCTGCTGCAGGATGGTCTCGACCTTGACCATCGCCTTGCGCCGCTCGTTGGCGTCGAGGATGCCGTTCGCCTCGTCGAGCGCCTTGTCGAATTCCGGATTGCAATAGTGGCTCTCGTTCCACGGCACGCCGCAGCGATAGCCGAGGTTGAGCACCATGACGCCGAGCGTGCGATGCGCCCACGGCGTGAAGCCGAACGGCGTCGTGTCCCAGATCTCCCAGAACCGGGAGGCCGACATCGCGTTGATCTCGAGCGTGATGCCGGCCGGCGCGAGCTGCTCGCGCAGCGCCTCCACGGTCTTGAGCTCCCACGGCCCGGTGGCGTTGCCGACGTCGATCGTGAGCGTGATGCCGTTCCCGTGGCCGGCTTCCTGGAGCAGCTTCCTGGCGAGGTCATGGTCCTGCCCGAGCTGCGGCAGCGTGGCGTAGTCGGGGTGGATCGGCGCGACGTGGTGGTTTTCTCCGGGCATGCCATGCCCGCGATAGGCGGCGTCGAGCAGCTTGCGGTGGTCCATCGCGGCGATCACCGCGCGACGCACCCTGATGTCGTCGAACGGCGGCTTGTCGACCTGCATGCGCGCCACGCCGGTGCGTGCGGTGCCTGCTTCGTACAGCACGGCATCGCGGATTCCGCCGACCACGTCGGTCTGCGTGACGTCCACCTCGAAGACGGCGTCGACCTCGCCTCCGGCAAGCGCGGCGAGCCAGGCGGCGCGCTCCTCGCCACGGTCGATGTAGACGATCTCGTCGAGATAGGCATCGCCGCCCCAATAGCCGTCGCGGCGCTTGAGCACCGCCCTCTCGTCGGCCGTGAACTCGGCCAGCGTGAAGGCGCCCGTGCCGATCGGGTTCTTGGAGAAGTCGCCGCCTTCCTCGTCGAAGCGGCGATGCACGATGGCGGCCGGGTAGCTGTAGAGGTTCTCGGCGAGCGCGAGGTCGGGAGAGCTGAGGTGGAGCCGGACCGTGTGGTCGTCGATCTTCTCGACGGCGCCCTGCCTCATCCGCTTTTCGACGATGGGCTTGCCCTGCGTATCGGCCTTGCCGGTGTCCACATCGTCGGTCAGCCCGGGGAACAGGCCGAGGTTCGACGAGCCGACCTTCGGGTCGAGCCAGCGCGTGAAGTTGTGGACCACGTCGTCGGCGTTGAAGCGCTCGCCGTTCGACCAGACCACGTCCTTGCGCAGATGGAACGTCCAGGTCTTGAGGTCGTCCGAGGGCTCCCAGCTTTCCGCGAGATAGGGCCTGGTCAGGTTGTCCGGGCCGGTGAGGGTCAGATATTCGAGCGCGTGGCGCGCGACGTTGGATTTCTCGGTCCAGTCGAAGGTTGCCGGATCGCGTACCTCAGGAACCCGCATCGACATGCGGAAGCGGCCGCCGCGCTTGGGCTCGGCCGCGAGCGCGGGTCTCGCCATGCCGCTTGGCAAGCCGGCCATGGCGCAGGCCGCGCCGGCGGAGATGCCGAGGAGGGTCGCGGTGCGCAGGAACTCGCGGCGCGAGATCTCGTCGCGCCGCAGTTGCTCGACCATCTCGGGGAGCCACGGGTGTGTCTTCCTGCTCCGCCTGGCGTCGCTCATCCGCTCGCCTCCCGCTCTACTATGCGCTCTCGGCTTTCTTCCGACGTATCGAGCCGCCTGCAGCGCGACGCGAGAATGCGCGATCCCCGATTTCCTTCGTGTGCTTAGTGGCGATGCACAGCCTCTGCATGCGAGACCACCAGCCCATATGCAACAGGAAGAACAGCGCAAGAAAGCTTAGGGCGGTTGAGCCGCCTATGCAAATCAGGTTGCCCGCGTTTTACGCGCTTCGTTGCAGCAAGCATGTGCAGCATGGCCGCCCGATACCCCACATTTTGTTGTTGCCCGATCGGAAACGCGTCGGCAGAGTCGATGCAGCGATGACGAGGGTCTTGGTCGTGCCGTGAGGATCGGACTCTGGGGGCTTGATAGAGACCGATGGCGCGGCTTGGGGGCGTTCACAAACCAATCCAAACAAAGCGAACGAAAGGCTTGAGCCATGGTGAAAACGACGAGACGGAAATTTCTCAAGGGCGCCGCTGCCGCAGGCACCATCGCCGCGCTCGGCGGCAAGGCACCGTACTTCAAGAAGTCGCTCGCCCAGGGCCGCAACCACATCACCTACCTGCAGACCGAGCCGCTCACCAGTAGCTGGGACGTCTCGTCGCACACCATCCTCGCCCAGATCTACTTCGAGCATCACGTCTTCGGGCAGTTGATCCAGACGCCGATGACCGAAGCCAACCCGGAGGAGATCCAGTTCGATCTCGCGACCAGCCATCGCATCGTCGACGAGAAGACGATCGAGTATACGCTGCGCGACGACGTCTATTTCCATGACGGCAAGAAGTTCGGCCCCGAGGACGTCAAGGCGACCTTCGAGTACGCCTCCAACCCGGAGCGGCCCGCCGGCACCTGGTATCCGGGTCAGGCCGAGGTCGAGATCGTCGATTCGAAGACGGTTCACGTCCGCGCGGCCGGCGGCGCCTATCCCGGCTCGCTGTTCTATTTCCTCTCGGGCTTCCTGCCGATCATGTCGGCCGACGACATCAAGAGCGGCGCGATCGCGGAGCGGCCGAACGGCACCGGCTACTACAAGTTCGTCAGCCGCGAGGGGCCGACCACGCGCTGCGTCGCCTATGACAAGTACCATCTCGGCAAGCCGCAGATCGAGGAATACGTCTCGACCTTCGTCGGCGACGCCAACACGCGGCTGCTCAGCCTGCTGAACGGCGAGGCCGACCTGATCGAGCGCATCGAGCCGGAGCAGTACGAGACCCTGCTCAAGGAAGACGTCACGGTGGTGCGCACCATCTCGACCGAGAACAAGTACCTGCATTTCCGCTGCCACCGGCCGCCCTTCGACAATCCGGTGGTGCGCCAGGCGGCGTGCCACGCGATCGACCGGGATGTCATCCTCGAGATCATGGGGCCGGCGGGCCATCGCTCGATCGGCCAGCTCTCGCCGAAGAAGTTCGGCTATACCGACACCATCCCCGGCTCGCCGGAATACGACCCCGAGAAGTGCCAGGCGCTGCTCGCCGAGGCCGGCTTCCCGAACGGCGAGGGCCTGCCCGAGATCGAATACCTCACCTCGGTCGGCTTCTATCCGAAGACCAAGGAATATGGCGAGGTGATCACGGCGATGCTCCAGGAGCAGGGCTTCCCCGTGACCTTCACCGTGATGGAGGTCGCGGCCTGGCTCGACCGCGTCTTCGATTTCGGCCCGACCGCGCCGCAGCTCGCCGATACCGGCTGGATGACCGGCTCGCCCGAGCCGAACCTGGTGGTGCGGCCGATGTGGCATTCCGACGGCGGCATCCTGAGCAACTGCGTCGGGCCGGACCTCGACAAGGTGATCGACAAGCAGCAGTCGATCACCGATACCGAGGCGCGCAAGCTCGCGATCCAGACCGAGCTGATGCCGGCGCTCGCCAAGCAGATGCCGAGCTTCGGCTTGTTCACCTCGGTCTTGATCCACGCGCACAACAAGGCGCTCCAGGGTCTCTACATCTACCCGAACGGGCCCATGGACCTGTCGAAGGCAAGTTGGGCCGCGTGACCAGAGCGATGATCGCTACCCCGGCCCGGACGCCGGGGTAGCGCTTCGCCTGCCTCTCCTCACGGGCTGTAGCGTGCCATGGCCTTTGTCCTGACCTTCCTGCTGCGGCGGCTGGCGCAGGGGATCATCGTCGTCTTCCTGGTCTCGTTCCTGATCTTCACGCTGCTGCGCGTGATCCCGGGCGATCCGGTGCGCATCATGCTCGGCACCAATGTCAGCGAGGCGACGCTCGAGCAGACGGCGAAGGAACTCGGCCTGCGCGACCCGATCCCGGTCCAGTACGCCAACTATCTCTACAACCTGATCCGCGGCGATCTCGGCCAGTCCTACCTGCTCGGCGAATCGGGCGGCGCCGCGCCGACTGCGCAGAACAAGCAGGGCGGGCGCATCACCGCGGAGGAGGAGGTCGCGCGCGCGGCCGAGACCAAGACGACGCGCGCCAAGGTGCTCAAGCTGATCGGCGACGGCCTGCCATACACCCTGCAGCTCGCCGGTCTCGGACTGTTCTTCACCTTCCTGGTCGCCTTGCCGCTCGGCATCGCCGGCGGGCTCAAGCCGGAGCGCTGGCAGGACAGGCTCGCCTTCTTCACCGGCTCGTTCTTCATATCCCTGCCGAACTTCTGGCTCGCCCTCGTGCTCATCCTCTTGATCTCGTCGAAGGCGAACCTCCTGCCTTCGATCGGCTACAAGAGCTTCGCCTACACCATCCTCCCGGCGATCGTGCTGGCGGTCGAGCTCTCGCCTGTGATCATCCGCGGCCTTTCGGTCTCGATCGCCTCCAACCTGCAGCAGGGCTTCGTGGATGGCGGCCGGGTGCGCGGCCTGCCCTGGTCGCGCATCGTCTGGCGCCACATCATCCGCAATTCCTCGATCCCGATGCTCAACCTGTTCGGCGTGCAGATCGGCGGGCTCCTGCTCGGCGGCGTTTTCGTCACCGAATACATCTTCGACTATCCGGGCGTCGGCAAGCTGACGATCCAGGCGGTGCTGCAGCGCGATTTCCCGATCATCCAGGGTGTCGCCATCCTCGCCGCGGCGGTGCTCGTCATCGTCAACATCCTGGTCGATCTGGTCGCGACCTACATCGATCGAAGGCTGAAATACTGATGGCGGTTCAAGCGGACGTCGCAACGGTGGAGGCGCGCCCGGGACGCGGCGAATCGACGACGCGCCGCATGTTCCGCATGGCGCTGCGCATGCACGGCTTCCAGATCGGCCTCGCGGTGTTCGCGCTCCTGGTGATCGCCGCCATCGTGCTGCCCGAGGTCATGACCATCTCGGCGACCAAGATCAGCGTGCGCGAGAAGTTCCTGCCGCCCTTCTTCATGGAGGGCGGCACCTGGACCCATATCGCCGGCACCGACCAGCTCGGCCGCGACCTGTTCCTCCGCTCGCTGATCGGGCTGCGCAACGCGCTCGGCATCGGCGTCGCCAGCGTCGTCCTGATGTTCGCGCTCGGCTGCGCGCTCGGCATCATCTCGGGCTATTGGGGCCGCTGGGTCGACACCATCCTGATGCGCATCACCGACGCCCAGCTCTCCGTGCCGCTGATCGTGCTCGCCATCACGATTCTCGGCGTCACCCGGCCGAACCTCGGCACCATCATCGCGGTCCTGGTACTCTCCGGCTGGCCGATCTATGCGCGCGTCGCGCGAAGCGTCACGCTCGCCGAACGACAGCGGGAGTATGTCCGCGGCGCCAAGATCCTGGGCGCCTCGGATCTCAGGGTCATGCTGATCATGATCGCGCCCAACATCCTGCCGCCGATCGCCTTCGTCGCCGTGCTCGACGTCGCGCGGATGATGATCTTCGAGGCGCTGTTCGGCTTCATCGGCATCGGCATCCAGCCGCCGACGCCGACCTTCGGCAACATCATCGCGGACGGCACCAAGTACATCGTCAACTATTGGTGGATCCCGACCATGCCGGGCATCCTCCTGATCATCGCGCTGCTCAGCATCAACATGATGGGCGCCGGGCTCGAACGTGCCCGCAACAAGATCTTCGCGGGGGTGTAGCGGATGGCGGAACCGATCCTCCAGGTGCGCGGCCTCTCGGTAGACTTGGTCAGGCACGGCGAGCGCAAGCCCGTGCTGCACGACATCTCGTTCGATCTCTCGGAGCGGCAGACGCTCGGCATCATCGGCGAATCGGGCTCGGGCAAGACGGTGCTGGCGCGCGCCGTGGTCGGCGCCATCAACCCGCCGCTCGAGGTGACCGCCGGCCAGGTGCTCTATCGCGGCCGCGACCTCCTGACCGCCAGCAAGCGGGAGATCGAGGCGATCCGCGGCAAGGAGATCGGCTATATCGGCAACAATCCGGGCAGCGCGCTCGACCCGACGATTCCGGTCGGCAGCCAGATCGTCGAGAAGATCCGCGCGGTCGAGGACAGGACATCGCGGGGCGACGCCGAACGGCGCACCATCGCGCTGATGAGCGCGGTGCGCCTGCCGCGCCCGGAGAAGCGCTTCCACGAGTTTCCCTTCCAATACTCGGGCGGCATGATGCAGCGCGCGCTCATCGTCGATGCGCTGGTCACCAACCCGGCCTTCCTGATCGCCGACAACGTAACCCAGCCGCTCGACGTGACGGTCGCGGCGCAGATCATCCGGCTCATGCACGACCTGCGCGAGGAGATTTCGACCGCGATCATCTTCGTGTCGTCCTCGCTCGCGGTGGTGCGCGAGATCGCCGACAACCTGATCGTCCTGAAGGACGGCGAGATCGTCGAGCGTAGCACGCCCGAGAAGATCATCAGCGCGCCCGAGCACGAATATTCGAAGCGCCTGCTCGAACGCCTGCCGCGCATCTGGACCACCGAGGAGCGCCGCGACTCCCGGCCCCAGGCCGGCGGCGAGGAGCCGATCCTGCGCGTCGAGGACGTCTATAAGACCTACCGCGTGCGCGACCCCGAGAAGTTCTTCGGCCACAACGCGGTCGAGGCGGTGCGCGGCGTCACCTTCGACGTCATGGCGGGCGAGAATTTCGGCATCGTCGGCGAATCGGGCTGCGGCAAGTCCACGCTGTCGCGGCTGCTGAGCTGGGTGGAGACGCCCGACAAGGGCACCATCTTCTTCGAGGGCGAGGACATCGCGAAGATGGGCGGGCGCAAGCTGCTCGAGTTGCGCCGCCGCTTCCAGCTCCTGCTCCAGGATCCCTACAACGCGATGCCGCCGCACATGCCGGTCGGGCGCACCATCGCGGAGCCGCTGCTCATCCATGGCGGGCTCGGCCGCAAGCAGATTCGCGAGCGCGTGCTCGCCGTCATGAACGAGGTCGGCCTGCCGCCCTCGCTCTACGACAGCCTGCTGGTGGGCTTGAGCGCCGGCCAGCGCCAGCGCATCAACCTGGCGCGCGCCATGGTGCTCGAGCCGAGGCTGCTGATCCTCGACGAGACGCTCTCCGCGCTCGACCAGGTCGAGCAGTCGCGCCTGCTAGACCTGTTCGACCGGCTGCAGGCCGAGCACCGCTTCACCTACATCTTCATCTCGCACGACCTTGCCATGGTGCGCCGCGCCTGCACGCGGATCGGCGTGATGTATCTCGGCAAGGTGGTCGAGATCGCGGACAACCACACCGTCTTCTTCAACCCCGGCCACCCCTACACCAAGGCGCTGCTCAGCGCGGTGCCGACCATCGAGCCGCGCCGCTACGACGCCAATGAGTGCCTGCTCGAAGGCGAGCCGCCAAGCCCGATCGACATTCCGCCGGGCTGCAGCTTCAAGCCGCGCTGCCCGCTCGCCATCGAGCGCTGCTGGCAGGAGGAGCCGCCGCTGATCGCGCGCGAGGCTGGCGGCCGGAGCGCATGCCTCCTCGCCAACGCCTCGGATCGTGAGCTCGCCGCGGCGGCGGCCGAGAACCGCGCCCGCCGCGCGGCGGTCGAGGCCGAGGCGGACAAGGCGCTCGAGCAGGCGACGCGAAGCATGGAGCCTGTTGCGTGACCATCGCGCTCGGCGCGTCCGGCCCGCGGGCCGGGCTCGCCGTGTTCCGTGCATTGCAGGCGGCCGAGCGCGTCGGCACCGGCTCGATCGGCGGCTTCGCGGCCTTCGCCGCGATCTCGGCGCGCGGCGAGCTGATGCGCCACGAGACCCAGCGCGGCGGCGCCTCCACCCTGTTCACGGCGGGCGAGACCACCGGCGTCGAGCCGCCGGATGCGGTTGCCAACGCCGTGGTCGCGGGCGTGATCGCGAGCGGGCCGGACCGGCCCGAGCCGCTCGCCCAGTTCGTGCCGGCGGACGCCAGGGCCGGCCTCGTCACCGGCCACCGCCTGCCGCAATCGGCGGGCCGCGACGGCCGGCCGCTCAACCTCGCCGCGCTCGAAAACCTGATCAAGGGCATGCCGGCCGACGTCGCGGTGCGGACCGTGATGGAGGCGAACCCCGAGGCCGATGCCGGCCTGCTCGCGGTCGATTTGCGCGGCGGCGTCGCGGCCTTCAACTCGGTGCGCGTCGAGCGCCGCTACGATCTCGGCCATGCCCGGCGCGAGAGCAGGGCGCACGGCGCGGTGGCCGAGGCGCTGCAGAACTCGATCCGCCCGTTCCCCTCGCTCGCCGCGCTCGCGGCCGAGGTCGCGCTCGACGTCATGGTCGGCGAGCCGCGCGTCGCCGGCAGCGTGCTGATCGAGGCCGGCATGACGATGGAGCTCGGCCTCGAGGCGCTGATCGAGACGGATGCCGCGGGCAGGGCGGTGCGCCTCGTCACCACCGACGCGCTCGTGCTGAAGGGCCGGCACATCTGCGCGCCGATCCATCGCGGCAGCGAGGTGCGGCGCGCCGGGTGCAGCGTCGGCCGCTCGATCCTCGAGCCGCTCGTCGAGCTCGACGACGGCGTCATCGTCTCCCTGATCGGCCGGCCCGCCATGCGCGTCGACTACACCGACGAGCCACTGACGCGGTGAGTGGAACGATACGAAGGGGCAGCGGAGACGCGCCGGTCCTGATCGTCATTCCGGCCGCTAGGCGAGCCCGAGAACCTCTGGTTCTCGGGTGCGAGCCTTGCGAGTCGGAATCCATCGTTCAGCGGTCCGGCTCGTGGCGCAATGGATTCTCGCTTTCGCGAGAATGACGGAATGATAATCCCGGAACGCAAAAACAGAACCGTTCAGCGCCGGTCCTTGAGGATCATGTCCGAACCCTTCTCGCCGATCATGATGGTAGGCGCGTTGGTGTTCGCGCTGACGATGATCGGCATGATCGAGGCGTCGGCGACGCGCAAGTTGTCGACGCCGATCACGCGCAGGCGCGGATCGACCACCGCCATGTCGTCGATGCCCATCTTGCAGGTGCCGACCGGGTGGTAGGTCGGCAGCGTGTATTGCTTCATGTAGGCGACCAGGTCGTCGTCGGTCCTGACCTCGGGCGAGGGCAGGCAGGGGCCTTCATAGTAGCGCTTGAAGGCCGGCGCCTCGAAGATCGAGCGGGCGATGCGGCAGCCGTCGACCATGCGCCGCATGTCGTCCTCCTCGCCGAGCAGGTTGGAGCGGATGCGCGGCGGCTCGTCCGGGCTCTTGGAACGGAGCAGAAGCTCGCTCCGGCTCTTCGGCCGGCACACATTGACCGGCACGGTGACCGCCGAACGCTTCATCAGCGCGAGCCCGTCCGGCCCGAAGTCATAGCCGGTCGGCGTGAAGTGAAGCTGGATGTCGGGCCGGGTCTCCTCTTTCGGCCGGGTGCGCAGGAAGGCGATCGCCTGCGAGATCGGGCTCGCGGCGGGCCCGCGGCCCATCAGCAGCCAATTCAAGCCGTGCTTCACGAAGTGGTACGGCGTGAGCTGCATGTTGTAGGTGCTCTCGGTGACGTAGGACGAGACCCAGACGCAAGGGTGCTCCTGCAGGTTCTGCCCGACGCCCGGCGAATGGCGCGTCACCTCGATGCCGAGTTCGCGCAGGTGCGCCTCCGGGCCGACGCCCGAGCGCAGCAGGATCGCGGGCGAGGCGATCGCGCCGGCCGAGAGGATGATCTCGCCGTCTGCGCGCTCCTCCTTCACCTCGCCGTTCCGCTTGTAGCGCACGCCGACCGCGCGGCCCTGCTCGAACAGCACGCGGTCGACCTTCGCATCGGTGACGACCTCGAGGTTGGCGCGCCCGCGCACCGGCTTGAGATAGGCCTGCGCCGTGCTGTTGCGCCGGCCGTAGCGGATCGTGCCCTGGTGCGGCCCGACGCCTTCCTGGCGCTCGGCGTTGACGTCCGGGTTGTAGGGGATGCCGACCTGCGTCGCCGCCTCGATGAACACCTTGGTCAAGGGGTGCGGCGTCGGCACGTTCGAGACGCGGAGCGGCCCGCCGTCGCCGTGATATTCGCCGGCGCCGAACGGGTTGGTCTCCATCTTCTTGAAGTAGTGGAGCACGTCGCGATAGCTCCACTCGGTCTGGTTGCCGAGCGTGCGCGCCCAGTCGTCATAGTCCTCGTGCTGGCCGCGCAGGTAGATCATGCCGTTGATCGAACTCGAACCGCCCAGCACCTTGCCGCCCGGCCACATGGCGACCCGGTCGTTGAGCGAGGGGTCGGGCTCGCTCATGTACATCCAGTTGAAGCGTGGGCTGAGGATCGCCTTGATCTCGCCGGCCGGCACCCGGACGAACGGCGAGTTGTCGGGCCCGCCGCCTTCGATCAGCAGCACCTTGTTCTTCGGGTCGGCCGAAAGCCGATGCGCCAGCACGCAGCCGGCCGAGCCCGCCCCGACGACGATGTAGTCCCAGGCCATGGATCTTCCCCCTTGCGCTTTGCCGGGCCGCGGCCGCCCCAAGCCCGAGCCGGTCGAGGATCGAGCTTACCGTCACTCCCGCCGCGTGCGCTACCAAAGGCCGGTCGCGCCTCAGCCTCCGGCCCGCAAGGGGTTGACGATCCTCAGGCCGGCGAAGTCCTTCTCGTTGTCGGTGATCACGATGCAGTCGTTCGCCTCGGCGATCGCCGCGATGATCATGTCGAGCGCGCTCCGCGGCCGTCCAGCCGCGGTTCCCTCGGCCATCAGCCGCGCCCAGACGAGGGCGGCCTTCTCGTCGAACGGGAGCACGCGCCCGGCGAACAGCACCTGCGGCCCCTCGGGCCCGGTGAACCAGCGTTCTAGCGCGCGGCGCTTCTTGCCGGCCGGCCGTTCCAGCACGCCTCGCCTGATCTCCGCGACGGTTAGCGACGCGATAAAGAGATCCTCGTCGGCCTGCTCGGCCAGCCACGCGGTGAGCGCCTCGGCAGGAACCGGCTTGGTGACGTTGCTGATGATGTTAGTGTCGAGCAGGTAGCGGGTCACAACTCGACCTTGCGGCCATGTGTGACCACACGGGCGACCTCGAGCTCCACGCCGACCAGGGGCGAGCGCCGCAGCGCCGCGAGGATGCCGCCCTTCTTCCGATCCTTGCCTGCGACAGTTCGGCTCACGACCGCACGAAGCTGAGCCGCGTCCTTGTCGTTTTCGGCAAGCCGCCTCGCCAGCGAGCGGATCAGCTCGCGGTCGGCATCGAGCCCGAGGACCTCGAAGCGGGCCATGCCGCGCTCATCGAGGCGCTTGCGATAGTTCTTCAAGGCTCGTTTTTGCGCGGTGCTATTCATGCCGGCTCCCCGATATATCCAGTAATATATCCAGGGAATCTCCCGACTTCAAGTCCAGCCGCCGTGCAGGGTTGGGCGATTCGCGGTGCGGCCGCGAACGCGTAAGGCTGGGAGGGCGCTGACGGGGAAGGAACGGCCCGGGGCGGGATGGTTGGGGGACCTGGATTCGAACCAGGGTTGACGGAGTCAGAGTCCGTAGTCCTACCGCTAGACGATCCCCCAGCCGGCCGAACGCCCGTCACCTATGAAATCCGCTCCCGCTTGTCAACCGGAGCGGCGGCGCCATGCATAGCCCAACCGAATTAATTTTCTCCCTGGCTAAACGATTTTGCCATTATCATCAGCCGCTTCGTGCGGATCAATCGCCTGCGCCCGGTCACCTCGATGCACTCCGTCCCCCAAGCGACCAGCCTCAGGCAAGCGCAGGCGCTCCGCCGCCGCGCCAACATCTATGCGGCGCTCGACCTCGGCACCAACAATTGCCGGCTGCTGGTGGCCCGCCCCGAGGGGCACGGCTTCAGCGTGGTCGATGCGTTCTCGCGCATCGTCAGGCTCGGCGAAGGCATCGGCGAGCACGGCTATCTTTCCGAGGCGGCGATCGAGCGCACCATCGCGGCGCTCAAGGTGTGCGCCAACAAGATGCGCCGGCGCGGCGTGACCCGCTCGCGCGCGGTTGCGACCGAGGCGTGCCGGCGTGCCGCCAATTGCGAGGCCTTCCTGGCCCGCGCCGCGCGCGAGACCGGGCTCGAGATCGAGATCATCTCGACCGCCGAGGAGGCCATGCTGGCGCTCGACTCGTGCGTGCCGCTGCTCTCGCACAACGCCGAGCAGGCGCTGCTCTTCGACATCGGCGGCGGCTCGACCGAGCTGATCTGGGTCAAGCTCGCATCCGGCGCGCCGCCCGAGGTCAAGGGCTGGACCTCGATCAGCTATGGCGTGGTCACCCTTGCCGAGCGCTACGGACGCGACCTCATCGGCGCCGAGCGCTACGGCACGATGGTCGACCTCATCGCGGCCGAGCTCGCGCCGTTCGTCAGCCAGCACCGGCTCACCGAAACCGCCGGCCAGACCGTCGTGCAGCTGCTCGGCACCTCGGGCACGGTGACCACCATCGCCGGCGTGCACCTGAAGCTGCCGCGCTACGACCGCTCCAAGGTGGACGGCATCGCGCTCGCCTTCGACGCGGTGCGCAACGTGGTCGACGACCTCGTGGTCAAGGACTTCGCGGCGCGCTCCGCCCATCCCTGCATCGGGCCGGGCCGCGGCGACGTGGTGATCGCCGGCTGCGCCATCCTCGACGCCATCATGCGCGCCTGCCCGGTCGGCGGGCTGACCGTGGCGGATCGCGGGCTGCGCGAGGGCATCCTGCTCGGCATGATGCGCGCCGACAACGCGCTCACCTGATGGCGGGCCCGCGCCGGCCCGCGGGCCGGGGCCCAGACGCCGCCCGGGCGGGCAAGGTCGAGCGCCGGCGCAAGGCGGTGCGCGTGGTCAAGGCGAAGACCGCCTCGTCCAGGCGCTGGCTCGAGCGCCAGCTCAACGACCCCTATGTCCAGGCCGCGCGCGAGGCGGGCTACCGCTCGCGCGCCGCCTACAAGCTGATCGAGCTGAACGAGCGCTTCGGCCTGCTGCGCCCGGGGCTTCGGGTGGTCGATCTCGGCGCGGCGCCGGGCGGCTGGTCGCAGGTCGCGGCGAGCCTGGTGCGCGCCGGCAAGCCCGGCGGCGGCGCGGTGGTCGCGATCGACCTCAGCCCGATCGAGCTGATCGAGGGCGTGTGCGTGCTCCAGGCCGACGCGCTCGATCCCGCGACGCTCGATGCGGTGCGCGACGCCCTCGGCGCGGACCGGGCGGACCTCGTGATGAGCGACATGGCGGCGCCCTCGAGCGGCCACGCCGCGACCGATCATCTGCGCGTCATGGCGCTCTGCGAGGCGGCGCTCGACATCGCCGAGGCGCTGCTCGCGCCGGGCGGCGGCTTTGTTGCCAAGGTGCTCAAAGGCGGCACCGAAAAGGCGCTGCTCGACCGGCTGAAGCGCGGCTTCCGCACCGTGAAGCACGCCAAGCCGCCGTCGAGCCGCGCCGATTCGGCCGAGAGCTACGTCGTCGCGCTCGGCTACCGCGGCGCCGGCGAAACCGCGCCGGACACGGCCTGAGCGCCGCGCCGGCCTTGGCGGGCAGGGCGTTTCGTGTATAGTGCGCGCCCTGACCGGCACGAGGGCGGCATGCAGCTCCGCGAGGCCCTGACCTTCGACGACGTCCTGCTCGAGCCCGCGGCATCGAGCATCATCCCGACCCAGGCCGACACGCGCACGCGCCTCAGCGCCACGATCGAGCTCGGCATCCCGATCCTCTCGGCGGCGATGGACACCGTGACCGAGGCGCCGCTCGCCATCGCCATGGCGCAGCTCGGCGGGCTCGGCGTCATCCACAAGAACCTCGAGATCGCCCAGCAGGCGGAAGAGGTACGCCGGGTCAAGAAGTTCGAATCGGGCATGGTGGTCAATCCCCTCACCGTCGCCCCCGAGGCGCCGGTCGCCGAGGCGCTGGCGCTCAAGGAGCACCACGGCATCTCCGGCATCCCGGTGGTCGAGCGGGGCACCGGCAAGCTGGTCGGCATCCTGACCAACCGCGACGTTCGGTTCCTGACCGACCTGCGCCAGCCGGTCAGCGCGGTGATGACCAAGGACAATCTGGTCACGGTGCGCGAATCGATCAGCCGCGAGGACGCCAAGCGCCTGCTCCACAAGCACCGCATCGAGAAGCTCCTGGTGGTGGACGAGGCCTATCGCTGCATCGGCCTGATCACCGTGAAGGACATCGAGAAGGCGCAAGCCCACCCGAACGCCACCAAGGACGAGAAGGGGCGCCTGCGCGCCGGCGCCGCGACCGGCGTCGGCGACGAGGGCGTGCGCCGCGCCGAGGCGCTGATCGACGCCGAGTGCGACCTCATCGTGGTCGACACCGCGCACGGCCATTCGGCCGGCGTGCTGCAGGCGGTCGAGCGCATCAAGAAGCTGAGCAACCGCGCGGTCGTGATGGCCGGCAACGTGGCGACCGCCGACGGCACCAGGGCGCTGATCGACGCCGGGGCGGACGTGGTCAAGGTCGGCATCGGGCCGGGCTCGATCTGCACGACGCGGGTGGTCGCGGGCGTCGGCGTGCCGCAGCTCACCGCGCTCTCGGACGCGCGCAGCGTCGCCGAGGCGGCCGGCATCGCCCTTGTCTCCGATGGCGGCATCCGCTTCTCGGGCGATCTCGCCAAGGCGGTCGCGGCCGGTGCCTCATGCGCCATGATCGGCTCGCTGTTCGCCGGCACCGAGGAGAGCCCGGGCGAGGTGTTCCTCTATCAGGGCCGCTCGTACAAGGCGTATCGCGGCATGGGCTCGATCGGCGCCATGGCGCGCGGCTCGGCCGACCGCTACTTCCAGCAGGAGATCAAGGACCAGCTCAAGCTGGTGCCCGAGGGCATCGAGGGCCGCGTGCCGTTCAAGGGGCCGCTCGGCACCGTGGTGCACCAGCTCGTCGGCGGGCTCAAGGCCGCCATGGGCTATACCGGCTGCGCGACCATCCCGGAGATGCACAAGAACTGCAAGTTCCTGCGCGTCTCGGCGGCCGGCGAGCGCGAGGGCCACGTCCACGACGTGGCGATCACCCGCGAGCCGCCCAACTATCCGTTGAACGGCTGAACCTTCCCGCCTTCCATTCAAGACTTCGTGATTGTTGGGCTCGGCGCGGCAACGATCGCGAGGATGTCACCGTGCGGGCGCGGTGGCGCGCTATAATGGCGGGCGTGGCGCTCCATGCATGATGGGAGGTGGATGATGCGCAAGGTTCGCCTGATGATCGCGGCCGGGGCGTTGGGCGCGGCCGTCCTCGCCTGGCCGGCGGCGGATGCGGGCGCCGCCGCCACCGGCACCACCAAGCCCTCGGCGCCGGCGCCCGAGGAGGCCTACGAGGCCGGGCAGGAGCTGGTCGAGAGCGGCGACTTCGCGGGCGCGCGCGACGCGTTCGAGCAGGCCGCGCGGCTCGACCCGACCGACGCCGACGCCTTCAACATGCTCGCCTATTCCCAGCGCCGGCTCGGCCAGCTCGACGACGCCTTCGACAATTACGGCAAGGCGCTGGCGCTCGACCCCGAGCACAAGGGCGCGCACGAATATATCGGCGAGGCCTATCTGATGGTCGGCGATCTCGAGAAGGCCGAGGCGCACCTCGCCACGCTGATGGCGCTCTGCCCCGACGGCTGCGAGGAGAGCCGCATGTTGGGCGAGTCGGTCGAGCGCTACAAGCAGAACGATCAGAACGCCACGCTCGATTCGCCGCGCTGGTAGGCGCCGCGCCGGCCGCCTGCCGCATCGGCCGCTGCCGCTTTTCCTCCTCATTCGTCATTGCCCGGCTTGACCGGGCAATCCAGGAATCTTCGGCAACTGCGGCGCCGCCGCCTCTGGATGCCCCGGTCGAGCCGGGCAATGACGATGAAAGAGGCCGCATGGCCGCGGCTTCCTTGCCGGCCGGGGCGGGGCGGGCTACAAGGCTCGACCGTCCCGTCGAGCCAGCATCCCGATGACCGACCGCATCCTGATCCTTGATTTCGGCGCCCAATACAGCCAGCTCATCGCGCGCCGGGTGCGCGAGGCCGGCGTCTATTGCGAGATCCGGCCGGGCAACCTGTCGGCCGCCGAGATCGAGGGCTTCGGCGCCAAGGCGGTCATCCTCTCGGGCGGTCCGGATTCGGTGACCGAGGCCGAGGCGATCGTGCCCGACGCCAAGGTCTTCGCGCTCGGCGTGCCGGTGCTCGGCATCTGCTATGGCGAACAGCTCATCTGCCGGATGCTGGGCGGCCGGGTCGAGCCGGCCGAGCACCGCGAGTTCGGCCGCGCCTTCGTCGAGGTGACGGGCGAGTGCGCCCTCTTCGACGGCGTCTGGCCCAAGGGCGCGCGCGAGCAGGTCTGGATGAGTCACGGCGACAGGGTGATCGCGCTGCCGCCCGGCTTCCGCACCGTCGCCGTCACCGAGGGCTCGCCCTTCGCCGCGATCGCCGATGATGCGCGGCGCTTCTACGGCGTCCAGTTCCACCTCGAGGTGGTGCACACGCCGCATGGCGCGGCGCTGATCGCGAACTTCGTGCGCCATGTCGCGGGCTGCGCCGGCGACTGGACGATGGCGGCGTTCCGCGGCCGCGCCATCGAGGCGATCCGTAGCCAGGTCGGCAAGGGCCGCGTCATCTGCGGCCTCTCGGGCGGCGTCGATTCCTCGGTCGCGGCCGTGCTGATTCACGAGGCGATCGGCAGGCAGCTCACCTGCGTGCTGGTCGATACCGGGCTGTTGCGCGCCGGCGAGGCGGCCGAGGTCGTCCGCCTGTTCCGCGACAGCTACAACATCCCGCTCATCCACGAGGATGCTTCGGACGAGTTCCTCGGCAAGCTCGCCGGCGTGACCGACCCGGAGCAGAAGCGCCGCATCATCGGCAACACCTTCATCGAGGTGTTCGAGCGCGTGGCGAAGCGCGCCGGCGATGCCGACTTCCTCGCGCAGGGCACGCTCTACCCGGACGTGATCGAATCGGTCTCGGTCAAGGGGCCGAGCGCGGTGATCAAGTCGCACCACAATGTCGGCGGCCTGCCGGAGCGCATGCGCCTCAAGCTGGTCGAGCCCTTGCGCGAGCTCTTCAAGGACGAGGTGCGCGCGCTCGGCCGCGAGCTCGGCCTGCCCCGGAGCCTGATCGGCCGCCACCCCTTCCCGGGACCCGGCCTCGCCATCCGCATCCCCGGCGAGATCACGCGCGATGCGCTCGACACGCTCAGGAAGGCCGACGCGATCTTCCTCGAGGAGATCGCGAACGCCGGGCTCTACGACGCGATCTGGCAGGCCTTCGCCGTGCTGCTGCCCGTGCGGACCGTCGGCGTGATGGGCGACGCGCGCACCTATGAGCGCGTCTGTGCGCTCCGCGCCGTGACCTCGAGCGACGGCATGACCGCCGACTTCTACCCCTTCGACATGGCCTTCCTCGGCCGCGTCGCCAACCGCATCGTCAACGAGGTCCGCGGCATCAACCGCGTCGTCTACGACGTAACGAGCAAGCCACCGGGGACGATCGAGTGGGAGTGAAGGCGTCGCCTACTCGCTGTTGCCAGCCCCGGCGCGCACCACATGCGCCTCGTATTGCGGCAGGTCGTCGGTGATGGTGAACCAGGGGGCCTTGGAGCCGACGAAGATGTGGGCGGTCGGGCGGATGCCCGGCGCGTCGATGAGGGCTCCCATCGCAACGTGGACGAAGGCGCCGTCGCGCACGACTGAGTAGAGGAGCGAGCCGCAGGTTCGGCAATGCGCGTTGTGGTTGGCGGCGTCGCCGAAGATCGTGAGCTTGTCGTTGCCCTTGGTGAGTCTGAGCTTGGCGCGCTCGATGCCGGCGAACGGCTTGAAGGCCGCGCCGGTCACTCGCCGGCAGTTCGAGCAGTGGCAGTTGAGCGCGTAGACGAAGGCGTCCGCCACCGCATAGCGCACGGCGCCGCATAGGCATTGCCCGGCAAGTACGCGTCCGCTCGCCTGCTCAAGCTCCGGCATGGGCTTCTTCCTCTCGGCGGATGGCAGGCGCGTCGCGGCGCCGGCCGAGCTCTTCGGTCAGGGTGAACCGCTCACCGAGCCTAGTCACCATATATCGGCGGCGCGTATTGGAGGCCACCGTCGGTCCAGAGGCGGTTGAGGCCGTGGGGGATGGCGAGCTTGGAGCCGGCGCCGAGGTTGCGCTCGAAGGATTCGCCGTAATCGCAGGCCACTCTGCCTCGAGCGCCGGCTCGCCTGCGTCCAGCAGGCTCCTCGCCGCATCGCGCCGTCCGTGCTGGTCGGAATCCACCTGCCCCGATTGCTGTGGTCGAAGCCCCGAATCGCAACAAATAACGGTATGGGACCGCTGGGCAACAGCGCCCCCGCTTCTCACAACCGGGCCATCCGGCAGTTCTCTTCGATAGCCGGTGTTTGTGCGATCGAACGCGCCTCGCTGCCTGTCAGGCCACTGTAACGGAGGTTGCCGATGACCGATGCGATCCTGGCTCCGCCCAAATCCGAAGCCCGCCGCAACGTCATGCTGGGCGCGCTTGGCCTGGCGGCCGCCACCACCACGATGGCGCTCGGCGGCCGTGCAGAGGTGAAGGCCGCCGAGCCGACGGCACCCGACAGCACAGAAGGGAAGAACCGCACCATGAACTTCATCACCACCCGCGACGGCACGTCGATCTATTACAAGGACTGGGGCAGCGGCCAGCCGGTCGTGCTCAGCCATGGCTGGCCGCTCAACGCCGACAGCTGGGAGGCCCAGGCCTTCCACCTCGCCTCCAGCGGCTTCCGCGTCGTCGCCCATGATCGCCGCGGCCATGGCCGGTCGAGCCAGCCCTGGCACGGCAACGAGATGGATACCTATGCCGACGATCTCGCCGCGCTGATCGAGACGCTGGATCTCCGCAACGTCATCCTGGCCGGCTTCTCGACCGGCGGCGGCGAGGTGGCGCGCTATGTCGGCCGCCACGGCACCGGCCGCGTCGCCAAGCTCGGGCTGATCTCGGCGGTACCGCCGCTGATGCTCAAGACCGAGGCCAATCCCGGCGGCCTGCCGATCGAGGTGTTCGACGGCATCCGCGCCGGCTCGATCGCCGACCGCTCGCAGCTCTACCGCGACATCGCCTCAGGCCCGTTCTTCGGCTTCAACCGGCCGGGCGCGAAAGTCAGCCAGGGCATGATCGACAGCTTCTGGCTGCAAGGCATGACGGCCGGCCACAAGAACACCTATGACTGCATCAAGGCGTTCTCCGAGACCGACTTCACGGAAGACTTGAAGAAGTTCGACAAGCCGACGCTGATCCTGCACGGCGACGACGACCAGATCGTGCCGATCGACGCCTCGGCGCGCGCGGCCGCCAAGCTCGTCCCCCATGCGACGTTGAAGATCTATCCCGGCGCGCCCCACGGGCTGACCGACACCCACAAGGCGCAGCTCAACGCCGACCTTTTGGACTTCGCCAGGTCATGAGCGGCGGCGGCCGGCGTGCAGGAGGCGTGCCGGCTGTCACCATCGCCTTCAACGATTTCTGGCAGCGCGTCACCCCGGCGGCTTCAGAATGAGCGTCTGAACGCGCTTCCCTGCAGTCGAGGCCGCTCGCGGCGAGCAGCACGCCATCGTGGTTGCCGGCGGCTGCGGAGGTAATCTTCCACACGGCCGACAAGACCCGACGAGGATGTACGCGGCCGGGCGGATAGCGGCGGGGTTTTCGTGGCCTATCGAGGTCATGCCGGCAACGCCGATCGGCGCCGTTGCAGGAAGCGGCGGACGGCGGGGTCGCGCTCGAGGCCGATGGCGATCTCGTAGGCGCGGCGGGCTTCGCCATGTGCACCCGTGCCGGCCAGCAGCGCGGCGCGCGCGGCCCAGTAGGGTTGGTACTCGGCAAGCCGCGCATCGGCGGCCACCTCTTGCAACGCTTCGAGCGCGGCGCCGGCGCCGTGTATCTCCGCGATCGCCAGGGCGCGATTGATGGCGACCACCGGCGAGCCCGCGACCGCGAGCAGCGCGTCGTAGAGCTGCACCACCGCCGCCCAGTTGGCCTGAC
This sequence comes from Alphaproteobacteria bacterium, assembly GCA_050173345.1. Taxonomy (GTDB): domain Bacteria; phylum Pseudomonadota; class Alphaproteobacteria; order UBA828; family UBA828; genus SHWC01. Next base: position 40,753 of record JBFXKW010000005.1, on the reverse strand, counting down.
CCGTGCGGCAGCGATGGACATGCGCCGACTGCAACGCGGCTTCGATCTGGTAGCGGCCGATGGCGCCCAGAGCGCCGGCGCGCCGAAGCAGCATCTCGGCCTTGCCGATCATCTGCGCATCCCACGAGGCCGGATCCTGCTCCGCGAGCGGCACGTACTCGCCCGCCGCATCGCGCCGGGCGTGGCGTCGGGCTTCGGCGTGAAGCATGAGCGCGAGCAGCCCGAGCGCCTCCGGTTCCTCGGGCAGCAGCTCGGTCACCAGCCCGGCCAGGAACATGGCTTCATCCGTGAGGTCGCGGCGGGCGACATCCGTCCCGCCGGGGTCGCTCCAACCCTCCGCGAAGGCGGCGTAGATGGCATCCAGCACGGCGTCGAGCCGGCCTGGAAGCTCGTCGCGCTCCGGGATGCCGAACGGAATGCCGGCTTGCCGGATCTTGCTCTTGGCCCTGACGAGCCGCTTGCCCATGGCCGCCGGCGACATCAGGAACGCCGAGGCGATCATCTTGGCGTCCAGGCCGAGCACCACCTGCAGCATCAGCGGCGCGCGGATGCCGGCATCGAGCGCCGGGTGCGCGCAGGCGAACATCAAGGCGAGGCGATGGTCGGGGATTTCAGCCGCCGCGGTCGCGGCCTCCAACCCCTCCGCCAGGAGCTGCAACTGCACGCTTGCGGCCTCGCCGCTGCGCCGCCGCCGGTCCACATCGATCAGCTTCCGGCGGGCGACGGTCAGCAGCCAAGCTTCCGGGTTCGACGGACAGCCGTTCTGCGGCCAATCCGCCAGCGCCGCGACGAACGCCTCCGACAGGGCATCTTCGGCCGCCGTCACGTCCCGCGTGCGGGCCGCGAGAAAGGCGACGAGCTTGCCGTAGCTGCGGCGTGCGACCGTGTCCGCCGTGCTGCGCGCCTGCGCGTCGCCTCCTCGATCGCTCATGCGCGCGGAGCCTACATGCTCCAGAGCGGGCGTACCTCGACGACGCCGTGGTTTGCGGCCGGGCAACGGGCCGCCCACGAGATCGCGGCGTCGAGATCGGCCACGTCGATCAGGTAGTAGCCGCCGAGCTGCTCCTTCGATTCCGCATAGGGCCCGTCCAGCACCTGCGACTTGCCGTTCGCGATGCGCACGGTCGTCGCCGCCGCGCTCGGCTGGAGGCGGTTCGCGCCGGCGAGGGCGCCCGCCTTCTTCAGCGCCTCGGTGTAGGCGTAGTAGGCCGCCACGCCCTGTTCCTGCTCGGCCTTGGTCAGCTTGGACCAGCCAGCCTCGCTCACATAGAGCATCAGAAGGTATTGCATGTGGCATCTCCGTCATGGCTCGTGGGCGGGCACCATGCGCCGCCGCCATGATGACGTTCGACGCCGCGCCATTTGGACAGCGGCGCTTCCGATAGGGTTGCCTGAGCCAGGTGCCGCCGGTCAATCGGCGGTTCCCTTGACCTCGGCAGTCTTTGGATATACATATTGATCGATGTATATCTAAGGAGGCCAGCGTGCAAGTCGCCAAGTGGGGCAACAGCCTCGCGGTTCGCCTTCCCGCCGCCGTGGTCGAGGCGCTCGAGCTGAAGGAGGGCGACGAGATCGAAATCCATGTCGCGGGCGCCCGGCAATTCGCCGTCGCGCGCAAGCCCGGGCGCGACGCGCTGTTGAAGCGGCTTCGCGCCTTCCGCGGCCGGCTCCCCGCCGACTTCAAGTTCGAGCGGGACGAGGCGAATGCCCGCTAGCTTCATCGACACCAACGTCCTCGTCTATGTCGCGTCGGGCGATGCCGGGAAGGCCGACCGCGCGGAGGCGGTCATCGCCGGCGGCGGCACGATCAGCGTGCAGGTCCTCAACGAGCTCGCGAACGTCGCCCGCCGCAAGATGCGCCTGTCGTGGACGGACACCCACGCGCTCCTCTCCACGCTGCGCGGCCTGCTCACCGTCCACCCGCTCACGGTCGAGACGCACGAGACGGGGCTCGAACTGGCCGAGCGTTACGATCTATCCATCTACGACGCGATGATCGCCGCCTCGGTGCTTCACGCCGGCTGCGATACGCTGTGGTCGGAGGACATGCAGCACGGCATGACGCTCGCCGAAGGGCTGCGCATCGCTAACCCGTTTCTCGAAGCAGACTGAGAGCCTGTCCCGAAAGTTATTGAGTCGAAGGAATCGGATATGATCCTGTCGGCGGCAAGCGAGTTGGCAGAGGGGTTGCGATGTGGAGCGAGGCGGCCCGCGAGCGGCACGCGCCGCACCAAGGGTGATACCTGAGCGATATGACGGACGTGGAATGGGTCGGGATCGCGCCGCTGAAGATTGTAATCAGGGTGTTGCGTCGACGATGGGTATCAAGCGCTGTTTCTTCCGGCGCCACCGCAATCGCCGCCTCATGGCCAACTACGAGGCCCTCGCCGTCATCACTGCCGGCTTCGTTAAGTTCGCCAGGATCAACCTCGTGATCACACGACTAATCCAGCCAACCCCATCTGCCAAAATCCAAAACTTCCGAGTCAGGCTCTTATCCTTTTTTAAGGTTACATAGACGGTGGGCTAGCTGTGCGTTGTCTGGTACAGTCTTACCCCCGCGCCAATATTGTAGGTCATGATCTAAAACGGCATCATCAATGAGTGAAATTCGCTGACCGCAGAGTGAGCATGTTGCATTTGCCTCAAACATTTCTCTCTTAAGCTGTCGAGAAAAAATTCTACGATCATCGTTAGAGGTAAATGGTTCTAGAACCTGATCTAGTCTTGTATACCATGTACTAAATGTATATTCGAGGCGGGCAGCTTCAAAAGAGGCTCGCCGAACGCGATCTACCCATTGGCTATCCCCATTGATCATGTCGAGATATTCCTCGTAGATTGCATCCGCTGCGCGCGTGATCCGGCCAAGATCATAACGAACGAAGCTTGTGGCTACGACCGGAAAGATCGCCATATTCAATCTCGTCGCCCACTCTCCACCACTCTTTGAACCGGGGCGAACCGTCTCGTTCTTCAGGCGGAATCCAGACTCGCCAAAAACTGTGACGCATGCCTTCATAGCGTGAACAAACGCCCTTCGATACTCTTCGATCTTCTCAGGTTTCGCGTTCCGATAGGTATCGAGAAACTCGTTCAGAAAGCGCTTGAGCCCATGCTGGCACTTGAGGTAGGTGCGTTCGTGGAATGCGAGGAATCGTAGGACAAGAGCCCGATCTTGCATACGCTTGGAAAGCCCACCTTGCCCAACAGCGCTTTTGAAATCTCTATTATCCGCAAGATCCTTAACAAGATCATTTAGAACACCACGATAGAGACAGTTCCTAATTTCCATATCGTTAAGCTTGATACCACCAGTATTAAGTCTCTCAAAGACGATGAATTGAATATCTCTCGATCCATGTGTAAGCTCGAACGATCGAAGCGTTACATCTTCAAGTTTGCGCTGATCTTTTCCTGATAATTCCTGGAATCTTTTTCCATTTAAATCGGTTCTCACATCAAGTCTTTGAAGAGTATATTTATTATCGAAATAATCAAATACTGAAGTAAGGCGTTGAAGGCCGTCAATTACTTCATATTTTCCATCAGATGTTCTGTTAAGATAAACAACAGGGACCGGGATATCAAGAAGAAAAGACTCAATCAGCTTTGATGCCCTCGGTTTGTCCCATACATAATTCCGTTGCCACTCGGGGTCAATAACAACTCTTCCTTGCTTATACCAACGATGGAATTCTGACAGGCTACGGTCAGATTTGTCGAGTGTAACTCTTCCGTCTTCTGACGCATTCAGTGGACCTTCTTCGAGTTCATCTGAAATTCCGTTGTCAGTCTCATCAAGGATCTCTGTAGGAGACTCCTCATGAGCAAACTCGTCGTCGTTTCCCATGTCGTTTCCCGATCATTCTCCGACCGTCAAACTCCTGATCTAAACGATAGCACAGCCATTCGATCGTTGCGTTCCCTTCATGGCCGTTTTTGGCTCATCGCTTGCGCAACGGTATCTGGCAAGCCTAACCGGACTCAAGCATAAGATAAATCCTGGGTTGTTTCTCTGCATATGACCACGTTCACGCGTTCGGGTCCGCGAGATAGTGATGACCTACTAGATCCTCTCTCGGTCCGGTCCGATCTGCCCCGGACCGGCCGTTTCTTCTCAGAGTCTGCTTTGAAATGAGGCATTTGATTTCAAGCTCTTGCAAGCCTTCGAGGAGGGTACGGATGTGGGCGGCAAGAACCCAAGCGGCGGCACTTGCGATCGTTGCCTCGAAGCCCTATCGGCCTGGGTCAGGCGCCGGCTCGCGATGATGTGGTTGATCGTGTGAGCCAGCCGCAGCTTGGTCTGCCGCTCCTCGGCATCGGTATAGCCGAGGTCGGCGAGCTCGTTGCTCGTGCCGTGGGTGATGGCGCCTTCGGCCTCGTTCGTTACACAGCGCTTCAGCTTTCCATAGCGGCCCTCATAGTCCTGTTCCATCACTCTCAACGGCCTTCTTATGGAGACTTATGGAGATCATGACGCTCTCATATCCCAATTCGAGCATGAGGCTTCAAGGTACGGCCTTCAACGGACTGCCCGCTATCGCAAGAGAGATCAAATCCTCCCCCACCCCTTCGCATCCGCCGCCCCCGCATGCTATGAGCCCGCGCCATGTTGTCGGTTCAGGGCCTCGATATCCGCATCGGCGGGCGGCTGATCCTCGATGCCGCGAGCGTGCAGCTCGGCGCGCGCCAGCGGGTCGGCCTCGTGGGCCGCAACGGCGCGGGCAAGACGACGCTGCTCCGCGCCCTTGCCGGCCGCCTCGAGCCGGACGGTGGCGCGATCCTGAGGCCCAAGGCGGCGCGGCTTTCGCTGGTCGCGCAGGACGCGCCGTCCGGCCCCGGCAACGCGCTCGACGCCGTGCTCGCCGCCGATGCCGAGCGCGCCGCGCTGCTTGTCGAGCAGGCGGGGACCGGCGATCCCTTGCGGGCCGCCGCGATCGCCGACCGGCTGCACGAGATCGACGCCGCGGGCGCGCCGGCGCGCGCCGCCTCGATCCTCGCCGGGCTCGGGCTCGACGCCGCGATGCAGGTGGAACCGCTCGATGCGCTCTCGGGCGGCTGGCGCATGCGGGTCGCGCTTGCCGCCGTGCTGTTCGCCGACCCCGACGTCCTGCTGCTCGACGAGCCGACCAACCATCTCGACCTCGAAGCCGCGATCTGGCTCGAAGCCTTTCTCAAGCGCTTCACCCGCACGCTGGTCCTGGTCAGCCACGACCGGCGCTTCCTCGATGCGGTGGCCGACGCCATCCTGCATCTGGAGAACGGCAGGCTCACGCTCTATCCCGGCAATTTCGAGCGCTTCGAGCGGGTCAGGCGCGAGCGGCTCGCGGCGCGCGCCGCCGAGGCCGCCGAGATCGAGAAGCGGCGCGCCAAGCTCGAAGCCTTCGTCGCACGCTTCCGCGCCAAGGCGACCAAGGCGCGCCAGGCGCAGAGCCGCGTGAAGATGCTGGCTAAGCTCGAACCGCTGGCGCCCGAGGCCGGCGAGCCGCGCGTCAATATCGCCTTCCCCGCGATCGAGCCGCCGGCGCCGCCGCTGATCGCCTGCGACGGCCTCGCGCTCGGTTATGGCGGCAAGCCGGTGCTCGGCGGCGTCTCGTTCACCATCGGGCCGGAGGACCGCATCGCGCTGCTCGGCGCCAACGGCAACGGCAAGTCCACCTTGGCACGCTTCCTCGCCGGCGATCTCGCGCCGCTCAAGGGCGAGGTGCGGCGCTCGGACAAGCTCGCGGTCGGCCATTTCGCGCAGCACCAGTTGGAGGCGCTCGACCCCGCGCGCAGCGCGTTCGAGCATCTGGCGCGCCTCATGCCCGGCGCGATGCCCGAGCGGGTCCGGACCAGGCTCGGCGGCTTCGCCTTCAGCGGCGACAAGGCGGACGTGCCGGTCAGCTCGCTCTCGGGCGGCGAGCGGGCGCGCCTCAATCTCGCGCTGATCTCCCATGCGGCGCCTAACCTGCTCGTGCTCGACGAGCCGACCAACCATCTCGACATGGAGGCGCGCGAGGCGCTGGTCGAGGCGCTCGCCGCCTATCCCGGCGCGGTGGTCTTGATCAGCCATGACGAGCACCTGATCGGGCTGATCGCGGATGCGCTCTGGCTGGTGGCGGAGCGCACGGTCCGGCCGTTCGACGGCGACCTCGACGACTATCGCGCCTGGGTGCTCGGCGGCGGCCAGGCCGCGACAGCGAAGCCGTCCGCGTCGCGCTCGGGCCCGAGCGAGAAGGAGCGCCGGCGCCAGGCGGCCGAGGTGCAGACCCGGCTGTCGCCCCTGCGCAAGGCGTTGAAGGCGGCGGAGCAGCGGCTCGAAGCGTTGAGCGCGGAACGCGAGGCATTGGAGGCGAAGCTCGCGGACCCGGCGCTCTATGCCGGCGACGCCGCCAAGCTGAACGCCCTCGGCCCGCGCCGCGGCGCCCTGCTGCGCGAGATCGAGGAAGCCGAGGCCGCCTGGCTCGATGCCGCCGAGGCCTTGCAGGCCGCCGAGGCTGAGGCGCTGTAAAGCGCATGGCGGAGGTGCCGCCCTCATGCTTCGACAAGCTCAGCATGAGGGTTTCGTTTGTTGGCCTCGTCCTGAGCTTGTCGAAGGACGAGGCCTTCGCACCAGGCTGCTAGGCAGCGAGCTTCGCCGCGAAGCGGGGATAGACCTCGGCGATCGCGTCCTTCACCGGGCCGCGGATGAGCGTGAGAGTGGCGGCGTCGGGCGGCTCGGTCTCGGCCATGCGCTCGGCGCGGTCGAAGGTGAAGCCCGTGGCCTCGGCGATGCCTGCCGGCGTCTCGCCCGGATGCACGCTGTCGAGCCGGAAGCGCGCCCTCGCCCGGTCGAAGCCGAAGAGGGCGCGGCCGGTGACCAGCGCATGCGGCCCGCCCGGCCGGTGGATGCCGGGTGCGCTCGCGCCCGGCGCGCTGATGAAATCGACCTTGGGCACCAGCACGCGCGGGCTGTGCTCCTCGCGGAACAGGATCACGCGCGGCACCAGGAAATAGAGATAGGCGGAGCCGAACGAGCCGGGGAAGCGCACGTCGAGATTGGGGTAGTCGCCGAGCCCGACCAGGTTGACGTTGGCCTCGCCGTCGATCTGCCCGCCGCCGAGGAAGAAGGCGTCGATCCGCCCCTGCGCCGCGCAGTCGAACAGCTCGCGGCCGCCGTCCGTGAAGTCGTTGTGGCGTTGGCTGCCGAGCACGGTGACGTGCATGGCCGCCTCGCTCCTGGCCTGGGCGAGGAAGGCGGCGGCGCCCGGGATCGGCGAGGAAGCGCCGACCGCGACATGGCGCACGCCGTCGAGCAGCCGCGCGATGACCGCGATCAGGAGCTCGGTGCGCGACGCCTCGCTCATGCCGCGGCGTGCCGCGCCTCGGCGAGCCCGGCGAGATAGCGCGCGAAGCCGTCCTCGCTCGCGGCGAGCTCGGCATAGCGGCGGAGCTCGGCCTCGTCGGCCTCGTAGAAGCTGGGCAGCGCGAGCGGCCAGGCGCCTTGCTTGGCCTCGGCGATCGCGCCGACATAGAGCGCGGGCAGGGCGCCGGCGGCCAGCGTCTCGTCCGCCATCAGGTCGATGTCGCGCACCTCCTCGACCGTGACGAAGCTCGCCTTCGCGGCGTGCGCCATGGTGACCAGCTCGCGCCGCCGCCCGATCCAGACATTGCCGCGCGCATCGGCGAACGGCGCGTGGAACAGCGCGATGTCGGGCCGGAGCGCGGGCAGCGCGACGATCGGGTCGTGCGGCGGGAACGGGTTGCTGATCAGCTTCCAGTCGGGCCGCACCTTGAGCAGGTCCGAGCCGATGATGCCGCGCGAGGGCAGGAAGGGCAGGCCCTTCTCGCTGGCTTGAAGGGCGGCGTGGATCGCCGGGCAGGTCGAATCCTTGATGCGCACGCGGCCCGAGCGCACCGCCGCGGTGAAGCGCGGCGCGGGCCCGAGCTCGCCGAGCGTGACCGCCGCGCATTCGACGGTCTCGACGCAGCCGGCGCCGATCAGGAGGTCGGCCTGGATGCCGCTCTGCGGCACCGCGAGCAGATGCAGGCCGCGCACGCCGCGCCGGACGAGGCCGCGCGTCGCCGCCATCGCGACGTAGCTGTAATCCGGCGGCACGGCGAGCATGGCGCCGTTCGGAACGCTGCCGACGAGCTGATCGAGCGGGACGGGGCGCAGCGCTGGCATGGCCATCTTCATACCGTCTTAACGCAGAGGGGATAACGATTCATAGCGTGCCACTCGGCCGATGTCCGGCCAAGCGCCAAATGGGGCGAAGGGTGGCGGGAGAAAGGGGCAACGTCATGCACAGGCGTACCTCATTCCTGGCGGCCAAGGCGCGCGCGGCGCTCGGCGCCCTCTGCCTCGCCCTGGCGCTCGGCCTCGCCAGCGCGGCCGGGACGGCGCGCGCCGACGACCAGCCGGCGGCGGTCGAGGTCGAGCAGATCCGCGACGTCATCGCGGCGCAGCTGGAAGCCTTCCAGCGCGACGACGCGCAAGGCGCGTTCTCGCTCGTCTCGCCCGGCATCCGCGAGAAGCTGGGCTCGCCCGAGCGCTTCATGGCGATGGTGCGCGAGCAGTACCTGCCGGTCTATCGCGCCAAGAAGGTCCAGTTCCGCGAGCCGTTCGACATGGGCGGCGACGAGGGCGTCATGCAGCCCGCCATCGTCACCGGCCCTGACGACGTGCCGGTCTATGCGATCTATGCCGTCGAGCGGCAGGCGGACGGCGCCTGGCGCATCTCCGGCTGCCTGCTCTACCCGATCGTCACCGAAGAGACCGGCACTTCGATCTAAGGATCGAGGAAGAGGTCGAGGACGGGCTTCCGGCTCGGATCGACCGCGTAAGCTGAAAGGTCCGTTACGCCCGCCTCGGCCAGCACCTCGTCGTCGATGAAGAAGTGGCCGGTGCAGGCGCGCGCCTCGCGGGTCAGGACGGCGTGCGCGGCGTCGGCCATGATCGAGGGCAGGCGGGCCGCCTTGGGGTCGATGCCTGGGATCATCTGGAGCGCCGCGGTCGCGATCACGGTGCGCGGCCAGAGCGCATTCACCGCGACGCCGAAGGGCTTGAACTCCTCGGCTTGGCCGAGCACGAGGAGGCTCATGCCGTATTTCGCGATGGTGTAGGCGACATGGTCCTTGAACCAGCGCGGGTTCAGGTTGGGCGGCGGCGCCAAGGTCAGCACATGCGGGTTCGCGGCGCGCTTGAGGTGCGGCAGGCACGCTCGGGTGCAGGCGAAGCTGCCGCGCAGGTTGATGCCCATCATCAGGTCGAAGCGCTTGAGCGGCGTCGCCTCGGTGCCGGTCAGGCTGATCGCACTCGCGTTGTTGACGAGGATGTCGATGCCGCCGAAGCGTTCGACCGCGGCCTGCACCGCGCTCTCCACCTGGGCCTCGTCGCGGATGTCCATGACGACCGGCAGCGCCCTGCCGCCGGCCGATTCCATCGCCACCGCTGCGGTGTGGATGGTGCCCGGCAGCTTCGGGTGCGGCGCGTCGGTCTTGGCCGCGATCACGATGTTGGCGCCGTCGCGCGCGGCCCTGAGCCCGATCGCCTCGCCGATGCCCCGGCTCGCGCCGGTGATGAAGAGCGTCTTGTCCTTGAGCGGGCCAGCCATCAGAACTCGTCCGCACCCATCTCCATCAGCGACCGCTTGCCGGCCATCAATTGGGCGAACAGCGCGCCGGTCTCGGGCATCAGGCGCGCCATGTAGAAGCGCGCGGTCTTGAGCTTGGCGGCATGGAAACCGTTGCCGCCGCCATTCTGCGCAAGCGCAAGCTTCGCCATGCGCGCCCACATGTAGCCGACCGCGACCAGCGCGAAAAGCCTGAGATATTCGCTCGCCGCGGCGCCGGCCTCCTCGGGGTCGGCGAGGCCGCGGCCGGCGAGCGTGAGCGTCGCGTTGCGCAGGCGCTCGACGCCCTTGGCGAGGGGTGCGACGAACTCGGCCATGCGCTCGTCGTCCTTGTTCTCCTCGAGGAAGGCGGTGACCGGGTGGAAGAAGCGGCGCAGCAGCCGGCCATTGTGCAGGCCGAGCTTGCGCCCGACGAGATCGAGCGCCTGGATGCCGTTGGTGCCCTCGTAGAGCTGCGGGATGCGCGCGTCGCGGACATACTGCTCGATGCCGTGCTCGCGGATATAGCCGTGGCCGCCATGGATCTGCACCGCGAGGTTGGCGGCGAGGAAGCCGCAATCGGTGAAGAACGCCTTGACGATCGGCGTCATCAGCTGGACGAAATCGTCGGCCTCCTCGCGCCGCCCGGCGTCGGGGTGCTTGCGCGCGATGTCGAGTTCGAGCGCGACCTGATAGCCGAGCGCGCGGGCGCCTTCGTTGAGCGCACGCTGGGTGAGCAGCATGCGGCGCACGTCGGGGTGGACGATGATCGGGTCGGCCGCTGCCTCGGGCTCGGCCGGACCTTTCAGCGAGCGGCCCTGGCGGCGCTCCCTGGCGTAGGCGACCGCGCTCTGATAGGCGGCCTCGCCGATGCCGAGCCCTTGCAGGCCGACGCCGAGGCGGGCCGCGTTCATCATCGTGAACATGCAGCGCAGGCCCTGATGCGGCTCGCCGATCAGCCAGCCCTCCGCCTCGTCGAAATTGATCACGCAGGTGGCGGAGGCATGGATGCCCATCTTCTTCTCGATGCCGGCGCAGGCGACGCCGTTGCGCGGGCCCGCCTCGCCGTCCTCGCGCGGCAGGAACTTCGGCACCAGGAACAGGCTGATGCCGCGCGTGCCGGCGGGCGCGTCGGGCAGCTTGGCGAGCACGAGGTGGATGATGTTCTCCGAAAGGTCATGCTCGCCGGCGGTGATAAAGATCTTGGTGCCGGTGATGCGGTAGGAGCCGTCGCCGGTCGGCAACGCCTTGGTGCGGATCAGGCCGAGATCGGTGCCGCATTGCGGCTCGGTCAGGCACATGGTGCCCGACCAGCGGCCCTCGATCAGCTTCGGCACGTAGCGCGCCTTCAGCTCGTCCGTGCCGTGCGCCAGGATCGCGGCGGTCGCGCCCTTGGAGAGCAAGGGGTAATTGCCGAAGGAGAGGTTGGCGGCGCACACCATCTCGTCGAATACGAAATTGATCAGGTCGGGCAGCCCCTGGCCGCCGAACGCGGGGTCGGCCGAGACCGCGAGCCAGCCGCCCTCGACGAAGCTCTTGTAGGCCTCCTTGAAGCCCGGCGGCGTATGCACCACGCCGTTCTCGTAGGTGCAGCCGGTCTCGTCGCCGATGCGGTTGAGCGGCAGCAGCTCGCCCTCGCAGAGCTTCGCGCCTTCCTCGAGCACGGTACCGATGGTATCGGGCGTCGCCTCCTCGAAGCCCGGCAGCGCCGCGAGCTGGCCGGCGTCCAGCAGCTCGAACAGCACGAAGCGCATGTCCTCAAGCGGCGCCTTGTAGACCTGCATGGCTCAATCCTCCAACACGCTCTGTGCGAGGCCTCATCCTTCGACAGGCTCAGGATGAGGCCGCAAAAAAGCGCCCCTCATGCTGAGCCTGTCGAAGCATGAGGGGCTCCTACAACGTCAATTCCTCAGCGGCTTGCCGGTGGCGAGGGTGTGTTCCATGCGGGCGAGGGTCTTGGGTTCGCGGATCAGGCGCATGAAGGATTCGCGTTCGAGCCGCGCCATGGTCTCGTCGCTGATCTCTTTCACCGAGTCCGTCTCGCCGCCCGAGAGCACGTTGCCGAGTTCCTTGACCACCACCTGGTCGTGTGCGGTGACCTTGCCGGTCATGGCGAAGCCCTTGACCGCGAGCGCGAGCGCGACGCGCGCCGTCTTGCCCGGCAGCTTGAAGCTGGGCGGCGCCGGCGGCTGGTAGCCGGCGACCAGGCCGAGCGCCCTCTCCTTGGCGTCGGCGAGCAGGCGGTCGCGGTTCGCCGTGATGCCGTCGCTCTCGCGCAAATAGCCGAGTTCGATCGCCTGGTAGGCCGAGCGCGACACCTTGGCCATGCCGATCGTCTCGAACAGCCTGGAGATCGCCGGCATGGAGCCGCCGAAGCCCTTCTTCTGCGCGAGCGAGCGGGCGAGCATGGCGCGGCAGCCGCCCCAGCCCGGGATCAGGCCGACGCCGGTCTCGACCAGGCCGATATAGCTCTCGGCGTGGGCCTGCACCGCGTCGCAATGGAGCAGCACCTCGCAGCCGCCGCCGAGCGCGAGCCCGCTCGGCGCGCCGACCACGGGGAAGGGCGCGGCGCGCAGCGCGGCGAAGGTGTCCTGCCCCTTCTTGACCAGGTCCTCGATCATCGGCCAAGCCGCGACGTTGACCGCGAACAGCGCGAGGCCGAGATTGACGCCGGCCGAGAAATTGTCGCCTTCGTTGTAGATGACGAGCGCCTTGAAGCGCTCCTGCACGATGCCGATCGAGCGTGTGGCGAGGTCGAGGATGTCGGGGTCGATCGCGTTCATCTTGGTGTGGAACTCGAGCGCGGCGACGCCGTCGCCGACGTCCCACAGGCTCGCCGAGCCGTTGCGCGCGATCGGCTTGCTAGCGAGCCTGATGTCGGAGAGCAGCAGCACGCCGGGCGCGCGGACGACCGGCGCATGGCCGTCCGCCGGCTGGAGCACGGTGCGCCTGCCGCCTTCGACCTTGTAGAAGCCGCCGGCCTCGGCTGCCTGCTTGAGGAACGGCGGCACCGCCATGTTCTCGTTCGCGAGGCGCTCGGCGAGCCAAGCCGCGCTGATCCGGTCGATCAGCTCGAACGGCCCGTACTTCCAATTGTAGCCGAGCCGCATGGCGTCATCGACGTCCTGCGGCGAATCGGTGATCTCGGGCACCAGCGCGGCGGCATAGGCGAGGGTGCGCGACATCACGCGCCAGGCATAGACGCCGGCGCGCTCCTGGTGCGCGAGCAGCGCCTTGAGCCCGCCGCTCTTCGCCGCCTCGGCGCTTTCGAGCCGCGGCTTGCGCGCGGCCGCATACGCCAGCGTCTTGAGGTCGATCGCCTGCTTGACGCGCTTGCCGTCCTGCTCGTCGAGCCGGTAGAAGCCGCCCTTGCCCTTGCGGCCAATCAGCCCGCCCTCGATCATCTTCCTGAGCGCCTCGGGCTCGCGGTGGACCGCACGGAAGGCGTCGCCCTCGGGCACCGCGTTCAAAAGACTGCGGCCGACCAGCGGCATCAGGTCGATGCCGACCAGGTCCATCAGCGCGAACACGCCGGTCTTCGGGATGCCGAACGGCCGGCTCAGCACCGCGTCGGCCTCCTCGACCGGCACGCCCATGTCGAGCGCCTCATTCAGCGCGCACTGGATCCAGAAGGTGCCGATGCGGTTGGCGATGAAGCCCGGCGTGTCCTTGCATCGGATGACGCCCTTGCCGAGCGCGAGGTCGCAGAAGCCGCGGATCGCCTCGACGGCGTCGGCGCGTGTGCGCGGCCCCGGCACCAGCTCCAGCAGCCGCATGTAGCGCGGCGGGTTGAAGAAGTGCGTGATCATGAAGTCGCGCACGAAACGCTCGGGCATGCCCTCGGTCAGCGCGCCGAGCCGGATCGTCGAGGTGTTGGACGAGACCACCGAATCGTCGCGCCGCGCCGCCTCGATGCGCCGGTAGACATCGTGCTTGATCTCCAGCCGCTCGGTGACCGCCTCGACGATCCAGTCGGCGTCCTTGAGCAGCTTGAGGTCGTCCTCCAGATTGCCGCAGCGGATGCGCTTGGCGAAGCGCTTGTCCATGAACGGCGCGGGGTCGATCTTGAGCATCTTCTCGACCGCGCCCTCGGCGAGCGCGTTCCGGTTGCGCGTGCCCTCGGGCACGATGTCGAGCAGCACCACCTCGCGGCCGGCGTTCGCGGCGTGCGCGGCGATCGCCGCGCCCATCACGCCGGCGCCGATCACCGCGACCTTGTCGACCGCCATCACGCCGCCTCGAGCACGGTGGCGATGCCCTGGCCGCCGCCGATGCACTGCGTGGCGAGCGCATAGCGCTTGCCTTCGCGGCCGAGCAGCGCAGCCGCCTTGCCGGTGATGCGCGCGCCCGAGGCGCCGAGCGGATGGCCGAGCGCGATCGCGCCGCCGTCGAGGTTGAGCTTCGCCTGGTCGATGCCGAGCTCGCGCACGCAGGCGAGCACCTGGACCGCGAAGGCCTCGTTGAGTTCGATGATGTCGATGTCGTCGAGCTTCATCCCGGCGCGCGCCAGCGCCTTGCGGCTGGAGAGCACCGGGCCGAGGCCCATCAGCTCGGGCGCGCAGCCGGCGACCGCGGTGCCCCTGATCCGGGCGAGCATCTTGAGGCCCTTGCGCTGGGCGTAGTCCTCCGAGCAGACGAAGACGGCGGAAGCGCCGTCGGTCAAGGGCGAGGCGGTGCCGGCGGTCACGGTGCCCTCGGCGTCGAAGGCGGGCGGCAGCGTTTTCAACACCTCGGCATTGGTGCCGGGCCGGATGCAGCCGTCGCGCTCGATCCTGCCGTCCTCGGCCTCGATCGGCACGATCTCGGCGTCGAGCTTGCCGGCCTCTTGCGCAGCCGCCGCCTTCCGGTGGCTCTCGACCGCGAAGGCCTCCTGCTCGTCGCGCCGGATCTGGAACCTGCGCGCCAGCACCTCGGCGGTCTCGCCCATCGACATGAAGACCTCGGGCATCGTCTCGTAGAGCGTCGGGTTCGGCATCGGGTTGAAGCCGCCCATCGGCACCCGGCTCATCGATTCGATGCCGGCGCACACGAAGGCGTCGCCCGCGCCGAGCTTGATCGCGCCGGCCGCGATGTGGATCGCCTGCATGGAGGAGCCGCAGAAACGGTTCACGGTGGCGCCCGCCGCCGAGGTCGGGATGCCGGCGAGGATGCCGATCAGCCGCGCCACGTTGAAGCCCTGCTCGCCCTCGGGGAAGGCGCAGCCGACGATCACGTCCTCGATCTCGGCGGGGTCGACGCCGAGCCGTTCGATCAGCGCGCGCACCACCGCGCCGCCCAGATCGTCCGGCCGCACCGAGACCAGCGCGCCCTTGTTGGCGAAGGTGAAGGGGGAGCGGGCATAGCCCGCGATGCAAACCTCGGTCATCAGGTCGTCCTCATGTCGGGCCCGGCGAGGCCTTGTTCATCTCCTCGGCGACCAGCTCCTTCTTCGAGAGCTTGCCGATCAGCGTCTTCGGCAGCTTGGCGCGGAACTCGATGTCGCGCGGCATCTCGATCGGCGAGAGCCTGTCCTTGAGGAACGCGCGCAGCGCCTCGGCGGTCAGGCTCTGGCCCTCCGCCAGTTTGACGAAGGCCTTGACCGATTGCTGCCGGTACGGGTCGGGCACGCCGATCACGGTCACCTCCTGCACCGCCGGATGCTGGTAGATCGCCTCCTCGACATAGCGCGGATAGACCGAATAGCCACCGCACAGGATGACGTCCTTGAGCCGGTCGATCAGGAAAACGTAGCCGTCCGGGTCGATATAGCCGATGTCGCCGGTGTGCAGCCGGCCGCCGCGCAGCACCTGCTCGCTTTCCTCCGAGCGTTTCCAGTAGCCGAGCATGACCTGCGGCCCGCGGATGCAGATCTCGCCGCGCTCGCCCTGCGGCAGCACGCGCTCCGGCTCGTCGACCGCGGTGATCTCGCAGATCGTGCCCGGCAGCGGCAGCCCGAGCGAGCCGGCGCGCGACTTCCCGCTCGGCGGGTTGCACATGGTCACCGGCGAGGCCTCCGAGAGGCCATAGCCCTCGACGAGCTTGGCGCCCGTCAGCTTCTCGAAGGTGGCCTGCACCTCCTGGGGCAGCGGCGCGCCGCCCGAGATGCACAATTTGATCGAGCGGAGATCGTACTTGCCGGCGATCACGTCCGGATGGCTGTTGATGGCGATGAAGATGGTCGGCACCGCGGGCAGGAAGGTCGGCCGCTTGCGCGCGATCGCCTTGAGCAGGCCGTCGATCTCGAAGCGCGGCAGCAGCACCATCTTGGCGCCGGCTGCGATGCTGAAGTTCATGCACACGGTCATCGCGAAGACGTGGAAGAACGGCAGCACGCCCATCATCACCTCGGCGCCGCGCCTGGTCTGGGAGAAGCAGAGCAGGGACTGATGCGCGTTGGCGTAGACGTTGGCGTGGGTCAGCATGGCGGCCTTGGGCAGGCCGGTGGTGCCGCCGGTATATTGCAGCACCGCGATGTCGCGCTCCGGCTCGCAGGCGATGCGCTCATAGGCGCCGTCATTGTCGAGCAGCTTGCCGAAGAGGACATGGCGCCCATCGGCCGGGATGCGCGCGATCTGCTTGCGCTTGGCGAGCCGGAACAGGACGCTCTTGAGCGCCGGCAGCTGCGCGGCGAGCGGGCTCACCACGATATACTTGAGCCGCGTCGTGCCCAGCATCTTGGCCGCTTTGCCATAGAGGGCTGCGAGGTCGAGCGTGACCAGCGTGTCAGCCTCCGAATCCTCGATCAGGTTGCGGATTTCGTGCTCCGCGTAGAGCGGGTTGACGTTCACGACGGTGCCGCCCGCCTTGAGCACGCCGAAATAGGCGATCACGTAGGACGGGCAGTTGGGCAGCATGAGGCAGACCTTGCTGCCCTTGCCGATGCCGAGTGCCTGGAAGCCCTTGGCCGCGCGGTCGGCGAGCCGGCCGAGCTCGGCATAGCTCGTCACCCGGTCCATGAAGTCGAGCGCCGGCTTGTCGGCATAATCGCGCGCCGCGTCGTCGAGCAGGCGGCAGAGCGGGGCGACCGGGATCGGCGCATGCCAATCCATGTCGGCCGGGTAGGACTTGACCCAAGGCCATGCGGTCGCGTCGTGGGGAGCTCGCTCGGCGATCATCGAATAGACTTTAGGCCGATGCGCCGGCTTCGCCTAGCACCGTCGAAGGAGCGTCGTCGCGGCTATTCCGCGGCCGGCTTGGCGGCGTCCCGGCGCGGGTACTTGTTACGCACATAGTCGTCGACGATCTTCTGGAAATCCTCGGCGATGCCGGGGCCGCGCAAGGTCATGGCCTTGCGCCCGTCGATGAAGACCGGCGCCGACGGCGCCTCGCCGGTGCCGGGCAGCGAGATGCCGATATTGGCGTGCTTACTCTCGCCCGGTCCATTCACGATGCAGCCCATGACGGCGAGCTGCATGGTCTCGACGCCCTCGAACTCCTGGCGCCAGACCGGCATCTTGGCGCGCACATAGCCCTGGATGCGGTCGGCCAGCTCCTGGAATACCGTCGAGGTGGTGCGGCCGCAGCCGGGGCAGGCCGAGACCAGCGGCGTGAACGAGCGGAGCCCCATGGTCTGCAGGATCTCCTGCGCGACGATCACCTCCTGCGCCCGGCTGCCGCCCGGCTCGGGCGTCAGCGAGACCCGGATGGTGTCGCCGATGCCGCGCTGCAGCAGGACGGCGAGCCCGGCGGTCGAGGCAACGATGCCCTTCGAGCCCATGCCCGCCTCGGTGAGCCCGAGATGCAGCGCATAGTCGCAGCGCGCCGCGATCGCGTCATAGACCGCGATCAGGTCCTGCACTTGGCTCACCTTGCACGAGATCACGATGCGGTCGCGGCCGAGCCCGAGCTTCTCGGCGAAGCCGGCCGAGTTGAGCGCGGACGCGATGATCGCCTCGCGCATCACCGTGCTGGCGGGCGCCGGTTTCGGCTGCTTGCCGTTCTCGTCCATCAGGTGGGCGAGCAGCTCCTGGTCCAGGCTGCCCCAGTTGACCCCGATGCGCACCGGCTTGTCGTGCTTCAGCGCGACCTCGATCATGGTCTGGAACTGCCGGTCCTTCTTCTCGCGGAAGCCGACATTGCCGGGGTTGATGCGGTATTTGGCGAGCGCCTCGGCGCAGGCCGGGTACTCGCTGAGCAGCGTATGGCCGTTGTAATGGAAGTCGCCGATCAGCGGCACGTCGCAACCGAGCGCATCGAGCCGCTCGCGGATGCGCGGCACGGCGGCGGCGGCCTCGTGGGTGTTGACGGTGAGCCGCACCAGCTCGGAGCCGGCATCCGCCAACGCCTTGACCTGGGCCGCGGTCGATTCGGGATCGGCGGTGTCGGTGTTGGTCATGGACTGCACCACGACCGGCGCACCGCCGCCGATCCGGACGCCGCCGACCTCTACCCCGACGCTCTGCCGCCGCCTGATCGGATCGCCGCTCTCGCTCATCGCCCATGCCTCGTGGCCGGTCGGAATTCTACGACCGTATGTAGCACAGCGCGGCCGGGCCAAACAGGGACGAGCGTGCGAAATCTACGGCGTGAGCGCCTCAGCGCCCCGGCACATGAAGCAGCCGGGTGCGCTTCTTGATCTGGTTGACGATCAGGAAGGTGACGGCGCCGGCCAGGAAGAAGGCGAGCCAGTTCTGCTCGAGGTGCCAATGCCGCTCGGCCACCGAATCGCTGACCAGCTCGATCAGCGTGTAGACGGTGACGAGGAGGAAGAAGCCGTGGTGCTCGCGGCGCAGCACGGTGCGCCAGGAGAACGGCAGGGCGGGCCGCCGCCAGCCCTTGAGCCGCGGCACGAAGGCGGGCGTGCGCCTGGCCCAGTCGCGATAGGCGCGGCCGAACTTGCGTTCGAGGAACGCCTCCTCGGCGGCCGCGATGCGCTCGTAGTAGAGCCAATAGGCAAGCACCCCGATCACGGTGAACCACCAGACCTGCACCATCAGCGTCATGCCGACGAACATCACGAAGTTGGCGAGATAGAGCGGGTGGCGCACCAGCGAATAGAGGCCCGTGGTGTTGAGCGCGTCGGCGCGCTGCTCGCGGGTGTTGCGCCCCGAGGTGCCGGACGGCGCGAAGCCCACGATGGCGCAGCGCAAGGCGAGGCCGAGAAAGCCGATGACGACGCAAAAGCCGTCCCAGCCATGCTCCACGGCCGCGCCGAAGGCCGGCTCGATGGTGCCGGTGTGGTAGAACGCGACCAGGAGCAGCGGCAGGAGCACGAGCGGCAGGAAGCTGCGCCAGCGGAACAGGAGCTGGCCCTGGCGCGCGAGGGCATCGCGAAGCATCATCTGTGCAGGATCCCTGGACGGAACGGGTCTGGCCGGGATGGTAACGCCGCGCGGTGCGCTGTCGAGACGCGACGGATTGCCGCGCTCGGCGTCCGGCTATGATGCCGGCATGTTGCGATCGGATGACGGCATCCCGGCCGCGATCGTCGCGCCGGCCGAGGCGGTGGCGGCGGCGATCGTGCGGCTCGAACGCGAGGACGCCGTTGCCCTGCCGTTCCTCGGCGCGGCGGCGTGCGCGGCGCTGCTGGCCGAGGCCCGCGCGCTCGACTACCGGACGGCGCGGCCCGAGGTCGGCGAGGGAGCGCGGCTGGTTCGGCAGGATTTCCATATCTGTACGCATATCCCCGAAGCGAGCCCGCTGTTCGCCCTGATGCGCGCGACCACGAAGACGCTGCAGGAGGGGCTTGCCATGATCGAGCCGCCGCCGTTCGCGCGTGAGTTCGCGATCAACGACCTCGTGGTGCAGCGTTACGCGGCGGGCTCGGCCGGCATCTCGCCGCACCGCGACCATCGGCGCTATGTCGGCCTCGTCGCGCTCCTGCCGCTGAGCGGCGCGGGGCGTTTCTACGTCTGCGACGACCGCGCCGGGGCCAAGCCGCGCCCGCTGCCGGCCGCGCCCGGCGACCTTATCCTGCTGCGTGCGCCCGGGCTGTTCGGCCGCACCGACCGGCCGTTCCACGCGCTCGCCGACATCCCGACCGAGCGCTACAGCATCGGCATGCGGCAGGACGAAACGAAGCCTATGCCCTGACCACGATCCGCACCGAGTCGGGGACACGCGACCATTCGGTGTCGCGCTCACTGCTCTCGTCCCACATGAACATGGCGAAGGTGCCGGGCTCGTCGAGCGTGGTTATGCCGTGGTGCCAGGTGCCGCGGTCATAGTTGATCGCCTGCCGGCCGGTGCAGACGAAGGCGTCGAGCCGGTCGAGGTCGGGCGCGCCGTCCGGCCGGCTCGGGCAGGCCAGCACCAGATAGCGCGCCGCCGAGAGCGGCATGAACGCCTGCGACGAGGACGGGTGGCGCTCCATCGCCTTCAAGGTCAGCGGCATGGCCCGCGGCTCGGCGCGCACCACGGCGAGGTTCGGCCGGAGGCCCGAGGCGGTCGCGTCGAGCCTGGCCGCGTAATCCTGCCGCGCGCCGTTCTCCGGCATTTCGAGGAGCTGGCCGTAGGGTGCGAAGCGCGCCGCGTCGATCGGCCGCGCCTGGACGATGCGGGGCGAAGGCTGGTTCGTCATGGCGTGCGTCTCGGTCTATGTTGCGCGCGCATCATAGGCGAGAGAAGCGGGGAGCGGCAGGGGAGCCATGGCCGGGTTCGAGGCTAAGCTGCCGGAGCTTGCCGAGGCGGACGCGCGCGGCGAGATCGCGGTGATCTATGGCGAGCTGCGCGCCTTCGCGCGGGTGCCCTTCGTCGCGCTGATCTACCGCCACCTCGCCACCCGCGAGGGCGTGCTGCCCTGGGCGTGGACGGCGCTGCGCCCGGCCTTCGCGTCGGGTGCGATCCCGGACGCCGCGGCCCGGCTGGCGGAGGCGGCGCTCCTGCCGCCGGTCGCGCCGATCCGTGCCGCCGAATGGCGCATGGCCGGGCTGAACGCGGCGGACCGCCCGCCGGTCGAGGCGGTGCTCGCGGGCTATGACCGCGCCAACCCGATCAACCTGGTGGCGGCGCGGCTGATCATCGGCCTGCTCCGGCGCGAGGCGCCGCCGGTCGCGCCCACCGTGCCCGGCGAGGGCCGGCCGCGCCGCCCGGTCAGGCCGGCGATCCCGCCGCTGCCGCCGCTCCTGCCGGCCGCTGCGATTCCGCCCGAGGTCTCCGTCCGGCTCGCGAGCCTCGCCGGCTTCGACCAGCCGGCCGCCGGCGCGGTGACGCCGAGCCTCTACCGGCACCTCGCGCATTGGCCGGGCCTGCTCGCGCTGCTGCCCGACCGGCTGGAGCCGGCGTTCAGGCTCGGCGCGGTCAGGGACGCGGCGGCGGCCTATCGCCGGGCGGCGGATGCCGAGATCGCGACGCTCCTGCCGGCGGCGCGCCAAGCGCTCGATGAGCGCGGCGGCGCACAGCCCCCGGCAGAGGCGGCCGGCCTCGCCGAGACGCTCGATGCTTTCGCCGCCCTGATCCCCGAGATGATCGCGGTCGGCCGGCTGATCCGGGCCGCGCTGCCGAGTGAGAGACTCTTGTAGCCATCGGCGGCGGGTACAGGCCGCTGTGCGTTTTCGCGTTCCGGCGCGCCGCCGATGGGAGTGGGGCCGTGCTTCCGGGGCTAGAACCGCGCGGTGATGCTGCCCAGGCTCTCGATGGTGCCGATCGCGGTCTCGCCGGGGTTCACCCAGATCACGTCGCAGATGCTGCCCGTGGTGACGAACTCGCCGGCCTTGAGGCCGCGGCCGCGCCGCGCCAGCTCGTTGGCGAGCCAGGCCAGCGCCTCGAACGGATGGCCCATCACGTCGCCGCTCAGCCCGCTCGACACCAGCTTGCCGTTGATGGTGATCTCGCCCTTGAGCTTCGCGAGGTCGAGCTTGCGCCAATTGACCACCGGCGCGCCGAGCACGCAGCCGACATCGAAGAAATCGTCCGCGATCAGGCTGGGCGTGCCGGCGTTGCGGAAGTCCTTGAAGCGGGCATCGACGATCTCGAAGCAGGGCATCAGCGTATCGACCGCCTCGGCCACGGCCTCACGGGTGTAGGGCGCGCGCGCCGGCGGCAGCGCGGTCGAGAGCCGCGCCGCGATCTCGCACTCGACGCCGGGATGGACGAGGTCGCCATGGCGGAACTCGCCGCGCAGCTGCTTCACCATCCGCTCGTGCACCGAGCCCGAGGCCGGGCTGTTGATCCCGATATATTCCTGCATGCGCTTGTTGGTGCAGCCGATCTTGTGGCCGACCACCGGGCCGAGCTGTGCCGCGAGGCGCTGGTTGAGCGCAGCCTGGAGGGCATAGGCCTCGTCCACGTCGCGCGGCCGGCAATGCTCGGGCAGCGCCTCGATCGCGCCGCCCTCGAGCCGCGCGCGCTCGAGAATGGAAACCGCCTCGTCGATCGCCTCAGGCGTCATGCCGCCCTCCCTGGCCGTCTTCCCTGCCCGCGGCGCCATCATAGGGGTTCGGCCACGGCGTGGAAGGGCGCCGCCTCGCTCACGCCACGACGGGACTACAAGCAAGAGAGGGAAGGCCCGCTTGCGCCGTGCGGCGGCGGTTTCTCGGGGTGCTGAAAAGTAACTTGGTTACTTATCCATAGGTCCATAGAGAAGCCGGCCCAGGCCGAGACAAGTTTCTCCTGGATTCCTGTCGCTTGCAGCCCTCCGTCAAGCTTTTGCGCGAGACCGATTCCTGTCGTCCGGCTTGCCATTGCGGAGATCAAGTAGTGGGCGCCCGTGTACCAGATAATTTCCTTTGACATTTTGCCTATCGGAGTGAATCCGTATGGTATCCGGAGGGAGGCGGCCTGGGGTTAGAGCCGCCCGGTTTCGGCCGAACGACAGGGGAGTCAAATGGCCAACATCACATCAGCCGACGCGACCATTCAGGGAACGGCAGGCAGCGACATCATCAGGGGCACGAGTCTCACCGGGCAAACGGTTTTCGGCAATGGCGGCAATGATCAGGTCACCACCGGCAACGGTGACGACTCGATCACCACGCTCGATGGCAACGACATCATCAGGGCCGGCAACGGCAACAACTGGATCGATGCCGGCAACGGCGCCAACAACGTGACCACCACCAACGGCAACGACACGATCACGACCGGCTCCGGCGGCGACATCATCAGCGCGGGCGCCGGCAACAACGTGATCAATGCAGGCGACGGCGCCAACAAGGTGACCGCCACCACTGGCGACGACACGATCACGACCGGCATCGGCAACGACAACATCAACGCAGGCACCGGCGACAACATCATCAACGACGCCGGCGGCAGCAACACCATCGTCACCACCGGGACCGGCACCAACACCATCAACGTCCTCGGCATCGGCAGCAACAACATCACGACCGGCTCCGGCGCCGACACGATCACGACCGGCGACGGCGCCGACGTCATCAAGGCCGGCGAGGGCGCCAATGTGATCAACGCCGGCAACGGCAACAACAACGTGACCGCCGGCTCCGGCGCCGACACCATCACGACCGGTGCGGGCAGCGACGTGATCAATGCCGGCAACGGCGCGAACCTGATCAATGCCGGTGACGGCAACAACGTCATCAACGTCAGCTCGGGCGACGACAACATCACGACCGGCGCGGGCAACGACGTGATCAATGCCGGCGAGGGCACCAACGTAGTCGATGCCGGCGACGGCAACAACGTCATCAACGTCGGCGCGGGCGCCGACACCATCACGACCGGCTCGGGCAACGACGTGATCAATGCCGGCAACGGCGCGAACCTGATCGATGCCGGCGACGGCAACAACGTCGTCAACGCCGGCTCGAACGACGACACCATCACGGTCGGCACCGGCAACAACGTCATCAACGCCGGCTCGGGTGACGATACGGTCACCATCAACGGTACCGGCAGCAACGTCGTCAACCTCGGCGCCGGCAGCGACGTCTTCAATGGCGGCCCGGGCAATGACGTGGTCAATGGCGGTGCGGGCGACGATACCATCTTCGGCAATGAAGGC
This sequence comes from Alphaproteobacteria bacterium, assembly GCA_050173345.1. GTDB lineage: Bacteria > Pseudomonadota > Alphaproteobacteria > UBA828 > UBA828 > SHWC01. The sequence continues at coordinate 17,293 of JBFXKW010000005.1, read as the reverse complement.
GACGACACCATCACCGGCGGCACCGGCGCCGACTCGCTCGACGGCGGCAACGGTAACGACACGGTGAGCTATGCCGGCTCCAGCCTCGGCGTGACGGTCGATCTCGATGATTCGGTGGCCAACGACGGCACCGGCGATCAGGCCGCCAGCGGCGGCGACGCCGACAACGATACGCTCTCTGGCTTCGAGAACATCATCGGCTCCGACCATGCCGACAACCTCGAGGGCGACAACAACGCCAATATCATCAATGGCGGCGCAGGCAACGACACGATCTCAGGCCAAGACGGCGACGACACCATCACCGGCGGTGCCGGAGGGGACACGCTCGACGGCGGAGGCGGGATCGATACGCTGAGCTACGAGGGCTCGAACGCCGGCGTCGTCGTCAACCTCAACACCAACAGTGCAGGTGGTGCTGGCAGCCATGCCCAGGGCGACAGCATCTCAGGCTTCGAGAACCTCATCGGTTCGAGCTTCGACGACAGGCTGACAGGCGATGGCAGCGACAACGTCATCAGCGGCGGCGGCGGCAACGACACCATCAACGGCGGCGCGGGCAACGACACGCTGTTCGGCGGCGCGGGCAATGACACGCTCAACGGCGGCGCCGACGATGACATTCTCCACGGCGATGACGGCAATGACGTGCTCAACGGTGCCGGGGGCGCCGATACGCTCTTCGGCGGCGCGGGCAACGACACGCTCGACGGCGGCGGCGGTGCCGACACGATCTCCGACGGTACCGGCAGCGACACGATCATCGGCAGCGCCGGGGCCGACATCATCGATCTCCAAGCCGACGGGCAGAGCGATCTCATCTCCTATGCACCGGGCGACACGGGCGGCATCGATACGATCAACGGCTTCAACACCAATTCGCCCGGCTCCGGCGGCGATGTCATCAACATCGCCGACATCCTGAGCAGCTTTGGCGGCGCGGATCTTGGGGATGCCGTGACCGACGGGTACGTCGACTTCGACGGCGCCGGCGGAGGTACCCGCATCCGGGTGGACCTCGATGGCGGCGGCGACAACTTCATCAATCTCGCCAGGATTTCGGACGTAGCTTTCGTCGACGATGCTACTAGCATCACGTTGTTCACGGACAACATCATCGTCACCTGACCGGGCGACGGCCCGGCGTGCGAGCGGAGAGGGGGCTTCGGCCCCCTCTTTGCTTTCAGGATGTCGTGCCTCGGCCTTCGAGCCGCTCGATCAGCGCCGTGCGCACCGCCTCGACCACGGCCGTCCAGTCGCCGGCCTCGGGCTGGCGGAACAGCCGCATGGTCGGGTACCAGGGGCTGTCGGCGCGGCCTTCGAGATAGCGCCAGTCGCCGCCCTTCGAGAGCATCGCCCAGACCGGCCGCCCCAGCGCGCCCGCGAGGTGCGCGGCCGCGGTGTCGATGGTGACGACGAGGTCGAGCGCCATGATCGCCGCGGCCGCATCCCTGAAATCGCCGAGGCGTGGCGCGAGGTCGGCCACCCGTGCCCCGAACGGCACCTCGGCGAGCCGCGCCGCCTCGGGCCCGACCTGCAGGCTGTAGAGCGTGACGCCCTCGATCCCGGCCGGCGGCGCGAGCGCCTCCAGGGGGCAGGAGCGGCGCCTGTTGATCCGGTTGGCCGCGCTGCCGGCCCACACCATGCCGACCTTGAGCGCCGCCGTCCCGGTGCCGTCGAGCGCCATGGGCGCCGGCTGCGGCACATAGGGCGCATGGCCCGGCACGGTGTCGAGCGTGGTGCCGAGGCGGTAGGGCACGCTCATCAAGGGCGCGATGAGGTCGTGCGGCGGCAACGGCGCCTCGGCCGGCACCACGGCAGCGACGCCCTCCATGCCCTGCAACAGGCTCGCCAGCGCCGCCTGGCAGGCCAGCACCACGCGCCCGCCCCCTGCCGCGATCGCCGTCGCGAAGCGGGCGAATTGCAGCGTGTCGCCATAGCCCTGCTCGGCATAGAGCAGCAGCGTCCGGCCGTTAAGCGGCTCGCCCTGCCATTCGGGCGCCCGCGATTCGACCCGCGGAAAGCTCTTCAGCGCGCGGCGCGCCTCATAGTCGGCGAGGCCGGCCGCATAGTCGCCGAGGCGCAAGCGGGCGAGCCCCCGGTTGAAGCGCGCCATGTGGAAGGCCTCGTCGAGCGCGAGCGCGCGGTCATAGGCCTCGAGCGCGCCTTCGACGTCGCCGAGCGCCTCCAGCGCCGAGCCATAGGCGCACTCGGCCTCGGCCGAGTGGGGGTCGAGCGCGAGGCTGCGGCTGAGCGCGGCATGGGCCTGGCCCGGCCGGTCGGCATCGAGCAGCACGGCGCCGAGATTGAGCCAGGCCTTGGGCGAGAGCGGCGCGAGCCGCGCCGCCAGCTCGCCATGCTCGACCGCGGGTGAGAGCACGCCGCCGCGGCGCAGCGCCTCGGCCAGGTTGGCGTGCGCCTCGGCGTTGTTGGGGTTGCGCGCGATCGCCTCGCGGAAGCGGTTGATCGCGTCCGCCGCGGCGTCGCGCGCGAGCTGCACGACGCCGAGGTCGTTGCGGATGTCGGAGGACGCCGGCATGTCCTGCGCCGCGCGTTCCAGGGTGCGGCGCGCCTCGTCGAGCCGGCCGAGCGCGAGCAGGCCGCGCCCGAGGCGGTGGCGCGCCTCGCCGAGGCCGGCGGCGCTCGCCTCCTCCAGCGGCTTGAGCGCCTCCTGATGGCGGCCCGCCGCCTGCAGCACGCAGCCGAGCGACAGCTTGGCGGCGGCCGAGCCCGGCGCGCCCGCCGCCGCGGTGCGGGCGATCCGCTCGGCCTCGCGCAGCTCGCCCATGTCGAGCAGGCTCGCGGCCAGGTTGAGCGCGGCCTCGAGGAAGTGCGGATTGGCGGCAAGCGCGTTGCGATAGGCGCTGATCGCGGCCGGCAGGTCGCGCAGCCGGCGCATCGCGTTGCCGTAATTGTAATGCAGGCCGGCATGGCCGGGGTTGGCGTCGAGCGCGGGCGCGGCGGCGCGGGCGGCCTCCTCGGCGTGGCCGAGATCGAGCAGCAGCCCGGCGAGGTTGCTGCGCAGGCCTGCATCGTCCGGACGGCTTTCGACGGCACGCTGGAGCAGGCGCGCGCCGAGCTCGGCCTCGCCCCGCTGGGCCGCGATCATGCCGAGCAGGTGGAGCGCGTCCGCGTGGTCCGGCGCGCGTTCGAGGATGCGGCTCAGGATCCGGCTCGCGCCGCTCAGGTCGCCGACATGGTGGTGGCGCACCGCCTCGCGCAGCTCGAGGCGCAGCGCATCGTCCTCTGGCGCCTGGCCAGGGCGCCGCGCTCCTTCGGGCGACGCCGCCCCGGTACGCACCTGCTCCGCCATGCAAGACCCCCCAGAAGAAGCCGGAAGCATCTTGCCGCGCGTGGCTTAACGTGCCGTAAAGCCTTGTGATAAACGGCCGCCGGTGCGGCCTCAGCCGACCGAGAGCGACAGGATGCGGCTGACCTGGCAGAGCGGGCGGCCGCTCTCCTTGGCATAGGCGCCGATGATCTCTTGCGCTTTCTGGCGCGCCGCCTTGCCGGAGAAGCCGCCCTTGTGGCCGGCATAGGTTTCGAGCGCCTTGATCACGTCGGTGGTCGGCAGGAAGGTGTCCTTGCCGGCCATGCGCAGATAGTAGGGGCCGGACATGCCGCCGAGCTGCTTGAAGCGCTTGGAGAGCTCGTCCCACAGCGCGACGGTCTGCTCCGGCGCGAAGCCCGCGAGCCAGGCGCCGAAGCCGCCATGCGCCTCGGAAATCTCGTAGAGCGCGGCGGCGTTGTCGCGGGTCGCGCGCAGCTTGCCGAGATGGCGGATCAGCCGCGCATCCTTCATCAGCGCCTCGATCGCCTCGTCGCTCATGGCGCGCACGCGCTTCGGCGCGAAGCCGTGGAAGGCCTCCTCGAAGGCCGGCCACTTGGCCTCGACCATGCTGTGCTTCAGCCCGGCCTGGAAGACGCGCAGCGACATCTGGGAGAGATAGCGGTCGTCGGGCACGCGCTTGAGCGCGGCCGCCGATTTCGGCGTCGGCAGCATGGCTTCGAGCGCCTCGCGCCCGCCATGGCGCTTGGCCGCCTTCTCCAGGATGGTCGCGAACGGCGTCATGGCGGGGATGCTAGTGGACCGGCGCGCCGCGCTCAATCGGCATCGGCCCGGATTGCCGGGTCGAGCCCGGCAATGACAATATGGAACCCGACCGCTGATATCAGCCAATCGCAAGGAGTGCCGAGACCATGCCCGTCATCAACCGCATCGCCGCGCTCAAGGACGAGATGACCGCGTGGCGGCACGAGCTGCACGCCCATCCCGAGCTCGCCTTCGAGGAGCGCCGCACCGCGGATTTCGTCGCCGGCAAGCTCCAGGAATTCGGCGTGCGCGTGCATAGGGGGCTCGCCGGCACCGGCGTGGTCGGCACGCTCGAGGGCCGGCCGGGCAGCCACTCGATCGCGCTCCGCGCCGACATGGACGCGCTGCCGATCCGCGAGGCCAACGGCTTCGGCCACCGTTCGCAGAACGAGGGCGTGATGCATGCCTGCGGCCATGACGGCCACACCGCCATGCTGCTCGGCGCCGCTAGGCACCTCGCCGAGACGCGCAACTTCGCCGGCACCGTGCACTTTATCTTCCAGCCGGCCGAGGAGGGCGCGGGCGGCGCGCGGGTGATGATCGAGGAGGGGCTGTTCAAGCAGTTCCCGGCCGAGGCGGTCTACGGCATGCACAACTGGCCCGGCCTGCCGCCCGGCCAGTTCGGCGTGCGCGCCGGCGCGGTGATGGCCTCGTTCGACGCCTTCGACATCGAGGTGCGCGGCAGCGGCGCTCACGCGGCGTTCCCGCATGACGGCATCGACCCGGTGATCGCGGCGGCGCAGATCGTCAGCGCGCTGCAGACCGTGGTGAGCCGCAACGCCAACCCGGTCGAGGCGGCGGTGCTCAGCGTCACGCGGATCAACGGCGGCACCGCCTACAACGTGATCCCCGACGTGGTGACGCTCGCCGGCGGCGTGCGCGCGCTCACCCCCCGGATGCGCGACATGGTGGAGCAGCGGCTGAAGGAGGTCGCGCGCGGCGTCGGGGCGAGTCTCGGCTGCGCGGTCGAGACCCGCTACGAACGCGGCTACCCGCCGACCATCAACCACGAGGCGGAGAGCGGGGACTCCCTGAAGGCGGCCCAGGCGGTGTCAGGTACCGCCAACGTCTTCACCGACCTGCCGCCCGCCATGGGCTCGGAGGATTTCGCCTTCATGCTGGAGGAGAAGCCCGGCTGCTATGTCTGGCTCGGCAATGGCGGGCAGGCGGGCGGCTGCGTCCTGCACAACGCCCATTACGATTTCAACGACGAGGTGCTGCCGGTCGGCGCCAGCTACTGGGTCACCCTGGTCGAGCAGAAGCTGGCGTGAGCGGGCGCCGCGACCTATTCTTGACAAGCGGGGGCAAGGCGGGTTTTCTCCCCCGTCTCGCGCGGGCCTGCCCGCGCGCGAATTGCGATATGCGGCTGTGGCGGAACTGGTAGACGCGCAGCGTTGAGGGCGCTGTGGGGGCAACCCCGTGGAGGTTCAAGTCCTCTCAGCCGCACCATGGTGCGAGTGGCCATCCGGATCCCGGGCGGCCGTGGCGGAACTGGTAGACGCGCTAGCCTCAGGAGCTAGTGGGGGCAACCCCGTGGAGGTTCAAATCCTCTCGGCCGCACCAGCCTGAACACGTTTCCAACAGCGATTCGCGTGGCCCGGACGGCGCTTGGCTGCCAGAACGGCACCACCCGCGCAGGCACGATGCGCGGGAGCGGAAACGGGGTCGGGGGATCGCGACATGAAACGACGACCGGCGCTCGGCGCCTTGGCCTGCCTTGCGGCCGCCCTGCTGGCCGATGCGGCATCCGCCGCCGATGGCGCGATCGGCACGGTGGCGAAGGCCGTGCCCGAGGCGCACGGCACGCCGCCGGGCGGCGCCCGCGCGGTGCTCGCGCCCGGCGACCCGGTGGTCGCCGACGAGACGGTCGAGACCTCGGCCACGGGCTCGGCCTATCTCCGCTTCATCGACGAGAGCGACCTCTGGATCGGCTCGAACAGCGAGATCGCGCTCGACAAGCTGGTCTACGATGCCGGCACGGGCGAGGGCGACTATGCGGTCAAGCTCACGCTCGGCCTGTTCCGCTTCGTCACCGGCAAGCTCAACCACGCGGCCTATCAGGTCTGGACGCCGACCGCGGTGATCGGCGTGCGCGGCACCGACTTCGTGGTCTCGGTCGCGCGCAGCGGCGCCACGCGCGTCACCGCCTATGGGGGCCGGCTCACGATAAGGCCGCGGCTCGGCGGCTCCAGCGTCTCGCTCGCCCCGCCCTCGACCGCGATGATCTCGCGCGCGACCGGGCCGGTGATGGCCTCGCCGTTCTCCGACCCGGTCGGTGCGCCCGCCGGCAGCGAGGAGGACAGGCCGCTGCCCGAGATCGAAATCCTCAGGCTCAACCACGGCCGCGCCGGCGGCGGCCCGGGCTCCGGCCCCGGCGCGGGCGCTGGCCCCGGCGGCGGTTCGGGCGGCGGCAACCGGTGACGCTTCGCGCCGGCCGATTGAAACCGGCCGGCATGCCCGGGATCACCGGAGCTTCACGTAGTCTTCGACGCTGAATCCCGCATCGCGCAGGATACGGGCTGCAAGCCCTCGACCGAGATCGACGCCGGTATGAATGGGCACCGTAACGGTGATCCGCCGGCCATCGTGCCAGAGTGTCAGGTGGCTCCCGCTCTGCCTTCGCTCGACGAAGCCTTGGGATTTCAGGAAGCGGACCAGGTCACGCGCCGTGACCTGAGGCATCCGCGTCATTGCGGCAGCCCGACCGTAAGCTCTTCTACGTGAACGATCTTGTCATCCTGCGGGATCGGAAGTTCGCGCTCGACCAGTTCGGCAAGATGAAGCTCGATCGCCTCCCGGATGTTCCGCTTGGCCTCTTCGATCGTGCGTCCGTTGCTGAAACAGCCGGGGAGCGTCGGGCTGTAGGCGTAGTACCCCTCGTCCTCGGTCTCCTTTTCGATCACGATCTGGAAGGAATAGAACTTCATGGCCGAGGCTCCCGGTTGGACCGGCCCGTTATACCCGATCGCGTCGCCAATCGTGAGCGCGGGGTTGCGCGGCGGACGAGGCCCCTACAGCAGCACCTTGTCGCCCTCCGGCCTGATCTGGCCGCCATCGACGATGATGCTCTGCGCGGTGATGTAGCTCGCCTCGTCGCTGGCGAGGAAGAGCACGGCGTTCGCGACGTCCTGCGGCGCGCCGAGCCGCTTCAAGGGAATCGCGCTGCGGTATCTCGCGATCTGCGCCTTGGCGTCCGGGTCGGTCTTCGGGTCGCGCACCAGGATGTTGCCGGGTTCGACCGCGTTGACCGTGATGCCGTGGGGCGCGAGTTCGAGCGCGGCCGAATAGAGGAAGCCGTTCTGGCCGCCCTTCGAGGCCGAGTAGTGGGCGAGCCCGACGGTGCCGACGCGCACCCCGGTGATCGAGCTGGTGATCACGATGCGGCCATAGCGCTGCGCGATCATCGCCGGCATGCAGGCCTTCACCGCAAGGAAGGTGCCTTTCAGGTTGTTGTCGACCACCTGGTCCCAGTCGCGCTCGGTCATGTTGGCGAGCATCACCCTCGGCCAGATGCCGGCGTTGTGGGCGAGCACGTCGATGCGGCCGAAGCGGGCGAGCGCCGCCTTCGCCATGGCGCGGGCGTCCGCGGCGCGGGCGGCGTCGCAGCGCAGGAAGTGGGCCTCGCCGCCGGAAGCCGCGACCGCCTTGGCCACCGCCTTGCCGCGCGCCGCGTTGCGCCCGGTGAACAGCACCCGCGCGCCCTCGCGCGCGAAGGTCGTCACGATGGCGACGCCGATGCCGTTGGTGCCGCCGGTGACGATCACCGCCTTGCCTTCCAGCCGTCCGGTCATGTGCAAGCTTCTCCCTCGGGACTATTCGCCGGGCGCGGCAGCAGGCGGAACGCCTCGACCCGCTGCTGGCGGCCCGGCGGCAGGAAGCGGCCGAGCCGCTCGCAGGCGAAGGCCGGCCCGAGCCTTGCGGCGGTCTCCCCGCTCAGCAGCATCACCACGTCGGAATCCGCGACCGGCACGGTCTTGCCGAAGCCTTCCAGGCGCTCGGCGGTGTTCACCGTGTCGCCGATCACCGTGTAGTTGACGCGGCTCGGCGCGCCGATATTGCCGACCAGCACCGGCCCCGAATGGATGCCCATGCGCAGGCGCACCGGCGCCCGGCCCGCGGCGGCGCGGCGCCGGTTGTCGGCGCGGATGGTCCGCTCGATGCAGAGCGCGGCGCGGCAGGCGCGCTCGGCATGGTCGGGCTGATGCTCGGGCGCACCCCAGAACGCCATCAGCGAATCGCCGATGTATTTGTCGACCGTGCCCTGCTCGGCCTCGACGCAGCCATCGAGCAGCGCGAAATGCTCGTTCACGAAGGCGGCAACCTCGGCGGGCGCGAGCCCTTCGCAGTATTCGGTGAAGCCGACGATGTCGGTGAACAGGATGGTGACGTCGCGCTCCTCGGATTTCAGCGTGTCCGCCGGCCCGGCCTTCATCAGGCGCCGCACGAGCGGGCGCGGCACGTAGGTCTCGAAGGCGCGCAGCGCGCCGATCATGGCGTTGTAGGCGCCGGCCGCCTCGCTCAGCTCCCGGTATCGGCTGCGGCCGAGCAGCGGCGCGCGATCGAGTTCGAGCTCGCGCACCAGATGCGCCACGCCGGCGAGCCGCCGGATCGGCCGGCTCAGGCCGCGCGACAAAAGTAGCGCGAGCAGGATGGAGGCGACGATGATCGCGACCGCGATGAGCGGGATGACGGTCAGGCGGTCGAGCTGCACCGCGACGATGCCGAGGTCCTGATAGGTGCCGACCAGCCAGGGCCGGTCGCCGAAGCCGTCGAGCGCGCGGAGCTGGATCACATAGGTTTCGCCGTCGACCTCGATGGCGCGCACCTCGTTGTCGCGCGCGAGGCCGGCGGGCAGCGCGACCTCGCGCTCGGGATCCCAGAGCGCGCGCATGATCGGATCCGGGAAATCCGCGAGCGTCGGCAGCGGCGCGGTATCGCTTACGGTGAAGGTGGCGTCGCGCAGGCGGGGATGTGCCAGCACCTCGTTCTTGCCGTAGAGGATGAAGGCGTGCCCGAACGCCTCGTCGTCGAGGTCGGCCACGAAGCCGGACAGCTCGTCGATCGAGACGCCGGCGATCAGCGTGCCGGCGAACGCGCCGTCGCGGAAGATCGGCTGGCGCGCGTTGATGAAGGTGCGCCCCGAGCGCTCGGCCACGAACAGCTCGCCCCAATGCAGCCCCTCCTGCCGTTGAGCATGCTCGAGCGTGCGCCGCACCGAGGGATCGTCGCGCCAGTCGTCGACAGCGACCGTGCGCCCGTCGCGGTCGCGGAAGGCGCGCAGGATGGTCATGTCGGGATAGAGGAAGGCGAGCACCGAGACCTGCGGCGACGCCGCAAGCGAGGTGCGCAGCACGGGGCCGAGCGCTGTCGGTCGGGTCAGCTCGGCCGGCCCCGCCGTGAGCAGGCCCGCGACGTATTCGAGCTGGGCCTCGACCGGCGCGAGATGGTTGCGCGTGTGGGTGATGACCGAGGAGATCAAGAGCGCCGAGCGCGCCGCGACCAGCTCGTGCGTGTTGCGCGACGCGACGCCGTAGCCGACGATGAAGATCACGCCGACCGCGATGATGACGACGAGCGAGATCGCACCGACCAGCACGGCCGCGATCGGCAGGCCGGCCTTGCGCGCCTTTCTGGTCGTATCGTCCGAGCCCGAGTCCGCCGTCATCCCATGGCCATTGCCCGCGCCGCCACGAATCGGCGGCCGCCTGGTCAGCGATGGTAGCCGAAGCGCATCAGATGCTCGACGCCATAGGCGGCATAGAAGCTGCGCTGCACGGTCGCCTGGGCCTCGTTGATCAGGCCGACCTCCTGCACCCTGGCGCCGACCAGGAGGCGCAGCGGGCGCGTGCCGGGCGCCATCCGGATCAGCGTGAGGCAGGCATCGGCGACCTCCTGGGGGTCGCCCGCGCCGTCGCCTTCGGTGCGCCCGGCATAGACCCGCCGCATGGCCTCGGGCAGCGCCGCGAGCGGGCCGTAGCCCGCGGCGCGCGACGGGTCGGCCGGGCCGGGCTCCTTGCCCCAGAACGGCGACGGATAGGAACCCGGCTCGACGATCGCGCAGTCGATGCCGATCGGGCCCAGCTCGTAGCGATAGGATTCGGCGAGCGCCTCGAGCGCGAACTTGCTCGCGCAATAGTAGGCCATGCAGGGCAGCAGCGCCCGCCCGCCGCCCGACGACATGTGGATGAGGAAGCCCGTGCCGCGGGCGCGCATATGCGGCAGCACGGCGCGGTTCATGCGCACGACGCCGAAGAAGTTGGTGTCGAACACGCGCTTCGCCTCCTCGGGCGTGAAGCACTCGGTCAGGCCGTGCACGCCGATGCCGGCGTTGTTGATGAGCACGTCGAGCCGGCCGGCTTCTTCGGTGACGGCGGCGACCGCCGCCTCGCAGCTCGCCTCGTCGGTCACGTCGAGCGCGATGGGGCGGACGCCCTTCTCGCGTAGCGCCGCGGCGGCTTTGGCGTTGCGGCCGGCGATGTCGCGCATGCCGGCATAGGCGCGGTGGCCGCTGGCGGCGAGCGTCTCGACGATGAGCCGGCCGAGCCCCGAGCTCGCGCCGGTGACGAGGACGACGGAAGAATCAGTCATGACTTCACCCAGGCGGGAGGAGCAACCGTGGGCATCGGTTGTAGCGGGCGGGGCCGAGCGGTGTCACGAGGGAAGGCGCGCGTGTGATCTCGGCGTTACTCCACCGTCATGCCCGGCCTTGAGCCGGGCATCCAGTCCTTATTGAAGACTGGATTGCCGGGTCAAGCCCGGCAATGACGAAAGAGAAAGACGGGGAACGAAGGGGCTGAGCTATGCCGCGGCCGCATCCGGCCGGTAGACCGGCACGACATAGGGCCCCTCGGGAATCACCGCGATGGCGCGCTCGCCGCTGCGCGCGACGCTCGCGCCGACCGCGGCCTCGATCGACCCGATCATCTCGACGCCGGTGAGCGCGCGCGCCTCGCCCTTGAGCCCGTCGCTATAGAGCTTGAGGTTGCCGACGCGCATCGGCTTCAGCTGCATCTCGGTCTGCCACTCGTCGATCTCGGCATGGCTCTGCGCCTTGATGCGCGCGAGGAAGGCCTCGGCGCCGTGCTCGATCAGCCGGCGCTGCGCCTCGACATAGTGGGCCGAGCCCATGCCCTCGGAGCAGGCCGAGGCGATGATGATGTCGCCGCCTGGCGCCAGGATGTCGATCGGCCCGACCATGCCTTTCACGGTCTGGTAGTAGGTCTTGTCGAGCGGGTAGCCGGCGGCGCTGGTCAAGACGGTCGAGAAGCGCCGGGCGACCGGCACCTCGGCATAGCGGCGCACGAAGCCGACCGTCTCGGCATGGCTCGCCAGCACCTCGCCATAGTTGACGAAGGCGAGCCGGCGCTGCTCGTCGATCACGGTGTTGACCGCGAGCGCGCCGCCCAGCATGCCCACGATCTCGACCTGCTCCTCGTGCAGCGGGTTGCCGTCGAGCACGCAGTTGGCGCACTTCGGATGCTCCATGAAGCGCGCGGAATGGAAGGTGGTGATGGTCTCGGCGTGCGCCACGCCCGGCGCGATCACCTTGCGCCCGCCCGAATAGCCCGCCATGAAGTGCGGCTCGACCAGCCCGGTCGCGATCCTGATCTCGGCGTCGAGGAAGCGGCGGTCGAGGCGCACCACCGTACCGCTCCGCGTCTTGCCGAGCAGCGCATGGTCGGCGTCGTTGCGGGCGAAGTGGTTGGCGACCGTGACCTTGTCGAGCAGCGACGGATCGCCGACCAGCTCCGCGAGCTCCTGGCCTTCGTTCGGCCGGTGCAGGCCGGTCGCGACCAGCACGGTGATGCCGTGCCTGGGCACGCCGGCCGCGAGCAGCGCATCGACCAGCGGCGGCAGGATCAGGCCGTTCGGCACCGGCCGCGTGATGTCGCAGATCAGGATGCAGGCGCGCTGCTTGCCGCGCGCCGCCTCGACCAGCGGCCGGGCATCGCCGACCCGCGCCGACAGCGCCGCCTGCACCGCGGCGCGCGGCTCCGCGACCGCCGGCATCGGCGGCTTGCGGACCACCGTCACGTCGAGGTCGTCGGGCAGCTCGACCTCGATCGCGCCTTTGCCGTAGCTCAGTTCGACGCGCATGGCGTGCCTTCCATCACCCATTCGTCGCACACGCGGCAGCATGGCCGCAAGCAAGGTCTCGCCGGCAGGCGCGCGTGCTGCACCGCAATGGTAAACAGCGGTGACAATCGAGCCGCAGCCGCTAGAATGGGCTGCAACGAGGGAGCCCGCGACGAAGCGGGCCGATGGCCATGGAACAGCGGGTTTCGGGAGCCGCGATGCAGCAGGTCGAAAGCGCGACGCCGGTGAGGGTGCGCCCGGCGCACCATGTCGTGGAGCTCGGGCGGCGGATCGAGCTCCAGTCGATGGATCCGCATTTCCACGACATCACGATCGGCCTCTATGAGCAGACCCCGGAGCCCGGCCTCGTCACCTTCGTGGCGCACAGCTATAGCGGGCTCGACGGCGTCGAGCAGCGGCTGCAGCGGATCATCGACGCGATGCTCGTGCTCGGCGGCATGGGCCGCTACGGCAATGACGGCCGTCATTTGCGCCATGCCTGCGGGCAGGCGCACCGCTTCGCGACGCGGCGCCTCTTCGTCGAGGCGTGCAAGCTGAAGCCGGGCGCCGAGCCCGAGCTGCGGCCGCTCGCGGTCGCCGACAAGACCACCGGGCGCAACATCGAGATCGTGCGCGAGGACGGCGCGACCTACCGGGTCACCGCGGACGGGCTCGACGATGGGCGTGCCCAGCGCATCGGCGCGATCGGGCGTGGCCTCAGCCGGCTCGCCCAGATGGAGCTGATCGGCGAGGACGCGGCGCGGGTGCGCTTCGCCTGCGGCCATGCCCATGACGAGCTGGTCGGGCTCCTCCTGCCGCGCGCGCTCAACCTGCGCGCCGCGATGCGCGAGCAGGAGGAGGCGATGAGCCGCGGCATGCTGGTCGCGCCGAGCGCGCAGAAGAATTGAGCCAAGACGGCATAGCGGAGGCTCCGATGACGACGTCGCCTGTCAAGCCGATGACGAGCCGCCAGCGCGTGCTGGCCGCGCTCAGGCGCGAGCCGGTCGACCGCACGCCGATCTGCAACCCGACCTCGGTCGCGACCGTCGAGCTGATGGACCTGGTGGACGCGCCGTTCCCCGAGGCCAACCGCAACCCCGCGCTGATGGCGAAGCTCGCCGCCACCGGCTACACCGAGCTCGGCTTCGACACGATCATGCCGGTGTTCTCGATCATCCAGGAATCCTCCGCGCTCGGCTGCAAGATGCAGTGGGAGCAGAAGGACAACTGGCCGACGGTCAGGATGCGCGAGCCGATCTGGACCGATGTCGACGACATCAAGATCCCCAACGACTTCATGAAGCACCCGGACATCGTCTGCGTGCTCGACGCGATCAGGCTCTTGCGCCGCGAGTTCGGCGACGAGGTCGCGATCGTCGGCAAGACCATGGGGCCGTGGACGCTCGGCTATCACTGCTTCGGCGTCGAGCCGTTCCTGCTGCTGTCGCTCGACGACCCGGGCAAGACCATGCTGGCGCTCGAGCGCATGAAGGAGGTCACCTACCTGTTCGGCCTTGCCCAGATCGAGGCCGGCGCGGATGCGTTGACGCTTCCGGATCATGCGACCGGCGACCTAGTCAGCGCCGAATACTACAAGCGCTTCCTCCAGGATCTGCATACGGAGTTCGCCGAGCGCTTCCCGGCGCCGCTCATCCTGCATATCTGCGGCCGCACCGTCGATCGCATGGGCTACATCGCGGAGACCGGCATGGCCGCCTTCCACTTCGATTCCAAGAACAAGCCGCAGGAATCGATGGACACCGTGCATGGCGGCATCGCGTTGGTCGGCAACATCAACAACCCCGAGACGCTGTTCTCCAAGGGCCCCGAGGCGGTCCACGACGAGGTCATCGCCAACCTCGAAGCCGGGGTGCACCTGATCGGCCCGGAATGCGCGATCCCGTTGCAGACCCCGGTCGAGAACCTCACCGAAATATCGCGCACCGTGCGCGAATGGCACCAGGCGCACCCGCACGGCGCGGGCCATGCGCATGTGCATTAGCGAGACATGAGGTTCCGATCGCGTGCCGCTACCCGCTTCCGTCCTTTCGTCATCGTCCGGCTTGACCGGGCGATCCATCGTGCAGCGGACGCGATGCCGCCATGTATGCCCCGGTCAAGCCGGGGCATGACGAATAGAGAGAGGCGCATGCCGATAGGCTGAATCATCAGAGACGACGAGCAAACCGAACAAGGAATCCGCATGGCTGAGCTGTCCGACATCAAGAACGACCTCGTGCGCCAGGAGATCGAGGAGTTCGTCACCAAGCCGGAGGAGATCGCGCGCAACGTCGCGCTGTTCAGCCGGGCGCATCTCAAGATGCAGGACATCGCGGCCGGCATCATCGAGGGCGACGACGAGGCGGTCGACAGGCTGACCAGGGAGGCGCTCGACGCCGGCCACGAGGCGCTCGAGATCATGGACGACGGGCTGATCGCCGGCATGGGCGTGGTCGGCATCAAGTTCCGCGAGAACTTCATCTTCGTGCCGGAGGTGCTGGCCTGCGCGCGCGCCATGAAGGCCGGCATGGCGCATATCGAGCCGATCCTCTCCGCCTCCGGCGTCGACCCGATCGCCACCGTGATCATGGGCACGGTCAAGGGCGACCTGCACGACATCGGCAAGAATCTCTGCATCATGATGCTGCGCGGCGCCGGCTTCGAGGTGATCGACCTCGGCGTCGACACCTCGCCCGACGACTTCATCGACGCGATCGAGCAGCATGGCGCGCCGATCGTCGGCATGTCGGCGCTGCTCACCACCACCATGCCGAACATGGGCAAGACCATCGAGGCGTTCATCGACGCGGGGCTCCGCGAGCAGGTGCTGGTCATGGTGGGCGGCGCGCCGGTGACCCAGGAGTTCGCCGACGACATGGGCGCCGACGGCTACGGCAAGGATGCGCTCGCCTGCGTCGCGCTCGCCAAGCAGCTCATCGAATCGAAGCGGCGCAACGCGCCCGCCTGATCCTTCCATGCGCAAGATCGACCCTGCGGAGTATCAGAAGCGGCTCGACCGCATGACCGAGCTATTCTCCGGCATGGTCCAAAAGGCCAGCGAATCGGCGCTGAACCGTTGCCCCTACCGCAACCGGCACGACGACTGCACCGCCGAGTTCCGCTGCCGCAACCAGCGCGCGGCGCGCGCGGGCGTGACCGCGCCGCAATGCGGCCACGACGGCAAGTTCGACTATCGCAGCGCCTGGGAGAGCGACCCGGACGCGCTCGGCCGCGCCAGGCAGCGGGTCGCGCGCATCAAGGCGGAAGCCGCGGCGCAACGCGGCAGCGGGCGGCGCAAGGCCCCCGAGCGTTGAGCGAACCCAGGCACGATGGCGAGGCCCGTGCGTGCGAGGTGGGCCGGACCGTTTTCGACCTCGCCGACGATCTCAGGGTCGCCGTGCCGACATCGTGCGGGCGCAGCGGCCAATGCCACGAATGCATCGTCGAGATCACCAAAGGCATGGCGGCGCTTTCGGCGCGAAGCGAGGCCGAATCCTTCCTGCGCGGCGATTTCAGGCTGGCCTGCCAGGCGTGCATCACGCGCGACGACATCGACATCGAATTCTCGCCGCTGCGCCGCGCGCCGCGCATCGTCGCCGATTCGCTCGATGAGGATGAGCTGCCATCACTCGATTCGACTGTGACGCGATCCGGCGATACCGTGCTTTATGAAGGGGAGGTGATCGACCGCTATCGGGGTGCCCTGCTCGGGCTTGCGATCGACCTCGGCACCACCACGGTCGTCGTCGATCTGGTCGATCTGGAGACCGGCCGGAGCCTGCGCCGCGCCGCGTTCGAGAACCCGCAGCGCTTCGGTGGCTCGGACGTGATGAACCGTATCTCCTACGATGCAGGACCGAGTCACCGTTTCGAGCTGCAACGCGCCGCCGCGATCGAGATCAACCGCGCCATCGTCGCGATGACCGATGCGCTCGGGCTGCCGCGCCTCACCATCTACGAGGTCGTGATCGCCGCCAACACCACGATGCGCGATCTGTTCTTCAAGCTCGACGTGCAGAGTGTCGGCCAGCGGCCTTACAAGTCGACGGTTGAGCACGAATGGCGCGCCGGCAAGCGCGCGACGACGGCGCTTGTCAAACGCGCCAAGACGCTCGGGCTCAGGGTCAACCCCAAGGCGCGCGCCTACGGCCTGCCGCTGATCGCGAGCCATGTCGGCGCCGACACGGCGGCCGACCTGCTCGCCCTCGACCTCACGCCCGAGGGCGAAGATACGGTCCTGCTCGTCGACATGGGCACCAACACCGAGGTCGTGCTGCGCCATCAGGGGCGGATGATCGCGGCGTCCTGCCCGGCCGGTCCGGCCTTCGAGGGCGGGCTCGTCAAATACGGCATGCCGGCCTATGACGGCGCGATCGAGACGATCCGCCTGGACCCCGCCAACGATCGCTTCGAGTATCGGACGATCGGCGGGAAGGATCCGGTCGGCCTGTGCGGCTCGGGCCTGATCGACCTGCTCGCCGAGCTCTCGCGCCACGGCCGCATGACGCCCAAGGGCGTGTTCGCGCCCGATAGGCGCCAGCGCGAGGTCGAGGTCGTGCCCGAGTGCGGCATCACCCTCTCGCGCGAGGACGCCAGCAACCTGGCGCAGGCCAAGGCGGCGAACTATTGCGGCCAGTACATCGTGCTGCGCCATGCCGGCGCGAGCCCGGCCGACGTGGCGCGGCTCTATCTCGCCGGCGGCTTCGCGCACTATGTGGATGTTGCGAACGCGGCGCTGATCGGCCTCTTGGCCGCGGTGCCGGAGGCGCGTGTCGTCAAGGTCGGCAATGCGGCGCTCAAGGGTGCGAGGCTTGCTTTGCTTTCGCGCGCCAAACGCCGGGCGCTCGAGGCCACGGTCGCTTGCATCGAGCATATCGAGCTCGAGACCACGCCCGACTTCTTCGAAATCTTCGTCGAGGGCTGCCAGTTCAAGCCCATGCCCGCGACGCTAGAGCACGATCCGATCAGGTTGCTTCAACCTGATCGGTGAATCGTGCTCTAACTTGTTGAGTAGAGCAGGATTCACGTTTTGGATGGAATCGCTTCGCGATCCATCTCAAACGATGCTGCTCTAGGGTGCGGACTCAATTGAGCCACCAGAGGAGGGTTGCGGCGATCAGCACG
>JBFXKW010000004.1:0-274659 GCA_050173345.1 Alphaproteobacteria bacterium | reverse complement strand
GACCATCGGCAATACCGGCCTCGGCACCATCCTCGACAACGACGCGGCCCCGACCCTGACCATCAGCAACGAGTCGGTGACCGAGGGCGGCTCACTGGTGTTCGACCTGACGCTCTCCAACCCGAGCAGCGAGACCATCGTGGTGTCGCTGAACACCGGGAGCGGCACGGCGACCGAAGGGGCCGATTACACGTCGATCGACGGCCACCTTGTGACCTTCGCAGCCGGCCAGACCGCGGCGACCGTGACCGTTCAGTCGGCGCACGACACCGTAATGGAGCCCGACGAGACCTTCATCGTCTCCGCCACCGCGGTGTCGGGCACGGTCAATACCGCCGACACCGGCACCGGCACCATCCTCAACGACGACGCGGCCCCGCTCGGCGGCAGCGTCTCGGCTTCGGTGCGCGAGGCGGGCAACGAGGCAGTTCCCGGCCATTTCGAGGCCGGCACCGACGCCGCGTCGAACGACGAGATCGCCGGGCCGCAGAACTTGAACCTGAGCTTCGGCCCGGACGGCCCGCACGCGGTTTCCCCGTTCGCCTGGTCGACCTCGGTGACCGCGATCGACACCGAAGGCGGCGACCCGGCGCTCGGCACGCTCACCTCGGGCGGCTACCCGGTGGCGTGGCAGGTCTCGAGCGACGGCCTCACGCTCGAAGGTATCGTGCAGGGCGGGCCGCATGACGGCCAGGTCGTGGCGACCCTGACTGCCAACATCACCGGCAGCGGCTCGGGCGCGCAGGTCAGCTTCACCTACGAGCAGAAGGGTCCGATCGACCATCCCGACGAGGGCGAGGCCGAGGGTGCCGACATGATCCAGCTCGGCTTCAGCTACACGGTGCAGGACGCCACCGGCGACACCGCCACCGGCAGCCTGACCGTCAACGTGCTCGACGATGCGCCGGGCAGCGGCGAGATCGTCAAGGCGGCCTCGATCGACTCCGGCATGAACGACGTCAATGTCGCCTTCGTGATCGACGTTTCGATCAGCATGGACACGGTGGTCGATGCCGGCGGCCCGGGCAGCGGCGACGATGTCACGCGGCTCGACGTTGCGATCGAGGCGCTCAAGACCACGCTCCAGCAGGCGGTCGATGCCGGGGTCAACGGCCCGGTCATGGTCGCCGCCTTCCATGGCGACCGCTCCGGCGGCACGGTCCATCCGGCCGTGACGGTCACGACCTTCGCCTCGGCGGCCGCTGCGCTCGCGGGCGTGGAAGCCTTCTTCAACACCGTCAAGGCGTCCGACGAATGGTCCGACGGCGGCAGCACGCGCTATGAAGGCGGCCTCGACGCCGTGGCCGACTGGTTCAATGGTTCGCTCGGCACGGTGTCGAGCGACAACCAGACCATCATCGGCTCGGTGATCGACCCGATCAACGTCGGCAACGCCGACAACCGCGTCTTCCTGCTCACCGACGGTGCCAACAACCAGGGCGCTGGCGGGTTCGATCCGACCGCGCAGAACGTCGAGGCGCTTTATGGCAACGTGACGGATTCGGTCAACAACACGCCGGACATCCCGAACCTGACCATCAAGACGGTCGGCATCACGGTCGAGAGCACCTACCAGAACGATCTCGACCGCACCGACGACGGCCTGGTCAACGGCTCGGTCGTCAACATCAGCGACGAGGCCGGCGCGCAGGGCATCGTCGCCGGCTTCGGCGAGATCACCGGCGAGAACACCGTGTCGGGCAACCTCTTCGTTGATGACGACCTGATCGACGGCCCCGGGGCAGATTCGGCCGTGCCCGAGGCCGGCGCCGATGGCCTCGTCGCCGTCTACTCGTTCACCTTCCAGGCGAGCGGCGGCCCGCAGACCATCTACGCGGACGACAGCGGCGTCGAGTTCACCACCGCGCTCGGCGGCACGATCTCGGTCGACTTCGCGACCGGCATCTACAACTATGTGGCGCCGACCAGCGGTGCGAGCGGGGTCGAGGACTTCAGCTACGTCGTGGTCGATGGCGACGGCGATCCGCTCAACGGCTCGCTGACCGTCAACGTGGCCGGTCCCACCCTCTCCATCGGCGATGCGGTGGCGCTCGAAGGCAACCAGCTCGTCTTCGAGATCACCCGCGCCGGCGCGGTGAGCGGGGTGACCAGCACGGTCACGGTCAACTCGAGCTCGGGCACCGCGACCGAGGGCACCGACTTCAACTCGATCGACGGCACGGTCGTCACCTTCGCGCCGGGCCAGACCAGCGCGTTCGTGACGGTGCAGAGCAAGACCGACGCCGTGACCGAGGGCAATGAGAGCTTCACGCTCTCGCTGGCGAACCCGGTCAACGCCTCGCTCGCGGACGGCACCGGCACCGGCACGATCCTCGATGCCGGCTCGCCGGGCGTGCTCAACGGCGAGATCGTCACCAACACGAACTCGGGGGTGCAGCGCTCGATCCTGACCTTCGTGCAGAAGGCCGACAACGACTCCTCGACCTTCGATGGGCCGATGCATGCCTATGCCCAGCTCTTTGCCCATGCGGGCACCGGGCAGAGCCAGAGCTTCCTGTCTCAGACCGGTTGGGACATCGCGACCGACCACGACTATTTCGTGGCGTTCGAGCATGGTGGCGGCACGTCGTCCTCCATCAACGTCACGGATTTCTCGATCGAAGGCGTGACGATCCAGGGCTCCGGCACCACCCAGCTTGATGCCACGCCTGGCGGCGGTTCGGCCCGTGTTGCGTTCACCGCGGTGATCAACCCGCCGGGCGGCGGCGACATCAACGGGGTGATCCAGGCCAAGACCGCCTCGACCGACGGCACCGATCCGGGGTCGAGCAATGCCGACAGCCTGTCCGATCCGTCGTCCAGCACCTTCAGCTATCTCGCCGGGCTGGAGGGCAACGACTCGCTCAACGGCAGCAACGGCACCGATATCCTGAACGGCGGGCCGGATACCGGCGACTCCGGCTCGGGCAACGGGGCGGATCGGCTGACCGCCAGCGGCGGCGACGACATCCTGGTGTGGGATGCCGATGACACGCGGATCGACGGCGGCAGCGGCTTCGACATCCTGCGCATCGACGACGGCGCCGTCGCCGTCTTCAACGCGATGTACCCGGGCTTCAGCGGGCCGGCACAGTCGGTGTCTGCGAACCTCGTCACCACGGTGGACTTCACGACCATCTCGGGCCTCGACGACAAGGTCCGCAACATCGAGGCGCTGCTGCTGACCGAGGAGCACACCGCGGGCGAGTTCCAGGGCACCAAGGTCGTTCTCGATGCCCAGAGCGTGCTCGATATCACCGACGACTCGGGTGATTCGGCGCTGCTCTACATCGTCGGCAATGCGGGCGACAAGGTGGAGCTCACCGGCGGCGATTGGAGCAACGCCGGGTCCGGCAACGGCTTCAACGATTTCAGCACGGTCTACAATGGCGTCAACGTCACCGTGAGGGTCGAAGACGATATCCGGCTGAATGACATCGTGACGACCTGATCTTCGCAGCGGGCGCGATCAAGCAATGGGGCGGGGCCTTTCGGCGCCGCCCCATTTGCTATCTGCGAAGGAGATGGGACCAAACTGAAACGGCCCGGTGTTCCCACCGGGCCGTTTCGCTTCTCTCGCTTGCCGGAAGGCGGCGCTACATCATGGACGATCCGAAGACGTCGAAGCCCTCGTCGGCCGGATGCGGGGTCGCCTGCTCGGGCTGCGCGACGTTGAGCATCTGCAGCAGTTCGCCGCCGACCGCGAGGATCCTGTATGCTGCGAAGCGGCGCGCATACTCGGCGGTGAGCTGCTGCGAGGTGTTCGAGTAGAGCTCGTTCTCGGCGTCCAACAGGTCGAGCAGGCTGCGGGTGCCGAGGTCGAACTGCTCGCTGTAGGCGTCGCGGAAGATGACGTTCTGCTCGACCGCGCTCGCGAGCAGTTCGGAGCGCCTGCTCTCGGCCTCGAACTGAGCCCACGAATTGCGCATCTCCTCCTCGAAGTTGCGCACCGCGACGAGGCGGTTGTTGCGCGCCTCGGCGCGCCGCTCGACCGCCTCGTTGCGATTGGCGGTGTCGATACCGCCGCGATAGAGGTTCCAACGCAGCACGACGAGCGCGATGGCGTCGCGGTCGCGGCCCTCGATGCCGTCGAGATCGTCGTCCCAGCGGCCGCTGAGCTCGAGGTTGATGTGCGGATAGAAGCGCGACTCGGCCAGGCCGATCAGCGCTTCCGTGGTCTCGATGTCCGCATCCGTGATCTTCACGGTCGGGTTCTTGGCCAGCAGCAGGAGTGCGTTGTCGATATCGGCCGGCAGCGCGGCCAGCGGCAGGGGCACGTCGTCAAGCTCCGTCGGCGCATCGCCGACGATGTTGATGTACTTCGCCTCGGCGTCGCGCAGCCCCTTGATGTTGTCGGTGAGGATCGCCTCGGCGGCATCCAGGCGCGACTGGGCCTGGGCCGATTCGTCCGTCGTGCCTGCGCCGCTCTCCGTCCGCTCCCTGACGCGGCCGAGATAGCTGCGATGGATCTCGACGTTCCGCTCGGCGGCCTCGATCAGCTTGCGGAAGCGCAGCACCTCGATATGGGCTTCGACCGCATCCAGGCCGGTGAACTGCGCCGACTCGCTGACGCGGTAGGAGGCCGACTTCGACCGCGCCTTCTGCTGCGCCACTTCGCTATCGGCCTCGAAGCCGTCGAAGATGCGCTGCTGCAGGATGATCGAGCTCTCCTTGCGCGTATCCCAGGTGCTGTTGGTGTCGCGCGCCCGCGTGCCCGGGCTGTCGCTCCATTCCGGGCCGACGGCGGCACGGAGATCGACCTGCGGCAGGTAAAGGCCACGGGCCTGCCTCAGCTCATGGTCGATCGCATCGCGGTTGCTCTTCAAGGCGCCGATCCGCGGATGCGTGGCTACCGCCTTGCTGACGCTTTCCTGCAGGCTGGCCGCCGTCGCATCGGCAACGCCGATGCCGGCAAGGATCGCAAACCCCGCAACCAAGCCCGTTAACTTGCTCCCCAATCGCGACATCCTGGACCTCCGACTACTGTCGTCTGGATGCGTCTCTCGTACCGTGGCTTCGTGACCAGCGTATGACGTGATGGTCATTAACTTCTGCGAATGCCACCGGCCGAGCGTCCGCATATTCGCCGACGAGATGCTCCCGTTGACGCTGCCTCTTTGTGGTAAATGGTTTACCATTCTACATCTTTCGCCGCAAAGGTATTTGCGTTCACGAGGCGTTGGTTAAAACCTGGTGTGGCATTCTCGCCACAAGATGTTCATGCATCACAGTCGGCAAGCCGCCTCGATCCGGCCATGTCCGGGCACATGGCCACGGCTTGAAAACCATCCTGGCACACCCGATCACGCCGATTGACAGCCCGCAGGCCGGCTGTATAGTGCCGCCCACGCCGCGCCGGTGCTTTGCCCCGCGCGCTACACCGCGTATTGCATTGGATCGGACGCAAAGTCATGTACGCTGTCATCAGGACCGGCGGCAAGCAGTATCGGGTCGAGCCGAACGACGTGATCGAGGTCGAGCGCCTGCCGGTCGAGGCCGGCGCCACGCTCGAGATCGCCGAGGTGCTCGCGCTCGGCGGCGGAGACGCCACGCGGATCGGCACGCCGCTGGTCGATGGCGCCCGCGTCGCGGCCACCGTGGTGGAGCATCGCCGCGGCGAGAAGGTGATCATCTTCAAGAAGCGCCGGCGCAAGAACTATCGCCGGCGGACCGGTCACCGGCAGAATCTGACGCTGCTGCGGATCGACGGGATTTCCGGGCCGTGAGCCGCAAGGCGGCGGCGACCGAGAGGAACTAGGGCCATGGCACACAAGAAGGCAGGCGGCAGCTCGCGCAACGGGCGCGATACGGCCGGCAGGCGGCTCGGCATCAAGCGCTTCGGCGGCGAGCTCGTGGTTCCGGGCAACATCATCGCGCGCCAGCGCGGCACCAAATGGCATCCGGGCGCGAATGTCGGCCTCGGCAAGGACCACACGCTGTTCGCGCTGGTCGAGGGCCGGGTGAGCTTCGCGCGCAAGAGCGGCGATCGGACCGTGGTTTCGGTGGAGCCGGTGGGCGCGGCCGCGGAGCCGACGAGCTGAGCGCCGGCCGCCCGTCGCCCGTTCGACACGGGGGAGCGGCGGGCCGCTCCCCTTTTTTGTTGAGCCGGGTGCATCCGGGGCGTGGCGATGAACTTTCTCGATGAAGCCAAGGTCTATGTGCGGAGCGGCGACGGCGGCAATGGCTGCCTGAGCTTCCGCCGCGAGAAGTTCGTCCCGCGCGGCGGCCCGGACGGCGGCGATGGCGGCCGCGGCGGCGACGTGGTCGCGGTCGCCGACCCCTCGCTCAACACGCTGATCGACTATCGCTATCAGCAGCACTTCAAGGCCAAGAAGGGCGGCAATGGCAGCGGCGCCAACCGGACCGGCGCCGACGCCCAGCCGATCGTCCTCAAGCTGCCGGTCGGCACGCTGCTTCTCGATGAGGACCGCGAGACGGTGCTCGCCGATCTCGATACGCCCGGCGCGACCTGCCGGCTTGCCAAGGGCGGCGATGGCGGCTTCGGCAACGCGCACTACAAGTCCTCCACCAACCGCGCGCCGCGCCGCGCCGATCCCGGCTATCCGGGCGAGGAGCGCTGGGTCTGGCTGCGCCTCAAGCTGCTCGCCGATGCCGGCCTGGTCGGCCTGCCCAACGCCGGCAAATCCACCCTCCTGAGCCGGCTCAGCGCCGCGCGCCCGAAGGTCGCCGCCTATCCGTTCACCACGCTCAAGCCGCAGCTCGGCGTCGTCGCGATCGGCGAGGACGAGTTCGTGCTCGCCGACATTCCCGGGCTGATCGAGGGTGCCCATGAGGGCGCGGGCCTCGGCACCCGCTTTCTCGGCCATGTCGAGCGCTGCGCGGTGCTGATCCATCTGATCGACGCCACCGCCGCCGACCCGGCTGCGGACTACGAGGTCGTGCGCCGCGAGCTTGCAGCCTATGGCCATGGCCTTGCCGCCAAGTCAGCGGTCGTCTGCCTCAACAAGATCGACGCGCTCGATGCCGAGAGCATCGAACGGGCGCGCGACGCGCTCGCCCGCGCCTGCCATGCCGAGGTCTATCCGATCTCGGCGGCGAGCGGGCAGGGGCTCGGGCCCATGATCGCCGCGGTGCATCGCCATGTCAGCGCGGCGCGGGCCGAGCGCGCGGCCGAACGCACGCATGGCGAGCCGGCCGAGGTGCTGACGCCATGACCATGATGACGCCCTCGCTCGATCAGGCGCATCGCATCGTCGTCAAGATCGGCTCGGCGCTGCTCGTCGATCAGGAGAGCGGCGAGCTGCGCCGCGCCTGGCTCGACGGCCTGATCGAAGACGTGGCCGGGCTCAAGGCGCGCGGCAAGGACGTGCTGATCGTCTCGTCCGGCGCCATCGCGGTCGGAAGGCGGCTGCTCGAGCTCGGCGGCCGCGCGCTCCGGCTCGAGGAGAAGCAGGCTGCCGCCGCCTGCGGCCAGGTCAGGCTGGCGCACGCCTATCAGGATTCGCTCAGCCGGCACGGCATCACCGCGGCCCAGATCCTGCTCACCTTCGACGATACCGAGGCGCGCCGCCGCTACCTCAACGCGCGCAGTACGATCAACACGCTGCTCAACGCCGGCGCGGTGCCGGTGATCAACGAGAACGACACGGTGGCGACGCAGGAGATCCGCTATGGCGACAATGACCGGCTCGCCGCGCGCGTCGCCGGCATGATGACGGCGGATACCCTCGTCCTGCTCT
Organism: Alphaproteobacteria bacterium; assembly: GCA_050173345.1. Classification (GTDB taxonomy): domain Bacteria; phylum Pseudomonadota; class Alphaproteobacteria; order UBA828; family UBA828; genus SHWC01. Next base: position 266,959 of record JBFXKW010000004.1, on the reverse strand, counting down.
CCGACGTGGACGGGCTCTACAGCGCCGACCCGCGCGTCGATCCCGCCGCGCGCTGGCTGCCGCGCGTCGATGCGGTGACGCCCGAGACCGAGGCGATGGCAGGCGGCAGCCGCTCGAGCGACGCCTCGGGCGGCATGGTCACCAAGCTTGCCGCAGCCCGCATCGCGCTCGGCGCGGGCTGCCACATGGTGATCGCGCGGGGCGCCATCGAGCGGCCGTTGAGCGCGATCGAGGCCGGCGCGCGCTGCACCTGGTTCGTTGCCGGCGCCTCGCCGCTCGCCGCGCGCAAGCAATGGATCGTCAATGCGCTGAAGCCGAGCGGCGCGCTGGTCATCGACGACGGCGCGGTCGCCGCCTTGTCCAGCGGCCGGAGCCTCTTGCCGGCCGGCGTCAAGCGCATCGAGGGCGACTTCCAGCGCGGCGATGCCGTCTCGGTGAAGCGGCCCGACGGCCGCGAGGCGGGGCGCGGCCTGGTCGCCTATTCGGCGTCGGACGCGGCACGCATCATCGGCCACAAGACCGGTGATATCGCGCAGATTCTCGGCTACCGTGGACGCGACGAGATGATCCACCGCGACGATCTGGTGTTGTTCTGATGTACGCCCCCGCTGCATCGCCCGACAACAAGCCCGATCGCGAGCTTGCCGCCGCGATGGCGAGGCTCGGGCGGAACGCGCGCGAGGCCGCGCACGAGCTGGCCAGCGCCGGCACCGAGGCGAAGCGCGCCGCGCTGCGCGCCGCGGCGTCCGCGCTGCGCGCCCAGGCCGGCACGATCATCGAGGCCAACCGGGCGGACATGGCGGCCGGCGCCAAGGCGGGCCTCAGCGCCGCCATGCTCGACCGCCTGCTGCTCGACCGGAAGCGGCTCGACGGCATGATCACGGGCCTCGAGGAGGTCGCCGCGCTGCCCGATCCGGTCGGCCGCGTGCTCGCCGCCTGGACGCGGCCGAACGGGCTCCGCATCGAGCGCGTCGCGGTGCCGATCGGCGTCATCGGCATCATCTACGAATCCCGCCCCAACGTGACCGCGGACGCCGGCTCGCTCTGCCTGATGTCGGGCAACGCCGTGATCCTGCGCGGCGGCTCGGACAGCTTCCATTCCTCGCGCGCGATCGTCGCCGCGCTCGGCGACGGCATCGCCGAGGCCGGCCTGCCGCGCAACGCGGTGCAGCTCGTGCCGACCACGGACCGCGCCGCGGTCGGCCTGCTGCTCCGCATGGAGAAGGAGGTCGACCTGATCGTGCCGCGCGGCGGCCGTTCGCTGATCGAGCGGGTGCAGAACGAGAGCCGCATCCCGGTGCTCGCCCATCTCGACGGCATCTGCCACGTCTACGTCCACGCCGGCGCCGAGCCCGAGATGGCGAAGCGCATCCTGCTCAATTCCAAGCTGCGCCGCACCGGCGTCTGCAACGCCGCCGAATCCTTGCTGGTCGATCAGGCGCAAGCGCCGCGGCTCGCCGGGCTGCTCATGCCGCTCCTCGAGGCCGGCTGCGAGGTGCGCGGCGACGCCGCCGCGCTGGCGGCCGATCCGCGCGTCAAGCCGGCCGCGCCCGAGGACTACGAGACCGAGTTCCTCGACGCCGTCATCGCGGTCAAGGTGGTTTCCGGCCTCGACGAGGCGATCGCGCATGTCAACGCCCACGGCTCGCATCACACCGATACCATCGTGACCGAGGATGCAGCCGCCGCGGCGCGCTTCCTCGACGAGGTCGATTCCGGCGTCGTGCTGCACAACGCCTCGACCCAGTTCAACGATGGCGGCCAGTTCGGCATGGGCGCCGAGATCGGCATCTCGACCAGCAAGCTGCACGCGCGCGGCCCGGTCGGCGTCGAGCAGCTGACGACCTACAAGTACAAGGTCCACGGCAGCGGGCAGCTCCGGCCTTGAAGCCGCGCAGACGGCCCCGCTACCGGCCGATCCGCCTGTCGGCCCAGCCGGTCGATCCGCCTGACGTGCCCAGGCGCCGCCGGCACCGGCGGGTCGGGCTGCTCGGCGGCTCGTTCAACCCGGCCCATGAAGGCCACCTGCATATCAGCCTGATCGCGCTCAAGACATTCGGGCTCGACGAGCTCTGGTGGCTGGTCGCGCCGCAGAACCCGCTGAAGTCGGCGGCCGAGATGGCGCCCTTCGCGCAGCGCGTCGAGGGCGCGCGCCGCATGGCGCACGGCCATCGCATCAGGATCTGCACCATCGAGGACGAGCTCGGCCTGCGCTACACCGCCGATACGCTCGCCGCGCTCAAGCGCCGCTTCCGCGGCAATCATTTCCTCTGGCTGATGGGGGCGGACAACCTGCCGAGCTTCACGCGCTGGCATCGCTGGGCCGAGATATACCGCGCCGTTCCGGTTGCGGTCTTCGACCGCCATCCCTATGCTGCGCAGGTGCATGCCGCCGTACCGAGTTTGCGCTTCGCCGAATACCGGATCCCTGAACGCCAGTCGCGCCGGCTCGTCGGTATGACGCCGCCCGCCTGGGTGTTCCTGCATATCCCCTTGCATGCCGCCTCGGCCTCGGCGATCCGCGCCGCGCGCCGCGCAGCCGCCCCGCGGCGCAAAGCCTCGTGACCGGCCCCCGGACGCGCGGCAGCAAGGCGCAGGAGCGGCAGGGCGCGCTGGCGCCCGACGAGCTCAAGCGGCTGATCGAGCGGGTGCTCGACGACGCCAAGGCCGAGGACGTGGTGGCGCTCAGCCTGGCCGGCAAGTCCACCGTCGCCGACTACATGATCGTCGCGACCGGGCGCAGCCAGCGCCAGGTCGGCGCGCTCGCCGATCGGGTCGTCGAGGCGCTCAAGGAGGCCGGTGCGCCGGTCTTCTCGGTCGAAGGCATGCTCGCGTGCGACTGGGTGCTGGTCGATGCCGGCGACGTGATCGTGCATCTGTTCCGCCCCGAGGTGCGCGCGCTCTATGCGCTCGAGAAGATGTGGTCGGTCGACCTCTCGGCGCGGCGGGCCAGGCGGGGGCCCGGCAGCTAGCCTTGCGCATCGTCATCGCGGCCGTCGGCCGCGCGCGCGGCACGCCGAACCAGGCGCTCTATGACGACTATGTCGGCCGCCTGCCCTGGCCGATCGCCCTCAAGGAGGTCGAGGCGAAGGGCCCGCTGCCGTCGGGGCCGCTCAAGGCCGAGGAGGGCCGCGCCATCCTGCGCGCTATACCGGCCGACGCGCCGCTCGTCGCGCTCGATCCCGGCGGCACGGCGCTGAGCAGCGAGGCGTTCGCGGCGCGCCTCGGCGCTTGGCAGGATGGCGGCGTCAAGCAGCTTGGCTTCGCGATCGGCGGCGCGGCGGGCCTCGATACCGCGGTGCTGGAACGGGCGACGCTCAGGCTATCGCTCGGCGCGATGACCTGGCCGCATCTGCTCGCCCGCGTCATGCTCGCCGAGCAGCTATACCGCGCCGCCTCGATCATCGCCGGCCATCCCTATCATCGCGGTTGAGCGGCCTGCCACCTCGTTCCCGCCTCGCGATTCCTCGCATCGAAGATCACGCCTATTCCACCGAATGCCCACAGCCCGGCGCGACAGACCGGGGCGCCTCCGGCGTTTAACGAGCGCGTTTCGAGCGTTCACCCGTGATCGATCCAAGGGGAGGGCAGCGTGTTCAAGAAGGCCATTCTACGCCCGCTGGGCGTCGGGCTGATGGCGTCGGCGTTAAGTGTTGGCGGGCTGGCGGGCGGGGCTTCCGCCGCCGGGCTGGGCTCCGCCGCGGTTCCCGCGCTCGCCGCCGGGGCGGCCGATGATCGCGGCGACCATCTGGTCCGCGTTCACGACAGGAAGCGGCACCACCGCCACAAGCATCGCCAGCACCATAGCCGCCATTATCACGGCCACCACAACCAGGTCGTGATCGTCGAGCAGTACCATCATGCGCCGGTCTATCGGGAGCGCGTGGTGGAGCACTACCACTATGTTGAGCCGCGCCGGCCATACCTCGTCGACTTGCTGACCGGCGGTGCCGTCTTCATTTTCTCCTTCGACTGATCCTGTCGATCAGGCGGAGGCCCGGCTGAGGGAGGGCGATATGCGGTTCATGCGCCTCTGTCACGGTCCGGCGATCGCAACGATGGCGGTGATGGTCGCCGCGGCGCCGGCGGCGGCCGGCCCCTGGAAGAATGAGAGCGGTCACCCGCCGCGTGCCCTTCAGGGCGGCGAGTGGCAGGAGGAATGGCCCGATACGCGCTGCAAGTACGAGCCGAGGCGGGAGCCGGCCGGCGAATACAGGGAAAAGACCGCGTGCGAGGGAGATGCCTATCCCTATCTCGACCCCTATCATGCCCACCCGAAGGTCGTGGTGCGCGTGCCGCCGCCGCCCGCCACGATCGACGTGCCCCTCAATTAACGTCGTCCGGCTGGAACGGAGTGCTCGGCTGACGCCGCGCGCCGCCTATGGGCAAGGAGCGGCGGCCGTTACCCGGACACGGGTGACGCCGGCATCGAGAAAGCCCAGCTCGCGGGCGGCCCTGCGGGAAACGTCGAGGATGCGGCCGTCGACATAGGGGCCGCGATCGTTGACGACGAGGGTGGCGCGCTGCCCGTTAGCGAGGTTGGTGACCGTGACCTTCGTGCCGAACGGCAGCCAGCGATGCGAGGCGGTCAGCTCGTTCATGTCGAAGCTCTCGCCGCTCGCGGTGCGCCGGCCGTGATGCGACCTGCCGTACCACGATGCAACGCCCTGCTCGTCATAGTTTGCGGCGCCGGGGCACGAGACCGCGGCTTCGCCGGGATCGGTCAGGCTCTCGCCGGCCCGTTCGCATCCCGCCATCGCGAACGTCCCCGCGACGATCATCATGGCTGGAAACGACAAGCAGGCACGACACCACACGGCCGGTAGCCTCCCGCACAGGAACTACGCCACGCGGGGAGGATATCCGTTAGATCGCTGGAATCTTTCTACGGTGGTATCGTAAGAAACATGAGGCCGATCCGTATCGGCTTATCCGTGCCGGCAAGGCTCGAACACCACTTCCCTCCATGTGCCGGCGCCAGACGGCAACTTCTCTTTTCCACGGCCATCCGCTAGAGATACCGGCATGAACCCGCCAAATCGGCCGCGCCCCGTCGTGCTTTGCGTGCTGGACGGGTGGGGCGAGGCGCCGCCATCGCCCGACAACGCCATCGCCCTCGCGCGGACGCCGAACTACGACGCCATGCGCGCGGCCTGCCCGCATGCGCTGCTCCACACCTCGGGCCTCGCGGTCGGGCTGCCCGAGGGGCAGATGGGCAATTCCGAGGTCGGCCACATGAACCTCGGCGCCGGCCGCGTCGTGATGCAGGACCTGCCGCGCATCGACGCGGCCGTGGCGGACGGCTCGCTCGCGCGCCACCCCCGCCTCCTCGCGCTCATCGAGGCACTGAAGCGGAGCGGCGGCGCCTGCCATCTGGTCGGTCTGCTGTCGCCCGGCGGCGTGCACTCGCATCAGGACCATATCGCCGCGCTTGCCCGCGCCGTGGCCGGGGCGGGGGTTCCAGTCATCGTCCACGCCCTGCTGGATGGCCGCGACACGCCGCCGCGCTCGGCGCTCGGCTATCTCGCCGCGTTCGAGCGCGCGGTCGAGGGCGGCGGCCCGGTCCGCTTCGGCTCCGTCGGCGGCCGCTATTTCGGCATGGACCGCGACAAGCGCTGGGAGCGCGTCGAGCGTGCCTACAAGGCGATGGTCGAGGCCGAGGCGCCGCGCGCCGGGAGCGCGGCCGCCGTCATCGAGGCGAGCTATCAGGCTGGTATCGGCGACGAGTTCGTCGAGCCGCGCGTGATCGCCGGCTATGACGGCATGAAGGACGGCGACGGCCTGATCGTTGCCAACTTCCGGGCCGATCGCGTGCGCCAGATCCTGGCCGCCTTGCTCGATCCCGGGTTCGACGGCTTCGCGCGCGGCCGCGTGGTGCGTTTCGTGGCGACGCTCGGCATGACGGAATATTCGGAGGCGCTCTCCGGCCTGATCGAGACGCTGTTCCCGCCGCTCGCGCTGCGCGCCACCTTCGGCGAGCTGATCTCGAAGGCCGGGCTCAGGCAGCTTCGCATCGCCGAGACCGAGAAGTACGCCCATGTCACGTTCTTCTTCAACGGCGGCGAGGAGCGCGTGTTTCCCGGCGAGGAACGCATCCTGGTGCCGTCGCCCAAGGTGGCGACCTACGATCTCAAGCCCGAGATGTCGGCGCGCGAGGTGACCGACAGGCTCGTCGAGGCGATCCGCAGCGGCGGCTTCGATGCGATCGTGGTCAACTACGCGAACACCGACATGGTGGGCCATACCGGCGACCTGAAGGCGGCGATCGCTGCGGTCGAAACCGTGGACGAATGTCTCGGCAGGCTGCGCCGCGCGGTCGAGGCGGCCGGCGGCGCGCTCCTGATCACCGCGGACCACGGCAACGCCGAGCGCATGCAGGACGGCGACACCCAGCAGGCCCACACCGCGCACACCTCGAACCTGGTGCCGGTCATCCTGGTCGGCGCGGGCGAGGTCGGCCTGCGCGACGGGCGCCTGGCCGATGTCGCGCCGACGCTGCTCGACGTCATGGGCCTCGCGATCCCGCCGGAGATGACCGGGCGGAGCCTGATCGTGCCCCCGGCGGGCCTCGCGGCCGGTCGCCCGGCGCAGGCCGTTGACGCGTAACATTGCGGCCATGCGGCGCTCGGTCGCACGCCTCGCCGTCGGGATGATCGCGCTGCTCCTGGTGCCTTTGGCCGGCGCCCAGGAAGTCGATGGCGACCTCGAGGCGGCCGAGCGGGCGTTGCGCGACCGCCAATCGGCCATCGAGCAGGAACGCCAGAAATCCGCCACACTCCGCGCCCAGGCTGAGGCCTATCGCGCGGAGTTGGACGGGTTGCGGACCAAGGCGATGGCAATGGTGGCCGAGACTCGCGAGGTCGAGCGTGCGCTGAGCGAGATCGAGGCGCGCGTCGCGGCGCTGGCGGCCGAGGAGGCCGAGCGGCGGGCCGCGCTCGAAGCCGGGCGCGGGCCGCGCGCCAACGCCATCACCGCCATGCTGCGGCTCAGCCGGCGGCCGCCCCAGGCGCTCATGCTGGCGCCGAACTCGGCGGTCGAGGCGACCCGCAGCGCGCTGCTGCTCGCCGCGGTCTCCCACGGCCTGGAGGCCGAGGCCGAGACCCTCCAGATCAGCCTGCGGCAGATCGCGCTGCTGCGCGACGACCTCGCCAAGGAGCGGCAGCGCCAGAGCGAGGTGAGGGAAGACCTCGCCGCGCGCCAGGCGGCGCTCGACGGGCTGATCGCGGAGAAGGTCGCGCTCGAGACGCAGAGCGAGGCCGGCCTCAGCGAGGCCGAGCGCCGGGTGGCCGCCCTGGTCGAGGAGTCACGCGACCTCGAAGAGCTGATCGCGAAGCTCGAAGCGGCGCGGCTCGAAGCGGAGGAACTCGCGCGCGCGGCACCGCCCCCGGCGCCGCCGCGCCCCGAGGCCGAGGTCGCCGCGGCGGCGGGCGATGCCGAAGGCGCGGCGGAAGCGGAAGCGCCGCCGCCCGACGATGCCGCCGAGATCCGCATCACCGCGCTCGACCGCGAGGCCATGCGCGCCGCGGAGGCGCCGCGCCGCGGCGCCTTCGCCCTGCCGGCCGAGGGCCGGATCGTCGGCGAGTTCGGCGCCGAGACGGCGCACGGGGTCAGCGCGAAGGGGCTGTCGATCACGGCGCGCGCCGGCGCCGCCGTGATCGCGCCGTTTGCTGGAAAAATCGTGTTCGCGGGGCCATTTCGTGACTATGGGCAACTCTTGATCATCGAGCATGGCGAGGGCTATCATAGTCTTTTGGCAGGACTGGGCCGCATCGATACTGCGGTCGGCCGGTGGGTTCTGGCCGGCGAGCCTGTAGGCGCGATGAGTTCTTCTTCCGATACGCCACCTCAACTCTATCTCGAGTTGCGCCACAAGGGACGGCCGGTCAACCCGTTGCCTTGGCTGGCCACGGGTTCCATCAAATCGAGTGGATCGTAATGCCCAAACGGTACATTGCCGGCGCCGCCGGCGTTCTTTGCCTGCTGGTGCCCGCCATCGCCTTGGCGGCGAGCGCCGAGACCTACCGCCAGCTCAACCTGTTCGGCGACGTGTTCGAGCGCGTGCGCTCGGATTACGTCGAGGAGGTGAGCGACGCCGACCTGATCGAGAACGCCATCAATGGCATGCTGACGTCGCTCGACCCGCACTCGAAATACCTGAACCCCAAGAACTATCTGGACATGCAGGTCCAGACCAAGGGCGAGTTCGGCGGCCTCGGCGTCGAGATCACCATGGAGAACGGCTTCGTCAAGGTGATCTCGCCGATCGACGACACGCCGGCGAGCCGCGCCGGCATCGAGACCGGCGACATGATCGTCCAGATCGACGGCGAGCCGGTGCTCGGGCTGACCCTCGAGCAGGCGGTCGAGAAGATGCGCGGCCCGGTGGATACCAACATCACCATCACCATCCAGCGCGAGGGCGTCGAGAAGCCGTTCGACGTCACGCTGACGCGCGCGGTGATCAGGATCCGCTCGGTGCGCACGCGCCTGGAGGGCAACGACATCGCCTATGTGCGCATCACCTCGTTCACCGAGCGCACTTCGGAGGACCTCGAACGGGCCCTGAAGGACATCCTCGGCGAGCATGGCACCAGCGTCAAAGGCGTCGTGCTCGACCTGCGCAACAACCCGGGCGGGTTGCTCGATCAGGCCGTGCAGGTGTCGGACGATTTCCTCGACCAGGGCGAGGTGGTCTCGACCCGCGGCCGCCGCAGCGACAGCATCCAGCGCTTCAACGCGCGCCAGGGCGACATCGCGGCCGACCTGCCGATGGTGGTGCTGATCAACGGCGGCTCGGCGTCGGCCTCTGAGATCGTCGCCGGCGCGCTGCAGGACCACGGCCGCGCGCTCCTGCTCGGCACCAAGTCATTCGGCAAGGGCTCGGTGCAGACCATCATCCCGCTGAGCGGGCAGGGCGCGATCCGCCTCACCACGGCACGCTACTACACGCCCTCCGGCCGGTCGATCCAGGCCAAGGGCATCGACCCCGACATCGTGGTCGAGCAGGCCAAGATCGAGCGCAGCGCGCGGGAGACCTCGCGCAGCGAAGCCAGCCTGCGCGGCCATCTGATCGGCCCGGACGAGGAGCAGCAGCCGGCCGAGGCGCCCGAGGATGCCGGCGAGCCGCCCGCGACAGCGGTGCCGCCGCCCGAGGATGCCGCGCCCGAGGGCGAGGCGGCGCCCGCGCCCGGCGAAGAGGCCGAGGACTATCAGCTCACGCGCGCGCTGGACCTGCTCCGTGGCTTGCGGATCCTGTCCAGCAAGCCGGTCGCGGTGAATTGAGGCAACCCTCGGCTCGGCTCGCTGCCACCGCCGAGCGCTGATCCGATGAGAATGGCGCTCGGACACGGTTTCGCGAGCCGGCTCCGCACCGCGCGCCACGTCGCGATCCGGCCGCCATTGCTGGGGGGGCTCGTCGTCGCGGTCATCATCCTCGGCGTGATCGTCTGGCTGGCGGTCGCGGGCCGCGACCAGGGTGCGGCGACCGACGGCCAGCAGGTGCGCATCCCGCTCCAGCAGGAGGAGCACGAGGCGGCGCCGGCCCCCGACGAGGCCGCCGAAAGCGAGGCACCGCCGCCCGCTGAAGCCGCCCGCGACGAGCCGCGACAGGAAGAGGCGGCCGTGCCCGATCCGACGACCCCGCCGGTTGCGGCCGAAGGTGAGGGCGAGGCTGCGCCGCCGCCCCCCGCGGAGTCCATTCTGCCCGCAGAGCCGGCGCCGGACACGGCGCTCGCGCCGGTCGATCCGGTGCTGCTGCGGCCGAGCGCCCACGGCCCGCTTCCCGTCATCGGGCCGGACGGCAGGCGCTCCTGGCAGGTCTATGCCCGGCCATTCGCGGCCGCGGAGGGCACGCCGCGGCTCGCCATCGTCGTCGCCGAGCTCGGCTTCAACCAGGCGACGACCGAGGCCGCGATCAAGCTGCCGCCGGAGGTCACGCTTTCCTTCTCGCCCTATGCGCCCGAGCTTGCCGCGCTGGTGGCAAAAGCGCGCCAGGCCGGCCACGAGGTGCTGCTCGACCTGCCGATGGAGCCGGCCTCCTATCCGGCCGACGATCCCGGCCCGCAGGCCCTGCTCACTTCGCTCGACGCCGCCGGCAACATCGCGCGCCTGGAGCAGGTGCTGGGCGGCGCGCAGGGCTATGTCGGCGTGATCAGCCAGATGGGCTCCAAGTTCACGACCTCGCAGGACGCGCTGCGTCCCGTGCTCGGCGCGCTCTCCGAGCGCGGCCTCCTGTTCGTCGACGGCAAGACCAGCACGACCAGCGTCGCCGCGACGCTCGCCGAGCAGCTGAAGCTGCCGAGCGCCGCGAACGACCGCTTCCTCGACAACGAGGCGACGCGCATGGCGATCGACGACGAGCTTTCGGCGGTCGAGGGCGATGCGCGCCGCGCCGGCGTCGCGCTCGGCGTCGCGCGGCCGTTCCCGGTGAGCCTGCAGCGGCTCGCCGCCTGGCTGCCGACGCTAGCGAGCCGCGGCATCGCGCTCGCGCCGGTCAGCGCAGTGATCGATCAGCAGGCAGAGGCGAGCCAATGACGAAGCGCCGCGACAGGCCGCCGCGCAGGCTGCCGCCCGCCCGGCGGCCCTATCGGCGCGGCGTCGGCATCGTGCTGATCAACCCGGCGGGGCTCGTCTTCGCCGGGCAGCGCATCGACCGCTTTCACGAGGCCTGGCAGATGCCGCAGGGCGGCATCGACAAGGACGAGGCGGCTGACGCCGCGGCCTTGCGCGAGCTCGAGGAGGAGACCGGCATCAGGCCGGCGCTGGTCGAGCTGATCGCCGAGAGCCGCGACTGGCTGCGCTACGACCTGCCGGACGCCCTGATGGACGAGGTCTGGGGTGGGCGCTATCGCGGCCAGGAGCAGAAATGGTACGCCGCGCGCTTCCTCGGGCGCGACCGTGACATCGACGTCGAGACCGCCCACCAGGAATTCCAGACCTGGCGCTGGGCCCGCCCGGCCGAGCTGATCGAGACGATCGTGCCGTTCAAGCGGCCGCTCTACGAAGCCGTGCTCGGCGAGTTCGCGCCCTATCTGGAGAGTGCGAAGAAATTCTGAGCGCGTCAGCGCTCAGTGAACCTGTGCGCCCTCGGGCGACTTGGCCGCGCCGAGCGGCGCGCCGATCCTGAGGTCGAGGCCCCAATCCGCCTTCTTCGCCGCGGTGGCGAGGATGCTGCACAGCGAGTGCAGCAGCTTGGCGTCGAGCCGCACCGAGACCGAGCGGTCGTCGATGGTCTGCAGCGTCATCTCGAAATTGCCGCCGCGCCCGGCCTTGAGCTGCACGCCGGTGACCAGCACGGGCGTCTCGCCGAAGGGCGCGTCGAACTCCGCGGCCGTATAGGCGGTCTTGAAGTCGGCGCCCTTGACGGCGGCCTCGTGCTGGAACGAGATCAGCGCCTTGCGCACCTCGTCGTCGCCCTGCGCGTGCGCGCCCGCGTGCCGCTCCACCGCCTTGATCAGCAGCTCCCACAGCGCGCGGAGGAAGCGGCGGGTCAGCCACAGCCGGTATTCGTGCTTGGCGGTGGTCGAGACGCGCAGCAGCAGCCGATCTTCCTCGTTCGAGATCGTCACGTTGATCTGATGCAGGGATTCGGACATTTCGGCCCGCGCCGCGCGGGGCGGCGCGCTCGCCATCAGGCGTGGGCGTATTTGCGGTGCATGCTGGTGGCGTAGCGCCGGAACGCCGCCCAGGCGAGCCGCGTCAGCAGCTTGCCGACGACGCCCTGCGGCTTGATGCCGACCGCCTTGAGCGTCATGCCGAAGCCGCGCTCGACATGCTCGTAGCGATAGAGCGGCAGGGTGTGCGCCGCATAGGTTCCGGTGGCGCGGCGGCGGTCGTACGGACGGCTCTCGCCGGAGCCGCAATGATAGGCATAGGCGAGCTCGTCGTCCGCGCTCTCGAACAGCCGTCCGGCCGCCACCTTGAGGCGCGCCAGCATGCCGACCTTCTCGATCCGCTGGTAGCGCTTCATGTTGCTGTAGAACAGCTTGTAGTGGCGGAACTCGTCGGCCGCGATGCGCTTGCAGATCTCGCGGAACACCGGTTCCTCGGCGGCGTCGTGCAGCGCGCTGTAATAGGCGGAGGTACCGACCTCCACCACGCAGCGCGCCACCAGTTCGCCGCAGCGCGAGCCGCGGATCGAGGCTTCGGCCGTCACGTCGATCTTGTGTCCCTCGACGAAGCGCTCGAACGTCGCCTCGAAATCGAACGAGGGGTCGGCCAGCTCGGCATAGCGGCGCAGCACCTTGCCGTGCTGGATTTCCTCCGCGGCCCAGGTGTTGGCGGCCGCGCAGAACTCGGAATCGTCCGGGAACACGTTGCACAGGTAAGTGCCATAGTCCGCGCTGTGGTGCTCGACCATGCAGGCGGCCTTGGCAACCTTCACCATCTCGGGATCGACCTTCGAGCGGTCGAAGCGATCCCAGGGAATATCTTCCAGCGTCCAGTGCGCCATGAGCTGTTGCTCCGTTCCCGCCGCTTCTTTTGCAAGAAAATATAACGAGCGAGCGCCATCGAACAAGCCGGCGCGAGACGGATATTACAGAACGCCCGGCGCCAATCGATCGTCCAATCCGCTCATGGGGTTAGACGGCGGGAGACGCCGCGAGGCCGTGCGGATTACCGACTCGGGGAGAGCGGCGTAGTGCCGCCGGGGTTCAGCCGCCCGATGCCTCGATCATGGCGCGCACCACGGCGATCTCGGCCTCGGCCTTGGCCTTCTCGGCGTCGCTCTGTGCGTCGCGGAGCGCAAGCTCGGCTTCGGCGAGCCGCTCGCGGGCGGCTTCCTTGTCGATCTCCTCGACCGGCATCGCCTCGTTCGAGAGCACGGTGCAGCGTTCGCCGGTCACCTCGGCGAAGCCGCCTGCGACGAAGAAGCGCGCCTTGGACTTGATCGCCGGGTATTCATAGACCTCGACGATACCGGGCCGGACCGCGGAGATCAGCGGCGAGTGGCCCGGCAGCACGCCGAACTCGCCCTCCGAGCCCGGCACCACGACCATCTCGGCCTGATCCGAGTAGATCAGCCGCTCGGGCGCCACCAGCTCGAACTGAAAGGTATCCGCCATTGGACGCCGCCTTCCCGATCCTGCCCGTTCCTACGCCGCCTCGGCGGCCATGCGCTTGGCCTTCTCGACCGCTTCCTCGATGGTGCCGACCATGTAGAAGGCGGCCTCCGGCAGGTCGTCATACTCGCCGGCGCAGATCGCCTTGAAGCCGGAGATGGTGTCCTTGAGGTCGACCAGCACGCCCGGCGTGCCGGTGAACACCTCGGCGACGTGGAAGGGCTGCGACAGGAAGCGCTGGATCTTGCGCGCGCGCGCCACCGTCAGCTTGTCCTCTTCCGAAAGCTCGTCCATGCCGAGGATCGCGATGATGTCCTGCAGCGACTTGTAGGTCTGGAGAATCCGCTGCACCTCGCGCGCGACGCTGTAATGTTCCTCGCCGAGCACGCGCGGGTCGAGCATGCGCGAGGTCGAGTCCAACGGATCAACCGCGGGGTAGATGCCGAGCTCGGCGATCTGGCGCGACAGCACCGTAGTCGCGTCCAGGTGCGAGAACGAGGTGGCCGGCGCCGGGTCGGTCAGGTCGTCGGCCGGCACGTAGATCGCCTGCACCGAGGTGATCGAGCCCTTCTGGGTCGAGGTGATGCGCTCCTGCAGGAGGCCCATGTCGGTCGCGAGCGTCGGCTGGTAGCCGACCGCGCTCGGGATGCGGCCCAAGAGCGCCGACACTTCCGAGCCCGCCTGGGTGAAGCGGAAGATGTTGTCGATGAAGAGCAGCACGTCCTGGCCTTCCTGGTCGCGGAAGTATTCGGCGACGGTGAGGCCGGTGAGGCCGACGCGCGCGCGGGCGCCGGGCGGCTCGTTCATCTGGCCGTAGACGAGGGCGACCTTGGAGCCTTCGCCGTCGAGCTTGATGACGCCCGATTCGATCATCTCGTGATAGAGGTCGTTGCCCTCGCGCGTGCGCTCGCCGACGCCGGCGAACACCGAATAGCCGCCATGCGCCTTCGCGATGTTGTTGATCAGCTCCATGATGATCACGGTCTTGCCGACGCCGGCGCCGCCGAACAGGCCGATCTTGCCGCCCTTGGCATAGGGCGCGAGCAGGTCGACGACCTTGATGCCGGTGACCAGGATTTCGGACTCGGTCGACTGGTCGACGAACTCGGGCGCCGGCGCGTGGATCGGGGCGGTCGCCTTCGCGCCGATCGGGCCGCGCTCGTCCACCGGCTCGCCCACCACGTTGATGATGCGCCCGAGCGTCTCAGGGCCGACCGGCACGCGGATCGAGGCGCCGGTATCGGCCGCGCTCTGCCCGCGCACCAGGCCGTCGGTGGTGTCCATCGCGACGCAGCGCACCGTGCTCTCGCCGAGATGCTGGGCGACCTCGAGCACCAGGCGGCCGCCTTCGCGCTCGACGTGCAGCGCGTTCAGGATCTGCGGAAGCTCACCCTCGAACTGCACGTCGACGACGGCGCCCAGCACCTGGGTAATCTTGCCGACCGTATTCTTGTCCGCCATGAAACGAGCTCCCGTGGGCTGAATTAGTGCGTGTTGCCTCTAGAGCGCCTCGGCGCCCGAGACGATTTCGATGAGTTCCTTGGTGATCGCGGCTTGGCGCGTGCGGTTGTAGTTGAGCGTCAGCCGATCAATCATATCACCCGCGTTGCGCGTCGCGTTGTCCATCGCGGTCATGCGGGCGCCCTGCTCGCTCGCGGCGTTCTCGAGCAGCGCCCGGAACACCTGCACCGCGAGGTTGCGCGGCAGCAGCTCGGTCACGATCTCCTGCTCCTCGGGCTCGAACTCGTAGATCGCGAGGTCCTTCTTCTCCTCGGCCTCCGCCGCGTCCTTGGGCGCGCCGCCGGCGAACGGGATGAGCTGCTGGAAGGTGACCTCCTGGCTGATCACCGACTTGAAGCGGTTGTAGACGATCGTGCAGGTGTCGAAGGCGCCTTCGGCGTAGAGCGCGGTGAGCTTCTCGGCGATCTGGGTCGCCTCGTCATAGGTCGGCCCGCGCCGGCCGAGCCCCTGCACATGCTCGATATTGAGCGAGGCATAGTCGCGCGCGAGCTGCTCGCGTCCCTTGCGGCCAACGGTGAAGATCTTGACCGTCTTGCCTTCCTTCTGCTCGGCGGCGACGCGCCGGCGCGTCGCGCGCACGATCGAGGAGTTGAAGCCGCCACACAGGCCGCGATCGGCGGTCGCCACCAGGATCAGATGGTTGTTGGTCGCGCCGGTGCCGACCAGGAGCGGATCGCCGTCGGCGCGCCCCGCCATCGCCTCGGCGAGCGAGGCCACCATGCGCTCCAGCCGCTCGGCATAGGGCCTCGCCGATTCGGCGGCCTCCTGCGCGCGGCGCAGCTTGGAGGCGGCGACCAGCTTCATCGCCGAGGTGATCTTGCGCGTCTGCTTGACGCTGTTGATCCTGATCCGAAGGTTCTTGAGGCTTGGCATCGCCGGTTCCTAGTTCCTCGCGCGCGTCGCCCGACAACCAACACCCGTCATGCCCGGGCGAAGACCCGGGCATCCATCGTCGTGCGGCACGGCCCGTGCCGCCGAACCATGGATTGCCGGGCCTTCGCCGCGCCGAAGGGGCTTCGGCCCCGCAGGCGGGTCAAGCCCGGCGATGACGACTGAAGGAAGCGCGTCGGACATGCTTTGGTCGGCGTCTTCTTCGATCTAGGCGAACTTCTTGACGAAATCGGCGAGCACGTCCTGGAGCTGCTTCTCGACGTCCGGGGTCAGCTCCTTCGAGCTGCGGATCGAATCGAGGATGCCCGAATGGCGTGCCCGGATCTCGCTCATGAATTCCTGCTCGAAGCGCGTCACGGCGCCGACCGGGATGCCGTCGAGATAGCCGCGCACGCCGGCGAAGATCGAGACCACCTGCTCCTCGACCGGCAGCGGCGCGAACTGGTCCTGCTTCAGGAGCTCGGTGAGCCGCGCGCCGCGGTTCAGGAGGCGCTGGGTGGAGGCGTCGAGGTCCGAGCCGAACTGCGCGAAGGCCGCCATCTCGCGGTACTGGGCGAGCTCGAGCTTGATGCGGCCGGCGACCTGCTTCATCGCCTTGATCTGCGCCGCCGAGCCGACGCGGCTGACCGAGAGGCCGACGTTGATGGCGGGCCGGATGCCCTGATAGAAGAGCTCCGATTCCAGGTAGATCTGGCCGTCGGTGATCGAGATCACGTTGGTCGGGATGTAGGCCGAGACGTCGCCGGCCTGCGTCTCGATCACGGGCAGCGCGGTGAGCGAGCCGAGGCCATGGTCCTTGTTCAGCTTGGCCGCGCGCTCGAGCAGGCGCGAATGCAGGTAGAAGACGTCGCCCGGATAGGCCTCGCGTCCCGGCGGCCGGCGCAGCAGGAGCGACATCTGGCGGTAGGCGACGGCCTGCTTGGAGAGATCATCGTAGATGATCAGCGCGTGCATGCCGTTGTCGCGGAAGAACTCGCCGAAGGTGCAGCCTGCATAGGGCGCGAGGAACTGCAGCGGCGCGGGCTCCGAGGCGGTCGCGGAGACCACGATGGTGTAGTCCATCGCGCCGTACTCTTCGAGCGTCTTGACCACCTTGGCGACCGTCGAGCGCTTCTGGCCGACCGCGACGTAGATGCAGTAGAGCTTCTGCGATTCGTCGCCCGCCTGGTTGACCTTCTTCTGGTTGATGATGGTGTCGATCGCGACCGCGGTCTTGCCGGTCTGGCGGTCGCCGATGATCAGCTCGCGCTGGCCGCGGCCGACCGGCACCAGCGAATCGAGCGCCTTGAGGCCGGTCTGCATCGGCTCGTGCACCGAGCGGCGCGGCACGATGCCGGGCGCCTTGACCTCGACGCGCTGGCGCCTGGTCGCGCCGATCGCGCCCTTGCCGTCGATCGGGTTGCCGAGCGGATCGACCACGCGGCCGAGCAGCTCCTTGCCGACCGGCACCTCGACGATCGCGCCGGTGCGCTTGACCACGTCGCCTTCCTTGATGTCGCGGTCCTCGCCGAAGATCACGACGCCGACATTGTCGGTCTCGAGGTTGAGCGCCATGCCCTTGATGCCGCCGGGAAACTCGACCATCTCGCCGGCCTGCACGTTGTCGAGGCCGTAGACACGGGCGACGCCGTCGCCGACCGAGAGCACCTGGCCAACCTCGGCGACGTTCGCCTCGGTGCCGAAATTGGCGATCTGCTCCTTCAGGATTGCCGAGACTTCGGCGGCCCCAATATCCATCGTCACGTCCCTTTCAACGCGAGTTCTAGGTTCTGCAGCTTGGTGCGCAGCGAATTGTCGAGCATGCGCGAGCCGACCCTGACGATCAGCCCGCCGATCAGCGCGGGATCGACCTTGACGTCGAGCGTAACATCGCGGCCGACCACCCGCTTGAGCGATTCACGCACGGCCTGGAGATGCTCGGGCTTGAGCGGGATCGCCGAGGTGACCTCGGCGCTCACCTCGCCGCGATGGCGCGCGAGCCGCTCGCGATAGGCCGTGATCGTCTTGTCGAGCACGAACAGGCGGCGGTTCTTCGCCATCAGCCCGACCAGGTTCTTCACGATCGGGTTGACCTCCAGCCGGTCGAGCACGGCGGCGAGCGCGCGGCCCTGCTCGGCCCGGCTCAACACCGGGCTGCGCAGCAGGCTGCGCAGATCGGCGCTGGTGCCGATCAGGGTCTGGATACGGTCGAGATCGCTGGCCACGGCGTCGAGCGCGCCGCGTTCATCGGCCAACGCGAACAACGCCGCAGCGTACCGGTTCGCGAGGCCGGACAAGCCGGTGTCCTGAGCTGCCACCGCTCTGATGCTCCCTGGGGCTCGATTGGCGCGGCCGTCGCGGCCTGCGCCCGCCGTCTGATTTTGGGGGAAATGTCCGCAGCAACGGCCCCTGGGCAGCCCCGCCCGCCCGAAAGGCGAGCGATACCTATCACAACCGCAGGGCCTGTTCAATAACCCCGAAGGTAATGAAGTTATCGATACCATTCAATGGTTTAGTCCAGCAAAACGGCCCCGATCCGATGCCGACGCGGGGGCATCGCGGGCGGCCATGCGCCGCGGGCGCTCCGCCATCGCATCCTCCGGCGTGCGTCGGATGCCGCTTTCCGCTTCCCCACGGTTTGCTAGGCTGGACGAAGTGGTCAACCGAGCGGCCGGGGTGCCGGGCCGGGGGCGGCGATGCGGGGCTGGCGTCATCTCGTGCCTTTTGTATCGTTGTTCGCGGCGGCGCTCGCGGCCGGAATGCCGCCGGCTGCGGCCGCCGGACCGTCCCGGGCGGGCGAGCCGGCGGCGCGGCTCAACGCGCTCACGGAGGGCTACCGCTATTCGGGCCATGAGTTCGAGACGGAGACAGTCAGGCGGATCGCCTTCGAGCCCTCGCTCGGCCTGCTCGCCATCGACGTGGACGACGTCGACGAGACCGCGCCGCTCACCGCGCTGATCCCGCTGCGCGACATCGTCGTGGTCCGGGAGACCCGGTATGGCGTGGACGCGACCGCCCATGGCGTCTTGTCGATCTGCAAGGGCGACCGGGCCTGCATCGTGGTCACCGTCGATTCGATCGAGGAGGCGCTGCAGAAGCGCCGCGCCGCGCCCGACGCCGGGCCGAGCGGCAGGGAGCGCAAGAGCTTCGGCTTCGGCTGCAGGCCCGAGCACTGCGACGACATCCGGGCCGCCGTCACCGAGCTCATCGCGCTCGCGAGCGCGCCGGCAACGGCGGCGGTGCCGGAGGAGGAGGCGAAGCCGGATAGGCCGACGCCGTTCCAGCGCGCGATGGCGGCCATGCTCGGCCCGGTCAATCAGCGTCTCGATCGAGAGGCCGCGCCGGCCGCTGGCCTGCCGGCGACACGAGGCGTAGCGGTTACCGCCGAGGGCGCGATCGCGCTGCTCGCCCGCGAGTGCGGCGCCGGCGCCGGATGCCTGTCGGTCCCGGACGAGTCAGACGTCATCGTGCGGTTCGCGGCCGGCGACATCGACGGCAACTCGATCGGCTATCAGGCGGCAGGCGGCGGCTATGCCGTGGTGTTCTCATGCGCGGCGGCGGCCGGCGCGTGCATCGCCTCGCCCGACGGGCGGCTGCAGTTCCGCGGCTATGGGCTGCCCTGCGTGGACCAGACCGAGTGCAACCGCCTCGTCATCGATTTCGCCTCGCTGCTCGGTCAGGCGGTGGCCTGGGCGAATTAGCCCGTGGCCGGCCGCTTCGTTGCGCCTACAGGAAGCTGTAGGGGTCGATATCGACCTGAAGCGTCACCCCGCTGCGCCGTGGCAAGGCGGCGAGCCAGCGCCTGAGTCTCGGCTGGAGGCGCGCCTCCTTGGGCGCCTTGATCAGGAGGCGCTGGCGGTGGCGGCCGCGCAGCAGGGCGAGCGGCGCGGCGGCTGGGCCGAACACCTCGATCGCGGTGTCGGGGCCGAGATCCTTGCGGGCGATGCGGGCGAGTGCGCGGGCGACCTCGGCGGCGGCGCGCTCGTCGCGCGACGAGACGATCACGGCGGCGAGCCGGCCATAGGGTGGCAGGCCGTGCACCTTGCGCGCCGCCGATTCCTCGGCGACGAAGCGCGCCCGGTCGCCCGAGACCAGCGCCGCCATCACCGGGTGCTCGGGCATATGGGTTTGCAGGAACACGCGGCCGTGGCGGTCGGCCCGCCCGGCGCGCCCCGAGACTTGCTGCAGGAGCTGGAAGGTGCGCTCGGCCGCGCGCAGATCGCCGCCGGCAAGGCCGAGATCGGCATCGACCACGCCGACCAGCGTCAGCAGCGGGAAATGATGGCCCTTGGCGACGATCTGGGTGCCGATCAGGACATCGACCCCGCCCGCTTCGATCCGTCCGATCAGCGCGGCGGCTTCGGCCGCGGTCGCGATGGTGTCGCTGGTGGCGAGCTCGTAGCGCGCCGCGGGGAAGAGCGCGGCGACCTCCTCGGCCAGGCGCTCGACGCCCGGGCCGCAGGCGGCGAGCTTGCCGAGCGCGCCGCAGGCCGGGCAGGCCTCGGGTATGGCCGCCTGATAGCCGCAATGATGGCAGGCGAGCCGGCCGGCGAGCCGGTGCTCGACCAGCCAGGTCGTGCAGTTCGGGCATTCGAGCCGGTGGCCGCAGGCGCGGCAGAGCGTGAGCGGCGCATAGCCGCGCCGGTTGAGGAAGAGGAGCGCCTGCTCGCCGGCCGCGATGGTCTGGGCCAGCGCCTCGCGCAAGGGGGGCGCGAGCCAGGCGCCACGCGGCGGCGGGTGGCGGCGGAGGTCGATCGCCGCGATGGTCGGCAGCTCGGCATCGCCATGCCGCTCCGGCAGGGAGAGGTGGCGGTAGCGCCCGGCCTCGACATTGGCGAGGCTCTCGAGCGAGGGCGTTGCCGAGGCGAGCACGATGGGCGCGGCCTCGAAGCGCGCGCGCACCACCGCCATGTCGCGCGCCTGGTAGATCACGCCGTCCTCCTGCTTGAAGGCCTGGTCGTGCTCCTCGTCGGCCACGATCAGGCCGAGGCGCGGGAAGGGCAGGAAGAGGGCGGAGCGCGCGCCGACCACCACCGGCGCCTCGCCGGCGGCGACGCCGCGCCAGGTCTCGCGCCGCGTCTTGGCGCCGAGCTCGGAATGCCATTCGGCCGGCGCCGCGCCGAAACGGGCGCGGAAGCGTTCGCGCCATTGCGGCGTCAGCGCGATTTCGGGCACCAGCACGAGCGCCTGCTTTCCGGCGCTCAGCGCCGCCGAGATCGCCTCGAAATAGACCTCGGTCTTGCCCGAGCCGGTCACACCGTCGAGCAGGGTGACCGAGAAGCCGCCGGCCTTGACCGTGCCGATCAGCCCGGCTGCCGCCTCGATCTGCGCCGTGGTGAGCGTCGGGCCAGGCAGGCTCGCATCCGGCAACGACCGCGCCTTTGCCCGCGGCAGCGTGGCCTCGACCAGCGCGCCGGCCTCGACGAGCCCCTTGATGACGGCCATGCCGACCCCGGTCTCGCGCCGGATGTCGGCGGCGGCGAGCGGCGGCGCGCCGTCGAGCAGCGCCAGCACCTTGGCGCGCGCCGGGGTGAGGCGGTCGGGCCGTGCCGGGCCGCGCGCATAGCCGAGCCGCGGCGCCGGCGGCTCGAGCGCGGCGGGCACGCTGAGCGCCATGCGCAGCACCGCGCCGCGGCTCGCCAGCGTGTAGTCTGCCACCCAGTCGATCAGCGCGCGCAAGCTCTCGGGCAGCGGCGGCACGGGGCGGACGGCCGCGATGTCCTTGAGCTTGGCGGGCGCGACCCCGCCGCTACCCGTGCCCCACACCACGCCAACCACCCGCCGCGAGCCGAGCGGCACCTCGACGATGGCGCCGGGCGTAGGTGCCATGCCGGCCGGCACGCGATAGTCATAGGCGATGTCGAGCGCGAGCGGCAGCAACACGCTCACGGTCGTCGAACCGGCCGCGTCGGCGGGCGGCGTGGCGTGGCCCTGCTCCATCCGATAGACTTTCGCAGACGACTCGACCGCGCCTCAAGGGGAGCGGCACGCCGCTCCTCAATCCGTCATTGCCGGGCTTGACCCGGCAATCCAGCTCCGGTTCCAAGACTGGATGCCCCGGTCAATCCCCCGATCAAGTCGGGGGAGGGGCATGACGAAGAGAAGGAGGGCTCGGGCGAGGCCGTCATCGCATCGGGCCTGTCGCAGCACGAGGGCATGCACGCACCATGAAGTTCTTCGTCGACACCGCGGACCTTGGCGAGATCAGGGAGCTTGCCGCGACCGGCCTGCTCGACGGCGTCACCACCAATCCGAGCCTGGTCGCGAAGTCGGGCGGCGACTTCATCGAGACGATCGAGAAGATCTGCGCGCTGGTGCCGGGCCCGGTCTCGGCCGAGGTCACCGCGACGCAGGCCGACCAGATGATCGCCGAGGGGCGAAAGCTCGCCAAGATCGCCGCCAACGTCGCGGTCAAGGTGCCGCTCACCTGGGACGGGCTCAAGGCCTGCCGCGCGCTCAGCCAGGGTGGCACCAAGGTCAACGTCACGCTCTGCTTCTCGGCGGCGCAGGCGCTGCTCGCGGCCAAGGCAGGCGCCAGTTTCATCTCGCCCTTCGTCGGCCGGCTCGACGACATCGCGACCGACGGCATGCAGCTGATCGCCGACATCTGCGCGATCTACCGCAACTACCCCGACACGATCTCGACCGAGGTGCTGGTCGCCTCGGTCCGCCACCCGATGCACCTGGTCCAGGCGGCCAAGCTCGGCGCGCACGTCGCCACCATCCCGCCCGACGTGCTGAAGAAGCTCGTCGCCCATCCGCTCACCGACAAGGGTCTCGCCGCCTTCCTCGCCGACTGGCAGAAGACCGGGCAGAGCATCCTGCCGAGCTGACCACATGAGGATCGCCGGCATCGAGCTCGCCGGCGACGCGGCGCTGATCGCCGCCATCGAATCATGGCATCGCTGGCTCGACACCGAGCGGCGCGCCTCCGCCAACACCGTCGCCGCTTATCTGCGCGACCTCGCCGGCTTCCTCGCCTTCGTCATGGAATATCGAGGCGGCGTGCCGACACTCGGCATGCTGGCGGCGTTCGACGTCGCCGACTTCCGCGCCTATCTGGCGCACCGGGTGAGGCATGGCGCGGCCAAGACCTCGAACGCGCGGCGGCTCTCGACCCTGCGCGGCTTCTTCCGCCATCTCGAGCGCAACGGCATCGCCGAGAACGCGGCGCTCGCCGTGCTGCGCGGCCCCAAGCTGCCGCGCGTCCTGCCACGGCCGCTCAGCGTCGATGACGCGCGGGCAACGGTCGAGGCGGTCGGCACGCTGGTCGATGAACGCGCGCCGGTCTGGATCGCCAAGCGCGATACCGCCGTGCTGCTGCTGCTCTATGGCTGCGGTCTCCGGTTAGGCGAGGCGCTCTCCCTGACGCGCGGCACGGTCGAGCGGCTAGCCGGCGGCGACGATGTCGCGAGCCTCACCGTGCGCGGCAAGGGCAGCAAGGAGCGGGTGGTGCCGGTGCTGCCGGTGGTGCGGGCCGCGCTCGCCGACTATCTCGCCGCCTGCCCGCACGCGACGGGCGCGAACGAGCCGGCCTTCGTCGGCGTCCGGGGCGGGCCGCTCAACCCGCGCCAGGTGCAGATGCTGATGGGGCGCTTGCGCGGCGCGCTCGGCCTGCCCGCGAGCGCGACGCCGCACGCGCTCCGCCACAGCTTCGCGACGCACCTGCTCGCCGGCGGCGGCGATCTGCGCACGATCCAGGAACTGCTCGGCCACGCCTCGCTTTCGACGACGCAACGCTACACCGCCATCGCGGACGAGGGGATGCGGGCAGTCTATGAGAGCGCGCATCCCAGAGCGCGCGCGAAGGCCGACTCTTCCGTCCCGTGAAGTGAGGAGACGTCGGATCGGAACTCAGAAAATATCAAATCCTGTACGCTTGACGTACAGCGTACAGGCTGCTACTTCCATGCATGATCCTGAGCTTCCGTGACAAGGCTACGGAGCGTCTCTATCGCGGCGAACGGGCGCCGCGCTTCGAGGCGTTCCGCCGGCAGGCCGAGAAGCGATTGCGCATTCTTGAAAGCGCCGATCATCTGCTTACGCTCATGCGGATGCCGAGCAACCGCTTTGAGGCCCTGGGCGGTGATCGCAAGGGCCAATACAGCATCAGGATCAACGAGCAGTGGCGTCTTTGCTTCCGTTGGCCCGAAGGCGAAGCAGGGCCATCCGATGTGGAGATCGTCGACTATCACCGATAGGAGGTTACCGATGCCCCGCACCCCGATTCATCCCGGCGAGATCCTAGCCGACGAGATGGCCGAGCTCGGCATCAGCGGTGCCGAGCTGGCGCGCACGTTGCGCGTGCCGGCGAACCGGATCAATCAGATCGTCACGGGCAAGCGGGCGATCACCGCCGATACGGCGCTCCGCCTCGGCAAATGGCTCGGCACGGGACCTGAGCTTTGGCTCAACCTGCAGAAGAGCTTCGAGCTCGACCAGGCGCGCGCCGCGATCGGCGACGAGCTTGCCGCGATTCCGAGCCTGAAGAAGGCGAGGCGTGCGGCGTGAAGTGGAGCCAACGGCGTTCATTCCTGACTCGTCATGCGCGGGCTTGACCCGCGCATCCATCCGAAAGGGAAGTGTCAGTTCAAAAGAGGGATTGCCGGGTTGATCCCCCGGTCAAGCCGGGGGACGGCAATGACGAATCGAGAGAAGGGGCGCGCGCGGCCCGACCCATACTCTGTCGTCATGCCCCGACTTGATCGGGGCATCCATCGAGAGGCGGCATCATGGATGGCCCGGTCAAGCCGGGCCATGAGGATGGATGCGTCAACCTTTGCGGTCGCCGTTACGGGCTGCCGGCCACCTTGGCTGCATCCCGCCCTTCCCTGCTCTCAAGCGAAGGAAGGGCCCGCTCAGATGTGGATCGCGCGCTTGTCGACCGCGAGGGCGGCTTCCTTGATCACCTCGGAGAGCGTCGGGTGGGCGTGGCTGGTGCGGGCGAGGTCTTCGGCCGAGGCGCCGAGTTCGATCGCGAGCGCGGCCTCGGCGATCATGGTGCCGGCGTCCGCGCCGATGATGTGCACGCCCAGGATGCGGTCGGTCTTGGCATCGGCCAGGACCTTGACCAGGCCGTCGGTCGCGGACATCGAGCGGGCGCGGCCGTTCGCCATGTAGGGGAAGCTGCCGGCGCGATAGTCGATGCCGGCCTCCTTGAGCTGCTCCTCGGTCTTGCCGACCGCGGCGACCTCGGGCGCGGTGTAGACCACGCCGGGGATCGCGTCATAGTTCACGTGCGGGCTCTGGCCCGCGATGATCTCGGCGACCGCGACGCCTTCGTCCTCCGCCTTGTGCGCGAGCATGGGGCCGCGGATCGCATCGCCGATGGCGTAGATGCCGCCGACCTTGGTGCGGAAATGCTCGTCGACCTCGACGCGGCCGGCCTTGTCGAGCGGCACGCCGAGCGCCTCGAGCCCGAGGCCCTTGGTGTAGGGCCGCCGCCCGACCGCGACCAGCACGATGTCGGCCGCGAGCGTCTCGGCCGCGCCGCCCTTGACCGGCTCGACCGTGAGCTTGACGCCCTCGTTGGTGGTCTCGGCCGCCGTTACCTTGAAGCCGAGGCGGAACTTGATGCCCTGCTTGGCGAGTGCGCGCTGGAACTGCTTGGCGATCTCGCCGTCCATGCCGGGCACGATGCGGTCGAGGAACTCGACGACCTCGACCTCGGCGCCGAGCCGGCGCCACACCGAACCCATCTCGAGCCCGATATAGCCGCCGCCGATCACGATCAGCTTCTTCGGCACTTCCTCGAGATCGAGCGCGCCGGTCGAGGAGACGATGCGCTTCTCGTCGATCGCGACGCCGGGAATGGTGGCGACGTCGCTGCCGGTCGCGATCACGATGTGCTTGGCCGCGACGGTCTGGCTCGAGCCGTCCGCCGCCGTGACCAGCACCTCGCCCGGCTTCGGGATGCTGCCGATGCCGGCGAGGTGGCTCACCTTGTTCTTCTTGAACAGCATGGCGACACCCTTGGTCAGCGTCTCCACCACGCCTTCCTTGTGCTCCATCATCTTGTCGAGGTCGAAGCTCAGCCCCTCGACCTTGATGCCGTGCTTGGCGAAGCCGTCGCGCGCATGGGCGTATTCCTCGGAGGTGTGCAGCAGCGCCTTCGAGGGGATGCAGCCGACGTTGAGGCAAGTGCCGCCGAGCGTCTTGTCCTTCTCGACGCAGGCCACCTTGAGCCCGAGCTGGGCCGCGCGGATCGCCGCGACATAGCCGCCCGGCCCGGCGCCGATCACCACCACGTCGAAGCTGCCGTCGCTCATGGTCTTCCCCTTCTTCGCGCTTGCCGACGCTCCTGATGCGCCCGCCGCAGATACGCCGTTCCGTCATGCCCGGGCTCGCCCCGGGCATCCAGACCTCTCCTAAGACTGGATTGCCGGGTCGAGCCCGGCAATGACGAATTGAGAGAAGGGGCGCACGCGGCGCGCTTTACACCATATCGTCATGGCCCGGCTTGACCGGGCCATCCATGGTGCCGCCGCAGGATGGATGCCCCGCCTTCGCGGGGCATGACGAAAATGGGAGAGATGGCGTGCCGCCCGCCGTCCGGCGCACGCCGGCTGCGTCCTCACAGCTCCAGCAGCAGGCGCTGCGGGTCTTCGATGCATTCCTTGATGCGGAGCAGGAAGGTGACCGCCTCGCGGCCGTCGATCAGCCGGTGGTCGTAGGAGAGCGCGAGGTACATCACCGGGCGGATTTCGACCTTGCCGTCGCGCGCCACCGGGCGCTCCTGGATCGCGTGCATGCCGAGGATGCCGACCTGCGGCGGGTTGAGGATCGGCGTCGAGAGCATCGAGCCGAAGATGCCGCCGTTCGTGATGGTGAAGGTGCCGCCGGTCAAGTCCTCGATCGCGAGCTTGTTGTCGCGCGCCTTCTGGGCGAAGCCGCCGATCGCCTTCTCGATGTCGGCGAAGCCCATGCGGTCGGCGTTGCGCAGCACCGGCACGACCAGCCCCTGCGGCGCGCTCAGCGCGACGCCGATGTTGTAGTAGCGCTTGTAGACGATGTCGTCGCCGTCGATCTCGGCGTTGGCGGCCGGGATCTCCTTGAGCGCCTGGATCGACGCCTTCACGAAGAACGACATGAAGCCGAGCCTGACGCCGTGCTTCTTCTCGAAGCTCTCCTTGTAGGCGGCGCGCGCCGCGATCACCGCGCTCATGTCCGCCTCGTTGAAGGTGGTGAGCATGGCGGCGGTGTTCTGCGCCTGCTTGAGCCGCTCGGCGATGCGCCGGCGCAGCCGCGACATCGGCACGCGCTCCTCGTTGGCGCGCTGGTCCTCGGCGGTCTTCGGGAAGGGCGAGGGGACCGGCGGCGGCGCCTGCGGCGCGGGCTTCGCCTCGGGCGCGGGCGCCGCCGGCTTCGCCGTCTTGGCGGCTTCGAGCGCGGCGAGCACGTCGCCTTTCAAAATACGCCCGCCCGGGCCGCTGCCCTTGATCGCCTTGGGGTCGAGCCGGTTCTCCTCGATCAGCTTGCGCACCGCGGGCGTCAGCCCGTCGAGGTCGGCCGCCTCGGGTTTCGGCGCGGCTTCGGCCGGCGCGGGCGCGGCGGCCGCGGCCGTGCCGGCGCCGTTGGTCTTCGGCTGCGGCGCCTCGGCGGCCTCGCCGATATGGCCGAGGATGGCGCCGACCTCGACCGTGTCGCCCTCCTTGGCGAGCTGGTCGCTGAGCCGGCCGGCCTCGGCGGCGGTCACTTCGAGCGAGATCTTGTCGGTCTCGAGCTCGACCACGGCCTCGTCGCGCTTGACCGGATCGCCGACCGCTTTCAGCCAGCGCGAGACGGTGGCTTCCGTCACCGATTCGCCGAGCGTGGGAACGCGGATCTCGATGGTCATGATGATCGGCTCCGTTGGCTCGCGGCCGGCGCGCGTCTGCTCAGGCCGCGAGCGCCTCGCTCACGAGAGCTTCCTGCTCGCGGTTGTGCACCTTGTGATAGCCGGTGGCGGCGGAGGCCGATTCGGGCCGGCCGACATAGCGGGCCTGCTTCGCCTTCACCGGGAGGCCGCTCAGCACGTCCTCGATGCGCCGGTCGACATAGAAGAAGGCGCCCATGTTGCGCGGCTCCTCCTGGCACCAGACGACTTCGGCGTCGGGATACTTGGCGAGCTCGACGGTCAGGCTCTTGTTCGGGAACGGCGAGATCTGCTCGAGCCGGACCAGCGCCACGTCGTCGATCCGGTGCGCCAGGCGCGCCTCCAGCAGGTCGTAATAGACCTTGCCCGCGCACAGCACGACGCGGCGGACCGGCCTGTCGCCGGGCAGGAGCGATTCCGGGATCACGCGGTGGAACACCGTGCCCGGCCCGAACTCCTCGAGCTTCGAGACGCACAGCTTGTGGCGGAGCAGCGATTTCGGCGTCATCGCGATGAGCGGCTTGCGGAAGTTGCGCCGCATCTGCCGCCTGAGCGCGTGGAAGAACGAGGCCGGCGTGGTGCAGTTGACCACCTGGATGTTGCTCTCGGCGGCGAGCTGCAGATAGCGCTCCAGCCGCGCCGAGGAATGCTCGGGCCCCTGGCCCTCATAGCCGTGCGGCAGCAGCATGACGAGGCCCGACATGCGCAGCCACTTGCTCTCGCCCGGCGCGATGAACTGGTCGATGATCACCTGCGCGCCGTTGGCGAAGTCGCCGAACTGCGCCTCCCACAGCACCAGCGTGTTCGGATCGGCGAGCGAATAGCCGTATTCGAAGCCGAGCACGCCGGCCTCGGACAGGCAGGAATCGATCACCTCGAAGCTGGCCTGCTCGGCACGCAGCGCGTTGAGCGGCACGTAGCGCGCCTCGGTCTCCTGGTCGACCAGCGCGGCGTGGCGCTGCGAGAACGTGCCGCGCGGCGAATCCTGCCCCGACAGCCTGACCCGCTTGCCTTCGAGCAGCAGCGAGCCGAAGGCGAGCGCCTCGCCGGTCGCCCAGTCGATGCCTTCGCCCTTCTGGATCGCCTCGCGGCGCTCGGCCATCACGCGGACCAGCCGCTTGTGCGCGTTGAAGCCCTCGGGGATCGCGGTCATGGCCGTGCCGATCTCGCGGAGCGTATCGAGCTCGACCGCGGTCTCGCCCGCGCGATACTCGCCATTGCCGGCCTCGAAGCCGCGCCATTCGCCCTCCAGCCAGTCGGCCTTGTTGGGCTTGTAGCTGCGCGAGGCTTCGAGCTCCTGGTCGAGCCGGGCGCGGAAATCGGCCGCCATGCGGTCGGCTTCCTTGACCGTGATGGTGCCGTCGGCGACGAGCTGCTCGGTGTAGATCTGGCGCGGCGTCGGCCGGGCGCGGATCGCGCGGTACATGATCGGCTGGGTGAACGCCGGCTCGTCGCCCTCGTTATGGCCGTGCCGGCGATAGCCGATGATGTCCACCACCACGTCCTTGCCGAAGGTCTGGCGGAACTCGGTGGCCAGCCGGCAGACATGGACGACCGCTTCCGGGTCCTCGCCGTTGACGTGGAAGATCGGCGTCTGCACCACCTTGGCGATGTCGGACGGGTAGGGCGAGGAGCGCGCCGCCGTCGGGCTGGTGGTGAAGCCGATCTGGTTGTTGACGATGATGTGGATGGTGCCGCCGACGCGATAGCCTTTCAGTTCGGAGAGCTCGAGCGTCTCCGCAACCAGGCCCTGGCCGGCGAAGGCGGCGTCGCCGTGCAGCATCAGGCTCATCACCCGCTTGCGCTCGCTGTCCCCCTTGAGGAGCTGCTTGGCGCGCACGCGGCCGAGCACCACGGGGTTGACCGCTTCGAGATGGGACGGGTTCGGGGTCAGCGACAGGTGCATGCGCCGGCCGTTCGCCAGCTCGCGGTCGGCCGAGGCGCCGAGGTGGTACTTCACGTCGCCCGAGCCCTGCACCTCGTTCGGGTTGGCGGCATCGCCCTGGAACTCGGAGAACACCGCCGCATACGACTTGCCCATGATGCTGGTCAGCACGTTGAGCCGGCCGCGATGCGACATGCCGATGACGATCTCTTCGATACCGAGCTCGGCGGCGCGCTTGATGATCGCCTCGATGCCCGGCACCACGGGCTCGCAGCCTTCCAGCGAGAAGCGCTTGGCGCCGCGGTACTTGATGTCGAGGAAGGTCTCGAAGCCCTCGGCCTCGTTGAGGTCGGCGAGGATGGTGTGCTTCTCGGCGATGCTCAGCTCGGTCTTGTTGCGCGAGCCCTCGATGCGGCTCTGGATCCAGGCCTTCTCTTCCGGGCTCTGGATGTGCATGAACTCGACGCCGATGCGCGAGCAATAGGTCTCTTTCAGGATCGCCAGCGCATCGCGCAGCGTCGCCCAGCTCAGGCCCAGCACGCCGTCGAAATAGATCGGCCGGTCATAGTCCGCCTCGGTGAAGCCGTAGGAGGCCGGGTCGAGCTCGGGATGGTGCTTCTCGCCTTCGAGCTGCAGCGGGTCGAGCGAGGCGATCAGGTGGCCGCGCACCCGATAGGCGCGCACCAGCATGAGCGCGCGGATCGAATCGCGCGTGGTTTCCGGCACCTCGCCCGCGGCCTGGGGCCGTGCCGCTGGCGCCGGCGCCAGGCCGCCATTGGTCGGCGGCGGCGCGGCGGGCTCGTGTTCGAGCCGGGCGAAGAAGCTGCGCCAGGCCGGGTCCACCGAGGCGGGGTCGGCGTGGTATTGCGCTTCGAGCGCTTCGATGAAGGCGGCGTTGGAGCCGTAGAGGAAGGAGAGATCGTTGGCTTTCATGGTCATGATCGATCTGCGCGGGTGACACCCGCTGCGGCATGCCTCAACGCTTCAACAACTCCAGCATGGTCTCGCCGATCGCGGCGGGCGATTCGGCGACGGCGATGCCGGCCGAACGCATGGCGTCGATCTTGCTCTCCGCGCCGCCCTTGCCGCCCGAGATGATGGCGCCGGCATGGCCCATGCGCCGGCCCGACGGTGCGGTGCGGCCGGCGATGAATCCCACCACAGGCTTCTTAATTTTCTCTGCCTTCAGGAAGGTGGCCGCGTCCTCCTCCGCGGAGCCCCCAATTTCTCCAATCATTACAATCGCTTCGGTCTCAGGATCGGCGAGGAACAGGGCCAGGCAGTCGATGAAGTTGGTGCCGTTCACCGGGTCGCCGCCGATCCCGATGCAGGTCGATTGCCCGAGGCCAGCGGCGGTGGTCTGCGCGACAGCTTCATAAGTAAGCGTGCCTGACCGGGAAACAATGCCGACCTTGCCCCGCTTGTGGATATGGCCGGGCATGATGCCGATCTTGCAGGCGTCGGGCGTGATGACGCCCGGGCAGTTCGGCCCGATCAGGCGGCTGCGCCCGCCCGAGAGCGCGCGCTTGACCCGCACCATGTCGATCACCGGGATGCCCTCGGTAATGCAGACGACGAGCGGCACCTCGGCGTCGACCGCCTCGAGGATGGCGTCCGCCGCGAAGGCGGCCGGCACGTAGATGACGCTCGCGGTCGCGCCGGTCTTGGCGACCGCCTCGCGCACCGTGTCGAACACGGGGAGGCCGAGATGGGTGGTGGCGCCCTTGCCGGGCGTCACGCCGCCGACCATGCGGGTGCCGTAGGCGATCGCCTGCTCCGAGTGGAAGGTGCCCTGCGCGCCGGTGAAGCCCTGGCAGATCACCCGGGTCTCGGCGTTGACGAGCACCGCCATCAGGCTCGGCCCTCCGCGACCGCCTTGACGATCTTGCGCGCCGCGTCGCCGAGGTCGTTGGCCGAGATCAGCGAAAGGCCGGACTGGTCGAGCATCTGGTTCGCCTTCTCGACATTGGTGCCGGCGAGCCGCACCACGAGCGGCACCTTGATGCCGATCTCGCGCGCCGCCGAGATGATGCCGTCGGCGATGATGTCGCAGCGCATGATGCCGCCGAAGATGTTGACCAGGACGCCCCTGACATTGGGGTCGCTCAGGATGATCCGGAGCGCGGCGATCACGCGCTCGCGCGTCGCGCCGCCGCCCACGTCGAGGAAGTTCGCGGGCTCGGCGCCGTTCAGCTTGATGATGTCCATCGTCGCCATGGCGAGCCCGGCGCCGTTCACCATGCAGCCGATATTGCCGTCGAGCTTGACGTAGTTGAGCTCGTGCTTTGAGGCCTCGAGCTCCGCCGGGTCTTCCTCGCTCTCGTCGCGCAGCGCGAGGATCTCCTTGTGGCGGAACAGCGCGTTGTCGTCGAGGTTGATCTTGGCGTCGAGCGCGATCAGCGCGCCCGCCTTGGTGACGACCAGCGGGTTGATCTCGATCAGGCTCGCGTCCGCGCGCACGAACGCCTCGTAGAGCGCGCCGAAGAACTTGCCGGCACCCTTCAGCGCCTCGCCCTCGAGGCCGAGCGCGAAGCCGAGCCGGCGGCCGTGAAAGCCCTGGAAGCCGCTCGCCGGGTCTATGCCGACGGTGATGATCTTCTCGGGCGTCTCGGCGGCGACCTTCTCGATCTCGACGCCGCCCTCGGTCGAGGCCATGATCGCGACGCGGCCCGCGCCGCGATCGACCACCACGCCGCAATAGAGCTCGCGCGCGATGTCGCTGCCGCTCTCGATATAGACCCGGTGGACCGTCTTGCCCGCCGGGCCGGTCTGCGGTGTGACCAGCGTGCGGCCGAACATCGCCTTGGCCTCGCGCGCCGCCTCCTCGGCCGACTTGCAGACCTTGACGCCGCCGGCCTTGCCGCGGCCGCCCGCATGGATCTGGGCCTTGACCACCCAAACGGGTCCGCTCACCGCCGCGATGGCGGCGGGGATCTCGGAGGGATCGAGGGCCGCGGCGCCGTGGGGGACGGGGACACCGAACTCGGCCAGCAGGCGTTTCGCCTGATATTCGTGGATGTTCATCGTTCTATGCGCGCAGGCCGGCCCACGGAAGCCGGGCGAGTTATAGCACCCTATCGGTCCGATTCAACCGCCAAGCGCGCGATCCAGGCCCCCATCCCGCTACTTTTTTCCTTCGTCACGTCAAATTCATCGCGGCCATGGCATCGACCAGGCCCTTGACCGCGCCGACCGACTTGTCGAACGCCGCCTTCTCGTCGGCGTTCAGCGTGATCTCGACGATGCGCTCGACGCCGCCCGCGCCGATCACCACCGGCACGCCGACATAGAGGCCCTTGACCCCGTACTGGCCGTTGAGCTGGGCGGCGCAGGGCAGCACCCGCTTCTGGTCCCGCAGATAGGCCTCCGCCATCTGCACGGCGGCCGAGGCCGGCGCGTAGAAGGCCGAGCCGGTCTTCAGCAGGTTGACGATCTCGGCGCCGCCGTCGCGCGTGCGCTGGATGATCTGGTCGAGCCGCTCCTGCTTGAGCCAGCCAAGCTTGACGAGGTCGGGGAGGGGAATGCCGGCGACCGTCGAATAGCGCGCGAGCGGCACCATGGTGTCGCCATGGCCGCCGAGCACGAAGGCGGTCACGTCCTGCACCGAGACGTTCATCTCGCTCGCCAGGAAATAGCGGAAGCGCGCCGAGTCCAGCACGCCCGCCATGCCCACCACCTTGTTGGCCGGCAGGCCCGAGAACTTCTGCAGCGCCATCACCATGGCGTCGAGCGGGTTGGTGATGCAGATCACGAAGGCGCCCGGCGCGTGCTGCCCGATGCCGTCGCCGACCGCCTTCATCACCTTGGCGTTGATCGAGAGCAGGTCGTCGCGGCTCATGCCGGGCTTCCTCGGCACGCCGGCGGTGACGATCACCACGTCGGCGCCGGCGATCGGCGCGTAGTCGTTGGCGCCCTGGATCGCGGCGTCGAAGCGCTCAACCGGCGCGCTCTCCGCGATGTCGAGCGACTTGCCCTGCGGCACGCCCTCGACGATGTCGAACAGCACAATGTCGCCGAGCTGCTTGAGCCCGATCAGATGGGCCAGGGTGCCGCCGATATTGCCGGCCCCGATCAGCGCGATCTTGTTGCGAGCCATCCTATTCCTCCCGCTGCTCGGGCCGGGGACGGCCCGGCTCCATCCAGGGTCTCGCCGCCTTTTGGCGGCGCGGCGCGGTGTACCGCCTCTTCGGCCGGGCCGCAAGGGGCCGCTTCCGGCCGCGCGGGCCGGCCGATCGGACCGCCGCTGCGCCGGCTACTCGGCGGCGCCGGCGATGGCGTAGCTCACCGAGATCGTGACGCCGACTTCCTGCTCGCCGGGCGCGATCGGCACCGCCGCCTGGGCGGCCCGCATCGTGCCGACCGTCACGGGCCTGGGCCGCTCGGCGCCATGCTCCTTGATCGAGAGCAGCCGGCCGAGCGTGACGCCGGCATCCGCCGCGTAGAGCTCGGCCTTGCGGCGGGCATCCTTGAGCGCCTCGTGCCGCGCGGCGTCGGTCGCGGCGGCCGGGTCGGCGAGGCCGAACACGATGCTGTCCACCCGGTTGGCGCCGGCCTGGATTGCGAGGTCGAGCGTCTGGCCGAGCGTGTCCAGCTTGCGCACGGTGACCTGCACGGTGTTCTCGACCGTATAGCCCGAGATTTCCGGCTGCTGCCGGCCCTCGACGTTCTCGTATTGCGGATAGACGGAGAACCGCGCGGTCTGGATGTCCGCCGCGGCGATGCCGTTGGCCGCCAGCGTCTCGTGCAGCTTGGCGGAAGCCGCGCTGTTGGCCTCGACCGCGGCCTTTGCCTCCGGCGCCGTGGTGATCACGCCGACATTGATGGTCGCGATGTCGGGCGCGGCGGAAACCGTACCTTCGCCCGTCACGCTGATGTGCCCGCCCTTGCCTGGTCCGGCGGCGAGGGCGGGGCCGATCCCGATCAGAAGCGGCAGCGCGATTGCCGCCGCGATCATGCGCCGTGTCATGGCTGCACCTCCTTAGCTGGAATGCGTCGCCGTCATCCGTTCAGCCGTCGCAGCTTGCACTCTCTTGATGTCGGTTTCGAGAGGATGTTTGGTGTCGCTGCGCGGCGGCCGGTTGCGCTGTGCGCGCCGGCGATGGATGGTATCCGGGCCGCCGCGCGCTGGCGCATGGGCGCCTAGGAGCCGTCGGGGAGCATGATGAGAGCATCGATCCTGCGCGCCGGGGTGTTCGCGATCGCCCTCGTCACGGCGGCGGGCGGCGCGTCCGCGCAGGGCGAGTTCGACGCCGGCATGTTCGCCTATCTGCGCGGCGACTATGCGGCGGCGCTGGAACAGCTCCTGCCCCTCGCCCAGCGCGGCAACGCCGACGCGCAATTCTTCCTCGGCCAGATGTACGAGGAGGGCCAGGGCGTGCAGCGCGACCCGGCGGCGGCGCGCCGCTGGTACCGGGCCGCGGCCGATCAGGGCCAGGGCGATGCGCTGAACGCGCTCGCCCGGCTCGATGAGGCGCAAGGCATCGCCCGACAGGCCCCCGGCCAGGGCAAC
The DNA here is from genome assembly GCA_050173345.1 of Alphaproteobacteria bacterium. GTDB lineage: Bacteria > Pseudomonadota > Alphaproteobacteria > UBA828 > UBA828 > SHWC01. The sequence goes on along the minus strand of JBFXKW010000004.1, from coordinate 232,259 downwards.
CGCGAGGCGGCGCGCGGGCAGAAGGACGAGAGCAGCGCCGGAAGTCTCGACGATGCCATCGCCGCCTATGAGGGAGGCGACTATGCGGCCGCGGCGTCGCGGTTCGAGGCGCTCGCCGAGGCCGGCAGCGAGCGCGCCCACTACTATCTCGGGCTCCTCTACGAGAACGGCCTGGGCGTGGCGCAGGACTATGCCGCGGCGGCCCGGCACTACCGCGAGGCGGCACAATTCGGCGACGGCGAGGCCCAGTTCAACCTGGCGGCGCTCTACGAGACCGGGCGCGGCGTGCCGCAGGACTATGACGAGGCGCATCGCTGGTACTCGGCGTCCGTAGCGCGCGGCCAGCCGAAGGGGAAGGCGGCGGTCGAGCGGCTTTCCGCGATCCGCTTCGGCAAGCTGCCGGAAGGCACCGGGCTCGACGCCGCCGAGGCGGCCTATGAGGACATGCGCTATGCCTGGGCCGCCGAGCAGTTCCGCGCGCTCGCCGAGCAGGGCGACGTCGCGGCCCAGCTTCGGCTCGGCGGGATGTATCTCGGCGGGCGGGGCGTGCCGCCCGATGTCGCCGAGGGGCGGCGCTGGCTCAGGATGGCTGCCGACAAGGGCGACGGGACCGCCCAGTTCGCGCTAGCCGAATCCTATGCCCGGATGAGCTACGGCGAGGCGCCGGACTATGCCGAGGCGGTGCGCTGGTATCGGGCGGCGGCCGCGCAAGGCAACCCCGATGCGCAGATGGCGCTCGGCCGCGCCTACTCGGACGGCCAGGGCGTCGTGCCGGCCCGCACTGAGGCGGACCGCAGGTACGCCTCGGCGCATCGCGCGCGGAACGCGGTCGATCTCCTGGCGAAATCCTGGTGCGCCGCGGCGGCGGACGTGGCGGCGCTCGCCGAGGTCTACGCGGCCTGCAACCGCAATGACGGGCTGGCGGCGCGCAAGAGCCTCGTCAAGCTGGCCAAGACGGGAGAACCCACGGCGCAGACTTGGCTCGGCACCCTCTACTATGCGAGCCGTGAGATTCCGCTCGAGCAGAACTTCCACGAGGGCGCGCGCTGGATGCGTGCCGCGGCCGAGCAGGGGGACTCCACCGCGCAATACAATCTCGGCGTGATCTACGAGCATGGCATGGGCGTGGCCGAGGACCCCGCCGAGGCGGTGCGCTGGTATCAGGCTGCGGCGGCAGCGGGCGATGCCTATGCCAATGCGGCGCTCCTGATCCTCGGCGCGCTGCCGGGCGCGGAGATGGACGGCGAGAGCGCTGCGCTGCGTCCCGCCGTCGCGGCCGGAGATGGTGGCGCGCTCGGCCAGCTCGTAACGCTCGCGTTCAGCGGCGATGCGGATGCGCAGGCGCTGCTCGGCGCGTTCTATCTGAGCGGCCGGTACTACTCGCAGGACTATGCGGAGGCGCTGAAGAACTTCCGCGCGGCGGCCGACAAGGACGAGGCGGCGGCGCGCTTCTTGCTTGGCATGATGCACGAGCACGGCCTCGGCACGAGCCCCGACCGCGGCGAGGCGGCCCGCTGGTACGAGGCGGCGGCCGATGCCGGCTTCGAGCCCGCCGAGGCCGCGCTCGCCAGGCTCGGCGAGTAGGCGCTACCGGCGCAGCACCATCATCTTCTTGATCTCGGCGATCGCCTTCGCCGGGTTGAGGCCCTTCGGGCAGGTCCTGGTGCAATTCATGATGGTGTGGCAGCGGTAGAGCCTGAACGGATCTTCGAGCTGGTCGAGCCGCTCGCCCTTGGCCTCGTCGCGCGAATCGGCGAGCCAGCGATAGGCCTGCAAGAGGATCGCCGGGCCCAGATAGCGGTCCTGGTTCCACCAATAGCTCGGGCACGCGGCCGAGCAGCAGGCGCACAGGATGCATTCGTAGAGCCCGTCGAGCTTGGCGCGGTCCTCGGGCGATTGCAGCCGCTCGGAGTTGGCGGGCGGCGGCGTGTCGGCCTTGAGCCAGGGCTCGATCGAGGCGTACTGCGCGTAGAACTGGGTGAGGTCGGGCACCAGGTCCTTGACCACCGGCATGTGGGGCAGGGGATAGATGCGGATTTCGGCGGCCTTCACCTCCTCGATGTGCTTGGTGCAGGCGAGCGTGTTGGTGCCGTCGATGTTCATGGCGCAGGAGCCGCAGATGCCCTCGCGGCAGGAGCGGCGGAAGGTCAGCGTCGCATCGACCTCGTTCTTGATCTTGATCAGCGCGTCGAGAACCATCGGCCCGCACGCCGCGAGGTCGATGTCGTAGGTGTCGGTGCGCGGGTTGTCGCCGCTGTCCGGGTCCCAGCGATAGATCTTGAAGCGCCGCCGCGCCTTGGCGCCTTCCGGCGCATCGAAATGCCGGCCCGGCCTGATCTTCGAGTTCTTCGGGAGCGTGAACTCCGCCATCGCGCGCTTCCTTACCTGAGCCTGCCGGCCTGCCTCAATAGACGCGGGCCTTCGGCTGAATCACCTGAATTTCGTTGGTCATGGTGTAGAGGTGGACCGGCCGGTAGTCGATCACCGGCTTGCCGTCGTCCTTGAGCCAGACGATCGAGTGCTTCATCCAGTTGGCGTCGTCGCGCTCGGGATAGTCCTCGCGCGCGTGCGCGCCCCGGCTCTCGGTCCGGTTCGCCGCGCAATGCAGCGCGACGAGCGATTGGCGCATCAGGTTGTCGAGCTCGATGGTCTCGGCCAGGTCGGAATTCCAGATCAGCGAGCGGTCGGACACCTTGATCGCGCCGAGCCCGTTCCAGATCGTGGCGAGCCGTTCCTTGCCTTCCTCCATGACCGGACCGGTGCGGAACACGCTCGCATGGTTCTGCATGGTGCGTTGCATGTCGAGGCGGATCGCCGCGGTCGGCGTGTCGCCATTGGCGTGGCGCAGCCGGTCGAACCAGCCGAGGGTGCGCTCGATCGAGGCGCTCGGCACCGGCGGGTGCGACTCGCCCGGCGTCACGGTCTCGGCGCAGCGCCGTGCCGCGGCGCGGCCGAACACCACGAGGTCGAGCAGCGAGTTCGAGCCAAGCCGGTTGGCGCCGTGCACCGAGACGCAGGCCGCCTCGCCGACCGCCATCAGGCCGGGCACCACCGTGTCGGGATTGCCGTTGGCGAGCGTGACCACCTCGCCGTGAAAGTTGGTCGGCACGCCGCCCATGTTGTAGTGCGCGGTCGGCAGCACCGGGATCGGCTCCTTGGTGGCGTCGACGCCGGAGAAGATCTTCGCGGTCTCGGTGATGCCGGGCAGCCGTTCATGCAGCACCTGCGCGCCCAGATGGTCGAGCTTCAGGTAGATATGGTCCTTGAGCGGGCCGACGCCGCGCCCCTCGCGAATCTCGATGGTCATCGCGCGCGACACCACGTCGCGCGAGGCGAGGTCCTTGGCGCTCGGCGCATAGCGCTCCATGAAGCGCTCGCCCTCGGAGTTGAGCAGGTAGCCGCCCTCGCCGCGCACGCCCTCGGTGATCAGGCAGCCGGCGCCGTAGATGCCGGTCGGGTGGAACTGGATGAACTCCATGTCCTGCAGCGCGAGGCCGGCGCGCAGCGCCATGCCGTTGCCGTCGCCGGTGCAGGTGTGCGCCGAGGTGCACGAGAAATAGGTGCGGCCATAGCCGCCGGTGGCGAGGATCACGGTCTGCGCGCGGAACAGATGCAGCGTGCCGTCGTCGAGGTTCCAGGCGATCACGCCGCGGCAGGCGCCCTCGTCGTCCATCACCAGGTCGAGCGCGAAATACTCGATGAAGAACTGCGCGGAATGCCGCAGCGACTGCTGGTAGAGCGTGTGCAGCATGGCATGGCCGGTGCGGTCGGCCGCGGCGCAGGTGCGCAGCGCCGTGCCTTCGCCGAAATGCGTGGTCATGCCGCCGAAGGCGCGCTGGTAGATCTTGCCCTCGGGCGTGCGGGAGAACGGCACGCCGTAATGCTCGAGCTCGAGCACCACCTCGGGCGCGTTCTTGCACATGTATTCGATGGCGTCCTGGTCGCCGAGCCAGTCCGAGCCCTTGACCGTGTCGTACATGTGCCAGCGCCAGTCGTCCTCGCCCATGTTGGCGAGCGCGGCCGAGATGCCGCCCTGCGCCGCGACCGTGTGGCTGCGCGTCGGGAACAGCTTGGTGATGCAGGCGGTGTTGAGGCCGTGCTGGGCGAGGCCGAAGGTGGCGCGCAACCCCGAGCCGCCCGCGCCCACGACGACCACGTCGTAGCGATGCTCGATCAGCGGATAGGCCTGGCTCATGGGCTAACCCTTCAGCGCGATGGCGATGACCGAATAGACGCAAGCCGCGCCCGCGGTCAGGCAGCCGAGCGAGAGCGCGATCAGCATCCCCCACTTGATCGGCTTGTGGTGGACATAGTCCTCGATCACCACCTGGAGCCCGAGCTTCAGGTGATAGAAGACGGTACCGGCGAACAGGATCATGAGCGTGGCGGTGACCGGCCCCTGCAGCCAGTCGACCAGGGCGGCATGGCTCGCGCCCTGCATGACCAGCCACCAGATCGAGCCGACAAACCAGAGCCCGAGCGGCACCAGCAGGACGGCGGTGAGCCGCTGCATCCACCAATGCTCGGTGCCGTCCTTGGCGGCGCCGAGGCCGCGCACGCGGGCGAGCGGGGTTTCAATGCGGGCGTTGCGCATGGCTCACCTCGTCTCAGGAGAAGTAGACGGCGAGGCCGACCGCCCAGGACAGGCCGGTCAGCCCGAGCGCGGCGCCGACCGCGAGCGCGCCCGAGGCATAGGTCGCCGGCAGCGAGAAGCCGAGCCCGGCGTCCCAGGCGAGATGCCGGATGCCGTTGCACAGGTGGTAGAACAGGCAGAACGACCAGATGAAGAGCAGCGCATAACCGAGCCACGAGGTCAGGAACCACATCGACCAGGCGTAATAGTCGGGCCCGGCCGCCGCGGTGAGCAGCCAGCAGCACAGCATGGCCGCCCCGCTGGCGAGGAAGATGCCGGTCAAGCGGTGGAGGATCGACAGGCCCGAGGTGAGCTGAAGCCGGTAGACCTGGAGATGCGGCGAGAGCGGCCGTCGCTCGTGGACCCCGCCCTTGCCGGTCGGTGCTTGTGTCATGGCTTGTAACCTGCTTCGCGCACGCGCCGCCGATGCTTATTGGTTCGCGCACCGACCGGTGCCGGGTGAAGAGCCAGCGGATGCCCGGGTCATGCGCGCCGCAGTGTTGCCCCTCGTGCGGCGATTCGCAATGCACCCTGGCCCGTTAGGGATTTAAGACCCATCAAGGGGATGCGTCAATCGTGCGGCCGTGACGAATGAGATACGCGGCGGCCGCGCGCTTCAGCCAACAGGGCGCAGGCCCTCGCGCGCTTCGAGTGCGCGCTGGATGCGTGCGACCACGCCCTTCCAGTCGCCGAAGCTGTCCTGCCGGAAGACGCGCATCGAGGGATACCAGGGGCTGTCGCTGCCGTCGCCTTCGGGATAGTGCCAGTCGCCGGCATAGGCGAGCGCGAGCCAGATCGGCTTGCCGAGCGCGCCGGCGAGATGCGCCGGCCCGGTATCGACCGTGACGAGCAGGTCGAGCGCGTCGATCGCGGCGGCGGAATCCGCGAAGTCCTCGATCTCGGGGGTCAGGTCATCGATCAGGCCGCCGCAATGATGGGTCTCGACGTCGCCGGCCCGGTCGCCGACCTGCAGGCTGAACCAGGCCGTGCCCGGCGTGCCGAGCAGGTCGATGAAGATCGGGAAGCCGGCGCTCCGGTTGTGGTTGTTCTTCTGGGTCGGCTTGCCGGCCCAGACCAGACCGACCTTGAGCATGCCGTCCGGCGCGCGCACGCGCTTGCGGAAGTCGTAGGCGAGCTTGGGCGGCGGCGAGACATAGCGCGCCGGCGCCGGGATCGTCTCCATGGTCGTGCCGAAGATGCGCGGCAGGGAAAGGATCGGCGCCTGGAGGTCGAAGCGCGGCAGCGCCTCGCCGCGCGCCACCACCTCGGCGACGCCCTCGACCCGCTGGAACAGCCGTACCAATGGCGGCTGGCATTCGATCACGACGCGCCCGCCGCGCGCGGCGACGAGCGGCGCGTAGCGCACGAACTGGATGCAGTCGCCATAACCCTGCTCGGTGTAGAGCAGGATGGTGCGGCCCTCGAGCGGCGCGCCGTCCCACAGCGGCTCGGCGAGGCCGCGCGGCGGCAGCTCCTTGGAGCGGAAGCGCCATTCGTACTCGACGAAGCCGCGCTCGAACTCGCCGACCTGCAGCAGCGTGAGCGCGAGGTCGAGATGGGTCTCGGGATCGTCCGGGCGGTGGCGGAGCACTTCGGTCAGGCCCTCGATCGCTTCCTTGAAGCGGCGCTCGGCCTTGCGGCTGAGCGACAGGTTGTTGAGCGCATCGACCGAGCCCGGGTTGAGCGAGAGCGCGCGCTTGAGCACCGCTTCGGCCTCCGCGAAACGGCCGAGGCCGCGCAGCGCGTTGCCGAGGTTGGTGAGCAGCCCGGCATCGTCCGGCTTGAGCGCGAGGCCGCGCCGGTAGCAGGCGATCGCCGGCGCGAAGCGGTTCAGCGTCTTGAGCGCGACGCCGAGATTGTTGAGGGCGCCGCCATGCGTCGGGTCGAGCCTGAGCGCGGCGCGATAGCCCGCCATGGCGTCTTCGAGGCGGCCGGCGAGATGGGCGCGCCGGCCTTCGTCGAACAGCCGCTCCGCCTCGCCCGGCGGCGGCATGCGGGCGGCGCTCGATTCGTTCATGGGTCGCTGCGGGGCGCGAGGCCATCGCGCAGTTCGAGCGCGCTCGCGATGTCGCGGAACACGCCGTCCCAATCGCCGAAGCGCGGCTGGCGGAAGATGCGCATGCTCGGGTACCACGGGCTGTCGCTGCACTTCGAAAGATAGCGCCAGTCGCCGGTGAAGGAGAGGGCGAGCCACACCGGCTTCGCGAGCGCGCCCGCCAGGTGCGCGACCGCGCTGTCGATCGAGATGACGAGGTCGAGCGCCTCGATCGCGGCCGCGGTCGCCGCGAAATCGTCGAGCCGCGGCGAGAGGTCGGCGATCAGGCCGCCGAGGCCGAGCTTCTCGACGTCGGCCGCGCGCGGGCCGACCTGGAGGCCGAACAGGGCGATCCCGGGCAGGCCGATCAGGTCGACGAAATTGGCGAGGCCGATGGAGCGCTTGTGGTCGTCGCGCTGGTCGGGGCGGCCGGCCCAGGCGATGCCGATCTTGAGCAGGCCCCCGCGCCGCGCGGTGAGCGGCGCGAAATGCTCGATCAAGTCAGCGGGCGGCGCCAGGTAGTGGCCGGGCGAAGGCAGCGTCCCGTCCGTGATGCCGAGGATGGCCGGCAGCGAGAGCAGCGGCGCCTCGGCCTCGTGCGGCGGCGCCGCGTCGTCCTGCGCGATCACCTCCGCGACACCCTCCAGGCTCCTCATCAGGCGGACGAGTGGTGCTGCGCATTGCAGCACGACGCGCCCGCCGCGCGCGGCGACCAGCGGCACGAAGCGGGCGAACTGGATGGCGTCGCCATAGCCCTGCTCGTCATGGACGAGGATGGTGCGGCCGTCGAGCGCGCCGCCGTCCCAGCGCGGCGCATCGAGCCGGCGCGCCGGGCTCTCCGGCCGCTCGAAGCGCGCCTCATAGGCCTTGAAGCCCTCGCCGTAGCGGCCGAGCTGGAGCAGCACGAGCGCGCGGTTCCACGCTGCCTTCACGTTGCCCGGCGCGGCGTTCAGGATCTCGTCATAGGTCGCGAGCGCATCCTCGAGCCAGCCGGCGTCGCGCAGCGTCTGTGCGAGCGCGAAGCGCGACAGCTCATTGCCGGGATTGCGCGCCAGCGCCTCGCGCTGCAGTGTCTCGGCCTCGGCGAGGCGGCCGAGCTTGCGATAGGCCTCGCCGAGATTGCCGCGCGCGTCCTCATCGCCGAGCTGGATCGCCTGGCGATACCAGGCGGCAGCGGCGGCGAACTGCCCCGACATGTAGAGCGCCGCGCCCATGTTGTTGTAGGCCGAGGCGAGCTCGGGGCTGAGCGCGATCACCCGCCGATAGCCGGCGATCGCCTCCTGCAGCCTGCCGGCGCGGTGGGCTTCGACCGCGGCGCGGTGCAGCGCGCCGGCGTCGGCCTTGCGTGCCGCGGCTCCTGCTTGCGCCGCGCCGGCCGCCTGGGGTTCGGCCGGGTCGTCCATGGCGCGCTCAGTGCGGGCGGATGAGCTGTTCGCGGATCAGGTCCTCGGCGATCTGCACGGCGTTGAGCGCGGCGCCCTTGCGCAGATTGTCGGAGACCACCCACATCTGGAGCCCGTGCGGCACGGTCGGGTCGGTGCGGAGCCGCGAGACGAAGGTGGCGTCCTCGCCGGCGCACTCGACCGGCGTCACGTAGCCGCCGTCCTGCCGCTCGTCGACCACCGCGATGCCCGGCGCGCTGCGCAGCGCGTCATAGGCGTCCGCCTCGCTGATCGGGTCATGGAACTCGACGTTGACCGCCTCGCCATGGCCGATGAAGGTGCCGATGCGCACGCAGGTCGCCGCGACCTCGATCGAGGGATCCAGGATCTTCTTGGTCTCGTTCACCATCTTCCACTCTTCCTTGGTCGAGCCGTCGGGCAGGAACGAGTCGATGTGAGGGATCGCGTTGAACGCGATCCGCTTGGTGAAGACCTTGGGATCCTTGTGCTCGTTCATGTAGAGCGCGCGGGTCTGCTCGAACAGCTCGTCCATCGCCTCCTTGCCCTTGCCGGAGGTCGATTGGTAGGTCGCCACCACGACGCGCTTGATGCGCGCGATCTCGTGCAGCGGCTTCAACGCCAGCACCATCTGGATGGTCGAGCAGTTCGGGTTGGCGATGATGTTGCGCCGGCGGAAATCGGCGAGCGCGCTGCGGTTGACCTCGGGCACGATCAGCGGCACGTCCTCGTCCATGCGGAACTGCGAGGTGTTGTCGATCACCACGCAGCCGGCCTCGGCCGCGCGCGGCGCGTGCACCTTGGAAACCGCGGCGCCGGGCGAGAACAGCCCGATGTCGACGCCCTCGAAGTCGAACTTCTCGAGCGCCCTGACCTTGAGCACCGGCCCTTCGCCATAGGAGATCTCCTTGCCCTCGGAGGCGCGCGAGGCGAGCGCGATCACCTCGTCGGCCGGGAACTCGCGCTGCCAGAGGACGTTCAGGATCTCGCGCCCGACATTGCCGGTCGCACCGACCACCGCTACCCGATAGCCCATCGTCGTTCTCTCTTCGCTTCTGGCACGCCTTTGAGCGCGCGCTATGACACCTAGACCAGCCTGTCCAACTCGGCCAGCACGGCACTGCCCATCTCGGTGGTCGAGACCTTGCGCGCGCCCTCAGTCATGATGTCGCCGGTGCGCGTGCCGCCCGCCAGCACGTTCTGGATCGCGGCCTCGATCAGGTCCGCGCTCGCATGGTCGTCGAACGAGTAGCGCAGCATCATCGAGAGGCTGAGCAGCTCCGCGATCGGGTTGGCGAGGTTCTTGCCGGCGATGTCGGGCGCCGAGCCGTGCACCGGCTCGTAGAGCGCGCGCCGCCGCCCGCTCGAATCCGCCGCGCCGAGCGAGGCCGAGGGCAGCATGCCGATCGAGCCGGTGAGCATCGCCGCGCAGTCGCTCAGGATGTCGCCGAACAGATTGTCGGTGACGATCACGTCGAACTGCTTCGGATTGCGCACCAGCTCCATCGCGCAGGCGTCGGCATACATGTGGCGCAGCTCGACGTCGGCATAGCCGTTCTTGTGCAGTGCGTTGACCTCGGCGCGCCAGAACACGCCAGTCTCCATCACGTTGGCCTTGTCGATCGAGTGCAGCTTGTTGCCGCGCTTCTTCGCGAGCTCGAAGCCGACGCGAGCGACCCGCTCCACCTCGGGCGCGGTGTAATACTGCGTGTCGATGGCGTAGCGGGTGCCGTCGGGCTTCTCGAAGCTGCCGCGCGGCTCGCCGAAATAGACGCCGCTGGTCAGCTCGCGGATGATCATCATGTCGAGGCCGCGCACGAGGTCGGGCTTCAAGGTCGAGGAATCGACCATCGAATCGAAGACGATCGCCGGCCGCAGATTGGCGAACAGGTCGAGCTCCTTGCGCAGGCGAAGCAGGCCCGCCTCGGGCCGGTGCTGGCGCGGCACGTTGTCCCATTTCGGCCCGCCGACCGAGCCGAACAGTACGGCATCCGAGGCCATGGCGTCGGCCACCGTCTCGTCGGTGATGTTGACGCCGTGCGCGTCATAGGCCGAGCCGCCGACCAGGCCGCGGCTGATCTCGTAGGAGAAGCTCTGCTTCTTGGCGAGCCAGTCCATCACGCGCTCGGTCTCGCGCATCACCTCCGGCCCGATGCCGTCGCCGGGGAGAACCAGGATCTTCTTGTTGGCCGGCATGGGCGATCACCTATAGAGCCAGGGTTGAGCGGACTTCTGCGCCTTCTCGAACTTGCCGATCGAGGAGACCTTTTCGAGCGTGAGGCCGACATCGTCGAGGCCGTTCAGGAGCCGATGCTTGCGGAACGGCTCGATCTCGAAGCCGATGATCGAGCCGTCGGCGCGGCGGATTTCCTGCTTTTCGAGGTCGATCGCGAGCGCCGCCTTGGCCGGGTCGGCGATTTGGGCCTGCAGCGCCTCGACCGTCTCCTGCGGCAGCACGATCAAGAGGATGCCGTTCTTGACGCAGTTGTTGAAGAAGATGTCGGCGAAGGACGGCGCGATCACGCAGCGTATGCCGAAATCCATCAGCGCCCAGGGGGCGTGCTCGCGGCTCGAGCCGCAGCCGAAGTTCTCGCCCGCAACCAGGATCCTGGTCTTGTCGTAGGGCGCGCGGTTGAGCACGAAGTCCGGCTTGTTGCTGCCGTCGTCATTGTAGCGCATCGAATGGAACAGGCCGCGGCCGAGCCCGGTGCGCGCGATGGTGGTGAGGTAGCGCGCCGGGATGACCTGGTCGGTATCGACGTTGATGATCGGCAGCGGCGCGGCGACGCCGCTCAGGGTGGTGAACTTTTCCATGTGGCCGTTCCGTTCAGTCGAGCGTGCGCACGTCGGTGAGGTGGCCGGCGATGGCGGCCGCCGCGGCCATGGCCGGGCTCACCAGGTGGGTGCGGCCGCCCTTGCCCTGGCGGCCCTCGAAGTTGCGGTTCGAGGTCGAGGCGCAACGCTCGCCCGGCGCCAGCTTGTCGGGGTTCATCGCGATGCACATCGAGCAGCCCGGCTCGCGCCATTCGAAGCCGGCCTCGATGAAGACCTTGTCGAGCCCCTCGGCCTCGGCCGCCTCCTTCACGAGGCCCGAGCCCGGCACCACCATGGCGCCGACATGGGCGGCGACCTTGTGGCCTTTGACCACCGCGGCGGCGGCGCGCAGGTCTTCGAGCCGGCCGTTGGTGCAGGAGCCGATGAAGACGCGGTCGATCCTGATCTCGCTGACCGGCATGTTGGCGGTCAGGCCCATATATTCGAGCGAGCGTTCGAGCGCGCGCCGCTTGCCGGGGTCGTTCTCGCGCGCCGGGTCCGGCACCTTGCCGTCGATCGGCACGACATCCTGCGGGCTGGTGCCCCAGGTCACCTGCGGCACGATGGCCGAGGCGTCGAGCACGACCTCCTTGTCGTAGCGCGCGCCCGGGTCGGACGGCAGCGTGCGCCAGATCGCCTCGGCCTCTTCCCATTGCGCGCCCTTGGGCGCGCGCGGCCGGCCCTTCAGATAGGCGAAGGTGGTCTCGTCCGGCGCGATCAGCCCGGCGCGGGCGCCGGCCTCGATCGTCATGTTGCAGACCGTCATGCGGCCTTCCATCGAGAGCGCGCGGATCGCGTCGCCGGCATATTCGACGACATGACCGGTGCCGCCCGCCGTGCCGATCTTGCCGATGATGGCGAGGATCAGGTCCTTGGCGGTGACACCCTTCGGCAGGGCGCCCTCGACCGTGATGCGCATGTTCTTCGGCCGCTTCTGCACCAGCGTCTGGGTCGCCAGCACGTGCTCGACCTCGGAGGTGCCGATGCCGAAGGCGAGGCAGCCGAAGGCGCCGTGCGTCGCGGTGTGCGAATCGCCGCACACCAGCGTCGTGCCCGGCAGGGTGACGCCCTGCTCGGGACCGATGATGTGGACGATGCCCTGGCGCACGTCCATCAGCTCGATCAGCTCGATGCCGAAGTCGCGGCAGTTCTCGATCAGCGTCTCGACCTGGAGGCGCGCGTCGTCCTCCTTGATGCCGAGCGCGCGGTCCTTGGTCGGGATCGAATGGTCGGGCACCGCGAGCGTGGCGTCCGGCCGGCGCACCCGCCGGTTCGAGACGCGCAGGCCCTCGAAGGCCTGCGGGCTGGTCACCTCGTGCACGAGGTGGCGGTCGATATAGAGGATCGCGGTGCCGTCATCGTTCTCGGCGACGACATGGCTATCCCAGATCTTGTCGAACAGCGTGCGTGGTTGGGTCATGACGCTCGATCCAATATATGCCCCCATCCCGGCCCTTCTCGTCGAGGGGGAGGGAAAAGAGATGGGGCGGCGCGCTTCGCGGTTCCAGCTCCCGCCCCCTCCATCTCAATAGACGAGAGGGGATGGAAGCCTGCGCGTCTCCTCGGGCTTACGACTCGCCGTTGTCCTCCGGCCGCGCCGCGGCCGAGACGTCGCGGCGCTTCTCGGCGATGCGCGCGGACTTGCCGCGCCGTCCGCGCAGGTAATAGAGCTTGGCGCGGCGCACCGCGCCGCGCTTGACCACCTCGATCCCCGCGATGCGCGGCGAATAGAGCGGGAAGACGCGCTCGACGCCCTCGCCATAGGAGATCTTGCGCAAGGTGAAGGCGGAGTTGAGGCCGCGGTTGCGCCGCGCGATGCAGACGCCCTCGAACGCCTGGATGCGCTCGCGCGTGCCCTCGATCACCTTGAGCTTGACCCGCACGGTGTCGCCGGGGCCGAATTCGGGGATCGCGCGCTCGGCGGCGAGCTTCTCGATCGATTCTTTCTCGAGCTGTTCGATGATGTTCATGGCTCAGGCCCCTTCAAGCTCCGGCGCGCGCGGCGCGGTTTCGGTCATAGCGTTCCCAGAGATCGGCGCGGCGTTCGCGCGTGGCGCGCTCCGCCTCGGCGCGGCGCCAGGAGCGGATGCGCTCATGGTTGCCGGACAGGAGAACCTCGGGAACCGGGCGGCCTTCGAACTCCTGCGGCCGCGTGTAATGGGGGTATTCGAGCAGGCCCGCCTCGTGGCTCTCCTCGGCGAGCGACTGGGCGCGCCCGACCACGCCGGGCAGAAGCCGCACGCAGGCGTCGAGCAGCGCGAGCGCGGCGATCTCGCCGCCGGACAATACATAGTCGCCGATCGAGAGCTCCTCGACCTCGCGCGCCTCGATGACTCGCTGATCGATGCCCTCGAAGCGGCCACAGATCAGCGTGACGCCCGGCCCCGCGGCGAGCTCGCGCACGCGCGACTGGGTGAGCATGCGCCCGCGCGCCGAGAGATAGACGAGCGGCGCGGGCGCAGGCAGGCGCACCGCGTCGATCGCATCCGCCAACACGTCGGCGCGCATCACCATGCCCGGTCCGCCGCCGAACGGCGCATCGTCGACCGAGCCGTGGCGGTCCTTCGCGAAGCGGCGGACGTCGAACGCTTCGAGCGACCAGAGGCCCTCCGCGATCGCGCGGCCCGCGAGCGCGAAGGCCAGCGGGCCCGGGAACATCTCAGGGTAGATGGTCAAGACGCGCGCCTGCCAGGCGGCCACGCTGCGGTTCGCCTCGCTCATTGTGGCCCGACCTCCGCTGGCAGATCGACGACCATCAGGCCGGCGTCGAGATCGACGGTCGGCACCGCCGCGCGCGTGAACGGCAGCAGCAACTCGTCGCCATCCTCGCGCTCGATCTCGAGCACGGCGCCGGCCGGCAGGTCGAGCACGTCGCGGACGCGGCCGATCGCCTCGCCCCTGGTGTCGACGACGCGCAGGCCGATCAGGTCGACATGGTAGAAATCGTCGGGCTCGGGCGCGGGCAGCGCGTCGCGGCCGACATAGAGCCGCGTGCCGCGCAGCGCCTCGGCGGCGTCGCGATCGTCGACGCCCTCGATCTGCGCGATCAGGGCGCCACGACTTTCGCCGATCAGCCTGAGCTCGAACTTGCGCCGGCCGCTCGCGTCGCTGAGCGCGCCATAGGCCGCTAGGCCTCCCGGCGTCGCCGCAAAGCTCTTCACGCGCACCGCGCCGCGCACGCCATGCGGCCCGACGATCTCGCCCAGGCAGACGAGGCGGCCCGCCGCTGGCATGCGGTCGGTCGCGCGCTGGTTTGCGGCGAGACGCGCCATCGGCTCAGGCGCCGCCTTCCGCCGGGGCCTGTTCTGCGGCGGCCTCTGCCGGCGCAGCCTCGGGCTCCGCCGGCGCGGCGGCGGCTGCGGCCGCGGCAGCCACCTTCTCGGCCGCTTCCTTCAGGCGCTCCTGCGCCTTCTTCTTCGGCTGAGACTTTTGCGGCGTCTCGCGCCGCGCCGGCATCGGCGCCAGCGACGCCTCGCCGAGGAAGCGGGCGACCCGGTCGGAGGGCTGCGCGCCGACGCCCAGCCAGTGCTGGATGCGCTCGGCGTTGAGCTTCACGCGGTCCGGGTTGTCGCGCAGCAGCATCGGGTCGTAGCTGCCGACCCGCTCGATGAACCGGCCGTCGCGGGCCATCCGCGAATCGGCGATCACGATGCGGTAGAACGGCCGTTTCTTTGCGCCCGCGCGCGAGAGGCGAATTGTCAGACTCATGCGCTCAACGTCCTTTCGATGTCTTGGCTCAGTGTCCTTGGTGATCTCGTCAACGCTGGTTCGAGGCGTGCGCGGCGGGTCACGACGCGCCGCCGCGCGGGAATCCTGGGGGCAACGCGCCGGGCGGGATGGTGCCGGGCGGCAGGCCGCGCAGCAGGCCCTTGGCGCCCACCTTGCCAAGCTTCTTCACCATGCCGCTCATCTGCTGGAACTGCTTGAGCAGCCGGTTGACCTCCTGGATCGAGGTGCCCGAGCCGGCCGCGATGCGCCGCCGCCGCGAGGCGTTCAGGAGCTTCGGGTAACGCCGCTCCCTCGCGGTCATCGACTGGATGATGGCGAGCTGGCGGCCCAGCATGGCGTCGTCGATGTTGGCCTGGGCGAGCTGCTTCTTGACCTTGCCGACGCCGGGGAGCAGGCCGAGCAGGCCGTCCATGCCGCCCATCTTCTTCATCTGCTGGAGCTGCTTGGCGAGATCGTCGAGGTCGAAGGCGCCCTTCTGCACCTTGGCGGCGAGCTTCTCGGCCTCGGCCTGATCGACCGTCGCCTGCGCCTTCTCGACCAGCGAGACGATGTCGCCCATGCCGAGGATGCGCGAGGCGATGCCCTCGGGGTGGAAGGCTTCGAGCGCGTCGAGCTTCTCGCCGACGCCGATCAGCTTGATCGGGCAGCCGGTGACCGCGCGCATCGAGAGCGCGGCGCCGCCGCGGCCGTCACCGTCCGCCCGGGTCAGCACGATGCCGGTGAGCGGCAGGCGCGCCTTGAACTGGCTCGCGACGTTGACCGCGTCCTGGCCGGTCAGCGCGTCGGCGACCAGCAGCGTCTCGACCGGGCGGGTCGCCGCGTGCACCGCCGCGACCTCGTCCATCAGCTCCTGGTCGACGTGCAGGCGCCCCGCGGTATCGAGGATCACCACGTCATAGCCTTCGAGCCGGGCGGTCTCGCGCGCGCGCTTCGCGATCCTGACCGCGTCCTCGCCCGGCACGATCGGCAGCACGTCGATCTCGGCCTGTTTGCCGAGCACGGCGAGCTGCTCCATGGCGGCCGGGCGGCGCGTGTCGAGCGAGGCGAGCAGGCAGCGTTTCCTGTATTGCCGGCTGAGGCGGCGGGCGAGCTTGGCGCTGGTCGTGGTCTTGCCCGAGCCTTGGAGGCCCGCCATCAGGATCACCGAAGGCGGCTCGACCGCGAGGTCGAGTTCGGATTCGTCGGCACCCAGCGTCTGGACCAGATGGTCGTGGACCAGCTTGATGATCTGCTGGCCCGGCGTGACCGAGCGCAGCACCTCGTGGCCGACCGCCTGCTCCTTGACGCGGGCGACGAAGTCCTTAACCACGGGCAGCGCGACATCGGCCTCGAGCAGCGCGATGCGCACCTCGCGCAGGCCCTCGCTCACGTCGGCCTCCGACAGCGCGCCGCGCCTGGTGAGCCGCTCGAAGACGGCATTCAGCCGGTTGGTCAGGGTGTCGAACACGGGCTAACCCATTGATCCAAATGCAAACGCGCCAGCGCGCGAGACTCGCGGACTGGCGTACCTCCTCGGAGGCGGCGGCCCTAAGGCGTCAGGACGGCCGGAATGTAGGCCCCGGCGGGGAGATAGTCAATCTGCGCCTCCGGGGAGAAGCCCTCCGACAATCGGGCGTTGGAATAGGGCTACCCAATCTTATTCAATGGACTCGCTCGTTAGTGGTGATACCCCTAAAATATCCAAGCTGAAAATGGGGGGCAAAATGCGCCGGAAACATAATCGTGTTACCGAGTCTGAGGTAGCATTCGCGATAGTCCAAATTGCGAAGGCCGCGCCGAATGGCATAGCAACCTTTCAAAGATGTAGGAAGGAAGTTCCAAACTACCTTACTCTCTCTTCCGCTGATCGAACTCAATCTAAGACGCGACCCAATGAGGAAATGTGGGAGCAGCAAATTCGAAATATCAAATCACACTTCGATCAGGAAGGAAATTACATCTGTGAGGGCTATCTAAAGCATGTCCCACGCGTGGGCTATCAAGTTACTGACTCGGGCAGGCAGCGGGAGCGACCCTAAGAATACCGCGCCCGGTAGCCAGGCTTCAACCAACGTAACTCCGTTCGGCTCTGTGCGTCTCTGTCCCATACAAACCACGCGTACGCTGTGGTTCCTGTTCCTTTGACTTCTACGCCAGTCGGATAAAACGTAATTCGCTCACTGAATACCCATACGCGCGATGGAGGGGTCCGAGCAAATATGGTGTTTGCACGGTTGGCTCCTTCGAGAAACGCAAGCCGCAGTAGCAATGCGAATTTGTGCTTTGCAAGTTTTGTTCCGACTCTGACGAATCCCTCAGCGCTGTTATATGGTGGATTCGTGATGATGTTATCTGTTCGACGTGTCGCCTTCAGGAAGTCGCGTCCCGCCTCGCCATATCCACGCTGGTAGAGATCCGAGCTGAAGACGTAGCTTTTAGTTTCCTCCAGGACACGGGACATGGCTCCATTGCCGCAAGCGCATTCCCAAATGTCGCCGTCGAACCGTTCGTTGTCGATGAGTGCGAACGTGGCCCACTGCGGCGTAGGGAAAAAATCGGGTCCGCCGAGATCGGCGAACCGTTTCAGGGTCGGCTTGAACCCGCCGTTGAGGTTATAAGTCCCATCCATCAAAAGAAATCATAGCAGAATCAGTAGCTTAGTAAAGGTGGAAAATTAACGAGTCGTTTGAATCACTTAGCGCCCGTCACATCGCATAAGGTCCCGCGCGCGTGCAACAACCGTTGCAGCAAGCCCATTAGGAAGCCTGCGGGTTCCCGAGGTCGCTTCACACTACTGGGTCGCTTCAATCGCCGGCTGACTACGCCGAGGTTCGAGCATATAGACGTGCTCCATGAGTAAGGATTGCACCAGTACGACATCTGAAACGCCGGCTGGGCCTGCGAGTAGGAAGACTCGCTCGATCATCGGCTCGATGAAGGGAACCGCACGCATCCTCGGCGACATCATCGAGCCGATCGACGTGTATTGGGAGGCGGATGAGCGCAACCTGCGCGACGAGTCCGTTCAAGACGGCACGTCGGCTCGTTTCGGGGGCCAAGTGGACGCGGGCACGGGCGCGCCCTATAACCCCGCCATGAGCGGCACCCCCTTCATCAAGATGCACGGGCTCGGCAACGATTTCGTGGTGCTCGACGGCCGGGTGCGGCCGATCGCGCTCGATGCCGGCGCGGTCAGGGCGATCGCCGACCGGCGCACCGGGGTAGGCTGCGACCAACTCCTGGAGATCGAGCCGGCGCGCTCGAAGGATGCCGACGTCTTCATGCGCATCTATAACCCTGACGGCGGAGAGGTCGGCGCCTGTGGCAACGGCACGCGCTGCGTCGCCGCGCTGCTGGCCCGCGAGAGCGGCCGGCGCCGCATCGTGATCGAGACCCGGGCGGGCCTGCTCCGCGCCGAGGCGCGCGACGGCGGCCTCGTCGCGGTCGACATGGGCGAGCCCGGGCTCGACTGGCGCGACATCCCGCTCGCCCGCCAGATGGACACGCTGCATCTCGACCTCTCGGCCGGCGCGCTGCGCGATCCTGCCGCGGTCAGCATGGGCAACCCGCACGCCGTCTTCTTCGTGCCCGATGCCGAGGCGGTCGACCTCGCGACGCTCGGGCCGCAGCTTGAGCACGACCCGCTGTTCCCCGAGCGCGCCAACATCGAGGCCGCCCAGGTGCTCGACCGCGAGCGGATCAGGCTCCGCGTCTGGGAGCGCGGCGCCGGCCTCACGCTCGCCTGCGGCACCGGCGCCTGCGCCACCCTGGTCGCCGCCGTCAGGCGCGGGCTGACCGGGCGGCGCGCCCGCGTGATCCTCGACGGCGGGCCGCTCGACATCGAATGGCGCGAGGACGGCCATGTCGTCATGGCCGGCCCGGTCGCCACCAGCTTCACCGGTATCCTGCCGGACGCGGCGGCGGCATGAGCGGGCTCGACATCATCAGCTTCGGCTGCCGGCTGAACGCCTACGAGGCCGAGGCGATGCGCGCCAAGGCCGACGAGGCGGGCCTCCGCGATGCCGTGATCGTCAACACCTGCGCGGTCACCGCCGAGGCCGAGCGCCAGGCGCGCCAGGCGATCCGCCGCGCCCGGCGCGAGCGGCCGGACGCGCGCATCATCGTGACCGGCTGCGGCGTGCAGGTGGACCCGTCGCGCTACGCGGCCATGGCCGAGATCGACCGCGTGCTCGGCAACCGCGAGAAGCTGGAGGCCGCGAGCTTCGCGCCCGAGCGGAGCGAGCGCGTCGTGGTCAACGACATCATGGCGGCGCGCGAGACCGCGGCGCACCTGGTCGCGGGCTTCGAGAACCGGGCGCGCGCCTTCGTGCAGGTGCAGAACGGCTGCGACCATCGCTGCACCTTCTGCATCATCCCCTATGGCCGCGGGCCGAGCCGCAGCGTGCCGATCGGCGCGATCGTGCGGGAGGTCCGGCTCCTGGTCGAGAGCGGCCATCGCGAGGTGGTGCTCTCGGGCGTCGATATCGGCGCCTATGGCGCCGACCTGCCGGGCCGCCCGCCGCTCGGCCAGATGGTGAGGCGGCTGCTCGCGGCCGTCCCCGAGCTGAAGCGGCTGCGCCTCTCCTCGATCGACCCGGTCGAGCTCGATGCCGGGCTCGAGGCCCTGTTCGCCGCCGAGCCGCGCCTGATGCCGCATCTGCACCTCAGCGTGCAGGCGGGCGACGACCTGATCCTGAAGCGCATGAAGCGGCGCCATGCGCGGGCCGACGTGATCGCGCTCACCGCGAGGCTGCGCGCGGCGCGCCCCGACATGATCTTCGGCGCCGACCTGATCGCGGGCTTCCCGACCGAGGACGACGCGATGTTCGACAACACGCTCCGCCTGATCGACGAGGCCGGGCTCGATCATCTGCACGTCTTCCCCTATTCGGCGCGTGCCGGCACGCCGGCGGCGCGCATGCCGGCGGTGCCCGTCGCCCTCCGCAAGGAACGCGCGGCGCGGCTCAGGGCGCGCGGCGCGGCGCGCCTGCGCGAGGCGCTCGACAACACGGTCGGCAGCGCGGTCTCGGTGCTGGTCGAGCGCGACGGCGAAGGCCGCAGCGAACGCTACCTGCCGGTGCGGATCGAGGGCGGCGCGGTTCAACCGGGCGAAATTATTCCTGCCGTTGTCACCGTGCGCGACGGCGAGACGCTGGTTGCGCGTGCTAGAGGCCCGTTTCATCAGACCCCCCTCCCTATCCCTCCCCCACAAGGGGGGAGGGGACAGGAGGTGCGGCTTCGCGGCGCTTCTCTTTCCTACCCCCTCCCCCTTGATGGGGGAGGGAGGGGAGGGGGTGACTCACGAAAACAAGATGCGGGCGAGACCGCCCGCCATGGCCGCCAAACCTGACGCCATGAGCCGGTCCGACGAGAAGGAAGGCCGCAAGGGCGGCTTCTTCGCGCGCCTCAAGGCGGGGCTCAGCAAGACCGCGCAGAACCTGAGCGGCTCGATCGGCGGCATCTTCACCGGCCGCAAGCTCGACCGCGCGATGCTCGACGAGCTGGAGGAGGCGCTGATCGCGGCCGACCTCGGCATCGAGACCGCGTCCGACATGGTGGAGGCGGTGGCCCGCCAGAAGCTCGGCCGCGAGGTGAGCGAGGACGAGGTGAGGCTCGCGCTCGCCGCCGAGATCGCGCGCATCCTGGAGCCGGTGGCGCGCCCGCTCGCCATCGACGCCGCGAAAAAACCGCACGTCATCCTGGTCGCCGGCGTCAACGGCACCGGCAAGACCACAACGATCGGCAAGCTCGCCCACCAGCTTCGCGCCGAGGGCCGCAATGTCATGCTGGTTGCCGGCGATACCTTCCGCGCCGCCGCGGTCGAGCAGCTCAGGATCTGGGGCGAGCGCGCCGGCTGCCCGGTGGTGTCGCGCGCCGAGACCGGTGCGGACGCCGCCGGCCTCGCCTATGACGCGTTCGCCGAAGCCAGGGCCAAGGGCGCCGACGTCTTGATCATCGATACCGCCGGGCGTTTGCAGAACAAGGCGCACCTGATGGACGAGCTCAAGAAGATCGACCGGGTGCTCAAGAAGCTCGATCCGGAGGCGCCGCACACGCGGCTGCTCGTGCTCGACGCCACCACCGGCCAGAACGCGCACAGCCAGGTCGAGGTCTTCAAGGCAGCGGTCGAGATCGACGGCCTCGTCATGACCAAGCTCGACGGCACGGCCAAGGGCGGCGTGGTGGTCGCGCTGGCGAAGAGATTCGGCCTCCCCATCGTGGCCCTCGGCGTCGGCGAGGGCATCGACGATTTGAGGCCGTTCGAGGCGGAAGGCTTCGCGCGGGCGCTGCTCGGGCTCAGCTAGGCTCGGAAGCCGGTGCGGCGCGGCCGGGCGCGAAGTCGCCGCGCTGGCCGGGCGGGTTGCCGAACGGCACGCCGAGCGGCCGGCCCTCGGCGGCACGATGATGGTGCAGCGCCCAGCCGACCGAGGGGAAGGCGAGCCGGTCCCACGGAATCTCGGCCCAGCGACAGAGCGCGACCTCCAGGCTCTCGGGCCCGACGCCGATCGCCTCGTCGAGCAGGCGCGCGCGGAAGATGAGCTGCACCTGGCTGATGCGCGGGATGCTGTAGAGCGCGAGCAGGCCCTCGATCGCGACGCGCGCGCAGGCCTCCTCCACCGCCTCGCGCTGCGCGCCGGCCTCGGCGGTCTCATTGAGCTCCAGATAGCCGGCCGGCAGAGTCCAGAAGCCCTTCTGCGGCTCGATGGCGCGCCGGCACAGCAGGATGCGCCCGTCCTCGACGCTCGCGACCGAGCCGACCACGATCTTCGGGTTGTCGTAGCGGATGAAGCCGCAGGTGTCGCACACCAGGCGCGGCAGGCTGTCGCCCTCGGGGATGCGGCGATGGATCGGCCCGCCGCTGGTCGGATAGCGCGTCATGCGGGAAGTATGGGCGCGCCGCGCGCCTGCTTCCAGCAGTGGTTGTTGTTGCCCGCCATCGGCTGCGCCTACTTGAGCGGGCGTGCTTGTCGATGCCCGCTACCGGCTTCGCCTGCTTGAGCGGGCGTGCTTGCCGATGCCCGCTACCGGCTTCGCCTGCTTGAGCGGGCAACAACAACCAACAACCACTTCGGCTTTTCATCGGGCCGGGTTCAAGGCAGAGTCCGGGCATGGCTGCCGAATCGCTCGCGATTCCGCGCTCCGGCGCGCTGCCGTCCGCGGAGCCGGGCGGGCGAGGCCGGCGTTGGAAGCGAAGCTTCGCCTGGCGCGTTGCCGGCATCGCCATCGCCGCGTCGCTCGTCCTGTCGGCGACGTGGGGTGCCGCGGCGGGCGAGCCGTCGCACGGCCTCTCGCTGTTCGGCGAGCTGAAATACGGCGCGGACTTCGCGCATTTCGACTATGCGAACCCCGAGGCGCCGAAGGGCGGCACCTACAGCCGCGGCCTCGAGGGAACTTTCGACAGCCTGAATCCTTTCATCTTGAAAGGCGTGCCGGCGCTGGGCGTGGACACCCTCGTGTTCGAATCCCTGCTCGAGCCGTCGCTGGACGAGCCTGATGCGGCCTACGGGCTGATCGCGGAGAGCGTCGCGCTCGCAGAGGATCGCCTCTCGGTGCGCTTCGTGCTGCGCGAGGCGGCGCGCTTCCACGACGGCACGCCGATCACGGCGGAGGACGTGGTGTTCTCGTTCGAGACGCTGCTCAAGGAGGGCGACCCGACCTTCCGCATCCTCTATGCCGACATCGAGGCGGCGGAGGCGCTCTCGCCGCGCGAGGTCGCGTTCCGCTTCCGCTCGGCCGAGAACCGCAAGCTGCCGCTGATCGCCGGCGCCATGCCCGTGCTCTCCAAGGCGTACTACACGGCGCACACCTTCAACGAGACGACGATGACGCCGCCGCTCGGCAGCGGGCCGTACAAGATCGCGCGCGTCAACCCCGGCCGCTCGATCGCCTATCAGCGCGACCCCGGCTATTGGGGCGCCGCGCTGCCGGTGCGCGTCGGCCGGCACAATTTCGACATCATCCGCTACGACTATTATCGCGACCGCACGGTCCTGGTGGAGGCATTCAAGTCGGGCGCCTATTCATGGCACGAGGAGTTCACCGCGAAGACCTGGGCGACCGCCTACGACATCCCCGAGGTCGCGGACGGCCGCATCGTGCGCGAAACCGTGCCCGACCATAGGCCCTCCGGCGTGCAGGCGTTCTTCATCAACACGCGGCGCGACAGGTTCGCCGACCCCAGGGTGCGCGAGGCGCTCGGCTATGCGTTCGACTTCGAGTGGACCAACAAGAACCTGTTCCACGGGCTCTACGAGCGCATGGCGAGCTATTTCGAGAATTCGGAGCTCGCCGCGCGTGACCTGCCCACGCCCGAGGAGATCGCGCTGCTCGAGCCCTATCGCGACCGGTTGCCGCCCGAGCTGTTCACCACCGCCTATGAGCCGCCTAGGACCGACGGCTCGGGCGATGCGCGGCAGAACCTGCGGGAGGCGCGCCGGCTGTTCGCGGCCGCCGGCCTCGAATCGAATGGCGGCAAGCTGCTCGACCCCGCCACGGGCGAGCCGTTCAAGGTCGAGTTCCTCTATTTCGAGCCGGGCTTCGAGCGCATCATCGCGCCCTATGCGCGCAACCTGGAGCGGCTCGGCATCGTCACCTCGCTCAGGATGGTCGACCTCGCGCAGTACCAGAACCGGCTGAAGAGCTTCGACTTCGATTTCATCATCCAGCGCTACGTGCAGGCGCTATCGCCCGGCGCCGAGCTCAGGAGCTATTTCGGCAGCGCCGCGGCGGACGAGGAGGGCAGCCTCAACCTCGCCGGCATCAAGAACCCGGTGGTCGATGCGCTGATCGAGAAGGTGCTGTCGGCGGCGAGCCGCGAGGCCTTGATCACGGCGGCGCACGCACTCGATCGCGTGCTGCTGTTCGGCCACTACATGGTGCCGCAGTACTATAAGGGCAGCCACCGCCTGGTCTATTGGAACAAGTTCAGCCGGCCCGAGACGCCGCCCGCCTACGACCTCGGCCTCGACACCTGGTGGGTCGACCCGGAAAAGGAGGCGGCGTTGCGCGCCCGCGGGAAGACGATAGATTGAAACCAAGCCCGCCCGATGCGGCTCGGGTTGTCGTAGGGAATCTTGGGGAGCGAATTCAGCGAGGAGGCGCAAGCCACTCCGGTTGACCGGCGGCCCGCTTGGCCGTCGCCACTCCAATCCAAGGGTTCGATCTGGCATGCCTCGGAAATCTCAGCATGAGGGCTTCATGGTGAAGGCGATGAAAGACGGCGCCCGTCTCGTCGGCTTGGGTTCACTCGCGCCGGCCATCGCCGCGCTGGCGCTCGGCGCCGCCATCGCCGGCGGCACGGCCGCGCGCGCCGAAACGCAGGGCGAGGCCTATGCCGGCCACGGCATCGCCATGCACGGCGACCTCAAATACGGGCCGGACGACCACTACGAATACGTCAATCCCGATGCGCCGAAGGGCGGCACGCTCAGGCTCTCCAGCACCGGCACGTTCGACAGCCTGAACCCGTTCATCGTCAAGGGCGTGCCGGCGGCCGGTCTCGGCCTCGTCTTCGAGACTCTGATGGAAGGCTCGAGCGACGAGGCGTTCTCCGAATACGGCCTGCTCGCCGAGCGGATCGAGATGCCGGCGGACCGCTCCTGGGTGATCTTCACCATCAGGGCGGAAGCGCGCTGGCACGACGGCACGCCGGTCACGGTCGAGGACGTGATCTTCTCGTTCGAGACGCTGAAGGAGAAAGGCGATCCCTTCTACCGGCTCTACTACGCCAACGTCGAGAAGGCCGAGGACCTCGGCGAGCGGCGGGTCAAGTTCAGCTTCTCGGGCGGCGAGAACCGCGAGCTGCCGCTCATCATGGGCCAGCTCTCCGTGATCCCGAAGGCGTTCTACACCGAGCACCCGTTCGACCAGACCTCGCTCGTGCCGCCGCTCGGCAGCGGGCCCTACAAGATCGGCACCGTCAACGCCGGCCGCTCGATCAGCTATCAGCGGGTCGAGGACTATTGGGGCAAGGACCTGCCGCGCCTCAAGGGGCGCTACAACTTCGATACCATCACCTACGACTATTTCCGCGACCGCACTGTCGAGCTCGAAGCCTTCAAGGCGCATGTCTACGACTTCCGCCAGGAGAACTCGTCGAAGGACTGGGCGACCGCCTATACCGGACCCGCCTTCGACAAGGGCCTCGCGATCAAGGAGGAGATCCCGAACGACGTGCCGACCGGCATGCAGGGCTTCATCCTCAACACGCGGAAGCCGATGTTCTCCGACCCGCGCGTGCGCCTCGCGCTCTCCTACGCCTTCGACTTCGAATGGGCCAACAAGAACCTGTTCTACGGCGCCTATGCCCGGACCGAGAGCTATTTCTCGAATTCCGAGCTGGCCTCCTCGGGCCTGCCGAGCGAGGCCGAGCTGAAGCTCCTGGAGCCGCTCAAGGCCGAGCTGCCGCCCGAGGTGTTCACCGAGGAATTCAAGGCGCCGCGCACCGACGGCTCGGGCAACAACCGGGAGAACCTGCGGCAGGCCGGCGCGCTGCTCGACGCGGCGGGCTTCGTCGTGAAGGACCGCAAGCGGATCGACCCGAACACCGGCAAGCCGATGTCGTTCGAGCTCCTGCTGGTCGATCCGGCCTTCGAGCGCATCGGCGGGCCCTATGCCAAGAGCCTGGCGCGGCTCGGCATCGACATGCGCCTGCGCGTGATCGATTCCTCGCAGTATATCGACCGGCTCAACAACTTCGATTTCGACATGGTGGTCTCGACCATCGGCCAGTCGCTCTCGCCTGGCAACGAGCAGCGCGAGTTCTGGGGCTCGGGCGCGGCGGATGCGCCCGGCTCGCGCAACTATATCGGCGTCCGCTCCAAGGCGATCGACGCGCTGATCGAGCAGGTCATCGCGGCGCCCGACCGCGAGGCGCTGCTCACCGCGACGCACGCGCTCGACCGCGCCCTGCTCTGGGGCCACTATGTCGTGCCGCATTGGCACGTCCGGGTCTTTCGCGTCGCCTACTGGAACAAGTTCGCCCGGCCGGCGGTCTCGCCCAGATACGCGCTCGGCCATATCGACACCTGGTGGGTCGATCCTGCCAAGGAGGTGGCGCTGCGGGCCGGCGAGCGCGTGCTCGAGGAAGAAGAATAGGACGGGACGCCGGCCAAGCCGATGTTCGCCTACATCGTCCGCCGCCTGCTGCTGATCGTCCCGACGCTGTTCGGGATCATGGTGATCAATTTCCTGATCATCCAGGTCGCGCCGGGCGGGCCGGTCGAGCAGCTCATCGCGCGGCTTTCCGGCACCGCGGTCGAGGCGACGGCGCGGTTCGGCGGCAGCGCGGCGAGCGAGATCAGCGGCGCCCAGGCGACCACCGCGCCCGGCGATGCCGGCGGCTATCGGGGCGCGCGCGGCCTCAGGCCCGAGTTCATCAAGGAGATCGAGAAGCTCTACGGCTTCGACAAGCCGCTGGGCGAGCGCTTTCTCCAGATGATGGGGCAGTATGTTCGCTTCGACTTCGGCAAGAGCTTCTTCCGCGATCAGAGCGTGGTCGATCTGGTGCTCGACAAGATGCCGGTGTCGATCTCGCTCGGCCTGTGGACCACGCTGCTCGCCTATCTGATATCCATCCCGCTCGGCATAAGAAAGGCGGTGAAGGACGGCACGCGCTTCGACGTCTGGTCGAGCGCGGTGATCATCGTCGGCTACGCGATCCCGAGCTTCCTGTTCGCCGTGCTCTTGATCGTGCTGTTCGCCGGCGGCAGCTATCTCGACTGGTTCCCGCTGCGCGGCCTGGTCTCGGACAACTGGCACGAGCTCTCGTTCATCGACAAGATCGCCGACTATTTCTGGCACCTGGTGCTGCCGATCACCGCCATGATGATCGGCGGCTTCGCCACGCTCACCATGCTGACCAAGAATTCCTTCCTGGAGGAGATCGGCAAGCAGTACGTGGTCACGGCGCGCGCCAAGGGCCTGACCAATCGCCGCGTGCTCTACGGCCACGTCTTCCGCAACGCGATGCTGATCATCATCGCCGGCCTGCCCGGCTCCTTCATCGGCATCCTCTTCACCAGCAGCCTCCTGATCGAGGTGATCTTCTCGCTCGACGGGCTCGGCCTGCTCTCCTTCGAATCGCTGATCAACCGCGACTATCCGGTGATCTTCGGCACGCTCTTCTTCTTCACGCTGCTCGGCCTCGTCGTGAAGCTGGTCGGCGACCTCACCTATGTGCTGGTCGATCCGCGCATCGACTTCGAGAAGCGCGAGGTCTAGGCCGTGCGGCATCATTCGACCGGCGCAGCGTCGCGAACCTCGCCCACACTCGTCATGCCCCGGCTTGACCCGGCAATCCAGAAAACGTCGGAAACAACCGTGCCGCCGCCCTGGATGGCCCGGTCAAGCCGGGCCATGACGACAAGAGAGCGGAAGGCCTGAGCCGTGACCGACCGCTTCCTGTGGTTCCGGGTTTCGCCGCTGACCAGGCGGCGCGTGCGCAACTTCAAGGCCAACCGGCGCGGCTATGTCGCGCTCTGGCTCTTCCTCTTCCTGTTCGTGCTCAGCCTGTTCGCCGAGCTGATCGCGAACGACAAGCCGCTGCTCGTGAAATATGACGGCACGCTCTATTTCCCGGTCTTCATCGCCTATCCCGAGACCGCGTTCGGCGGCGACTTCGAGACCGAGGCCGACTATCGCGACCCCTATGTGCAGGAGATGATCCGGGAGCAGGGCTGGATGGTGTGGCCCGCCATCCCCTACAGCTACAAGACTATCAACTACGACCTCGAGGTGCCGGCGCCGGGGCCACCCTCCGCCGCCAACCTGCTCGGCACCGACGACCAGGGCCGCGACGTGCTGGCGCGCCTGATCTACGGCTTTCGCATCTCGGTGCTGTTCGGCCTGGCGCTGACCCTCTTCTCCTCGATCATCGGCATCGCGGCCGGCGCGGTGCAGGGCTTCTTCGGCGGCTGGGTCGATCTCGGCTTCCAGCGCTTCATCGAGGTGTGGTCCGGCCTGCCGCAGCTCTTCCTGCTGATCATCCTCGCGAGCATCGTCGAGCCGTCGTTCTGGCTGCTGCTCGGCCTGCTCCTGCTGTTCAGCTGGATGAGCCTGGTCGACGTGGTGCGCGCCGAGTTCCTGCGCGTGCGCAATTTCGACTATATCCGCGCGGCGCGCGCGCTCGGCGTGCGCGACACCACCATCATCGTGCGCCACGCGCTGCCGAACGCCATGGTCTCGGCGCTCACCTTCCTGCCCTTCATCCTGAACGGCTCGATCACCACGCTGACCGCGCTCGACTTCCTCGGCTTCGGCCTGCCGCCGGGCTCGCCCTCGCTCGGCGAGCTCCTGCAGCAGGGCAAGGCGAACCTGCAGGCGCCCTGGCTCGGCTTCACCGGCTTCTTCGTCATCGCGCTGATGCTGAGCCTGATGATCTTCGTGGGCGAGGCGGTGCGCGACGCCTTCGACCCGCGCAAGCTGACCGGAAGATGAGCGGCGCACCCTTCCTTGAGGTCCGCGACCTCGCGGTCAGCTTCAACTCGAACGGGCGCGAGATCGTCGCGGTCGACGGCGTGTCGTTCGACATCACGCGCGGCGAGACGCTTGCCCTTGTTGGTGAGTCCGGCTCGGGCAAGTCGGTCACCGCGCTGTCGATCCTGCAATTGCTGCCCTATCCGGTCGCCTCGCACCCGCGCGGCAGCATCCTGGTGGACGGCCGGGAGATGCTCGGCGCGCCCGAGAAGGCGCTGAGAAGGGTGCGCGGCAACCGCGTCTCGATGATCTTCCAGGAGCCGATGACCTCGCTCAACCCGCTGCACACGGTGGGCAAGCAGATCGCCGAAATCCTCATCCTGCACCGCTCGATGTCGAAGCCGGCTGCCTACAAGCGCGCCCGCGAGCTCTTGAAGCTGGTCGCGCTGCCGGACGCCGAGCGGCGGCTGAAATCCTATCCGCACGAGCTTTCGGGCGGGCAGCGCCAGCGCGTGATGATCGCGATGGCGCTCGCCAACGAGCCCGACCTCCTGATCGCCGACGAGCCGACCACCGCGGTCGACGTCACCATCCAGGCGCAGCTCCTCAAGCTGCTCACCGAGCTGCAGGAGCGGCTCGGCATGGCGATCCTCCTGATCACCCACGACCTCAACATCGTGCGTCACATCGCGGACCGGGTCTGCGTGATGCGCGCCGGCAAGATCGTCGAGGCCGGCGAGACCGCGCGCCTCTTCGCGGCGCCCGAGCA
Organism: Alphaproteobacteria bacterium; assembly: GCA_050173345.1. Classification (GTDB taxonomy): domain Bacteria; phylum Pseudomonadota; class Alphaproteobacteria; order UBA828; family UBA828; genus SHWC01. The sequence continues at coordinate 203,484 of JBFXKW010000004.1, read as the reverse complement.
CCCCTATACGCGCATGCTGCTCGCCGCCGAGCCCAAGGGCGATCCGCTGCATTCCGACCCCGGCGCGCCGGTGGTGATCGAATGTGACGACCTCAAGGTCCATTTCCCGATCAAGGCCGGCGTCTTCCGCCGCACGGTCGACTATGTGAAGGCGGTCGACGGCGTGACCATCGCGGTGCGCGAGGGCCATACCGTCGGCGTGGTCGGCGAGTCGGGCTCAGGCAAGACCACGCTCGGCTTCGGCCTGCTCCGCCTGCTCAAGAGCACGGGGCGCATCGTCTTCGAGGGCGAGCCGATTGAGGGCTATGGCTTCCGCGCCATGCGCCCGAAGCGGCGGCGCATGCAGGTGGTGTTCCAGGATCCCTATTCGTCGCTGAGCCCCAGGCTCTCGATCTACCAGATCATCGCCGAGGGGCTCGACGTGCACCGCATCGGCAAGGACGAGGCCGAGCGCCGCGGGTTCGTCGCGGACGTGCTCAAGGAGGTCGGCCTCGATCCCGAGATGCAGGACCGCTACCCGCACGAGTTCTCGGGCGGCCAGCGCCAGCGCATCTCGATCGCGCGCGCGCTGGTGCTCAGGCCGCGCTTCGTCGTGCTCGATGAGCCGACCTCGGCGCTCGACATGTCCGTGCAGGCCCAGATCATCGACCTCCTGCGCGCGCTGCAGGACCGCCACCGGCTCGCCTACCTCTTCATCAGCCACGATCTCCGCGTGGTGCGCGCGCTGAGCCACGACGTCGTGGTGATGAAGGACGGCCTCGTGGTCGAGCAGGGGCCTGCGGACCAGATTTTCGATTCGCCCAAGACCGACTACACCCGCGCGCTGATGGCGGCGTCGTTCGAGCTGCGCGCGGTGGAGGGTGACGTCGTGAAGACTTGAACCTCTGCTTTAGGAATGATAGTCAGATATAATGAATTTGAGATGTGAGAGTGAGTGACATGAAGGCGATCGACCAGCACATACTTGATATATTTTCAGAATTTTTTGAAGTATTCGTTCATAATAAAGAGAAATTTGAATGTTTTTCAAAACACGGTAGGCAACTCGAAGGATGGTTTAAGGGGGAATTAATTGTATATTTAGAAAAAATGAAAATAAACAATAAAATAGAATCGTTTTCAACAGAATACAATATTGAAAATATAGAAAGTTCAGGAAAAGTAGATTTTGGAGTGCAAATTTATAAGGGCAATAAATTATTTAAAGCGCTTATAGAATTAAAACATTTAACCGACAAGCAGCCATTTCGTCAATATTTTTTACCTAATAACTCAGGGTCATATGCTTCTCAAATGACAAAAATGGTAGAATCCTTAAATAAAAATAATTACTTTTTAGTATTTTTTACTAAAAATCCAGGAAAGGAAAAGTGGGAAAAAATGATACTAGATTTTAATAATATCTATACTAAAATATACATAAATGATCTGACCAATCCTCATAACTATCCAGAATACTATTTTCCTGCCTTAATAAATATTAAAAGTAGGAGGCGGGTAGAAAATATATAGAATCGTATAAAAAAGAAAGACCATTTATCTAAGAGATTATTTTCTTTTTCATCCGAAGAAACTCTCCAGCACGCCCAGATAAATCCTCGTCAACCCCTCCAGATCCGCCAGCGCCACCCGCTCGTCCACCTTGTGCATGGTCTGGCCGATCAGGCCGAACTCGGCGACCGGGCAGTAGTCCTTGATGAAGCGCGCGTCGGACGTGCCGCCGGTGGTGGAGAGTTCGGGCGTCGCGCCGGTCACCGCTTCGGCGGCCTTGGCGATCAGGTCCGAGAGCGGGCCGGGCGGGGTGAGGAACGCCTCGCCCGAGACCTGCACCTTCAGCTCGTAGGCGCCGCCGATGGCATCGAACTCGCGGCGCAGCCAGTCCTCCAGGCTCCTGCCGGTGTGGCGGTCGTTGAAGCGGATGTTGAAGGCGGCGCGCGCCTCGGCCGGGATCACGTTGGTCGCCGGGTTGCCGACATCGACCGTGGTGACCTGCGCGTTCGAGGGCTGGAAGTGCGCGGTGCCGTCGTCGAGCCTGCTCTCCGTCAGCACGCCGAGCATGCGCACCAGGCGCGGGATCGGGTTGTCGGCGAGCTGCGGGTAGGCGGTGTGCCCTTGCGCGCCGAGCACGCGCAGCCAGCCCGACAGGCTGCCGCGCCGGCCGATCTTGACCATCTCGCCGAGCCGCGTCGGGTTGGTCGGCTCGCCGACCAGGCAGGCGTCGAGCCGCTCGCCACGCTCGGCAAGCGCCTTGAGCGCCTTCCTCGTGCCGTTGATCGAGGGGCCTTCCTCGTCGCCGGTGATGAGCAGCGAGATCGAGCCCTTGATGCCGCCGGCGTGCGATGCCTTGTAGCGCGCGGCCGCGGCGACGAAGGCGGCGATCGCCCCCTTCATGTCGGCGGCGCCGCGGCCATAGAGCGTGCCGCCCTGCACCGCGGCGCCGAACGGCTCGACCGTCCAGCGCGCCGCGTCGCCGACCGGCACCACGTCGGTATGGCCGGCGAAGCAGAGATTGGGCGCGGCCTCGCCGAGCCGCGCATAGAGATTGTCGATGTCGGGCGTGCCCGGCTCGGCGAAGGGCAGCCGCGTGCAGCGGAAGCCGAGCGATTCGAGCGCGCGCTGCAAGACATCGAGCGCGCCGGCATCTTCGGGCGTCACGCTCGGGCAGCGGATCAGCGCCTGCGCAAGCGCGAGCGGATCGGCGAGCGCGACGCTATCGGCGGACATGAGCGTGGCGTGAAGGCAGGACTATCGGCGTCATAAGCGGGATGCGGCCTCAGCTCCGCAGCAGCTCGTTGATCGAGGTCTTGGCGCGCGTCTTCTCGTCGACCCGCTTGACGATCACCGCGCAATAGAGGCCGGGGCCCGGGCTGCCGTCCTTGAGCGGGCGGCCCGGCATGGTGCCGGGCACCACGACCGAATAGGCCGGCACGCGGCCATAGTGAACCTCGCCGCTCTCGCGGTCGATGATGCGCGTCGAGGCGCCAAGATAGACGCCCATGGCAAGCACCGCGCCGCGCTCGACGATGACGCCTTCGGCCACCTCGGCGCGCGCGCCGATGAAGCAGCCGTCCTCGACGATGACGGGCGTGGCCTGCAGCGGCTCGAGCACGCCGCCGATGCCGGCGCCGCCCGAGACATGGCAGTTCTTGCCGATCTGTGCGCAGGAACCGATGGTCGCCCAGGTATCGACCATGGTGCCCGAATCGACATAGGCGCCGACATTGACGAAGGACGGCATCAGCACGACGCCGGGCGCAACATAAGCCGAGCGGCGCACCACCGCGCCCGGCACCGCGCGGAAGCCGGCGGCGCGGAAGCGCGCCTCGTCCCAGCCCGCGAACTTGGACGGCACCTTGTCGAACCAGGGCGCAGCCCCGGTGCCGCCTGCGATCAGCGCGTTGTCGTTGAGCCGGAAGGAGAGCAGCACCGCCTTCTTGAGCCATTCGTTGACGCGCCACCCGCCCGGCGCGGGCTCGGCGACGCGCAATTCACCGGCATCGAGCGCGGCGAGCGCGGCATCGACCGCGGCGCGCGGCTTGCCGCCGCTCGCCGGCGCGAGCTTGTCGCGCGCTTCCCAGGCTTCGTCGATGACGGCTTCGATTTCGGCGATGTTCACAGTGCTGCCCCCGGCTGATGCGGCGGCTAAGGTAGCCGGGGAGAGCGGGCTGTCAATCGCCGGGCCGCGGGCTGCCGTGGCCGTCGGCGAGCACCTCGAGCCAGCCGGCGAGGTCGTCCGTCGCGTAGTGGCAGTCTACTTCTTCGGCGCCCCACGACGACCAGACGTCGTCATGGCGCACCCAGACCGTGGTCATGCCGAGCTCGGCTGCCGGCGCGAGGTTGCGCACGATGTCCTCGAAGAAGATGCTGCGCTCGGGCACCACGGCGTGGCGCTCGATCAGCGTGGCATAGGCCTCGGGAAGCGGCTTAGGCACATAGGCCGCCGCCGCGATGTCATAGATCTCCTCGAAATGATGGCGCACGCCGAGCCGCTCCATCACACGCTCGGCATAGGGCACGTCGGCGTTGGTGAAGATCAGCTTGCGCCCGTCGAGCCGCTGCAGCGCGCGGTCGATGCGCTCGGCCGGCTCCAGGATCGAGAAGTCGATGTCGTGGACATAGGCGAGGAAGCCCTCGGGCGCGATGCCGTGCTCCAGCATCAGCCCGCGCAGCGTGGTGCCGTGGCGCTGGAAGTAGGATTTCTGGAGCCGCTTGGCCTCGCCATGGCCGACGCCGAATTGGCGCTGGATGAACTCGCCGATGCGCTGGTCGATCTGGTCGAACAGCCGCGTCCGCGCGGGGTAGAGCGTGTTGTCGAGGTCGAAGATCCAGGTGTCGATGCCGGCCAGCTCGCCGGCCGCGGGGGGCGTGATCTTGGGCATGGCTGCAATCTAGACCGCGGCGCCGCCGGTTCCTAGGGCGTGAGGCACATCGTCTGGCCAATTCACGGCTGCGGTATGTAAATACTGCCTAACTAATTCTTAAGCGCGCGCACCTTAGCGTGCGGTGCCGTGATGATCTCCCATTGAGTGCTCGCCGGATGCCGACGGTTGCCGAAGCCCCGATGCTCGAGGCCTTGCGCAGGGAACGCAACCGTTTCGTCGCGTTCGCCTTCGCCGCGTCCGACCTCGTGCTGGAGGTGGGCCGCGACGGCGCGATCACCTATGCGGCGGGCGCCGGCAAGGAGATTCTCGGCATCGATACCGACCGATTGCTCGGCGTCGATTTCTTCGGGCTGTTCGCCGCCGATGACAGCGCTTCGCTGCGTTCCGCGTTCGGCGCGACCGCGGTCGGCGCCCGCTCCGGAGCGCTCAGGGCTCGCGTGATCGGCCAGGACGGCAAGATGCGCCGGGTCAGGGTCCGGGCCTATCGCCTGCCGGAGGCGGGTGCCGGCACCTTCGTCTCGGTCAGCCACGCTCTGCCCGTCGAGGAGCCGCGCGGCGCCTCGTCCGCATCGCGCGATCCGGCGCTCGGGCTGCTGGAGAGCGAGGGCTTCGCCCAATCGGTGTCGCGCCGCATGGCGGAGGCCCAGTCGAACGATCGAAAGCTTTCCCTCACCCTGCTCGAGATGGCGGGGCTGAGCGGGGAGGGCGCCGATGCCTCGCCCGGCGATCAGCGCGTGATGAGCGAGGTGGCCGGCCTGCTCCGCGCGAGGGCGGCCGAGGCCGACGATGTCGGGCATCTCGGCACCGGCAAGCTCGGCATCGTCCATGACGCCGAGGCCCCCTTCGATTCCCTGGCCTCGGAGATCGAGGAGATCACGAAGCGGCTGCACGATGGCGCGCGCAAGATCGCCGTGCAGTCGAAGGCGGTCGACCTCGACAGCGAGATGAGCGAGGCTGATACGACGCGCGCGATCCTGTTCACGCTCAACAAGTTCACCGAGGCCGGGCCGGACGCGCTCGCGTTCGACAGCCTGAGCGCGGGCTGCCGGGTCATGTTCGCGGAAACCTTGGAATGGTCGAGCCGCATCAAGCGCACGATCGCCGAGCGGCGCTTCGCCCTGGCGTTCCAGCCGATCGTCAGGCTGTCTGACCGTCAGGTCCATCACTACGAGGCCCTGTTCCGGCTGCCGGATTCCCAGGACATCACGCCGTTCAAGTTCATCACCATGGCGGAGCAGCTCGGCAGCATCGCGGAGCTCGACCTCGCCATCGTCGAGCAGGCGATCCATACCCTGCGCAGCGAGTGCAGGGCAGGCGAGTCGATCGCCGTCAACGTCTCGGGCCGCTCGCTGGTCGCGCCGGGCTTCGTCGAGGCGCTGACCGGGCGGATCGAGCGCAACGCCGATTTGACCGGCCGCATGCTGCTGGAGGTGACCGAATCCGCCAAGATCGTCGATCTCGAAGGCGTCAATCGCGCGCTGCAGGCGTTGCGGGCGCTCTCCATCCGGGTCTGCCTCGACGATTTCGGCGCCGGCGCCGCCGCCTTCGAATACCTGCGCTCGCTCAATGTCGACATCTTGAAAATCGACGGCAGCTTCGTACGTAACGTGAGCGCGTCGATGTTCAATTCTGCATTCCTTCGCTCGATCGCTTCGCTGTGCGAGGGTCTGGGCATCATCACCATTGCCGAGATGATCGAAGACGAGACGACCGCGAACGCCGTTCGGGCCGCCGGCGTCGTGCTGGGCCAGGGCTACCACTTCGGCAGGCCGGCGGCGCTGGCCGGGCCGGCCGGCGCGGCCAGCCCATCCGGGAAGGCGAAGCTGAAATACGCCGGCGGGCAATGGGTCGGAGGCTGAGCATGGCGAGCCCCACCAGGCGCAAGGAAAAGCCCGAGGCCGCGCGCGCCACCTTCCACAGCATCACGCGGCCGGATCTGACCGATCTCGGCCGGACGCTGATGAACGGCTATCCGGGCCCGATCGTGCTGCTCGATTCCAGCGGCCAGGCGTTTCCGGTCAACCAGAGCGCGACCACGCTCGCCGCCGCCCTGAACGGCCCGTTGCGCCCGCAGGCGATTCCGCTGATCGCGCGGGCGGCGGAGGCGGGCGCGGCGCAGTCCGACCTGCTTCGGCTCGGCGGCGACAAGGCGAGCGTCGCGATCAGCCTGACCATCATCCCGATGGGGCCGGTCGGCAGCGAGGGGCTCACCTATCTGGCGCTCGGCCGCGACGCCACGCTCGACCGCAACCTGCGCGACGCCCTCGTCGAGTCGCGCCGGCGCTACAAGGACCTGGTCGAGTGCTCGTCCGACTTCGTGTGGGAGACCGACGCCCAAGGCAACTTCGCCTTCGTCACCGCGCGCGGCGCGCTCGGCTACGCGCCCGATCGCCTGATCGGCAAGCCGGCGCGCTCGCTGCTCGACCGCCGCCGCCCGATGGCCGACCCGTTCCCGTTCGACGCGCGCGAGCCGACCGAGGATGTCGAGGTCTGGCTGCGCGACGCCAAGGGCGAATCCGCCTGCCTGATCGCGTCCAGCCTGCCCATGCTCTCGCCCGAGGGCGAATGGCAGGGCGCGCGCGGCATCTGCCGCGACGTGACCGAGGCCCACCGGCGCGACGAGGCGCTGGCGACGGTGCGTGCCCGCGAGCAATTGCTCGCCGCCATGGTCAAGACGATTCGCGACGAGGTCGAGCCCGATCGCCTGCTCGAGGCGGCGGGCGAGGCGCTCCGCTCCTCGCTTCATGCCGCCGCCTGCTGGATCTACCGGCCGGGGCCGGACGACCGCCTGGCGCGCGTCGGCACCTATGGCGAGACCGCGGTGCCGCTCGACGAGGTGGACGAGAGGGTGCGCCGCGCGATCGAGGAAGACCTCGATCCCGATTTTCCCGGCGACATCAGCTCGCTCGCCTTGCCGACCCGCTATCGCGGCAAGCTCAACGGCGCGGTCAGCGTCGCCCGCATCGACCGCCGCCGCTGGTCCGACGACGAGCGCATCCTGCTCGCCGGGATCGCCGATCAGCTCGGCATCGCCTTCGAGCAGATCGACACCCATGCCCGGCTGCTCGCCCTGGCGCGCACCGACGCGCTAACCGGCGTCCTGAACCGCCGCGCGATCGTCGAAGAGATCGGCGCCAGGCTCGAAGGCCAGGCGAAGGGCGGCGGGCGCGGCGGCGTGCTGCTCTATGTCGACCTCGATAACTTCAAGGCGGTCAACGACCGGCGCGGCCATACCCGGGGTGACGCGGCGCTCTGCGCGGTCGCTGCCCTGCTGCGCCGCCATGTCGGCACGCGCGGCGTGGTCGGCCGGCTGGGCGGCGACGAGTTCGCGGTCTGGATTGAGGACATCGCGCCCGATGCCGTCGAGGCGGAGGCGCAGGCCCTGCAGGCCCGCTCGGCCGAGCTCGCCCGCCACGCCGCGAGCGACAAGCTGCCGCTGAGCTTCTCGATCGGCGCCGTCCACGTGCCCGGCGGCACCAGGATGAGCGTCGAGGCGCTGCTCGCCCGCGCCGACGATGCGATGTACGACATCAAGCGCGGCTCGAAGAGCGGCTATTCCATCGCAAGGAGCGCCGGCACAGAGGCGCCCGGGCCGGCGCCATGAACGTGCTGGCGAAGGAGGCCGCGGGTCGCGCTGACGGTACGGCGAGCGTCATCGACTATGCCGAGGCGAAGCGCCTGGCGGCCGATGCCGACCCGGGTGCCCGCGAGCGCCTTGCGCTGCGGCCCGACGTGCAGCCGGAAATCCTCTACTACCTCGCGAGCGACGAATCGCCGGCGGTGCGGCGCGCCATTGCCGGCAACGACGCGACGCCGCGCCAGGCCGACGCGCTCCTGGTCGCCGACAGCGACGACGAGGTGCGCATCGCGCTGGCGCGCAAGATCGCCCGGCTTGCGCCCGAGCTGAAGCCCGACCAGCTCACGCTGGTCCAGAAGCTCGCCCTGGACGTGCTCGAGCAGCTCGCACGCGACCAGTTGCCGCGCGTGCGGCGGATCATCGCCGAGGAGGTCCGCTATCTCGACAACCTGCCGAGGGATCTGATCAAGCGGCTGGCGCGCGACGTCGAGCTCACGGTCTGCGCGCCCGTGCTCGAATTCTCGCCGCTACTCAACGACGACGATCTCCTGGAGATCATCCGCAGCCGCCCGGTGCAGGGTGCGCTGAGCGCGATCTCGCGGCGCGCCGGTATTGGCCTCCGGGTCGCGGACGCGGTGGTCTCCGCCGAGGACGAGGGCGCGGTGGCCGCGCTGCTCGGCAATGCGAGCGCGCAGATTCGCGAGGAGACGCTCGATCGGATCGTCGATGCCGCGCCGAACCACGAGATCTGGCACAAGCCGCTCGTCGAGCGGGACGACCTGTCGCATCGCGCGGTCACGCGCATCGCGAAGTTCATCTCCGTCTCGCTGCTCGCCGTGCTCGAGACCCGCTACCGGATCATGCCCGAGACGACGCGCGAGGTCGCCGCCGCGATCGACCGCCGGCTCTCCGCCGACGGCATGAACGAGGCCGGCCTGCCCGAGCATCGCGCGGCCGATCTCCACGCCGCCGGCAAGCTCGACGAGGTGGTCATCGCCGAGGCGATCCAGCGCGCCGACCGCGAATTCATCGTCGAGGCGCTCGCGCTCAAGAGCGGCATCGTCGTCGAGCGGGTGCGCCAGGTGTTCGGCTCGTTCGCGCCGAAGGCCGTCGTCGCCGTGTGCTGGAAGGCCGGGCTCTCCATGCGCATGGCCCAGCAGATCGAAATCCGCGTCGCGCGCATCCCGCATCCCGAGGTGATCAACGCCAAGGACGGCATCGACTACCCGTTCTCCGGCGCCGAGATGCGCCAGATCCTCCGCTTCATCGACTAGCGAGATTCGGCGCTCAAGCTTTCATCATCGTCATTGCCGGGCTTGACCCGGCAATCCATCAGGCAACGGACTCGCTGTAACCATGGATGCCCCGGTCAAGCCGGGGCATGACGAGGGAGGGGAGGGGAGGGGCTTCGCCCGCGCGCCTCGGTGCGATTCTACGGCACGATCATCGTGCCCATGCCGTGCTCGGTGAAGATTTCGAGCAGGAGCACGTGCGGGATGCGGCCGTCGAGGATGTGCGCGGCCTTGGCGCCGCGTTCGAGCGCATCGAGGCAGGTTTCGAGCTTCGGGATCATGCCGCCGGTCGCGGCGCCGCTCGTCAGCAGCGCCTTCGCCTCGTTCGCGGTCATGCGGCTGATCAGCTGCTTGTTCTGATCGAGCACGCCCGGCACGTCGGTCAGCATGATCAGCTTGGCCGCCTGCATGGCGGCTGCGATGGAGCCGGCCGCCGTGTCGGCGTTGATGTTGAGCGTCTCGCCGGCCGGGCCGGCGCCGGTCGGCGCGATCACCGGGATGATGTGGGACTGCTCGAACAGGTGCAGCACCTTCACGTTGATCCGCGTCGGCTCGCCGACGAAGCCGAGGTCGACCACCCGCTCGATGTTGGAATCGGGGTCGCGTGTCGTGCGCTTCACCTTCTCGGCGCGGATCAGGTCGCCGTCCTTGCCGGAAAGACCGATCGCGGTGCCGCCGGCCGCGTTGATCGAGGCCACGATGTCGGTGTTGATCTGGCCGACCAGCACCATCTCGACCACCTCGACGGTTGCCGCATCGGTCACGCGCAGGCCATCGACGAACGAGCTCGTGATCTTGAGCCGGTCGAGCATGGCGCCGATCTGCGGGCCGCCGCCATGCACGACGATCGGGTTCATGCCGACCTGTTTCAGCAGCACCACGTCGAGCGCGAAGTTGCGCGAAAGGTTCGCATCGCCCATGGCGTGGCCGCCATACTTCACGACCATGGTCTGGCCCGCGAAGCGGATCATGTAGGGCAGCGCCTCGATGATGGTCTCGGCGGTGCGCAGCCAGTTCTTGGTCTCGCCGATGCTCTTGGTCGTCATGGAGCGCTCCGGGGTCGCGGGCGGCGCACTCTAGAGCAGGATCGCTTGAGATGGAATCGCCTTGCGATCCATCTCAAGCGTGAATCCTGCTCTATTCAACAAAGTAGAGCACGATTCACCGATCAGGTTGGTTCAACCTGATCGGATCGTGCTCTAACCCTTCGGGGCGGGCAGGGCGAGCGCCGCGAGATGGGCGCGCAAGCGGGGCAGGCCCTCGCTGCTGCGCACGCTGGTCGAGATCACCTCGGGGAAGGCCGCGACATGGCGCCTCGCCTCCTCCAGGGTCTCCGCCGCGCGCCGCGCGCGCGCCGCGGGCTTCAGCGTGTCCGCCTTGGTCAGCACGATGAGGTAGGAGACGGCGTGCTGGTCGAGCGTTTCCATGATCGCGCGGTCGTTCGCCATCGGGCCGCGCCGGCTGTCGACCAGGAGGGCGACCCGGCGCAACGCCGCGCGCCCGCGCAGATACTGCCCGATCAGCCTGGTCCATGTCTTGACGGTCTTCTCGGGCGCGGCGGCGTAACCATAGCCCGGCAGGTCGACCAGCATGAGCCGGCCGCCGAGCTCGAAGAAGTTGATCTGCTGGGTGCGGCCAGGCGTGTTCGAGACGCGGGCGAGGTCGCGCCGCCCGGTGAGCGCGTTGATCAGGCTCGACTTGCCGACGTTCGAGCGCCCGGCAAAGGCGATTTCCGGAAGCCCGCCCTCGGGCAGCGCGGCAGGGTCGGTCGCGCTCGTGACGAAATTGCAGGCTTGCGCGAAGAGCAGCCGGCCTGCTTCTAGGGCCGCTTCCTCGTCTTGCTCCGGGCCTTGGCGCGGCGCACCTGGCGCGTCTCGACCTCCGGCTCGTCCTTCGGCCATGTCTTGCTCTTGCTGGGCTTGGCGGTTTTCTTCGCGGGTTTCGCGGCCTTGCCGCCCTTCTGCTGCGCGCGCACGGCCGCCGCGGCTTCGAGCGTCTTGCGGAAGCCGCTCAGCCTGGAGGAGAGCGGCTTCGCGGCGCTCGTCTCGGGCGGGCTGCTTTGCTTCGAGCCGCCCGGGCCGGGATTGCCGGCCGTCGCCACCGCCGCGCCGCCGCGGCCCGAGGCGAGCTCGGCCTTGAGTGCCTGAAGCTCGGCGTGCTCCTTGTGCAGCGCCGCCTTGGTCACGCCTATGCGGCGCATGATCGCATATTGCTGGGTGATCGACAGCACGTTGTTCCAGGTCCAGTAGATCACCAGCCCGGCCGGGAAATGCGCGAACATGAACAGGAAGATCAGCGGCAGCGCGAGCAGGATCTTCGCCTGCATCGGATCCATCGGCTGCGGATTGAGCTTCTGCTGGAGGAACAGCGTGAAGGCGTAGATCAGCGGCCACACGCCGATCATCAGGAACTGCGGCGCCGGCCAGTCGAGATAGCCGAACCCGGTGATGATCGTCATCGGGTCGGGCGCCGAAAGGTCCTGTATCCACCAGAAGAAGGGCGCGTGGCGCATCTCGAGCGAGACCAGCAGCACCTTGTAGAGCGCGAAGAACACCGGGATCTGCACCAGGATCGGGAAGCAGCCGGAGATCGGGTTGGCCTTCTCGCGCTTGTAGAGCGCCATGGTCTCCTGCTGGAAGCGGACCTTGTCGTCCTTGAAGCGCTCGCGCAGCTTGAGCATCTCTGGCTGCAGCTTGCGCATCTTGCTCATCGAGACGTAGGCCTTGTTGGCCAGCGGAAACAGCAGGATGCGGACGCAGACGGTGAGCAGCAGGATGGCGACGCCGAAATTGCCGACGCTGCGATAGAAGAAGTCGATGATGTAGAACATCGGCTTGGTGAGGAACCAGAGCCAGCCGAAATCGACCGCGTCATCGAAGCGCGGCACGCCGAGCGTGTCCTTGTAGCTGTTGAGGAGCTGCACGACCTTGGCGCCGGCGAACAGGCGATTGGCGGTCTCGATCGTGCCGCCGGGCGCCACCGTCATCGCCTCGTGGACGTAGTTGGTCTTGAAGCGCGGCTCGCAGCTGCCGGCGACCGTGCCGGGCGCCGAGCCGAACTCCGCCGTGACGGTTGCCGACTGGTCGGGGATCAGCGCGGTCAGCCAGTATTTGTCGGTGATGCCGAGCCAGCCGCCGGTCGAGGCTTCCTTGCGGCTGCAGCCATAGGTGTCGAGCAGCGAGTTGTAGCTTTCCTCGATCAGCGTCTCGTTGAGGATGCCGAGCGGCCCCTCGTGCAGGACGTAGAAGTTTTCGAGATGGGCGGGGAAGCCGATGCGCTGGATCTGGCCGTAGGGGAAGAGCTCGACCGCGCGCTCGCCCCGGTTCTCGACCTTCTGGGAAACCGAGAAGAGGTAGTTGTCGTCGATCTCGATTCGGCGGGTGAAGACGAGGCCCTGGCCGTTGTCCCAGCTCAGCGTGACCGGCGTCTCCGGCGTCAGGGTGGCGCGGTCGGCGGTCCAGCGGGTCTCGGCATCCGGCAGCGCGACGTTCGGGTCGCTCGCCAGCCAGCCGAACTCGGCGAAATAGGGGTGCGCGGTGCCGTTCGGCGAGAGCAGCACGATCTCCGGGCTGTTCGGCTCGATGGTCTCGCGATACTCCCTGAGCGTCAGGTCGTCGAGCCGCGCGCCCTTGAGCGCGAGCGAGCCGTGCACCTTCGGCGCGTCGATGGTGACGCGTTCGACCTCGGCGAGCGCGGCGGCGCGCTCCTTGACCTGCTCGCCGGCGCCCGCCTCGCTCGGCGCGGCAACGCCCTCCGCGCTCCGGCCGGCGGCGTCGGGCGCCGCAGCCTGTTCGGCCGGCTTGGGCGGCGGCTCGGGCTTCGGCATCGCGAACTGGAAGCCGATCAGGATCGCGAGCGAGACGACGATCGCGATGATCAGGTTGCGCTTATTGTCGCCGAACATGGTCGGGGGGCGAGAGGGCTGGGCTCGGCCTCAGCGCGTCGGCCGGGAGGCGCCGAAGAGCGGGCGTTCCGGCACGGGATCGTAGCCGGAACCGCCCCAGGGTGCGCAGCGCACCAGGCGATACAGCGTCAGGCCCGTGCCGACGAAGAAGCCGTGGCGCGCCAGCGCCTCGGCGGCGTAATGCGAGCAGCTCGGCTCGTAGCGGCAGCTCGCTGGCAGATAGGGCGAGACGACGAGCTGATAGAGGCGGATCAGCGCCTGCGCGAGAAGCACCAGCGGGTTCATTCCTTCCTGGCCTCGGATACGGTTTCGGACGGCGGCGCCCGGCGCCTGCTCTTGCTCTGGCCGGCTGCCGGAGGACCTGCGCGCTGCTCGCGGTCCAACCCGAGCCGGCCGAGCGCCACCAGGAGATCGCCGACCAGAGCCTCGAATGGGCGCGAGAGCGTTTCCGGCCGGGCGATCACCACGTAGTCGTAGCCCCGGACGGCGCGTTCCGGCATAACACGCTCGACCGCGGCGCGCAATCGACGCTTGGCCCGGTTGCGCTGTACCGCGCCGCCGACCCGGCGGCTCGCGGTGTAGCCCACCACGAAGGGTAGCTCGGCCGCTGGTCCGTCCGGCCCCGGTTCGTGCGTGACTGCCTGCAGGATCAGCCCCCGCGCTGCCCATTTCTGCCCCTCTGAGCGGGCACGGAGGAACTCGGACCGACGCTTGAGGCGCGCGATCCGCGCCATCGCTCAGGCCGAAAGGCGCTTGCGCCCCTTGGCCCGGCGTCGCGCGAGGACGATGCGGCCGCCCACGGTCTTCATGCGCTGGCGGAAGCCATGGCGCCGCTTGCGGACGAGGCGGCTCGGTTGATAGGTACGCTTCACGCGACACGCTCCACGGCTGGCAGCCGCCCGGGGTGGGGGCGGCGGAGAGCGGTGTTGTATAAGGGCTGAAGCCGGCCCCGTCAATGCCGGCGCGGTGGTGGCAGTGGGTCGGTTTTTCGGCTCCATCCTTCGCCTGGCTCAGCATGAGTGCCTTGATTCTGAGTCTCATCCCGGGCCAGTCGCAGGACGAATCCGTCAAATTAACCCTGCCGGGCCCCGTCCGCCCCGCGTTGCGCGGCGCTGGGTTGTCGGCTAGTTCTTGAGCGTGGCCAAGCGAACCATCGAATTGCCACCGCCGACCCGCAGCCTGTCGGCGCGGCTGCTCGTCCTCACCATCGTCTTCGTGCTGCTCGGCGAAGTGCTCATCTTCGTGCCCTCGATCGCGCGCTTTCGGGAGGAATACCTCTCGCAGCGGATCGAGGCGGCGCGGCTCGCCGCGCTGACGGTCGAGGCGGTGCCGGACGCCATGGTGGGCGAGATGCTGGGCCACGAATTGCTGCGCCATGCCGACGTGCGCGCCATCTCGCTCAAGCGCGAGGGGCGGCGCAACTTCATCCTCGCCGAATCCATGCCGCGCGAGGTCGCCGCCACCTACGAACTCGACGACGCGATGATCTCGGAACTGATCGTCGATGCCTTCGCGGCGCTTTGGCACTCGGATTGGGACGCGATCCGGGTGATGGCGCTCTCGCCCAAGGATGCCGAGCAGGTCTGGGTCGACATCGTGGTCGACGCCAAGCCGCTGCGCCAGGCCATGCTCGACTACATGGTCCGCATCCTCGTGTTCTCGCTGGTGCTCGCCGGCATCACGGCGAGCCTGATCTATTTCAGCATTCATTTCCTCCTGGTCCGCCCGATGCGTCAGATGACCGAGAGCCTGGTCGGCTTCCAGCGCGACCCGGAAGACGCCGCGACCGACGTGCGCGTCAGCCGGCGGCGCGACGAGATCGGCGTGGCGCAGCGCGAGCTGTCGCGCCTGCAGGACGAGGTCAGGCAATCCCTGCGGCGCCAGGCGCGGCTCGCCGCGGTTGGCGGCGCGGTCGCCAAGATCAACCACGACCTGCGCAACATCCTGTCGACCGCGGCCGTGATGACCGACCGCCTTGCGCTCACGCGCGATCCCGAAATCCAGCGGCTTGCCCAGCCGCTGATCGGCGCAATCGACCGCGCCATCAATCTGTGCGCGCAGACGCTCGCGTTCGCCCGCGCCGACAATGCGCGGCCCAACCGGCAGCGCTTCACGCTCAAGCCGCTGGCCGAAGAGGTGGCGGCGGACCTCCTGATCGAGAATGCGGGCGGGATCATTTGGCGCAACCAGGTCGGCGACGAGATCGTGATCGAGGCCGACCGGGACCAGCTCTTCCGCGTGCTGTTCAACCTGGTAAACAACGCTGCGCAGGCGCTCTCGCCGAAGAACGGCGGCGGCGCGAACGACCGGCGGCCCGAGATCGCGGTCTCCGCGACGAACGGCGCGGAGGGTATGATCATCGAGGTGGCGGACAACGGCCCCGGCCTGCCCGAAGCCGCGCGTGCGCATCTGTTCGAGGCGTTCAGCGGGGCGGGCCGCTCGGGCGGCACCGGCCTCGGCCTCGTCATTGCGCGCGACCTCGTGCGCCATCATGGCGGCGAGCTCGGCCTCGTCCACACCGGGCCGGAAGGCACGCGCTTCCGCATCGTGCTGCCGCCGCCGAAGCAGGCGGTAAGGCACGCTTAACCAAGCGCCCTAACTGGAACGTAAGCATCCTCGGGCCATAGTCACCTGGCTGGCTGAACGCAGGCTCGCAGGAGGCGCGCGCCATGTCGGACCTGGCCTATCAAGGCGGCAAGCAGGCCGCAGCGGAAGCGCATGGCGAGGATGCGTCGGGCGCGCCCGACGCCGGCGCAAGGCCGTGGCGGAAGCACTTCGTCGATCTCGACCTCAGCATCGGCGGGGTCTACTTCCGGCTGGTCGTCGGCCGCGAGCGGCGCTCGCCCGAGCGGCGCAAGCAGGAGCGCGACGCCAAGCCGCTCAGCACCCTCGGCAACATGCTGTTCGCGGGCAGCATCTCCGGCGTCGTGTTCACGGTCCTGGTCGTCGTGGCCCTGGTCTACAGCTCGATCCTCGCCGAGTAGTGCTGAAGAATCCCAGCGCGCAGGTGCGTTATTCCGCGCCCATCGCATCCTGAAATTGGCTTGTACGCCCCAATAAGCGACGATAACTTTGCGCCAGGCGTCGCAAATGGGGAGTGTCGGGCGAAAGTCGGCACCCCGCTGGGGGCCGTTGCAGGGGGCATCGAGGATTGCACGCCGACACCTGTTCTATTTGAGGAGAGAGCGCAATGGCTGGTGTAGGAACAGAGAAGGTCTTCGAGAACGACAAGGTGATCGTCTGGAATTTCGAGCTTGCCCCGGGCGAGGAGACACCCATGCATACCCATGAGAAGAGCTACATGTGGTACGCGATCGCGGGCGCTCCCTTGCAGGTCTTCGACGAGCACGGCAAGGATCTCGGCACGATCCAGGTGCCGACCGGCGGGATCTTCTCGCTGAAGGTGGAGAACGGCGAGATCGAGGTGCTGTCCGAGCAGGGCAAGGGGATGAAGATTCCGGCCCGCCACAAGGCGCGCAATGTCGGCCCGACCCGCTATCGGGAAGTCCTGGTCGAGTACAAATAGATTTTGCGCCCCGGCGAGGGAACGACCTCGCCTCCGATCGGGCGTGCTCACAAGCGGCAGCGCGGCGTTCTCACGCCGCGCTTTTTTTATCAGTCGAGCGCGAGGGCCGCGCACTTCAGATAGCTCGATTCGATGAGCGCGGTGTGAGCCGGATGGTCCGGGCCCGCGCCGGCGATGCGCAGCAGCCGGCCGTTCCGTCCGGCGTCGCGCAGCCCGGCATGGACCTCGGCGAGGAACGCCGTGGTCTCGACATGGTGCGAGCAGGACGCGATGACCAGGAAGCCCTCCGGCTCGACCAGCGACGCGGCGAGCCGGGCGAGCTTGCGATAGGCGCGCAGGCCCTGGTTCACGTCCTTCCGGCTCTTCGCGAAGGCCGGCGGGTCGGCGATCACGAGGCCGTGGCGCTCGCCCGCCTTGGCGCGCGCGGCGAGCGCGGCGAAGATGTCCGCGGCCTCGAGCGAGGTACGATCCTCCAGGCCGTTGAGCGCGGCGCTCTGCCGGGCAAGTGCGAGCGCGGGTTCCGAGCTGTCGAGCCCGACGACACGCGCGGCGCCGGAAGCCGCGGCGCGAAATGCAAACGCGCCGGTGTGGCAATAGGCGTCGAGCACGCTGCGGCCGCGGGCGAGGCGCGCGGCGAAATCCCGGTTGTCGCGCTGATCGAAGTACCAGCCGGTCTTCTGCCCGGTGGCCGGCTCGACCAGGAAGCGCACGCCGGCTTCGAGCGTCTCGACCGGGCCGTCGAGCGCACCCACGGTCTCGGGCGGCGCGCGCTCGATGCCTTCGAGCGTGCGCACGGTGGCGTCGCGGCGCAGCACGATCGCGCGCGGCGCAAAGAGCGCCTGGAGCGCAGCCACGATCTCGCCGCCGAGCCGGTCCATGCCGGCCGTGTTGAGCTGCACGACGAAGACGTCGGCGAAGCGGTCGACCACCAGCCCGGGCAGGCCGTCGGCCTCGGCATGGACGAGGCGGTAGTGCGGCGTGTCGTAGAGCGCGTCGCGCAGGTCGCGGGCGCGGGCCAGCCGCGCCTGCAAAAATCCGCTGTCGATGGCGGCGTCCGGGTCGCGGCTGAGGAGGCGTGCCGCGATCAGCGAGTGCGGGTTGAAGCTGGCGACGCCGAGCGCCTCGCCGCCGGCATCGACGAGGCGGACCAGCATGCCGGGCGCGAGCCGCTTCGCCGCCTCGTCCATGTCGATCTCGTTGGAATAGACCCAGGGGTGGCCCTGGCGCAGCCGCTTGCTGCGGCCCGCCAGGAGGCGCATCGCCGGCCGTTCGCGGGCACTGGATTCCGTGGCGGTCATGCCTTCTGCCTCAATAGCCGCGTGCGACGCCTTCACGCCGGGGATCGGCGCCGCCCTCCAAGCGCTCCGCCACGCGGCAGACGCCCTGCAGCCCGCTCGCGAACTTGGGCGTGCGCACCTCGTGGCCGAGCGCCTCGAGCGCGGGCGCGAGCGTAGGCAGCGAGGTGCCGCCTTCGAGCTCGGTCGGGCCGTTCCGGTTCAGGTAGCGCGGCAGGTCGATCGCGGCCTGGATGTCGAGCTTCCAGTCGATCAGGCCGAGCACGGTCTCGAGCACATAGCCGATGATCCGGCTGCTGCCGGGCGCGCCGAGCGCGCAGCCGAACGCGCCGCTTGGCGTGAAGATCAGCGTCGGCGCCATCGACGAGCGCGGCCGCTTGCCCGGCTCCACCCGGTTGGCGACGAGCGCGCCGTCCTCCCTCGGGAACAGGCTGAAATCGGTCAGCTCGCTGTTGAGCAGGAAGCCGCCCGTCATGAGATAGGAGCCGAACGGGCGCTCGATGCTGGTGGTGAAGCTGACCACGTTGCCCGCCGCATCGGCGATCACGAGATGGCTGGTCGAGCTGCCCTCCGGCGCGGCGATGGCGGCCTCCGCCAGCATGCCGGAGCCGGGCGGATCGCCGGGCGGCGCGACGCCGATCGAACGCGCAGGATCGATCAGCGTGGCGCGCGCGGCGATGTAGTCCGGGTCGAGCAGGCCATCGAGCGGCACCGGCACATGGTCGGCATCGGCGAGGTATCGGTTGCGGTCGGCGAAGGCAAGGCGGCTCGCTTCGCTGACCAGGTGGACGGCCTCGACCGAATCAGGCGCGAGCGCCGCGAGGTCGAAGCGTTCGAGCAGCTTGAGCGTCTGCAGCACGGTCGGGCCGCCGGAGGATGGCGGGCCCATGCCGCACACCAGGTGGGCGCGGTAGGTCGCGCACAAGGGCGGCCGGCGCAGCGCCTGGTAGAGCGCGAGGTCGCGCTCGGTCATGCCGCCGGGGTTGATGCTCGCGCCCTGCACCGTCGCCGCGATGTCGGCGGCGAGCGGCCCTTCGTAGAATGCATCGGCGCCCTCGTTGGCGAGAACGCGCAGGGTCTCGGCATAGGCCGGGTTGGCGAGGCGCTCGCCGGCCTGGCGGGGCTTGCCGTCCGCGTCGAAGAAATAGGCGCGCGTTTCCTCGAAGGCATCGAGCCCTTCGGTCTCGGTGATCGCCTCGGCGAGCCGCGGCGAGATGAGGAAGCCGTCCTCGGCGAGCCTGATGGCGGGCTCGAGCAGGCGCGCCCAGGGCAGCCTTCCGTGACCCTCGTGAATCAGCGCAAGCAGCCGCACGATGCCCGGCACGCCGACCGAAAGCCCGCCGGTCGCGAAGTCGTCGCGCAGCCGGCTGCGCTCGCGCGGCGCGAGGAACTGGTCGGGCGCGGCGGCGGCCGGCGCCCTTTCGCGGCCGTCATAGCTCTCGATGGTGCCGCTTGCGGCATCGAAATAGAGGATGAAGCCGCCGCCGCCGATGCCCGAGGATTGCGGCTCGACCAGCCCGAGCACGAGCTGCGCCGCGATCGCGGCGTCGACCGCGCCGCCGTCGGCCTTCAGCACGTCGAGCGCGGCCTTGACCGCGCGGCCGTCGGCAGCCGCGACCATGGCGTTGGCGGCGCGCGCGGGCGGGCTGACATGGACGGCGGCATCGGCGCGCGCCGCGGCCGGCCACAGCGCGGCGAACGACAGGACGAGGGCGAGGAACGTGACGCCGAAGCGCCGGCTGGCCGGCTTGCTCATGATCGAAACCGAACGGCGCGCGGCGATGCGTGCGCGATCAACGGATGTAGACGTGGACCTCGCCGACCGCGGCGTCGGCGCTCTTCGCGTCCGAGAGCGTCAGGCGGCTGGCCGGCATGCCCATGCCGAGCAGCGAGCGGCGCACCCGCTCGGCATTGCGCTTCGCGTTGTTGGTCTCGAGCGCGATAACCGATGGGCTGCCCTCGGCGGGCGCGACGGCGACCACGTCGAAGCCGCTGTCGGGCCGGCGCTCGAGCGTGGCCGAGACCGCCTGGCGCAGCGCCTCGCGATACTGCACCTCGTCGTCCTTGAAGCGGATCACGACGAGCGGCTTGCGGCTGCCGACCGGGTTGCCGGGCGCGGCCGCGCGCTGGCCCGAGCTCAGATAGAAGTATTCGCCGGCCTGGATCGCGGCCGACAGCGCCGCCAGATTGTCGCGCTCGGGCACGAGCAGGCCGCGATAGCGATCGACCGCCTGCCGCGTGTCGATGCCCAGGCGGTCGATCGCGACGATCGACTTGCTGGCATCGTCCTCGATCGCCTGGAGCTGGCGATGGTCCTCCTCGATGCCGCCCTGCAGGGCGTAAGTGGCGCGCACCTGCTCGATCAGGGCATTGGCGCCCGCGGAATCCTCGGCCGTCTCGCCGCCGAGCGCCTCGATGGCGTCGAGGTTTGCGGCCAGCCGGTCGAGGTCGGCCTCCGCCGAATTCCATTGGCCGAGCAGGACCGGGTTGCCTGGCGTGGTGCCGATCTTGAGCCGCGCCGCGATGGCGGCCTCGGTGGCGAAATAGGATTCGAGCGCCTGCTGGCTCGCGCCGAGCAGGCGCTCATAGCCCTGTCGCCGCTCGGCGACCGAGCCGTTCAGCGCATCGAGCTCGCCGCGCAGCAGGGCGACCTGCTTGCCGACCGCGGTGCCGGTTGCGGCCGGGGGCGTCGCCGTAGCGGTGCTTGCTGCCGCGCTTGCCTGGCTGGTCTGCACCGCCGGCTCGCCGGGCCCCGAGATGACCTCCTCGAGCGACGCCGGGCCCGCTGCCGCGCCCTTTTCCTGCTCGCCGCCGGTCAGGGCGGGGAGCACGCCTTCCTCCACGAAGGAGCAGCCAGAGAGGACGGACGCGAGCGCCGCTATGCCAATCGCAAGCCGGTATCCGCCCATTGGCCGCGCCACCCCTCCCGATTGCCTGCCGCTCTCGCGGCCGCGATCGGGCCGCTCCAGCCGCGCCTGACGGTGCGCGCCAGTGCTAACGCGCCGCAAATCAAAAGTCTAGCGCTTGGGGAAGGCGGCGCGGAGCCGGCTCGCGCGGCCGAAGCGGGGGCGGCGGTGAGCCTGGCCCGCGCATGGGGTGGGCCGTGCGTGGGCCTGCCGGCCCCATCCTTCGGCAGGCTCTGGATGAGGCCGAAAAACAAGGCCCTCATGCCGAGCCCGTCGAAGCATGAGCGCGGACGGGCGCACCGCGAAGGGAGCCGCCCCTTGCGGAGGCCCATCGATTTGCTTACCTTCCAACCCCCGCGCCGGCCATGCAGCGCCGGCAGATGCGGCCAAGCGCCCGTAGCTCAGCTGGATAGAGCACCAGACTACGAATCTGGGGGTCGGGAGTTCGAATCTTCCCGGGCGCGCCAATTTCAGCTTACCATGCCGTGGTTGCTCGGGTTCTGGTCATGGATTGGTCACCGAGTAAGGGACGACCCCGTCTTAGCCGGACCACGCCCTGCTCCTCGCCGCGCTCGTCGTACCGACCGCCGACGCAGCCCCAGCGAGACGCGGCCTGGCGCTCAGTCCTGGGGTCGGGGTCGAGGCCGTAGCGATCCAAACGCCCTTCTCCACGGCGGCCGATCTGGGGCCACAGCTGAGGGGGAGTCGCTTTGCGGTGATGCTAGAAGGAACCAATGGGACTCGGTATCATCGGCCACATGGCTAGATGCACAGCACCTGTAAGGGGCCATCGCACAGCGAGCGCTGCAGCGGACTGCCCTGCATGTGGTGGCCGCTATGGCCGCTACAGCAGCTACAGGTCGTACTCGTCCCCGTCCTACTCGTCGTCGGGGAGCAGCGGAAGGCCGCGCTGGTCGCGAGCCGGTTCGTCCGTGGTGTACACGCCTGCCGAGGTGCGGGCGCTCACGCCGGTCCGCGAAAGCGTCGAGAAGCGAGCGTCTCTGCCTGACCTTCGGGACGTCTTTCTCTGCCACGCGTGGGACGACCGACAGGGGGTCGCCAAGGAGCTGCATGATCTGCTCGAGTCACTCGGTGTCTCAGTCTGGTTCAGCGAGAAGGACGTAGGCCTTGGCACGCCGTTGCTCCGCGCCATCGATAAGGGCTTGGCGAATTCGCGGATCGGGATTGTGCTGGTGACCCCTGCGCTGCTGCGCCGCCTGCCAGCAGAGGGCATCGCCGACAAAGAACTTTCGGCACTCCTCGCGCGTGACCTGCTCGTTCCCGTTGTGCACGAAACGACGTATGAAGCTCTCCGCGAAGTCAGCCCTCTGCTGGGCTCGCGAAGCGGCCTGAGCACTGCAGAAGCGCCTATGGCAGACGTCGCGGCCAAGCTAGCCGAGCTGGTGGCCCTCTAGCTTCATTGCCTACACTGGTTGTCTGTTTCTTGGCGGGACGGGAATGTCCGCTCTTGGCGTAAACTGGACATAGGGCGTAAAAATTTAAAGGCCCCGCAATGACATAGCGGTGCCCAGTTTCATCCTCTCCGGTGCGCCATTTCTATCCTATTGATTTTTCAGCGTTGACGTCTTCGACACCAGACGAGATTCAGAACTGGTAGAAGAACGTGGAGCCAGTTGGGGGCCATGCCGTCGCGAGCACTCGGGAAGTTTGAAGGGGCGATGATGAAGGACGTCAATCGCATTATTCAAACTCATGCAAACATCCAAAACGGCAATCCTGGCAACATGGGCCTCGGCCATCTTACGCGCTGAGGCGTTCTGCTGCTTTGCGCGGCGTGGGAGTTATACATTGAAGAGCTACTGATCGAAGCGGTGAAAGCGAACATCGCCCACTCTCCGACACCCGATGGGCTTCCTGCTCAGGTCAAGAAGACGATCTCGCAATATATCAAGAACTCAAAGCATGAGTTGAAGCCTTTGGCGATGGCAGGGGATGGCTGGAAGACCATCTACCTCGATATCGCCAGAGAATCGGTCGTTAGTCTGAACACCCCCAAGAAGCATAACGTTGATCAACTTTATCTGAGTCTCATTGGCATATCGGAAGTGTCAAATACCTGGAGCTTGGGTGCAGCAGCGGTGAACGACTTTGTTGAGGTACGGGGCGATATCGCGCATCGCGGCAGTGATGCTGGCAATGTCCACATGAACAGGCTTCGCGATGTGTTCAAGCCACAGATCATCAAGTGCGCAATCGAGATGGACAACGCGATCTCAACGTATATTCGGAACGCGTTTGAGCCCCATTCCTATCCGTGGAACCGCAAGGCCGTTCCCGACTAGCAATTACAAAGGTCCTACAATCACATAGCGGTGCCAGTTTCATCTCCACCGGTGCGCCAAATTCTCGATTTCGCCCCCTCATAGGAAGGTTTGATGAAGCAGCCGATCTCAAACCTTAGCCTGGCCGCCTTGCTCGTCACCGACGGCGTGGTTCTGATGTTGGTGGGTTGGGTCATCAGCAGGCTCGTCGACCCCCCTGGTGCGGCGTTGATCGGATTCATCCTGTTGGTGTGGAACCTGGCGGTCGCATTTTTCGTGGTGCGGCGGGGACGGGGACGCCAGGCCCGATAGACCTCCCGAGGTTCGCTCCTCGCGCTGACAGTAATAATGGATTTACGTGGCTCCGGATGTTTTCGGCTACTTGAGAAAAACACCGATTCAAATATCATCGTGTCCCAGCGGAGACGTGGTTATCAGTTTCATCCACGCTGGGGCGCCAGCTTCCGCCGAATCCGGCTGTTGCTGCGATCTTCTTTGCTTTCCGCGACGGCGGCTCAAGCGCATCGCGGAGAAGGCGGTTTTGGGCGCTTCGCGGCGTTCGCTGTTTCGAAGCGCTGGGTCGCTATGGGCTCCTCCTCTCGCACAAGATGCCTGTCCGCTCGTTGCCGGCCGGCTCGATGTATGCTATTGTCATACGTCTGAGAAAGTGACAGGAACCACCGGGCGATGACGACATCCGTGCTTAGCGTGCGCGTCAGCGAAGAGGAGCGCGCCCTCCTGGAGGCGGCCTCCGATCAGGCGCGGACCAGCCTCAGCGACTTCGTTCGCCGCAAGGCGCTCGAAGCCGCTGAAATGGACATGCTGGAGCGCCCGGTCGTCACCATCCCGGCCAAGGATTGGGAGGCGTTCGAGGTTTGGGCGAACCGTCCGCCGGAGAAGATCGCCGCCCTCGAGGAGTTGGCGCGTACCAACCCTGCATGGCGGAAATAACGCTGCCGCGGCCGCTCGCCGAAACAGACGACCGCAACGGCTTCGATTGCGGCCGGGAGTCGATGAACCAGTGGTTCCGGCGGCACGCCTGGGCCAATCACGCCGCCGGCCTGTCACGCGCCAATGTCATCTGCGATGCAGCGACCAACCAGATCGTCGGCTACGTCACCTTGAGCGCCGGGCAGATCGAGCGCGCCGCGCTGCCCAAGCCGCTTCAGCGCAACAAGCCCGATCCCGTGCCGGCCACCCTGCTCGGCCAGCTCGCGGTCCACAAAGATCATCAGGGAAAGGGCTATGCGCGCTCGCTGCTTTTCTTCGCACTGCGCGCCGCGCTCCGGGCGTCCCATGACGTCGGCAGCTTCGGCGTCTTCACGCATCCGCTAGACGACGCCGCGCGCGGCTTCTATGCGCGCTGGGGCTTTGCGGACCTGCCCTACGATCCGCGCCGGGCGATGATCGTCCGCATGGTCGACCTGGAGCGAAGCGGCTTGGGTTTGTGAGCTTGCACACAAAGTCGGCGGGCCAACTCGCTGCGGCCCCACCGCGCAAGACCGTGTAGGATGCCGCTTCAGCCTCGCTGCTCCGCGTTCCGGCGGGAGCGGGCGGCGGGCATGTCCGAGACACGGTCAGGAGGCGCTGCTGCGCAATATCGATTTCAGCTCCTGGCAGGGCGTGCTCACGACGCTCATCGGCCTCGCGTTGTTCGCGCTCATCGGCATCGGCATTCGCCTGCTGATCATGTCGGCGATCCAGCAGCGCCGCGAGCGGTTGAACCGCCAGATCAACGAGCGGCTGCGCACCTTGATCGCGGCCTACAAGGTGCTCGGCGGCTCGTTCACCGGCGACCTGACGGTCGATCCGAAGCATCTGCGTGATTTTCGCCAACCCGCCGGCGAGCCTGCTGCCGAGGGCGATGCCGTGGTGACCCTGGTGGAGCCCGCCGCCGGTGGCGCGCCGGGATCGGAGCGGCGGCGGCGCATCCGCGACGCGGTCGAGGCGGCGCTCTCCGACATCATCCTGCTCGGGACCGAGGCGCACGTCCGCCTCGCCGAGCGCGCCGCGCGCGAGCTGGTCGCCGGGCGCCCCATCCACACGCACGAGCTCGTCGTCTCGCTGCGCGATTTCATCCGCGAGGCGCTCGACCTCGACCCGATCCCGCCCGATCTCGCGATCCCCACGCAAGGGCCGACGCGGCCGTCCGATGCGGGCGGCCGCGGCCGGGGCGAGCGCGGGGCCGAGGGCGCCCGGCAGGGCGCCGGCGGCAGGGGTGAGGGCGCGGCGGGCGGCGCAGCCGGCGGCATGGCAGGCGGCGCCGCGATGGGCGCGGCCTTCGGCGCGAGCGGCGGCGATGATCCGTCCTCGCCCGATCAGCGCGGATGACCTCCGGAGCACGCGTCGCCGGCCGCTATGCCGCGCTCGCGTTCTTGTTGGCGCGGTCGTCCTTCACGATGAGTTAGAGGTTCTTCTCGGGGTCGGCGAGCAGGTTGATGAGGGCGAAGGGAGTCGCCGTCGATCTGCCCGGCACTCGTTTCATTTGCCGAACAGGCGGCCGCCGAGCGGCAGGTCGGCGGCGAGCACGATGTCCGCGGCGGACCTCGCAAGGGCAAACCTGTGAAGCCCTTCCGCAATCCGCCATTGACGCGCCTTCTCGTCGAAGCGCGCGAGCAGGCGAGGGTCGGCGGTGATCGTCACGGTCCGCGTTTCGCCGGGCTGAAGCTCGACCCGCTCGAAGCCGAGCAGCCTCATGCGAGGCTCGCCCGGCGCGTCGGTCAGGTATAGCTGCGGCACGTCCGCCCCTGCGCGGTCGCCGGTGTTGGTGAGGGTGAAGCTCGCCGTAACGGCGTCGCCGCCCGTCAGCTCGAGGCCGGCGTAGCTGAAGCTCGTGTAGCTCAGCCCGTGGCCGAGCGCGAAGAGCGGCTTGCCGCCGGTCTTGGCGAGCCAGCGATAGCCCACCTCCGCGCCTTCGTGATAGTCGATCACCGTGGGCGTGTTGGTGGGCGTTCCGAACCCGGGCATCGCCGGATGCGGGGTCTGCGCCACGCCGTCATAGAAGGTGACCGGCAGATGCCCCGACGGGTTGACGGCGCCGCTCAGCACCGCGGCGATGGCCCTCCCGCCGGCATTGCCGGAATACCAGGACTCGACGATCGCGTTTGCCTTGGCGTGCCACGGCATGTCGACCGGGTTGCCGGTCTGCAACACGACCACCGTGTTCGGGTTCGCGTCGATGACGGCGTCGATCACCGCGGCCTGCCCCCACGGCAGGCTCATGTCGGCGTTGTCGTGGTTCTCCGCCTCGATCTTGATCCCCATGACCACGGCAACATCGGCGCGCCGCGCGATCGCCGCGGCGTCGGCCGGGCTCTCGCCCGGATCGAAGAGGATCTCCGCATCGGGAAAGAGCTTCCGCAGCTCGCTCACGGGCGACGGGCCGGTCACGGCGAGGCGCCGGAGCACGGCGAAGATGCCGTGACCTCCGAGCGGAACGTCCAGCGCGAAGCCGCCGAGCGGGTCAGTGAGGCTCGAGCCGCCGCCGCCGCTGACCATGCCCTTGTCGGCATGGCCGCCGATCACGGCGATGGTCTTCACGTCGGGCCTGATCGGCAGCACGCCGTCGTTCTTCAATAGCACGATGCCCTGCTCAGCGACCTTCACGGCAGAGGCCAGATGCGCGTCGAGATCGGGCTGGGGCTGCGGGCCGCTCCACGCATCGGCGTCCACCAGGTAGACGGCGCGCAGGATGCGGCGCACCATGTCCGACAGGCGCTCCTTGGGAAGGTCGCCCCGCGCATAGGCCTCGCGCAGAGGCCCGTCGAACCATTCCTCCTCGTCTACCTGAATGCCGGAATGCTGGTCGAGCCCCTTCAGCGCGA
Source organism: Alphaproteobacteria bacterium (assembly GCA_050173345.1). Taxonomy (GTDB): domain Bacteria; phylum Pseudomonadota; class Alphaproteobacteria; order UBA828; family UBA828; genus SHWC01. The sequence goes on along the minus strand of JBFXKW010000004.1, from coordinate 176,496 downwards.
AGTCCCAGCTCCACACCGCCTTCCAGTCCGACATGATGAAGCCCTTGTAGCCGAGGGCACCTTTCACGACGCCGTTCAGCAAGGGATCGTTGCCGCAGGCATAGGCGCCGTTGATCATGTTGTAGGCGCACATCAGCGCGCCGGGGTCGCTGCGCTCGATGGCGATCTGGAAGCCGAGCATCTCGGCCTCGCGGTGCGCGGCCGGGTCGATGCGCGCGTCGAGGAACCACTTGTTGATTTCCTGGGAATTCAGCGAGACGTGCTTGAGCATCCCGACCACGTTCTGCGACTGCACGCCTTTCACCGTTTCCGCCGCCATCACGGCCGAGAGCCAGGGATCCTCGGAGAAATATTCGAAATTGCGCCCGTGGCGCGGATCGCGGGCGAGGTTCATGCCGCCGCCGAGCACGACGTTGAAATTGCGGGCGCGGGCCTCCTTGCCCAGGATCACGCCCGAGTCGTTGGCGAGCCGGGGGTTGAACGTGGCCGCCAGCATCTGGGCGGAGGGCAAGGCCGTGGCATGGTCGCCTTTGCGGCCGCCCGCGGGGTTGGTGATGCCGAGGCCCGCATCAGTGAGCAGCAGGTCGGGCACGCCGAGGCGCGGCACGCCTTGGACCCAGCCCGCGATCTGCGGCACGTTCTCCGGCACGCGGGGGTCGCGCGCTCCGCCGTCCTTGCCGAACACCACCACCATGTAGCTGCGAATCAGGCCGAACCGCTCGTCGTCGGTCATCTGCTGCTCGGTAGCCTGCGCGCGCTCCTCCGGCGATGCCTGCTGCGCAGGGGCCTGCGTCGCTGTCGCGAGCGCAAGCGCGGCAATGCCTGCCGCTATCCAGCTCGAAAGCGTGGTGGACATGGGTCGCCTCCCTCCGGCAGCGGTCGCGGGGTCGATCGATTCGATGGGTGTTGGCGCTCCGCGGCATACCCCCTGTTGCCATACCACCTTCGATCGAAGCTATTTATTTTAGCCTAGTACGCTACGCCGATGCCAGACAGATGGCGCTTCTGCTTCCCTATCTTTACTCCTGGCATGCCCGGGCACAGCCGCTCCGGAACAAAGCTCACTTCCGCGCGGAGAAGACGATAGCCTGAAGCGGCATGCGGCCCGGCTCGTTGCCGAAGGCGCGGCGAAGCTCCTGCACGATCGTGTCGAACATTTGTTCGGGGGCGGCGCCGCCTCTCGATCGGATCTGATCGATGAGCGGATTGCCGTAGACGATGCCGCGCGCGAACGCCTCAGCGTCAGCGATTTCCTTGGTCAGGCCGAGCACGAACGCGGTGAAATCGGCAAAGCCGGCCGCGAGCACCGACTCCTTGATCGGGTCGATCGCGGCGCAGGAGAACGGCACCTTGTAGAACTGCGGCGGGTCGGCGGGGAAGAAGCGCTCCACGACCTCCTGGACGATGCGCGCGAACGGGTTGTGGCGGTGCGAATCCCAGACGCTGAAGAGGTAGTGCCCGCCGGGGGCGAGCACGCGATGCGCCTCGCGATAGGACTTCTCCTTGTCGGGGAAGAACATCAGGCCGAACTGGCAGACCACGGCATCGAAGCTGCCATCGGCGAAGGGGAGTGCCATGGCATCGGCGGTTCGCAGCTCCACTTGCTCGGCGGCAGCGAACTTCGCGCGCGCGACCTCCAGCATCGGCGCGTTGAGATCGGTCGCAATCAGCTCGGCGCCAGCGGGCAGGGCATCGCGCAGGCGGCGCGTGACGATGCCGGTGCCGGCCGCGGTTTCGAGCACGCGCTTCGGGCCGAGCGCCGCGACGCGCCGCGCCATGTCGGCGGCATAGTCGGCGAAAATGATCGGCCCGAGCCCGGCGTCGTAGTGCTCGGGGATGCTGCCGACGAAGCGGGCCGCTTCAGTGGTCATGCTGCACCGTTTTTTTCGGGCCGGTTGAGCGCGCCATACTCGGCCGCCAGGAAATCCAGCAGCGCGCGCACCGAGGGTAGCAGGCCACGCCGCGACGGGAAGGCCGCGTGAACGATGCCGGCGCGCGGCGACCAGTCCGGCAGCAGCTCGATCAAGCGGCCCGCCCTCACGTCATTCTCGACCACGAAAGCCGGGAACTGGCAGGCGCCGACGCCCTGCAGCGCCGCGAGGCGCAGCGCCACCATGTCCTCGGTAACCAAGCGCGGCCTGTGGCGGATCGCGGCGGTCGCGCCGTCCGGGCCGTCGAGGCACCATTCATGCTCCAGCTTCTCGGGCTCCCAGGCCAGGCTCGGCAGCCTGCTCAGATCGGGCGGCACGAGCGGGCGTGGTGACCTATCGAGCAAGGCGGGGCTTGCGACCAGAAGCTGTGGGCTCTCCGCCAGCTTCCTGACCACGAGGTCGCTCTCCTCGAGCGGCGGGAAGCGCACCCGCAAGGCAAGGTCGAAGCCCTCGCGGATCACGTCGACGCGCCGGTTAGTGCTCTCCAGCACCACCTTCACCTTCGGGCACGCCGCCATAAAGCGCGCGATCATCTCGCCGACCTGGAAGTAGATCAGCGATGACGGGCAGGCCACCCGCACCAGGCCCTGCGGCTCGGCGCGCATCCGCTCGACGGTTTCCTGCGCCGCCTCGGCCTCCACCATCATAGCGACGCAGTGGCGATAGAATTCCCGGCCGATCTCGGTGACCGCAAAGCGCCGGGTCGAGCGCTGGATCAAGCGAACGCCGAGCCGCTTCTCCAGGATGGCGATGCGCCGGCTGAGCCGGGAACGCGGCATGCCAAGCTTGCGGGCGGCGGCGGCGAAGCCATTGTGCTCCACCGCCTCGGCGAAGAACCGGAGGTCGTTCAGATCCTGCATGCGGCACGTTGTTCTATTTCGAGGACATTATGGCACGATTTCGCCGTCTAGCGAGGCCTTTGTCTCGACCATAGGTTTCTGCCAACGCAACCGCCCCGCCGGGGCGGCGAGCAAGGAGAAACACCATGAGAAAGGTTCTTGGCGTCTATGGCGCACCCAGGCAGCACTGGGTCGGCGACGGCTTTCCGGTGCGCACGCTGCTTTCGCATGCGAGCCATGGCCAGCATGTCAGCCCCTTCCTGATGCTCGACTATGCCGGCCCCGCGGAGTTCCCGCCGGCGGAGCGGCCGCGCGGCGTCGGCGAGCATCCGCACCGCGGCTTCGAGACCGTGACGATCGTCTATCGCGGCGAGGTGGAGCACCGGGATTCGGCCGGCAATGGCGGCATCATCCGCCCCGGCGACGTGCAGTGGATGACGGCGGCGAGCGGCATCCTGCACGAGGAGTTCCATTCGCACGCGTTCACCCGCAAGGGCGGCACACTCGAGATGGTCCAGCTCTGGGTCAACCTGCCAGCCGGGCACAAGGGCGCCGCGCCCGGCTATCAGGCGCTGCTCGACCGGGACATCCCCGTGGTCGAGCTGCCGGATGGCGCCGGCACGCTCAGGGTGATCGCGGGCGGCTATGACGGCCACCGGGGCCCGGCGCACACCTTCACGCCGATCGACGTCTGGGATGTGCGGCTGCGCCGGGGCGGCACGGTTTCGCTGTCGCTGCCCGAGGGCCACACCGCGACCCTCGTCGTGCTCAAGGGCACGGTGCTCGTCAACGACGATGCCATCGCGCGGGAAGCGGAACTCGTCCTGCTCGACGAGACCGGCGGCGGGTTCACGATCGAGGCGAACAACGAGGTCTCGCTCCTGGTGCTGAGCGGCGAGCCGATCGACGAGCCGGTCGTCAGCTACGGGCCGTTCGTCATGAACACGCCCGACGAGATCAGGCAGGCGATCGCCGACTTCCAGAACGGCCGCTTCGGCGCGATCGAGGCTCCGGCCGCGGTTGCAGGCTGACGGGCGAGCGGCCCTGGCCATTCGCGCCGGGGCCGCTCTACCTTAGATGGGATGAGCGGTGCCGCGGCTGCCCGCTCTTCCACCCAATCAAGGAGCGCGACGATGACGAACGTCTACAGACGCCTGGACAAGGACAAGGCCGCCGTGGCGCTGGTCGATCACCAGACCGGCCTGCTCTCGCTGGTGCGCGACATCGGGCCCGATCAGTTCAAGAACAACGTGCTGGCGCTCGCCGATCTCGCCAAATACTTCAAGCTGCCGACCATCCTCACCACCAGCTTCGAGGACGGGCCGAACGGCCCGCTGGTGCCGGAACTGAAGCAGCTCTTCCCGGACGCGCCCTACATCGCGCGGCCAGGCCAGATCAACGCCTGGGACAATGCAGACTTCGTCAAGGCGATCGAAGCCACCGGCCGCAAGCAGCTCATCATCGCCGGCGTGGTGACCGAGGTCTGCGTCGCGTTCCCGGCGCTCTCCGCCATCGAGGCGGGCTATGACGTGTTCGTCGTGACCGACGCCTCGGGCACCTTCAACGAAATCACCCGCCATTCGGCCTGGGACCGGATGTCGGCGGCGGGCGCGCAGCTGATGACCTGGTTCGGCGTCGCCTGCGAGCTGCACCGCGACTGGCGCAACGATGTCGAGGGGCTGGGCACGCTCTTCTCGAACCACATCCCCGACTATCGCAACCTGATCAACAGCTACAACACCGTGAAGGGCTCCAGATAGGGCGTGCGTCCGCTCGACCGGCTCAGGATGCTTTCGGCAACTCGGACCGGAAGCTGCGCCCGGCCGAAGCGGCGTTGACCCGGTCGATCACGGCTTTGGCGGTTCGCGTCGAGGACGCGCCGTTCTGCCCGGTGACCAGGTTGCCGTCGACGATGACGACATCGGTGTGCTTCTCGCCGGGACGATAGTCCGCTCCCAGCGCCTTCAGGCGGTCCTCGGAAAGCCAGAGCGCGCCATCCGCGACGCCGAAATCGATCATCTCGCTGTTCGGAAAGCCCGTCATGCGTTTGCCGACGAACGGCCAGGCGCCGTCATCGTCACGCGCCGCCAGCAGGGAAGAGATGCCGCTGCACAGCGTGCCGACGACCTTTCCTTCCTGCCGATACGTCTTGGCGATGAGCTTTCCGATCACGGCGGTATCGCCGAGATCCTGGAAAACGCCGAAGCCGCCGGGAACGAAGACGACGTCGAAGTCGTCGGCATCGAGAGCTTCGAGGCGCGCCGGCTTGGCCAGAACCGCCTTGATCTCGGGGCGGTCGAGATAGGCGCACTGGAAGTCCACCGAGGACTGGTCGTTCTCCTGAATGGTGAGGCTCAGGCTCGCGGGGTCGACCGGCGCCGGCACGCCGCCGGGCGTCGCGACCGTGATGTCGTAGCCCGCCTTGGTGAAGTGATAGTGGGGGTAGACGAATTCAGGCGACCAGAAGCCGCCGAAATGGGTCGAGCCGTCCTTGAGCAGCCACTCCTTCGCGCCGGTCAGCGCGATCAGCACCTTGGTCATTCCACGCTCTCCCTCAACTGATGATCTGGTTCGGCGTCGCCCGCGAACTGTAGCGCAACCCGCGCGGCTCTGTTCAAGGCCTATAGACGCCGCGGCCGAAGACGTTGATATGCGCTACCGCGCTTCGCGCTGCTTGAGCGGCTGTTCAAGGCTTGTAGATGCCGCAGCCGAAGATGTAGCCGTCGTGCAGCATGAGCCAGCTCGACTTCGCCAGCGGCTCGCCCGAGATCGGGTCCTTGAACCGGTAGTCGACCCAGGCGCCTTCGGGCGTGGCCTTCTCGACGAAAGCCTTGCCATAGGCATAGCCGTCGGCGTCGTGCTGCTCGGTGATGTCGAGCCCGATGCGGCTCTGGTCGATGGCGCGCGCCACGATCTTGTGGTCCGGGCCGATCACGAAGATGTAGAGATCGCGATCACGGAACGCATTGTCGGGCGCGCTGATCTCGGCGAGCGCCTGTTCGCCTTTCTGGTCGTAGAGCGCGACGGCCCTGGCGACGAGCGCCTGGGCCTCCTCGGCGGTGCCGCGCGTCTCGTCGGCCCGGGACGCGGCGGGCGAGCCGAGCACGAGAACGGCCAGGAACGTCAATGGCAGCGCCAGCTTGAGCATGATCTTGCCTCCGGCAGGGTGATGGCGGCTTTGGAATAGGGGGCGCGCGGCGGCTCGATCATCGGGTTCGGGCGGGCACGCCGGGAAACAGCGCCAATGCCGCCTGTTCTCGGCCGTCTCGTCAAGGGGGCGGTTCGCCCACCCCGGCAGGGCGCCGGTCCACGAGGCGCGCGCGATAAATCCATCGGCAGGATTTTGCGGTAGTCTGGGCGGTCCGGCCGGATCCGGCCGGGCCAGCCGGGACAGGGACGCACCATTCAGGACACGCATAGACGCCGATGATGCGCGCCGACGACCGCCTTCCGCCGCTACCGCCGGACGCCGAGCAGCGCGTCCAGTGCGAGCTGGCCGCGTACCTGTTCCGCCTGCCCTACCGCGTGTTCGGCAGTGTCTTGACCGCGGCGCTGGTGGTCGGCGCCATGTGGGGCGAAGTGGCGGCGGCCATACTGGTGCCGTGGCTCGGCCTGGTCTGCGCCAGCGCGCTCGCGCGCTACGGCCTGGCCTTTGCCTATAAGCGCGCCAATCCGACGCCAGACGAGGTCGGGCGCTGGACGCGCCTCTCCATGATCGGCTCCTGCATCACCGCCGCCCTTTGGGGTGCGTCGTCCGGCATCGTCTGGCTCACCCCGTCGATCGCGCTGCCCGCCATGGTCGGCTTCGCCATCGCCGGCATCAGCGCCGCGGGCATGGTGATGAGCCATTCGCACCGGCCGAGCGCCTATGGCTTCCTCCTCCTTTCGGTCGGCCCGCTCGCGGTCAACCTGCTCGCCCAGGCGAACGGCATCTTCATTGCCATGGGGGTGATGTCGCTGCTGTTTCTCGGCCTGCTTTTCGCGCAGGCTCGCGTGATGAACGCGAGCCTCGTGAATTCGCTGCGGCTCAAGGAGGCGAACAGCGCCCTGGTGACCGACCTCTCGCTCGCGCGCGACACGCTGGAGGCGCGCGTCCGCGAGCGCACCGAGGAGCTCGCCGCCACGAACCAGTCGCTCGTCGCCGAGATGGAGGCGCGCAAGGAAGCCGAGATCCGCCTTCGCCAATTCCAGAAGATGGAGGCGATCGGCCAGCTCACCGGCGGCATCGCGCACGACTTCAACAACCTGCTCGGCGTGGTGCTGGGCAATCTCGACCTCGCCGCGCGCGCCGCGGCGGGCGATGCGAGGCAGCTATCGCTCCTCAAGCGCGCGATCGACGCCGCGGAGCGCGGCGCCAGCCTCACGCACCGGCTACTCGCCTTCTCGCGGCGGCAGACCCTCGATCCGGCGGTGGTCGACATCAACGGGCTGGTCGGGAGCCTGATCGAGCTGATGAAGCGCACGATCGGCGAAGCGATCGACATCGTCACCGAGCCCGGGCCGGGTCTCTGGTCGTGCGTCATCGACCGCAGCCAGCTCGAGAACGCGGTGCTCAACCTCGCGATCAACGCGCGCGACGCGATGCCGTCAGGCGGCCGGCTCACGATCAGGACCCGGAACGTGACGCTCGACGAGCGCGAGGCCGCGCGCCAGATCGGCGCCAGGGCCGGCGACTATGTGCTGGTCGAGGTTGCCGATACCGGCGTCGGCATGTCGAAGGCGCTGCTCGATCGCGCCTTCGAGCCGTTCTTCACGACCAAGGAGCCCGGCAAGGGAACCGGGCTCGGCCTCAGCATGGTCTATGGCTTCGTGAACCAGTCGGGCGGCCACCTGCAGATCGACAGCGAGGTCGGGCGCGGCACCGCGGTCAGGCTCTTCCTGCCCCGCGCGGGCGAGGCGCGCGCCGCCGCCGCGATGGAAGGCGAGCGGCGCCGCGGCGGCGACCGAAGGCAGGTGCCGCGGCGCTCGACGGACGCGATACCCGGCCTGTAAACGGTTCCCGATCAGACGGCGCGACGCTAAAGCAGCAGCTCGACGAAGCCGATCGCGATCAGCACGGCGAAGACCAGGATGGCGAGCACGATCGCCATCACCTTGGCGAGCCGCCAAGCCGGGTTCTGCGGCGTCGCGAACGGAATCAGGTTGAAGACCAGGCCGCCGATCACGACCATCAGGCAGCCGGCGCCGTAGAGCGGCAGCCAGAACGGCTGGAACACGCTGAGCAGCGCGAGCAGGCAGAAGCCGATGATGCTCCAGGTGACCAGGCGGGCGGTGGCCGGCGACATGGTGCGCGTGGGGCGTGCGGCCGGCCTGGTCATGACGCGATCCTCGCACCCTCGGCGTCGAACAGGTGGACCTGCCCGGCGAGCGGGCGCAGGTGCAGCCGTTCGCCGGCCCTGAGCCCGCCGCCGCGCGGCAGCACGACCCGGATGTCCGCCTCGCCCGACGTCATGTGGATGAGCGTCTCGGCGCCCATCGGCTCGATCACGTCGATGATGCCGGAGAGCGCGCCGGGCGCGGCCTCGCTCGCCGGCTCGAAGGCGCGCGGGCGGATGCCGACCGTCAGCTTGCCGCCGAGCGCCGGCAGGTGCGGCGAATTGGATTCGACCGGCAGCGGAACGATCTGGCCGAGGATGCGCACGGCGAACCCGGCGCCGGCCTGCTCGGCCCTGACCGCCGGGAACAGGTTCATCTGCGGCGTGCCGATGAAGCCGGCGACGAAGGTGTTGGCCGGCGTCGCGAAGATGCCGTGGGGCGTCGCCACCTGCTCGATCAGGCCGTCGCGCATCACGGCGATGCGGTTGCCGATGGTTAGCGCCTCAATCTGGTCGTGGGTGACGATCACGGTGGCGCGCTTGAGGCCGGAGAGCAGCTCCTTGATCTGGCCGCGCATCTCCTGGCGGAGCGCCACGTCGAGCCGGCTCAGCGGCTCGTCGAACAGGAAGCAGGTCGGGTCGCGGATGATCGCGCGGCCGACCGCGACGCGCTGCTTCTCGCCCTCGGCGAGCCGACCCGGCGTGCGGTCGAGCACGTGCTCGAGCTCGAGCAGCTTCGCGATGCGCGCGACGCGCGCGTCGATCTCGGCGCGCTTGATCCTCTCGGCGTGCAGCGGGAAGGCGAGGTTCTCGGCGACCGTCAGGCTCGGATAGAGCGCATAGAACTGGAACACCATGGCGATGTCGCGCTGCGCCGGACTGAGCTGGTTCACCCGCCGGCCCGCGATGACGATGTCGCCCGAGGTCGTCCATTCGAGCCCGGCGATCATGCGCAGCGTCGTGGTCTTGCCGCAGCCCGACGGTCCGAGCAGGCACATCACCTCGCCGGCCTCGACCTCGAGATCGACGTGATCGACCGCGGTGAGGCGGCCGAAGCGCTTGGTCAGTCCCCTGAGCTCGATGTCCGCCATGCGTCAGCGCCTGATGGTGCCGAAGGTGACGCCGCGCAACAGCTGGTTCTGCAGCAGGAAGGTCACCAGCACGACCGGGATCAGGAACAGCGTCTCGATCGCGGCGAGCAGGCCCCAGCGCACGCCGATGTCGCCGCCGATGGTCTGCGCCATCGCGACCGGCACGGTGCGCGTCTCGACGCCGGAGAGGAGCAGCGCGAACAGGAACTCGTTCCAGGTCAGGATCAGGCCGAACACCGCGGTCGCCGCGATGCCGGCCTTGACCTGCGGCAGGCAGACCTTGAAGAACACGCGCCATTCGGACGAGCCGTCCATGCGCGCGGCATCCTCCACCTCGCGCGGCAGCTCGTCGAAGAAGCTCTTCATCATCCATATGGTGAAGGGCAGGTTGAACGCGGCATAGAGCAGGATCAGACCCTGATAGGTGCCGGAGAAGCCGGTCACCCGGAACATCAGGAAGATCGGGATGATCACGATGATGGGCGGCAGCATCCTGGTGGTCAGGATGATGAACATGTAGGTGTCGTTGCCCTTCAGCGGATAGCGCGAGAAGCCGTAGGCCGCGACCGTGCCGATGATCAGCGCCAGCACGACCGAGGCGCCGGCGACGAAGATCGAGTTGAAGAAGAAGAGGGCAAAGCCAGTGTCGATCGCCTCCGAGCCGGTGGTGTAGGCGCGCGAGAAGACGTTGATGAAGTTCTCGAAGGTCGGGCTGAAGATGAACTTCGGCGGCACCGAGAGCGCGTCATTGTGGGTCTTGAACGCGGTCAGGATGATCCACAGCACCGGGAAGAAGTAGATCAGGCTGATGATCGTGGCGAACAGGGTACGCCAGGGGCCCGCCTTGCCGATCTCGCGCTTGCGCCGGAACAGCATGGTCAAACCCCCGCCGCGCGGCGGTGCACGCCACAATTTCTCGTCATGCCCCGGTCAAGCCTGGGCATGACGAAAGAAGGAGGAACGCTGCGGCCGCTCGCGCCGGGAAATGTTCGTGATGCCATCCTCAAGCCTCCGCCGCGCGCCGTCGGACGAAGAAGAGGTAGAGGTTGGTCAGCACCACCACCACGAACAGGAGGATGTAGCCGAGCGCCGCGGACTCGCTGGTGCGGAAATACTGGAACGCGACCCGGTAGACGTAGACCGCGATGGTCTCGGTCGAGGTGCCCGGCCCGCCCTCCGTGATCAGGAACACCACGTCGAACAGCTTGAAGGTCTCGATGGTGCGGAACAGGATCGCGAGCAGGAGCAGGCCGCGGATATAGGGGAAGGTGATGGTGCTGAAGCGCCGCCACCAGGAGGCGCGGTCGATCGCGGCGGCCTCGTAGAGGTGCTTCGGCACGCTGACCAGGCCCGCCAGCACCAGCAGCATGACGAAGGGCGACCACATCCAGACGTCGGCGAAGATGATCGCGCCGATCGCGCCGACCGGCGTCTGCAGCACGATGAAGGGCTCGCCGGTGATCGCCTTGACCGCCTGGGAGAGCAGGCCGAAGGTCGGCTCGTAATAGTAGCGGAAGAAGGCGCCGACTGCGACGAAGGAGAGCATCATCGGCGTCAGCACCAGCATGAGCAGCACGCGCCGGCCCGCGAAGCGCTTCTCGAACAGGAGCGCGAGCAGGAAGCCGACCACGAGCTGGAGCAGCACGCTGATGATCACGAAGATCGCCGTGGTCTGGAACCGGCTCCACACCACGGGGTCGGAGAGCACCTTGATGTAGTTGTCGAACCAGGTGAAGGCCGGCTCCGCCATCCGGTTCGCGCGGTACTTGTAGAAGCTCAGGCCGAACGACCAGAGCAGCGGGAAGATGTTCATCAGCACGAGCACGAGGATCGCGGGCGAGACCAGCAAGGGCCCGCGATTGCGCGCGAAGAAGCGTTCGAGGACGCTCTGTTGCGTCGTCGTGCTCATAGCGGGACGGGAGATGCGCTGCCGTTGAGAGGGCGAGGGCGGCCCACGGGCGGCCGCCCTCTCGTCTCACGCGGAGGACCGATTACTCGATGAACCCGGCCTCGCGCAGGATGCCGTCCTGGAACTTCGCGATGTTGTCGAGCGTCGTCTTGGCGTCCTGCTGCCCGGTGATCGCCTTGTCGAACTCCTCCTGCTGCTCGACCAGCAGCTCGAAGAATTCGGGGATGTGCCAGACGTCCTTCTGCCAGTCGAGGCTCGGGCCGAAAGCGTGGTTCCATGGCCGGTAGGTGTTGTATTCGGGCGTGTTGAACACGCTCTTCAGCCCGCTCTGGCCGCCGGCCGCGGCGAACTGGGTCTGCACCTCGGTCGACAGCCACCACTTCACGAAGTCGATCGCCTCGTCGAGCATGGTGCCTTCGGTCCAGGTGGTCAGCACGAAGGGCTGGCCGCCGATGTTCGACCAGCGGATGAGCTTGCCGTCCTCGCCCCTGAGGCCCGGCATCATGGCGAAGGCGACCTTGTCCGCGACCTTCGACATCTCGGGCTGGATGGTGGTTTCGGCGAAGCCGATCCACTGGATGTTGGCGGCGACCTTGCCTTCGCGGAACAGCTCGTCGGTCTTGAAGATGTCCATGGTGCCGGTCTTCACCACCGGCGGCATGTACTGCAGCAGGTTGAGATAGTGCTCGAACGCCTTGACCGCGAGGTCAGAGTTGACCACGCCGAGTGCCTGGCCCTCCGGCGCCTTGGTCTCATCCCAGGTGTTGGCGCCGTACTGCCAGATGAAGCCGTTGATCTGCATCGTGTTGAAGTCGTACGCCTTGCCGGCCTGGTAGGAGATTCCGTAGAAGTCGTCGTTGAGGGTCTCGCCGGCCAGCTTGTCGCCGGGCGCCCGGCGGAAGAACTTGCCGAAGTCCTCATACATCTTCCAGTCGACGTCGTTCATCTCCTCGGGCGTGCAGGGCAGCTTGTAGCCGAACTTCTCCTTGAACGCCTTCTGCTCGTCCTCGTGGCAGAACACGTCCTTGCGGTAGTAGGTGACCAGCACGTCCGGCATCTGCGGGAAGCCGTAGAAGTTGTCGGTCTTGTGCGGGTAGGTCGAGTAGGCGGCGACCAGGTTCGGGTGCAGGTCCTTGAAGATCGCCTGCAGCTCGGGATCCTTGTCGATGAATTCGTTGATCTTGCGGTAGTAGCCCCCTTCGACGAAAGCGCCGAGCCACTGCGAGTCCGAGACCGCCATGTTGTATTTCTTCTCGCCCGAGGTGAGCGAGGCGGCGAGCCGGGTGTAGTAGTCGGGCCAGGGGATGAAGTCGAGCACGACCTTCACGTTGTTGCCGCTCTTGGCCTTGTAGTTCTTGTTGGCGAGGTCCTGCATGATGCGGGTCGGCGGCCAGTCCGGTGCCGCCATGTTGATCGTGATGTCCTCTGCCGCGGCGGGGCCGCCGAGTGCGCCCCCGAGCGACAGGGCGAGCGCCCCGCCGACAATGGAGGCCGTGATCCTCTTCAGATAGGCCATAACTGCACTCCCTTGTGTTGCCTCGTTCTTTGAACGCTGTGCCTTCGTCTCCCCAGTCTTGACCGGCCCCGGGCTCAAGCGACCGCGAGACCCGATTCCTTCATGAACAGGCGCGCCTGCGCCGGCTCGAACGCGACGCCGACCGTCTCGCCCGGCGCGTGCCTTGCGCCCTCCACCTCGGCCACCACCAGGCGCAGCGGCGCGCCCGAGGCGTCGAGGTCGAGGATGGTGATGTCGCCCTGCGGCTCGGACAGGTGGATCGCCGCCCTGAACGAGACGCCGCCGTTGCCGCCCGCGCTCAGCCTGAGGTCATGCGGGCGGATGCCGAGCAGGAACTCGGTGCCCGGCTCGAAGCTGGCCGTCGAGTTCGGCAGCCGCGCCGCGTCCACGCTCGCGAAGGGCAGTTCGAGGCGGGCGCCGTTGCCGTCGCGCCGCAGCGTGCCGGGCACCAGGTTCATCGGCGGGTCGCCGACGAGCTGCGCCACGAACTCGTCGCGCGGGCCGAGATAGAGCGCGTCCGCCGTGCCGACCTGGACGATCTCGCCGTCGCGCAGGATGCCGATGCGCTCTCCCATCGAGAGCGCCTCGAGCTGGTCCGGCGTCGCGAAGATCATCGTGGTGTTGAGCTCGCGGTGCAGCCGCTTGAACTCGGTGCGCATCTCGTTGCGCAGCTTGGCGTCGAGATTGGTCAGCGGCTCGTCGAGCAGGAACAGCCGCGGCCGGCGGATGATCGCGCGCCCGATCGCAAGCCGCTGCTGCTCGCCGCCCGAGAGCGACGCCGGCTTGCGCTTCAGGGTGTGCGAGATGCGCAAGAGCTCGGCCGTCTCGCGCACGCGAGAATTGATCTCGCGGCGCGAGAGGCCGGCCTCGCGCAGGGGGTAGGCCAGATTGTTGAAGGTCGTGAGGTGCGGGTAGAGCGCGAAGCTCTGGAACACCATGGCCATGTTGCGCCGCTTGACCGGCACCGCCGTGATGTCCTCGCCGTCGAGCAGCACGCGCCCGCCATCCAGCGTCTCGAGCCCGGCGATGGCGCGCAGCGTCGTCGTCTTGCCCGCGGCCGAAGGCCCGAGGATCGCGAAGAACTCGCCGTCGCCGACCTCGAGGTCGACGCCGTTCAGCGCACTCACTCTGCCATAGCGCTTGACCAAGCCTTCGAGCCGAAGCGTCGCCATGTCCGCCTATTTCGTGATAGCGCCCGGCCTCGTGCGGGATTCACCCGCGGCACTGTTTCGTGGTCTGCGAGGCCGGGCGGCCTCCCTGCCTTATTCTCCACCTCAAGCGTTCCGCCAAGTCAAGGAAACGACGATGTAAAGCATGTATGACAAGCAGGAATTACGTGCTGCGGCGCAACATCAGTGGGCAACGCACAATACCGCGCAGGTGTGATCACGCGTGGTACCCGGCTTGACCCTGGGCATTTCTGGCGCGACGCTGCGACCGACGCATTGATGTCGCTTCGCACCGGGAAGCAGGGGGAACGCGCGATGAAGCTCGGCATGTTCATGCATCCGATTCACGACTTCAAACGCGGCTATCACAAGTTCATCGAGGAGGACCAGGAGGTCATCAAGACGGCGGATCGCTGCGGCTTCGACGAGGTCTGGCTCGGCGAGCACTTCGCGTTGCCGTCGGAGCCGATCCAGTCGCCACTCATGCTGATGGCCGCGCTGATCCACCAGACCAAGCGCATCAAGTTCGGCTCGGGCGTGCTCTGCCTGCCGAACCAGCACCCGGCGATCGTCGCGGGGCTCGCCGCGCAGTTCGACCATATGTCGAAGGGCCGCTTCCTGATGGGCATCGGGCCGGGCGCCTCGCCGTCGGATTTCGAGCTGTTCGGTGTCACCGAAAAGAACCGCATGGAGATGCTCGAGGAGTCGATCGACTGCATCCACTACATCTGGGGCCACGACGCGCCCTATGAATGGAAGGGGAAGCACTGGCAGTTCGAGATCAAGCAGAACATCATCCGCGACATCGGCGTCGGCGACATGGGCAAGCCCTATCAGAATCCCTATCCGCCGGTGATGATCCCGGCGATGAGCCCGAACTCGTCGAGCGCGCGGCTCGCCGCACGGCGCGGCTGGGACCTGATCTCGGCGAACTTCGTGCCCGACCCGGTGGTCAAGGGCCACTGGAAGGACTATGCGGACGAGTGCGCCAAGCTCGGCCGCAAGCCGGACGGCGCCAAGTGGAAATGCGGCCGCACCCTGCTCGTCACCGAGACCGACGAGGAGGCCGAGGCCTACCTCAAGAAGAAGAACAACGCCATCTGGTGGTACTTCCACTACATCGTGGTGCTGATGAAGTTCGGCGGCTTCCACCACATCCTGAAGCTCGACCCCTCGATGCCCGACGACGAGGTCAACGAGGAATACTGCATCCGCACCATGGTGCATGCGGGCAGCCCCAAGAAGGTCGCCAAGGAGATCGCGCAGTTCCGCGACGAGGCCGGGCCGTTCGAGACGCTGATCATCTCGCACCATGACTGGGTGCCGAAGAAGCTGTGGAAGCGCCACATGGAGCTGGTCGGCTCGGAGCTGATGCCCCGCCTGCGCGCCGAGATCGGCTGGCAGAACGCAGCGGAGTAGGGATCGGCTCTCTGCATCAGGGCCTCATGCTTCGACAAGCTCAGCATGAGGCCCTGTTTCTTGGCCTCGTCCTGAGCCTGTCGAAGGACGAGGCCTTCACCCACCGTCAAGCGTGAGCGACGCACCATGCGCATCAAGTCCGTCTCGGCCGTCTGGCTGCACGTACCGATCCCGAAGGAGAGGCAGCACCGCAGCGATTTCGGCGTGGTCGCCTCGTTCGACACCACGCTGGTCACGGTCGAGACCGAGGACGGCGTGATCGGCCATGGCGAGGGCCGCAACTCGGTGGCGAGCTCGGGCAACAATGCCGGGGTCGCGGCCACCATCAACGACGATTTCGGCCCGCAGCTCGTCGGCGAGGACGCGCGCGACATCGTGCGCATCTGGGAGACGCTCTATAACGGCCCGCGCACGCACTATGCGCTGGCGCGCGGCCGCAGCTTCCCCAACCTGGGGCGGCGCGGTATCACCATCGCGGCGATCGGCGCGATCGACATGGCGCTGTGGGACTTGAACGGCAAGGCGCTCGGCGTGCCGGTGTGGCGGCTCTTGGGCGGGCGCACCCACGCCAAGCTGCCGGCCTATGCGTCGGGCGGCTGGGCGCCGGCCGAGAGCATCGGCGAGCAGCTCCAGGGCTATATCGACCGTGGCGGCTTCAAGGCGGTCAAGATGCGCGTCGGCACCGGCGACGGCGAGGTCGCGGATTCGGTCAGGCGCGTGCACGCGGCGCGCAAGGCGCTCGGCGATTCGATCGACATCATGGCGGATGCCCACGGCACCTATAACGTGCCCGAGGCCAAGCGCTTCGCGCGCGAGGTCGCCGACTGCCGGCTCGCCTGGTTTGAGGAGCCGGTGACCGGCGACAACAAGATCGGCATGGCCGAGGTGCGCGCCTCGACCGACATTCCCATTTCCGCAGGCGAGAGCGAGTTCACCCGCTTCGACTTCCAGGAGCTGGCGGCGCTCCGAGCCGTCGACATCTTCCAGCCGGATCCCGCGATCTGCGGCGGCATCACCGAGACCGTGCGCATCGCGGCGCTGGCGCAGACGCATCAGATCAGGCTCGCGCCGCATCTCTGGGGCGGGCCGCTGCACTTCGCGGCCGGGCTGCATGTCTGCGCGGTGTCGCCGGCCGCAACCATCCTCGAATACTCGCTCGGCGCCAACCCGCTGATGGCCGACCTGCCGCAGGAGAAGCTCACGGTCGAGAACGGCGAGATGACGATCCCCGACCGCCCCGGCCTCGGCATCAGCATCAACCAGGATTTCGTCGCGCGCTACGCCGTGAAGCCGCGCTGAGCCGGTTCAGGGCGAATAGTCCGCCTGCGCTTCGGGCGCGGCGGCGGCGAAGGCGGGCAGCGCGCGGGCCGCTTCATCGATGCGCAGGATCGTCGGATAGGCATCGAGCGGCAGCTTGAAGCGCCGCGCGTTCGCAACCTGCGGCACCAGGCAGCAATCGGCGAGACCCGGCGCATCGCCGTGGCAGAAGCGCCCGGTGCGCGGATCGCCGGCAAGCATCGTCTCGATCGCCTCGAAGCCGAGCGCGACCCAGTGCGCGTACCACGCGTCCTTTGCCGCGTCCGATAGTCCGGCCTCGTGCACGAGGTAGCGCAGCACGCGCAGATTGTTGAGCGGGTGGATGTCGCAGGCGATGGCTTGGGCAATGGCGCGCACCCGCGCGCGGCCAGGCGGGTCGGCCGGCAGCAGCGTGGGCTCGGGATGCGTCTCCTCCAGATACTCGATGATGGCGAGCGATTGCGTGATCACCTCGCCGCCGTCCACCAGCGCCGGCACCAGCCCCTGCGGGTTGAGACGCAGGAACGCATCGTCGTGGTGTGCTTTCCTGCGCAGGTCGTGCGTCACCGCCTGGTAGGCGATGCCCTTGAGGTTGAGCGCGATGCGCACCCGGTAGGCCGCCGAGGAGTAGAAATAGGTGTGGAGCGTGAGCGGCATCGCGGCCTCCGGTCTCGGTGCTCCGGCCATTCTCTCGTCATGCCCCGGCTTGACCGGGGCATCCAGGGGCGGCGGCACTGTGGTTGCCGAGGATTCCTGGATGCCCCGCCTGCGCGGGGCATGACGAAGAAGGGAAGTATCGAGCCCCTTCGATATCGTCAGCCGCGCGCCACTACCACCTGGTCGATCGCGCCGAAGACGGAATCGCCGTTGGCGTCGAGCATCTCGATGCGGATGCGGTCGCCCGGCTTCATCAGGGCAGTGGTCACCTTGCCGGTCTCGATCTTTTCGATCATGCGGCGCTCGAGCAGGCAGGACGAGCCGGTCGCGCGGTCGGCGTTCGACACCGTGCCGGAGCCGATGATGGTGCCGGCGCCGAGCGGCCGCGTCTTCGCCGCGTGCGCGATGAGGTCGGGGAACGAGAAGTGCATGTCGACGGCGGCGTCAGGCGAGCCGAAGCGGGTGCCGTTGAAGGTCGAGACGAGCCGGCCGTGCAGCCGCGCGCCGTCCCAGTCGGCGCCGAGCGAGTCGGGTGTCGCCGCGACCGGCGAGAACGAGCTCGGCGGCTTGCCGTGCAGGAAGCCGAAGCCCTTGGCGAGCTCGGCGGGCACCAGGCGGCGCGCCGAGATGTCGTTCAGCAGCATGACCAGCTTGATGTGCGTGGCGGCCTCCTCCGGCGTCACGCCCATCGGCACGTCGTCGAGGATCACCGCGCTCTCGGCTTCGAAGTCGAGCCCCCAGGATTCCTCGCCCGGGATCGGGTCGCGCGGGCCGAGCAGCTGGTCGGCGCAGCCCTGGTACATGAGCGGGTCGCTCTCGAGCGTATCGGGCAGCGAATCGCCGCGGGCGCGGCGCGCCAGCTCGATGTGGTTGAGGTAGGCGCTGCCGTCGAGGAAGGCGAAGCTGCGCGGCAGGGGCGCGGCGCATGCCTCGGGGTCGAAGGCGAAGGCGCCCGGCGGCGCCTTGCCGGCTTCGAGCGTCTCGGCGAGCGCGGTGAGCCGGGGCTCGGCCTGCGCCCAGTTCTCGATCGCCTCGCGCATGGTCGCCGCGATGCCCTCGGCCTTCAGCGCGCGCCGCATGGCGCGGTCCACCACCACCAGCACGCCGTCGCGCCCGTTCGCCTTCAGCGTCGCCAGCCTCACGCGCCGCCCTCCCGCCAGGACAGCGCGTAATCCTCCCATTCGGCGCCTTGCGGCAGCGGGCCGATCTCGATCGGCGCGCGCGAATCGATCATCACGGCGACCTCGTCGGTGTTGGCGCGGCTCCGCTTCGCGCCGGCGGCGAACGCCTTCGGGTGCGGCCCGTGCGTGACGCCGCACGGGTGCACCGTGATCCAGCCGGGCGCGATGTTGTCGCGCGAGAAGAACGAGCCCCGGTGATAGAAGATCATCTCGTCATAGTCCACATTGTCGTGGAAGAAGGGCACCTTGAGCGCGCCGGGGTCGCCCTCGAGCGGGCGCGGCGCGAAGGTGCAGACCACGAACTGCCGGCAGGCGAAGGTGGCGTGCACCGAGGGCGGCAGGTGCATGCGGTCGGACAGCACCGGGCGGATGTCGCGCCAGTTGAGCCTGACCGGCATCAGGGTGCCGTGCCAGCCGACGGCATCGAGCGGGTTGTGCGGATATTCGATGGTGGAGAGCGCGCCGCGCCGCTTCACCTCGATGCGCCACGGCCGGTCGCCGTCCTGGGCGCGGAAGGCGTCGTCGAGCCTCGGCGTGTCGAGGCTGGCGAGGTCGAAGATCGCCTGCTGGCCGAGCAGGCCGCGCTCCGGCACGGAGAGCAGGTCGCCGCTCGCCTCGATGAGCAGGAACGTGCTCGGCTCGCTTGGCTCGATCCGCCACGCGGTGCCGCGCGGCAGCAGCACGTAGTCGCCCTCGCGATAGTCGAGATGGCCGTAGTCGCAATAGAGCGCGCCGGCGCCCTCGTGCACGAAGGCGAGCATGTCGCCATCGGCATTGCGGGCGAGCGCCGGCATGGCCTCGCGCGCGCGCCACAGCCTCACCTCAAGGTGTTCGTTGCCGAGCAGCGGCGTGCCGGCGAAGGGCGACGCGGCCTCATCGGCCGCACGCGCGGCGTCGAACGCACGCGGGCGCATCGGGCCCTCGATGCGGCGCCAGCTCGTCGGCTTGCGGCGGTGATGAAACTGCGTCGCCGGGCCGAAGAAGCCGTCGCGGCCGACCTCGCGCTCATAGGTGCCCTCCGGCAGGTCGGCGTGCGCCTGGCGCGACGCCGTGCCCTCGCTCTTCGCGAGCGGTATGCCCCTGGTCATGCCTTCAGTGTCCCCCGCGCGATCTGGTCCTGCTCCATGGATTCGAAGAGCGCCTTGAAGTTGCCCTCGCCGAAGCCCTCATTGCCCTGCCGCTCGATCAGCTCGAAGAAGATCGGGCCGATCACGGTCTCGGTGAAGATCTGCAAGAGAAGGCCCTGGCCCGGCGCGCCGTCGATGAGGATGCGTAAGCGGCGCAGCCGGTCGAGATCCTGGTCGTGGCCGGGCACGCGGGCATCGACGCCACCATAATAGGCATCGGGCACGGTGAGGAACGCGACGCTGCCATCCCTCAGCCGCTCGACCGCGGCGCAGATGTCCGCGCTCGACAGCGCGATGTGCTGGATGCCTTCTCCGTGATAGGCGCGCAGGAACTCCTCGATCTGCGACTTGTCGTCGGCCGATTCGTTGATCGGGATGCGGATCTTGCCGCAAGGGCTCGTCATGGCGCGGCTGCGCAGCCCGGTCAGCTTGCCCTCGATGTCGAAATGGCGGATTTCGCGGAAGTTGAAGAGCCGCTCGTAGAACGAGGCCCAGGCATCGAGCCGGCCGCGATGCACGTTGTGGGTGAGGTGGTCGATGCCGGCGAGGCCGACGCCTTCCGGCGCGGCCGCCGAGCTGGCGAGCGGCACGAAGTCGACATCGTAGATCGAGCGCTCGCCATAGCGGTCCACCAGGTAGATCAGGCTGCCGCCGATGCCCTGGATGGCCGGGATGTTGAGCTCCATCGGGCCGACCTCGCCGTGATGCGGCTTCGCGCCGCGCTCGAGCGCAAGCTTGTAGGCCTTGGCCGCGTCCTTGACGCGGAACGCCATGGCGCAGGCCGAGGGGCCGTGCACGCGCGCGAAGGATTGGCCGAAGCTGCCCGGCTCGGCGTTGACGATGAAGTTGATCTCGCCCTGGCGGTAGAGCGTCACGTTCTTGGAGCGGTGGCGGGCGCTCGCGCGGAAGCCGAGCCGCTCGAACAGCGCGCCGAGCGCCGCCGGGTCGGGCGCGGTGTATTCGACGAACTCGAAGCCGTCGGTGCCCATCGGATTGTCCCAGAGGTCGGCCATGACGGCGCACTCCATGCTGAGAAGGGGCTGGCCTCTAATAGGGTAGGGTGCGGGGCGGATGCCGTCCACCGGCCGCGCGGATGGCGGGTTCTATGGGCGGCCAGGCATTTCGAGCGGCGCGCGGTCCCAGCCGCCGGTCTGGGCCGCGGCCAGGTAGGTGCTGTCGAGAAAGGCCATGAGCGTCGCGTCGGGCGAATCCGAACCGCGCACCGCCTCATAGGGCAGGATGAACTCGCCGAGAGAGTCGCTCCAATAGGCCGCCGACGGGTGGACCGCGGCATCCTTGAAGCCGGCTGGGGTCGGATAGGCGTAGGCATAGAAGATCGGCTCCGGCATGTCGTCGCTGCCGGTCCAGAAGCCCGCGCTGCTCACCTCGTACGAATAGGCTTCGCGGGTCACCGCGTCCGGCATGTTGGGAAAGCCGCCGGGATGGGCCGGCGCTGCGCGGCCCGAGAAGCGCGTGACCGCCAGGTCGAAGCTGCCCCAGAAGAAGTGTACCGGGCTGCCCTTGCCGCGGAACCCGGCGCGGAACGCCCGGAAGACCCGATCGACCTGCACGAGGATGCGCCAGAAGCGTTGCGCCGCGTCCGGATCGTAGGAGGCGTGCTCGCGGTCCTGGTCGAAGCGGATCGCGTTGGCGACCTCGTTCGGCCTCGGATGAATCTTCACCGGCAGGCCGAGCGTGTCGAGCGTGCGCATCAGGTCCCGATAGAAATCGGCGGTCGCCTGCGGCCGCAGCGCGAGCTCGCTTCGCTCGCCGTCGCAGGTCGAGACGATCAGCCGGTGATCCAGAAAGTCGAAGTCGATCTGGAAGATCCGCTCGCCATGCGGAATCGGCGAGGTGGTCAGCCCACGCGCGGTGACGTAGAAGGCGGCGTGCCAGGAATGGTTGAGCCATGGCGATTGGACGAGCCGGACCTTGCCGACGATCTGCGTCCACATGTGCAGGGTGCCGGCGGTATCGCGCCAATCGGGGAACGCCAGCGAGGGCCAGCGCTCGCGTGCCGTCTGTGCCATCGGATCAAGCCTCCCGCGGTCTCGAACTGCGATGGTCTATGCCGTGCGCCCCGGGGTGAGCAGCGGCCCGGGGCCGTAGCCGTCGAGGATGCCGCTCGTATAGTCGTCGACCTCGGGCCACGGGCATTCGCGCAAATTGTGGGCGCGCACGATGTAGGCCGGGCCCATGTAGAAGCGCTCGTACTGCGAATGACGGCCGGCGAACTCGCTCGCCAGCACGTCCCACGCGAGCTTCTGGAGCTTGAAGCGGTCGAGCGCGCTCGCCGCCTGGCCCTGCCAGAGCGATTCGAAGGTCTCGCGCGTCTCCGGGTTGTCCAGCACCGAGACGTCGGCCGGCATCTGCAGCACGCTGCCGCCCGACAGCTCGCGCACCTTGCCGACGAAATGGTCGTATTGCTGGTAGGCGAAATAGATCGAAGCGTACATCAGGTAGCGGTTGTAATTGAGATAGCCGTTGCCGAGCGTCTCATAGGCTTGGATCTGGCCTTCGACCATGCCGCACATCTGGCCGTAGAGCGCGGCGAGGTGGCCGAGATCGTCCATCACCGCCGGCACCTTGTCGATGCCGTTCGTCCGGGTGATGCGGCGCGCGAGGCCGAGGAACAGCTTGAGCTTGGTGCGGTAGCGCACCGCCGCCTGGTGGTTGGAGAGCGTGTGCGTCGGCGTCTCGAAATAGATCGCGCGCGAGAGCGGGATGTCGTCATGGGTGAAGACGCGCTCCCACGGCACGTGTACGTCCTTGCACACGACGATGCAGTCGCTCTCGTCGTAGCGGTAGGTCACGGGATTGTCGAACTCGCTCACCGCGTAGCGCTCGAACGGCTTGCGCGACCAGAGCTCGAGGCCGGGCGCGTTGTTGGGCACCATGCAGGTGATCGATTCCTTCTCGTGGCCGGACGCGAGCGGCTGGATGTTGCCGATCCAGATGTCGTGGCTGAACGCGGCGCCGGTCGCGAGCAGCTTGATGCCGCTGATCGTGACGCCGGCGTCGTCCTCCTTGACGACCGCGAGCTGCGGCGTCTGCACCGCCTCGCGGCCGGAGAACCTGGTGTCCTTGCTGCCTTGGAGCGGCGTCACCGCGTGGCTCAGGAAGAGGTCTTCCTTCCGGCATTTCTCGAAATAGGCGAGCACGTTGGCCGAGAATTTGTGCTTGCCGCGGTCATAGACCTCGGGCTGCATCACGGCGCCGGTCAGATAGCCGCCGATGAAATCGGGCGATCGGCCCATCATGCCGCAAGTCAGGTCGGCGATGATCGCGCTGCACCGGCTGCGGTGCTCGAGGCCGGCCTTGGTTTTCGGCTTGAGATAGTAGGCCGCGTAGCGCTCGCCGTTCTCCTCATAGGTCAGGTCGCCGCGATATTTCGGCTCGCGGCGCGCGTCGTAGAGCCGGGCATAGGAGCGCGCGCCGTTGCGGAACGCCGGGTGCGCGGTCACGTCGTCGACCCGCTCGCCGCCGATATAGATCACGCGGCCGTCGCGCAGGGATTCCAGGTAGTCCGCGCCGGTCAGGAGCATGTGCGGTCTCGCATCGTCATCAGTCCGCGTCGGTTCGGAGGCCTCATCCTTCGACAAGCTCAGGATGAGGCCCGAAATTAAAGCCCTCATGCTGAGCCTGTCGAAGCATGAGGACGTTCTCAGGCGCCGGCGTCAGACGGGCCTCAGCTCGACGGGCCGAGCGGCGGCTCGTGGTGGTAGGTCTTGTTGATGATCTTCCAGGCGCCGTCGGACTTGAGCAGGGTCAGATAGTCGATGAAATAGCGGTTGAGGTAGAGGTCGCGCACCTTGACGACCGCGGCATTGCCGGCCACGTCGATCGCGACGATCGCCATGTCGTAGGGCACGCCGTTCTTCTCGGGCGCCGGCACGGTCGAGACGAACTCGGCGAAGCCGTCGCGCGTGCGGCGCCGGTACGCGCCGTCGAAATGGCCGTTGATCACGGCGTCGGGGTGGAAGGCGCGCTCGATCAGCGCGCGATCCGACTTGTACATGCCCTTGAAATAATCGTCGATCGTGCGCGTGATCGCGGCGATCTCGCTGGCGTCGGTGGTCATCGCGGTCTCCCTGGTCTTTGGTGCGGTCTTGGCGCTAGCTCTTCGGCTTGCTCAAGAAGAAGCCGGTGATGCCGGCCCTCGCACGGTCCCCGGCGGCGGGCGTGACCGGTTTGACGCAGTGTGCGAGGCCGGGCTTCATGACGATGAGCCGGTTGGGCTTGGCCTGGATGTAGGTGCCGATGCCGTGGGCGAGCAGCCGCTCGTTCTCCACGGTGTTGTCCATCTGCCTGAGCTGATACTCCTCCAGGCCGCCCATCTGCGTGACCTGGTCGGCGATCAGCAGCTCTCCGCCATATTGGACGTTCCAGTAGGGGTGCGCGTAGTAGGTGTAGCTGCCGGTATAGCCGATCTCGTCGGCATGCCATGACAGCGCCGTGCCGCGCGGATAGAGGAACGGCCGCATGGTGAAGCCGATCCAGTCTGTCTCCTCGCGACCGATCAGCGCGGTCCATTCACCTAGATGGGCCTTGATGAAGTCGATCAGGAGGTCGATCGCCTCGCCGCTCGGGTAGAAGCGGTGCGGCGGGAGCTGCACCTTGCCGTTCTGGCTGGACACGTCCGCGGTCGCCTGGTTGGAGTAGGTCAGGGCGCCGTTGAGCGGGTTGCCGTCTTCGAGCCGCCACACCTTGGCCCAGCCGCCGGTGTGGACGAACCAGTAGGTCTCGGCGCGCACATATCGCCAAAGCTGCTTGAACGCGTCCGGCGGCAGCACGTCGTCGATGACCTGGAACTCGGGCCGGCTGAGCGTCAGCTTCATGGCGTGGCCTTATTCGGCTCCGGGCGTGGGCGCGCTCACCGGATGAACTGCTTGACGTAGTCGGCGCCGAGACCGATCGAGGCGAAGTGCTTGCGCGCCAGCTCGATCTTCGAATGCACGTCCTCGTAGCCGGTCTCGCGGCCCAGCGGGTCGACATAGATCATCGCGCCGTTGACCTGGAAGTAGGTGACCATCTCGGGCACGTCGTCGGGCACCACCAGCGTATGGGTCTCGCCCGGCGGCTCGAACACGTAGGAGCCCTCCTCGGCGATCCAGTCGTGCTCGAGATAGTGCCAGCGCCCCTTGAGCACGAAGCCGTGCACCGGGCCGGGATGGCGGTGGCGGGTCAGCACGCCGGCGCGGCGCACGCGCAGCAGCACCATCCAATAGCCGGCCGAGACGTTGAAGAGCAGCGGCCTGATCCAGACATCGGGCGCCTGCGGCACCCAGAGCCGCTCGTCCCCTGTCGCCGCGTTCGGGATCACGATTTCGGCCTGCACGTCGGGCGGGAAGGGAAGCTGATAGGGCACCCGCTCGTCGGAGCGGCCATGGGCAGCGGCGGCGGTAGATGACGACATCGGGCGTCTCCCGGTTGCTTTGATCTCGATTGCTTAGCCGAGCGGGGGCGGGGCGGCAAGCTCAGGCGGCGATCGTCCGCCGGCCGAGGCCGTGCGTCGCGGCGAGTGCGACCGCGGCGCGATGCACGGTCGAGTGGCGGCGCGCCAGCGTATCGAGGTCGTGGCCGTAGCCGCCGCCGACCACGCAGGCGAGCGGCATGCGGCGTTTCAGGCAGGTCTCGATCACATGGCGGTCGCGCGCCATCAGCCCGTCATCGCTGAGCGTGAGCTGGCCGAGCAGGTCGTCGCCATGCGGGTCGACGCCCGCGTTGTAGAACACGAGGCCTGGCTTCACGCGCGACAGCAGGGTCTCGAAATTGTCGCGCACCACGGCGAGATAGGCGTTGTCGCCGGTGCCCGGCTTCAGGCCGATGTCGAGATCGGAGAGCCCCTTGGTGTGGGGGTAGTTGGCCTCGCAGTGGATCGAGCAGGTGAACACGCTCGGGTCGTCGGCAAAGAAGGCGGCGGTGCCGTCGCCCTGGTGCACGTCGCAGTCGAAGACGAGCACGCGTCCGACCGCGCCCTCGTCCTGCAAGGCGCGAATCGCGACCGCGACGTCGTTGAAGACGCAGAAGCCCGCGCCGTGGTCGGGGTGCGCGTGATGGCTGCCGCCAGCGATGTTGCAGGCGAGGCCGCGTTCGAGCGCGAGCTGCGCGCACAGCATGGTGCCGCCGACCGCGGCGCGGGCGCGCCGCACCAGCGCCTCTGACAGGGGTAGGCCGAGCCTTCGCTCGGCCGCGCGCGGCAGCGAGAGCGCAAGGATTGCCTCGACATAGGCCGGCCGATGCGCCGCCTCGAGCCGTTCGCGCGAGGCGGGCTCGGGCGTCATGAAGGCGTCCGCCGCCACCACGCCGTCCTCGACCAGGACGTCCCGGATGCGGCCGAACTTGCCCATCGGGAAGCGGTGCCCGGGCGGCAGCGGGTAGGTGTAGTCGGGGTGGAAGACGAGGGGCGGCACGGCCATGGGCAGGCGCCTAGAGGATGGCGAGGACGGCCTCCGGCGGCCGGCCGATCCTGGCCTTGTTGCCCTTCACCACGATCGGCCGTTCGATCAGGATCGGGTGCTCGACCATCGCCGCGATGAGCCGCGTCCGGCTCAGCTTCGGGTCGTCGAGGCCGGCCTCCTTGTAGGCGGCCTCCCCCTTGCGCAGGAGGGCACGCGGCTCGATGCCGAGCTTGTCGATGATCTCGCCGAGCTGCTTCGCGCCCGGCGGGGTCTTGAGGTATTCCACGACCTGGGGCTCGATGCCCCGCTCGCGCAGCAATTCGAGCGTCGCGCGCGACTTCCCACAGCGCGGGTTATGATAGATGATGACGGCTTCGGCACCCATGCGGCGCTCCCGGCGGCGGTTTCCGCCGGGGGACTGTCGCACCCGGCCCGTCGGCTGTAAAGCGCTCCCCAGGGCCCCGCGGCACGGCAGACCCTTCATGGATAGAGACCTCGATCGGGCATGACGGAGCTCATCACCGCCGGGCGACGCAATGCGCCCATGCCGGCCCGCGCCGCGCTGTGGCTGGCCTTGCTCGCGCTCCTGCTGCTGGTCGGCATGCTGCCGCGCGAGGCCGGCGCGCAGCAAGCGCCGGCCGCGAGCGATGCCGAGATCGCCGACCTCGTCCAGAAGCTGGAGGACCCGGCGCAGCGCGCCCAGCTCATCCGCGAGCTCAGGGCGCTGCGCGCGGCCGACGAGGCCGCTGCCAAGGCGGCGGAAGCGGCGCAGCCTCCTCGGCGGCCGAACGCGGAGGCCGAGCGTTCGACCAGCCGGGGCGCCTCCGCGATCCGCCGCATGTCGGACACGCTCGGCCGGCTCGCCGGCCACGTCGTCGAGCTCGGCCAGGCCATCGCGGCGCTGCCCGACGCCGCGTCCTGGCTGGTCAGAGAATGGACCAGCGAGCCCCGCCGCGCGGTCTGGTTCTCGTTCCTGTGGCGGCTCGCGGCGGTGATCGGCGGCGGCTTGGTGGCGAGCCTGATCGCCCACTATGCGCTGACCCGGCCGCGCCGGGCGCTGGAGCGGCGGCCTCGGCCGCGCGCCTATCTGCGCCCGCCGCTCCTGCTCTCCTACAACATCCTGCGCCTGGTGCCGGCGCTCTGCTTCGTCGGCGCCGGCTACGGCCTGCTCGCGCTGCTCGACCCGAGCGAGGTGACGCGCCTGGTCGCGATCACGGCGATCAACGCGCACCTGATCGCGAGCATCGTCACCGTAGTGGGCTATCAGGGGCTCGCGCCCTACACGCCGAACCTGCGCGTCTCGGGCTTCAAGGACGAGACCGCGCAATTCTGCGCCCGCTGGTGGCGCCGCCTCGTCGCGCTCGCGGTCTATGGCTATTTCTTCTGCCAGGGCGCGCTGCTGCTCGGCGTGCCTGCGATCGCCTACAACGCGCTGATCAAGGTGCTCGGCATCGTGGTGATCGCGCTGGTCACCGTGCTGGTGCTGCGCATCCGCCCGCATGTCTCGGGCTGGCTGCGCCGCGCGGCGGCCAACCGGCGGAGCACCGTGGTCTCGATGCTGGCGCGCCGGCTCGCCGATGTCTGGCACATCCTCGCGATCGGCTACGCGCTGGCCGGCGGCCTGGTTGCCGCGATCGGCGGCATCAACGGCTTCCTCTTCTTCGTCAAGGCGTCGGCCGCGAGCTTCGCGATCCTCTGGGTGGTAGGCTTTGCGCTCGCCGCGGTGCCGAGGCTCTGGCGCAGCGGCGTGCGCCTCAAGGAGGAGACGCGCCGGCGCTATCCCAATCTCGAGTTCCGCCTGAACCGCTACATCCCTTCGGCGCGCAACGCGCTCAGCGTGATTGCGGTGCTGGCCGCCTTCGTGCTGATCCTCGAGGCGTGGAGCGTCGACGTCTTGACCTGGCTCGCCTCCGACCTCGGCGCGCTCCTGGTCGGCAAGGTGGCCGCGGTGGTCGCGATCATCATCATCGCGCTGGTGGTCTGGGAGCTCTTGAGCACGCTGATCGACCGCCACCTCGCCCGGCTGGAACAAGAGGGCCGCGCGGCCGATCATCGCTACCGCGGCCGCACCCTGCTGCCGCTCGCCCGCAACGCGGTGCGCATCGTGGTCACGGTGATCGCGGTGCTGATGATCCTCGATCAGATCGGCATCGACGTCGCGCCGATCCTGGCCGGCGTCGGCGTGGTCGGCCTCGCGGTCGGCTTCGGCGCGCAGACGCTGGTCAAGGACGTCATCACCGGCATCTTCATCGTGGTGGAGGACAGCCTCGCGATCGGCGACGTGGTGGAGGTGGCCGGGCGCAGCGGCGTGGTCGAGGACATGACCATCCGCATGGTGCGGGTGCGCGACCTCGAGGGCAACCTGCACACCGTGCCCTACAGCGCGATCGACACCGTGACCAACATGACCAAGGAGTTCGCCTTCTTCGTGGCGGACATCGCGGTGCCCCACGGCACGGATACCGACAAGGTCGCCCAGCTCATGCTCGAAGTGGACGCCGACATGCGCGCCGACCCGGAGTTTGCCGGCCAGATCTACGAGCCGCTCACGATCTTCGGCGTCGAACGCTTCAACGACGCGAGCGTGGTGGTGCGTGGCCGCATGAAGACCGCGCCCGGCAAGCAATGGGGCATCAAGCGCGCCTATTTCGGCCGGCTGATCCAGGTCTTCGCCAAGCATGGCATAGAGTTCGGCGTCACCGGCGCCGGCGTGGTGTTGGCGCCGCCACCGCCGCGTGCGGCGCAACTGCTCGCCGACCGGACCGGCGCGCATGACGACCTGGACGAGCGCATGACGCGCGACGGCGATGCCGGGCCGGGCGAGGATTCGGGCGCCGCGCCCGCGCGCTCGTGACGCGAGAGACGGCCGAACGGATGGAACAACCGCTGACGATCCCCGGCGCCCGCGAGATGGGCGCGGTCAACTGGCTCGGCGTCTGGACCCTGTTCGAGAAGGAGGTGCGCCGCTTCCTGAAGGTGTGGACCCAGACCATCCTCGCGCCGATGGCGACCGCGCTGGTCTTCCTCGGCGTGTTCGCGGTGGCGATCGGGCCGACCCAGCCGGCGACCGGCGATCTCGGCTTCCTCACCTTCATGGGGCCGGGGCTGATCATGATGACGATGGTGCAGAACGCCTTCGCCAACACCTCGTCGTCGCTGATGATCGCGAAGATCCAGGGCAACATCGTGGACATCCTGATGCCGCCCTTGAAGCCGGGCGAGCTCCTGGCCGGGCTGGTCGGCGGCGGGCTGGTCAGGAGCCTTACGGTCGGCCTGCTGCTTTCGCTGATCATGCTGCCGATCTCGCATTTTCACGTGCACGACCTGGGCTATCTGGTGCTGCACGCCTTCGGTGCCGGCGTGATCCTCTCGCTGGTCGGCCTGCTGACCGCGATCGTCGCAGAGAAGTTCGACCATCTCGCCGCCATCACCAACTTCGTGGTGACGCCGGCGGCCCTTCTCTCCGGCACCTTCTATTCGATCGAGCGGCTGCCCGAATGGCTGCAGCTCGTCTGCCAGCTCAACCCGATCTTCTACCTGATGGACGGCTTCCGCTACGGCCTGACCGGCCACGCCGACGGCTATTTGTGGGTCGGCATCATCGTGGTGCTCGGCCTCGCCGCGGTGCTGTGGCTCGCCGCGCACTGGATGCTGCGGACGGGGTACAAGCTGAAGCCGTGAGGCGGCGTTGCTTACGGCTTGCGGCAATCACGCAGACAGGCTCGCGCTTTTCATGCCCTCACGCCGGCCACAGCCCTCACCCGGCGGGCTGTGCCCGCCACCCTCTCCCCGCCGGGGAGAGGGAACTGATGGAGCGCCGCGCGTCCCCCTCTCCAGCCTCGGCGGGAGAGGGCCGGGGTGAGGGTTTTCCCTCAGCTTCCGTCCTCGAGTGCCTGGATGATGCAGTCGAGGGCGAGCATGCGTTCGGGGATGGAGAGGTCGTCCTCCGCCTTGCCGGCGAGCGGCGCGCAGCTCTGCTCGGTGGTGATGCGCCCGCCGTCGCCGACCCAGAAGGCGATGAAGATCACCCAATCCTGCACCGTGACGTCGCGCTTGCCGTTGGCGTCCTCGACCCGGTAGCCGACCAGCATGTCCTGGCCCGGCGTGACCTCGCCTTCGTGCAGGTGGAGCTTGGTCAGGCCGCCCATCGGAATCATGACCTCGATCTCTGGCGAGCTGCCGCCGTCAAAGTCGACGACCTGGCTGCCGCCGCTCGTCAGGTTGCAGACGAAGCGGCCGAACGGGATGCCCTGCTTGCCGTCCCAGAGCGGCCGCTCGGCGTCGTCCTCGTCGATGTCGAGCTCGTCCAGCTGGGCGGCGCAGTTCCTGGCGCGCACGGCCTCGGCGATGGCGTGAGCGCGGTTCGCCGCGAGGATTTGGAACCCGGCGAAGGGCGGTGCGTTCTGTGCGCCGGTAACGCCGGTCAGCGTGTCGGTTGCGTACCAGGCCTGCCTGAGGCCGTCGAGCGTCTCGGGCATGGCGTCGAGCGCATCGCGGAACGCCGGCTCCAGCTTGATCACCGCGTCCAGGGTGCGCGTCTCCACCCGCTGCCAGAGCCGCTCCTGAGCCGCGGCGTCGGGCAGGCGCGGCAGGGTGGTGTTGGCGTAGATGTAGAGCTCCCGGAAGTCGCCGAGCGCTGAGACCTCGATGGTAGCGAGGCCGGCCTCGGCGTCGGCGAGCGCCTTGGCCAGGATCGCGGCGCGCTTGGCCGCCACCGCCTGCTTATAGGCGTCGCGCTCGGCGGTGCCCGCCTGGTTAAGATCGGGAAGCGCCTCCAGGCCCGCGAGCTGGCCGAGCGAGTCGGTGCTGTCCGGCAGTGCCGCGATCTGCTGCCGGGCGTTGTCGAGCGCGGCCATGGCGGTGCGATAGGTCGCGGCTGTCGTGCGGGCCTGAACGATCGGGTCGTCGGCGCGGTCGATCCAGGCGCCGGTCTTGGCGAGGCGCAGCAGCTCCGGCGCGTCGTCGCCCACTTTGTCGAGCCGCGTGCCCGCCGGCAGCAGCGCCGCCCACTCCGTCTGGCATTGGCCGCGCAGCGTCGCGAAGCGGGCGAGGTCGGCGTCGCTCCAGTCGGCGATCGGGAGGCCGAACACCGGCAGAATCGCCTCGTCGAAGAACGCCGCGCGGATCGACGGCACGCCGAGCGGGCGCATCTCGGTCGCGCCCTCGGCGCCGCTCCAGCGATAGAGGTCCGTGCACGCGGGCGGCACCCATTGCGGCGGCGCGGCGGCGCGCAAGGAATCGCGAATCGCGGCCATGCGCCCCTCGCTCGCCGGCATGGCGGCATCGAGCTGGGCGGACGGGCCGGCGCCTGCCAGGCCCTGGCGCGCCGCCATGATCGCGAGCACGCCGTCGGCATCGGCCGGCGCCGTGTCGATCGCGCCGGTCACGGCAGCCGCGAGGCCGTTCAGGATCGCGTCGCGGCGCTCGGCGAGGGCGGCGAACAGCGTCTCGCGCGTCGCGTCCGGCAACGCGACGAGATCCTTGGCGAGACGCGCCAGCGGGCTTCCGATCTCGCGCGGCGGGCTGCCCAGGGCCTTGGCGTCGGGCGCCGCGGGGTCGAGCGCGAGCAGCGCGCCGATGCCCTTGGCGAGCGCGGCCGAATCCGGCAGCGCGACGAGCGCCGCCTTCTGCGCCTCCGCGTCGGCGCTTGCCTTGCCGATCGTACCCTGGGCCTTCGGCAGCGCCTTGCCGAGCAGCCAGCCCGCGCTCTTCATGGCCTGCATCTGCGTCGCGTCGCCTGCCTTCTTGGCCTCGGCGCCGCAGGTCTTGATCAGCGTGCCGGCGGCGCCGACGTCTTCCTTCGTCCAGTCGAGCGCGCTGACGCCGAACACCGGGAGCAGCCGCGCATCCTCGAGCGCCCTGGGCAAGGTGAGCTTGGGCGCGACGTTGTAGGTGTCCTCGGCGTCGATCGCGGCGGCCCAGGCGCCGAACGTCGCGCAGTCGGGCGTCGCGATCGCCGCCGTGGCGGGGCGCGCGACGAGGCCGAGCGCGAGCAGCATCAGGGGCAGGCAGGCGAGGCGGCGGAACCGGAGGGGCATGTCGGGTGATCCGATCGAGGCTTGGAGGACGGGTGGGCGGCGATGCTAGTCGGCCTCGGCACGGTGTGCCAATGCCGCGCGTCACACCGCTACGCTATTCCACCGCGGGCCGCTCGCGCCTTCCGCGCTTGAGCAGGCCGCGCCGCGTCTTGGCATCGAGCCGGCGTGCCTTGGCGGCCTGGCTCGGCTTGGTCGCGATGCGCCGCCGCGGCTGGACGGCGGCGCGGCGGATCAGGTCAAGGAGACGGTCGCGGGCATCCGCGCGGTTGCGCTCCTGCGTGCGGTACCGCTCGGCGCGGATCACCAGCACGCCCTCCTTGCTGAGCCGCCGCCCGGCGAGGCGCATCAGCCGCGCGCGCACCGGCTCGGGCAGGCTCGGGCTCTGCCGCACGTCGAAGCGCAGCTCGACCGCAGTCGCCAGCTTGTTGACGTTCTGGCCGCCCGGCCCCGAGGCGCGCACGAAATGCTCCTCGAGCTCGGCCTCGTCGATGGCGATGTGGTTGACGATCGGGATCATGGCGCGATGATAGCCGAGACCGCCCGCGGGGGCGCGTTGACAGCCGCACGTCAGGGGTCGATAGTCTCCGGCTTTCCGGCCGGGGCAGCCCGGCTGGAGCGGCCCCCTATTTTCCGGAGACATGCCGTGAGCCCGCCGACCAAGTCGAATCTCGGCCACCTCGCCCTGATGGGCAATTATGCGCGCTCGGACTATACCTTCGAGCGCGGTGAGGGCGTCTATCTGTTCGACAAAGACGGCCGACGCTATCTCGACTTCGCCTGCGGCATCGCGGTGACCGGGCTCGGCCATGCGCACCCGCGCGTGGTCAACGCGCTCAAGGCCCAGGCCGAGACGCTCTGGCACGTCTCGAACCTCTATCTGATCGACCCGCAGATCCGCCTGGCCGAGCGGCTGGTCGCCAACTCGTTTGCCGACCAGGCGTTCTTCTGCAATTCGGGCGCCGAGGCCAACGAGGCGATGCTCAAGCTCGCCCGCATCTACCAGGACCATGTCGGCGCGCCCGAGCGCTACCGCATCATCACCTTCCAGAACGCCTTCCACGGCCGCACGCTCGCGACCATCGCGGCGGGCGGCCAGGCCAAGCACCTCAAGGGCTTCGAGCCGGTGGTCGACGGCTTCGACCAGGTGCCGTTCAACGACCTCGACGCGGCGCGCGAGGCGATCGGCCCGAAGACCGCGGCGATCCTGGTCGAGCCGGTGCAGGGCGAGGGCGGCATCAACCCGGCGACGCCCGAGTTCCTGGCCGGCCTGCGCCAGCTCTGCGACGAGCACGGCCTGCTCCTGATGTTCGACGAGGTGCAGACCGGCATGGGGCGCACCGGCAAGCTGTTTGCCCATGAGTGGTACGAGGTCGAGCCCGACGTGATGGCGCTCGCCAAGGCGCTCGGCAACGGCTTCCCGATCGGCGCCTGCGTCGCGCGTGCCAAGGTCTCGGCGGCGCTGGTGCCCGGCACCCACGGCTCGACCTTCGGCGGCAACCTGCTTGCCTGCACCGTGGCGAACGCGGTGCTCGACGTCATGCTGGAGGACGGCTTCCTCGAGCACGTCGCGCGCATGGGCACGCTGTTGCGCGCCAGGCTCGACGACCTCGTGACGGCGCATCCGAACGTGCTCGAAGGCGTGCGCGGCATGGGCCTCCTGCTCGCGCTCGCCTGCAAGCTGCCGGCGCGTGACCTGATGGCCGCGCTCAGGACCAACGGCCTGCTTACCGTCACCGCCGAGGGCAACGCGCTGCGCATCCTGCCGCCGCTGATCATCGACGAGAGCCATGTCGAGGAGTGCGTGAGCAAGATCGACGCGGCCTGTCGCGAGCTGTCGAAGTGACCAGGCCGAATCATTTCCTGGGGCTCGATGCGTTCGAGCCCGCCACGCTGCGTCGGCTGATCGATGCCGGGCTCGCGATGAAGCGCGCCAACCGGGCCAATGGTATTGCCGGCCCGCTCGCCGGGCGCACCATCGCGCTCCTGTTCGAGAAGCCCTCGACGCGCACGCGCGTCTCCTTCGAGGTCGCCATGCGCCAGCTCGGCGGCGGCGCGGTGGTGCTCAACGCGAGCGAGACGCAGCTCAGCCGGGGCGAGACGCCGGCGGATACGGCGCGCGTGCTGTCGCGCTATGTCGACGGCATCATGCTGCGCGCGCTCAAGCACGCGACGCTGGTCGATCTCGCCGAGCACGCCAGCGTGCCGGTGATCAACGGCCTGACCGACCGCAGCCACCCGTGCCAGCTGATGGCCGACATCATGACCTTCGAGGAGCACAAGGGGCCGATCGGCGGCCGCACCGTGGCCTGGCTCGGCGACGGCAACAACGTGGCCGCGACCTGGATCGAGGCGGCGGCGCGCTTCGGCTTCACGCTCAGGCTCGCCTGCCCCGAGGGCTTCGAGCCGCGCGCCGAGGTGGTGCGCTGGGCGGTCGGCCAGGGCGCGCGCATCGAGCTCGTCTCCGACCCGTCCGAGGCGGCGGAGGGCGCCGACTGCGTGGTCACCGACACCTGGGTCTCGATGGGCGACGAGCCGGGCAAGAGCTGCGAGCGGCTCGAGCCCTATCAGGTCGACGAGAAGATCATGGCGCGCGCGGCGCCCGGCGCGATCTTCATGCACTGCCTGCCGGCCAAGCGCGGCCAGGAGGTCAGCGCCGCGGTGATCGACGGGCCGGCCTCGGTGGTATGGGACGAGGCGGAGAACCGCGTCCACGCGCAGAAGGCGATCCTGCTGCATTGCCTCGCCCCCGGCGCCTTGCCGTGAACGCCATGGAGGGCCGGGACGATCGGCTCCAGCCGTTCCGGCTCGGCCGCCAGCGCCTGCGCGGCCAGCATGTCAGGCTCGGCGAGACCGCCAACACCGTGCTGCGCCAGACCGACTACCCGCCCGAGGTGGCGACGCTGCTCGGCGAGCTGATGGCGCTGACGGTCGTGCTCGGCGGCTCGCTCAAATATGACGGCGTGTTCTCGGTGCAGGCGCGCGGCAACGGGCCGGTGCCGACCCTGCTTGCCGACCTGACCAGCGACGGCGCGCTGCGCGGCTACGCCTCGTTCGACCGCGACGCGCTCGGCGAGGCCGGCGAGGCGGCCAGGCGCGAGCCGGTGCCGCGCCTGCTCGGCGCGGGCCATCTCGCCTTCACCGTGGACCAGGGGCCGGATACCGAGCGCTACCAGGGCATCGTGCCGCTCGAGGGCGCCACGCTCTCGGCCTGCGCCCATGCCTATTTCCGCCAGTCCGAGCAGATCGCGACCGCGATCAAGCTGGCCGCGGCGCCGGTCGCGGGCGCCTGGCGCGCCGGCGCGCTCATGCTGCAGCGGGTGCCGGGCGAAGGCGGCGTCGCGGACGAGGGCGAGGCCGCGGGCGGCATCGGCTGGGCCGATGACGACCCGGAGGAGGATTGGCGCCGCGCCGTGATCCTGATGAGCAGCGTGGCCGACGACGAGCTGCTCGATCCCGTGCTCGGCTCGCCGCGGCTGCTCTATCGCCTGTTCCATGAGGAAGGAGTCAGGCTGACGCGGCCGCGCGAGCTGCGCTTCGCCTGCCGCTGCTCGCGCGAGCGGGTGGCCGCGGTGCTGCGCGCCATGCCGCGCAGCGAGGTCGAAACCTTCAAGATCGAAGACGGCCGCGTCGTCGTGACGTGCCAGTTCTGCCATCGGGCCGAGAGTTTCGACGACGCAGAGCTCGATGCGCTCTATGCCGCTTGAAACGGCGGCGGGCCCCGTTCATTTATAGTCGCGCATCGCGATTCGCCGGCGGGCGCTCTGCCGTTGCAGGCGGTGCCGCCCGCCCGGCGCCGAGCCCGCGATGAGGCCGCGGGTCCAGAACACAATCATCCGAGGAGCGAAGGGAGGCCCGTCATGTT
Organism: Alphaproteobacteria bacterium; assembly: GCA_050173345.1. Taxonomy (GTDB): domain Bacteria; phylum Pseudomonadota; class Alphaproteobacteria; order UBA828; family UBA828; genus SHWC01. Next base: position 140,745 of record JBFXKW010000004.1, on the reverse strand, counting down.
CGCTCGCTTGAGCCGGTTCGGCGCGCTCGTGCTGGTGGCCGCGCTGATCGGCTGCTCGACCACGGTGACGCGGCCGGTCATCCCGACGCTCAGCTATTCGCACCTGCCGCCGCTCGAGCTGTCGGTCGCACGGGTCGACCTGGTCGAGGCCTACCGCTCGCCGCTCCAGGACCCGAACGTCGAGCACACCTTCCCGACGCCGCCCGCGCTCGCCTTCAAGCGCTGGGTGAGCGACCGGCTGCGGCCGGTTGGCCAGGACGGTTCGCTGCGCGTCACGATCGAGGACGCCAGCGCGCGCCGCGCGCCGCTGCCGCGCACCGAGGGCGTCGAGGCGTTGTTCACCACCGATCAGGTCGAGCGCATCGATGCGACCGTCAACGTCCTGCTCGAGACGCTCGACAATGGCGGCAATGTGACTTCGACCGTCACCGCGCGGGCCCAGCGCACGCGCACCATCCCGGAAGGGCTGACGCTCAACGAGCGCGACCAGATCTACCAGGAGATCACCGAGGCGCTGATCAACGACCTCAACACCACGCTCGAGCAGAACATCCGCCAATACATGGCACGCTACATGGCGTCGTAGGGGTGCTGTTCAGTTCGCGGCTGGTCAGGATTTTCGTGCTTCCACCGCACGTTCCAGAACCTGCCGGATGAAACGCTGATAGGGGATACCCTGCCGCGCCGCGGCGGTTCTCACCGCCTTCAGCAGCGATGCCGGAAGCCGCATGTTGACGCGCTCGGTTTTCGGCTCGAACTCGAAGCGTACACGCCTGAAATCCGAAAGATCGTACTCGGTCAGGTCGGCCGCCTCGACGAACGCCTCGGCTTCCTCATCGCTTTTCAGCCTTGGCAACTTCCTTTTCATAGTGATCAACCTCTTGCTTGTGCATGTAACGGGCGCTGATCGGACGGATGAGGACGCCCGTGCTTCGCTTCCTCAGCGTGAACACGACGAAGACGTGGCGACCAGCGCGTGTCTTCCCGATCGCCTTGAGCCTCTCCTCATGCCAGGAGCGGCTCAAGGCGGGGAACACTGCCAGCTCTCCGGCGAACAGGGCCTCGATCTCGGGGATCGATACGCCGTGCTTCTGACACTTGGCGCGGTTGCCCTCGTCCCAATCGAAGCCGGAAACGACGGTTTCCATGTCATTTAGTATGCTCAAATGTACATACAAGCGTCAACATGCTTACGCCCGGCCGTTCGGGCCTGTTCCTCGACTTGGTAGCGAATGTGGCGCTCGTCCGTGCTTCGTCATGCCCCGCGAAGGCGGGGCATCCAGGGGGGCGGCGCCGACGTTTCACGTCGGCTTCTGGGTCCCCCGGTCAAGCCGGGGGACGACGAGAGAGTCAGCGTTGCTGCGCTGAGTGGAAGCTGGAGCGGGTGAAGGGAATCGAACCCTCGTCGTAAGCTTGGGAAGCTTCTGCTCTACCATTGAGCTACACCCGCGCCGCCCGGAATATTGAGCGAAGCGGCCGGCGCCGTAAAGACGGTTGATCGCGTCCGGCGTGGCTGCGGGGCCTCGTCCGTCGGCAGGGATGAGGGCTAAACATCACAATCGAAAGCCGGCGGCCTCGTTGTGCCCCCTTCTTCGTCATGCGCGGACTTGATCCGCGCATCCAGGGGCGGCGGCACTACGGTTGCCGAGGATTCCTGGATTGCCGGGTTGATCCCCCGGTCAAGCCGGGGGACGGCAATGACGATAAGAGCCTCAATGCCCGCCTTCCGGGCCGGCGCCGAAGCGGACCTTGCGCACGATCGGCATCAGGATGATGGCGATGCCGAACACCGCGGCGATCACCAGGAAGGCGTCGTTGAAGCTCTTGGTCAGCGCCTCGCGGGCGACCATCGATTCCAAGAGCTTGAGCGCCGCCTGGTCGCTCGCGCCGTCGCCGAGCCGGTCGGCGAGGTGCGCCGAGAGGCCATCGAGGAAGCCCATGACCTGCTCGTTCGCCGGGCTGATGTGCTCGGCCATGCGCTGGTAGTGCAGGCTGGTGCGGTCCTGCACCAGCGTGTTGAGGAGCGCGAGGCCGAGCGCGCCGCCGAGATTGCGCATCAGGTTGTAGAGCCCGCTCGCGTTCTTGAGCTTGGCGACCTGGAGGTGGCCGAGCGCGAGCTGGTTGATCGGCAGGAAGCAGAACATCAGCGAGAAGCCGCGCAGCGCCTGCGCCCAGAACATCTCGGCATAGCTCGCCTGGCTGGTCAGGTCGGTGATCAGCCAGCTCGAATAGCCGAACAGCAGGAGCCCGAGCGCCAGCATGAGCCGCGAATCGATGCGCGCCGCGAGCATGCCCGCGACCGGCGCGGAAAGCAGCTGGGCGAGCCCGACCACCATCATGACGTAGCCGATCTTGAGGCTGTCGAACGCGCGCACCTGGCCGAGGAACTGCGGCACCAGATAGACCGTGCCGTAGAGCCCGACGCCGAGGATCAGGCTGTAGAGGCAGCCGACCGCGAAGTTGCGGTCGGCGAACGCGGTGAGGTCGATCATGCGGCGCGGATGGGTCAGCCCGCGATAGATGAACAGCACGCCGGTGACGACGCAGACGATGGCGAACAGCGCGATCTGGCGGTCCTCGAACCAGTCGTTGCGCGGGCCTTCCTCGAGCACGAACTGGAGCGAGCCGAGGAAGATCGCGATGAGGCCGAGGCCGGGTAGGTCGATCTGCCTGATCAGGCCGGGCTCCGGCCGGTCGACGTCGACCAGCAGCGGCACCAGGATGGTGATGGCGAGGCCCGGGATCACGTTGATGAAGAAGAGCCAGTGCCAGCTCAGCGCCTGGGTCACGTAGCCGCCGAGCGTGGGCCCGAGGGTCGGCGCCAGCGTCACGATCAGGCCGATGAAGATGGTGGTGCGCGCGGCGCCGGGGCCACGGAAGAGCTGCATCGCGACCGCGAACACGGTCGGGATCATCGCGCCGCCGATGAAGCCCTGGAACGCCCGGAAGATGATCATGGATTCGAGGTTCCAGGCGACGCCGCAGAGGATGCTCGCGAACGTGAAGCCGGCAGCCGAGATGGTGAACAGCCAGCGCGTCGAGAGCAGCCGCGCGAGCCAGCCCGAGAGCGGGATCATCACGACCTCGGCGATCAGGTAGGAGGTCTGCACCCAGCTCACCTCGGTCGAGCTGGCGTTCAGGCCGGCGCGGATTTCGGTGAGCGAGCTCGCGACGATCTGGATGTCCAGGATCGCCATGAACATGCCGACCACCATGATGAAGAAGCCGGCGACGTTGCGCCGGCTCTTGGCGTCGGGCTCGCCCGCGTGGGGCGCCGCTGCCGGATCGGCGGCGGCCGCTTCGCTCGCCGAGGCCATGAGGTGAGCCCCGCCTGCCGCCCGCTATTCGGCCGCGGCGGCCTGGCCGGCGCCCGCCGCCGGGGCGGCGGCCTGCGCGGTCTCTTCCGCCGCCGCCTCGCCGTCGCGGCGGTCCGCGGTCACCACCACGGAGAGGCCGGGGCGCAGCAGTTCCTGCTTCAGTACGTCCGCGGGCAGCGCGATGCGCACCGGCACGCGCTGCACGATCTTGGTGAAGTTGCCGGTCGCGTTCTCGGGCGGCAGCAGGCTGAAATTGGCGCCGCTCGCGGGCGACAGGCTCTCGATGCGGCCTTCGAGCGCGAGGTCGGGATAGGCGTCCACCTCGATCGAGACCTTCTGGCCGTGCCGCATGCCCTCGATCTGGGTTTCCTTGAAGTTGGCCTCGACCCAGACCGCTTCGAGCGGCACCACCGACATCAGCGCGACGCCGGGCCGCACATACTCGCCGGCGTGCACCGAGCGGTTGCCGATGATGCCGGCGACCGGCGCGCGGATTTCGGTGTGCTCGAGGTCGAGCTTGGCGAGCTCGTGCTCGGCCTTGGCGGCCTCGATGGCGGCGAGCGCCTGCTGCCGGTTGGCGTTCAGCACCTCGCGGTTGTGCTTGGCTTCGTCGAGCATCGCCTCGTCGCGCATCGCGGTCGCCGCGATCTTCTGGCGCTCGGCCGAAATCGCATCGAAGCGCGTCGTCGGGATGACCTTCTGACCGACGAGCTGCTTGTCGCGCTGATAGTCCTGCTCGATCCGCTTCTGCTCGGCGGCGACCCAGCGAAGCTCGGCCTGCACCCGCTCGATCGCGGCCTCGGCCTGCGCCATCTGCCGGTCGATCACGGCGACCGCCGCCTCGCGCTCCTCGATCCGCGCCGCGGCGACCTGCAGTCGCGCGACGATGTCCCGGTCATCCAGCTTGACCAGGAGATCGCCGGCCGCGACCGGCTGGTTGTGGTCGACCGGCACCTCGGTCACGTAGCCCGCGAGCTTCGGGCTGATCGTGGTGATGTCGCCGACGATATAGGCGTCGTCGGTGGTTTCCCTGAAGCGCAGCGTGGTCCACCAATACCAGCCGCCGCCGGCGAGCCCGCCGACCAGCACCAGCATCAGGAACAGGAAAACGATCCGGCGCCTTGCCATCGAACGCTCCACGGCCCGTTCCGCACTGCATGGCGCGGAAACAGGATTGAACTGAACGGTTCAGTTCAGTATGATGAGGCTCGACACGGGTGGCGTCAAGGGGCGAAAAGACGCTTATTCCAGCCGGATAAGGTTAAGACGTGGAAACCATTTCAGCGCCGCCGGCCGTCAGCGAGGACGGGCAGAGCGGGCCGGACAAGCGGGCCCGCATCCTGAACGCGGCGCGCGCCGTCTTCATGGCGGTCGGCTATGCCAATGCGAGCATGGACGCGATCACGCGCGAGGCGGGCGTCTCGAAGGCGACCGTCTATGCCCATTTCGGCAGCAAGGCGCAGCTCTTCGGCGCCATGGTGGCGGAGGAGTGCGGCCGCCGCCTCGCGCCCGAGGCGCCGGGCACGGTCAGTGCCGAAACGCCGGAAGCCGGCCTGCTCGAGCTCGGCCGCCGCTATGTCGATCTCCTGTTCGCGGAGAACTCGCTCGCGCTCGGCCGCGTCGTCGCCGCCGAGAGCGCGCGCCAGCCCGAACTAGCCGAGGCGTTCTACCAGGCCGGCCCCGGCCCCGCCCTGGATGCCGCGACGCGCTTCTTCGCCGAGATGTCGGCACGCGGCGCGCTCGCCGTGCCCGACCCGAGGGTCGCGGCCGAGCTCTTCCTCGGCGCGATCAGGAGCGACATCCACCTGCGCCGCTTCATTGGCCTGCCCTTCGAGGGCGGCGAGCCAGACGACGCCGCGATCGAGCGCCGTATCAAGGAAGCCGCCCGCGTCTTCGTGCGGGCGTATCAGCGGCGGGGCTGAGAGATCTCTTATCGTCCTTAATCGTCATTGCCCGGCTTGACCGGGCAATCCAGAGGGTCTTGGCAATCACAGTGCCGCTGTCTCTGGATGCTCCGCCTTCGCGGAGCATGACGAGAAAAGGTCTACCGGAAGGCACTCACTGCAAGCTCACTCCGCCGCCTCCGCCGTCGGCGCGAAGGCGCGTTCCATGTCGCGGCGGAAGCGCAAGGTGGGGTCGGCCTCGTCGAGCCGGACATCAGACCAACTCAGGCAGCGTCCGGCCGGCACATCGTGGCTCAGGGCGAGGCGGTGGGCGAGGCCGATCGGCAGGCCGCCGATGCGCAGGCTCTCGGCGGCGGGCAATAGCTTGCCCCAGACCAGCGCGCCGCCTTCGCCGTCGAGCACCTCGCCGGCCTTGAGGTTGCGCTTGGCGGTCGCCACCACGTCGCCGCGGAAGCCGCTGGGCGCGCCGGTCGGCTCCCTGCGCAGCGCGGCCGAGAGCACCGAGATGCCGAGCTCGAGGCCGATCAGGTGATAGGGCTTGTACATGGCGGTGCGCGTGCCCGACGGGTCGGTGATGAGGCCGTATTCGCCGAAGCAGCGCGCGGCGTATGGGTGCGGCGCCTCGAAAACGACATAGACGCCCCAGCGCAGGTCGCGGAATACCGGCCTGCCGTCGCGCTCCAGGCTCGAGACCACCTCGACCTGGCCGCGATGGTGCAGCGCGCCGCCCTCGTTCGAGAGGCCGAGCACGCGCGGCAGGTCATCGACGCCCGAGGGCGGGAAGCCGAGCCCGTCGGGCGGCGGGGTCAGGCCGGTCGCGTTCGCGACCGCCGCCATCTCGATCCCGGATTTGGTGCCGTCGAGGAAGGAGTTGAACATCTGCGGGTTCATGCCGCCCCGCGCGGCCTGTTCCGGCGTCAGGCCGTAATGGCCCCACACGGTCTCGGGCGTCGAGGCGTGGTAGGCGGGCAGGTACTTGGTGCCCTTGCCGGCCACGATCACCTCGAAGCCGGCGGCACGCGCCCAGTCGACCAATTCGCAGATCAGCGCCGGCTGGTCGCCATAGGCCAGCGAGTAGACGGTGCCGGCGCGCTCGGCCTGCCGGGCGAGCAGGGGGCCGGCGAGCGCATCCGCCTCGACATTGACCATGACGATGTGCTTGCCGTTTGCGATGGCGGCGCGCGCATGCGCGATGCCGGCGGCCGGGCTGCCGGTCGCCTCGATCACCACCTCGGTTTCGTCCGCTGCGATCAGCGCCGCAGCATCGTCGGTGAAGCGGGTCGCGGCGATGCGCTCGTCTGGCCAGCCGACGCGGCGGCACGCCTCGCGCGCGCGATCGGGCGCGAGGTCGGCGATGCCGGAGAGTTCCAGGCCCGGCGTGGTCGGAACTTGCGAGAGGAACATCGAGCCGAACTTGCCGGCGCCGATCAGCGCGGCGCGCACCGGCCGGCCGGCCGCGGCGCGGCGTTGCAGCAGGGCGTGGAGGCTCATGGCGCTTCTACTCCGCTGCCTGCGCGCGGCGCGCGCGGACCAGCTCGTCGAGGCAGTCGTCGGCGAGCGGCTCGATCGGCGTGAAGTCGCGGTGCGCGATCCACGGCTTCCGCTTGAAGCGGCGGATGTGGTTCGAGACCTCGCACAGCGAGAGATAGACGATGGTGCGGTCGAACGGGCTGATGTTGGGCGGGCTGGCATGGACCAGGCAGGAATGGAACATCAGCATGGAGCCGGCCGGCCCGGTCGGCGCGACGCAGCCGCCCACCTTGGCGAGCCGCGTCACCGTCTCGCGGTCGAGCGTCCAAAGGGGATAGCTCGTGGTCGCGAGGTCGTGCCCGGCGTCGAGCGCGCCGAGCTTGTGGCTCTGCGGGATGAACAGGAGCGGCCCGTTGGCGGCGGTCACGTCGTCGAGGAAGACCGCGATGTTCATGGCGCGCGGCTCGGGCATGTCGTCATCGGCCTTCCAGGTACCGTAGTCCTGATGCCATTGCCAGACGTCGCCGTCGAAGGCGGCCTTGGCGTTGATCTTGTACTGGTGCATGTAGACCCGGCCGCCGACCAACTGCTCGACCGGCCCGATCAGGCGCGGATGGCGGCCGAGCCTGCCATGCGCGTCGTTGTAGGTGTGCGCGGCGAAGGCGGTGCGCGCGACACCCGTCTTCTCGCGCCAGACCTCCTCGCGGTCGAGCGCGAAGATGCGGTGCGCCTCGTCGTTCAGCAGCGCCGCCTCGTCCCGCGAGAACGCGCCGGGCAGGAACAGATAGCCCTCGCGGTCGAACGCCGCGCATTGTGCATCGCTCAGCTTCATCGCCCGCCCCCTCGCAGCGAAAGGATGGCGCCTAGCTTAGGCCTTCCTGGCAGGCTTGTCGAAGCGTGAGGGCGGGTTCCGCGCTACTCCGCCGCGCGGCGGCCGTCGCCCGCCTCGGCGGGAACCAGCGTCGGCTCGGTGCGCTCGTGATCGTCATAGGCCGGCGCCTCGGCGAGCGGCTTCCGCGCGCGCGAGAGCAGCGTGTAGACGGTCGGCACCACGAAGAGCGTGAAGAAGGTGCCGAGCGTCAGGCCGCCGACGATCACCCAGCCGATGCTCTGACGGCTCTCGGCGCCGGCGCCGGTGGCGACCGCGAGCGGCAGCGAGCCGAGCACCATCGCGCCCGTGGTCATCAGGATCGGGCGCAGCCGCTGCACCGCGGCCTCGATCACCGCGTCGCGCTTCGACAAGCCGCGATCCTGGAGCTGGTTGGCGAACTCGACGATCAGGATGCCGTGCTTGGTGATCAGGCCGACCAGCGTGACCAGTCCTATCTGGCTGTAGACGTTGAGCGTGCCGCCGGTGAGCTTGAGCGCGAGCAGCGCGCCGGTCATGGTGAGCGGCACGGTGACCATGATCACGAGCGGATCGAGGAAGCTCTCGAACTGCGCGGCGAGCACCAGGTAGATGAACAGCAGCGCGAGGATGAAGGTGATGTAGAGCCCGCCCGACGAGGTGAGGAACTCGCGGCTCTGCCCGGCGAGGTCGTTGATGATGTTGGGCGGCAGCTTGGCGGCCTCGGCCTCGAGGAAGGCAAGCGCCTCGCCGAGCGTATAGCCCGGCGACAAGGTCGCCGAGACGGTGGCCGAGCGCAGCTTGTTGAAGTGGTTGAGCTCCTTGGCCGCGACCGTCTCGTTGATGGTGACCAGGTTCGAGAGCGGCACCATCTGGCCCGAGCCGGCGCGCACGAAGATCTGCGCGATGTCGGCCGGGTTGGTGCGGTCGACGTCGGCGACCTGCACCACCACGTCGTACTGCTTGCCGTTCTGCTTGTAGCGGGTCACCTGTCGGCCGCCCAGCATGGTTTCGAGCGTGCGGCCGATGGTGTCGATCGAGATGCCGAGGTCGGCCGCCTTCTCGCGGTCGACCGAAATCTTGAGCTCGGGCTTGTTGAGCTTGAGGTCGGTATCGAGGCTCTGCAGGCCGGGGTTCTGCCGCGCCGCGGCCATGAGCTGGTTGGCCGCGGCGTCGAGCTCGGAGTAGGGCGAGGAGGTCTGCAGCACGAACTGCACCGGCTTCTCGATCGGGCTCTGGCCGAGCGAGGGCGGGTTGACCGGGAAGGCGAGGATGCCCGGGATGCCGAAATAGCGCGGCCCGAGGCCGGCGACGATCTCCTGCTGCTTGATGTCGCGCTCCGACCAGTCCTTGAGCCGGACGAAGGTGATCGCCTGGGTCACCACCGGGAAGCCGATCACCAGGAAGAACTTCTCGAACAGCGGGTTCTCGAGGTTGATCTGCTCCAGCACATGGGCGTGACGGAAGGTATATTCGGGCGTCGAGCCCTCGGGCGCGATGCCGATGCCGACCACCGTGCCGCGGTCCTCGACCGGGGCGAGCTCGGAAGGGATCGTCGTGAACAGCACCCAGGCGACGCCGCCGACGCAGAGCATCGAAAGCACCACCGCGGTACGGATGCGCAGCGTGAACTGGAGCACGCTGCGATAGGTTTCCTTCAGCCACTCGATCGCGTTCTCGGTGACCCGGAACAAGAGCCCGGGATTGGTGTGCTGCTTCAGGATGCGCGAGCACATCATCGGCGACAGCGTCAGCGCGACGAAGCCGGAGACGATCACCGCGCCCGCGAGCGTCAGCGCGAACTCGGTGAACAGGCGCCCGGTGCGGCCCTCCTGGAACGCGACCGGCGCGTAGACCGCGGCGAGCGTGATGGTCATCGCGACGACGGCGAAGCTGATCTCGCGCGCGCCGCGGAACGCCGCCTCGATCGGTTTCATGCCTTGCTCGACATAGCGGCTGATGTTTTCGAGCATGACGATCGCATCGTCGACCACGAGGCCGATGGCGAGCACCAGCGCGAGCAAGGTCAGCGTGTTGAGCGAGAAGCCGAACAGGTACATCAGCGCGAAGCTGCCGACCAGTGAGACCGGGATGGTGACGAGCGGCACGAGCGTCGCCCGCCACGATCGCAGGAAAACGAAGATCACGGCGATGACCAGGATCGCCGCCTCGCCGATGGTCGAAAACACGTTCTCGATCGAGCGCTCGATGAAGACCGAGGAATCGTAGGCGACCTCGATCCTCATGCCCTCCGGCGCGTTCGCCGTGATCTCGGGCACCACCTCGCGCACCGCTTGCGAGACCTCGAGCGGGTTGGCCGTGGCCTGCTTGGTGACGCCGAGCGCGACCGCGCTCTCGCCCTTGTAGCGGGCGATGACGCGCGTGTCGCGCGCGTCGATCTCGGCGCGGCCGACATCGGCGAGGCGCACCAGATAGCCCTCGGCCTCGCGGATGATCAGGTTGTTGAACTGCTCGGGCGTGCGCAGGTCGGTTTCCGTCAGCACGGTGAACTCGCGCGCCTCGCTCTCGATCCGCCCCGACGGGATCTCGACGTTCTGGCGCCTGAGCGCGTCCTCGACGTCCTGCGGCGTCAGGCCGTAGCCGGCGAGCCGCGCGCGGTCGAGCCAGATGCGCATGGCGAAGCGCCGCTCGCCGAAGATGCGCACGCCGGCGACGCCGGGCAGGTTCTGCAGCCGGTCCTTGACGAAGCGGTCGGCATAGTCGGTGACCTCGAGCGAGGAATGCCGGTCGGAGGAGAAGGCAAGCCAGATGATCGGCTGGGCGTCGGCCTCGACCTTCGAGATCACCGGCTCGTCCACGTCGTCCGGCAGCAGCGCGCGCACGCGCCCGACCCGGTCGCGCACGTCGGCCGCCGCCGAATCCGGGTTGCGGTCGAGCTTGAAGCGCACCGAGATCTGGCTCTGCTCGGGCCGGCTGATCGAGGAGATCACGTCGATGCCCTCGATGCCGGCGAGCGAATCCTCGAGCGGCTGGGTGACCTGGCTCTCGATGATCTCGGCGCTCGCACCGGTATACCTCGTCTCGACCGAGACCACCGGCTCGTCGATGTTGGGATACTCGCGCACCGAGAGCTGCTGGTAGGAGATGAAGCCGACCAGCACGACGACGAGGCTCAGCACGGTCGAAAAGACCGGCCGGCGGATCGAAAGCTCAGGCAGCCTCACGGCGGTCTATCCGCCAGCCTGCGGCGCCGGCTCCGCCGCTTCGGGCTCGGGCTCGGGCTCAGGCGCGGCGGGGGCCGCGCCCGCCGCGGATGCCTCGGGCGAGACCGCCGGCGCGGGCGGCACCGGCTGCACCGCCGCGCCGTCATAGATCTTGAGGACGCCCGCGGTGATCACGACGTCGGAAGGCGCCAGGCCCTCGACGATCTCGACCATGCCGCCGCCGCGCAGGCCGGTCTTGACCGGGGTGAACGCCGCCTTGCCGTCGACCACGCGGAACAGGAAGCGGTTCTCTCCGATCGGGACGATGGCCTCCTCGGGCACGAAGATGGCGTTCTGGTTCACGGTCAGCGTCAGCGAGACGCGCGCGAAGAGGCCCGGCCGCAACGCGCCTTCCGCGTTCGGCACGCGCGCCCGCATCACGATCGAGCGCCCCGCCGTATCGATCAGCGGGTCGATCGCGTAGACCTCGCCCTCGAAGGTGCGGTCGGGATAGGCGTCGATCGAGAGCAAGACCTTCTTCCCGACCGAGACCGCGGGCAGGAAGATCTCGGGCACGCGGAACTCGACCAGCAGGGGGTCGATCTGCTCGATGTTGATGATCTCGGCGCCCGGCGCGAGGTAGTCGCCCTCGTCGATCCGCTTGATGCCGAGCACGCCGTCGAACGGCGCGTGGATGGTGAGCTTCTCGATCTCCGCCTCGCGGAGCGCGGCGGCGGCTTGGACTGCCTTGAGTTCGGCGCGCGCCTCGTCGAGCGCGCGCTGCGTGCCGGTGCCGCGCTTCAGGAGCTCGTTCGCGCGCGTGTGGTTGGCCTGCGCGAGTTCGAGCCGGGCGCGCGCCACCTGGAGTTCGGCCTCCTCGACCGAGGGGTCGAGCTGCACCAGCACGTGGCCGGCCTTGACCGGCTGGCCCTCGGGCAGGTCGAGCTTGGCGACGCGGCCGCCGACCTCGGAGCGCACGATCACCGACTTGCCGGCGACCAGCGTGCCGACGGCGAAGACGCTGCGCTCGCTGTCCTTGACCGTGACTTCGGCGACCTCGACCGGGGTGGCCCAGCCGCCCGCTGCCATATCACCGGCGCCGTCCGTCGTCGCGTCGGCAACGAAGGCCCAATAGGCGCCGCCGAACAGCGCCACAAACACGACGACCACGACGAAAGAGACAATCGCCCGCAGCACGATTCACCTAGTCGCTGGATTGACGTTCCGCCCACCGGTCAACGCAGCGGCGGGCGCGGAGAGACGGCCGCGATGCCATCCACGATTGGACTCAACGGAGGATAGTTAGATTACCGTCGCAGTGGGGTCAAATTAAAGCGATTAGGGCGTTGGATTGTGGCGAATCTTTGGGCCGTTGCCTCTTTTTTGGGCCGGATGGCGGCGTTCGCGGTATCGGTTCTGCCGCTTCGGCCGTCCGCGCATCGTGGTTCAACACCGGAAGGCGGTGCAATCCAGCTGTCCGCCTCGCATACCACCGTTTGGCATACCACTGGCCAAGGGTAGTGGGTCAGTGCGGCGGCGTCATCCTTCGACAGGCTCAGGATGAGGCCGAAAAACAAGGTCCTCATGCTGAGCCTGTCGAAGCATGAGAGCAAACTGACCCGTCACCCGGCCAAGCCCGCGATTGACGTCGGCGGCAGCGTCCGATAAGAAGGCCCATTCCGTGGGATTTGAGCCGGCCGGCTTGCGACCACGTTAAACATCGCTAAAAGGCCGGAGCGCAAAAGCCCCGGCCCGTCACGGCCGGGGCTTTTTCGTCTGGGAGATCGCGACCATGAACGACATCGCAACGCCCACACCCGAATGGCGGCCCGCAACCAGGCTGGTGCGCGGCGGCACCAAGCGCTCGCGCTTCAACGAAACCAGTGAGGCGCTGTTCCTGACCTCGGGCTATGTCTACGAGGATGCCGAGACGGCCGAGGCGCGCTTCAAGGGCGAGCTCGACGGCTTCGTCTACTCCCGCTTCGGCAACCCGACGGTCGCCATGTTCGAGGAGCGGCTTTCGCTGGTCGAAGGCGCCGAGGCGTGTCGCGGCACGGCGAGCGGCATGTCGGCGGTCTGCTTCGCGCTGATGTCGCTCGTCAAGGCGGGCGACCACGTGCTCGCCTCGCGTGCGCTGTTCGGCTCGTGTCACTACATCGTGAGCGTGCTGCTGCCGCGCTTCGGCGTCGAGACCACGCTGATCGACGGCGTCGACCTCGACCAATGGCGCGCGGCGCTGCGCCCGAACACCAAGGCGGTGTTCCTCGAAACGCCGTCGAACCCAACGCTGACGGTGATCGACGTCGCCGCCGTCTCGGCGCTCGCCCATCAGGTCGGCGCCAAGGTCGTGGTCGACAACGCCTTCGCCTCGCCGATCCTGCAGCAGCCGCTCCGGCTCGGCGCGGACATCGTGGTCTATTCGGCGACCAAGCACATCGACGGCCATGGCCGCTGCCTCGGCGGCGCCATCCTCGGCACGCAGCAATACGTCAAGGACGAGCTGACGCCGGTGCTGCGCAACGCCGGCCCATCGATGAGCCCGTTCAACGCCTGGGTGCTGTTGAAGAGCCTCGAGACGCTCGCGCTCCGGGTCGAGCGCATGAGCGCGAGCGCGGCGACGCTTGCGGCGCGCCTCGCCGGCCAGCCGGGGGTGAGCCGCGTGCTCTATCCGTTCCATGACGACCATCCGCAGGCCAGGCTCGCCAAGCGCCAGATGAAGGCCGGCGGCTCGATCGTCACGCTCGAGCTCGAGCGCGGCAAGGCCGGCGCCTTCGCCATGCTCAACCGGCTCCGGCTCATCGACATCTCGAACAATCTGGGCGATGCCAAGAGCCTCGCGACCCACCCAGCGACCACGACGCACCAGCGCCTGACGCCCGAGGAACGCGCCGAGCTCGGCGTGACCGACGGCCTGGTGCGCATCTCGGTCGGCCTGGAGGACGTCGACGATCTGAGCGAAGACCTGAGCCGCGCGCTCAAGGGCGCCTGATGCCCCGCGCGGCGCCCGCGGCGGCTGGACAAACCCGCCCTGCGCTCCGATATTTAGCCGGTGGCCCGGGCTGCTCCGCGCGGCCAGGGGGAAGAGGGTATGCTTCCATGTATCAGAAGGTTACCGAGGCCATCGAGGTGACGGTGAACCCGTTCTTCGTCGAGGATCAGTCGGCGCCGGAGGACAATCATTTCGTCTTCGGCTATCACATCCGCATCCACAATCAGGGCGAAAGGGTCGTGAAGCTGCTCAACCGGCACTGGCGCATCACCGACGGGCATGGCCGCCTGCAGGAGGTCAAGGGCCCGGGCGTGGTGGGCGAGCAGCCCGTGCTGGCGCCGGGCCAGGCCTTCGAATATACGAGCGGCTGTCCATTGACCACGCCGTCGGGGATCATGGTCGGCACCTACGAGATGGTCGATGCCAATGGCGAGCACTTCCTGATCGACATCCCGGCCTTCTCGCTCGACTACCCCGAGCAACCCCGGCACGTGAACTGAGCGGCGGCGCAATTCTCCGTCGTCGATCTGCATTGAGAGGAGAGCGTCGTTGAGCAAGACCACGCGCGCGGCCGCGCTGAGAACGGCCGAGCCATCGCGGCGCAAGGCGCCGGCCACCAAGGCTGAGGGCAAGGTCAGCCGCGAGGAGGCGGAGGCCGCCGTCCGCGTCCTGCTGCGCTATTCGGGCGAGGACCCGAACCGCGAGGGCCTGCTCGAGACGCCGGCGCGCGTCGTCAAGGCGTTCGACGAGTATTTCGAGGGCTACCGCCAGGATCCCTACCAGATCCTCCAGAAGACCTTCGAGGAGACCGACGGCTATGACGAGATGGTCGTGCTCAAGGGCGTCCAGTTCGCCTCGCACTGCGAGCATCACATGGCGCCGATCGTCGGCCGCGCACATATCGGCTATTTGCCGGATCGCCGCGTGGTCGGCATCTCGAAGCTCGCGCGCATCGTCGAGGTCTATGCCCGGCGGCTGCAGATCCAGGAGAAGATGACGTCGCAGATCGCCGATACCCTGAACACGGTGATCCAGCCGCGCGGCGTCGGCGTCGTGGTCGAGGCGGTGCATCACTGCATGACCACGCGCGGCATCCACAAATCGGGCGTGCTGATGGTGACGAGCCGCATGCTCGGCTCGTTCCGCGCCGACCCGAAGACGCGCCGCGAGTTCCTCAACATGATCGGCAACCCGGCGACGCGCGGCCTCGACTGAGCGGGGGCGTTGCCCGGCACGCAAACCAGGGAGACAGGATGCCCGGCCAGAGATTCACCGCCGTCGAGATGATCGAGAAGCTGGTGTCGTTCGACACCACGAGCCGGGATTCCAACCTGCCGCTGATCGAGTTCGTCGAGGACTATCTGAAAGGCCATGGCGTCGCCTCGACGCGCATCCCGGATGAGACCGGCAAGAAGGCCAACCTCTACGCCACCATCGGGCCGAAGAACGTGCCGGGCATCGTGCTCTCGGGCCATACCGACGTGGTGCCGGTCGACGGCCAGCCCTGGGTCACTGATCCCTTCAAGGTGGTCGAGAAGGAGGGCCGGCTCTACGGCCGCGGCACCGCCGACATGAAGAGCTTCTCCGCGGTCGGCCTCTCCATGGTGCCGAAGTTCGTCGAGCGGCCGCTCAAGACGCCGATCCACTTCGCGCTCTCCTATGACGAGGAGGTCGGCTGCCTCGGCGCGCCGCGCATGATCGCGCAGCTCGAAAAGCTCGGCGTCAGGCCGAAGATCGTCATCGTCGGCGAGCCGACCGACATGACGGTGGTCAACGCGCACAAGGGCGTGCACAGCTTCCGCACCGAGCTGACCGGGCTCGAGCAGCATTCGAGCGCGACCCATCTCGGCGTCAACGCGGTGATGTACGCCGCCGACATCATCCATTTCCTGAGCGGGCTCGCCGAGGAATGGAAGGCGACGCGCAGCCAGCCTGGGAGCGGCTTCGAGCCGCCCTACACGACGATCCATGTCGGCACCATCCAGGGCGGCACGGCGCAGAACATCATCCCGCGCCACTGCGTGTTCACCTGGGAGTACCGGCTGATCCCGGGCGATGACGGCGCCGAAATCCGCCGCCGCTTCGACGATTACGTCGAGGGCACGGTGCTGCCCAAGATGCGCGCGGTGTGGCCGGAGGCCGGCGTCCAGACCGTGCCGCGCGCCTCGGTGCCCGGCCTGATGCCGGAGGATGGCTCGCCGGCGGAGGCCCTCTGCCTCGCGCTCGCGCGCACCAACGAGGTCGGCGTGGTCTCCTACGGCACCGAGGCCGGCCAGTTCCAGGAGGCCGGCATCTCGACCGTGATCTGCGGCCCCGGCAGCATCGCCCAGGCGCACAAGCCGAACGAGTTCATCGAGCTCAGCCAGGTGCGCAAGTGCGAGGACTTCATGCAGCGCCTGCTGGATGAGGTGTGCCGGGGCTGAGCGCGCCGCCGGCGGCGGCGAGGGCGATCAGCCGATCTTCCCGAAACGCCTGAAGATTTCCGAGGACAGCACCGTTCGCTCGGCTTCGCTGAGCGCGGGGTGCCAGGTGTCGAGCGCGAGCACGATGCGGGGGGCGCCTTTCGCGTGTTCGAGCGTATGCGGGAACGAATCGTCGAACGCCCGGCACTTGCCGTAGCGCCAGCCGCGCGGCTCGCCGCCGACCTCGAGATGGGCCTCGGTATCCGCGCCGACCTCGATGCAGAGCTGGTGGC
This sequence comes from Alphaproteobacteria bacterium, assembly GCA_050173345.1. Lineage (GTDB taxonomy): Bacteria > Pseudomonadota > Alphaproteobacteria > UBA828 > UBA828 > SHWC01. The sequence goes on along the minus strand of JBFXKW010000004.1, from coordinate 124,359 downwards.
GCAGGCGCAGGTTCGCCGCGCCGGTATGGCGCGTGATGCTGGTCCCGGCGACGGTGCGCGAGAAGAAGGCGAAACCAAAACTAAGGCACGGGTCGAGCGCGCGGATCAGCGCCGTGGTGCGCGGGAAGGCGTCGAGCGCCTCCCGTGTCGGCGCGCCGCCGATGCCGGAGAGGAAGAGCGAGCTCCACGAGCCCGCGCCGACCAGCTCGGCGGAATCGGGATGCGCGGTCAGCGCGCTGCGCCAGGCGCGAAACTCGGCCACGACGTCGGCGAGACCGGCTTCGAGGCGCGGGATCGCCGGGCTGTCGTCGTGCCAGGGCCGCGACGGCAGCTCGGGCAGGCGCCAGACGCTCGGCGCCGAGACCGGCTCGGTCGGCACCGGCAGGTCGCGGTGATAGACGCGGTCGAAGCCGTGCGCGCTCGCCGGCGTCGCCTCGCCCTGCGACACGATCTCGGCGATCAGCGCATCGTCCGTGACCAGCCGGCCGAGCGGGAAGCCGTACCATTCGAGGGCTTCGAGCCGCGCCGCGCCCGGCCGCGCCAGCGCCTCGCGCACGGCCGCGCATTGGGCGCGGAAGGCGGCGAGGCGCCGCTTCGGCCGCGCCGCGGCGACGCGCGGCGCCTCGGTGGAAGACGGGGCAGGCCCGGAGAGGGGAGCGCGGGCGGAGACCGGCCCGCCCGCGCCGCCTTCCGGGGCGGCCGGGCTCATCGGAGCTGGCGCTCCTCCTCCTTGATCTTCAGATCGTTCGCGCTGGTCTCCTGCAGGTACATCCGGCCGTCGGGCGCGAACTCCCAGTATTCGACGCCGAAGGTGCGATACCATTGGCCGGTCTCGCCGTCCTTCCACTCGCTGACGAAGCGTGCCGAAATGGCGTTGCCGTTGTAGGTGCCGAGCGTCTTCTTGAGGCGGTAGCCCTCGGCGCGCTTGAAGCGGGCCTCGAGGAAGTCGGTGATCGCCGGCTTGCCCTCGACGAAATTCTCGCGATAGCGCCAGCGCACGTTATCAGTATAGCCGGCGGCCGCGGTCGCGGCATCGCGCGTGTTCCACGAATCCTCGCAGAACTGCACCATGGCTTGCGCGCTCTTGGCGTCGAACGGCGGGCGAGGGGCTGATGGCATGGCAAGGGCTCCACAGATCACACGAGATCGGCCGTCATGCCCGGCCTCGAGCCGGACATCCAGGCGTCATGTAATAGTCTGGATTGCCAGGGCAAGCCCGGCAATGGCGAAATGACGTGGCGTTACGCGGCGAAGCCGAGGCTGCGGCGCCATTCGCTGACGGCGGCCTTGGCCTCGCCGGCGCCGTCGGGGTGATCGGGCAGCGCCGCGCAATAGGCCGTGATCGCCTTGTCGCCGAGCGGCGCCCATTTGGCGACCCAGCCGTCGAGCACCGCCTTGTTGCCGCCCTTGGGCGCGACGAAATCGATCAGCGCCTTGGTCCAGCGCCGCGAGCGATCGGAATCGATCAGCGCCGCGTCGTTGAGGAGGCCGAGCAGGGTGTCGCCCTGGCAGCGCGCGGCCTTGCCGAGCTGGCGCAGATAGGCCTCGTCGATCGCCGGCTTGACCACCAGGTTGAGCGCGACGACATGCTCGCCCCAGTCATAGGCGACGAGCGCCTTCTCGACCAGCTCGCGGAAGCCCTGCCAGGCCGGGTCGCCTTCCCAGGTGCCGCGCTCGCTCTCGCCGAAGCCGAGCGCGGGATGCGCCTTGGCGAGTTCCCTGGTGCGATAAGCGATGCGCTGCACCCAGCGGAGCTGGTCGGCGGCCTGGAACATCGCGCAGTTCTCGATCGTGCTCGACTGCGCGAGCTGCACGAGGTAGGCCGAGCCCATCTGCGCGGCGTGAACGAGGTAGCGGCCCGGCGTATAGAGCCTGACCAGCGTCTTGAGCCAGGCCTCGCTCAGGCCCTTGTCATGCTCGTTGCGCGCATGATCGTTCAGCAGGCCATCGACGTAGGACTCCTGGCCGTCCTGCACCATGTTGTAGGTACGGTAGACGAGCTGGTCGGGGTCGCGGAAGGCGTCCCAGTCGTCATGCTTGAGCGGGCTCTCGTTGCGGTACTTGATGTACCACTGGCTAAGCGGCACGCTCGGGCTCATCGCCCACGGCGCCTTCGGGTCGTCCTTGCTCCAGATCAGGTTGGTCGAGACGATCTCGTACTCGCTCGGCCGCCGCTTCATCCTGGCGAGGTGGCTGAACGTCCTGAGCGGCTTCGAAAGGTCGTTGGGATCGGCCATCATGGGTCTCCGGAGCGGTCGGGCGCCTAGAGCAGGATCGTTTGAGGTGGAAGCGCTTCGCGATTCATCTCAAGCGTGAATCCTGCTCTATTCAACAAATCAGAGCTTCTTTTCGAGATAGAAGCGCATGTAGTCGTCGCTGGTCTCGATGCGGCCGGCGAACGAGGTGAGCGACACCTCGATCTCGGGCATCTCTACGGGCCGGCCGAGCGCGCGTTCGAGCGTAGCGCGCCGCACGATGCACTCGCCCTCGGTCTCGATGCGCACATAGGCGACGTGATCCTGGATGTTGAACTCCTTGCCGGGATTGTCCTCCTCGAGCGCCTGGATCATGGCGTCGGCCATCTCGCCGGCGCGCAGCACCGGGCCGACCGCGTTCTTCATCTCCTTGTCGCTCCGACCCGCCATGGTCAGTCTCCCTCGGGATTTATGGCTTGGCGAACTTGGGCTCGATGCCCGCCACGTCGACGTAGATGTCATCGCCCTCGACCTTGAGCGGGTAGAGCGCGAGCTCGGCATGATCCGGGTTGATGCCCTTGCCGGTCAGCACGTCGAACTGCCAGAGATGCATCCGGCAGGTCAGCACGCTGCCTTCGAGGTCGCCTTCGGCGAGCTCGACCTCCTGGTGCGGGCAGATCGACTGGATGGCGCGCCACTGGTCGCCCGGCGCGTGGACGACGACGATCTCCGTGCCGTCCACGGTGAACGCCTGCATCTCGCCTTCCCACACGTCCTCGGTGGTGCAGACCTTCTGAAACGCCATGCACACTCCTTCCGCAGGCCCATCGCCGCCCGTAAGCAGATGCCCGGGCCGATGCCCTTGAGTGGCCCCTCATGCTTCGACGGGCTCGGCATGAGGCTTTGAGTTTTCGGCCTCGTCCTGAGCTCGTCGAAGGATGAGGCCGCCGCATCGGCCGGCTACTCCCGCTCGATCGCCGCTTCCGGCATGGGCGCCATGTGATATATTAGACGGATGTTTGACCGAGCGGCGCTGGCGAGTCAAGGCGCCAGCCGGTCGCAGGGTCAGCGGCCGGCACGCGCCGCCGGGAAGAGGACCCGAAGAACAGCGCGAGGCGATCATGGCCAGAAGCCGGGCAACGGCTCTTCGATCGGAACGCTCCGCCGTCAGGCAGCGGCCCTTGCGCGATGCGGAGCCGGCGCCGCGCCGTCCGTCCTTGCGGGCCACCGCCTATGAGGAAATCCAGCGCCGCATCAACACGCTGGCGTTCAAGCCCGGCAGCATCCTCAACGAGACGCATCTGGCTCAGCTCCTCGGGCTCGGCCGGATGCCGGTGCGCGAGGCGCTGTCGCAGCTCGACGTCGAGGGGTTGGTCGAGATCATCCCGCGCAAGGGGGTGATGGTCCGCCCGGTTTCGCTCAACGAGGTGCTCGAGATCATCGACGTGCGGCTGTTGCTCGAAACGCGGGGTGCGGGCCTTGCCGCCGAGAAGGCGACCCGCGGCGAGCTCGACCGGATGGCCGCGCTGCTCGAGGAGTCGGAGCGCCTGATCGGGCCGCACGACCTCGAAGGCTCGATGAACGTCGACCGGCGCTTCCATTCGCTGATCGCCCACGCCACCCGGAACGCGACGCTCGCCGACATGCTGCGCGGCCTGCACAACAAGCTGCTGCGCTTCTGGTTCCTCTCGCTCGCGGAGCACCAGCATCTCCAGCGCATCCACGACGAGCACGTCGCGATCTACGAGGCGATCGCGCGCGGCGATGCGCCGGCGGCCGAGCAGGCCATGCTCTCCCACATCGAGGCGTTCCGCGCCAACATCATCCGGGCGCTGTAGGCGACGCCGCGAAGGGCGGTCCTCGGACGCGCTCTTTGCCGCCCCGCACCGGCTCTTCCGTCGAATTGCCTCACCCAGGCGATCCGGATAGAACTGCGCGGTCGCCAAAAACGGAGCGCGCGCCGGGTGGATGTCCTGATCGCCCTGGGCTGGGGGTTGGTGGCCGGCAGCGCTCTCCTGATCGGTGCTGCGGTCGGCTGGTTTGCAAAGCTCCCGCCGCGCGCCACGGCCGCCGCGATGGCTTTCGGCAGCGGCGTGCTGATCTCGGCCGTTGCCTTCGATCTGATGGACGAGGCGCAGCGTGTCGGCGGTTTCGGCCCCGCCGTTCTCGGGTTCGTGTCCGGCGCCGCGGCTTTCACCCTGGGGACGCTGGCGCTCGGTGCGAAAGGCGCCCGGTACCGCAAGCGCTCCAGCCCGCGTCTGGCGCCGGCCGCCACGGCGGCGGCGGCCATCGCCCTCGGCGCCGTCTTCGATGGCATCCCTGAATCGATCGTCCTCGGCCTCAGCCTGCTCGACGGTGAGGGCGTCTCGCTGACGATTCTCGTCGCGGTCTTTCTGTCCAACATTCCCGAGGGGCTGTCGAGCTCGGCCGGCATGAAGGCCGCAGGCCTCTCGCGCGCCTATGTCTTCGGCCTTTGGGGCGGTATCGCCGTTGTGTGCGGGGCCGGCTCCCTCATCGGGTTCGTTGTCTTCGACGGGCTTGCACCGACCTATGTGGCGATCGCCCAAGGGATCGCCGCCGGGGCGATCCTCGCGATGATCGCCGACACCATGATTCCCGAAGCCTTCGCGGAAACCCACAACGCCGCCGGGCTGATCGCCGCGCTCGGCTTTCTGCTCGCCTTCGCGCTGTCGCGCGCATCCGGCTGAGCGGCTTCCCCACGCCGGGGAATAATCCACACGCTGGGCCGTCCATCGAAAGAGGGCGGCAGTCGTGGCGTTCCGCACGGCGCCGCAGCGAGGCGGAACGGGGCGGTGGTGGTGCCGGTTCGCACGTTCGATGGCCCGCAAACGGCGTAGCCGACGCGGCGGAGCCGCGGCGCGGCACGCGCGTGCGGATGCCCGCGCCATGTTTGCCGCCGCGCTGATGCTCGCCCTCGGCGCCTGCACGACGGCGCGTGAAACCAGCCCGCCGCGTACCGCGACCGAGCAGCTCCTGATCTCGACCGCGGCCGATCGGGCCGCCGAGCGCCTCACCTTGCGCATCCCGAGCGGCGCGAAGGTCTTCATCGACGCCGGCTATGTCGAAGGTCTCGACAGCAAGTACGCGATCGGCGCGGTCCGCGATCGCCTGCTCAAGCTGGGCGCGAAGCTCGTCGCCGAGCGGCCCGAGGCGGACATGGTCGTGGAGCTCAGGGTCGGCGCGCTGTCGGTCGACGAGGGCGAGATGCTCATTGGGATTCCCGAGTACGACGTGCCGATCCCGCTGACCGGGGCGGTCAGCCTGCCCGAGATCGCGCTGTTCAAGCGCGGCGAGCGCAAGGGCGTCGCCAAGCTCGCGGCGACCGGCTACAGCGCCGAGGACGGCAGCCTCATCGATTCGTCGGGCCCGCGCTTCGGCTTTTCCCACGAGACCGAGTGGGTGATCCTGCTGTTCTTCTCCTGGAGCACCAGCGATCTGGTCCCGGAAGACGAGCAGGAATCACCCTTCAGGATCGAGACGCCGACCCTGCCTTAGTAGCCTCGGCCGCATCCACCTCAGGTGAAGAAGACGTCGAGGCAGTCGAGATGCCTGAGGTTGGCGTCCCTCACCCTCATGTCGGGCGGGAAAGGCGGCGCGTCGTCGCTGTCGGTGGTGCGGCGCACGCGCAGCGTCCTGCCGGGCTGGTCCGCGACGTGCAGGCCGATCGAATGCACCTTGCAGGCCTCGGCCAGCTCATCGAACGTCATCTCGGTATCGACGTTGACGACCTTGATGTGGGCGTCGCCCTGGAAGCGCGACAGGATGCCGAGCTCGGCCATGGCCGTTACTCCGCCGCCTGCTTGCGGTAGCCGTCGGTCCACGAATAGTCGTAGCCGTCGCGCCCGCCGTTCGAGACCACGCCGATGCCCATGTATTTGAGCACCTCGGGCAGCGTCGGCGGGTCGATCACGCCGGAATACATGCGGTCCACGATGGTCTCGAAGTCCTTGTAGCGCGCGGGCTCCTGCTCGAAGATCCAGCGGCAGACCGGCGTGCAGAAGGTATAGCGCCGGCCTTCATGCTCGAGCTGGTATGGCCTGGCCTTCCAGGCCGGGCCGGGCCGGTTCGAGACCGGGATCTGGCACATGTTGCAGATCACCGGGATGCAGTTCGGGTGCGTCTTCTCCTCGCGGCCGTGCACCAGATTGTCGATGATCACGTCCCAATAGCGGCCGTAGGAATCGTTCCAGCCGGGATACTTCTCCTCGAGCCATTCGCGCTCCTTGGGGCCAACGGCGCCCGGCGGGTTCCACCACACCGTCGGCCGCCACGACCAGATGCCACCCTGCTGGCAGTGATGGTGGTTCTCGATGTCGTCGAGGAACTGCTCCCAGTACCACGGCTTCTCCAGCCCGATGTCGTCGAGCTGGCGCACGAACTGCTTGATCACCCATTCGTGCATGAACTCCTTGAACGACATGTGCCGCTTGTCGAGCGGGATGTAGTAGTCCATCGGGATGCCGGTGAGGATGGCGAACAGCCGCCAGACCCGCCAGAACGAGATGTCGAGCGCCTTCTGCGCCTCCGCCTTCTTGCCGTTCTTGATCAGGATTTCGATCGAGGGCGTGCCGAGCTGGGCATGGCGCGCCTCGTCCGACTGGATGCTGGTGATCATGTTCGAGAAGGTGAAGTCGCCGACCGCCTCGGCGTCGGACGAGAGCCCGACCATCTGCAGGTTGGTCAGCCCGGTCTCGAAGGCGAAGGACAGCATGATCGACGTCGTGATGGCGTCGCGCGTCATCATGATGTCGTCCATGGTGTGGCGGCCGCCGAGCACGGCCCAGTTCTTGGTATGCGCCGCTTCGTGCGCCCAGTCGAACTGGCGGTCGCGCGTCACCAGTTCGTGCGGGAAGAAGAGCTGGAGCTGGGTGTGGCGCATCTCGTCCATCATGCCGAAGGTCGAGGTGTTGCGCATGCCGGGCGCCTTGGAGAAGCGCGACATGCGGCCCTGCGCCTGGCAGGCCTGGTACTCGGTGAGCGCGACCGCGCCGTAATGCAGCTTGAGGAGGCTCATATAGCCTTCGTCGGCGCCGTCGTAATATTTGGAGCGGGAGAGGGCCGCCTTGACCGAGTAGGCATTGGCGTCCTTCTCGCGCTGCACCTTGACGTATTCGCGGTAGCTCACCTTGTAGGGCTCGTCGAACTCCTCCCACGCCGCCATCGGCAGGCCGTAGGGGTCGCTCAGCTCGGGGGGAAACAGGTCCTTCTCCTCGACATAGCTCGGAGTCCAGTTGGTCTCGCGCGCCAAGCCGTACCATTCCGATCGCTCAAGCAGGGCCATGTTTGCCTCCCAGGAACCACGGGCGGCCACGGCGCCGTCCATCGACGGCCGTGCCACCGGATCAACCGCCCGCACTCTTAGCAGCGGCGCCCGCCCCGCTCAAGCCGACGGGGTGCGACCGGGCCGTAGAGATGCCACATATAACTATATCACTGAAGAAATATGCATTTTAAGGGCCGACATCGAGTCGGCGAAACGGGGCGCGCTTGGTCCATGCCGCCGTCCGTGCTCCGTGGCGCCCCTCGAATGATCGGGACGAAGGCCGTCTCGATGCCCGGGTCGAAGCAGCCTCGCGCGAGTGGTGTGCTGCCGATATCCGATCATTTTCATGGTGCTGTGATGAAATATAGTGTTCGTCGCCACAGATGTGGCGGATGCGCCACAGTAACGAATCATTTGATGATACATTGCGATAGCGGCATGGCTTTCCGTTGAACGATCAAGGCCATCGTGAGTTAATGGGCCAGCACGCCGTAGAGAAAAGCGGCGAGCCTGTGCCTGAACTCGTCAGGAGATACGTGACCATGGCAAAACGCGCTCTGTGGCTAGCTGCAGCGGCTATTGCAGTAGTCCCCTTCGCTGCGCAGGCGGGCGATGAGGGATGGTATGTCGGCGCCGGCGGGGGAGTTAACTGGAAAGAAGACTCCGACGTCGCGTCCGATTCGGTGGAATCCGACCTTGGCTGGCTCGGCTTGCTCCGAGGCGGCTATGACTATGGTAATGGCTGGCGCACCGAGCTCGAAGCCGGCTATCGCGACAACGGCGTGGACAGCGTCAATGGCGTGAACGGCACGGGCGACATCCAGACCCTGACGGCCATGATCAACGCCCTCTACGAATTCGAGACGGGCACGATGTTCCGGCCGTACCTCGGCGTCGGTGTCGGCGCTGCCGATGTGAACTTCGACGGCGTGGCGCCGGTCGTGGGTTCGCGGATCGACGAAGGCGACCTCGTGTTCGCCTACCAGGCCATCGCCGGCCTCGGCTACAACATCACGCCGGCCATCCAGCTCTTCGTCGAAGGCCGCTTCCTGGGTACCGACGAGCCGGATTTCGTGACCGATGCCGGCACTTCGGTCGAGGCCGACAACTGGAACTACTCGGCATTGGTCGGCCTGACCTACAAGTGGCTGAAGCCCAAGCCCGCGCCGGAGCCGCCGCCGCCCGAAGTGAAGCGGATGGTCGAGGAGCCGCCGCCGGCGCCCGCGCCCGCGGAGGAGATCCCGCGCAACTTCATCATCTTCTTCGATTGGGACCGCGACAACATCACGCCTGAGGCTCATGCCATCCTCGAGGAGGCAGCCGAATACGCGAAGAGCGAAGGCGTCGCTCGGGTCGTGCTGACCGGCCATGCGGACCGCTCCGGGCCGGACGACTACAACCTGAGACTCTCTGAGCGTCGCGCCAACAACGCGCGGGCCGCGCTGGTCGACCTCGGCATCCCGGCGGACGAGATCGCCGTGTTCGCCAAGGGCGAGACCGATCCGCTGGTGCCCACCGCGGACGGCGTGCGCGAGCCGCAGAACCGGCGCGTCGAGATCGTTCTCGAGTAGTCGCGCTCAGGTTCGATCGCAGTCAGGGGGCGTCGGCCGCAAGGCCGGCGCCCCTTTCTTTTCCCGGCAGCGGAGAGGAGGACATCGCGCCTCCCGCGGCGCCACCGGAACATGGCGGCGCCCGCGGCGACCGGCCGCGCGCCTTTCAGATGCCCGGGGAGATTCTAAGCGTGCCTTGTCGGGGCGGGCGGTCTAGCCGCGCCGCCCGAACGGTCCGTGCGAAGCGAGATGTGTTCGGCCGGATCGCCTACTCGGCGCCGGGGATCTGCATCGCGTCCTTGGCGAGCTTCACGGTCGAGCATGGCTTGAAGCCGTGCGTGCCGGCATAGGGCCGGCTCATCGCATAGGTGGCGAGCTGCTTGGCGTCGACCGCCATGACCTCGTCGAACAGGGCGCCGATCGTCGCGCAATAGCCATGCGTGTCCTTGCCGGCGCGATTGGAGGCGTTGTTGGCGAGCTGCGTCACCATGACGTCGAGCTTCCTGGTGCTGCCCTTGCCGTATTGGGTGCGGAAGAACTTCTGGAGGTTCTCGCCGTGGACCTGGAGCGTGGGGGCGAACTTCCGCACGAACGAGTTGTACTGGCTGTGGGCGCGGCAGCGCAGCCCGGCAATCAGGAGGTCGGACTGCAGCACGCGCACCGAGAGCGCGCTATAATCAGCCGTATCCGCGCAGGACTTCGCGAAGGCGGTGCCTTCGCCGGCGGAAAACGCCAGGGCAGTAGCAAGCGCCACCGCGCCGACGGCCCAACGACGGTGCCTCCCGTTCGCCATTTCAACCCCCAATACTCAACGTTTGAACATGGCGCCGCTGCGCCTTGGCCGCACCGTGCCACGATCCGGGCATCGATTCAAGGCAGTAGGTGGTTACAAAGCGCTTAACACAACGGCCTGCACCGCCGGTTCAATCCGGCCCGGATATGTTTTAGCATCCGTGCGGACGCGCACCCCCTAGGCGAGTCGCAGATATGAACCCCACGCTGACCAAGTTCCTGTTCCTGAACCTGGGCCACTTCCTGACCCATCTCTTCATGCTGCTCTACCCGACGGTGGTGCTGGCGCTCGAGACGGAATGGCAGCGGCCCTATTCGGAGCTGATCGCGCTCTCCCTGCCGGGCTTCATCGCCTTCGCGGCCGGCGCGCTGCCGGCCGGCTGGCTGGCCGACCGCTGGAGCCGCAAGGGGGTGCTTGCCATCTTCTTCATCGGCATCGGCGCGGCCTCGATCCTGACCGGCTTCGCCCGCTCGCCGATCGAGATCGCGGCCGGGCTCGCGCTCGTCGGCCTGTTCGCCTCGATCTACCATCCGGTCGGCATCGCCATGGTGGTCGAAGGACGCGACAAGGTCGGCAAGGCGCTCGGCATCAACGGCGTCTGGGGCAATATGGGCGTCGCGCTGGCGGCGATCGTCGCCGGCGCGCTGACCAGCGTGCTCGGCTGGCGCTATGCCTTCTTCATCCCGGGCGCGATCACGGTCTTGATCGGGCTGGCCTTCATCCCGCTGGTCAAGGTGCCGCGGCGGGAACGCGTCGTGGTCAAGGGCCCTGCGCTCGACGCCACCGGCCAGCGCGTGCCGGTCGGCATCTTCGCGGTGCTGATCGTGGCCACGCTCGGCGCCGGGCTGATCTTCAACACGACCACGGTCAGCCTGCCCAAGCTGTTCGAGGCAGGACTCGGCATGATGGACGGCTCGCTGCTCGGGGTCAGCGGCGTGGTCACCGCGATCATCGCGGCCGCCGCCTTCGTGCAGATCGGCACCGGCGTGCTGATCGACCGCTACCCGGTGCGGCCGATCTGGATGGCGATCATGCTGTGCCAGGTGCCGCTCCTGGCGCTCGCCGGCCTCGCCGCCGGCGCCGGCCTCCTGGTGGTCGCCGTGCCGCTGGCCTTCCTGGTGCTCGGCGAGATCCCGATCCAGGATGCGCTGGTCGCGCGCTATGCCGCCGAATCCTGGCGCTCGCGCATCTACGCCGCCAAGTTCGTGCTGGCGATCGGCACCTATGCCGCGGTGGTGCCGCTCATCGCGATCTTCCACAACGCGACCGGCAATTTCGTCGGGCTCTATGCCCTGCTGGCCGGCATCGCGGTGATCGTCGCCATCGCTGCCGCGTTCATGCCGAGGCGGGTGCGCACCCACGATACGGTCGCGCCGCAGCCCGCGGAGTAGGGGCGGGACGACGCGCCGCTTCGCGGGCGGGCTGCTCCTGGCTTGCATGGCCGCTGCCGCGCAGGCGGCCGAGCCCGGCGACATCGCTTCCACGCACCCGCGCGAGAGGGCAGCAGCGGCGCTGCTGGCGCCGCATCGCCCCGGCCTCGGCGGCACGGCCAGGCGGCAGTTCATGCGCGGCCTGGCGCTCTTCGATGCGCAGGCGCAGGCCGGGCCGGCAAGGGGCAACTCGCACGGCGGCCTCGGCCCGACCTTCAACCTCAAAGGCTGCGCCGACTGTCACGCCGCGGACGGCCGCGGCCGCCCGCCGCTCGCGCTCGGCGAGCCGCTGCACCAGATGGTGATCCGCCTCTCGGTGCGTGGCGCGGACGGCATGGTTGCGCCGCACCCGGCCTATGGCATGCAGCTCAACGACAAGGCGGTCGACGACGCGCCGGCGGAGGGTCGCGCCTTCGTCGAGTACCGCGCGATCGAGGGAACCTATGGCGACGGCATGCCCTATGAGCTGGCGGCGCCGGCTTACGGGTTCTTCGGCATGGCGTTCGGCCGGCTCGACGACGACGTGCTGATCTCGCCGCGCGTGCCGTCGCAGGCCGCCGGCACGGGCCTGCTCGACGCCGTGCCCGAGGCGGCCATCCTTGCGCTCGCCGACGAAGCCGATGCCGATGGCGACGGCGTCTCGGGCCGGCCCAATCTCGTCGCGGAGGTGGCGAGCGGGGAAATGCGGCTCGGCCGCCTCGGCTGGAAGGCGAACCAGCCGAGCCTGCGCCAGCAGATCGCGCATGCCGCGCGCATCGACATAGGGCTCACCTCCTCGCTCTACCCCGCGGAGGACTGCCCGCCCGTGCAGACCGCCTGTCGCGCCGCGGCGAGCCGGGGCGAGCCCGAGCTGAGCGACGCGGCGCTCGATGCGCTCGAAACTTATCTGAAGGGCCTCGATCCGCCCCTGCGGCGTGATATGGGCGCCGCCGCCGTGATCGAGGGCGAGCGCCTGTTCGCCGCGTTCGGCTGCACAGCTTGCCATGTACCGGAACTGCCGGTCGACGCCGCGCGATTGCCGGGCTCGGCACCCGCGCGCATCGCGGCCTATACCGACCTCCTGCTGCACGACATGGGCGAGCGCCTCGCCGACGGCCGGCCGGACTTCCTCGCCAGCGGCCCAGAATGGCGCACCGCGCCGCTTTGGGGCGTCGGCCTTGTCGAGGCGCTCAACGGCCACACCCGCTTCCTGCACGACGGCCGCGCCCGCGGCCTCGCCGAGGCGATCCTCTGGCACGGCGGCGAGGCGGAGGCCGCGAAAGAATCGTTCCGCACCGCCCCGGCGGCCGAACGCGCCGCGCTGATCGCGTTTCTGAATTCGCTCTGATCGCGAAGAGGGACGGCCTCCACCCATCTCCCTCCACCTCCCTCCGTCGTCCCCCGGCTTGATCGGGGGACCCATCTGTCAACGAGGATTGTGGTTGCCGCCCAAGACTGGATGCCCCGCCTGCGCGGGGCATGACGCAGAGAGGGAGGGAGGTTGGGGGGAGATGGAGAAATCCAGTTGCATCCAAACCTATTTGTCGATAATTCTCGACATATGGAATCTAGCAATGCGGTCGAAGCGTTCGGTGCTCTGGCGCAGCCGACCCGGCTCGCCGTGTTCCGCCTGCTCGTGAAGGCGGGGCCGGAGGGGCTGGCCGCGGGCGCGATCGCCGAGGAACTCGGCGTGCCGCACAACACCCTCTCGAGCCATCTCGGCGTCCTCGCGCGCGCCGGCCTGATCAGCGCGCGCCGCCAGAGCCGCTCGATCATCTACAGCGCCGACCTGGCGGGCACCCGGGCGCTGCTCACCTTCCTGGTCGCGGATTGCTGCAACGGCCGCCCCGAAATCTGCTCGCCGCTGGTCGAGATTGCCGAGCGCGCCTGCTGCAACGCGCGACCGGCCCGCCGAAAGGCCTCCCGATGAGCAATCGCGTCTTCAACGTCCTGTTCCTGTGCACCGGCAACTCGGCACGCTCGATCATGGCGGAAGCGATCCTGGGCGCGCTCGGCCCCGGACGCTTCCGGGCCTATTCAGCAGGGAGTCACCCGAAGGGCGCGGTTCACCCGCACTCCCTCGCGCTCCTGCAAAGCCTCGGGCACGAGATGGCCGGCCTTCGCTCTAAGAGCTGGGACGAGTTCGCCCGGCCCGGCGCGCCGCCGTTGGATTTCGTGTTCACAGTCTGCGACAAGGCGGCGAGCGAGGTCTGCCCGATATGGCCGGGGCAGCCGATGACGGCCCATTGGGGCGTGCCCGATCCGGCCGCCGTCACGGGTTCCGAGGCCGAGATCGCGCTCGCGTTCCGCGATGCCTACCGGATGCTGCATCGGCGCCTCTCGCTGTTCACGAGCCTGCCCATCGCTTCGATCGACAAGCTGTCGCTGCAGACGAAGCTCAGGGAGATCGGCAAGCTCGGGGCCGAGCTAGAAGGAGTCGGCGGGCCGAGCGGCGCCCGATGAACGGGCGCCTGTTTCCGGCGGTCGCGGCGGAGCTGATCGGGACGGCGCTTCTGGTCGCGACCGTGGTCGGCTCGGGCATCATGGCGGAGCGCCTGGCGGACGGGAATACGGCGGTCGCGCTGCTCGGCAACACGATCGCGACCGGCGCCATCCTCTACGTCCTGATCACCATGTTCGGGCCGGTGTCCGGCGCGCATTTCAACCCCGCGGTGACGCTGGTCTTCCTCCTCAGGGGCGAGACCGCCTGGCGGCGCGCCGCGCTGTTCATCGTCGCGCAGGTCTCGGGCGGGGTGCTCGGCACCTGGCTCGCGCACGTCATGTTCGAGCTGCCGCTCTGGCAGTTGTCGGCGACCGCGCGCCAGGGCCCGGCGCAATGGCTGTCGGAGGGGATCGCGACCTTTTCGCTGGTGCTCACCATCCTCGGCGTGCTGCGGGCGCGCCCGGCTGCGGTGCCGATCGCCGTCGCCCTCGTCATCGTCGCCGGCTACTGGTTCACCGCCTCGACCTCGTTCGCCAACCCGGCCGTCACCATCGCCCGCGCCTTGTCCGACACCTTTGCCGGCATCAGCCCGGCCGATGCGCCGGGCTTCATCGTCGCGCAGCTCGTCGGCGCGGTGCTGGCGCTGCTCCTGGCATCGCGCGTCTTTGGGTGGCAGCGCACCGTTCCAACGCACAACCGCCAAGGAGACACGCCATGAAACGATTGCACGTTAACCTCGCGGTCGAGAGCATCGAGGACTCGGTCCGCTTCTATTCGACGCTGTTCGGCGCCGAGCCGAGCGTGCGCCATGCCGACTATGCGAAGTGGATGCTGGATGATCCGCGCGTCAATTTCGCGATCGCGGCGCGCGGCCGCGACGCCGGCCTCGACCATCTCGGCATCCAGGTCGAGAGCGGCGAGGAGCTCGCCGAGGTGACCGGCCGGCTCAAATCGGCAGGCGAGTATGTGCTCGACCAGAAGGGCGCCGGCTGCTGCTACGCCAGGTCCGACAAGGGCTGGGCGCACGATCCGCAAGGCATCGTGTGGGAAACCTTCCACACCACGGGCCAGATCGAGAACTACGGCGAGGATACTTCGCTCGAAGCGCTCGACCGCCGGAGCAAGGCAAGCTGCTGCGCGCCGGGCTGATCGCGTTTCCGAGCGGCGTTTGAGAAATCACCTCGCGCCCGTTTTGACCTATCGCGGTCCAGTTAAGGTCGCACCGACACCGAAACTGCCACCATCGTCATGCGCGGACTTGATCCGCGCATCCAGGCTTCCGCAGAAAAGACGGACTGAAGACTGGATTGCCGGGTCAAGCCCGGCAATGACGATATAGATACGGGCGACCATCGGTGCACTCTCAACCGGACGCCGATGTATCAAGGCCGGGCATGACGACCGAGGGGGTAGTCGGCCTTCAGCTCGCGCGGCTGGCGCGCTTGCGGGCATTGGGGTCGAGCAGGCGTTTGCGCAGGCGGATGCTCGCGGGCGTCACCTCGACCAGTTCGTCCTCCTCGATATAGGCGAGTGCCCATTCGAGCGTCATCTTGGGAATCGGCGTGAGCCTTATGTTCTCGTCGTGCGAGTGGGTGCGCACGTTCGAGAGCTGCTTGGCCTTGAGCGGGTTGACGTCGAGGTCGGTGCCCTTGAGGTGCTCGCCGATGATCATGCCGCCATAGACCTTGGCGCCCGGCTCGATGAAGAGCGGCCCGCGCTCCTCCAGATTCCACAGTGCATAAGCAACCGCGACGCCATCCGCGTTCGCGATCATCACGCCGTTGTTGCGGCCCGCGATCGGCCCCTTGTGCGGCGCGTAGGAATCGAACACGCGGTACATCACGCCGGTGCCGCGCGTCGTGGTCATGAATTCGCCGTGATAGCCGATCAGGCCGCGCGAAGGGGCGAGGAAGCGCAGCCGCGTCTTGCCGCCGCCCGAGGGCCGCATGTCGCGCAGCTCGCCGCGCCTTTTGCCGAGCGCCTCGACCACCACGCCGACGAAATCGTCGTCGACGTCGATCAGCACCTCCTCGATCGGCTCGAGCATCTGGCCGGTCTCGGGATCGGCCTTCTGCACCACGCGCGGCCGGCTGATCGAAAGCTCGAAGCCCTCGCGCCGCATCGTCTCGATCAGCACGCCGAGCTGCAGCTCGCCACGGCCCGCCACTTCGAGCGCGTCCGAGTTCTCGCTCTCGCGCACGCGGATGGCGACATTGCCCTCGGCCTCGCGCAGGAGGCGCGCGCGGATCACCCGCGAGGTCACCTTGCCGCCCTCGCGGCCGGCGAGCGGCGAATCGTTGATCGAGAAGGTCATGGCGAGCGTCGGCGGGTCGACCGGGCGCGCCTGGATCGGCGTCGAAACCTGCGGGTGGCACAGCGTGTCGGCGACCGTCGCCTCGGCATAGCCCGCGATCGCCACGATGTCGCCGGCCTGCGCCTCCTCGATGCCGACGCGCTCGAGCCCGCGGAAGGCGAGGATCTTGACGACGCGGGTCTCCTCGACGGCGCCGCCTTCCCGGTTGATCGCCTTGACCGTCATGTTCTGGCGCACCGTGCCGGCCTGGATACGCCCGGTGAGCAGGCGGCCGAGGAAGGGGTCGGCCTCGAGGATCGAGGCCAGCATGGTGAAGGGCGCGTCCGGGTCGGCCTTCGGCGGCGGCACGTGGGCGAGGATGGTCTCGAACAGCGCCTGCATGTCCTCGCGCGGGCCGTCCGGCTCGCGTGCCGCCCAGCCCTGCTTGGACGAGGCGAAGAGCGTCGGGAAATCGAGCTGCTCATCGGTCGCGTCGAGCGCGGCGAACAGGTCGAAGACCTCCTCATGCGCCTCGTGGGGCCGGGCGTCCGGGCGGTCCACCTTGTTGATCACGACGATCGGCCGCAGGCCCAGCGCGAGCGCCTTGGCGACCACGAACTTGGTCTGCGGCATCGGACCTTCGGCGGCGTCTACCAGCACGAGCACGCCGTCCACCATGCCGAGCACGCGCTCGACCTCGCCGCCGAAATCGGCGTGGCCTGGCGTGTCCACCACGTTGACGCGCACGCCGCCCCACTCGATCGAGGTGCACTTGGCGAGGATGGTGATGCCGCGCTCGCGCTCCAGGTCGTTCGAATCCATGGCGCGCTCCGCGACGCGCTGATTGTCGCGGAAGGCGCCCGACTGGCGCAGCAGGGCGTCGACCAGGGTGGTCTTCCCATGATCGACATGGGCGATGATCGCGATGTTGCGGATTTCCATGGACAGCCAGCTTGAAGAACGGGGCCGCGGCAACGCCGGAAGGGGCGCTCGACGGGCCGGCCCGGCGGTTCTATACACAAACCCTTTAAATAGTGCGAGCGCGGCGTTTGCGGCGGACGGATGGCAGCCGGCCCCGGCCGCCTTGCGCGCCGCCCGCGAACCTGGGAAAGTGCCCCCGGATCACAGGGTTGAGGAGGCATAGCGAGCCATGGACGACGCGGTCGGAACCACGCTGATCGACAACGAGCGAGTTAAGGTCACCCGCTGGCATTTCAAGCCCGGCTCGCACACCGGCTGGCACCGCCATGGCTACGACTATGTGGTGGTCCCGGTGACGACCGGCCAGCTCCACCTCAAGGAGCCGAACGGCGAGCGCACCATCGACATCACGCTGGGCGTGCCTTACTTCCGGAACGTCGGGGTCGAGCACGACGTTATCAACCCGAGCAAGGACAAGGACGTCATCTTCATCGAAGTCGAGATGAAGTAGCCCGCCCGGCCGGTGCCCGGGGGCATCTCGCTTCCCCCGACCAGGCAGGCCGGCGTGACTGCAACCGCGATATCGACCCAGTGCTGCATCGCCGGCGGCGGCCCCGCCGGCATGATGCTCGGGCTGCTGCTCGCCCGCGCCGGCGTCCGTACCGTCGTGCTCGAGAAGCACGCCGATTTCCTGCGCGATTTCAGGGGCGATACGATCCATCCCTCGACCCTGGAGATCATGCTCGAGCTCAGGATGCTCGACGATTTCCTGAAGCTGCCGCATCAGAAGGTCTCCCGGCTTTCCGCGCGGTTCGGCGACGCTTCGTTCGCGATCGCCGATTTCTCGCGCCTGGCCACCCGCTGCAAGTACATCGCCATGATGCCGCAGTGGGATTTCCTGAACTTCCTGGCCACCCACGCGGTCCGCTATCCCTGCTTCGCGCTCCATATGGACGCGGCGGTGACCGGGTTGATCGAGGAGGGCGGCAGGGTGGTCGGCGCCCGCGCGGTGTCGGCGCGGGACGGCGCGTTCGAGGTGCGGGCCGACCTCGTGGTCGGCGCGGACGGCCGCCACTCGACGGTGCGCGAGGCGGCGGGCTTGCGGGTCGAGACGCTGGGTGCGCCGATGGACGTGATGTGGTTCCGCCTGCCCCGGCGGTCCGACGACCCGGTGGAGACCGCCGGCCGCTTCGATGCCGGCCGCGTCTTCATCATGATCAACCGCGACGACTACTGGCAGTGCGCCTATGTGATACCGAAGGGCTCCGCCGATGAGGTCCGCCGCCGCGGGCTCGACGCGTTCCGCGCCGGCGTTGCCGAGGCCGCGCCCTTCCTCCACGACCGCGTCGCCGCCATCGCCTCGTGGGACGACGCTAAGCTCCTGACGGTCCAGGTCGACCGGCTGCCCCGATGGTTCCGGCCGGGCGTGCTCTGCATCGGCGATGCCGCGCACGCCATGTCCCCGATCGGCGGCGTCGGCGTCAATCTCGCGGTGCAGGACGCGGTCGCGGCCGCCAACCTTCTGGCTGCTCCCTTGCGCGACGGGAGGCTCACGGAAGTCCATCTGCGCCGGCTGCAGAAGCGGCGCGAACGGCCGACGCGCACGACCCAGCGCCTGCAGGTGTTCCTGCAGAACCGGGTGGTCGCGCCGGCGCTCGGCGGCGCGGCCGGCCTTCGCGCCCCGCTGGCGGTTCGCCTGATGCAGCGCCTGCCGCTGCTCCAGCGCCTGCCGGCGCGCCTCATCGGCATCGGCGTGCGCCCGGAGCATGTGAGGTCGCCGGCCTCGCTCTGAGCCCCGGCGGCGGCGTCAATGAGACGGCAGCAGCTTGAGCCCGGCGATGCCGAGCCCGATCAGGCCGAGGCAGGCCAGGCGGAGCGGGTTCGTCGATTCGCCGTAGAGGACGACGCCGAGCGTCGCGGTGCCGACGATGCCGATGCCCGTCCAGACCGCGTAGGCGGTACCGAGGGGCACGGTCCTGAGCGCGAGGCCGAGCAGGCCGAGGCTCACCACCATGCTGGCTATGGTGAGCGCCGACGGTAGAGGCCGCGTGAAGCCCTGGGTGTGCTTGAGGCCGATTGCCCAGCCGATCTCGAAGAGGCCGGCGACGAAGAGATAGACCCATGCCATGACAGACCTCTCAGGTCCGTGGCAGGGTCGTCCCCACCTGTGATGTTGGGAGGCGGCGGGGTCGTCCCCGCGCCCTTGCCGATGTAGGGCCGGCCTCGATCGGGATCAAGGGGCGGCAGGGCGCTACCGCCGACGCTGTAACAAAACCGTCATCCGTTCGTATCGAATCCATCGTGCAGCGTGGATAGCGTCCGCCCCCGAGACACCGAATCGCCGGATGTGACGCGGCGTCCGGACGCCGCCGCGCCGTTCGGGGATCACCCAAGGAGGACTGCACAACATGAAGAAGGCGCTCGCACTCGTCGGTACCGTCGCGCTGGTGGCTGTCGCCACCGCCGGCATCGCAAATTCGGCCCTGGCCCGCGACGAGATCCGCATCGTCGGCTCGTCCACCGTGTTCCCGTTCGCGACCGCGGTCGCCGAGGAGTTCGGCAAGACCTCGGGCTTCAAGACGCCGGTCATCGAGAGCACCGGCTCGGGCGGCGGCCTCAAGCTGTTTTGCGAGGGCGTCGGCACCGGGACCGTGGACATCACCAACTCGTCCCGCCGCATCAAGAAGTCCGAGGTCGAGACCTGCGCCAAGAACGGCGTCGCGGACATTCACGAGGTCAGGATCGGCTTCGACGGCATCGTGATCGCGCATGCCAAGGACGCGACGTCGTTTTCGGTGACGCGCGAGATCCTGTGGAAGGCGCTGGCCAAGGAGGTGCCGGTCAACGGCCAGTGGGTCGCCAACCCCTACAAGACCTGGAAGGAAGTCGACGCTTCGCTGCCTGATCAGAAGATCGAGGTGCTCGGCCCGCCGCCGACCTCCGGCACGCGCGACGCCTTCAACGAGCTGGCCATGGATGCCGGCTGCGCCAGCGTGCCCGAGGTCAAGGCGCTCAAGGATGCCGGCGACAACGACCGCCACAAGCAGGTCTGCCAGTCGCTGCGCGAGGATGGCGGCTTCGTCGAGGCCGGCGAGAACGACAACCTGATCGTCCAGAAGATCGCCGAGAACAAGTCGGCGCTCGGCATCTTCGGCTACAGCTTCCTCGACGCCAACCGCGACAAGATTTCCGCGCTCCATGTCGACGGCGTGGAGCCGACCTACGAGAACATCTCCGCCGGCACCTACCCGATCTCGCGCACGCTCTTCTTCTACGTGAAGAAGGCGCATATCGGCGTGATCCCCGGCATCCAGGAATACATCAATCTTTGGGTCGAGGACGACACCTTCGGGCCGTTCGGCTTCCTCGCCGACAAGGGCCTGATCGCGCTGCCCGACGCTGAGCGCGACGCCGAGCGTGCCGGCGCGAAGAGCATGGAGAACCTGAAGCTCTGATGGGGCTCAACCGGGGGCGGGCGCTGCGCCGTCCGCCCCCACGCCCGCCGAGGCTGCGAAAGCATTGCGGTTGACGGTCATGAACGCCGAAGAAGCGCGCCGGATCCTGATCGTGGAAGACGAGGCGGCGCTCGTCACTCTCCTCAAATACAATCTCGAGAAGGAAGGCTACGAGGTAAGGGAAACCGCGGACGGGCGCACCGCGCTCGATCTGGTCGGCGCCTTCCGCCCGCACCTCGTGCTGCTCGACTGGATGATCCCGGGGCTCTCGGGCATCGAGGTCTGCCGCCGGCTGCGCCAGGCCGCGACCTCGCGCGATCTGCCCGTCATCATGCTGACCGCGCGCTCGGAAGAGGCCGACCGCATACGCGGCCTGGAGCAGGGTGCGGACGATTACGTTACCAAGCCGTTCTCGATCACCGAGCTGCTCGCGCGGGTGCGCGCCGTGATGCGGCGCGCCCGGCCGCCCTTCGAGGAGCAGTCGATCGAGATCGGCGACATCACGCTCGACCTGACCCGGCACCGCGCCTTCCGCAAGGGCCACCCGGTGTCGCTCGGCCCCACCGAGTTCCGCCTGCTGCGCTACTTCATGGAGCATCCGGGGCGGGTATTCTCGCGCGACCATCTGCTCGAGGCGGTCTGGGGGCACAACATCCATGTCGAGCCGCGCACGGTGGACGTCCATATCCGCCGCCTGCGCAAGGCGCTGAACGGGCCGGAGGACGCGGATTTCATCCGCACCGTGCGCGCCGCCGGCTATGCCTTTGACAGCGAAGTGCCAGCCTGAACGATAGGGGCGCCGTGTCACGGCGCCGTCAAGCCTTGGCCATCGCCGCGCCACGACGCGCCGGCAGGATCGCGGCAACCCCGAGGCCGCCCTCGGCGATGGCTGGCTCGGGCGAAGCGCCAGTTGCGAGGAGGCAGGAATGAGCCAGACGGGCTCCGAGCGAACCGACACCCCATCCATTGCCACGTTGATCGAGCGGCGCCTGTCGCGCCGCGACCTGCTCAAGGGCGCGGCCGCCGTTACGGCGGCGGGAGCGCTAGGCGCCGGCGCCGCGCTGCGGCCGAGGCCGGCCCAGGCAGCGGGAGGGCTGCCGTTCGCCGAATTGACGAAAACGATGGACGAGACCCATCACGTCGCGGCGGGCTATCAGGCGCAAGTGCTGCTTCGGTGGGGCGATCCGGTCGTGGCCGGCGCGCCGGCGTTCGACCCTGCTGCGCAAAGTGCGGACGCGCAGGAGAAGCAGTTCGGCTACAACTGCGACTTCGTCGCCTTCATGCCGCTGCCGCTCGGCTCGGGCGCGTCAGACCGCGGCCTGCTCTGCGTCAACCACGAATACACGATCCCGCCGCTGATGTTCCCGGGCTTCTCGGCCGATGCAGTGAGCGCGGCACAGGTCGAGACCGAGCTCGCCGCCCACGGCCATTCGGTGGTGGAGATCAGGAAGGCGGGCGACGCCTGGGAGGTGGTGCTCGACAGCCCGTATAACCGCCGCCTCTCGCTGCGTTCGACGGAGATCGCGGTGTCGGGGCCGGTTGCTGGCCATGACCGGCTGAAGACCAAGGCCGATCCGAGCGGCGCGCTGGTGCTCGGCACGCTCAACAATTGCGCGGGCGGCGTCACGCCATGGGGCACGGTGCTGATCGCGGAGGAGAACTTCCACCAATACTTCTCCGGCGATCCCGCCAAGACGGCCGAGGGCGCGAACTACAAGCGGGTCGGCATCAAGGGCGAGCCCGAATATCCGTGGGGCAGCTTCGTCGACCGCTTCGACGTCGAGAAGGAGCCGAACGAGCCAAACCGCTTCGGCTGGATTGTCGAGCTCGACCCTTACGAGCCTGCGTCGAAGCCGGTGAAGCGCACCGCGCTCGGCCGCTTCAAGCACGAGGCCGCGACCTGCGTGGTGAACAAGGACGGCCGGGTCGTGGTCTATTCGGGCGACGACGAGCGCTTCGACTATGTCTACAGGTTCGTCACCGGGGGCAAGTTCGATCCGGCGAATCGCGCGGCCAATATGAGCCTGCTCGATTCGGGCACGCTCCATGTCGGCAGGTTCGATGCGGACGGTTCGCTCGAATGGCTGCCGCTGGTCCATGGCCAGGGGCCGCTGACCGAGGCGAACGGTTTCAAGAGCCAGGCCGACATCCTGATCGAAACCCGCCGCGCCGCCGATCTGCTCGGCGCGACGCCGATGGACCGGCCCGAGGACGTCGAGCCGAATCCGGTCACCGGCCGGGTCTATCTGGTGCTGACCAACAACACCAAGCGCGAGCCGGACAAGACCGACGCCGCCAATCCGCGCGGGCCGAACAAATACGGGCACGTCCTCGAGATGATTCCGCCCGGCGGCGAGGGCGCGGCGGCGGATCATGCGGCCGACCGCTTCACCTGGGACATCTTCATCAAGTGCGGCGACCCGAAGGAGGTCGGGCACGGCGCGAGCTTCCATCCCGACGTGAGCGCGAACGGCTGGCCCGCCGCCCCCGACAACTGCGCGTTCGACAGCGCGGGCAACATCTGGATCGCAACCGACGGCGCGCCGGGCGCCGCGGGCTTCGCCGACGGCCTCTATGCCGCGCCGGTGGCCGGGCCCGACCGCGCGCTCACCAAGCTCTTCTTCCTCACGCCGGTCGGCGCCGAGCTGTGCGGGCCGTGCTTCACGCCCGACAGCCAGACGCTCTTCCTCTCCGTCCAGCATCCGGGCGAGGCCGGCGATGAGCTGAGCTACGACAACCCCGCGACGCGCTGGCCCGACTTCTCGGACAGCCTGCCGCCGCGGCCGTCGATCGTCGTCGTCACCAAGAGCGGGGGCGGCGCGATCGGCTCGTAAGCCCCGGCGAAGAGAACGGGAAGGGGAGGTAGCGCCATGGCCCAGCCTGCGGCGGCGATGACGGATCGCCAGCGGACGGCGGAGGACAGGATTTGCAACGTCCTCTTCCTGTGCACCGGCAACTCGGCGCGCAGCATCATGGCCGAGGCCGCGATCAACCGCTGGGGCATCGGCCGCTTCAAGGGCTACAGCGCGGGCAGCCACCCGGTCGGCCGGCTCAACCCCTTCACCGTCGAGCTGCTGCACAAGCTCAACTATTCGACCGACGGCCTGCGCAGCAAGGACTGGGCCGAGTTCGCCGCACCCGGCGCGCCGGTCATGGATTTCGTCTTCACGGTCTGCGACAAGGCGGCCGGCGAGGTCTGCCCGGTCTGGCCGGGCCAGCCGCTCACGGCCCATTGGGGCTTCCGCGACCCGGTCGAGGCCGAGGGCGACGATGACGACAAGCGCCGGGTCTTCCGGCAGGTCTATACGGAGATCGAATCGCGCATCAAGATCTTCGTCAGCCTGCCGATCGCGAGCCTCGACCGGCTCGCCTTGCAGCAGAGGATCGACGAGCTGGGCCGGAAGCCGCCCGGCGCCGGGTAGCGCACCGGTACCTCCGCCAAAGAAGCGATAACCCCCCGCCTGCCGATTGGCTATTCTGAAGCCATCGGGCATTCGACCGGGGGACGGGACGATTCTTCGGCGCTTCCTCAGACGCTATGGCTGGGTGCATCTGATCGCGCTCTGCGTGCTGGCCGCCTTGGTCGGCCTGCGCTGGGCGGACCCTGCGCCGCTCCAGGTCTTCCGCAACAAGGTCTTCGATCTCTATCAGCGCGCGCAGCCGCGCGAGTTCACCAAGCAGCCCGTCGTCATCGTCGACATCGACGAGGAGAGCCTCGCCGAGATCGGCCAGTGGCCGTGGCCGCGCACCATCCTGGCCGATCTGGTGCGCAAGCTCCTGGTCGACTATCGGGCGCCGGCGGCGGCGTTCGATGTCGTGTTCGCCGAGCCCGACCGTACCTCGCCCGACCTGATCGCCGACCGGCTTGACGATCTCGACGAGGCGCTGCGCCTCAAGTTCAAGCAGATGGAAAGCAATGACGAGGCCTTCGCGCGTGCCATACGCGATACCGGGCGGATCGTGCTCGGCCAGTCGACCAGCTCGCGCCCGATCGAGGGCGAGGATACGCGGAAGTCGATGAAGGCCAGCTTCGCCCTCAAGGCAAGCAAGGGCGTCGACGTGCTGCAGCAGGTCTATGCCTTTTCCGGCCTCGTGCGCAATCTCAAGCCCCTGGAGGATGCCGCGGCAGGGCTCGGCGTCTTCACCTTCAAGCCCTCGATCGACGGCGTCGTGCGCCAGGTGCCGCTCATCCTGCGCGTGGAGGACCAGCTCTATCCGGCGCTCTCGATCGAGCTCCTGCGCGTCGCGACCGCGCAGTCGACGATCCTGGTCAGGGCAGACAGCGCGGGCATCAACCTGATCGCGCTCAAGGGGATGGAGATTCCGGTCACCGACCACGGCGAGTTCTTCATCCGCTTCTCGCCGCATACGCGCGACCGCTATGTCTCGGCCAAGGACGTGCTGAGCGGCGCGCTGCCGGCCGAGCGCATCGCCGGCCATCTGGTGCTGATCGGCACCTCGGCGGTCGGCCTGCTCGACATCAAGGCGACGCCGGTGGACGACGCCATGCCGGGCGTCGAGCTGCATGCCCAGCTCATCGAGAACATCCTGGCCAGGGAATTCCTGCAGCGGCCGAACTGGTCGATCGGCGCCGAGATCGTCGCGATCGCCTTGATCGGGCTCCTGATGATCGGGCTGGTGCCCTTCCTCGGCGCGATCTACACGCTGCTGCTCGGCTTCGTCTCGATCGCGGCGCTGCTCGGGCTCTCCTGGTACACCTTCTCCTCGCTCGGGCTGCTGCTCGACATGGCCTATGTCGCGGTTGCGACCTTCCTCATCTATGTCGTGCTCACCTACCTGAACTACATGCGCGAGGAGCGCGAGCGGCGCCAGGTGCGCGGCGCCTTCAGCCGCTACATGTCGCCGGCGCTCGTCGAGCAGCTCGCGCAGGAGCCCGGCCGGCTCAAGCTCGGCGGCGAAATGCGCGAGATGACGCTGCTGTTCTGCGACATCCGCGGCTTCACCACGATCTCGGAGCAGTTTGACGCCGAGGGCCTGACCCGCTTCATCAACCGCTTCCTCAACCCGATGACCGGCATCATCCTCGAGCGGCGCGGCACCATCGACAAGTACATGGGCGACTGCATCATGGCGTTCTGGAACGCGCCGCTCGACGACCCCGACCATGCCAGGAATGCCGTGCGCGCCGCGCTCGCGATGGTCGAGGGCGTCAAGGCGCTCAACCGCGAGCTCAAGGCCGAGGCCGAAGCCGAGAGCCGCCGGTTCATCCCGATCAACATCGGCATCGGCCTCAACACCGGGACGGTGTGCGTCGGCAATATGGGCTCCGACCTGCGCTTCGATTATTCGGTGCTGGGCGACGACGTGAACCTCGCCTCGCGCCTCGAAGGGCAGTCCAAGACCTACGGCACCGACAACGTCATCGGCGAGCACACCGCGGCCCTCGTCGGCGACTTCGCCTGCCTGCTGCTCGACCGCATCCAGGTCAAGGGCAAGACCGTGCCGGTCGACGTCTACACCGTGCTCGGCGATGAGAGCTACGCGGCGCGCCCCGCGTTCCAGGCGCTGCGTGCCCGCCATGCCGAGATGCTGGCGGCCTACCGCCGGCAGGACTGGGCGGCGATGCGCCGCGCGCTCGAGGCCTGCCGTACGCTCGACGAGGAGCAGCGCCTCACCGTCCTCTACGACCTCTACGCCGAGCGGCTCGCCGACTACGAGACCGCGACGCCGGACGAGAACTGGGACGGCGTCTACGTCGCCAAGACCAAGTAGCGAGTAGTTACGCGGCGCAAGTCGCCATCTCCTCTTCGTCATGCCCCGGCTTGACCGGGGCATCCAGAGGCAAACGCACTACAATCGCCAAAAGCCCTGGATCGCCCGGTCAAGCCGGGCGATGACGATTTTAGAAGTGGGCAGGCCGAGCTCTCAGCCGTCGGTCGCCGCCGCCTCCGGCTCGACGCCTTGGCCGCCGGCCGCGACGTTCGAGATGGTCATGCGGCCCATGGCGGTGAGCAGGCGATAGGTGGCAAGCCGCGCATCGTGCTGGGCGGCGACGAGGTTGATGCGCGCGTCGAACACCTCGTTCTCGGCGTCCAGCACGTTGATCACCGTCTCCTTGCCGGCCTCGCGCAGCTTGCGCCGCGCCTCGAACACCTCGGAGGCGATGTTCACCGCGTTCTGCAGCAGCGCGACCCGCTCGCGCGAGGTCTCGAGCGACTGCCAAGCGAGCCGGGTCTCCTCCGCCACCTTGCGGCGCGTATAGTTCGCCTGGTCGATGGTCGAGAGATATTGGTGCGAGGCCTGCGCCGTCGCGGCGCGCGTGCCGAAGCCGTTGAACAGCTCCCAATTGGCCTCGACCTTCGCCTTGTAGTCACGCCGCTCGCCCGAGACACCGTCGAACTCGTTCTCGAAGTTCCAGGTCCCGACCAGGTCGATTCTCGGATAGAACGGCGAGCTCGCCACCGTGCGCGAATGGTCCGCGACATCGATCAGCTTGACCGCGGCGAGGATCGCGGGGTGCTCGGCGAGCGCCGCGGTCAGCGCCTCGTCGAGCGTCCCGGGCACCAGCGCGACCGGGGGCGTCGGCATGGTCATCTCCTGCATCACCGGCGGTCCGCCGAACACCTGCTCGTAGCGGCTCGTCGAATCCTTCATCGCGCCCTCGAAGGCGACGCGGCGCTCCTTGGCGATCTGCAGCCGCGATTTCGCCTGCAGCACGTCGACCGCGATGCCCGAGCCGCGCCGCACCCGCTCGTCCTCCAGGTTGAGCTGGGTCATGATGTTGGCTTCGCTGTCATAGGCGAGCTTGACCAGGAGCGAATTGCGCAGCACTTCGAGATAGGCCGAGATGCCCTCCAGCATGACGGTCTGGGTGCCGCTCTCGAGCTGGGCCTCGCTCGCGCCCTTCTGCGCCTTGGCGCTGTCATAGGTCGCGTCGTTGCGGAAGCCGTCGAAGATCGTCTGGGTGATCGTGACGGTCGCCTGGGTCGCGTGCCCGGTCTCGAACTCCTTGCCGTTGTAAGGGAAGTCGCGCCGCGCCGGGCTGTCGACGTTCTCGTAGCCGAAGCTGCCCGAGAAGTCTGCCCTGGGCAGGAAGCCGCTGAACGCCCGGTTGACGCCCTCTTCGGAGGCGGCGACATCCTCGCGCGCGCTCTCGATCTGCGGGTGGCTCAACAGCAGCGTGTTGAGCTCTTCGACCAAGCTGCCGGCATTGGCGCCGGCCGGCGCAAGCGCGGTCGTGCCCAGCAGCGCGGCTGCGGCGAACGCGCCGCCAGAAATTCGCTTGTTCATGACCCTATACTCGCCCCCGAAATCCCACCGTCTCTTCGAGCGGGCGTTCACGAGCTGGCCTGCCTGGCCGCTCCCCGCCGTTTTTTCCGCCGATACAAGGTGTATCACAAGGCTGCGTTGCACCAAAGCCATGTCGGCGGCATAAACATCATCCTGTGGCAAGCCTGCAACGGCGGGGACAGGCGTGGGGCAGCCTCGAGGTGTTCTTGGGGAGGCAGGCAGCCGCGGCGCGCGCTAGCCGAGGACGAGCCGCATGTTCTCGCGCGCGACGAAGGCGCCGCGCCACATGGCGCGGGCGTCGGTCTCGATCTGCTCCATGAAGCGGTCCTCATGGTCGGGGTCGTGGTGGAAGATCGCGAGCGACTTCGCGCCCGCCGCCTTCGACAGCCGTATGCCCTCCTGCCAGGTCGAGTGGCCCCAACTCACCTTGGCGGGGAACTCGTCGTCGGTATAGGTCGAGTCATAGATCACCAAGTCGGCGCCCTCGATCAGCCCGAGGATGCGCTCGTCCGGCTTGCCCGGCACGTGCTCGGTGTCGGTCACGTAGCAGACGGACTTGCCCAGATGCTCGATGCGATAGCCGGTCGCGCCGTTCGGGTGGTTGAGCGGCGCGGTGCGGATCAGGACGCCGGGCGCCGGGTGCCACGACTCGCCGGCCTTGAAGTCCTCGAAGCTGAGCTTCGAGCGCATCGCCTCGAGCGGCACCGGGAAGATCGGGTTGGACATCTGGCCCGCGATGACGCGTTGCAGGCCGCCCTGGTCGTTCAGGTGGCCGGCCTTGAGCACGAACTCGTAATCGGGGTGGAAGGCGGGGGCGAAGAACGGGAAGCCGGTGATGTGGTCCCAATGGGTGTGGGAGAACAGGAAGGTCGCGCGCTTCGGCCCCTTGCGGAAGATCCAGTGCCCCAGGTTCCTGACGCCGGTGCCGGCGTCCAGGATGAAGCGATGGCCGTCCGCCGAGACCTCGACGCAGCTGGTGTTGCCGCCGAAGCCGATGTGGTTGGGCGAGGGGCAGGCGATGCTGCCCCGCACGCCCCAGAACTTGACCTTGAGGCTCATGGCTCGGGTGCCCGTGACGCTGGCGCCGGCCATGCCGCGGCGCGCCGGGCGCCGCGCATTGCCTGCGCCCGCTTTATGGCGCGCCGCGCGCTGGCATAGGTGTGATCGGGGTCACAGGCCGTCGCGCTCATCGTCTGGTCTCGGGGCAAGGGGGATATCGGCTCGTGCTGGCAGTCGCCGCGCGAGTATCCGAGCGCCCATGGGCAGCGTCAACGCGCATGCCTTCAGCGGCAATGCGCCGCGCGCTTCCGGCTTGCCCTCGGCCGACCGCTTGGCCACCCTTGACCGCCGCCACGGACATGGCGGGCGGGAAAGGGAGAGACATGGCCGGGACTGCAAGCTACCGCGCCCTTGTCGCCGACCAGGCCGAGGGCAAGACCGTCACCCGTATTGAGACGCTCGGCGACGCCGACCTGCCCGACGGCGAGGTCACCGTGCGCGTCGCCTATTCGAGCCTCAACTACAAGGACGGTCTCGCGCTCACCGGCCGCGCGCCGATCCTGCGCTCGTTTCCGATGGTGCCCGGCATCGACTATGCCGGCACGGTCGAGGCGTCGGACGATCCGCGCTTCAAGCCGGGCGATGAGGTGGTGCTGACCGGCTGGGGCGTCGGCGAGCGCCACCCCGGCGGCTTCGCGCAGAAGGCGCGGGCCAAGGCCGCCTGGCTCGTCCATCTGCCGCCCGGCGTCGATGCCAGGCACGCCATGGCGATCGGCACCGCGGGTTTCACCTCGATGCTCTGCGTGCTCGCGCTCGAGCGCGCCGGGGTCACGCCCGGCGCCGGGCCCGTGGTGGTGACCGGCGCGGCCGGCGGGGTCGGCAGCGTCGCGGTCGCGCTGCTGGCGAAGCGCGGCTTCGAGGTCCATGCGGTCACCGGGCGGCCGGCGCTCGGCGATTTCCTGACCGGCCTCGGCGCGAGCGCGATCGTGCCGCGTGCCGAGCTTGCGGCGAAGCCCGACAAGCCGCTGCTCAAGGAGCGCTGGGCCGGCGCGGTCGATGCCGTGGGCGGCGACACGCTGGCGCACGTCATCGCCGAGACGCGCTATGGCGGCGCCGTCGCGGCGTGCGGCTTGGCGGGCGGCTCCGGGCTCGCCACCACCGTGCTGCCGTTCATCCTGCGCGGCGTCAGCCTGCTCGGCATCGATTCCGTGATGTGCCCGCACGAGCTGCGCGTGAAGGCGTGGCAGCATCTGGCGAAGGAGCTGCCCGCCGGCACGCTCGATGCGCTGACCGAGCTGATCCCGCTCGCCAAGCTGCCCGCCTACGCGCCCAAGATCATCGCCGGTGAAGTCCGCGGCCGCGTCGTGGTCGACGTGAACGGGTAGCGCGGCCTGCTTACTCAATCGTCATTGCCCGGCTTGACCGGGCAATCCAGGAATCCTTGGCAACCGCAATGCCACCGCCTCTGGATGCCCCGGTCAAGCCGGGGCATGACGATCAGGGATATTACAGCGCCTCGCCCGGCCCGGCCTCGTAGCGCTTGACCTCGCGCGAGATCAGCCCGAGCCCGCCGAGCTTGGCGCGGAACGCCTTCAAGTGCGGCGCCTCGAAGTGCGCCTGCAGGGCCGCGAGCGACTCCCAGATCTCGAAGACGTGGAAGCGCCCTTTCTCTTCGAGGTCGGCATAGAAGCGATAGGCGAGGCAGCCCGTCTCCTTGCGCGTCTCGCGCGCGACCTCGACGGCGGCGTCGCGCGCGGCCGCGGCGTCTTCGGGCGCGAGGACGAACTCGCCGGCAACGATGATCATGGCACCCTCGCTCCCCTATCCGGCGCGCGGCCGGTTCAGCCGTACTGGACCTTGGTGATCTCGTAGGAGCGCACGCCGCTCGGCGTCGAGATCTCGACGCTCTGGCCGACCGACTTGCCCATCAGGGCGCGCGCCAGCGGCGAGGAGAACGACAGGCGGCCGGCCTGGATGTCGCCCTCGTCTGCGCCGACGATGCGATAGGTGCTCTCCTTCTCGGTGTCCTCGTCCACCACGGTCACCTGGGCGCCGAACTGGATGCGGTCGCTCCCGCCGACCTGCTTTGGGTCGATCACGTCGGCGCGGCTGATCTTGGCCTCGAGCTCCTTGATGCGCGCCTCGATCAGGCCCTGGCGCTCCTTCGCTGCGTGGTATTCCGCGTTCTCCGAGATGTCGCCATGCTCGCGCGCCGTCGCGATCTCCTGGATCACGCGCGGACGCTCGTCATGCTTGAGCCGCCTCAATTCCTCGCGGAGGCGCTCGAAGCCCTCTGGCGTCATCGGGTGCTTTTCCATGGCGCACTCCTATGCCTCCAGTCTCAACGCGTTCTCACCGGCGCTTTCTCCCGCAAGCGCCGAGATGCACGGTTGGCTTGTTGGAAACCCAGTCAGGCCCGTTCTGGACCCCTGGTCGAAGCATAGGATTGAAGGGAGGCAACATCAAGGCTTCCAGCCCTGAGCGCACGGATCGCCTGCACCATGGCCCGGCTGGCCGAGATGGTCGTGAAATAGGGCACCTTGTGTTCGAGCGCGGTGCGCCGGAGCGCAAAGGAATCCGCCGCCGAATGGGCGCCCTCGGTGGTGTTGACGACGAGCTGGATCTCGCCGTTCTTGATCGAATCGACGATGTGCGGCCGGCCCTCGCGCACCTTGTTGACCCGCTCGACCGCGAGGCCCTCGGCCCTCAGCACCGCGCTTGTGCCGCCGGTCGCGACCAGCTTGAAGCCGAGCGCCGAAAGCGCGACCGCGATCTCGACGATCGCCGCCTTGTCGTGGTCGCGCACCGAGAGGAAGACGCAGCCATCGAGCGGCAGCGCGTTGCCGGCGCCGAGCTGCGCCTTGGCGAAGGCGCGGCCGAAATCGCGGTCGATGCCCATCACCTCGCCGGTCGATTTCATCTCAGGCCCAAGGATCAGGTCGACGCCCGGGAAGCGCGCGAACGGGAAGACCGCTTCCTTGACCGCGATGTGATCGACCATGCGCTCGCCGAGGCTGAAGTTCGCGAGCGGCTCGCCCGCCATCAGCCGCGCTGCGATCTTGGCGATCGGCGTGCCGACCGCCTTGGCGACGAAGGGCACGGTGCGGCTCGCCCGCGGGTTGACCTCGAGCACGTAGATGTCGTCGCCCTTGATCGCGAACTGCACGTTCATCAGGCCCCTGACACCGAGCGCGAGCGCGAGCGCCGTGGTCTGGTCCTTGATGCGCTCGATCATGGCGCGGTCGAGCGAGTAGGGCGGCAGCGAGCAGGCCGAATCGCCCGAATGGATGCCGGCCTCCTCGATATGCTCCATCACGCCCGCGACGAAGACCGCCGTGCCGTCCGACAGCGCATCGACGTCGACCTCGATCGCGCTCTGCAGGAAGCTGTCGATCAGGACCGGGTTGTCGCCCGAGACCTTGACCGCTTCCGTCATGTAGCGGTCGAGCGATTCCGGATCGTGGATGATCTCCATGGCGCGGCCGCCGAGCACGTAGGAGGGCCGCACCATGACCGGGTAGCCGATCTCGGCGGCGAGCCGCTTGGCCTGCTCGACCGAACGGCTCGTGGCGTTCCTCGGCTGCTTGAGGCCGAGCCTGTCGAGCAGCAGGCGGAAGCGGTCACGGTCCTCCGCGATGTCGATGGCGTCCGGCTGGGTGCCGATGATCGGCACGCCCGCGGCTTCGAGCGCGTTGGCGAGCCGGAGCGGCGTCTGCCCGCCGAACTGGATGTTGAGGCCGATCAGCTCGCCCTTCTGCTGCTCGGTGCGCACGATGTCGAGCACGGTCTCGATGGTGAGCGGCTCGAAATAGAGCCGGTCCGAGGTGTCGTAGTCGGTCGAGACCGTCTCCGGGTTGCAGTTGACCATGATGGTCTCGTAGCCGGCCTCGGCGAGCGCGTAGGAGGCATGCACGCAGCAATAGTCGAACTCGATGCCCTGGCCGATGCGGTTCGGCCCGCCGCCGAGGATGATCACCTTCTTGCGCCCACTCGGATCCGCCTCGCATTCGGGTGCGCCGCCATGCGCGGCCTCGTAGCAGGAATACATGTAAGGCGTGCGCGATTCGAACTCGGCGGCGCAGGTGTCGATCCGCTTGAAGACCGGGTGTAGGCCGAGCGCGTGGCGCCGCGCCGTCACCTCGTCGGCCTTCAGCCCGGTCAGCTCGGCGAGCCGCGCATCGCCGAAGCCCATCTGCTTGAGCGCGGAGAGGCCGGCGCGGTCGGCAGGCAGCCCGTCGTCCTTGAGCCGCGCCTCGGCCGCCACCAGCGCCTCGATCTGGCGCAGGAACCAGGGATCGAAGCGGCTGAGCCGCTGGATGTCGTCGAGCGGGAGGCCGGCGCGGAACGCCTCGGCGATGACCAAGAGCCGGTCGGGGCGCGGCCGGCCGAGCGCGCTGATCAGGTCCTGCACGTCGCCGGCGTCGGTATAGCCTTCGATATGCGGCGCGTTGAGGCCGGTCAGCCCGGTCTCCATCGAGCGCAGCGCCTTCTGCAGCGACTCTTGAAAGGTGCGGCCGACCGCCATGGCCTCGCCGACCGACTTCATCGAGGTGGTGAGCAGCGGCTCCGTGCCCGGGAACTTCTCGAAGGTGAAGCGCGGCACCTTGGTGACCACATAGTCGATGGTCGGCTCGAACGAGGCGGGCGTCACGCCGGTGATGTCGTTCGCGATCTCGTCGAGGGTGTAGCCGATGGCGAGCTTGGCCGCGACCTTGGCGATCGGGAAGCCGGTCGCTTTCGAGGCGAGCGCGGAGGAGCGCGAGACGCGCGGGTTCATCTCGATCACGACCATGCGCCCGGTCTCCGGGCTGATCGCGAACTGCACGTTGGAGCCGCCGGTCTCGACGCCCACGCGGCGCAGCACCGCGAGCGAGGCGTTGCGCATGAGCTGATATTCCTTGTCGGTCAGCGTCAGCGCCGGCGCCACGGTGATCGAATCGCCGGTGTGGATGCCCATCGGGTCGACGTTCTCGATCGAGCAGACGATGATGGCGTTGTCCGCGCGGTCGCGGATCACCTCCATCTCGAACTCCTTCCAGCCGAGCACCGATTCCTCGATCAGCACCGAGTTGACCGGCGAGGCGTCGAGCCCGCCGCGCACGATCGCCTCGAACTCCTCGCGGTTGTAGGCGATGCCGCCGCCCTGGCCGCCGAGCGTGAAGGAGGGCCGGATGATCGCCGGCAGCCCGACATGCTCGATCGCCTCGCGCGCTTCGTCCATCGAGGTGGCGAGCCGGCTCTTCGGGCATTCGAGGCCGATCTCGGTCATCGCGTCGCGGAACAGGAGGCGGTCCTCGGCGATCGCGATGGCGTCGCGCGAGGCGCCGATCAGACTCACGCCATGACGCGCCAGCGCGCCGTTGTCGGCGAGCGTCATCGCGGTGTTGAGCGCGGTCTGCCCGCCCATGGTGGGGAGCAGCGCGTCCGGCTTCTCGCGCGCGATGATGCGCTCGACGATCTCGGGCGTGATCGGCTCGACATAGGTGGCATCGGCGAACTCGGGGTCGGTCATGATGGTCGCCGGATTCGAGTTCACCAGGATCACCCGGTAGCCCTCGGCCCTGAGCGCCTTGCACGCCTGCGTGCCCGAATAGTCGAACTCGCAAGCTTGCCCAATCACGATCGGCCCCGCCCCGATGACCAGGATAGACTTGATGTCGGTGCGCTTAGGCATGACAGCCATCACGCGCTTGCGCGCACCTACCCCCCTCCCTAGCCCTCCCCCACAAGGGGGGAAGAGACAAAAGAGCCCTTGCGCCTCGGTGCCACGTCGCCCGTGTATAGGCTTCGGGCATCCGCAAGGAGGGAGGGGATAAGAGAGGTCTTACGCCGGTTCTCTTTCCTGCCCCCTCCCCCTTGATGGGGGAGGGTTGGGGAGGGGGTGACTCACGTAAAACCTGCCTTTGAGCGGGCGGTGAGGCTCTCCCTGATACGAGCGACGACGCCCTCTGTTCTTCGTCATGCCCCGGCTTGACCGGGGCATCCAGGGGTGGCGGCACTGCGGTTTCCGAAGATTCCTGGATCGCCCGGTCAAGCCGGGCGATGACGATTTGAGCGCGGGTGATCGTCGGCGCGGCAGGACTCCTCGATCCCCTCCACCTTTGCGGGGGAGGGCTGGGCAGGGGGATGGACGTCGCCACGTGCTTAGCCATGCGCTTCCATCAGCTTGACGAAGCGCTGGAAGAGGTGCTGCGCGTCCTGCGGGCCGGGGGAGGCTTCGGGGTGGTACTGCACCGAGAAGATCGGCTTGCCCTCGACCTTGAGGCCTTCGAGCGAGCCGTCGAACAGCGAGACATGGCTCGGCGTCACGCCGGCAGGCAGGCTCGCCGCGCTGATCTCGAAGCCGTGGTTCTGGCTGGTCACCTCGACGCGGCCGGTCGCGAGTTCCTTGACCGGGTGGTTGGCGCCGCGATGGCCGAACAGCATCTTGCGGCTGCGCCCGCCGAGCGTCAGCCCGAGCAGCTGGTGGCCGAGGCAGATGCCGAAGATCGGCTTGCCGCTCGCGATCAGCTCGCGCAGCACCGGGATCGCGTATGCGCCGGTCGCCGCCGGATCGGCCGGGCCGTTCGAGAGGAAGATGCCGTCCGGCGCGCGGCCGAGGATGTCGGCGGCGCTCGCCGCCGCCGGCACCACGGTGACGCGGCAGCCGGACGCGGCGAGCGAGCGCAGGATGTTGCGCTTCGCGCCGTAGTCGACCGCGACGATATGGAAGCGCGGATGGTCCTGGATGGCATAGCCGCGGCCCAGCGCCCAGGTCGATTCGGTCCAGTCATAGCTCTGGGTGCAGCTCACCTCGCGCGCCATGTCGACGCCTTCGAGGCCGGGCCAGGCCTTCGCCTTCCCGACCAGCGCGGCGGCATCGAAGCCGCCCTTCGGGTCGTGGCAGAGCGCGACGTTCTGCGCGCCCTTCGAGCGCAGCAGGCGGGTCAGCCGCCGCGTGTCGATGCCCGCGATGCCGACCAGGCCCATGCGCCTGAGCCAATGGTCGAGAGGCTGCGCGGCCCGCCAGTTGGACGGCTCGGTGATCGCGGCGCGCAGCACGAGGCCGCGCGCGGCGCAGCCCGCCGCCTCGACATCCTCCGGGTTGGTGCCGACATTGCCGATGTGGGGGAAGGTGAAGGTGATGATCTGGCCGGCATAGGAGGGGTCGGTCAGGATCTCCTGATAGCCGGTCATCGCCGTGTTGAAGCAGACCTCGCCCTCGACCAGCCCGGCCGCGCCGATGCCCTGGCCGTACAGCACGGTGCCGTCGGCAAGCGCGAGCGCAGCCGTGGCGGTGCCGGTCGCGGCGACATCATCCGTGGCGACTGCGGGCATGGATTGGCCCTAAACTCGGTGGCGGCGCGGCCGCGCGGGCACGCGCGCGGCCGGCGAAGGCGGCCGGAAGCTACGCAGATTGGCGGCCCTCGTCAAGCCGCGCCTGGCAGGCTCTATGGCAAGGGCAATCAATGGCTTAGCCCGCGTCCGCCCGGGCGTTGTTGAACCCCCGCCCAATCGGACTATATTTCGGCGCCCAAACGGCCAAGGGTATCCCCGACATGCTGCGGCAAGAGCTGAACGACTCCCTCAAGGAGGCCATGAAGGCGCGCGAGCAACGCGCCGTCAGCACCATCCGCCTGATTCTCGCCGCGCTCAAGGACCGCGACATCGCGGCGCGCGGCAACGGCAAGGCCGACGGCATCTCGGACCCCGAGATCCTCGAAATGCTCAAGACCATGATCCGCCAGCGGCGCGAGAGCATCGAGAGCTACGAGGCGGGCGGCCGGGTCGACCTTGCCCAAGGCGAGGCCGAGGAGATCGCGGTGATCGAACGCTTCCTGCCGGCCCAGCTCGGCGAGGCCGAGATGGAGCGCGCGATCCAGGAGGCGATCGCCGAGCTCGGCGCCACCACGATCAAGGACATGGGCAAGACCATCCAGGCGCTGAAGGCGAAATACGCCGGCCGGATGGATTTCTCGAAGGCCAGCGCCATCGTCAAGCAGCGCCTGACCGGTGGCTGAAGCCGGGCCCGGCGCCCATATCCACCCCGCGTTGCAACGAGACGGACGGGCCGGCTTCCGCTAGCATCGTCTCGATCCGTTCCGTCCAAGGCGCGCCATGAGGTTCTCGCCCCGCTTCCTCGACGAGATACGCGCCCGCGCTTCGCTGGAGGCCGTGGTCGGCCGGCGCGTGCGCCTGATCCGGCGCGGCAAGGAGCAGCTCGGCCTCTGCCCGTTCCACCAGGAGAAGACGCCGTCCTTCACGGTCAGCGACCAGAAGGGCTTTTTCCACTGCTTCGGCTGCGGCGCGCATGGCGATGTGGTCGGCTTCGTGATGCGCGCCGAGGGGCTGAGCTTCCCCGAGGCGGTCGAGCGGCTGGCCCACGAGGTCGGCCTCGAAATCCCGAAGGAGACGCCGGCCGAGCGCGCCCGGCACGAGCAGGCGGCCACGCTCGGCGCCGTGCTCGAAGCCGCCGCCGCCTGGTTCGAGCAGAACCTGAAGGCCGAGACCGGCCGCGCCGCGCGCGACTACCTGGCCGGAAGGCGCCTGACGGCCGAGACCATCGCGCGCTTCCGGCTCGGCTTCGCGCCGGCCTCGCGCAGCGCGCTCAAGGCGGCGCTCGCGGCGAAGGGCATCGACGAGGCGATGATGGTCGCCGCCGGGCTGCTGGTCGAGCCGGGCGAGGGCGGCGAGCGCTATGACCGCTTCCGCGGCCGCGTCATGTTCCCGATCCGCGACGCGCGCGGCCGTGTCGTCGCCTTCGGCGGCCGCATCCTCGGCCCCGGCGAGCCGAAATACCTCAACTCGCCGGAGACCGAGCTGTTCCAGAAGGGCGCCATGCTCTACGGCCTCGACCTCGCCGGCGGCGCCGCGCGCAAGGCGGGCCGCATCGTGGTCGTCGAAGGCTATATGGACGCGATCGCGCTGCATCAGGCGGGCCTTGCGGAGACCGTGGCACCACTCGGCACGGCGCTGACCGAGCTCCAGCTCGAACTGCTCTGGCGTTACGCCGCGACGCCCGTCCTCTGCTTCGACGGCGACGCGGCCGGCGAGCGGGCGGCTTCCCGCGTGGTCGAGCGGGCGCTGCCGCGCCTCAAGGCCGGCTTCTCGCTGCGCTTCGCGACGCTGCCCGCGGGCGAAGACCCCGATTCGCTGATCGGCCATGAGGGCCGCCCCGGGATCGAGCGCGTGCTCGATGCCGCGGCGCCGTTCTCCGAGGCGCTGTGGCGGCTCGCCGTCGGCGCGCTGCCGCTCGAAACGCCCGAGGCGCGCGCCGAGGCCGGCAGGCGGCTCGACCGGCTGATCGAGCCGATCCCGGACCGCGACCTGCGCTTCCACTATCAGCGCCATTTCCGCCAGCGGCTGAACGAGGCGGCCGGGCCGATGCGCCGCCGCGGCCCGTTCGCCCCCGACCGCCGCGGCCGCTTCGAGCGCGGGCGCGAGGCGCGGCCCCGGCCGCCCGACGCGGCGGGCGAGACCCGCCAGCGCGAGCGCACCGTGCTCCAGACCCTGCTCAACCATCCCGGCCTGCTCGCCGAGTTCGGCAACGAGGTCGCGCTCCTCGAGTTCAAGACCGGGGGCTACCGGGCCATGCGCGACGTCCTGGTCGGCCTGCCGCCCGAGACGGTCGAGGACCGCGCGGCGCTGGTCGCCGCGTTGCAGGCGGCCGGCCTCGATGCGCTCGCCGAGGAGCTGATCGGCCCGGGCGCCCGCTATCTCGACTGGGCGGCCGCGCCCGCCGCCGATTCGGCGGCCGAGCTGGGCCACGCCCAGGTCCAGCTCCGCCATGCGCTCGACCTGCATCACCGCCAGATCGACTTGGAGCGGGTGCGTGCCGCCGCCGAGCGGGCGCTCGGCAGCGAGGCGAGCGAAGACAACTGGAATCGGCTGGTCGGCGTGCTGCACGCCATCGAGGAGGCGCCCGGCCTCGAAGACGCGGTCGAGGGATACCGGATTCCGCCCGCCCGCCGGCGCCCCTGATCTGGCACGCTTCATGCTTTCTCAACCATGATTTGAGACCGTGGCCGTCATGGGCCGTGGCGTGGTCCGGGCGGCCGGGCCAGCCGCTTGACTCCGTTCCGTCACACCTTTAGAAACCGCCGGATTGTCAAGGGGTAGGAGAGACCCTTGATTGGCGGGGGTTTGCTTGCCATTTCAAGGTTCAGGCTCAAGCCGGCCGATTTCGAATCGCATGCCGTGCGGAAACCCTATTGAGAGACGGCAGTGTCGGGGCCGGGGCATGCCTCGCGGCAGGACCGGAACCCCGGCTGAACCCACGTTCTGATAGGGAATGATTCCGGCCGCGGCCGAGGAGCACCGATTGTATGGCCACCAAACCCGCAAAAGTCGCCGATACGCCCGAAGCCGGCGAGGAGAGCGCGGACAGCCCGATCCTGGATTCGCTGACCGCGACCGTCCGCAAGCTGATCGTGCGCGGCAAGGAGCGCGGCTACGTCACCTATGACGAGCTCAACGCCGCCCTGCCGCCCGAGGAGTTCAGCTC
Organism: Alphaproteobacteria bacterium; assembly: GCA_050173345.1. Classification (GTDB taxonomy): domain Bacteria; phylum Pseudomonadota; class Alphaproteobacteria; order UBA828; family UBA828; genus SHWC01. The sequence goes on along the minus strand of JBFXKW010000004.1, from coordinate 85,283 downwards.
GGAGCAGATCGAAGACACCATGACCGCGCTCTCCGAGCTCGGCATCAACCTGGTCGAGAGCGAGGAGAACGAGGAGAGCCCGACCGCCGAGAAGGAGGAGGCCGAAGCCGTCGCCGTGGTCGAGGAAGACGATCTCGGCCGCACCGACGATCCGGTGCGCATGTACCTGCGCGAGATGGGCTCGGTCGAGCTGCTCTCGCGCGAGGGCGAGATCGCCATCGCGAAGCGCATCGAGGCCGGCCGGCACGCCATGATCCGCGGCATCTGCGAGAGCCCGCTGACGATCGCGGCGGTCGCCTCCTGGAAGGAGCCGATCGAGCAGGAGCGGATGCTGCTGCGCGAGGTGATCGATCTCGACGCCACCTATGGCGGCGCGCCCGGCGGCCCCGACAATGCGCCTGCTGCCGACCCGGCGGTGCCCGGCGCGGGCGCGCCGGCGCGGAACGGCGCCGGGCCTGCGGCCGCGCCGTCCGACGAGGCGGAGGTCGAGGCCGACGCCGAGCCGAGGGAGAACGGCGAAGACGCGGAAGACGATTTCGACGAGGGCAATGTCTCGCTCGCGGCGATGGAGGCCGCGGTCCGCCCCGCCGTGATCGAGACCATCGGCAAGATCGCCGCGCTCCAGAAGAAGTATGGCCGCGTGCTCGAGGCGCGCCTGCAGGCCGCGCTCGACGGCGAGGTGTTCCCGCCGGCGCAGGCCAAGCGCTACGAGAAGCTGAAGCGCGAGATCATCGAGGAGATGGAGAACCTCCATCTCAACAACGGCAAGATCGAGGCGATCGTCGAGGAGCTTTACGCCTACAACAAGCAGATCCAGTCGCTCGAAGGCGAGCTGCTCCGGCACGCGCTCCGCTGCGGCGTGACGCGCGACCAGTTCCTCAAGGAGTATATCGGCCACGAGCTCGACCCGCGCTGGCTCGCCCGCATCTCGCACCTCTCCGACAAGAGCTGGAAGAAGTTCGCGCAGACCGAGAAGGCGCACATCACCGACATCCGCAAGTCTCTGATCCTGGTCGCCGAGGCCACCGGGCTCGAGACCGGCGAGTTCAAGCGCATGGTCTCGACGGTGCAGAAGGGCGAGCGCGAGGCGAGCCAGGCCAAGCGCGAGATGGTCGAGGCCAATCTCCGCCTCGTCATCTCGATCGCCAAGAAATACACCAACCGCGGGCTCCAGTTCCTCGACCTGATCCAGGAAGGCAACATCGGCCTGATGAAGGCGGTCGACAAGTTCGAGTACCGCCGCGGCTACAAGTTCTCGACCTACGCGACCTGGTGGATTCGCCAGGCGATCACCCGCTCGATCGCGGACCAAGCGCGCACCATCCGCATCCCCGTGCACATGATCGAGACGATCAACAAGCTGGTGCGCACCTCGCGCCAGATGCTGCACGAGATCGGCCGCGAGCCGACGCCCGAGGAGCTTGCCGAGCGCCTCGGCATGCCGCTCGACAAGGTGCGCAAGGTGCTCAAGATCGCCAAGGAGCCGATCAGCCTCGAGACGCCGATCGGCGACGAGGAGGACAGCCACCTCGGCGACTTCATCGAGGACAAGAACGCGGTGCTGCCGGTCGACGCTGCGATCCAGTCCAACCTGCGCGAGACCACGACGCGCGTGCTCGCCTCGCTCACGCCGCGCGAGGAGCGCGTGCTCCGCATGCGCTTCGGCATCGGCATGAACACCGACCACACGCTAGAGGAGGTCGGCCAGCAGTTCTCGGTGACGCGCGAGCGCATCCGCCAGATCGAGGCCAAGGCGCTCAGGAAGCTCAAGCACCCGAGCCGCTCGCGCAAGCTGCGCAGCTTCCTCGATACCTGACCCGCCCGGCCGTTATCCTCTGGCCGCCATTGCCGTCCCCCGACTTGATCGGGGGATCGACCCGGCAATCCAGGGCGGCGCCGGCGCCGCGGCCGCCTCAAGCGGCCCGTAGCCGCGTGAGTTCCGCCTCGAATTCGAAGCGCAGTTGCGCGGCTTCCTCTTCGGGCAGCCAGAGCGTCATCTGCGGGAAGATCGTCCGATAGAGCGAGACGCGGGCTGGTTCCCAGGGCAGCGTCTCGGCGGCCCGTGCCTGGGCAAGGATGCAATGGAGCCGCGCGCGCACCTTGTCGAGGTCGGGCCGATAGGCGGGAGCCGCCTCGGCGCCGAACAGGTCGGGCTGCGATTCCGGTTGGGACGAATCTGGCTGGCTGCTGCGGGGCATCGATCGGTCGGCCTCTGACGGTCGAGTCGCGTGAATCTTACGCTAAACGGCTGGGCAGCGCGAACGACATCCCGGCCAGGGGTATCGACATGGCGCCGCGCAAACGAAAACCCCATATTTTGGCCCGAGTTTCCGACGCCATCGCCCGCGACCGCCTTTTCTGTGGGAAGGCTCGGACAGTCCGAGCAAGAACAGCGTCGCGGCACAGAGGCTGGAAGGCACCGCCATGAGCAAGTTGATCGACGACATCCGCGCACTCGCGACCGTCCCCGACGAAGCCGACGCCTACCGCGCTTGGCTCAGACAGGACGATGCGCTTGCTTTTCTGTGCGATAACGCCGGCGACGGCCAGATCGTGATCTACGCCGGCGTGCCGTACGTATTCATTCACGCCGTTCTTGTGCCGAATGATGTACTGGTGAATCCCGACATTCCCGACCTGCTCGGCTGGAACCATAACCCGTATTCGTCTTGGAGCGTGGTGGCATCGGCGAACGGCGCATGGATCGAGCCACCGCTCGCAGACTGCGACAGCAAGTCACTCGCCAAGGGCGAGCAGATTGTGTTTGCCCGCTCCTTCGACGAAATTCCCGACCGTGGACACTATGTTGAAATTCTCCAGGCGCTAACTCACACCGCGGGCCTTCACTTCATGCCTGAGCGGAACGCGTGGTGCCGGCTCGACCGCCATGGCGACCTCGAAGACGTTATCCATGTTGTCGACATGCAGCCGCCGGGAAACGAGACGTGGGGAGGGACGATCGTTCTCGTGAGCCGCGATGTTCTCGAAACCTATGCCACTCTTACTGATTCCAGTCTTGTCCGTATGTTCGACTTTACACGGTTTCGCATAAGCAGTTTCTCCGGCTGGGGCTCACACCAGGTGGAACAGCGTAGCGACGGCGATGTTCACTACCGGATCGGCGTCATCGACGGGCACGCGAGCTACACCCGCGGCGTGCAGATCGTTCCATTCGCGAAGACGAAAAAGGAAGTAGCTGCGAGCATCTGGTCGGGAACCAGTGGGACGGAGAAGAAGCAATACGCCACCTATATCGCCCACGACTGGAAGAACAATCGTATTGCCGAGCTTTCATGCGCGCCCGACCACCTCGCCAATTATTTCATAGAGTCCAATCTGCCATTCGAGATCACGCCGGCGTTTTTCCGGCCGGAGGTTCTTCTCAAATACAAAGCCGACCGCGACAAATACACGCTCCAGGAACGGTCGGTTAGCTGCCGCGGTGCCTGGCACATCCAGACGTTTGACGTCAACGATGCTGGGCAGGTGCACACGTATCTCGTTTATCTCGGGCGACTGCCGTACGAGGAGCAGCTTCACTGGAAGCAATACAACGAGCCTCCGAAGGCGCCGATTTCACGGTGCGCCCTCGCCACGGACATGGAAGGGCGCTTCCACAACGAATACAATCCGCTGCAAAGCCTTAAGCACAAACTCTCGGAGCTGCACCAGCGCCGCGTGCCGTGGTGGAAACTCCGGTCGCCCGAACTTCGTGAGCGCTCGAACTACCCGGTCACGACATCGGCCGACGAATGGGGCGAGGAGATCCTGAACCTCGACCAGCTTGTGGTCGAAGGTTTCGAGGAAAAGTGGCTGCGAGGAAAGGCCGTCGGGCTCGGCCGCGCACCCGCGGTGCAGATGCGCGCCCTAAAGCTTGTCGAGGGATGTCTAGTGGGGCTTGGCTTTGAAGAGGACCATGCCCGGCGCGTCGTCGGCCCGTTGCACGAAATTCACAATCTACGAAACAAGCTGAAGGGTCATGCGTCGGGCGATACTGCGCGTTCGATCCGCTCATCTGTGCTGACGGCGCACAAGACTTATCGGAATCACTTCAAGCACCTCGCCGGCCAGTGCGATGAAGCGATCGGAACGATCATGCAGGCCTTCGAGGATGATCGGATGAAGGAAATAGCCCAGCGCTCGAGAAGCGCCAAGGCATGAGCCGCGCCAGCATTGACGCTGATATTCGTGAACGCCCCTGCCGCACCAGTTCCTCGCTCAGATAGTCCCGCAGCAGCCTGCTGCGCGTCGCTAGCGCCAGCGCAAGCTGCTGCGCCCGGCCGATGCCCTCCGGCGCCGCCGAGAAAAAACCGTTCAACAGTGCAGTGACCGCCGCGACGCGGTCGTCGCGCGGACGAAACCGCGGATTTTCGAGGTCGGTGGCGTGGCACGGCGTCTCGCGCTGGAGGTCACCCTTGTTGATCCAGATGAAGTGGAGGTAATCGGTCAGAAGAATGTTTTGCGACAGGCTCTTGTATCTGTCGATCTGCTCGGATTTCAGCACCTTGTCCAGGTTTTCGCCGATGGGCTTGGTTTCGACGTAGCCCAGGATCATGCCGTGGCGCGTTATCTTGAAGTCCGGCGCCCCCTTGTCCGCTGTCCGCTTGGGTTCGTGCTGGACGGCCGCGTTTCCGGCAGCGAACTCGTTCAGCAACGCTTCCAGTGCCGAGCGGCCGGTATGCTCGGTGTGTTCGTCCAGCGGCGTTTGGCGCAGCTTGCGAAGATAGGAGTCGAAGCCCTGGGCCATCGTCGGTTTATGAGTAGCGAAGCCTTTGCAGTCAGGGTACAGACAATCCGCCGACAACATAAGGGCGGAATGCATGCCGCGAGGCAATCGCCGGCTCGATCCCGAGCCAAGCCAAAGCCACCATAGCCTCCCGGCATAGCCCTCGATGCTCCGCCTCGGCCTTCCGCCGTTCGGCAGTGCGGCGCCGCTCGATACTGACCGCGCGGCGTTCCGCCTCGGCTTTCTGGAGGCGTCAGGGCTGCCGGCGCCGATGCTGATGGTCAGCATGGTCGGCTTCGGCTCGCTCTGCCACGAGACCGGCTTCTCGCTCGTCAAGGCGCTGGTCTCGACCGCGACGATCTGGGCGCTGCCCGGGCAGATCGCCTATGTCGAGATGCTGAGCGCGGGCAGCCCGGTCTTCGCGCTGCTCTTCGCGGTCGCGCTTGCCAACGCGCGCTTCCTGCCCATGGTCGCGACCTTCATGCCCTATATCCGGCACGGCATGCCGGGCCGCGCCGCGCCCTATTGGCTCGCGCACTTCGTCACCGCGAACTCGTGGATCTTCGTGATCCGCCGCTCGCCCGACCTCGCGAGCGAGCGCCGCTGGGCCTACTTCCTCGGCTTCGCGATCTCCTGCCTGGTGCTCGGCTTCGCCGGCACCGCGCTCGGCTTCGTGCTCGCCGGCCTGGTGCCGAAGACGGTCAATCACGGGCTTCTGTTCCTGAACCCGATCTATTTCATGCTGCTGTTCCTGGAGACGCCGGCGCGCTCCGCGCTGCTCGCGGTCGGCTTCGGCGCGATCGCCGGGCCCTTGCTCGCGAGCCTCTCCGCCGATTGGGGCCTGCTCGCCGCCGGGCTGATCTGCGGCACGCTCGGCTTCGCGCTCGACCGCGCGATCAGGGAGGCGCGCCGTGTCTGAGCTGCACGCCTGGCTCATGCTGCTGGGTGCCGCCAGCGTCACCTACCTGATGCGCGTGCTCGGCGTGGTGGCGGCCGGCCGGCTCGACGTGCGCGGCCCGCTGTTCGACTGGATCCGCTGCGTCGCCTATGGCCTGCTCGCCGCGCTGATCTCGCGCATGATCTTCCTGCCCTCGGGCGGGCTCGCCGAGACGCCGCTCTGGCCGCGCCTGGTTGCGGCCGGCATTGCGCTCGGCGTCTTCTATCTTGCGCGGCGCAACCTCTTCCTCGGCGTGCTCGCCGGCTTCGCCAGCTTCGTCGTGCTGCTCTATGCGGTCGAACCGATGTGACGCCGCGATCTACCCATGCGCCTCCCAATCGGGCGCGCGCCGAAAACGCCGGGCCAGATGATCGATAAAGGCTTCGACCTTCGTCATGCGCAGCCTGGGGCCGGGAAAGATCGCCTGGATCGCGACGGGCGGCGGGGCCCAGTCGCGTAGCACGGCCACCAGCGTGCCGCGCCTGAGGTCGCCCGCCGTCATCCAGGTCGGCAGCAAAGCGAGCCCGAGCCCTGCGCGTGCAACCGAGAGCAGCACGTCGCCGCTGTCGGTCGCGAACGTGTCGCCGATCGCGACGTGCACGGGTCCGTCGGGTCCGTGCAGCCGCCAGGCGGAACCCCAGCCGAGCGGCGTGAAGCGCAGGCAGTTGTGCTTCTCCAGCGCATCGATGTCGGTCGGCGTGCCGCGCACCGCCAGATAGGCAGGTGCGGCACAGATCGCAAGTCTGGACTCGGCGAGCCGGCGGACGCCGAGGCTCGAATCGGGCAGCGTGCCGATGCGGATCGCGAGATCGAAGCCGCCCTCGATCAGGTCGACATGGCGCCCGCTGAGCGACAGCTCGATCTTGAGGCCCGGGTGCCGATCGAGAAAGCTCGGGATCGCCGGCGCGATGTGCATCGCGCCGAACGTGTCGGGAGCCGATATGCGCAGCGTGCCGCGCGGTTCGGCCTGAAATGCCGCAGCGGTTCGCCTGGCGGCGTCGGCTTCCGCCTTCATGCGCGCGCAATGGGCGTAGCAGGCCGCGCCAGCCTCGGTGGTCGAGAGCCGGCGCGTCGTGCGGTTGAGCAGGCGCACGCCGAGGCGGGCTTCGAGCCGTTGCAGCTGAGCGCTGATTGCAGATTTCGAAGTGCCAAGCCGCCGCGCGGCGGCCGACAGGCTGCCGGCTTCGACCACCTCGGCGAACACGACCATCTCCGCGATCGGAATCATGATGTCGGATTATCCGATATTTCGAACAATCATTCCATGATTGTTCATCTTACGAGGCGAGCTTCGAACGGCTATCTCTCCCTCCACGACAACCGATGGAAGGAGCGTTTCGTGATGGGCAAGTTCGAGGGGCCGGTGTTGATCGGGGCGGGTGAGGGCGGATCGGTCAATGTGCTCGGCGCGGCCGCGACCTACAAGGCGACCCATGCCCAGACCGCAGGCCAATACAGCCTGTTCGAGCAGGACATCCCTGTCGGCTACGGCGCGCCGATGCATCGCCACGACACGGAGGACGAAGCGTTCTACGTGCTGGAGGGCGAAATCGTGCTGGAAAGCGAGACGGGCACCTGGCGTGCAGGGCGGGGCAGCTTCGCTTACTTCCCGCGCGGCAGCCTGCACGGTTTCAGGAACGAAAGCGGCTTGCCTGCTCGCGCCCTGGTGATCTGCACGCCGGGCGCCAAGCTGGAGCGCTGCTTCAAGGCGTTCGAGGCGGCGGGCAGGCGTGGCGATCTGGTGCCCGCTGCCCTGGGCGTGATTGCCGCGAGCCACGGCGTGGAGATCGTGCCACCGGCATGAGCGGGCAGGGCCGCGTGGCTCAGCCGCCGATCAGCTTGAGCCACTCCGCCTCGCTCAGGATCGTGACGCCGTGCTTCTCTGCCTCGGTGAGCTTCGAGCCGGCCTCGGCGCCGGCCACCACATAGTCGGTCTTCTTCGAGACCGAGCTCGAGACGCGGGCGCCGAGCGCCTCGGCGCGCGCCTTGGCCTCGGCGCGCGTCATGCCTTCGAGCGAGCCGGTGAACACCACCGTCTTGCCCGAGACCGGCGACTGCGCGCTCACCGCTTGCACGTCCTCGATGTCGAGGAGCCCTTTGAGCTTGTCGAGCACCTCCATGTTGTGCGGCTCGGCGAAGAAATCGACCAGCGCCTGCGCCAGCACCGGGCCGACGCCCGAGATCGCCTCGAGCTCCCGATAGGCTTCGCTCTCGGCATCGCGCGCCTCGGTCATGGCGCGCCGCCAGCTCGCGAAGCTCTCATAGCGCCGCGCGAGCTGCTTGGCGGTGACCTGGCCGACATGGCGGATGCCGAGCGCGTAGATGAAGCGGTCGAGCGGCACCTTCTTCCGCGCGCGGATGGCGGCGAACAGGTTGGAGGCCGAGGTCTCCTTCCAGCCCTCGCGGGTGACCAGCGCGGCGCCGTGGCGCTGCTCCAGCGTGAAGATGTCGGGCGGGCTCCTGAGCCAGCCGAGCGCGTGGAACTCCTCGATGCGCTTCTCGCCGAGCCCCTCGATGTCGAAGGCGTCGCGCGAGACGAAATGGCGCAGCCGCTCCATCGCCTGCGCCGGGCAGATCAGCCCGCCGGTGCAGCGCCGCGCCGCCTCGCCTTCCTCGCGCACCGCGTGGCTGCCGCACTCCGGGCATTTGTCGGGGAACTTGTACGGCTTTGAATCCTTCGGCCGCTTCGCGAGCACGACGCCGACCACCTGCGGGATCACGTCGCCGGCGCGCTGTACGATCACCGTGTCGCCGACCCTCACGTCCTTGCGCGCGATCTCGTCCTCGTTGTGGAGCGTCGCGCGCGACACGGTGACGCCGCCGACATGCACGGGCTCCAGGTTGGCGACCGGCGTCAGCGTGCCGGTGCGGCCGACCTGGATGGTGATCGCGTTCAGCCGGGTCTCGGCCTGCTCGGCCGGGAACTTGTAGGCGATCGCCCAGCGCGGCGCGCGGCCGACGAAGCCGAGCCGCTGCTCCCAGTCGATGCGGTCGATCTTGTAGACCACGCCGTCGATCTCGTAGGGCAGGGTGGCGCGGCCCTCCTCGATGCGCCGGTGCAGCGCGAGCGCGTCGTCGAGCGTCCGGCACGCCTTGGCGAGCGGGTTGACGTGGAAGCCGTAGCCCTCCAGCCGCTTCAGCCAGTCGGCGTAGCGGCCCCTAATCGGCTCGCTTGATTCGCCCCAGGCATAGGCGAAGAAGCGCAGGCGCCGCTTCTCGGTGAGCGCGGAGTCGAGCTGGCGCAGGCCGCCCGAGGCCGCGTTGCGCGGGTTGACGAAGGGCGCCTCGCCCGCCGCGACGCGCTCCTCGTTGAGCGCCGCGAAGTCGCCGCGGGTCATGTAGACCTCGCCGCGCACTTCGAGCAGCTCCGGCGGGTGGCGGCCGTCGAGCCTGTCCGGCACGTCCTTGACCACCTTGAGGTTGGCGGTGACGTCCTCGCCGACCTCGCCGTCGCCGCGCGTCGCGCCCTGCACGAAGCGGCCCTTCTCATAGCGCAGCGAGGCCGAGAGCCCGTCGATCTTGGGCTCGCCCATCATCTCGATCGGCTCGTCGGCGCTAAGCCCGAGGAAGCGCCGCACGCGCGCGAGGAAGTCCGCCATGTCCTCGTCGGCGAACGCGTTGTCGAGCGAGAGCATCGGCACCTTGTGGCGTACCTTGGCGAAGCCGGCGGCGGGCGGCGCGCCGACCCGCTTCGACGGGCTGTCGGCGCGCACCAGGTCCGGGAAGCGCGCCTCGATCGCTGTGTTGCGCTGGCGCAGGAGGTCGTATGCCGCGTCCGAAATCTCGGGCGCCGAATGTTGGTAGTAGAGCCGGTCGTGCTTCGCGATCTCCTTGGCGAGGCGGCTCAGCTCGCGCTTCGCCTCGGCCGCGCTGAGCTCGCCGACCGCGACCTCGCTCGGCTGGCGTTTCGGCTTCGGGCTCATGCCCGTCGTCCGGCGATCAGGCTGTCGGCCGCGGCGCGTGCCTCGTCGGTCACGCGCGCGCCCGAGAGCATGCGGGCGATCTCCTCGCGGCGCTTGGCGGCCTCCAGCGCCTCGACATCGGTCGAGGCGCGGCCCTTGGCGTCGCGCCGCCGCACGCAGAGATGCAGGCCGCCGCGCGCCGCGACCTGCGGCGAGTGCGTCACCGTGAGCACCTGGACGTGGCGCGCGAGCCGGGCCAGCCGCTCGCCGACCGCGTCCGCCACCGCGCCGCCGACGCCTGCATCCACCTCGTCGAAGATCAGGGTGCCGACGCCGCTGGCGCGGGCCAGCGCGAGCCTGAGCGCGAGGGTGAAGCGCGACCGCTCGCCGCCGGACGCGATGCGCTGCAACGGGCCGGGCGCCGCGCCCGGCACGGTCTGCACCGCGAAGCGCACGCGGTCGAGCCCGAGCGGCGAGGCGTCCGCCTCGCCGAGCGTTTCGATCTGCGTCTCGAAGCGGGCCTGGCCCAGCTTGAGCGGCTTGAGCTCGGCGGCGACCGCCGCATCGAGCGAGGCCGACGCCTGTCGGCGCGCCTCGCTCAGTTCCCGCGCGGCGTCGAGATAGCCGGCCCATGCCGCGTCGTATGCCTTTTCGAGCGCGTGCAAGCGCGACTCATCGCCGTCGAGCGCAGCCAGCGTCTCGGCGAACCTGTTGCGCAGTGCGGGCAGGGATTCGGTATCGGTCTGGTGCTTGCGGGCGGCGGCGCGCAGCGCGAACAGGCGCTCCTCGACCTTCTCCAGCTTGCTCGGGTCGAGATCGAGCGTGCGGATCGCCGCTTCCAGCGCATCGAGCGCCTCGCCGGCCTCGACCGCGGCACGTTCGATCGCTTCGAGCGCGCCGTCGAGATGGCCGCCGGTCTGCGCCGCGGCGCGTTCGAGCAGGCGCTGCGCCGCGCGCAGCCTGAGCGGGACGCCGCCGCCTGCGCCGAGTTCGGCCTCGGCGGCGGCCATGGCTTCGGCGATGCGTTCGCCGTGCTGGAGCCGGCTGCGGGCTTCGGCGAGCGCCGCCTCCTCGCCGGGCTTGGGGTCGAGCGCATCGAGCTCGGCGAGCGCGTGCCTCAGATAGTCCTCGTCGCGCCGCGCCCGGCTCAGCGCTTCCGTTGCTGCGCGCCTTTCAGCCTCGGCCTCGCGCACCCTGGCGAAGCCGCGGGCGACCGCATCGAGCCTCGCCTCGTGGCCGCCATAGGCATCGAGCAGCGCGCGGTGCGTCGAGGGATCGAGCAGGGCGTCCGACTCGTCCTGCCCGACGATCTCGACCAGGGCGCCGCCGATCGACTTGAGCGTGCCGATATTGACCGGCGTGTCGTTGACGAAGGCGCGCGAGCGCCCGTCGCTGCCGATCACGCGGCGCAGCAGCAGCTCGTCGCCGATCTCGATGCCGAGCTCGTCGAGCGGCGCGCGGACCGCATCGGGCAGCTCGGGCGAGAAGGCGGCGGCGACGCTCGCCTTGCTCTCGCCGGGGCGGATCAGCTTGGCGTCGGCCCGCGCGCCGAGCACGAGGCCGAGCGAATCGATCAGGATGGACTTGCCGGCGCCGGTCTCGCCGGTCAGCACGCAGAGGCCCGTCTCGAAGCCGAGCTCGAGCCTCCCGATCAGGAGGACGTTCTCGATCGACAGGCTGCGCAGCATGCGCGCTTGGTCAGAAGACCCAGTTGAACGCTTGCGACAGCCAGGACTGCTCGTATTCCGCCGGGGCCAGCCCTTCGCCCTCGAGGAGCGCGTAGCTGTCGCGATACCAGACGCTGTTCGGGAAGTTGTAGCCGAGCACGGCCGCGGCGGCCTGCGCTTCCTGGCGCAGCCCGATCGAGAGATAGGATTCGGTCAGCCGGTGCAGCGCCTCGGGCGTGTGGCTCGTCGTCTGGTAGCGCTCGACCACCCGGCGGAAGCGGTTGATCGCGGCGACATAGTGCCCGCGCGTCAGGTAGTAGCGGCCGATGTTCATCTCCTTGCCGGCGAGGTGGTCGCGCGCGAGGTCGAGCTTGAGCTTCGCGTCCTTGGCATAGGGCGTGTCCGGGAAGCGGCGCGCGACGTCTTCGAGCGAGTCGAGCGCGAGCAGGGTGGCGGCCTGGTCGCGGCCGACATCGGAGATCTGCTCGTAGTAGGAGATCGCGATCAGATAGTAGGCGTAGGGCGTATCCTCATGGCCCGGATGCAGCTCGACGAAGCGGCCGGCCGCGATGATCGCCTGGTCGTAGTCGTTGTCCTGGTAGTAGCAGAACGCGGCCATGATCTGCGCCCGCGTCGCCCAGGTCGAATAGGGGTGCTGGCGCTCGACCTCGTCGAAGCCCTTGGCGGCCGTCTCGAAGTTGCCGGCGAGCATCTCGTCGTGCGCCGTGTTGTAAAGCTCCTCGACCGGGCGCTCGACATAGGCCGGCTCCTCGGTCGATTCGCAGGCGGCGAGCAGGCCGGCAAAGGCAAGCGCGGCGACAAGCGTAACAGCGCGTCGGCCGAAACCTGGTTTCCCGATCGGCCGTTCAGTCTTTGGAGAATGCACGGGTCAGCCTCGTCTGAATCTGGCTGCCCGACTATACCACGCCCGAAGGCGCGTTGAAGTCTCGGGGAGGGAGGTGGGGAAGTCAGGCCGTAGCGGCGTAGGGGGCCCTGGGCTCGGCCGGCGCCACGTTGGGCTCGCCGGCTTCGAGCGTCACCACGCGCCACGCGCTCCGGTCCGCGAGCAACGCGCCGAGCAGGCGGTGGTTGAGCGCATGGCCCGCGCGCACGCTCTCGATGGCGCCGAGGATCGGCATGCCGGCGAGATAGAAGTCGCCCAGGCAGTCCAGCGCCTTGTGGCGCACGCACTCGTTCTCGTAGCGCAGCCCGCCATCGTTGAGCACCCGGTTCTGCCCGATCACCACGGCGTTCTCCAGGCTGCCGCCCTTGGCGAGGCCGGCCTCGCGCATGCGCACGACGTCTTCCTCCAGGCAGAAGGTGCGCGCCCGCGAGAGCGCCGCCTTGAAGGTGCCGGTTTCGGCGCGATAGCAGAAGCGCTGCTCGCCGATCATCGGATGCGGGTAGGCGATGCGGCAGTCGAGCGAGAACTGGGCGGCGGGCGAGACCGCGACGCGGCGCTCGCCTTCCTGGATGACGACCGGCTTCTCCACCTTGAGCGCGCGGCGCGGCGCGGCCTGGGTGACCAGCCCGGCGCACTCGATGAGGAAGACGAAGGGCGCGGCGCTGCCGTCCATGACGGGCACTTCGTCGCCATTGATCTCGACGATCGCGTTGTCGACGCCGAGCCCGGCGAAGGCCGCCATCAGATGCTCGATGGTGCCGACCCGCGCACGCTCGCCGACGCCGATCACCGTGCACAGCCGGGTGTCCACCACGTTGGCGTGAACCGCCTTCAGCTCGGGCGCGATGGGGCCGAGGTCGACCCGGCGGAACACGATGCCCGTATTGGGCGCCGCCGGCTTGAGGGTCATGGCGACGCGCTGGTTGGTGTGGACGCCGACGCCCGTGCAATGGATCGAGGATTTAAGGGTGCACTGCCAACGCATGTCGTCGGGTCTAGCCTCTGGAGTCTGCTCGGCCATGAGGGGCGGGATGTCCGGCTCAGCGACGCTGATGGTGTGGTCGGAAGCGCGCGAATCCACGGTCGTTAACCCCAAAAAAGCTGCGCGCTCCAGGGGCTTGTAGCAATTGCCCCTGGAGCGCACAAATCACGGTTTGTTACGAAATGTAACGGATGGACCCCTTCCCGAAGGCGGCGCTCCCTAGTTCGCCTGGCGGCGCAGGAAGGCCGGAATCTCGAGCGGATCCTCCGCCGGCTGGCTCGGCCTCGCGGCCTCGCCCGACGCCCTGGCCGCGGGGCGGCTGAGGTTGCTGAGCTGCGGCTCGCGCGTCGCCGGCGGCTCGGCGGCGCGTGCCGCCGCCGCTGGGGCCGGTGCCGGTGCCGGTGCCGGCGCGGCGGGCATGGCTTCGCCCTCGCGCCGGTCGCGCGCCGAGGCGCCCGTGATGCGCTGGAACAGGCCGACGCTCCGCTTCGCCTGCTGGCGGCCGGCGTTCACCATGTCCGCCGCCGCCACCGGGTCGGGCCGCACGGTTGCCGCCTCGCGGACCGGCCGCATGGGCGGCTCGACCGGCGGCGGCGGGACGAAGCCCGCATTGGCGCTCTGCCGCGGCGCCGGGGCCGGCGCGCTGGCCGCCTCGGCGCGTTCCGGCCGGCTCGCGGCGGTGCGGACCGGCGCTTCGAGCGGCAGGCTCGCCTCCACGGCGGCGCGCGCCGCGACGGCCGGGACTTCGACCCGCTCGTACGCTTCCTCCGCGGCCGGCCGCTCGGCCGGGGCCTCGACGGCCATGCTCGCCATCGCGGCGGGTTCCGGCTGAGCCGCGGGCGGTTCGGCCGGCGCGGCGGCGGCAAGCTCGGCGGCCGGCGCCGGTTGGTCGAGCTGGGCCACCGGCGCGAGGCCGGCCGATGCGCTCTGGCGGCGCGGCGTGCTGCCGAGCACGTAGACCTTCTCGGTCGGCACCGGCTCCTGCTCCCTGAGCGCGTCGATGCCGGTCGCGATCACCGCGACGCGCATGCAGCCTTCGAGGCTCGGGTCGAGCCGCGCGCCGAAGATGACGTTGGCGTTCTCGTCGACCTCCTTGCAGATGCGGCTGGCCGCGAGGTCGACCTCGTGGAGCGTCATGTCCGCGGCGCCGCTGATGTTGATCAGCACGCCGCGCGCGCCCTCGATCGAGGCGTTGTCGAGCAGCGGGTTGTTGATCGCGGCCTCGGCGGCCTCGATCGCGCGGTTCTCGCCGTCCGCCTCGCCGGTGCCCATCATGGCCTTGCCCATCTCCTCCATCACCGTGCGCACGTCGGCGAAGTCGAGGTTGATCAGGCCCGGATTGACCATCAGGTCGGTGACGCCGCGCACGCCGGCGTGCAGCACGTCGTCGGCGAGCTTGAAGGCGTCGGCGAAGGTGGTGCGCTCGTTCGCGACCCGGAACAGGTTCTGGTTCGGGATCACGATCAGGGTATCGACGAACTTCTGCAGCTCGAGGATGCCCTGCTCGGCGAGCTTCATGCGGTGCATGCCCTCGAACTGGAAGGGCTTGGTGACCACGCCGACCGTCAGGATGCCCTGCTCCTGGGCGGTGCGGGCGATCACCGGGGCCGCGCCGGTGCCGGTGCCGCCGCCCATGCCGGCGGCGATGAACACCATGTTGTTGCCGTCGAGATAGCGTTGGATCTCGTTGACCGCTTCCTCGGCGGCGACCTTGCCGATGTCGGGCCGCGCGCCCGCGCCAAGGCCGTGCGTGATGCTGGCGCCGAGCTGGATGCGGTGCTCGGCGAGCGACTGTTCGATGCTCTGGGCGTCGGTGTTCGCGGCCACGAACTCGACGCCTTCGAGCTTGCCCGCGATCATGTTGTTGACCGCGTTCCCACCAGCGCCGCCGACGCCAATCACGGTGATGCGCGGCCTGCCCTCGCGGGGTTCAGGCTTGAACTCAATGGACATGGTGACCTCCAGTCATGATCCCGTTCGGTTGAGCCCTCATCGTCTCTCTGCAGCGATGCGTCGGTTTGTTTGTGGCGTCGGTGATTGGGAGCGTCCGCATCAGAAATTCTCCTTCAGCCAATGGCCGATCCGCCCGAGCGGATTCTCCGGCCGGCGCCTCAGCTCGCGCCGCACGCGGCGCGGCTGGAGGCTCGCCTGGTTTCGTCCGGCGTAGATCAGGAGGCCGGTCGCCGCGGCGTATTCCGGCCCGGTCGTCGAGTGCGCGAGGCCCGGCACCGGCAGCGGCCGGGCCAGGCGGATCTGCTTCTCCAGCACCTGGCCGGCGAGGTCGCGGATGCCCTCGATCTGGCTCGCGCCGCCGGTGATGACGACGCGCCGCCCGGCGGCATCGGCGAAGCCCGACGAATCGAGCCGGTCGCGCAGCAGCTCGAAGATCTCTTCGAGCCGCGGCCTGACGATGCCGACGAGCAGCGTGCGCGGCACCTGGATGCTGGAGGCCGGCAGGTCCTCGCCGAGCTGCGGCACCTCGATCAGCTCGCGCGCGTCGCGCGGGCCGCCGATCGCGCTCGCATAGAGCCGCTTGACCTGCTCGGCGCTCTGGATCGGCGTCGAAAGCCCGCGCGCGATGTCGTTGGTGACGTGCCAGCCGCCGATCGGGAAGGACTCGGCATGCACGAGCGCGCCGCCGCTGAAGATGGCGAGGCTCGTGGTGCCGCCGCCCATGTCGATCGCCGCGACGCCGAGGTCGAGCTCGTCCTCGACCAGGCAGGCAAGCCCCGATGCATAGCCGGCCACCACCGGGGCTGCGACTTCCAGATCGAGGCGGCGCAGGCAGGTGATCAGGTTGCGCAGCGCGCCGTGGGTGACCGAGACCAGATGCAGCCGCACGCCGAGCCGGCGTCCGGTCATGCCGCGCGGGTTGCGGATGCCGCGGGCACCGTCGATCTCGTACTGGATCGGTATGGCGTGGATCGTATCCCGATCGCCGGCGCGACCCTCCGGCGTGAGGCCGTCGAAGGCGCGCTGTATCACGTCGTCGTCAATCTCCTGTCCCCCGAGCGAAACCGCGCTCTCCGTATAGCGCGATTCGGGGCTTCCGCCAGAGAGAGAGACGTAGACTTCGCGCGCCCGAGTCTCGGCCATCCGCTCGGCGCGCTCGACCGCGCGGCGGATCGCCTGCTCGGCGGCGGCGAGATCGGTCACGATGCCCGCCTTCATGCCGCGCGCCGCCTCGTGGCCGATGCCGATGATGCGGACGTCGTCCACACCCTCGCGGCGCGCGATGAAGCAGGTCACCTTGGTCGTTCCGACGTCGAGTCCCGTGATCACCATGGCCGTTTCTTCTGTGGCTGAAGCTTCATGTCGTCCCCTGATCGGCCTTGTTCGCGGGCGAGGCCGGGTCGCCCTTCATGCGGATGACAGTGCGGTCGGCGAGCCTGAGATCGACCGCCAGGACCGGCCGCTCCAGGAGCCCGCGGGTCGCCACCAGGTCGCCGAGGCGCGCCCAGGCGATGTCGACGTCGCCCTCGGGCAGGCGCGCTTCCAGCCCGCTGTCGAAGCGCAGGTTCCAGCGCCGCTCGCCGACCCAGATCGCGGCGACCACCCGCTTGAACAGCACCGGGTGCACCGCCATGGCATCGAACAGGCGCGGCGCCGCCTTGTCGGCGCCCGCGCCGACCACGAGCGGCAGATGGGCGTAGCGCGTCACGTCGCCGGCGCCGAACGCGATGCCGTCGCGGTCGATCAGCGTGAGCTTGCCGTCGTTCTGCCAGAGCGCGAGCGGCTGGCGCTCGACGATGCGCACCATCAGCGTATCGGGCAGGCGGCGCTCGACCGAGGCCGAGCGCACCCATTCGAGCGCCTCCAGCCGCTCGCGCGCCGCATCGACGTCAATGGCGAGGGTCGCCATGCCGCGCTTGACGCCGAGCGTGTCGAGCACGGTGCCGACCGGCACCGTGCGGCGGCCCTCGGCATAGACATTTTGCAGGGTGTAGCCGGCATCGGCCGCGGCCTCCGCGATGCCGGTGCCGATCGCCTCGCCGAGCCGGCTCGCGCCGCCCGCCGCCAGGTAGATGGCGAAGGCGCCGCCCAGCACGCCGGCCGCCGCGCCGACCAGCGTGCGCCGGCGCTGCGCTGCGACGAAGCGGCCGCCCGCGCGCAGCAGCGCCCAGGCCTGGCCGAGCCGCGTCCGCGGCGTGGCGGCGGCAGCCTGGCGCGCGCGGCCGCGCTTCAGGCTCGGCCGCTTCGCCCGCTTCTTGCGCTTCTTCCCCTCGGCGTCGGGGAGCAGCCGGTCTTCGAAGCTCAACTGTCGCATCTTGCGTTCTCGACGAGCCAGCGCACCAGCGCGCCGAAGTCGATGCCGACATCGGCGGCGATCTCGGGCACCAGCGAGAGCGGGGTCATGCCCGGCTGGGTGTTGATTTCGAGCAGATAGAAGTCGCCGGGCTCGCCGGCGGTATCGTCATAGCGCAGGTCGGCGCGGCTCACGCCGCGGCAGCCGACGGTGCGATGCGCGCTCAGCGCGATGTCGAGCGCGCGCTCATAGGCATCCGGGTGGATCGGCGCCGGCATCAGGTGCTTGGCGCGGCCGGCGGTGTATTTCGCCTCGTAGTCGTAGAAGCGGCCCTCGGGGCGAATCTCGATCGCGCCGAGCGCGCGGTCGCCCATCACCGCGACCTGCACCTCGCGGCCCGGGATGTAGCGCTCGACCAGCACCTGCTCGCCGAACGGCCAGTTCTTGCCTTCGAGCGGCGCCAGGTTGTCGCCCTCGAAGACGATGCGCACGCCGACGCTCGAGCCCTCGTTGAGCGGCTTGATGACGAAGGGCTTCCTGAGCTTGCCGTTGAGCACCTCGGTGCGCAGCATGATGCTGCCCTCGGGGCAGGGCAGGCCGGCATCGACGAACAGCCGCTTCGCGGTCGGCTTGTGCATGGCGATCGCGGAGGCGAGCACGCCCGAATGGGTGTAGGGGATGCCGAGGAACTCGAGCACGCCCTGGATGCAGCCGTCCTCGCCGAAGCGCCCATGCAGCGCGTTGAACGCGACGTCCGGCTTGAGCGCGGCGAGCACGGCCGCGACATCGTGCGCGACGTCGACCGGTGTCGCCCGGTAGCCCGCGGCTTCGAGCGCTTTCGTCACCGCTTCGCCGCTGACCAGAGAGACCTCGCGCTCCACCGAGAAGCCGCCCATCAGCACCGCGACATGCTTGGTCATGGCGCGGCTCCCTCGGCGCGGCGGGGGCCAGCCGGCAGCGGCACGCCGATGCGGCGGATTTCCCATTCGAGGCGGACGCCGCTCGTCTCGAAGACGCGCCGGCGCACCTCCTCGCCAAGGCCCTCGATATCGGCCGCGCTGGCCTCGCCGGTGTTGATCAGGAAGTTGCAGTGCTTCTCCGAGACCATGGCGCCGCCGCGGCGCAGGCCCCGGCAGCCGGCGGCGTCGATCAGCTCCCAGGCGCGCCTGCCCTTGGCCTCGGGCCCGCTCGGGTTGGTGAAGGTGCTGCCGCCGGTGCGCGTGCGCAAAGGCTGGCTCGCGGCGCGCTCGGCCGCGATCGCGTCCATGCGCGCCTTGATCGCTTCGCGCTCGCCGGCCTGGCCTTCGAGCGTCGCGCGGATGAAGATGTGATCCGCCGGCACCGCCGAATGGCGGTAGCTGAAGCCGAGCTGCGCCGGGCCGAGACGATGCCGCGCGCCCTTGCCGTCGAGCGTCTCGGCCTCGCGCGTCACCGCCGCCATCTCGCTGCCGAAGGCGCCGCCGTTCATGCGCAGCGCGCCGCCGATGGTGCCCGGTATGCCGCTCAGGAATTCGAGCCCGGCGATGCCGGCCTCGCAGGCGGTGAGCGCCACGTTGAGGTCGAGCGCGCCGGCGCCGGCGTGCACCAGCCGGCGGCCGTCGCGCTGCTCGGTCTCGACGAGGGCGAACGGCCCGCCGAGCCGGATCACCACGCCGGGCACGCCGCCGTCGCGCACCAGGAGGTTGGAGCCGACGCCGATCACCGTGGCCGGCACGTCGTCCGGCTTGGCGGCGAGGAAGGCGGCGAGGTCGTCCGCATCGGCCGGGCGGAACATCACCTCGGCCGGGCCGCCGACGCGGAACCAGGTGAAGCGGTCGAGCGGCGCGTTCGCGCTCAGGCGGCCGCGGACCGGCGGCAGCCGGTCGATCAGCGATGTCGCGGCTTGGCGCACCGCCATCATGACGACCTCCGCGTCGAGGCGTCGGCCTGGCGCAGGGTCTTCAGCTCGTCGGGGAGCGCGTTTGCCCATTGCGAGATGCTGCCGGCGCCGAGGCAGACCACGAGGTCGCCCGGCGTGACCAGCGGCGAGACCAGCGCGGCGAGTTCCTGCGGGCTGCCCAGCGGCAGGACGTGGCGATGGCCGCGCGCGCGGATGCCCGCGATCAGCGCGTCACGGTCGATGCCGGGGATCGGCGCCTCGCCCGCCGGGTAGACGTCGGCGACGATCACCGTGTCGGCGTCGTTGAAGCACTGGCAGAACTCCTCGAACAGATCCTTGAGCCGCGTGAAGCGGTGCGGCTGCACGACCGCGACGATGCGGTTGCGATAGGCCGCACGCGCCGAGCGCAGCACCGCCGCGATCTCGACCGGGTGGTGGCCGTAATCGTCGATCACGGTCACGCCGTCGGCGACGCCGGTCTTGGTGAAGCGCCGCTTGACGCCCTTGAAGCTGGCGAGCGCGGCGCGCACCGTCGCCTCGTCGATGCCCATCTCGCGCGCGATCGCGATGGCGGCGAGCGAGTTCTGCACATTGTGCTCGCCGAGCATCGGCAGGCGCAGCTCGGCGATGGTTTCGACCTCGCCGCTCGGCCGGTCGAACATGGTGACGTCGTAGACGCTGCCGAAGGCGTCCTGGCGGAGATTGACGGCGCGCACCTCGGCCTGCGGGCTGAGCCCGTAGGTGACAATGCGGCGGTCGGTGATGCGGCCGATCAGCGCCTGCACCTCGGGATGGTCGATGCAGAGCACGGCGACGCCGTAGAACGGGATGTTCTGCACGAAGCTCTGATAGGCGTGGCGCACCGCGTCGAACGAGCCGTAGAACTCCATGTGCTCGGGGTCGATGTTGGTGACCACCGCGACCGTCGCGGGCAGCTTCATGAAGCTGCCGTCGGATTCGTCCGATTCGACGACGATCCAGTCGCCGGCGCCGAGCCGCGCATTGGTGCCGTAGGCGTTGACGATGCCGCCGTTTATCACGGTCGGGTCGAGACGGGCGGCATCGAGCATGGCGGCGACGAGGGAGGTGGTCGTGGTCTTGCCGTGGGTGCCGGCGACCGCGACCGACCATTTGAGCCGCATCAGCTCGGCCAGCATCTCGGCGCGCCGCACCACCGGGATGAGCCGCGCCCGCGCCGCCTGGACCTCGATATTGTCGGGCTTCACGGCGGACGAGATCACGATCACCTGGGCGTCGGCGATGTTCTCCTCGCGATGGCCGATGGCGACCGGCACGCCGAGCGCGGCCAGCCGCTTGACGTTGGCGTTCTCGGCAATGTCGCTGCCCTGCACGGCGTAGCCGAGATTGTGCATGACCTCGGCGATGCCGCTCATGCCGATGCCGCCGATGCCGACGAAGTGGATGACGCCGATCGAGAGCGGCAGCGCGTTCATGGCGCGGCGCTCCGGTCGGCTGGCTTGGCGAGGGCCTCGACGATGTCGGCGAGCGCGCGCGCCGCGTCGGCGCGGGCGAAACCGAGCGCCGCCGCCGCTGCTGCCGCGAGGCGCTCTGGCGCATCGAGCAGTCCGGCGATGGCGGCGGCGAGCCCTTCGGTGGTGAGCCGGTCCTGCGCCATGAGCCAGGCGGCGCCGGCGGCTTCGAGCGCGCGGGCGTTGGCGCTCTGATGGTCGTCGAGCGCATGGGGGTAGGGGATCAGGATGCTCGGCCGGCCGGCAGCGGCGAGCTCGGCGACGGTCGAGGCGCCGGCGCGCGCGATGACGAGGTGGGCTGCGCCGAGGCGCGCCGCCATGTCCTCGAAGAAGCGGTCGCACTCGGCGGCGATGCCGGCGGCCTGATAGGTGGTCGCCACCTCGTTCAGATCCTCGGGCCGGCATTGCTGCACGACCTGGAGGCGCTGCCGCACCGGCTGTGGCAATTGCGCGAGCGCCGCCGGCACCAGCGTCGAGAGCGCCCGCGCCCCCTGGCTGCCGCCGAAGATCAGGAGGTTGATCCGGTCCTCGGGACCGGGCGCGCGATAGGGCGTCCCGCCGACCTCGGCGATCGGCGGGCGCACCGGGTTGCCGGTGCAGACGATGCGGCCCTTCGCGCGCGCCGGCACGCGGAGCGTGGTCGGGAACGAGGTCGCCAGCCGGTCGACCCGGCGGGCGAGCAGGCGGTTGGCGCGGCCGAGCACGGCGTTCTGCTCGTGGATCACGGTCGGGATGCCGAGCCGGCAGGCGGCGAGCACCGGTGGCACCGAGGCATAGCCGCCGAAGCCGACCACCGCGCCGGGCTTGAGCCTGGCGAGCAAACGCTTCGCCTCGCGCGTGCCGATCATGAGGCGGAAGAGCGCGCCGAGCTTCGCGGCGACCCCCCGCGCCGAAGGAGAAGCCGAGCGGATCGGGTGGCTCTCGATGCGGTCGAGCACGCCACCGTAACGGTGCCCGCGCGCATCGGTGAGCAGCGCGAGCCTATGGCCGCGTGCATCGAGCGTCGCGGCGAGCGCCTGCGCCGGGAAGACGTGGCCGCCGGTGCCGCCGGCCGCGAGCGCGATCAAGCCTGCTTCCCGCGCGCCGCTCATGCGAGCCCCTTCCACGCCGCGGGGCGCTCGCGCGTCAGCGCCAGCACCATGCCCATGGCGAGCGCCGTTGCAATGAGTGAAGAGCCGCCATAGGAGATCAGCGGCAAGGTCATGCCCTTGGCCGGCAGCAGGCGCATGGTCACGCCCATATTGATCAGCGCCTGCAGGCCGAACTGGGTGAGCAGGCCGGACACCGCGAGCATCACGAACAGGCTGGTATCCTTGAAGGCGCGCGAGAAGCCGCGCAGCACGACGAAGCCGAACAGCCCGACGATGCCGAGGCAGGCGAGCAGGCCGAGCTCTTCGCCGGCGACCGCGAACACGAAATCGGTATGCGAATCGGGCAGCAGGTTCTTGACCGAGCCCTCGCCCGGGCCGCGGCCGAACAGCCCGCCGCTCTGCAAGGCGCGCATCGAGATGTCGACCTGGTAGGTGTCGCTGTTCGCCGGGTCGAAATGGCCGTCGATGCGCGCCGCGACATGAGGCAGCAGCGTATAGGCGCCGAAGCCGCCGCCGATCACGAAGGCGACCGCGACCAGCACCCAGATCAGCGGCAGGCCGGCCAGGAAGAACTGCACGAAGCCGATCGCCGCGACCACGACCGCCATGCCGAAATCCGGCTGCAGCAGGAGCAGGCCGCAGACCCCGACATAGAGCACGGCGGCGATCAGGCGGCCGGGCACCTCCGGCTTCTCGCGGGCGAGCGAGAGCACCCAGGCGGCGGTCACCGCGAGGCAGGGCTTGACGAACTCGGAGGGCTGGATGGTCACGCCCGCGAGGCTGATCCAGCGGCTCGAGCCCTTGACGTCGTTGCCGAGCAGCACGGTGAGGCCGACCAGCCCGAGGCCGATCAGGAAGCCGAGGACGCCGATCCGCCGGATGCTCTTCGGGCTCAGCAGCGAGACGCCGAACAGCACGAAGAGCGCCGGCACCAGGAACATGAACTGGTGCCGCACGAAGTGCAGCGGGCTCAAGCCCACGCGCTGCGCGGCCGCCGGCCCGGCCGCCATGGTCAGGATGGCACCGATCGCGGCGAGCAAAGCGAGCGCGATCAGGGTCCAGCGGTCGATCGACCACCACCAGCGGCCGAGCAGGCTGCGGTCGGCCTGGCGCGCGAGCATCATCACGGCGCCGCCCTCCGCAGCGGCGCGCCCGAACGCTCCGGCCCGGGCGCGGCATGGTTGGAGAGCGCGGTGACGAGGGTGCGGAACGCCTCGCCGCGCGCCTCGAAATTGGCGAACTGGTCATAGGAGGCGCAGGCCGGCGAGAGCAGCACCACCGGCGCGGCCCGGCCGTCGCGGCGGGCGTCCTCGCGGGCGGCCTCGATTGCACTTGCCAGCGTGCCGCAGCGCCGATAGGGCACGCGGCCTTCGAGGGTCGCCGCGAACTCGGCCTCGGCCTCGCCGATCAGATAGGCGCGCGCGATGCGCTCGAAGAAGGGCGCGAGCGAGGCGATGCCGCCCGCCTTGGGCAGGCCGCCCGCGATCCAATAGACGTTCTCGAAGCAGGCGAGCGCGCGCGCCGCGGCGTCGGCGTTGGTCGCCTTGCTGTCATTGACGAAGCGCACGCCGTCGATGGTCGCGATGGTCTCGATGCGGTGGGCGAGGCCGGGGAAGCCGAGCGTCGCCGTGGCGATCTGGGTCGGCCCGATGTCGAGCGCGCGGGCGACCGCGTAGGCCGCCGCCGCGTTCTGCCAGTTGTGCGCGCCGGGCAGCGCCTCAGCCGCGCGCAGGTCGAACACGCCGCGGCCGGAATCGTAGAGCCTGCCCTCGGCGACCGAGACGCCGACGCGGCTGACCGCGCCGACCGTCACGGGCACGACGCGAACGCCGTCTATGCCCGCGAGGGAATCGGCGATGGCGCGGGACGGCGCGTCGTCGATGCCGACGATCGCGGTCCTGAGCCTGCCCGGCCGCATGATCTTCCGCTTGGCCGCGATATAGCCTTCGATGCCGCCATGACGGTCGAGATGGTCGGGCGTGATGTTGAGCAGCACCGCGATGTCGAGCGAGAGGTCGGTCGTGAGGTCGAGCTGGAAGGAGGAGAGTTCGAGCACATAGGTGCCGCCGGCGCCGAGCGGGGCGAGTGCCAGCGGCGGCGTGCCGAGATTGCCGCCGACCTCGACGCTCAGCCCGGCATAGCGCGCGATGTGGGCGGTCAGCGCGGTGGTGGTCGACTTGCCGTTGGTGCCCGTGATGCCGACGACGCGCGCCTCGGGCTGCGCGCGCGCCAGGAGCTCGACGTCGCCGAGGACCGGGGTGCCGGCCGCGCGGGCGCAGGCGAACAAGGGGTGGCTCATCGGCACGCCGGGGCTCGGCACGAGCGCCGCGAGATCCGACCACGGCCAGGCCTCCGGCGGCGCGACCTCGTGGCCTTCGCTCGCCGCGGCGGCGCGTGCCGCCTCGTTGTCGTCCCAGCCGATGCCGCGCGCGCCGCCGGCGCGTAGCGCGGCGAGCGTGGCGCGGCCCGAGCGCGCGAGGCCGAGCACCGCGACCGGCTTGTTGCGGAACATGTCGAGCGCGACCGTCATCTCAGCTTCAACGATGAGAGCCCGATCAGGCCAAGGACCACTGCCACGATCCAGAAGCGGATCACGATGGTGGGCTCGGCGAGGCCCTGCTTCTCGAAATGATGGTGCAGCGGCGCCATGCGGAAGACGCGCCGCCCGGTGAGCTTGAACGAGGCGACCTGCACGATGACCGAGACGGTCTCGAGCACGAACAGGCCGCCGATCACGATGAGGATGATCTCGTGCTTGGTGATCACGGCGATGCTGCCGAGCGCGCCGCCGGCGGCGAGCGAGCCGGTGTCGCCCATGAACACCATGGCGGGCGGCGCGTTGAACCAGAGGAAGCCGAGGCAGGCGCCGACCAGCGCGCCGCAGAACACCGCGAGCTCGCCGGTGCCCGGTACGTGGTGGATCTGCAGGTAGTTGGCGAAGATCGCGTTGCCGACGAGGTAGGCGATGATCGCGTAGCAGGCGGCGGCGACCATGATCGGGAACACGGCAAGGCCGTCGAGCCCGTCGGTCAGGTTGACCGCGTTCGACGCGCCGACCATCACGACCGCCGCGAACGGCACGAAGAACCAGCCGAGGTCGAGCAGCACCGATTTGACGAAGGGCAGAGCGAGGCTGGTGTCCATCGGCGCGTCCGCGATGCCGATGATCCAGAACGCCGCGCCGACTGCGATCGCGATCTCGAACAGCAGCTTGAGTTTGCCTGGCAGGCCGCCCGAATGGCGGCGGATGATCTTCAGCAGGTCGTCGGCGAAGCCGACCAGGCCGAAGCCGATGGTGACGAGCAGGATCACCCAGACATACTGGTTGGTCAGGTCCGCCCAGAGCAGCGTGCCGACCAAGAGCGCGAGCAGGATCAGGAAACCGCCCATGGTGGGCGTGCCCTGCTTGGTCAGGAGATGGCCTTCGGGCCCGTCGAGCCGGATCGGCTGGCCCTTGCCCTGGCGGCGCCTCAGCATGCGGATCAGGCTCGGGCCGAACGCGAAGCTGACGATCAGCGCGGTCAGGGTCGCCGCGCCGGTGCGGAAGGTCAGGTACTGAAAGATGTTGAAGACGCTGACCCACTCGGCGAGCGGGTAGAGCAGGTTATAGAGCACGGCCGGCCTCCCTGACGCGGTCGGCCTCGAGGGCGAGCAGCGCGGCGACGATCGGCGCCATGCGGCTGCCGAGCGAACCTTTGACCAGCACCACGTCGCCGGCGCGCACTGTGGCGCAGACGCGGGGCGCGAGCGCGGTCGAATCGGCCGCGTGCCCGCCGCGACGGCTGGCCGGCAGCGCGGCGTCGAGATGCGCCATCAGCGGGCCGGCGAGCAGAGCGAGATCGATCTTCGCGCGCTTCAAAGGCTCGGCGAGGCCGGCATGGAGCTTCGCGGCGTCGGGCCCGAGCTCCAGCATGTCGCCGAGCACGGCGATGCGGCGGCCGCCCGGCCCGGGCCGGCGCGCGGCCAGCGCCTCGATCGCCGCGATCATCGCGGCCGGGCTCGCATTGTAGCTCTCGTCGATCAGCTCGAAGCTGCCGTCGGCGAGGTGCACGGTGTGGCGCGCGCCGCGGCCCTTGAGCGGCGCGAGGCCGGCGAGCGCGGCGGCGCCGCGCGCGGCATCGGCGCCGGCGGCACGGACGGCGAGCAGCGCCGCGACGCTGTTGAGCGCCCAGTGACGCCCGGCGAGGCGCAGGCGATAGCGCAGCCGCTGGCCGGCGATATCGGCCTCGACCGTGCCGCCCTCGTCATCCGCCTGCCAGGAGAGCAGGCGGGCATCGGCATCCTCATGGGCGCCGAAGCTCATCAGGCTGGAGGCGGCGGCGCGGCGCGCCGCCGCGGCGAGGCGGCGATAGCTCGGATCGTCGCGGTTGATCAGCGCGGCGCCGCCGGGCTCGAGCCCCTCGAAGATTTCGGCCTTGGCATCGGCGATCGCCTCGATGCTATCGAAGAACGCGAGATGCGCGGCCTGCACCGTCGTGATCAGCGCGACATGCGGCCTGATCAGCTTCGCGAGCGGCCGGATTTCGCCGGCATGGTTCATGCCGAGTTCGAACACGCCGTACTGCGCGCGCGGCGACAGGCGGGCGAGCGAGAGCGGCGCGCCGAACTGGTTGTTGAGGTTGCCGGCCGACGCCATGGTCGGGCCGTTCGCATCGAGCGCGCGGGCGATCATCTCCTTGGTGCCGGTCTTGCCGACGCTGCCGGTGACCGCGACCAGGCGTGCCGCAGCGCGCGTCCGCGCGGCGCGCGCCAACGCCCACAGTCCTTCGTACGTATCCGGCACGAGAAGGAGCGGGCGGTCGGCGCCGACGTTCGCGGGCTTCCGGCTCACCATCGCGGCCGCGGCCTGCGCCTCGAACGCGGCGGAGACATAGTCGTGGCCGTCATGGTTGTCGCCCTTGAGCGCGACGAAGAGGTCGCCTGGCGCGAGCGAGCGCGTGTCGATCGAGACGCCCTGCGCCTCGAAGCCCGCCGTCGCGCTGCCGCCGGTCGCGGCGGTCGCCTCCATGGCGTGCCACAGGATCTCGCGCGCGCTCATGCCGCCACCTCGCCGCCGAGCGCGGTCAGCGCCTCGCGCACGACCGTGGCGTCGTCGAACGGGATCTCGGTGGCGCCGACGAGCTGGCCTTCCTCATGGCCTTTGCCTGCGACGATCAGCACGTCGCCTTTTTCGAGCGCGGCGACCGCGGCCTCGATGGCGCGCCGCCGGTCGCCCATCTCCATCGCGCCGGGGCAGGCGGCGAGGATGGCGCGGCGGATCGCGCCGGCATCCTCGGTGCGCGGGTTGTCGTCGGTCACGATGACGCGCTCGGCGAGCGCGGCGGCGACCTCGCCCATCAGCGGGCGCTTGCCCTTGTCGCGGTCGCCGCCGCAGCCGAACACGACGGCGAGCCGGCCCCTGGCATAGGGGCGCATGGCGCGCAGCACGGTTTCGAGGCCGTCCGGCGTGTGCGCGTAGTCGACATAGACCGGCGCGCCGCTCGGATGGTGGCCGACCAGCTCGAGCCTTCCGCGCACGCTGATGAGCGTTTCGATGGTGCCGAGCGTGGCATCGACACTCTCGCCGGTGCCGACCGCGAGGCCGAGCGCGGCGAGCAGGTTCGAGGCCTGGAACGCGCCGGGCAGCGGGAAGAACACCTCGCGGCGCTCGCCGAGCAGGTCGAGCACGAGCGCCTGGCCGGTGCCTTCCTCGCGCCGCTCGATCAGCGCGATCTCGCAGCCGCGCGTGCCGAAGCGGAACAGCCGGTGGCGCCGCGCGCGCGATGTCGCGATCAGCCGTTCGGCCTCGGGCGTCTCCGCGTTGATGACCGCGGCGCCGCCCTCGGGCAGCAGCGCCTCGAACAGCCGTGCCTTGGCCTTGAAATAGGCCTCGACGTTCGGGTGATAGTCGAAATGGTCGCGCGTCAGGTTGGTGAAGCAGGCGGCCTTGATGCGCACGCCGTCGAGCCGGCACTGGTCGAGCCCGTGGCTCGAGGCTTCGAGCGCGAGATGGCTGACGCCTTCGCCGGCGAGCGCGGCGAGCGCGGCGTGCAGCGAGACCGGATCGGGCGTCGTGTGGTGCAGCTCGTGCTTGTGGCCGTTGGCGATGACGCCGAGCGTGCCGACGCTGGCGGCGCGCCTCTCCAGCCTGAGCCAGATCTGCCGGGTGAAGTTGGCGACCGAGGTCTTGCCGTTGGTGCCGGTGACTGCGGCAATGGTCTCGGGCTGGCGGGCGAAGAACTGGGCCGCCATCAGGGCGAGGCGCCGGCGCGGGTTGGGGTCGGTCACCAGCGCGACGCGGCAGGCTTCGGCTTCGGCCGCGGCATCGGGCTCGGCCAGCACCGCGACCGCGCCATGGCGCACCGCGTCCGCGATGAACGCGCTGCCCTTGTGGCGGACGCCGGTGAGCGCCGCGAACAGGTAGCCGGGGCGGACTTCGCGTGAATCGGCCGAGAGCCCGACGATCTCCGGATCGGTCGGCAGGGGCGCGCTCGCCGGGTCGCCGGCGATCAACTCAGAAAGCCTCAAGCTGCGCCCCCGCCGACACCTTCAGGATGTTGAGCTCGTTGCGGATCGGCTCGGCGTCCTCGTCGACCGGCTCGACGCCGAGCAGCGGCGCGATGCGCGTGACCACGCGGCCGACCGAGGGCGCCGCGGTCCAGCCGGCGGTGGCGAAGCCGAAGGTCGACTTGTTGCCCTTCGGCTCGTCGATCGAGACGAGCACGACATAGCGTGGCGCGTTCATCGGAAACGCGCCGACGAAGGTCGTGAGCAGCGCATTGCTGTTGTACTTGTCGGAGGTGCCGGTCTTGCCGCCGACCAGATAGCCGGGCGCCGCCGCCTTCTTGCCGGTGCCGTCGGTCACGACGAGGCGGAGCAGGCGGCGCATGATCTCCGAGGTCTCGGGCTTGATGACGCGCACGCCGGGCGCCGGCACGCCGGGCGCGCGGCGCAGCAGGGTCGGCGGGTGCAGGATGCCGCCGTTGACGAGCGCCGCCATCGCGCTCGCAAGGTGCAGGGGCGTGACCGCGACGCCGTGGCCGTAGGCGATCGTCATGGTGCTCAGCTCGCGCCAGTCCTTGGGGCTCGGCGCGAGCGGGGAGCCGATCTCCGGGACTTCGAGCGTGAGCGGCTGGAGCATGCCGAGCTTTTCGAGGAAGGCGCGCTGCCGCGCCGCGCCGACATCGAGCGCCATCTTCGCGGCGCCGATGTTCGACGAGTACATGAAGATCTCGGGGACGGAGAGCCAGCGGTTCTTCGGATGGTCGTCGTTGATGGTGTAGCGCGAGACGCGGATCGGCGCGGAGGCGTCGTAGCCGTCGCCGAGGCCGACCACGCCATAGTCGAGCGCCATCGCCAGCGTGAAGGACTTGAAGGTCGAGCCGAACTCGTAGACGCCCTTGGTGGCGCGGTTGAACTGGTTGGGGTCGTCGGGCTTCCTGTCCGCGTTCGGGTCGAAGGTCGGCAGGCTGGTCATGGCGAGAATCTCGCCGGTCTCGACGTCGAGCACGATGCCGGCGCCGCCGATGCCGTCGAACTCCTGGATCGCGCTCGCGACCTCCTCGTTCAGGACGTGCTGGACGCTGATGTCGAGCGAGAGCGCGACCGGGCCGGCATCGGCGAGCGCGTCGAGCCGCCCGTCGAGGCCGCGCTCGAGGCCGGCCAGGCCGTGATTGTCGACGCCGGCATAGCCGAGCACATGGGCGAGCAGCGGGCCTTGCGGATAGACGCGGCGCTCCTCGCGCTCGAAGCCGAAGCCGGGCAGGCCGAGCCGGTTGATCTCGTATTCCTGGTCGGGCGTCAGGCTGCGCTTGATCCGCACATAGCGGCCCTTGCCGTCGAGCTGGCGCAGCAGCCATTCGCGCGACAGCTCGGGCAGCACGCCTTGCAGCTTGTTGATCGCGTCGTTGGCGTCGATCACGAGGCTCGGATCGGCGTAGAGGGTGACGGTCGGCAGGTTGGTCGCGAGCAGGGTGCCGTTGCGGTCGGTGAGGTCGGCGCGCGCCACGCTCACGCCCTCGGCGCCACGATGGGCGCTCGCGCGGCTATCGGGCGCATCCTCGAACAAGGCGAGCCCGACCAGGCGGAAGCCGAGCACGGCGAAGCAGAGCGCGAACACCGCGCCCGCCACCAGGAGGCGCGTGCGCGCGACCTCGAGCGGCCGCTTGGCGCGCCCCTCGGAGAGCGCCCGGCCGGGCTCGGCGTCGAGCGGCTCGGCCGTCAGGCTATCCTTCCAGTGGTGGGTGGCGAGATCGGTCATCGCGGCGCCTCGCCGACCACGCGCAGCAGAAGGTCCTGCAGCCGGTCATCGCGGCGGCTGACCAGCGCCGGCTCGAGCGGCGCCTCGAGGCGCTTCGCCGCGGTGAGCTGGGCGGGCACGACCGGCGCCAGGTCGAGATGGCGCTCGGCCAGCGCGGCCAGCCGGTCGGGCCGGTTGAGATAGCTCCATTCGGCGCGCAGCACGTGGATGGCTTCTTCCTGGGTCGTGGCTTCGCGGTCGAGCGCGGCGATCTCCTTCTCGACGCGCTGGACCTCGTAGCTGATCAGGAACAGCGTGATCGCCACCACGACGATCGCGCCGATCCACGCCAGGGCACGCGGGCGGATCATGCGGCCCTCCTTGCCGCCCAGGCCGGCGCGTCGGTGCGCTCGGCGGCGCGCAAACGGGCGGATCGGGCTCTCGGGTTCAGCGCGCATTCCGGCGTCGAGGGTCTGAGCGCGCTTCTGTGCAGCAGCTTGAACGAGGGTTGCGGCGGCTTTGTGGCGAGCGGCGGCAGGTGACGCGACGGCGCGGGCGCGGGCATCGCGCGCTCCTTCAGGAACTGCTTGGCGCGGCGGTCCTCGAGCGAGTTGAACGACACCACGACGAGCCGGCCGTTCGGCCGCAGCAGCCGCTCGGCCGCCTCGAGCCCGCGCTCCAGCTCGCCGAGCTCGTCATTGACCACGACGCGCAGCGCCTGGAAGGTGCGCGTCGCGGGGTCGATGTCGTGCTGGCCGCGCCGCACCACCTTGCGGACGATCTCGGCGAGCGTGCCGATGCGGGTGATCGGCTGCTCGCGGCGCGCCTCGACGATGGCGCGCGCGACGGCGCGGGCGCGTCGCTCCTCGCCATAATCGTGGATGATGCGGGCGAGCTCCGCCTCGCTCGCCTGGT
Organism: Alphaproteobacteria bacterium; assembly: GCA_050173345.1. Classification (GTDB taxonomy): domain Bacteria; phylum Pseudomonadota; class Alphaproteobacteria; order UBA828; family UBA828; genus SHWC01. The sequence goes on along the minus strand of JBFXKW010000004.1, from coordinate 54,326 downwards.
TGACCAGGTCGGCGGCGCTCGGCCCGGCCTTCTCCATGCGCATGTCGAGGTCGGCCTCGGGGAAGCGGAACGAGAAGCCGCGCTCGCCCTGATCGAGCTGCTGGGACGAGACGCCGAGATCGAGCGCGACGCCATCCACCGCGTCGATGCTGAGGCCGGCGAGCAGCGCCTCCATATCGCCGAAGCGCCCTTCGACGACAGTTAGGCGGCCCTCGAAGCTCGCGGCCAATTGCCGGCCGCGCGCCACCGCGTCGGGGTCGCGGTCGAGCGCGACGACGCGGCACGCCGCGGCTTCGAGGATGGCGCGGCTGTAGCCGCCGCCGCCGAAGGTGCCGTCGACATAGAGGCCGTCGTCGCGCGGGGCGAGGGCGGCCAGCACCTCGGCCAGCATGACGGGCGCGTGGCCGCGTTCGCGGGAGGTTTCGAACGCGGCCATCAGCGCCCTCCGCCGCCGGGCAGGGGCGGCAGATTGAGGGTGGGGAGGATGGCGGGAGCGCGCGCGCGCGCCTCCTCGCGCACCGCCTCCAGCGTCTCGGGATTCCAGATCTGGAAGCGCCGGCCGAGGCCGACGAAGGCGGCCTTGCCTTGCAGCCCGGCATGCTCGATGAGCGAGGCGGGCAGCAGGATGCGGCCCTCGGGGTCGAACGGCAATTGCTGCGCCTCGCCGAGCGTGACCAGCGCCGCGGTCTCGACCTCGGGCTGGTAGATGTTCGCGGAGCTGAACCGCTCGCTGAGCTGTTCGAGCCAGTCGAGGCCGCAGCAATCGAGCGAGGGGCTGCCGCTCGGGGTCGGGAACGCGGCGATGGGCTGCACGCCCTGGCCTTGCCCGGTCAGCACGGCGCGAAAGGACGCGGGCACGGAAACCCGCCCCTTGCGATCCACCGTATTGACGTAACGGCCCGAAAATACAGCCACGTCCGGCGCTCCCCAACGATCGGCGTCCCTTCCATGGGCTTCTCTCGGGCCAGGCATGGGCGTTGCCGGCCACCACGGCGTGGGACATTATGGGATAACATGGTACTAGATGGATTTCAATCTATAGAGTCTAATCAAGCCTTAGCTCTCGCAGGTTTTCGCGAGATGCGGCTCTAGAAGTCACTATCGGTCGAGTAGCCGGCCAAGTCTTATTTTCCGGGTTTGTTCTAGAACAATAAGAGAACATGCCAGACGGCCTGTAAGCCGGGTTCTGTGCGCGATCCTTGCGGACCGCGTGACGGCCATTCATCTGGGACGCCCGTTACCGGGCGCCTCGCGCGACCGACCCGGGCGGCCGCCGCGGGAACGCGTTTGCCCGCCTTGCGGCGGGCGTGCCGCCCCTACTTGGTCTTGCTCCCGGAGGGGTTTGCCGTGCCGCTGCCGTTACCGGCGGCGCGGTGCGCTCTTACCGCACCGTTTCACCCTTGCCGGCGAACCAAGGGCCGAAGCCCTCGAGGCCGGCGGTCTGCTCTCTGTGGCACTGTCCCTGGGGTCGCCCCCGCCGGGCGTTACCCGGCTCCGTGTTCCCGTGGAGCCCGGACTTTCCTCCCCCGCCCGAGGGCGAAGGCGGCCGTCCGGCCGTCTGGCATGACATAGCTAGTCAGTCCGGCGCGCGGGGTCAATCGCCGGCGAGCGCGAGCAGCCGGGCGAGCCGCGCGGCGCACGCGCCGTCCCACACGCCGTCGATCCGGTCAGGGCGGAAGTGGCGCTGGAAGGCTTGGACGACCGCCGTGGTAGACGGGTCGAAGCGGTCGCCCGGCCCGAGCCCGTAGCCATAGCGGGCGAGCGCGGCATGCAGGCCGGCGACGCGCGGCCCCTGGTCGCCCTCGCGGAGCGGTGCGATATCGTGGTCCGCCGCCGGATCGGGCCACAGGCCGACCCCGCGCGCGGCGAGGCCCGGCCAGTCGAACAGCTCGCCGGGGTCGAGCTTGCGCTCGGGCGCGATGTCCGAATGGCCGACGACGTTGCGCGGCGGGATCGGCTGGCGCGCCAGGATGCCGCTTGCCAAGCCGGCGAGCGCCGCCATCTGCACGGCTGGGAACGGCCGGTAGCCGTGGCTGTGCCCGGGGTTCTGCAGCTCGATGCCGATCGAGACCGCGTTGATCCCCTCGATGCCGCGCCAGCGGCTGCGGCCGGCGTGCCAGGCACGCCGCGCCTCCTCGACCAGGCGATAGGTCGTGCCGTCCTCGTCGATCAGGTAGTGCGCGCTGACCTCGGCGCCCGGGTCGCACAGCCTTTGCAGCGCATCGCCCGCGCTCGGCATGTCGGTGTAGTGCAGCACGAGGACGGTGATCGCCGCGCCCTCGGGCCGGGCGTCGTGATTGGGCGAGGGGCGTTCGATCATCGTCATGCGCGCGGCTCTCCGTCCAAGCCGGCCTCCGCCGCCCGGCCGCGGAAGGCGCGCGGGCGCACGATGATGAGGCCGACGCCGGCCAGCATCGCCGCGCCGCCGAGCGCCGAGTACCAGCTCAGGCGATCGCCCATCACCAGCACGCCGGACAGCGCGCCGGTCAGCGGCACCAGCAGCACGACGGTGCTGACCCAGCCCACCGGATAACGCCGCAACAGATAGTAGAAGCCGCCGAAGCCGACCAGGGTCGAGATGATGGCGAGATAGGCGATGCCGGCCGGCGTCTTCCAGCTCGCGGCGGCGAGGCTCGCGAACTGGCCGGTCTCGAAGATGACGGAGAGCAGCCCGAGCGCCGGCGCCGCGATCACCGCCATCGCCGCGTTGATGACAAACGGGTTGAGGTGGCTCAGCCGCTTGGCCTGGATGTTGGCGACGGCGTTGAACACGACGCCGAGGAACTGAAGCCCGATCGCCAGCCAATTCGCCTGATGCGCCGGCTCGCCGAGGAAGATCGCGACGCCGGCGAGCGCGATGGCGAGGCCGGCAAGGCCGCGCCGGCCGAGCCTCTCATGCAGCACGAGATAGGCGATCGCCACCGTGAGCGGCACCTGCAGCTGCCAGATCAGCGCGGCGGTTGTCGAATCGACGCCGAGGCGCAGGCCCATATAGGCGGGCGCGAAATGGCCCACTCCCATCAGCAGCGAGAACGCGACGAGGCCGCGCCATTGCCCGCGCGGCACGCGGATCAGCCAGGCGGTGCAGGCGGCGACCAGCGCGAAGCGGACCGCGGCGACGAAGAGGGGCGGCGCCTCGCCGGTCGCAACCTTGGAGGGCACGAAGCCGAAGCCCCAGATGGCGGCGACCAGAAGCGCGAGCAGCAGGTGCTGCGGCTTCACGAGCCGGCGCTCGGCGCGGCGGCGGCCGGCCGGCGCAGCACGATGAGCGCGACGCCGCCGAGCGTGATCAGGCCGCTCAACACGGTGCGCCAGGTGATCTCCTCGCCGAGCGAGAGCACGCTCGACAGCGCGCCGAACATCGGCACCAGGAGCAGGAACGGCGCGGTGCGGCTGACCGGGTGGCGCCGCAGCAGGAAGAGCCAGAGGCCGTAGCCGACCACCGTGGAGCCGAGCGCCATGTAGAGCAGCGAGGCGTGCAGCCGCCAGTCGGGTACCAGCCATTCGCCGAGCTGGCGGCGCTCGAACACCAGCGACAGCGCCAGCATGATCGGCGCGGAATAGAGCGCCATCCAGGCGTTCAGCGCGAACGGGTTGAGCTGCGGCATCCGCTTGGCCTGCACGTTGGAGACGCCCCAGAGCAGGTTGGAGACGAGGACGAGCGTGATCGCCAGCGGCTCGCCCGAGATGCGCGGCTCGCCGATCAGGAAGGCCGAGCCTGCGAGCGCGATGGCGATGCCGACGAGGGTGCGCCAGCCCGGCCGGTCGCCGAGCAGGGCGAAGGCGAGCAGCGTGGTGAACGGCACCTGGGTCAGCCAGATGATCGAGGCGGTGGTCGCCTCGACGCCGAGCTCGAGGCCGACGTAGAAGAGCCCGAAATGCCCGATGCCGAGGCTCAGCGCATAGAAGAAGATCGGGCGCATATGGCCGCGCGGCATCGGCGCGAGCCAGATCGTGCAGGCGACGATGATGGCGTAGCGCAAGCTCAGGAAGAACAGCGGCGGCATGTGCTCCGCCGCGTATTTGCTGGGCACGAAGCCGAAGCCCCAGACCGCCGCGCAGACCAGGGCGATGACGATATGCCCGGGGCTCACTTGAAACCGCGCTCGCGCGAAATCCGGTCGTAGGCGGCGTTGATCGTCTGCGTCTCCTTGGTGGCGAGCTCGATCATTTCCTTGGGCATGCCCTGCGCGGTCAGCCGGTCGGGGTGGTGCTCGCGCATTAGCGCGCGGTAGGCGGCCTTGATCTCGGCCTCGCCGGCGTCGCGCGCGACGCCGAGCACCTTGTAGGGGTCGCTGCCGGTCTCGGGCGCGATGGTCGAGAGGATGCGCTCGATATGCTCCGGGCCGAAGCCGAAGATGCGGGCGACCTCATCGAGATAGCGCCGCTCGGCGCCGTGGATGGTGCCGTCGGCGTGCGCGATGGCGGCGAGCGCGAGCAGCAGCTCTTCGAGCACGGCGGGCGCGCGGCGGAACATGCCGGCGATCTGCTCGGCATAGGGCTCGAAGCCCGCGGCATCCTGCCGCGCGGCGTTGAAGATCCGCCCGACCTCGGCCTCCTCCTCGGGCGGGATGCGGAACACCCGGCGGAAGGCGAGGATCTCGTCGCGCGTCACCACGCCGTCCGCCTTCGCCATCTTGGCGGCGAGCACGATCAGCGCGACGGCGAAGGCGGCGCGGCGGGATTCGACGCTCTCCGGCGGCGGCTCCTGCTCGCCGGTCGAGAAGGCGCGCCGGGCCGCGTGATCGACCAGATGGCCGGCGGCGACCCCGATGATCAGGCCGATCGGCCCGCCCAGCACGAAGCCGGCGGCGCCCCCGATCAGCTTGCCGAAAATGCTCATGGCGTTCTCCCGCGCCGGGCTGCCCGCCGGCGGACCGGCGCGACGTTAAGACCCGGCCTCGCGGGTCGCAATTGGTTGTTGCAAAAGCATGACCGCGCTGGTTCGATTCACTGAAGAAGCAAGACCGGCCGAACCCGGCTCACATCGCATCATGGGAGATGTCATGAGCGGCAATGTAAGCACCGGGCCGCGAACCGTCGCGCTCGTAGGTCCGTACACCAGCGGCAAGACCACCCTGCTCGAAAGCATGCTGTTCGCCGCCGGCGCGATCACCCGCAAGGGCCGCGTGCCGGACAAGAACACGGTCGGCGATTCAACCCAGGAGGCACGCGAACGCCAGATGAGCGTCGAGGTCAACCCTGCGACGTTCAGCTTCGAGGGCGTGCGCATCAACGTGCTCGACTGCCCGGGCTCGGTCGAGTTCGCGCAGGAGACGCTCAACGCGCTGATGGGCGTCGATCTCGCGATCGTGGTCGCGGAGCCCCAGGTCGATCGCGTGCTGACGCTCTCGCGCATCCTGCGCTTCCTGGAGGAGCAGAACATCCCGCACGCGGTGTTCGCCAACCGGATCGACGAGACCACGGTGCGCGTCGCCGAGCTGATCGAGGCGATGCGGCCGCTGTCCTCGACGCCGTTCGTCGCCTGTCAGGTCGCGATCCGCGACGGCGACAAGGCGACCGGCTATGTCGACCTGGTCGGCGGCCAAGCCTACGCCTACAAGGCGCACGCCGCCTCCGACAAGATCGCCGCGCCGGATTCGATTACGGAACGGAAGGATTCGGCCCGCACGCAGCTGCTCGAAAGCCTCGCCGACCACGACGATTCGCTGCTCGAGAACCTGCTCGAGGACAAGATACCGAGCGAGGAGGAGATCCAGGGCTATCTGCGCAAGAGCCTGGCCAACGCCGAGCTGGTGCCGGTCTTCATGGGCTCGGCGGAGATGGATTGGGGCGTGCGCCGGCTGCTCGACATGATCGTGAAGATCGGCCCGAGCGCCGAGGATTCGGCGCGGCGCAAGGGTATCGATGCGGCCGGCAAGGCGCCCGTCATCCAGGTGCTGAAGACCTACATCACGCAGCATGGCGGCAAGGTCAGCCTGGCGCGGGTCTGGGCCGGCCGGCTCGCCGACGGCGCGACGCTGACCGGTGGCGAGCGCGTCGGCGGCCTCTACCAGCTTCTCGGCGCGCAGCAGAACAAGGTCGAGGCGGCGGGGCCGGGCGACGTGGTGGGCATCGGCCGGCTCGACAAGGTGGCGACCGGCGAGACGCTGACGCTCGAAGACGCCAAGGCCGCGGCGCTGCCGCGCGCGCCGTCCCTGCCGCCGGTCTACGCGTTTGCCGTGCGTGCCGAGAAGCGCGAGGACGAGGTCAAGGTCTCGGGCGCGCTCTCGAAGCTGCAACAGGAAGATCCCTCGGTCGCGCTCGAACACAACGCGGACACCCACGAGGCCGTGCTCTGGGGGCAGGGCGAGATGCACCTCAAGGTCTCGCTCGACCGGCTGAAGCACAAATACGGGCTGTCGCTGCTCACCGCGCTGCCGCGCGTCGCCTACAAGGAGGCGATCCGCAAGCCGACCCAGCAGCACGCGCGCCACAAGAAGCAGAGCGGCGGCCACGGCCAGTTCGGCGACGTGGTGGTCGACATCAAGCCGCTGCCGCGCGGCGCCGGCTTCGAGTTCCACAACGCGGTGGTGGGCGGCGCGGTGCCGAAGCAATACATCCCGGCGGTCGAGGCCGGCGTGCGCGAATATCTGCCGCACGGCCCGCTCGGCTTCCCGGTGGTGGACGTCTCGGTGACGCTGCTCGACGGCAAGTACCACGCGGTCGACAGCTCGGAAATGGCGTTCAAGACCGCGGGTCGCCTCGCCATGCAGGAGGGCATGCCGAACTGCGGCCCGGTGCTGCTCGAACCGATCTATCACGTCGCGATCTCGGTGCCGAACAGCTTCACGGCGAACGTGCAGCGCCTCGTCACCGGGCGGCGCGGCCAGGTGCTCGGCTACGAGCCGAAGCCCGGCTGGGACGGCTGGGACGAGGTCAACGCGCAGCTGCCGCAGGCCGAGATGCACGACATGATCATCGAGCTGCGCTCGCTCACGCTCGGCGTCGGCTCCTACGAGTTCCGCTTCGACCATTTGCAGGAGCTGAGCGGCCGGATCGCCGACGACGTGGTCAGCGCCCAGAAGGAGAGCGGCGCGCTGGCAAGGTCGGCATAGGGCGGGCTTTCCTCACCCGACGCCGGCCAGGCTCGCCCAACGCTCGGCCCGCCCTCTCCCGTTGGGGAGAGGGGAACGTGCCGGCATGCGCACCTTAGCTCTAACGCGGTTCTCTTTTCCGCCGCGCAAGCGTTGACTTGTTAATACCATAAGTATCTACTACTGGTAGATTCTCTAGGGACCAAGCGTGCGGAAAGCGTTGAAGGAACTGGGCATCGTCCAGCTTCAAGGGTGTCGTTGCCGTTGCGGGCACGAATGGCTCCCGCGTGATCCAGACGAAAAGCCCCGCGTATGTCCGAAGTGCAAGAGTCCGAATTGGGACCGACCGAAGGCCTTCAACAGGCGCCCGAAGGGGATCCGCTATGGCCAATAAGCATGCCCGGAAGGCGCGCTCGACTCCACGGCGTACCCTGTTCGACTCCCTGCCGAATCATTCGCAGGAGAATCTCTATTGCCGTCTGGACAGCCTCTCGAACGAGGCCTCGGTCGAGAAGTTCTTCGTCGATCGAATGCTCGATGATCTCGGCTACCGCGACAATCAGGTCCAGACAAAGAAGTCGATCTCTGAACTGACCGTCTCGCTTGGAGGGTCGAAGAGCGTCAAATACAAACCCGACTATGTGATGACGTTTCGGCGCAAGCCGAAATGGATTCTCGACGCGAAGGCGACCGACGAGTTGCTCAACAAGTGGGTTCCGCAATGCAGCGGCTACTGCCTCACTCTTAATCAATCGTTCAAGAACCAGAATCCGGTCGACTTCTTCGTTCTCTGTAACGGTATCGAAACCAAGGTTTATCACTGGGACGACAGAGACCCGATTCTTGAACTGGCGTTCAGCGACTTCGACATCGGGAATCCGAAGTACGAGCAGTTGCGAGCGATGTTAGGTGCATCCGCTCTTGCCGACCCGCGGCCCGTCGGTAGCAATACATTCGTGTTCGAGCGTCCGACCCCACAAGAAATGAAGGCGCTGTTCGCGGCCTGCCACCGTGCGATTTGGAAGAGCGAGGGGTCGAGCCCGACCGCTGCCTTCATGGAATTTACGAAGCTGATGTTTGTAAAGCTGTGGTGCGACCGCAAACTGCGCGACGATCCACAGACGAGAGAATTATTGGAGAAAGGGTCAAAAATCAAGCTGCCGAAGAGCGCGGTAACATTCGCATTGCATTGGATTTCTCAAGAAGAAAAGAACACACACAACCCGGTCAATGATATCCTTTTCAAGACATTGCGCCAGGGTATCGAGAAGGACATCGCAGACAAGAAAAAGAAACGCATCTTCGAGCGCGATGAAAACATCGACCTGCGACCCGACACAATTCGCGCCGTCGTGAAGAGGCTTGAGCATTATGATATGTTCGGCATCGATGAGGATCTGAATGGGCGTCTCTTCGAGGCTTTCCTGAATGCGACCATGCGTGGCAAAGAACTCGGTCAGTACTTTACACCGCGCAGCATTGTGAAGCTAATGACTCGTCTTGCGAAGCCGAAAGTGTCACAGCAGCACGTCGACAAGATGATTGACGCTTGTTGCGGCAATTATCACCTTGACAAAACACGGCCTGCCCATTACATTGATTTCCATAAGCAAAGGGCAGCGCCATGAACGACCTAGCCAACCCGATGTTCTCCGACGAAGCCAAGGCCCGCGAGTGGCTTGAGGCCGCCCTTTGGCCCGATGGCCCCGTCTGCCCGCATTGTGGCGTGCTCGATCAGGCGACCCGCGTCCAGGGCGAAACTGCCCGCGCTGGCCTCTTCATGTGCAACGCCTGTCGCAAGCAGTTCACCGTCACGGTCGGCACGCTCTTGGAGCGCTCGCATATCCCGCTCAACAAGTGGCTTGCCGCGATCTACCTGCTATCCGCCAGCAAGAAGGGCATGAGCACAAACCAGCTCGCCCGCATGCTCGGCCTGCCCTACAAGACCGCCTGGTTCATGACGCACCGCATCCGCGAGGGTATGCGCGACGGCAAGCTCGGCCCGCTCGGCGGCGAGAACAAGACGGTCGAGGCAGACGAAACCTATGTCGGCCCCAAGGCCGGCAACCGTAAGAGCCGCCAAGTCCGCGCCAAGGAGCCCGTCGTTGCCCTGGTCGAGCGCGGCGGCAAGGTCCGCTCCATGCACGTCGCGACCGTCAATGCCAAGACGCTCAAGCCCGCGATCTTCGAGCAGGTGTCGCGCAAGTCCTACCTGATGACCGACGAAAGCGCCGTCTATCCCAAGATCGGCCGCGAGTTCGCCGGGCACGGCACCGTCAATCACTCCATCGAGGAGTACGTTCGCGGCGGCTTCTGGCATACGAACACCGTCGAAAACTACTTCTCGATCCTCAAGCGCGGCATCAACGGCAACTACCAGTGGGTCAGCGCCAAGCACCTCAAGCGCTACCTCGGCGAGTTCGATTTCCGCTACAACAGCCGCGACGTTTCCGACATGGGGCGCGCCACGCTGGCCGCTCAGGGCATCGTCGGCAAGCGCCTGACCTATCGGCGGACTGGTCAAGGGGCAGAGAGCTAAGCGTCGTTTGACGCGCCGCGAACTTCGCGAGTTGCTGTTCCGCCTCGTGGACGAAGCGGAGCAAATAACGGGAGGACCGAAGCGCGCTTGATCGAGGCGACCACGATACTTTTGATTGTGTTCGGTGGAATCACCGCACTGGCTACGCTTTCGACCGCTATTGTGGTGTGGCGGCAATGGCGCGGCTCCATCCATGCAGAGTGGCTTCCGTCTTGGAATAACTACCCCAGCGCCAAGCCGGAGTTGTTTCTAGCGTATCGGTTCCGTCGGTCGGCGCTCCTCGGGCCCCACAAACAAAACAAGCCTCTTTCTCCCCGATGCGATTGGACGTATCCCCGCAGAAATCCGGCGGCGAGAACGTGCATATCTTGCCCGATTGGGAAGCGTTGATTGCCAGGAAGCCGTCCGTGCTCCGGCGCAGATCGGATGCAACGGCGCACATCCAAGTCTCGATCGCATCAAGGTCGCGAAGGCGATGGCGCATCAAAAGGAGCACGAAAATCGTGATCCCGGCCAAGCAAATCGAAACCGTCAAGAATGCGAGGGCCAAAGTCTCTGTCATTCAGTCTTAACCTTCCGCTTCTTCGGCTTGGTGCTTGCGACCCGATGCTGCGGCCTCGCCTTCGCGACCTGCTTCACGGCGTGCTCGAAGCGCTCCCATGCGTCGGGCTCGACTTCGACGGTTTCCGGCTTTGGCGCTTCGCCCTTCTTCTTGCTCTTAGGTAATGCCATGCGCGCCTCCATCCAAATCGGTACACCGCCCGATCAGCGCATCCTAGATGAGTTTTATCGCTGCTACGGACGCGCGCTGGCCTCCTGGTCCAGCGTTGAAGGCACACTAGCTCAGTGGTTCAACTACGCCTGCGGAGTGACACCGGAGAACTACCGCTCGATTGATGCCGTATTCTACTCTGCCAGAAGCTTCAATGGCAGCGCGGACATGCTGAAAGCCGCCTTTTTCGCAGACCCGAACCGTGATGCGGACTTAACTGAATTCTTTCGATGCGCCATCAACCGCACGATGGGCTATTACGGGTTCCGCAACCGGCTTGCTCACGACCAGATGTTCCACTACGTGAAGCACAACCAAATGATACTCGCAGTGCCTACGGCCTTCGGCTCTAGGCGCCCGGATATTACCGTTGCGCACCTCATCAACGCCGCGGACAACTTCGAGAAGCTGGAGCAGATTTGGGTCTACGCGCTGCCGAGCCGCGCTTGGAAGCCTTTGCTAACTCCGAAAGAAGCCCTTCAACGTATTGAGCAACTACCGGCCGAGGCTCATTCCAATGAGCCAAGCCAGAAGCAACGCAATAGGAAACGCCAGCGTCAATTACGTCCGGCGTCAAAGCGATCGTCACCTCAGAATCCGTAGCGGCGCGGTCGAGTCCGGAAGCTGCCATGTGGGAATTGTTTCGTTAAGGTGATAAATGCCCTTGTTGCGGCACCGCAGGCTTCTTGATCGAGGCCCTGACTGAAATGCGAAATGCGGTCAGACACAACAACAGCCTGAGCCAAGAGGCGAAGGAGCGGTTAATCGACCAGATTTGCAACGAATCTCTGTATGGCGTTGATTTTGGAAAGTCGCCACCTATTGCGCGAATCGCGCGGATCAATATGTACCTTCATGGCGATGGCGGCAGCCGTATCTACTACGCCGATGCTCTCGACAAGGGGCTTGCGGTCGTGCCGGGCCAAGAGGTCGAGATCACCAAAGACCAAGAAGAGTTAAAGGGGGCGTTGGCGGCGGGAATGCGGTTCAATTGCGCGCTGACCAATCCACCATTTTCGATGACTAAGGAACTCGCGAACGAGACGGAGGCGCGTGTTCTCAAGCAATACGATTTGGCGAGGGTCAGGGGAACGACTCGCGTCCGCAACTCGCTGCGGTCGAACGCGATGTTCATGGAACGCTACCGAGACCTACTCGTCGACGGTGGACGATTGCTGACCGTTATCGACGATAGCCTGCTGGCCGGCGACGAGTTCTCCTACGTCCGCGACTTCTTGCGGGATGAGTTCTTGATCAGAGCCGTTATCTCGTTGCCCGGAGACGCTTTCCAACGCTCCGGTGCGCGCGCTAAGACAACCGTGCTCTATCTTGAGAAGCGCAGAGAGGGAGAGGTCGGCCAGCCGGACGCCTTTGTTTTCGAGTGCCGCTATGTCGGTCTGGACGATGTCGTATTGCGCACGAGACCGAGCGTTGCTGAGCAGGCCCGACAGATGGCGCTTCAAGAGACCGAAGAAGTTCTTGCCGCATTCGACGATTACATGAATGGCAAGAAGGGACCGTGGCTCGTTTCGGCTGATCGGCTCAGCGGGCGTCTTGATGCAAAGTCTCTTCGCCCGTGGCGTGCGGTTGAACTCGAATCGAAATGGCAACAGGCTGGGGCGGTATCCGACGTGCTAGCCAATTTGGTCGCCCCTGTTTGGGAACCCGTCGCGTTGGAGCCGAATCGCACGTACTCGTTCCTGCGCATCTCATACGAAGGCCAAGCCGAGCGAGGCGAGTCTAGCCTTGGCAAGGAGGTTGGCTACAGCGAGGTCAGCACCGCGAAGGCCGGCGACATCGTGGTCAGCAACATCAGTGCTGTCTATCGGGCGATCTGCGTCCTGCCGGATTGGGCTGAGGACTTGTTGATTTCGAAGGAGTTCACGATCCTTCGGCCCAAGAAAGAGCGCAAGATCGATCCCAACTACCTCTGGGCCGTGCTGCGATCAGCGGCGGTTGTCGCAGAATGGCTGTCTGGTGCGACAGGCGTTGGACGCCATCGCGTTGGGTGGGACTTGTTGTGCAATCAGCGTGTGCCCTTGCTGGAGCCCAAAGCGCAGAAGGCCATAGGCGATCACTACCGCAAGGTCGAAGAGTACACAGCCAAGATTGCCGCCCAGCGGGAGGCCGCTGACGCAGCACTTGCTCCCTTGGAGCTAGAGGGTGAAACAGCGGTCGATCGGCTCGCTCGCGCTAAGCCACCGAAGTAGGTTTTTTAGGCAGAAGGCGATTATTGTGCAAAGCCCCCTGTAGGGGAGAGGGGGCGCACTCGGTCGTCGCGCCTAGTTCAGCCTGCTGGTGCCGGGGGTCAGGAGCTGGTCGAGGTAGCGGCCCTGGAAGCGGGTCAGGCCGAGCGTGTGGCCGAACTCGATGGCGCGCGCGTCGCTGCACCAGCAGAGCACGGTGCGGTGCGGGCCGAAGGCGGCGACCGCCTCGGCGAACGGGCTCGAACGGTCGGCGAGCGCATCGGTATCGAACGCCGGGTCCCACCTGATCTTGATGGCATCCGCGATCAGGCCCGCGCCGGTCAGCGCGGGCAGGCTGGTGCCGTCGGTGCCGTCGAGGCAGAGCGTGACGCCGATGTCGTTCAGGTAGGAGCGGGCGAAGAGATAGCCCTCATAGTCGGCCATCATGTCGACCGCCTCGACCTCGATGGTGAGCCGGCGCCGCTCGGCATCCGAGAGCAGGCGCACCAGGCGGCCGAACTCGGGCGAGAGGACGGTGGCGAGCCTGAGGTTGAGCGCGGTCGGCTGGCGCGTCAGGTTGTCGGGGTCGCGCAGGTAGAGCGCGAGCACGCGCTGGTCGAGCTGCTGGGTGAGATGCATGAAGAGCCAGCAATCGGCGAGCAGGTCGACACCCGGCATCATCACCTGTTCAAGGTCGGCGATACGGACATAGACCTCGCGCCCGATCTCGATCGGCGCATAGGGGCGGCCCGGCGGCACGCGGCAGATCGGCTGCTGGCGGATGAAGCGGTCGATGTCGGAGGCGCCGAGCGCGATCTCGAGCCGCGCCATGGCGGCGGGCGTCACCGGCTTGGTGCCGACGCCAGGCTTGCGCCGGATTTCGAGCTGCTCGGCGGCGCCCGCCGCGCTCGCCCGGCGCTCCAGCAGCACGGCGTCGCAATAGGCGATCAGGCGGCCGAGCCCGACGGTAAGATCGTACCAGATGCCGAGCCTGCCATCGTCGAGCGCTTCGGCGGAACGGCGCGGCGCGTCCTCGAACAGCACTTCGAGCCGCTCGGTCAGCTCCCTGAGCTGGTCGGCGCGCACGCCCTTGCAGAGCGCGATGAGGTCGTCGTTGGAGAGCCGGTAGGCGGTCGCGCCGTGCTCGCGGCACCATTCGAGCAGCACCTCGGTCGCGATGTCCTGTTCGAGCCGCCATTCGGCCGCCTCCGCGAGCAGCGAGAACCTGAAATGGACCGCGGTGCGCGCGAGCGGCGAGCGGCGCAGCGCCTCGAGCTGCTCGATCAGCCGCTCCTCGACCTCGTGACCCTTGATCAGCAAGCCTAAGGCTCCCGGTTGCCCTTCCGGCCCGCTCCCCTTAAACAGGGCGGCCGGCCGGCGGTGGACGGCATGGACCCGCCGGAACCTAGCCGGCCGGTGGTTAATGGCGGCTTGACGCGGGAGCAGGATCGCGTGACCGAGATGGCGGGCGGCGCGGGGCGCTGGCAGTTCTGGATCGACCGGGGCGGCACGTTCACCGATTTGGTGGCGCGCGCGCCGGACGGCCGGCTGATCACCCACAAGCTGCTGTCCGAGGCGCCGGAACGCTATGCCGACGCGCCGCTGCAGGGCATCCGCACCCTGCTCGGCCTGGCTTCGGACGAGGCGATCCCGGGCGAGCGCATCGAGGCGGTCAAGATGGGCACGACCGTCGCGACCAACGCGCTCTTGGAGCGCAAGGGCGAGCCGACCGTGCTGGTCATCACCGAAGGGCTCGCCGACCAGCTCCGCATCGCCTACCAGAACCGGCCCGACATCTTCGCGCGCCGCATCGTGCTGCCCGAGATGCTCTATGAGCGCGTCATCGAGGCCAAGGGCCGCTACCTCGCCGACGGCACCGAGCTCGAGCCGCTCGACGAGGCAAGCGTACGCACTGCGCTTGAAACCGCGTACCGCGACGGCTACCGCTCGGTCGCCATCGTCTTCATGCACAGCTACCGCTTCCAGGCGCATGAGCGGCGTGTCGCGCAACTGGCGCGCGAGATCGGCTTCACCCAGGTCTCGGCCTCGCACGAGGTGAGCCCGCTGATGAAGCTGGTCAGCCGCGGCGACACCGCGGTGGTCGATGCCTATCTGTCGCCGATCCTGCGCCGCTATGTCGATCGCGTGGCGGGCGCGCTCGGCGGCGCGCGGCTGATGTTCATGCAGTCGAACGGCGGGCTGGTCGATGCCGCCTCGTTCCAGGGCAAGGATTCGGTGCTCTCCGGCCCGGCCGGCGGCGTGGTCGGCGCGGTGCGCGCGAGCGAGGCCGCCGGGCTTACCAAGGTCATCGGCTTCGACATGGGCGGCACCTCGACCGACGTGTCGCACTATGCCGGCGGCTATGAGCGCCGCTACGTCACCGAGATCGCGGGCGTCCGCCTGCGCGCGCCTATGATGCACATCCACACCATCGCGGCGGGCGGCGGCTCGATCCTGCATTTCGACGGTGCGCGCTATCGCGTCGGCCCGGATTCCGCGGGCGCCGATCCGGGGCCGGCCTGCTACCGCCGCGGCGGGCCGCTCACCGTGACCGACTGCAACGTCATGGTCGGCAAGATCGTGCCGGCGCACTTCCCCAAGGTGTTCGGGCCGAACGGCGATCAGCCGATCGACGTCGAGATCGTGACGCGGAAGTTCGAGGCGCTCGCAGAGGAGATCGGCAAGGCGACCGGCGAGAAGCCCGCATCGGAGAAGATCGCCGAGGGCTTCCTCAAGATCGCGGTCGAGAACATGGCGAACGCGATCAAGAAGATCTCCGTGCAGCGCGGCCATGACGTGACGGCTTACGCGCTGTGCAGCTTCGGCGCGGCCGGCGGCCAGCATGCCTGCCTGGTCGCGGACGCGCTCGGCATGCAGCGCGTCTTCATCCATCCCTTCGCGGGCGTGCTGTCGGCCTATGGCATGGGGCTCGCCGACGTCCGCGTGCTCAAGGAGCGCGCGGTCGAGGCGCCGCTCACCGGCGCGCTGATGGGCGAGCTGGAGGCGGTGTTCCGGGAGCTCGGCGCGGCGGGCGAGGCGCAGCTCGTCGCCGAGGGCATCGACCGCGCCCGGCTGCGCATCGAGCGCAGTTTGCAGCTCCGCTATCTCGGCACCGATTCGCCGCTGCTCGTGCCTTATGGTGATCTCGACGCGATCGTCGCCGCGTTCGAGGCGGCGCACCGCCAGCGCTACGGCTTCATCGACCGCGACAAGACGCTGATCGTCGAGGCGGCGCTCGCCGAGGTGATCGGCGAGTCCGACGTGGCGCCCGACCCGACCGTCGCGCGCAGCCGCCCCGCCGGCCAGGCGCCCGCGCCGATGGACCACGGCCGCGTCCATGCCGGCGATGCCTGGCACGAGACGCCGATCTACAGCCGCGACGGGCTCGAGCCCGGCGACACGCTGCAAGGCCCCGCCATCATCATCGAGCCGAACTCGACCACCGTGGTCGAGCCGGACTGGCAGGCCGAGGTGACGGCGCACAACCATCTGATCCTGAGCCGCACCAGGCCGCGGCCGCGCCGCGTCGCGATCGGCACCGCGGTCGACCCGGTGATGCTCGAAGTGTTCAACAACCTCTTCATGTCGATCGCCGAGCAGATGGGCGTCACGCTCGAAAACACGGCGCATTCGGTCAACATCAAGGAGCGGCTCGACTTCTCCTGCGCGCTGTTCGACGCCGAGGGCGGGCTGATCGCGAACGCGCCGCACATGCCGGTGCATCTCGGCTCGATGGGCGAATCGGTGCGCTCGGTGCTGCGCAACCGGAAGGGCGTGCTCAAGCCCGGCGACGTCTATGTGTTGAACGCGCCCTATAACGGCGGCACGCACCTGCCCGACGTCACGGTGATCACGCCGGTGTTCGACGATGCGGGCAAGGAGATCCTCTTCTTCACGGCATCGCGCGGCCACCATGCCGATATCGGCGGCACCACGCCGGGCTCGATGCCGCCCGATTCGCGTAACGTCGAGGAAGAGGGCGTGCTGATCGACAATTTCCAGCTCGTCGCCGAGGGCCATTTCCGCGAGGCGGCATTGCGCGCGCTGCTCGCCTCCGGCCGCTACCCGGTACGCAACGCCGAGCAGAACGTCGCCGACCTCACCGCGCAGATCGCGGCCAACGAGAAGGGCGTGCAGGAGCTGCGCGGCATGGTCGCGCAGTTCGGCCTTGCCACCGTGCAGGCCTATATGCAGCACGTGCAGGACAATGCCGAGGAATCGGTGCGCCGCGTGATCGGCGTGCTCAAGGATGGCGCGTTCGAATACCCGATGGATTGCGGCGGCGTGATCCGGGTCAAGGTCGCGATCGACCGCGCCGCGCGCAGCGCCCGGATCGACTTCACCGGCACCTCGCCGCAGCTCGACAGCAACTTCAACGCGCCGAGCGCGGTGTGCCGCGCCGCGGTGCTCTACGTCTTCCGCACCCTGGTCGATGACGACATCCCGATGAACGAGGGCTGCCTGAAGCCGATCGAACTGATCATCCCGGAAGGCTCGATGCTGAGCCCGCGCTACCCGGCCGCCGTGGTCGCCGGCAATGTCGAGACCTCGCAATGCATCACGGACGCGCTCTATGGCGCGCTCGGCGTCATGGCGGGTGCGCAGGGCACCATGAACAATTTCACCTTCGGCAATGCGCGCTACCAGTATTACGAGACGGTCGCCGGCGGCTCCGGCGCCGGGCCGGGCTATGACGGCACCAGCGCGGTGCAGACCCACATGACCAATTCGCGCCTGACCGACCCCGAGGTGTTGGAATGGCGCTTCCCGGTGTTGCTCGAACGCTTCGCGATCCGGCGCGGCTCGGGCGGCAAAGGCAGGCACTGGGGCGGCGACGGCAGCATCCGGCGGGTGCGCTTCCTCGAGCCGATGACCGCAGCCATCCTCTCCAACAGCCGCACCGTCGCGCCGTTCGGCATGGCCGGCGGCGGGCCGGGCGCCATGGGCCGCTCCTATGTCGAACGGACGAGCGGCGCGGTGACCACGCTCAAGGGCTTCGACAAGACCGAAATGGCGGCCGGCGACGTCTTCGTGATCGAGACGCCGGGCGGCGGCGGCTATGGCGAGCCGGCGTGAAGATGCGGGTCGGACCCGCCGACTCGGGTGGCCTGCGGCGGCGGCCTTCATACCCGGCAGTGGCCGGCGCGGCACGGCTATCTCCCTGACTTGGCTGGCCTTGCTGTGACCGCTGTGTTAAGGACTCGCGACATTCTGCTATTCGTGTCGCGGCAGGGGCAAGCCACGGCCAAATCTGGCCAAAGTCTTTGTTAAGGATAGCTGGGCAAGCTGGACAGCGCTGATTCGATGGGGGCCGAAGGGCATGGCGCGGCAAGGGGCGCGCCGACGACCCGAACGGCGCCGGGCAGGCTAGGGGGCTGATTGTGAGCGAGGGCGGGGCTTGGCGTGCGTGCCGCGGCCTGATGGTCGGGCTGAAGATGCTGGCGCTGGCGGCGGTGGCGGGCTCGCTCGCCGCCTGCGTCGACGAGGGGCGGTTCGACGACATGGCGCCCGGCGGCAGCGCCGGGGAGAGCGGCGCCGCGGCCGAGCAGACGGCCGGCGCTGACCAGCCCGAAGCCGAGGCGGCCGCCGAGGACGGCGACAACGACCCGCTCGAAGGCGTCAACCGCGTGATCTTCGAGGTCAACCGCACCATCGACGAGACATTGCTCAAGCCGGCCGCGATCATCTATCGCGGTGCGGTGCCCGCCTGGGGCCGCACGCGCATCGACAACATGCTGTCCAACCTCGGCGAGCCGGTCAATTTCGCGAACGCGCTGCTGCAGGGCGATTTCGACCAGGCCGGCACCACCTTCGGGCGCTTCGTGCTCAACTCGACCGTCGGCTTCTTCGGCATGTTCGACGTGGCCGACCAGGGCGCCGGCCTCGAGAAGCGCAGCGAGGATTTCGGCCAGACGCTCGCCGTCTGGGGCCTCGGCGAAGGACCCTACCTGATGCTGCCGCTGTTCGGTCCGTCCAACCCGCGCGACGCGACCGGCCTGATCGTCGATTTCTTCATCGATCCCTTCGGTTACGTCTTCGACAACGACGTGCAGAACCTGCGCACCGGCGTTTCCGCGGTGCACACGCGCTCCAAGTACATCGAGGAGCTCGAGACCGTCGAAGAGACATCGGTTGATTTTTACGCCGCGTTGCGCAACCTCTATCGTCAGCAGCGCGAGGCGGACATCCGCAACGGCGAGCTGCCGCCCCAGACCATGGACATTCCGGTCATCGACGACGAAGATGACGAGTAGAAACGCGGAACCCTGGGGGAAGCCGGCACGTTTATCCCAAAACGGATGGTCGATGCAGCCATGATTGCAGCAATGACACGACGGTCGATGACGGCATGGCTCGCGGGTGCGCTCGCGCTCATTGCCGTGCCGTTCTCCCAGCAGGCGCGCGCCGATGACGCTGCCGATACTGCCGGCGCGACCGACCTGATCCAGACGCTCGGTTCCGAGGCGGTCCAGGTCCTCAAGAACAAGAGCGAGACCACCTTCGAGCAGCGCGAGGCCAAGTTCAGGGAACTGCTCACCCAGGGCTTCGACATCAAGACGATCAGCCGCTTCGTGATCGGCAAGTACTGGAAGCAGATGTCCGACGAGCAGAAGCAGGCCTACAACGACGTATTCGTCGATTTCATCACCCGTGTCTACGCCGCCCGCTTCGACGCCTATAGCGGCGAGACCTTCGAGATGGTGCAGACCGTCAAGGATTCGAGCAACGACTACTGGGTGCGCACCCGCATCCACCGGCCGGGCGGCGGCGGCCAGCCGATCGCGGTCGATTACCGCGTGCGCCCGAACGAGGGGACGTACAAGGTGGTCGACGTGGTGGTGGAGGGCATCAGCATGCTCAACACCCATCGCGTCGAGTTCGCCTCGGTTGCCGACAAGCGCGGCATCGACGGCCTGATCCAGGAACTGCACGCAAGGCTCGAGCAGCCGGTCGGCGCCGCCGCGGGCCAGACCGGCGGCTGAGCCGGCTTCCCGCAGAAAGCTATCCGCCTATCGCTTCAGGGGCGTGAGGTCGGCGCCGCGGCCGGCTCGACGCGCTTGGCTGCATTCTCCGGCCGCAGGCGGCGCTTGGCCCACGCCCAGCCGGCCTCGATCGCGCCGACCACGCCCTGCGGCCAGAGCATGGCGAACAGCGCAATGATGAGGCCGAGGCCGATATTGCGCCACTCGACATAGTCCTTGAGCCCCTCGTCCGCCAGCATGAGGAAGGCGGCGCCGAGGATCGGCCCCCAGACCCGCCCCATGCCGCCGACGATCATCATCGCGAGCAGGAACAGCATCAGCGAGAGGTAGAGCACGTTGGCGCCGATCACCTTGAAGTGGCCGGCATAGATACCGCCGGCAACGCCGGTGAAGAAGGCCGAGGTCGCGAACACCAGGAGCTGGTACTTGAAGCGGTCGAGCCCGCGCGCCATGGCGTAGGGCGGGTTGTCGCGCAGCGCGCGGAAGGCGAGGCCGAGCGGCCCGCGGATGATCGCGATCGAGATGATGGTCGAGAGCGCGAGCAGTACGAGGCCCATATAGTAGCTGCCGAACATCCAATCGGGCCCAAGCATGTCGCGGAAGCCGAAATCGCCGTACTTGGCGAGGCCGCGCGTGCCGCCGGTGAAGTTGCGGCAGGTCACGCCGTCCATGAAGAAGCAGTCGGTGTCGGTGATGATGAGGAGGTACATCACCTGGGCGATGGCGAGCGTGAGCAGCGCGACATAGGGCCCGCGCAGCCTGAGGCAGGCGAGGCCGATCAGGAGGCTGAACAGCACCGTGCCGAAGCCGGCGAGCGGCAGCGCCGCCCACAGCGACCAGTCGAGATAAAGCCCCATCATGCCGGTGACGAAGCCGCCGAAGGCGAAGAGGGCCATCTGCGCGAGCGAGAAGATGCCGGCGACGCCGAACACCAGGTTCCATTGGGTCACCACGGTCGCCCACAGGAAGAAGATGACGAGCTGGCCGAGCAGGTAGCGCGACGGGTCGAGCAGCGGGATGATCGCCAGCACCGCGAGCAGCACGACGCCGACCGAGAGGTCGATGCGCAGCGGCGCCGGCGTCCCGACCCCGCCCGACGGTTTGAGGAAGCTCAGCATGGCGAGCGTCGTCTCCTGCCCCAGATGATGCGCGCGCCGCCCCCCTCCCTAACCCTCCCAGACAAGGGGGGAGGGGACCAGAGGAGGACGTCGCTTCGCACGTGATGCCGGATCACGCCGTGACCTCCCTTCTCACTCCCTCCCTCCGATGGGGGAGGGTTGGGGTGGGGGTGACAGCCTCAGCCGAGGACGCGACCCGGCGAATGGCATCCCGGTGTCATCATGTGCGGTCTTTCGAGGAAAGTGCAATCGAAGCGGCAAGCGGGGCCGGCGGGATGCGCCGGCCCCGTTGTCGCGGGTCGGATCAGGCCTTGTACCAGGGCGGCAGCGCGAACTGCGACGTCTCGTAGGGCGCCGGCGCGATCAGCGCGGGCTCGGTGGTGTAGTCCTGGATCTGCAGGTACTGATGCGGCATGCCGAGCGAGGGGTCCTTGGTCGCGTCCGGATAGGGGATCGAGGCCTGCTCGGGGATGAAGAACTTGGTGGTGCCCATCACGCCGCGATAGATCATGCGGCGGAGGCGGTCGGCCACCTTCTTGTTCTGCTCGAACTCGCCGGGCTCGCCGGTGCCGCCGGCGAGCGCCGCCGCCAGCGCGTAGTAGTGCGCCGAATCGTAGACCTGCGCCGCCACCAGCGGGCTCGCGCTCGCGCCGAACTTCGCCTTGTAGCGGGTGTTGAAGTCGTTGCCGATCTCGTCCTGCAGCGAGGCGATCACGGTCGAGTAGAGCACGCCGTTGGTGTTCTCCTTGCCGATCTCGCGGAAGGCGGCGAGCGACGGGCCGTACTGCATGTAGACCAGGCTGTTGGTCGGGTTCGGCGTGAACTGGATGCAGAACTGCGCGAGGTCCTGCGGCACCCAGTGGGTGATCGCGATGACCGCGGGCGGATCGTTCCTGATCTTCTGGAGCGTCGGGCCCCATTCCGAGATCGGCACGACCACGGTTTCATAGAGGCTGATTTCCCAGCCATACTCGGCCGCCTTGTCGCGGATCGCGTTGGCGATCACCACGCTGTAGTTCTGCGAGCCGGTGACGATGGCGATCTTGTTGTTGGGCCGCGCCCACTGGCCCTTCTCGCCGAGGTCGTTGAGGAACTTCAGAAGGCCGGGGCCGTACCAGTATTCGGCCGGGTCGCCCATGAAGATCGAGAAGTAGCGTTCCGGGTCCTTGCCCACCGTGTCGTGATGCACGATGTCGGTGTTGTGGTGGATGTAGATCACCCCGGCATCGGCGATGATGTCGTATTCCTGCGTCACCGCGCCGGTGTTGTAGCCGTTGACGATGGCGTGCACGCCGTGCCGGTCGATCAGGCGCTGCATGGCCGGCATGATGTTGTCGGCGCCCTGCTCCTTGGTGTCCTCGAACACCGGCGCGAGCGGCCGGCCGAGGATGCCGCCCATCGCGTTGACCTCCTCGCAGGCCATTTCGAGCGCGCGCTTGAACTCGATGCCGTCGGCCGCCGCCCAGCCGGTGAGCGGCACGCCGCCGCCGATCGGGATCGGCTCGCCCTCCGCCGCCTTGACGCCGCGCGAGCCATTGATGTCGGCGAGCATGCCGGCGCCGAGCGCGACGCCGCCGACGCCCGCGAGGCTCGCGCCCTTCAGGAAACCGCGCCGGCTGACCCGGCTCGCGGTTTCCGTTGCCGCAGATTGTTTCTTCGAGATCGTCATGAACCGTTCCCCCTTGTTCGAGATCGAATTGACCGGGCCCCGCCTCCGGGCCCCGCTCCGCACGCCGCGTGGATTCTGGTAAGACCAGATTCCTTTATGTTCAAACTGTAGCGCAGGAGGAAACGCGGCCACAAGTCGGCGCTGGCGCCGCGACCGGGCGAATGGCGCATCTCATGCGGCCGCCCCGGGCCATCTGGTCATACCAATGAAAGATCCGACGCAGCGAAGCCTCAGCGCAGCATGTAGCGTTGCGAGAGCGGGATCTCGTCGATCGGGTCGCAGGTGGCGAGCTTGCCGTCGACGAACACCTCGAAGGTCTCGGGGTTGACCTTCACCTTTGGCAGCGCATCGTTGTGCAGCATGTGGCTCTTGTTGAGCTTCCGCGTGTTGTAGACGGGCAGCATCTGCCGGCGCAGGCCGAGCTTCTCGCGCACCCTGGCCTCGACCGCGCTGCGGCCGACGAAGTTCGCGCCGAGCGAGCCGGGCGCCAGGCCTTGGGCGCCGAACAGCGGCCGCAGCATCATCGGCTCGGTCCACATGGTGGAGGCGGTGGCGTCGCCGATATTGCCGTAGACCAGGAAGCCCGACTTGATGACGAACTCGGGCTTCAGGCCGAAGAAGGCCGGCTTCCACAGTACGATATCGCCGAGCTTGCCGGGCTCGAGCGAGCCGATATAGCGGTCGATGCCGAAGGTGCGCGCGACGTTGATGCTGTATTTCGCGACATAGCGCTTGATCCGCTCATTGTCGCCGATCGCGGTGCGCTCCGACGGCAGGCGGCCGCGCTGCACCTTCATCTTCGAGGCGAGCTGCCAGGTGCGCGCCACCACCTCGTGGACGCGGCCCATGCCCATCGCGTCCGAGCCCAGCATCGAGATCGCGCCGATGTCGTGCAGGATGTCCTCGGCCGCGATGGTCTCGGCGCGGATGCGGCTCTCCGCGAACGAGACGTCCTCGGGCACCGCCGGGTTCAGGTGATGGCAGGTCATCACCATGTCGAGATGCTCGTCGAAGGTGTTCTTGGTGTAGGGGTTGGTCGGGTTGGTCGAGGAGGTCAGGCAGTTCGCCTCGCCCGAGACCGCGATGATGTCGGGCGCGTGGCCGCCGCCCGCGCCTTCGGTGTGGTACATGTGGATGGTGCGGCCGTCGATCGCGGCGAGCGTGTCCTCGAGAAAGCCTGACTCGTTGAGTGTGTCGGTGTGGAGCTGGACCTGGACGTCGAGCTCGTCGGCGACGTCGAGGCAGGTGTCGATCACCGAGGGCATGGCGCCCCAATCCTCGTGGATCTTGAAGCCGATCGCGCCGCCTTCGACCTGTCCGTAGAGCGATTCGGGCTTGGACGAGTTGCCGCGCGCGAGGAAGCCGAAATTGACCGGCCAAGCCTCGGCGTGTTCGAGCATGCGCGCGAGATTCCAGGCCGAGCCGCCGTCGATCGGCAGCGCGTGCGGGCCGGAGCCGCCGCCGATCATCGTGGTGATGCCGGAGGCGAGCGCGGCGGCGTTGAGGTCGGGGCTGAAGAAATGGATGTGGCAGTCGATCGCGCCGGCGGTCGCGATCATGTGCATGCCGTTGATCACCTGGGTATCGGCGCCGCAGATCAGAGCGGCGCTGACGCCGTCCTGCGTGTCGGGGTTGCCGGCCTTGCCGATGCCGACGATCAGCCCGTCGCGCACGCCGATGTCGGCCTTGCCGATGCCGAGCACCGGGTCGATGATCGTGACGTTGACGATGACGAGGTCGGGCGCGCCCTGTTCGCGGGTGAAGCCCGGCGTGAAGGACTGGCCGTCGCGGAAGGTCTTGCCGCCGCCCGCGACCGATTCGTCGCCCGGCACGTTGTGGTCGAATTCGAGCTCGGCGAACAGCTCGGTATCGCCGAGCCGGATCGCGTCGCCGACGGTCGGGCCGTAGAGCTCGGCATAGTGCCGGCGGGTGAGCTTGGCCATGATCAGGCTCCCTTGAAGCCGCGCGACTTGGCGCGCCGGATCGCCGTTTCCTTGGTAAGCGGGGCGTGGCGCGAGCCGTTGGTCAGGTTGTTGAGACCGTAGAGGTAGCCGGCGCCGCCGAACTCGACGAGCGTGACCTCCTTGGCCTCGCCGGGCTCGAAGCGGATCGCGGTGCCGGACGGCACGTCGAGCCGCATGCCGAAGGCGTCGGCGCGCTTGAAGTCGAGCGCGCGGTTGGCCTCGAAGAAGTGATAATGGCTGCCGACCTGGACCGGGCGGTCGCCGGTGTTGGTGACCTTGAGCGTGACCTTGCGGCGGCCCGCGTTGATCTCGATCTCGCCGTCCTTGACCACCATCTCGCCCGGCGTCACATGCTTGGTCTTAGGTTGCTTCTTCTTGCCGGGACGGATCGGGTCGTGGATGGTGACGAGCTTGGTGCCGTCCGGGAAGACCGGCTCGACCTGGAGCAGCGGCAGCATCTCGGCGACGCCGGGCAGCACGTCGTCGGTGGTCAGGATGGCGGCGCCGAGGCCGATCAGCTCGGCCACCGTCCTGCCCGCCCGCGCGCCCTCCAGCACCTCGTCCGAGATCAGCGCGACCGCCTCCGGGTGGTTGAGCTTGAGGCCGCCCGCGCGACGTTTTCGCGCCAGCTCCGCCGCGGTGAAGATGATCAGGCGTTCCATCTCGGTGGGCGTGAGCATCATGGCAAGAACCTCCCTGAATTCATCGAACGCGGCCCGATCGCGTCGTCACCGGCGCGATGGTTTCCTTCTTCGCGTCATGGCCCGGCTTGACCGGGCCATCCATGGCGCAACCGGGCTCGCTGCCCGATGGATGCCCCGGTCGAGCCGGGGCATGACGATGGAGTAGGGGCGGCGGGTGCGGCATGCGCGCCATCCCCTCACGCCGCCTTGCGGCCGTTCTGGATGGCGCGCCAGACCTTTTCGGGCGTCGCCGGCATGTCGACATGGGTCACGCCGAGCGGTGAGAGCGCATCGACGATCGCGTTGATCAGCGTGGCGCAGGCGGCGATGGCGCCGGCCTCGCCGCAGCCCTTGACGCCGAGCGCGTTGGTCGGGCAGGGCACGTCGGTCGCCTGCGAGATGAAGAACGGCAGGTCGTCGGCGCGCGGCAGGCAATAGTCCATGAACGAGCCGGTCAGGAGCTGCCCGGTCTCGGGGTCGTAGGCGACCTCCTCCATGAGCGCCTGGCCGATGCCCTGGGTGACGCCGCCATGGACCTGCGCCTCCAGGAGGAGCGGGTTGATCACCCGGCCGAAATCGCTGACCGACCAGTAGCCGACGATCGCGACCTTGCCGGTCTCCGGCTCGATTTCGACCTCGGCGATGTGACAGCCGTTCGGGAAGGTCGAACCGGCGAAGTCGTAGCGCCCTTGCGTGTCGAGGCCGGGCTCCATGCCCTCCGGCAGCGCGGCCGGGTCGCGCGCCGTCGCCGCGAGCGTCAGCAGGTCGATGCGCCGGTCGGTGCCGGCGATCCTGAACTCGCCGTCCTCGAAGCGGAGGTCGCCGACCGAGACTTCGAGCAGATGCGCGGCGAGCGCCTTGCCCTTCTCGATAATCTTCTCGGCGCCGTTCTGCAGCGCCATGCCGGCCATGTAGATCGAGCGCGAGCCGCCGGTGCCGCCGCCGATCTTGACCTCCTTGGTGTCGCCTTCGAGGATGTCGATCTTGTCGAACGGCACGCCGAGCATCTCGTTGAGGAACTGGGCGTAGGTCGTCTCGTGGCCCTGGCCGGACGACTTGGTGCCGAGCCAGGCCTGCAGCCGGCCGTCTTCGGTGAACTGGATCTCGGTGGTCTCGAGCGGATCGCCCGCCGTCGATTCGACATACATGCCGAGCCCGATGCCGCGCCGTTTGCCGCGCTTCGCGGCTTCGGCACGGCGCGCCTCGAAGCCCTGCCAATCGGCGAGCTTCAGGCAACGTTCCTGCACATCGGCATAGTCGCCCGAATCATAGGTCAGCTCGACCGGCGTGGTGTAGGGCATCTGGTCGGCGGCGATGAAGTTGCGCCGGCGGATTTCGTCGGGCGCGATGCCGGTCTCGCGCGCCGCCTTGTCGACCAGCCGCTCGACCAGGTAGATCGCCTCGGGCTGGCCGGCACCTCTATAGGCATCCGTGAACACGGTGTTGGTGTAGAAGCCGGTGACCTCGGCGTCGATCGCCGGCACCCGATAGGCGCAGGCCAGCATCCGGGTATAGAGGATGCTCGGGCAGACCGGGCCGAGGCTCGACGCATAGGCGCCGAGATTGGCGTAGGTGCGTACCCTGAGGCCGAGAAAATGGCCGTCCTCGTCGAGCGCGAGCTCGGCGCGGCTCGCATGGTCGCGCGACTGCGTGTCGGAAAGGAACGCCTCGGCGCGCTCGCTCATCCAGCGCACGGGGCGGCCGAGCCGCTTGGCCGCGACCAGCACGAGCGCCTGCTCCGGGTAGCTGACGTATTTCATGCCGAAGCCGCCGCCGAGATCGTG
Source organism: Alphaproteobacteria bacterium (assembly GCA_050173345.1). Taxonomy (GTDB): domain Bacteria; phylum Pseudomonadota; class Alphaproteobacteria; order UBA828; family UBA828; genus SHWC01. The sequence goes on along the minus strand of JBFXKW010000004.1, from coordinate 27,591 downwards.
CGCGATGACGCGTATCTGGTCGCGCTCGACGCCGAAGATCTGGGCCATCACCATCTGCGTGTCATAGACGTGCTGCGCGTTGGTGATCAGCGTGTAGCGCCTGCTCATCGGGTCGTGCTGGCCGATCGCGCCGCGCGGCTCGATCGGCATGACCGCGACGCGGTTGTTGACGAGTTCGAGCGAGACGACGCGCGCGGCCTTGGCGAAGGCGGCGTCGGTCTTGGCGCGGTCGCCGTGCCGCCAGCGGAAGGAGACGTTGCCCGGCGCGTCCGGGAAGATTTGCGGCACCTCCCGCTTCGCCGCGCCGTCGGTCTCGGCGACGAGCGGCAGCGGGCTGTAGCGGACATCGACGAGCTCGGCCGCGTCGCGCGCAGCATCGAGCGTCTCGGCGATCACCATGGCGACCGCCTCGCCGACATGGCGGGCGCGGCCGCCGGCGAGCAGCGGGTTGTGCGGATAGAAGGCGGGCTCGCCGGGGCCGCGTTCGAGCGGGATCCAGTTGCCGGCGATGCAGGGCAGGCCGCCGACCGGCTCGGCCTCGATCTCCGCCGCAGTCAGCACCGCGACGACGCCCGGCGCCTTCTTCGCCTCGCGCGCGTCGATCGCCTCGATCTCGGCATGGGCATGCGGCGAGCGCACGAACACCGCGTGCAGCGCGCCGTCGAGCGGCAGGTCGTCCTGATAGCGGCCCTTGCCCGTGATGAAGCGGTCGTCCTCTTTCCGCCTGACCGGCTGGCCGATGCCGAACGCGCCCATCTCACATCCCTCCCGTGCTAGTGATCGTGACCGTGCAGGATCGCCGGGGCGAGCCCGGTGTCGTAGTCGCGGCCCGTCTTCGTCAAGGCGATCGCGCGGGGGAACGCGAGGATGCGGGCGAGGCCCTTGCGCTCCAGCGCGAGCCAGACCGAGCGGTTGCCGAGCCCGCTCGCGTCGCGCGCCGCGACCACATGATGCCCGATATGGAAATGATCACCATGGGGGTGCGGCAGGTGGTCGAGCACGGTCTCGCCGCTCGCCTCGTCGGCCGCGGCGCCTCCGGCCTCGGCGAGCGCCTGCAGGATGGCGAGCGTCTTGAGCTGGAGGCCGTTGAGCTTGAGCGGATTCTTGACGGGTGACATGCCGCGCCTCAGGGTGGAGCAGGGACAAGACTAAAGCAGGAGGGGAGCGACGTGGCAACGGTACCGATGATCGAGTATGCGGATGCGCCGCCCGAGGTGCGCGCCGTCTACGACGACATCATGGCGGTGCGGAAATCCGATTGGATCAACGATTTCTGGAAGGTGCTCGCCAACCATCCGCCCACCCTCAGGCGCACCTGGGAGAGCATCAAGGAGGTCATGGCGCCCGGCGCGCTCGACGCGCTGACCAAGGAGCTGATCTACATCGCGGTGAGCGCCAGCAATGCCTGCGAATACTGCGTCCGCTCGCACACCTACAGCGCCAGGGCGAAGGGCATGACGCCCGCCATGCACGGTGAGCTGATGGCCGTGGTGGGCATGGCCAACGAGACCAACGCACTCGCCAATTTCTATCAGGTGGAAGTCGATGAGCGGTTCATGGAAAGCGGGCCGCCGCCGGTGGTGCTTCGCCCCGGTCCGCGCCGCAAGCCGGGTGCTGGCCGCAAGCCTGCTCGTCGGGGCGTGCGCCGCACCCGCCGTTGACGCAAAGGACGAGCTGGAGCGCACCTGGCGCGCCGCCAGGGTGCACCTGCCCGGCGCGTCCGGGCCTGCGCCGCGTATCGAGGCGCTTGGCGGGCCGCCGCCCGGCCTCGCGCCGGGCGCCCGCCTGCCGACGGTGATCTATCTGCACGGCTGCTCCGGGATCGACGTATTGTCCGAGCGCGAGGGCGGCCTGCTCGCAGGCGCCGGCTATGCCGTCATCATGCCGGACAGCTTCGCGCGGCGTCACAAGCCGAAGAGCTGCGACGTGGTGAGCCGCACCGGTGGAGCGCATCGCGGCGTGCTTGGCTGGCGGCAGGACGAGGCGCTCAACGCCATCGAGCGGGCGCGGGCGCTGCCCTGGGTCGATGCCGGCAATCTCTTTCTGATGGGCTTCAGCGAAGGCGCGGTCACCGCCGCGACGCTTGGAGCCACCGGCACGAACGCGCGCATCGTCGAGGGCTGGACCTGCCATGCCGGCTGGCCCGAATATGTCGGCCTGAACGCGCCCGAGGGCGAGCCGGTCCTCGCGCTGGTCGGCGCCAACGACCCCTGGTTCCGCCTTCCCGTGCTGCGCGGCGATTGCGGCGCCTACATGGAGCGCGGCAACGGCAGCCGCTCGATCGTGTTCGAGGCGCCGCACCCGCTCGCCGACGAACATTTTCTCTCCTGGCACGACGAGGCGGGCGGCGCGATCATCGACTTCCTCGACCGCCACCGTGCCCAACCGAGCGAGGCCCCGCCATGAGCGCGCCGATCATCACCGAGACCGAGGGCGGCGTCGCCACCGTCACGCTCAACCGGCCGGAGGCGCTCAACGCCCTCAACGTGGAGCTGGCGCGGGCCTTGAGCGCCGCGCTCCTCGCCGCCGAAGCGGACTCAAATGTGCGCTGCGTCGTGCTGAAGGGCGCCGGCGGGCACTTCATGGCGGGCGGCGACCTCAAGTTCTTCGGCGGCCTCTTGAAGGAGCCGGTGACCGAGCGCCGGCGCTTCTTCCGCGAGATGGTCGAGACCGTGCACCCCACCATGATCGCGCTCCGCCGCATGCCGAAGCCGGTGCTCGCCTCGGTCGAGGGCGCGGCGGCCGGCTTCGGGATGAGCCTGATGCTCGCCTGCGACCTCGCGATCGCGGCGGACACCGCCTATTTCAGCCTCGCCTATGTGAACATCGGCACCAGCCCGGACGGCTCCGGCACCTTCTTCCTGCCGCGCGCCGTGGGCCTGCGCCGCGCCATGGAGATCGCGCTGCTCGGCGAACGCTTCGATGCGGCGAAAGCGCTCGAACTCGGCCTGGTCAACCGCGTCGTGCCGGCCGATGCGCTGGCGGCAGAGACAGGCAAGCTCGCCGCGCGCCTCGCGAGCGGGCCGACGTTCGCGATCGGCGCGACCAAGCGGCTGCTCAACCGCTCGCTAGAATCCTCGCTCGAAAGCCAGCTCGAAGCCGAGGCCGACTCGTTCTCCGCCTGCTCGACGAGCGATGATTTCGTCGAAGGCATCACCGCCTTCATCGAGAAGCGCAAGCCGGGGTTTGAGGGGCGTTAGCGGAGTCTGGAAAACCACGCAGCGCAGCGAATCTAACATGATACGGTTCGCCGGCCTGCGCGATCGCCGGTCAAACAGATCAGCGCGCTTGGCGTAGACCGGAGGAGGCCAGCGATGAAGACGACACTGAAGGTGGCGTGCCTGGCGTCGGCGCTGGTGCTGACGCCGCTCGCGGCGCGGGCGCAAGAGGCGCGGACGAGCTTCGACTGGTCGGGTTTCTATGTCGGCGCCCATGTCGGCTGGCTGTGGGGCGACATCGGCTATCACGAACCCGACCTCCCGGGGCGCGCCATCAGCCCGGACAGCGATGGCGTTGCAGGCGGCGCGCTGGTCGGCTACCGCTACCAGATCGAGCGCCTGGTCATCGGCATCGAGGCCGATGGCGGCCCGCTCGGGGCGAGCGTCGATGCGAGCGATAGCGGCCCCAACGACTATTCCGCCTTCGATGTCGACTGGAACGCCCATGTCAGGGCGAGGCTCGGCATGGCATTCGACCGAACGCTTCTCTATGTCGCGGGCGGCCTTGCCATTGCTCAGCTCACGTTGGACGACACCGATCCGGGCTTCGGCGACGACGACGCCACCCACCTGGGTTGGACCGTCGGCGGGGGCGTCGAGCATGCCGTCACCGACAGCCTGACCCTGCGCCTCGAATATCTCTACGACGACTACGGCGAGGAGGGATACACGATCGCCTTGCCGCCCGGCCTGTTCTCCTTTCCGTCCTACAGCGCCGAGGTGGATCTCACGGCGCATACGCTCCGCGCCGCGCTGTCCTATCGCTTCTAGCAGGCTTGCGTTGTGACAAGGTGATGCTCGGGGCGAACGCGCCATTCACAAGGCCTGCGCGATCGCTACTATTGGAATAGCCCGTTCGAGCAGCGATGCAAGCTGAGCCCGGCCGGTCTCGCTTCCGGCGAGCCGGTGGCGGCCAGCCAGCGGAGGAGAGCGCGCATGATGGCGGGTCGGGCGCGCCTGAGCAGACGAACCTTCCTAATCGCCGGCGCCGCGTTTGCAGGCGCCGGCTTCCTGCCGCGGCGCGCCTCGGCCGTCTATGCGCGTGAGCCGATCAGCCTGCCGAGCACACCACTTGAGCGGAACTTCGCCGTGCTGTGGAAGGGCGACGAGGTCGGCTTTCATCGCATCGCCATCGAGCCCGATCAGGACGGCGCTTCGGCGGTGGTCTCGGCCGCCATCGAGATCAAGGTCAAGGTCGCCTTCGTCACCGCCTACCGATTCAACCATCAGAGCCGCGAGGTCTGGCGCGGCGGCCTGATCGAATCGATCGAAGGCGTCACCGACGACGACGGCGAGGAGGTCATCGTCAAGGGCAGGCGGGTCGGCGACGATCTGGAGATCGAGGGGCCGGGCGGCCCGCTCCTGATCGATTCGAACCTGCCGACCTCGAACGCCATCTGGTCGGCCAAGGCCGTTACCTGGCCGGAAGCGATCGACGCTCAATACGGCACCCTCACCGGCTGGGCGCTGAAGCCGCTCGGCCGGGAGACCATCGAGGTCCGCGCAGAGCCGCTTGCGGCGGAGCACTACGAATTCACCACGCCCTACAGCTTCGGCGACCTTTGGTACGACGACGCCGGCATCCTGGCGAAGTTCCACATGGTCAAGGAGGGCGAGGAAATCGACTATGAGCTTCAGGCGTAGGCTGTCCGGCCCGCGCCGTGCCGCGGCGTGGCTTGCGCTCGCCGCGGCGCTCGTGATCGGCGCCTCGTCGCAGGCGCAGGAGGCACCCAACAGCTACGTCATCGGCTCCGCGCAGCATGGCGGGCTGTACCGGCCGCTGGCCAGCTCGATCTGCCAGCTCCTCAACAAGGGAACCGCGGAGCACGGCTATCGCTGCCGCGCGATCCGCTCGGCCGGCGCGGTGGAGAACATCATCAGCCTCGCGGAGGGCAGCGCCGCCTTCGGCCTCGTGCAGTCAGACGTCGAGCGCCAGGCCACGGCCGGCATCGGCGAGTTCGCCGGCAGCCAGCCCTTCGAGGCGCTCAGGAGCGTGCTCGCCGCGCATGGCGAGCCGCTGACGATCCTGGTGCCGGCCGACAGCGAGATCCATGCGTTCGACGATCTGCCCGGCCATCGCGTCGGCATCGGCCCGCCGGGTTCGGGCGGGCGCGCGATGTTCAACGAGACGATGGCGGCGGCGGGCTGGACACCGGCGGGGTTCGCGGCGCTCGCGGAGCTGTCCTATGACGAGCTGGTGGCGGCGCTCTGCGCCGGCGAGATCGATGCCGCCGCGATCACGGTCGGGCATCCCAACAGCTACACCCAGCGCGCGATCCTCGACTGCGACGCCCGCATCCTGCCGCTTGCGGGCCCGACCGTCGAGCGCGTGCTCGGCAAGATTGCTTCCTACCGCGTGCTGGAGATACCGGGCGGCCTCTACGCGAACCATGCCACAAGCATAACGAGCTTCGGGCCGGTCGCCCTGCTGATGACGCGCGCGGACGTTGCCGATGCGGCCGTCGAGGCGATCACAGCGGCCGTGCTCGACCAGATCGAGACGCTGCAGCAACTGAGCCCGGCCTTCCAGCATCTCGACGCCGCGGCCATGTATCCGGCCGAGGCCAGCACGCCGATCCACCCGGGCGCGGCGCGCGCCTTCGCCGCGCGCGGCCTCGGCCCGCCTCAGTAGTGCCGATCAGCCGACATGCTGGCCGCCGTCGATGAAGATCTCGGCGCCGTTGATGTAGCTCGCGCCTTCGGTGCAGAGGAAATGGATCGTGTTTGCGACCTCCTCGGCATGGCCGAGGCGGCCGATCGGGATGCGCGGGATGAGTTTCTCCGTGCCGGAGGAGAGGATCGGCGTCTCGATCTCGCCCGGCGCGATGGCGTTGACCCGGACGCCGAGCGGCCCGAACTCTGCCGCCATCTCGCGGGTGAGCGCGTTCAGTGCCGCCTTCGAGGTGGCGTAGGCCGAGCCGGCATAGGGATGCACCCTGACGCCCGCGATGGAGGCGACGTTGACGATGCTGCCGCGCGCCGCCTCGAGCTCTTCGATCAGGCCGCGCGCCAGCAGCAGCGGCGCGTAGAAATTGACGTGGAACACCCGGTGCCAGGTCTCGAGATCGGTGTCGAGGCAGCCCAGGCGCCCGCCGGATGCCGTCTTGGGCGAGATGCCGGCATTGTTGACGAGCGCCGCCAGCCCCTCGCCGTCGAGCCTTTTCCGCATTTCCGCAAGGCCGCGCGCCAGGTTCCGAGGGTCGGCCAGGTCGATCTGGATGTGGTTCTCAGGGCCGCCTTCCCACGGGCAGTTGGGCGAGAAGGGCTGGCGCGAGCAGGTAACGACGCGCCAGCCATCGGCGCTGAAGCGCTTCACCGTGGCGTGTCCGATACCGCGGCTGGCGCCGGTCAGGATGAGCGTTTTGGCCATGGCCGTTGCGTGCTCCCAGGTTCATCCGGCGCGCAGGCAAACCCCTCCGTCGACCGAAGGCCGACGGCACGCCGGATCGTCCGCGTCGCTCGGCGCGTGCGCGCCCCATCGCCTCGATCTTGGATCAAGCAGCCTTGCGGCGTCACGGCTCATCTGCGTCTCGCAGGGTGTCATTGCCTCGCGATGCATGGTGAGAATCTTGTGTCGCCAATGCGAAATTATTAAAACAAGCGTTATCTGGTTGTTGCTGCATTCGCCGATCGGAGCCGGGCATGACCGAACGCTCGTCATGACCCGAGGGATGGAAAATGCCCAGGCGCGACGCGCCGCCAACCGCGAAGATCGAGAGAATCCGGGTCACTCAGCGCGGTGCGGCATCAGCTGCGCAGGACCGCGCGCACGCGCTGTCGCCCTTCGAGCGCCGATGCGAGCGGTTTGAACGACGACCGCGGACGTGAATCGCGATCAGTAAATTGTTAAGGTTCACCGCCTACTTATTTAACGCGGCAGGGACAATAGAGGGGCACTATACGGTAGCGGACTACCAGATCTAGTTCAGGTGCTACGCGATAGTGATTTGCCATGACTGAATCGAACGCCCGCGTACTCATCGTCGATGACGATCCGGACGTTGCGGCCCTGGTCGCGAGCGTCGCGACGGATCGGGGCTTCGAGTGCCACACGGTGGACCAGTCCACCAAGATCTTCGAGGCGATCGGGCGGTTCGCCCCCCATCTCATCATCCTCGACCTGGTGATGCCGAACCTGGACGGCGTACAGGTGCTCAGACATCTCGCTGAGATCGGCTGCCGCGCCGGCATCATCCTCCTGAGCGGCGTCGACCCGCGCGCACTCAACGCAGCCGCGCATCTCGGGGAGACCCATGGCCTCAAGATTCGCGCCTTCCTCAAGAAGCCGTTCGAAATCCGCGCGCTCGAAAAGGCGCTCGGCAGCGCCCCGGCACGGCGGCCCACGATCTCGGAGGCGCAGCTTCGCGAGGCGATCGCCGCCGGCCAAGTGGTCGCCGCCTACCAGCCCAAGGTGGATTTCAGTTGCACATCGAGCCGGTGCATTCAGGGCTTCGAGGCGCTCGCCCGCTGGGAGCATCCGGAGTTCGGCACGATACCGCCGAGCAAGTTCATCCCGCTCGCCGAGCAGACCGGCCTGATCGAGCCGCTCACCTTCGGCATCGTCAGGCAGGCTCTCGATCAGGCGGCCCTGCTCAAGAAGCGGGGTTTCATGCTCGACGTTGCAGTCAACCTGTCGGGGCGGCTTCTCTCGATGCAGAGCCTGCCGGACCAGTTCGGCGAGCTGGTCAGGAAGGCGGAGCTCGAGGTCGGCCGTCTCGCGATCGAGCTGACGGAAAGCGTCACCATGGCCGACCCGGTGGCCGCGATGGAGAACATGACGCGCTTCCGCCTCAAGGGCTTCAAGCTCTCGATGGACGATTACGGGACCGGCTATTCCTCACTCGTCCGCCTCTACCGGATGCCGTTCAGCGAGCTGAAGATCGACCGCTCCTTCGTGCAGGAGCTGGATACGAACGAGGAATCGCGCGTCATCGTGAGGTCGATCGTGGACCTTGCCCACAATCTCGGCCTGAAGGCCTGCGCGGAAGGCGTGGAGACGACCGGGGCATGGGATTTCCTGAGCACGATCGGCTGCGACCAGGCGCAGGGCCATCTCATCTCGCCGCCGCTATCGGCCAGCGAGTTCACGCGCTTCGTCGAGCAGCACGCCACCAACGAGAACAACGCGCCCGCCGCGCGGCCGGTGCGGGCCGGCGAAGCCTACAAGCACGCAGGCTGACGAACGGCGCGGGCCGGCGCGCTCAATACGCCCACAGCCAGTCCGACAGCGGCTTGACGATGACCGGCTCGCCCGTGGTGTAGAGCCAGGTATCGACCGCGTATTCCTCGCCGGTCTCCTTCTCGCGGATCACCGCGGTGAAGTGCGGCACCCGGCCGTCGATGACGAGCCCCCGATAGGCCTGGCCCTCGACCTCGTGCTGCGCCAGCACGCCGAGCTGTTCGAGCGTCAGGAGGAAGGTCGTGGTGTTGGCGGTATCGTCGACGCAGGAGTGGTAGTTCCAGAACACCTCCTTGACGTTCTGCTTGTCGAGCTCCTCGGTCGGCGGGCGCTTGTCGTCGACGCCGACCCGATGCTCGAACCAGGCGATGGCCCGCTTCATCGCCTCGCGCTCCGCGGCCGGCTCGTTCTCCGTTCCGGCAAAGAAGGCGCGCAGCGTGTCCCGGTCTTCCGCCGTGAGGCTCACCTCGCGGCGCTTGGCGCAGACCTCGCCGGCGCAGACCGTGATGCGCTCCAGGCTCGGCGGCTCGATCTGCCGCTCCTCGAGGAAGACCTCGGGCGCGACGAACGACGAGCAGCCGGCGAGCGCGAGGGCGCACAAGGCTGCGGCGAGCGGCCCGGGCGCCGGCCTCGGGGCCGGCCCGTCCGGGCAGCCGCGACGGCGCCCTCGAAGCCGCCCGCGGCCGGGCGCGCCTCTGTTCCCCATGCTCCCCCCATCCGCGTCGCAACGGGACGCGGCCGTGCGGCCGCCTTCTTGATGCGGCCCTTCATGCACCCCAGGTTCTCGCCAGCGGACCGGCCGCCCGATACAGTCGCGGGCGCAGCAATGCGCCACGAACCAGGAGGCCGCCGATGCGCAAGGAAACCGACAGCCTCGGCGAGATCGAGGTTCCCGATGATCGCTATTGGGGCGCCCAGACGCAACGCTCGATCCGGTATTTCTCGATCGGCGCCGAGCTGATCCCGATCGAGCTGATCCACGCCTACGGAGTCTTGAAGGCGGCGGCGGCCGAGACCAATCACGCGCTCGGCCTCTTGCCCAAGGACAGATGCGACCTCATCGTGCAGGCGGCGCAGGAGGTGGCGTCCGGCAAGCTCGATGCGCACTTCCCGCTGCATGTCTGGATGACCGGCAGCGGCACCCAGTCGAACATGAACGTCAACGAGGTGATCGCCAACCGTGCGATCGAGCTTGCCGGCGGCGTGCTCGGCAGCAAGCAGCCGATCCATCCCAACGATCACGTCAACCTGTCGCAATCGTCCAACGATTCCTTCCCGGCGGCGATGCACATGGCCGCGGCGCTTCAGACCACCGGCCGCCTGCTGCCGGCGGTGCGCACGCTGCGCGATGGGCTCGACGCCAAGGCCAAGGCGTGGGCCGGCATCGTGAAGATCGGCCGCACCCATCTGCAGGACGCGGTGCCGCTGACGCTCGGCCAGGAGTTCTCCGGCTATGTGCGGATGTTCGACGACGACATCGCGCGCATCGAATATTGCCTGAAGGACGTCTACCAGCTCGCGCTCGGCGGCACCGCGGTCGGCACCGGCATCAACGCGCACCCCGAGTTCGCCGAACGGGTCGCGCAGCGGATCGCGGCGCTGACCGGCCTGCCCTTCGTCAGCGCGCCCAACAAGTTCGCGGTGCAGGGCGCGCATGACGCGCTGGTCATGCTGAGCGGCGCCTACAAGACGCTGGCGATCTCGCTCTACAAGATCGCGAACGACATCAGGCTGCTCGCCTGCGGCCCGCGCTGCGGCCTGCATGAGCTTGACCTGCCCGCCAACGAGCCGGGCTCGTCGATCATGCCGGGCAAGGTCAACCCGACCCAGTGCGAGGCGCTCGCCATGGTCGCGGTGCAGGTGATGGCGAACGACGTGGCAGTCGGCTTCGGCGGCGCCGGCGGCCATCTCGAGATGAACGTCTACAAGCCGGTGATGATCCACGCCGTGCTGCAATCGGCGCGCATCATGGCGGATGGCTGCCGCAATTTCCGGGTCTTCCTGGTCGACGGTATGACCGCCAACGAGCCGCAGATCGCGCATTTCGTCGAGCGCTCGCTCATGCTGGTGACGGCGCTGAGCCCGGTGATCGGCTATGACAAGGCCTCGAAGGCGGCGCATTACGCCTATGAGCACGACACGACGCTGAAGGCGGCGTGCCTCGCGCTCGGCTATATCGACGGGGCGGCGTTCGACCGCATCGTCGATCCGGCCAGGATGATCGGCCCGACAAGCTAAGGGAGAGAGGAACCGACATGACTCGCAGCATGACGCAGGCCAAGCGCATCCACATGATGCCCGACAACTATGAGCCGTTCAACATCGCGCTCGGCTACAGGGTCGGCAACCTGGTCTTCATCTCGGGCCAGGCGTCGATCGACGACCGGGGCAAGGTGGTCGGCGCCGGCGATTTCGACGCTCAGGCCGAGCAGGCCTTCGCCAATCTCAGGAAGGTGCTCGAAGCCGGCGGCTCGTCCATGAAGAAGGTCGTCAAGGTGAACATCTACCTGACCGACATGGGCAACTTCCCGAAGATCGTGGCGCTGCGCGCCAAACACTTTTCCAAGCCCTATCCGGCCGACACCATCGTCGAGGTGCGCGCGCTCGCGCTGCCCGAGCTGATGATCGAGATCGAGGCGATCGCGCTGGTCGAAGGCGAGGTGGTGGATTAGGCCGGCCGCCGGTAGCCGAGGACGGCGAGGCAAATCCCGAGGAAGCTGAGGGCCGGCAGGATAAGGTCTTCAGGAGCCTCGATGAACCAGGCGGTCCAGCCGCCGACGATCGCCCAGAGCATCGGGATGACGAGCAGGTAGAGCGGCACGCGGCCGTCGATCAGCAGCAGGAGCCCGACCGTGAGGAGCACGGTCGCGTCCGGCGTGACGCCGACGAGACGCGCGCTCGGCCAGCCATGCCCCGCGAGGCCGTCGATCAGCGGCGACGCCACCAGCGCAAAGCCGACGAGCGTGAGGCCGGCCCAGCCCGAGAGGTTCGGGCGGAAGCGGAACGTCCTCGCGCGGATGATCAGCGCCCAGCCGATCAGCACGGCCTCGGCCAGGAAGAAGGGCGCATAGAACGGCGCCATGAAGTTGATCGTCGCGAAGTGGAGATAGTGGAAGACGACGGCCGAGAACGCCCAGGCCGCGAGCAGGATGGCGCCGATCAGCCGCCCGCTCGCGCCGAACGGCCTGACGGCAAGAACGAGAGCGGCGACGCCGAGCAGCCAGGCGAATATCTGCGCCGGCCAGATCGCCCGGTTGTACTGCGCGAAGAACGCGAACAGGCTCTCGGCATCGAAGGGCAGCATGTCATCGGGCTCGAACGGCGCCGCTTCTACCGTCGTCACCCGCGGACTTGATCCGCGGGTCCAGGGGCTTCAAGGCAGGGCGCATGCGGCCGTGGATTGCCGGGTCAAGCCCGGCAATGACGGGCAGAGCGGTATGGCGGACGAAACATCCATCCCGGGCGGACGGCATTAGAGACTCTCGACATAGCGGATCATGCGTTCGCGCGTCGGCTGGTCGGGCAGGCGGCCGCGCAGCGCGCCCATGTTCTCGCGCATGTGATCAACGTTGGAGGTCGCGGGAATGGCGCAGGTGACCGCGGGGTGCGAGATCACGAACTTGAGGAGGAACTGCGCCCAGTTCGCGCAGTCGATTTCGCCGGCCCAGTCGGGCAGCGGGTGCCGCGCGAACAGCTCGAACAGTTCCTTGCGCCGGAACGGCCGGTTGATCACGACGCCGAGGCCGCGCTCCGCCGCGAGCGGCAGCAGGCGCTGCTCGGCCTCGCGGTCCAGGATGTTGTAGGTGAACTGTACGACGTCGATCGGCTGCTCGCGCATGATCGCTTCGAGCGCATCGTGCCGGGCGCCGTGCGAGGTGGTCATGCCGACATAGCGGACGCGGCCGTCGGCCTTGTCCGCGAGCTGTGTCTCGAGATGGCTCTCCCAGCTCAAGAGGTTGTGGACCTGCATCAGGTCGAAGCGTTGCACGCCCCAGAGCTCGCGCGAGCGCGCCATCTGGTCGACGCCGTCGCCCTGGAACAGCGTCCATACCTTGGTGGCGGAGAAGAGGCCCGGCCTCTCGCCGAGGCGCGACAGGCAGTAGCCGATCACCGCCTCCGACGAGCCGTACATGGGCGAGGAATCGACCATGCCGCCGCCGAGCTCGAAGAAGCGCGCAGCACCTCGACGCGCGCGTCGCGCAAGCCTTCGTCATCGCCGACGTTGAAGGTGATCCACGAGCCCATGCCGATCGCCGGCACCGCCTCGCCGGTGGACGGGATCGTGCGCCTCAGGATCGGCCCTGCCTCGTCGGCGGCCGAGGCGGGCCACGGCCCGAGCGATGCGGTGATCCCGAGCGCCGCCGCCGAGCCGAGGAAGGCGCGGCGGCTCAATGCCGATCTGCGTGGGTCCATGCCTGCCTGCCGACCCGCCATGGGACCGTTTCGGGTGTTCCGACCTCTCACCCAGTTTCGGCTCGGCTCGCTCATCGTTCGGCGTGCGCCCGCGTATCCCTCTCCCCCTTCGAGGGGGAGAGGGTAGGGTGAGGGGGAGAGCCGATCCGGCTTTATCCCTGCTCTAGCTCAATTGGAGCGCCGGCGGGCGGCGGTCAATGCTCGAAGCGCACCGTCGTCGAAGCTCGCGCTATTTCTTGCCGGCGAGCCAGGGATAGCGTGCAGTGTCCTTGCCGGCATAGTCGGGGTCGAGATAGATGAAGCAGCGCTGGATCTTCCAGTCCCTGATCTCGAACACATCGCACCAATAGCCGGCGCCCCAGCTCGGCACGCCGGCGCGCCACGGGCCGTCGCGGTGCTCGCCGTGGCTGGTGCCCTCGCACACCACATAGTCGCCGCCCGAGAAGATGAAGTTGAAGTGCGAGTAGTGGTGGGTGATCGACTTGATGGTCGGGCCGACGTCGGCGAGCATCTTGCCGATCTCCTCATGGCCGTGCGCCAGGCCCCATTTCGGGAAGTAGACGAACGCGTCCTTGGCGAACAGGTCGAGGATGCTGCCGCCCGTCGTCGTCACGCCCTTGTTGTCGAACGCCTTGAGATACTCGATGACGACGGACTTGCGTTGCTCGTCGGTCATGGTCTGGGTTGCAAGCGCCATGTGGTTCCTCCGTTGCAGATGGGCTGTGTGGCTTTTTTTGAGTCCGTCGCGGCGGCATCAGTTGGTCAGCCGCTCTGGTTCCTTGTCGGCCTGGTGCGCCGCCAGATAGGCGAAGGCGAGGATCGGGCCGAGCGTCGCGCCGCCGGCCCAATAGGCGCGCGCTGAGGCCGAGGCGACGCAATTGCCGACGCCGTAGAGGCCCGGTATCGGCCGGTCGGCATCGTCGAGCACCCTGCCGTTCGGCGTGGTCTTGGGGCCGCCCTTGGTGTCGAGCGTGCCGCCCGAGAGCAGCGCCGCGTAGTAAGGCCCGCTCTGGCTGATCGGATACATGGTGGGGTTGGGCGCCGAGGGCTCGGCCGCGACCGGGCCGTTGAACAGGAGCTCGACCTGGCGCTCGCCGCGCCGGAAGTCGCGGTCCTTGCCGGCGGCGGCGAACTTGTTGAAGCGCGCGATGGTGCGCTCGAGGTTCTTCTCGAAGCGCGGCACGAGCTTGAGCCCGCCGGTCTGCGCCGCGTATTTGGCGAGGCGCTGCCTGATGCCTTCGCTCAGCTCGCCGAGCGTCGCGCCCTTGATGACGTGGGCGTCGTCCCGCCCCGGCGGCACGATGAAGCGGCCATACTCCTCGCTCGCGCAATGGTTCTGGCTGCGCTGGTCCCAGATCGCGATCAGCACCAGGTTCGGGTATTCGGCCGCGACCGGGTCCCACTCGAAGAAGGCCTGCGCCGATTCGTTGTAGGCGAGCTTCTCGTTGGTGACCCGCTTGCCATGCTTGTTGACGTAGATCATCGAATCGCCCGACGGCGAGAAGGTGCCGATCAGCTCTGGATCGTTGTTGAGCGCCTTCTCCAGGACGATCGGGCACATCCAGGCATAGTTCATGTTGCGGAGCTGCGCGCCGACATGGCCTGCGATGTAGACGAAATCGCCCTCGTTGCTCGCCGCGGCGCAGCCGCCATAGATCGGCACGTTCAGGTGATTCTTCCTGAGCTCCTCGTTATGGGTGAAGCCGCCGGTGCAGAAGATCACCGCCTTGCGCGCGCGGAAGCGCCGCATCTGGCCATCGCCTGAATCCGCCTCGACGCCGACCACCTCGCCGGCGCCGTTCCTGATCAGCCGCTGCACGCGATGGCCGGCCTTGATCTCGACGCCGTCGCGCTTCGCCGCTTCCGACATGGTGCGGACCGCGACCTCGCCGCCGTCCGACATCGAATCCTTGGCGCCCTTGGGCAGCAGCACGCGGCCCTTCGGCGCCTTGTCCTCCTTCAGCTCGGCCCAATAGTCGGGCACGAAATCGCAATGCCGGTATTCGAGCGCGCCGCGTTCGCGCAGCAGCTCGGTCGCGGTCGAGGCGTTGTCGTAGATCGCCTCGAACATCGCGTACTCCCAGGCCGGCATGCCGAGATGCGCGTCCTTCGGGTCATAGCATTCGGGGCGCGAAAGCCGCGCCATGTAGCGCAGGCAATCCTTCCTCGGGTCCTTGATGCCGGCCGCCTTCATCGCCTCGTTGTTGGGCACCCAGTACCAGAAGGCGGCCTTGCGCGTGGTGCCGCCGAGCTGCGGCGCCTTCTCGAGCAGCAGGACCTGGTTGCCGAGCCAGCGCGAGAACAGCGCGCTCGACAGGCCGCCCGCGCCGCCGCCCACCACGATGATGTCGAACGCGCCGTCGGATGCGGCTTGCGGCTCGGCCGGCTTCGCCGAGCGCCGTTCGGCAATGCCTGCGACAAGGCTCATGATTCCCTCCCCATGGGCTGATCGGACGAGACGTGCCATTTGGCGCGCGGCAGCAGCGCGCCGCGCAGATAGAGCCAGAGCCGCCCGGTCGGCAGGCGGCCCGAATAGATCAGCACCGCGAGCAGCGTGAGCGCGCCGCTGACGATGATGCCGAGCGCGGTGTGGACGCCGAGGAACGGCATGATGTTGATGATGAGCGCGAAGAAGATGGCGCCGAGCAGCGCGCCGAGGAACGAGCCGCGGCCGCCGCTCAGCGCGGCGCCGCCGAGCACCGCCGCCGCGATGCTGGTGAGCGTATAGGTCGCGCCGATGGTCGGGTGGCCGACGCCGACCTCGGTCGAGAGGAAGAGGCCGGCGAGCGCGGCGAGCAGGCCCGACATGACGTAGGCGCGGAAATGAACCAGCCCGGTCCAGATGCCGTTGCGCCGCGCCGCCTCCTCGCGGAAGCCGACCGCGCGCGCCTTGAGCCCGCTGCGGCTGCGATAGAGCCAGAAATCGGCGAGGATGGCGAGGCCGATCAGGCCGAGGAAGGAGTAGGGCAGGAAGCCGGCCCGCGCGGTCAAGGCACCCATGAACTCGGCGCTGATCGCGCCGCCCGGGATCGGCCGCAGATGGAGCGCGATGCCTTGCAGCACGCTCAGCATGGCGATGGTGGTGATCACCGGGTTGATGTGCAGCCGGCGCACCATGGCGCCGTTGGCCGAGCCGACCGCGATGCCGGCGCCGAGGCAGAGCAGCGCGCCGCCCAGCACCAGGCCGGGCTCGGCGCCGCTGGTGATCAGGAAGGAGGCGATCACCACGGTGAGCGTCATCAGCGAGCCGACCGACATGTCGAAGCCGCCGACCAGGAGCACGTTCAACTGCGCCATCGAGACCAGCGCCAGTGGCGCGGTGGCGAGCAGGAGATGCCGGGCGTTGAGCGGCGTCAGGAAGGCGTTCGACTGCGACGAGGCATAGGCGCCGACGATGACGATCAGGACGAGCAGGAACCAGGAGGGCTTCCACCATTGCGGGCCAGGCCCGAGCAGCCGCCACAGCTTGCCGGGCAGGGAGCCGCGCTGCGGCGCCTCGGCCTCCGCCGCCGCGCCCGTGCTGCCTGCGCGGCCGGTGCGCGAGGTCAGGAACGACGAGACGATGTTGGGCTCGGTCACCTCGTCGCCCTTCAGCTCGCGGATGATGCGCCCGCGCGAGAACACCAGCACGCGGTCGCACAGGCCGGCGAGCTCGATCGCATCGGCCGATTTGAGGATGATGGTCGCGCCCTGGTCCGCCTTGGCGCGCAGCGCCTGATAGATGTCGAAGCGCGCCTTGGCATCGACGCCCTGGGTCGGCTCGTCGATCATGATGACCTTGGCGTCGTGCAGGAAGCTGCGCGCCAGCACCGCCTTCTGCTGGTTGCCGCCGGAGAGCGTGCGGATCGGCTGGTCGAGCGTCGCGGTCGCGATGTCGAGCTCGTCGATCAGCGCGCTCGCTTGCCGCCGTTCCCGTGCGCCCGAGACCAGGCCCACGCGCGAGAAACGCCTCAGGACCTGCACCGTCATGTTCTCGCGCACGCCGAGCACCGGGAAGATCGATTCCGCCGCGCGATCGCCGCTCAGCATCATGACGCCTGCCGCGATCGCGCCCTTCGGCGCGTTGAGCGGCACGCGCCGGCCGTCGCAGATCACCTCGCCCGCGGCGGCCTCGAAGCCGCAGAGCGCGCGCAGCACCTCGCGCTGGCCGTTACCCTCGGCGCCGGCGAGGCCGATGATCTCGCCGCGCTGCGCCTCGAAGCTCACCCCGCCGAACGGCTCGCCCGCGAGGTCGCGCACGGCGAGCACGGCGCCGCTTTCGCCGGGCCGTGCGCCGCGCTTGGCCGGGAACTCTGCCTCGATCGGCCGGCCGACCATGAGCGCGATGATCGCCTCCTCGGTCAGCGTGGCGGTGTCGTAGGTGCCCTGGCCCTCGCCGTCGCGCAGCACGGTCATGCGGTCGGCGAGCGAGAGGATTTCGGGCAGCCGGTGGCTGACATAGACGACCGTGGCGCCTTCTTCGACGAGCCGGCGCACGATGGCGTGCAGCTTCTCGACGTCGTGCAGATCGAGCGAGGTGGTCGGCTCGTCGAGCAGCAGCACCTTCGGCCTGGCGGCGAGCGCCTTGACCACTTCGAGGAATTGCCGTTGCGAAGGCGACAGCTCGCTCACCAGCGCATCGGGATCGAGCGCGAGGTCGTAGCGGTCGAGCAGCGCCTTCGCCCGCGCCCTCATGCCCGCATAGGACATCGTCCGGCCGAGCGTGCCCAGTTGCAGGTTCTGCGCGACGCTCAGCTCGCGCACCAGCGAATCGTCCTGATAGACCGTGGCGAGGCCGAGCTTGCGCGCCAGCGAGGGGTCGGCGGCATCGAGCGGGACACCCAGAATCTCGACCGTGCCTTCATCGGGCGCGACCGTGCCGCTCGCGATGCCGAGCAGGGTGCTCTTGCCAGAGCCGTTCTCGCCGACCACCGCATGCACCTCGCCCGCGACGCATTCCAGGCCGACGCCGTTCAGCGCCTGCACCCCGGGATAGCGCTTGGAGATGTTCGACAGCTTGAGCGACGGCGCGGTCATGCTCTCGGGTCCGGCATCCGGATCATCGGTCACGCGGGCAACCGGCCCGGCGGACGGGGCGCCGCGAAGCGCCTGGTCCACCGGGCCTCACCGTTGGAGCGCGGGCGCCGCGCCTACTTGAACATCAGCGCCAGCATGTCGGCGTCGACCAGCGAGGAGACCGGCATCTCCACGGGCAGCGCCGTGTTGCACATGCCGCTCTGCACCTGCTTCATCTTGAACGGCACGTCGACCACCGCGGGGATCTCGTCACCCCGGAGCTTGGCCATGGCCGCGGTGAGCGCGATGCGCACCTGGAAGGTGCCGCCGGCCGAGAAGAAGATCTTGAAGTTGGGGTTGCTGGCCTTCTCCCAGTCGCAGAACAAGCCCTGCTCGTCGGTGCGCAGCGACAGGATGAGATCGAGCGGGCGGTTGGCCGCCTCGTAGGCACGCACGCCGCCGCGGAAGCCGTCGGCATATTCGTAGAGCACCGCGTCGATCTTCGGGTTCTGCGCGAGGAAGCTCGACATCGCCTCGAAGGTGCCTTCCTGGGTCCAGTTGGTATCGGCCTTGCCGAGCAGCGTCATCGCGGTGTTCGCCTTGATCTTCTCCTCCGCGCATTTCTGCCAGGCCGCGCTCAGGCCGTTGCCCGGGGTGCCGCCGAGCTCGACGACGTTGATCTGGTCGCCGCTCGCGTTCTCGGCGACGAACTGCACGAACTGGTTGCCGAGCTCGCATAGATTCTCCGCCACGAGCGCGAGGAAGTCCTTGCCCGGCTCGCCGCCCGGCGGCGAGATGTAGGGCACCACCTGGATGCCCGCCTCGGTCGCCTCCTTCGCGGTCGGCAGCATCGCCTCGCCGGCGTCGGGGAACATGGTGATGATGTTGGCGCCCTGGGCGATCAGGCTGCGCATGTCCGAGATCGCCTTGGTCGCGTCGCCGCGCGCCGAGGTGTAGATGATCTTCTTGACGTTCGGGTAGCTGAGCGCCTGCATCACGAATTCCATGTGGGTGACTTGGCGCCACACGTTCTCCCCGAAGCCGTCGGCGAGCGCCACGGTGAGCTCGCCGCGGCCGGTCTCGCACACATTCTCCTTCCAGCATTTGAGCGCGAGCTCGCGCTCCTCGGGCGTCAGGTCCTTGGCGGCCTGCTCGAACGCCTCGGTGACGATCGGCCCGATGTTCTCATCGGTACCGAGCGCCTTCAGCATCAGCTCCTTGGTGTCCGCCGCATCGGACGGGTTGTGGGCCGCAATGGCGAGCGCCCCGACGAGGACGCCGGCCGTGACTGAAAGGCCCCGGCAGATTGATCGACGCATGACTATTCCCTCCTCCCGTTTGATAGTCAGGTTCGACGGCTCGTTCTCGGATCGACGTTCTGTCTGATGGCGAGCGGGGGCGACCTGCGGCCAAGCAGCCGGATCGCCGCGTCGCGCACGGACGAGACCTGCAGGCCGGCCAGCGCCATGCCGAGCGCGATCGCCGCGCCGTAGACCATGAATTGGATGGCGGTGGAGAGGCCGAGCATTTTGAGGATTTGTCCCAGATGGGTCAGGAACAGTGCGGCGCCCGCAACCGAGATCATGCTGCCGACGCCGCCCGTGACCGCGGTGCCGGCCAGCACCGCGGCCGCGATCGGCGCGAGCAGATAGGCCCGGCCGACGTCGAGCGTCGGGTTGCGGATGAAGGCGGAGAGCAGGATGCCGGCGATGCCGTAGAGCAGCGCAGCGGAAGCGTAGGCGAGGATCTGATAGCGCGCGACGCCGATGCCGGCGATCCACGCCGCCCGCGGGTTGGCGCCGACCGCGATGAAGCGCCGGCCGAGCCCGGTGAAGCGCAGCACGACCGTGAACAGCACGATCAGGGCGATGGCGATCCAGACCGAAAGGTTGAGCTCGAGGAAGCGTGCGCCGCCCCAATCGGCAAGCGCCGGCGGCACGCGCGCCTCGGCGGCGATGCCCTCCCGGTACCAGAGCGTCAGCCCGGCGACGATGGTGCCGACCGCGAGCGTGACGACCAGCGAATTGAGGTTGAAGACGGCGACGAAGATGCCGCTGATCACGCCGACCGCGACCGAGAGCAAGAGCGCGACGACGATCGCCGCGGCGAGGCCGGCATCGTCGCCCGCCGAGACGCCGAGGATCATCGTGCTCGACAGGGTGACGATGGCCGGGATCGACAAGTCGATGCCGCGCGCCATCAGCACCAGCGCCTCGCCCATGGATGTGATGGCGAGGAACGCCGCGAACGGGATGATCGCGAGGATGGAGGAGGGCAGCAGGCTGCGCGGCACGAAGATCGCGCTGATCACGACGAGCGCGGCGAGGGCGAGCCAGATCGCGACGAAGCGCGTCTGGACGCGCCGCCCCTGGGGCAGCCGCCGCACGGACCTGACCGTCGTGCTCACTCCCTCGGCCATCGCATCGTTCGCTGCGCGCCATTGCCCCGACGCTGCGCGAGCCGCCCTGGCGGCGCGTCAGCGACGGGCGAGTCTCTCCTCTCGCGCCCTGAAATCCTGCCGAGACCTCAGAGCCTCCCATGCGTCCGGCATTCGTTCTTGATCGGCCGGATCGCGTGTCGATGGTATTCGAGGCGCGACGCACCACACAAGGCCGCGTCGCCTAAACACATGTTTTATGGACGCTATTCGCACATGTGTGGAATGTGAGCCGGCGCCGCGTTGCTCCTCCGCGGTCCTGAGCAAGCCGTTGAAAGCTCAAGCGTGTTGCGTCGCGCGCGGGGTTCGCTTCACATTACCGCGCTCCAGCGCGATGCGAAGTCGCGCGCCGCGTGCAACTCCCGAGGATCGAGGAAGCGCCTCATGACCAGCCACATCCCGGTTATCGACATCGCCCCCTATTTCAGCGGCGACCAGGCGGCGCGCCGCCGCGTCGCCGAAGCCGTGGACCGTGCCTGCACCGATCTCGGCTTCCTGATCGTTTCCGGGCACGGCGTGCCGGACGCCTTGATCGAGGACATGCGCCGCGTCTCGAAGGCGTTCTTCGACCTGCCGCTCGAGGAGAAGCAGGCGCTCGCCATGCCGCCGGACCGCTATCGCGGCTATATCGCGTTCGGCAACGAGGCGCTGGCCTACAGCCTCGACGAGGTGAGCCCGCCCGACCTCAAGGAATCGTTCTCGATCGGGCCGTTCGATTTCCCGAACGACGCCTATCACCGCGCCGCCAAGCCGGGCAATTTCTTCGCGCCCAATTTATGGCCCGCGCGGCCGGCGGACTTCCGCCCGGTGTGGGAGGCCTACTTCACGGCGATGGAGCGGCTCTCGACGGACCTGATGCGCATCTTCGCGCTCGGCCTCGGCATGCCCGAGCATTTCTTCGACGACAAGGTCGACCGCCACATCACCAATTTCAGCGTCATCCACTATCCCGAGCAGCACACCGAGCCCTTGCCGGGGCAGCTCCGCGCCGGCGCGCACACGGACTATGGCAGCCTGACCATCGTCAAGCCCGACGCCGCGCCCGGCGGCCTGCAGGTGCTCGGCAAGGACGGCGGCTGGATCGACGTGCCGGTGATCCCGGACACCTTCGTGGTCAATCTCGGCGACCTGATGGCGGAGTGGACCAACGACCGCTGGGTCTCGACCATGCATCGCGTGGTCAACCCGCCGCGCGACAAGGCGCTCGGCAGCCGCCGGCTCTCCATGACGTTCTTCCACCAGCCCAACTACGACGCGGTGATCGAATGCCTGCCGACCTGCACGAGCGCCGTCCGGCCGCCGCGCTATGGCCGCACCACCTCGGGCGAGCATGTCTGGATGAAGGTCAACAAGCATCGCGAGCCGGAGCTCGGCAAGTCGCAAGTCGCGGTGTGATATGCAATGCCGACACGAACGCTGAAGGAGACCACCGGATGACCCTGGCCCGTCGCATCGCCGTTTTGCTGCTGATCGTCGCACTGTCGCTGCCGCTGGCGCGGCTGGCGAGCGCCGATGAGACGGCGTGGTTCGACAACGCCACGCAGACCACGCTCTATTTCGGCCTCAGGACGCCCGACGGCAAAGGCGTCAGCGAGCAGGCATGGTCGCGCTTCCTTGCGGAGGTGGTGACGCCGCGCTTCCCGGACGGGCTCACCGTGCTCAACGCCTATGGGCAGGGCGGCGGCAACGCGGCGACGGGCGGGCAGGTGCTCGCCGAGACGACCAAGATGCTCATCATCGTGCGCCCCGACACGCCGGAAGCGGCGCGGAAGATCGAGGAGATCAAGGCGGAGTATCGGCGCCTCTTCTCGCCGACCGGCGTCTTCCACACCGAAGCGGCCGCCCGCGTCGTCGAGTGATCCCGGCGGCGATGCTCTTCCCCGTGAGGGTGCGGTGGGAGATCGGTGACAAGTCGATGCGTCCAGCTCCGCTTCCGTAGATACCGTCGCAACGCGGGCGAGCGGTTGGCCCTTGAGCCCGTCGCGGCCGGCGCCGTCGAGCCCTGCGCCTTAACCAAGAAAACGCAGCAATTGCGGGTGTCTTGTACGTTGCGTCCACGTCTTTCACTTGATCTCGTGGCTTCTTCCGACCGTCCTCGTGGCTTGGAATCAGTGCATGTCATGCGGGAATACGAGCTTGTAGGCGCTTGTCTCGATCTCGAAATGTGCTAGGTCTCTGGACATAAGAAACTCAAGTCGCGGGCGATCACTGGAACCAGCACGGAGCGGTGGAGGAGTCGGCAGCCCCATCCTGGGGCTGAGGCGCTGCTCAGCAATGGGGCCGCATCGTGGGCGCAGAGCGCGGCACGATGGGCGGTGATCGACGAGGATGCCCGGCGATAGATCTCGCGTGAATGACGGTTTCGGCCAGAAGATCACTCTTCTGTTCATCGACGTCATCCCATGCCGCGGCACGAACCGTGCGAACACGGCCGGCCGCGCCCGCTGCCTCGATGCGCCGCGACACGATGCCCCCAACGCGGCCCGTTGAAGGCGGAGGAGTCATGGCACGCATTCTTCTCATCGATGACGAGGAACTGGTCCGGGATACGATCAAGCTGCATCTCGAGCTCGACCATCACGAGGTGACGGTCGCGGCGAACGGGCGCGAAGGCTTGAAGCTGTTCAAAAACGCCCCGTTCGATCTCGTCATCACCGACCTCCTGATGCCCGAGGTCGAGGGCATCGAGACGCTGCGTGAGCTGCAGAAGGCGAGCCCATCGGTGCCCGTCGTCGCCATGACCGGCGGCCTCCGGATCCCGATGGGGATCAACGCGTCCGTCGAGCCCGACTATCTCAAAATGGCCAAGGCGCTCGGCGCGAGGCAGACGCTTCACAAGCCGTTCACCGGCGAGCAGCTTCGCTCGCTGATCAAGGATTGCCTGGGCGATGGCGGTTCCGGTTCCGGCGTCGGCGCTTGACCCTGTAGCCATGCCCTGCGCTAATCCCCATCGGGGCGGTGCACTGAGCGAGCGCGGGAGGCGAGAGGGGCATGGCGCAACAGGTCGGCTTGATCGGCGTCGGCATGATGGGGCACGGCATTGCCCGCAACATCCTGAAGCACGGCCACTCGCTGTCGTTCCTCGCGCATCCGGGCAACCAGCCGGTCGATGACCTGATCGCGGCCGGCGCCAAGAGCGAGGATTCGGTGGCGCGCCTCGCCTCGACCTCCGATGTCATCATCCTCTGCGTCACCGGCAGCCCGCAGGTCGAGGATGTCGTGCTGCGGCAGGACGGCGTGCTGAGCGGGCTCAAGAAGGGTGCGATCGTGATCGACTGCACGACCGCGATCCCGAGCTCGACCGAGAAGATCGCGAAGTCGGTCACCGAGGCGGGCGGGCGCTATCTCGACGCCGCGATGACGCGCACCTCGAAGGAGGCCGAGGAGGGCCGGCTCGGCCTGATCGTCGGCGGCGATGCCGGGCTGTTCCGCGAGGCCGAGCCGATGCTGCGCTGCTTTGCGGAGGCGATCGTCCATGCCGGGCCGACCGGCAGCGGCCACAAGCTCAAGCTGCTGCACAATTTCGTCTCGCTCGGCTTCGCCGCGCTGCTCGCCGAGGCCGCGGCCGCGGCCTCGCATGCCGACGTCGCGCCGGCCGTCTTCCTCGAGGTGCTGGAGAAGGGCGCGGGCGACGGCGTCGTCTACAAGCGTCTCAAGCCCTTCATCGAGTCCGGCGATCCGTCCGGCTTGCGCTTCACGATCGTCAACGCGCTCAAGGACCTCTCCTATTACAACCAGATGGCCGGCGAGGTCCGCGCGCCTCATGTGGTCGCCGAGGCCGTGCGGCAGCTCTACGCGACGGCGACCGATGGCGGCGCAGGCGGCCGCCTCGTCCCCGAGCTGATCGCGGTGCTGTCGGAAGCTAAATCCTAAGCCACCTCAGACGAATGAGATCTTGGGCGGCTTGCGGGCGCTCGCCGCGCCGCCCTTGACGGCGTCGAGCACGCGGCCGGCGATTGCGAGGTAGCTCTCGGCATGCGGGCTGCCCGGCGCCGAATCGACGATCGGCCGGCCCTCGTCGGAGGTGGTCCTGATCTCGATGTCGAGCGGGATTTCGCCGAGGAACGGAACGCCGAGCCGCTGCGCGGTCTCCTTGGCGCCGCCATGGTGGAAGATCTCGCTGCGCTCGCCGCATTTCGGGCAGACGAAATAGCTCATGTTCTCGATGATGCCGAGCACCGGCACGTCGACGCGGCGGAACATGTTGATGCCGCGCACCGCGTCGAGCAGCGCGATGTCCTGCGGCGTCGAGACGATGACCGCGCCCGAGAGCGGCACGCGCTGCGCCATGGTGAGCTGGGCGTCGCCGGTGCCGGGCGGCAGGTCGCAGACCAGGACGTCGAGCTCGCCCCATTGCACGTCGTGGAGCATCTGTTCGAGCGCGCCCATCACCATCGGCCCGCGCCAGATCATCGGCGTGTCCTCGTCGACCAGGAAGCCGATCGACATGACGCGCACGCCGTAGCGTTCCATCGGCTTCATGGTCTTGCCGTCGGCGCTCTGCGGCCGGCCGGTTAGGCGCATCATGCGTGGAATCGAGGGGCCGTAGATGTCGCAGTCGAGCAGCCCGACGCGCGCGCCGAGCTTGGCCATCGCGACCGCGAGGTTGACCGCGGTGGTCGATTTGCCGACGCCGCCCTTGGCCGACGCCACCGCGACCACCGCGCCGATGCCGGGCAGCGCCGGCCGCGACGGCCTGGCGGTC
The DNA here is from genome assembly GCA_050173345.1 of Alphaproteobacteria bacterium. Lineage (GTDB taxonomy): Bacteria > Pseudomonadota > Alphaproteobacteria > UBA828 > UBA828 > SHWC01. The sequence goes on along the minus strand of JBFXKW010000004.1, from coordinate 2,644 downwards.
GGCCCGCCCCGGAGCGCGCCGCCGCGCGCAGGCGGCGCGCCCTGCTCGCGCTCCGCGGTCAGCACCACGGTCGCCGAGAGCACGCCCGGCAGCTTCGCCACCGCCTCCTCGCAGGCCTGGCGCAGCGCGTCCTTGCGCTCGGCCTCCTTGGGCTCGATCTCGAGCGAGAGGCCGACATGGCCGTTCCTGATGACGAGCCCCTGGACGAGGCCGAGGCTCACCACGTCCCGCTTCGTGTCCGGATCGATGATGCGCGACAGCGCGGCAAGGATGTCTTCGCGGCTCAGCTCGGCCATGTCGCGGAATTCCTTCGTCGGGGGCGGCGGCCCGCGCGATCGTGTCTACTTTTTGGGCTTCCGTGCATTGCACGGGCGTATCTGCGTGACATATAAGGCTGAACCGGTTCGATTTGAAGCGCCGGACGGTGCATGAGCGGCGGAGGGCACGGCTGAATGCCTTGGTCCAATCAGGGTGGCGGCGGTTGGCAGGGCGGCGGTGGCCAGGGCCCGTGGGGGCGTCCGCCGGGCGGCGGCGGTAGCGGCGGTGGAGGCGGCGGCGGTGGCGGTGGACCGGCGCCCGACCTCGAAGACCTGATCCGTCGCGGCCAGGATCGCGTCAAGCGCTGGATGCCCGGCCTCCGCGGCACCCGCGGCATCATCCTCCTGATCCTGATCGGCATCGCGATCTGGCTCGCCAGCGGTTTCTATCGCGTGCAGCCGGACGAGGTCGGCGTCGTGCTCCGCTTCGGCAAATGGACCAAGACCACCCAGCCCGGCCTCAACTATCACCTGCCGGCGCCGTTCGAAACCGTGCTCAAGCCCAAGGTGACGCGCGTCAACCGCGCCGAGATCGGCTTCCGCAGTGCCGTCGAGGGGGGCAGCGGGCGCAACGTGCCTGTCAGGCCGGTGCCGGGCGAGAGCCTGATGCTGACCGGCGACGAGAACATCATCGACATCCATTTCACCGTGCTCTGGGTGATCAACCGCGAGGATGTCGGCAAGTACCTGTTCAACGTCCGCTCGCCCGAATTGACGGTGAAGGACGTGGCCGAGAGCGCCATGCGCGAGGTGATCGGCAAGTCGAACCTGCAGAGCGCGCTCGCCGAGGGTCGCACCGCGATCGCCCAGCAGGCGCAGGAGCTGACCGAGCGCATCCTCGACCAGTACGGCGCGGGCATCGACATCCGCCAGGTCGAGCTGCAGAAGATCGACCCGCCCGAAGCGGTGATCGATGCGTTCCGCGACGTGCAGGCCGCGCGCGCCGACCAGGAGCGCTCCAAGAACGAGGCCGAGGCCTACCGCAACGACATCCTGCCGCGCGCCAAGGGCGAGGCCGAGCGCCTGTTGCAGGAGGCCGCGGCCTATCGCGAGGAGGTGGTGGCGCGCGCCAACGGCGAAACCCAGCGCTTCCTCAAGGTCTATGATCAATACAAGCTGGCGACCGACGTGACCCGCAAGCGCCTCTATCTCGAAACCATGGAGCAGATCCTCGCGGGCATGAACAAGATCGTGATCGACCCTTCGGCGAGCGGGTCGGGCGTGGTGCCCTATCTGCCCTTGCCCGAGGTGCAGCGCCGGCAGCAGAGCCAGCCCAGCACCCAGCCGAGCGCGCAGGGAGGCCAGCAATGAGCGGGCGCGCCAAGCTGCTGACCGCCGGCGGCGTGCTGCTCGTCGCGCTCATCCTGCTGCTCGCCTCGACCTTCAAGGTGAAGGAGCAGGAGCAGGCGATCCTGCTGCAGTTCGGCGATCCGCGCACGGTGGTGACCGAGCCGGGCCTCTATTTCAAGACGCCCTTCGTGCAGAACGTCGAGTATTTCGACAAGCGCGTGCTGGAGTTCGACGGCGCCGCCGAGGAGGTGATCCTCGGCGACCAGAAGCGCCTCGTGGTCGATGCCTTCCTGCGCTATCGCATCACCAACGCGTTGCAGTTCTTCCAGAGCCTCGGCACCGAGGAAGTGGCGCGGACCCGGTTGAGCGCGATCCTGAACGGCAGCCTGCGCCAGGTGCTCGGCAAGGTGCCGCTGATCACCGTGCTGTCTGGCGAGCGCGCCTCGCTGATGCGCGACATCCAGCAGCAGGTCAACAGCGCCACGCGCGGCTTCGGCATCGACGTGATCGACGTGCGTATCCGCCGCGCCGACCTGCCGGAGGAGAACAGCCAGGCGATCTACCGCCGCATGCAGACGGAACGCGAGCGCGAGGCGCGCGAGTTCCGCGCGCAAGGCGAGCAGGAGGCCCAGGTGATCCGCTCGCGGGCCGAGCGCGAGCGCACGGTGCTGCTCGCCGAGGCGCGGCGCGATGCCGAGATCACCCGCGGCGACGGCGACGGCGAGGCCGCGCGCATCTTCGCCGAGGCGTTCCAGCGAGACCCCGAGTTCTTCGCCTTCTTCCGTTCGCTGCAGGCTTACCGGCAGGCGCTGCGGAGCGGCGACACGACGTTCGTGCTGTCGCCCGACAGCGAGTTCTTCCAATACTTCGAGGAAGCCGGCGACCGCACCTCGCGGCCGGCGCCGCGGGACTAGGCTCTGTACTCAATTAAGGGATTCCGCCGGAGGCGAGAGTGTGATTCAAGCCTTCATCTGGAATGGAGGCTTGAATGGCTCGGAAGCTATTTTGGCTCAGCGATGACGAATGGGATCGGATCC
>JBFXKW010000003.1:125426-290186 GCA_050173345.1 Alphaproteobacteria bacterium | reverse complement strand
CGTGCTGATCGCCGCAACCCTCCTCTGGTGGCTCAATTGAGTCCGCACCCTAGAGCAGCATCGTTTGAGATGGATCGCGAAGCGATTCCATCCAAAACGTGAATCCTGCTCTACTCAACAAGTTAGAACGGGATTCATCGATCAGGTTGGGTCAACCTGATCGGATCGTGCTCCAGGCGGGCCGCCGGCACCGGGTGCGGTGCTTCTCAAGCGGGCCGGCGTGCCCTATGGTCTAGCTGACATACATGCGATGCACCGTCGCACGCATGCCGGCCACGGGTTTCGATCCATGCCTTCTCCACAGCGCGCCTCTCTGTTGCGCCCGAGCCTCCGGCGCTGGCCGGCCGGCGCGTTCGCTTTCGTGCTGGCGCTCGCGTTCGCCTGGATGCTCGCGCTGCCGGCGCAAGCGGCGGGCCGCGGCGCGCCGATCGAAGGCTTCGCCGACCTGGTCGAGCGGCTGACGCCCGCGGTCGTGAATATCGCCTCGACCTCCCGGCCGAGCGGCGATGCCCCGCCGCGCCAGGGCGACGAGCTCGAGGAGATCCCGCGCGGCGCGCCGGAGGACGAGTTCTTCGAATATTTCGGCCCTGAGGGGCAGGGCGGCGAGCCGCCCTACGGCGAGCTGTTTCCGGCGGCCTCGCTCGGCTCCGGCTTCATCATCGATGCGACCGGCTATGTCGTGACCAACAATCACGTCATCGCCGATGCGGAGGACATCAGCGTGGTGCTCGACGACGGCACCCGCCTCAAGGCCAAGGTCGTCGGGCGCGACAGCAAGACCGACCTCGCGCTGCTCAAGGTCGAGGCCGGCCAGCCGCTGCCCTATGTCAAGTTCGGCGATTCCGACAAGGCCAGGGTCGGCGATTGGATCATCGCGATCGGCAACCCGTTCGGCCTCGGCAATTCGGTCTCGGCCGGCATCCTCTCCGCACGCGGGCGCGACATCAACGCCGGGCCCTATGACGATTTCCTACAGACCGACGCGCCGATCAACCGGGGCAATTCGGGCGGCCCGATGTTCGACATCGATGGCGGCGTGATCGGCGTCAATACGCTGATCTATTCGCCATCCGGCGGCAGCGTCGGCATCGGCTTCGCCACGCCGTCCGCGATCGCCAAGCCGGTGATCGAGCAGCTCAGGAAATACGGCAAGACGCGGCGCGGCTGGATCGGCGTGCGCATCCAATCCGTCTCGGACGATCTCGCGCGCCGGCTCGGGCTTGGCAAGACGACTGGCGCGCTCGTTGCCGGCGTGATCGAGGGCGGGCCGGCGGCGGCGGCGGGCATCAAGCCGGGCGACGTGATCCTGCGTTTCGACGGCAAGCGGATCGCCGGAAGGCGCGACCTGCCGCGCATCGCCGCCGATACCGAGGTGGGCAGGAACGTCGATGTCGTGATCTGGCGCGATCGCAAGGAAACCACCCTCAAGGTCGCGGTCGCGCGCCTGGAGGATTATGAGCAGAGCGAAGTGTCGCTCTCCGAGGCGCCGCCGCCGCGGCCGCATGATAATCGAGGCTCGGGTCTCACGACCGAGCGCTATGACGCCCTCGGGGTCACGCTCGCCGATCTCACCCCCGAGCTGCGCGTCGATCTCGGCCTGCCGATGGGTGTACGCGGCGTCGTCGTGGTCGACTCCGCCGGGCCCAGCACCGACTTGGATGCGCTGTTGCCGGGCGACCTGATCATCGAGCTCGACCGGCAGATCATCATGGACCTCGAAGATTTGCGCACCGCGCTCGAAAAGCGCTCGGGCGGGCCGGTGGTCGTGCTGCGCCAGCGCGCCAACGAGCGCGAGATGGTCGTCATCGACCCCGAGGACGGCTCGCCGAGGGGGTAAGACCCGCGCGCCTTGGTCTTTTTTTCGCGCCTATCGCTTCGCTACTTGAGGCGCGCCGCTTCAGCGCCGGAACGATTCTTTCCGATAGCCTTGCAGGTAGAGCAATGCGGTGAGGTCGCCATGATCGACGATCGCCCGCGCCGCGCGCCTGAGGATCGGCTTGGCGTGATAGGCGACGCCGAGGCCGGCGGCCTCGATCATGGCGGCGTCGTTGGCGCCGTCGCCGACCGCGAGCGCCGCATCGGCGCCGAGGCCGCGTGCGGCGGTGGCCTGCTTGAGGGCGTCGAGCTTGGCGCCGGCGCCGAGGATGGGTTGCGCCACCGTGCCCGAGAGCTTTCCGTCCGTCACGATCAGCCGGTTGGCGCGGTCCTCGTCGAAGCCGGCCGCCTCGCGCACGCGCCCGGTGAACTGGCTGAAGCCGCCCGAGACGAGCAAGGTGTAGGCGCCATGCGCGCGCATGGTCGCGACCAGCTCGCGGGCGCCGGGGTTGAGCCTCACCCGCTCGCGCCATATGGTCTCGATCACCCCCTCCGGCAGGCCCGCCAGCAGGGCCACCCGTTCGGTCAGCGCGCTCGCGAAATCGAGCTCGCCCCTCATGGCGCGCTCCGTGATGGCGGCGACGCGCGGCTTGATGCCGAGATGGTCGGCCAGCTCGTCGATGCACTCGACATTGATGATGGTCGAATCCATGTCGGCGATGAGCAGGCGCTTGCACCGGCCTGCGACGGGCTGCGCGGCGAGATCGATGGACAGGCCGGCGAGCGCGGCTCTCGCAACGCGCTCGGCCTCGCTCGCGGCGAGCCCCGAGAACGGCAGGTCGCAGGCGATGCCGTCGCCGAGCCAGTCGGGCGCGCCGGCCTTCGCGCCGGAAGCGGCGAGCGCGTCGCGCGCCGCCGTGACATGATTGGCCTCGAGCGGCGGGCCGGCGGGATCGACGATGAGGGTGAGCGCGTGCGACATGGCGGGCGATCATGGCGATGAGCGGGCAGGCTGACAATGCGGCGGGCGACGACCGGCTGGTCGTGATCGGCGGGCCGACCGCGTGCGGCAAGTCGGCGCTCGCGCTCGCGCTCGCCGAACGCTTCGGCGGCACGGTCATCAACGCCGACAGCATGCAGGCCTATCGCGAGCTGAAGATTCTGAGCGCGCGGCCCTCGGACGAGGCGATGGCGCGCGTGCCGCACCGGCTCTACGGTTTCTTGTCTGCTGCCGAACGGTGCAGCGCCGGACGCTGGCGCGAGGCCGCGCTCGGCGCCATCGCCGAGGCGCGCGCAGGCAACCGGCTGCCGATCGTCGTCGGCGGCACCGGGCTCTATCTGCGCGCGCTGCTCGACGGGCTGTCCGAGGTGCCGGCGGTGCCGGCCGCGATCAAGGCCGCGGTCAAGGCGCTGCGTGACGAAGGCGGCAGCGCCGCGGTCTTCGCGCGGCTCGCCGAGCGCGACCCCGAGATGGCGGCGCGTCTGCGGCCGAGTGACACCCAACGCCTGATCCGCGCCTTGGAGGTCATCGAGGCGACCGGGCGGTCGCTCGCGGCGTTCCAGGGCGCGGGCGGCAGCGGCCCCTATCGGGGGCGCGTGGCGTGCCTGGTGCTGGAGCCGCCGCGCGCGGCGCTGCGCGCGGCCTGCGACGCCCGCTTCCTCGTCATGATCGAGCAGGGCGCGGTCAAGGAGGTCGAGGCGCTGCTCGCGCTCGGGCTCGATCCCGCCTTGCCGGCGATGAAGGCGCTCGGCGTGCGCGAGCTCGGCGCCTATCTGGCCGGCCGCGCCACGCTCGAACACGCGGTGCGCGACGCCCAGGCCGCGACGCGCCAATACGCCAAGCGCCAGCAGACCTGGTTCCGCCACCAACTGCCCGGCGCACGCCGCATCGCCGGGCTCTATGGCCCTGACATGATTGGGGATATCGTGCGGATCGTGGCCGCCGGCCTCGGTATTGACCACCCCGAATCGGGGGATTAGGGTGCGGGGCTTCGCTCGCGAAGCAATGACGGGGGGTGCGGGCAGCCGGGACCGGCTTGGCCGACGCGCCCGTATGTCTTTTTAGGAGGAGCATCGTGACTGCCGACGCGACCAAGGCCGAAACCCGCCCGTTGACCGGCGCCGAGATTCTCGTGCAGGCGCTTGCCGACCAGGGCGTCGAGGTCGTATTCGGCTATCCAGGCGGCGCGGTGCTCCCGATCTACGATGCGCTGTTCCGGCAGAACCGGGTGCGCCACATCCTGGTGCGCCACGAGCAAGGCGCGGTGCACGCGGCCGAAGGCTATGCGCGCTCGACCGGCAAGGTCGGCGTCGTGCTGGTGACCTCGGGCCCGGGCGCGACCAATTGCGTCACCGGACTGACCGACGCGCTGATGGACAGCATCCCGATCGTCTGCCTGACCGGGCAGGTGCCGACCCACATGATCGGCAACGACGCCTTCCAGGAGGCCGACACCATCGGCATCACGCGGCCCTGCACCAAGCACAACTATCTGGTGAAGCAGGTCGGCGATCTGTCGCGCACGGTCCACGAGGCCTTCTACATCGCGAAGGCCGGCCGCCCCGGCCCCGTGGTCGTCGATCTGCCGAAGAACGTGGTGATGGCCGATGGCGAGTATCATGGGCCGGAGGCCGATCCTGCCACGCTGCATCCGTCCTACCGGCCGCAGACCGAGCCCGAGCGCGCCAAGATCGAGGCCGCGGTCGAGCTGATGGCGAACGCCAAGCGGCCGGTCTTCTACACCGGCGGCGGCGTCATCAATTCGGGGCGCGAGGCGGTCGCCAAGCTGATCGAGCTGGTGCGCCTGACCGGCTTTCCGATCACCAACACGCTGATGGGCCTCGGCGGCTATCCGGCCTCCGACAAGCAGTTCCTCGGCATGCTCGGCATGCACGGCACCTACGAGGCCAATCTGGCGATGGCCGAGTGCGACGTGCTGATCGCGATCGGCGCGCGCTTCGACGACCGGGTGACCGGCCGGCTCAGCGACTTCTCGAAGGGCTCGAAGAAGATCCACGTCGATATCGACCCGTCCTCGATCAACAAGAACGTGCGGGTCGACGTGCCGGTGGTGGCGGATTGCGGCCGCGCACTCGCCGCCATGATCGAGCAGTGGAAGGCGCGCCGCGCCAAGCCTGAGGCCAAGGCGCTCAAGGCCTGGTGGCAGCAGATCGAGGAATGGCGCGCCAAGGACTGCCTGCGCTATCGGCCGAGCGCGGAGAAGATCAAGCCGCAATACGCGCTGCAGCGGCTCTACGAGCTGACCAGGGGCAAGGACGTCTACTTCACCACCGAGGTCGGCCAGCATCAGATGTGGGCGGCGCAGTTCCTCAAGTTCGAGGAGCCGCACCGCTGGATGACCTCGGGCGGCCTCGGCACCATGGGCTACGGCTTCCCGGCGGCGATGGGCGTGCAGGTCGCGCATCCGGGCGCGCTCGTCATCGACGTGGCGGGCGAGGCTTCGCTCCTGATGAACATCCAGGAGCTCTCCTCGATGATGCAGTACCGCCTGCCGGTCAAGGCGTTCATCCTGAACAACCAGTACATGGGCATGGTGCGCCAGTGGCAGGAGTTCTTCCACGGCGGGCGCTATTCCGAGAGCTACATGGATTCGCTGCCTGACTTCGTGAAGCTCGCGGAATCCTTCGGCGCAAACGGCGTGCGCGCCACGAAGCCCGAGGAGGTCGACGGCGCGATCCGCACCATGATCGAGACGCCGGGCCCGGTGCTCGCCGATATCGTCGTCGACCAGGAGGAGAACGTCTACCCGATGATCCCGGGCGGTGCGGCGCACTACGAGATGAAGCTCGGCCCCGACCACGGCGAGCTCAAGGAGACGACCGACAAGGGCATGGTGCTCGTGTGAGCCGCCGGAGCGTCGCACGATGACGAGCGCCGTCTATTCGAGCGCGCCCGATGAGGCCGTCGAGCGCCATACCTTCTCCGTGCTGGTCGCGAACGAGCCGGGCGTGCTCGCGCGCGTCATCGGGCTGTTCTCGGGCCGCGGCTACAACATCGAGAGCCTGACCGTCGCCGAGGTGGACCGCGCGCAGGGGCTGTCGCGCATCAACCTGGTCACCACCGGCTCGCGCATGGTGATCGAGCAGATCAAGAACCAGCTCGATCGGCTGGTGCCGGTGCACAAGGTGCACGATCTGACCGTCGAGGGGCCGCATATCGAGCGCGAGATCGCGCTCCTCAAGGTGGTAGGCACCGGAGAGAAGCGCGTCGAATCCTTGCGCATCGCGGACATCTTCCGCGCCCATGTGGTGGATTCGACCAACGCCTCGTTCGTGTTCGAGATGACCGGGCGGCCCGACAAGATCGACGCCTTCATCAGGCTGATGGAGCCGCTCGGGCTGATCGAAATCTCGCGCACCGGCGTCGTCGCCATGTCGCGCGGGACCGAAGGAATCTGATCGCGCCGCAGCGCCGGCGTGCATCGTCAAGAAATGGGAGAGGAGCCATGCGCGTCTACTATGATCGGGATGCCGATCTCAATCTGATCAAGTCGAAGAAGGTCGCCATCGTCGGCTATGGCAGCCAGGGCTTCGCCCACGCCAACAACCTGCGCGATTCGGGCGTGAAGGAGGTCGCGGTGGGCTTGCGCGCCGGCTCGCCGAGCGCCAAGAAGGCGGCGGATGCGCAGTTCAAGGTGCTCGAGGCGGCGGATGCGGCGCGCTGGGCCGACGTGCTGATGATCCTGACGCCCGACGAATTGCAGCGCCATCTCTACGCCGATCATCTGGCGGCCAACATGAAGCAGGGCGCCGCGCTTGCCTTCGCGCACGGCCTCAACATCCACTACCGGCTGATCGAGCCCAGGCCGGACCTCGACGTCTTCATGGTCGCGCCGAAAGGTCCGGGCCATACCGTGCGCTCCGAGTATCAGCGCGGCGGCGGCGTGCCCTGCCTGCTCGCGGTCGCGCAGAACGCCTCGGGCAACGCGCACGAGATCGGCCTCTCCTATGCGTCGGCGATCGGCGGCGGCCGCTCGGGCGTGATCGAGACCAGCTTCCGCGAGGAGGTCGAGACCGACCTGTTCGGCGAGCAGGTGGTGCTGTGCGGCGGCCTCACCTCGCTGATCACCAACGCCTTCGAGACGCTGGTCGAAGCCGGCTACGCGCCCGAGATGGCCTATTTCGAGTGCCTGCACGAGGTCAAGCTGATCGTCGACCTGATCTACGAGGGCGGCATCGCCAACATGCGCTACTCGATCTCGAACACGGCGGAGTATGGCGACTATACGCGCGGGCCCCGCGTCATCGACGAGGGTACGCGCGCGCGCATGAAGCAGATCCTCGCCGAGATCCAGTCCGGCAAGTTTACCACCGAGTGGATGCTGGAGAACGCCGGTGGCCAGGCCTCGTTCAAGGCGATGCGCCGGCGCGCCGCCGAGCACCCGGTCGAGGAGGTCGGCGAGAAGCTCCGCGCCATGATGCCCTGGATCGGCCAGAACCGCCTGGTCGACAAGAGCCGGAACTAGAGAGAACGAGAGGGCGATGGGCTCGGAGGGGGCGCCGCGCAGTAGGCGGCCTCTCCCGAGCCTTGCTCCCTATGACGCTATGCGTTATATATCCATAACGCGGCGCGTTATAGTAGCCGGATGATCGCGAGCTTTCGCGATCGCGACACGGAACGGATCTGGCTGGGCTTGCCGGTTCGGAGGTTCGGGCTGGACGTGCAGCGGCAGGCGCTCAAGAAGCTCCGCCTGCTGGATGCCGCCCGAACTTTGAATGATCTGCGGATTCCGCCGAACAATCGGCTGGAAGCGTTGTTCGGCGACCGGAAAGGACAGCACAGCATCCGTGTAAACGACCAGTTTCGCCTGTGCTTCGTCTGGAAAGGCGACAGGGCCGAGCGGGTCGAGATCGTGGATTATCACTGAGCGGGATGAAGGCCGACGATGCTGAGCCGCACCTCGAAAGCGCTTCCTGATAACCCGCACCCCGGCGAGATTCTGCTCGAGGAGTTCATCGAGCCCTTTGGGCTCTCCCAGAACGGCTTGGCGCGGGCACTGCGGGTGTCGCCGCGCCGGATTAACGAGATCGTGCTCGGCAAGCGCGCCGTCTCGGCCGACACCGACCTCAGGCTGTGTCGGTATTTCGGGCTCTCGGAGGGGTTCTTCCTCCGGTTGCAGATCGCGTACGATCTGATGGAGGCGCGCCGTAAGAGCGGCAAGCAGATCGAGCGCGATGTAAGCCCGATGGCGGCTTGAGACGCTATGCAGCTACGACGGGTCTGGTTGCCGCTACCGCCGCGGTAGCGGGCGGCCGGCGCGGGCCTTGGTCATCGAAAAATCCTGCCAAGCCAGACCCTGCGCCGTCATCGCTGTTGCGGAATCGGCGCGAGTCAAAGTATTAATGGGCCATTCGGGCTTTGAGAGGGCGCCGGCGGGGTTGGTTAACCCGGTGTTAACCAGCCTTGTACCAGACTGCCGGCGAACCCAAGTCCTTGGGATGCAAAGCGTGACGACAATGACGACCGACCGTCGCCCGAGCGTTTCGCGCCTGCCGAACCTGGTTCGGCCGGTTGCGATCGCGCGCGTCTCGGCGGCCGGGCGTCTCGGCGGGCTCCTGCTTATCCGCCCCTAGGCGTTCGCGGCGCGTGACGCGTCGGTCGCCTGGGGGAGCCTCGCCAAACCGATGTCGTCAAACGCTACAAGTCCGGGGATCAGGACAATGAACGCTGCAAATCCACGCCGAATCAAAATCTTCGACACCACGTTGCGGGACGGGGAGCAATCTCCTGGCGCCTCGATGAACCTCGAGGAGAAGCTGAAGATCGCCGAGGTCCTGGAGAAGATGGGCGTCGATGTGATCGAGGCCGGCTTTCCGATCGCCTCCAATGGCGATTTCGAGGCGGTCAGGCTCGTCTCGAGCAAGATCAAGGATTCCACGGTGTGCGGGCTCGCCCGCGCCGCCCGGCGCGACATCGAGCGCGCCGCCGAGGCGCTCGAAGCCGCGCCGCGCAAGCGCATCCACACCTTCATCTCGACCAGCCCGCTGCACATGAAGTTCAAGCTCCAGATGGAGCCGGAGCAGGTCTACAGATCGGTGATCGACAGTGTCTCCTACGCACGCAAGTTCACCGACGATGTCGAGTGGTCGCCCGAGGACGGCTCGCGCACCGAGCACGACTTCCTGTGCCGCTGCGTCGAGGCGGCGATCGAGGCCGGCGCCACCACGGTCAACATCCCGGACACGGTGGGCTACGCCATCCCCTCCGAGTTCGCGGCGCTGATCGAGATGCTGTTCAACCGCGTGCCGAACATCGACAAGGCGACCATCTCGGTGCACTGCCACAACGATCTCGGGCTCGCAGTCGCCAACTCGCTGGCGGCGATCCAAAAGGGCGCGGGCCAGGTGGAATGCACCATCAACGGGCTCGGCGAGCGCGCGGGCAACGCGGCGCTCGAAGAGATCGTCATGGCGATCCGCACGCGCCAGGACCTGCTGCCGTTCCAGACCGGCATCAAGACCGAGCACATCACGCGCGCCTCGCGCCTGGTCTCGACGATCACCGGCTTCCCGGTGCAGCCCAACAAGGCGATCGTCGGCGCCAATGCGTTCGCGCACGAATCGGGCATCCACCAAGACGGCGTGCTCAAGCATGCCCAGACCTATGAGATCATGACGCCCGAATCGGTCGGCCTCGGCAATTCCAAGCTGGTCATGGGCAAGCATTCGGGCCGCCACGCCTTCCGCGAGAAGCTCAAGGAGCTGGGCTATGGCGAGGTCGGCGACAACACGCTGCAGCAGGTCTTCGCCCGCTTCAAGGATCTCGCCGACAAGAAGAAGGAAGTGTTCGACGAGGACATCGCCGCGCTGCTCGACGAGACCATGGCCGAAAGCAGCGAGCGCATCCGCTTCGTCTCGCTCGGCATCAATTGCGGCTCCAAGGGGCCGCAGCGCGCCGAGCTCGCGCTCGAGGTCGACGGCAAGACGGTCGAGGCGGTCGCCACCGGCAACGGCCCGGTCGATGCCACCTTCAACGCCATCAAGGCGCTCTGGCCGCACGAGGCCAAGCTGCAGCTCTACCAGGTTCACGCAGTGACGCAGGGCACCGACGCGCAGGCCGAGGTCACGGTCAGGCTCGAGGAGAACGGCCGCACCGTGAACGGCCAGGGCAGCGACATCGACACGCTGGTCGCCTCCGCGCGCGCCTACGTCCACGCGCTCAACAAGCTGATCACCAAGCGGCAGAAGACCGCTCCCGCCGCGCTCACGGCCTAACGCGGCGAGGCTTCGAGGCCATTCCAAGGGCGGCGCGGCCGACGCCAGGCACCGCGCCGCCACTCTGGACCTCCTGGCGAGGGGATATCAGATCCGATGTTCTCAAAGCTCACCGGGTTCCTCTCCGCCGACATGGCGATCGACCTCGGCACCGCCAACACGCTGGTCTACGTCAAGGGCCAGGGCATCGTGCTGAACGAGCCCTCGGTGGTCGCGATCGCCACCTTCAAGGGCAAGAAGCAGGTCGTCGCCGTGGGCGAGGAGGCCAAGCTGATGCTCGGCCGCACCCCCGGCAACATCGAGGCGATCCGGCCCTTGCGCGACGGCGTGATCGCCGATTTCGAGGTCGCCGAGGAGATGATCAAGCACTTCATCAGGAAGGTGCACAACCGGCGGAGCTTCGCGAGCCCGCAGGTGATCATCTGCGTGCCGTCGGGCTCGACCGCGGTCGAGCGCCGCGCCATCCAGGAATCGGCGGAGAGCGCGGGCGCGCGCCGCGTCTTCCTGATCGAGGAGCCGATGGCGGCCGCGATCGGCGCCGACCTGCCGGTGACCGAGCCGACCGGCTCGATGGTGGTGGACGTCGGCGGCGGCACCACCGAGGTCGCGGTGCTCTCGCTCGGCGGCATCGTCTATTCGCGCTCGGTGCGCGTCGGCGGCGACAAGATGGACGAGAGCATCATCGCCTATGTCAGGCGCAATCATAACCTGCTGCTCGGCGAATCGAGCGCCGAGCGCATCAAGCAGACGATCGGCACCGCCTGTCCGCCCGAGGACGGCAACGGCACGACGCTCGACATCAAGGGCCGCGACCTGATGAACGGCGTGCCCAAGGAGATCGTCATCACCCAGCGGCAGATTTCCGAGGCGCTCGCCGAGCCGGTCGGCGCGATCATCGACGCGGTCAAGGTCGCGCTCGAGAATACCGCGCCCGAGCTCGCCGCCGACATCGTGGACAAGGGCATCGTGCTGACCGGCGGCGGCGCGCTGCTCGGCAATCTCGACTATGTGCTCCGCCATGCGACCGGCCTGCCGGTCTCGATCGCGGACGAGCCGCTCAAATGCGTGGCGCTCGGTACCGGGCGGTGCCTGGAAGAGATGCGCACATTGCGCAACGTGCTGCACGAGGCGTATTGATCGGGGCGGCCGAGTCAGGCGCGGCCTCTACATCGGGCAGGGCTCCGACGCTCGGGTCGGGGCAGGGGAAAACAGGGAAGTAAGGCTTCTCGATCGTGAGCTGGTGAGACGACGGTGAGGTTCGGCCGAGGACGCCCGCTCTCTTTCATCCTGCCCGCGAGGGTGCTGGTCCAGCGGTTCGCGTTTGCGCTGCTCGTCGCCATCGCGATCGGCCTCATGATCATCAGCCAGTCCGAGCCGGGCGCGCTGGAGCGCATCCGGGCCGGCATCACCGACGCCGTCACCCCCATCGTCTCCTTCTTCTCCCGGCCGAGCGCGACCATTTCCGACGTGGTCGACCGGGTCGAATCCTTTGCGAGCCTGCAGGAAGAGAACGCCGCCCTCAAGCAGGCGAACGAGCGGCTGATGCGCTGGCAGACCCTCGCGCTGCGGCTCCAGCGCGAGAACGAGGAGCTGCGCCAGACGCTCAGCGTGGTGCCCGACCCGCAGGCGAGCTTCGTCACGGCGCGTATCGCTGGCGAGGCCGGCGGGCCGTTCGTGCGCACCGCGCTGCTCGCCGCCGGCGCGCGCGACGGCATCCAGAAGGGCCAAGCCGTGCTCGGCGGTCATGGGCTGATCGGCCGCATCGTCGATGTCGGCGCGAGCAGCGCGCGCGTCCTGATGATCACCGATCTCAATTCGCGCGTGCCGGTCTTCGTCGAGCCCGGCCGCGAGCGCGCCGTGCTGGCGGGCGACAACTCCGATACGCCGCGCCTCGAATTCCTCGCGGCGGAGGCGCGGGTCAACCCGGGCGATAGGGTGGTGACTTCGGGCGAGGGCGGCCTGATCCCGCCGGGCCTGCCGGTCGGCACCGTGATCGAGCTCCTGGACGGCAGCGCGACCGTGCGGCCGGACGCCGAGTGGCACCGGCTCGAGTTCGTCAGCGTGCTCGACTACGAGCTGCCGGCGCCGCTGCCGGCGACGCGGCGCGCCGGGCGGATCGGGGCGCTCCGATGAGGCCGGCGACACCCTGGCTCACCCGGCTCGAGCATCAGCTTCGCGCGCTGCTGCCCGGCGCGACGATGATCTTCCTGCTGATTCTCAGCCTGATCCCGTGGCACGTGCCCGGCATCGCGGTGGTGACGCCCGCCTTCGTGCTGGTCGCGATCTTCTTCTGGGGCATCTACCACCCGCAGCTCCTGCCCTACTGGTTCACCTTCGTGATCGGGGTCGTGCAGGACCTTCTCCTCGGCCTGCCGATCGGCCAGGGCGCGCTCGGCCTTTTGCTATTCCAGGGGCTGGTGGTGTCGCAGCGCCGCTTCCTGCTCACCAAGCCGTTCCTCGTGGTGTGGTGGGGCTTCGCGCTCCTCGCGCCGCTCGGCGGGGTGATCGCCTGGGCGATCGCCTCGATCGTGCGCGACGCGGTTATCCCTGTGCTGCCTGTGGTGGTGCAGACCGCGATCACGGTGCTGCTCTATCCGGCGTTCGGCGCGCTCTTCGGCTGGCTGCAGCAGAAGGCGCTCAGGCTTGAAGAATGAGGAAGACCGAGGCAAGCCGCAGCCGGCTGTTCACCCGCCGCGCCCTGATCCTGGGCGGCGTGCAGGCTGCCATGTTCGGTGCGCTGGCGGGCCGGCTCTACCAGCTCCAGGTCGTCGATTCCGACCGCTACGCCATGCTGGCGGAGGAGAACCGGATCAACCTGCAGCTCATCGCGCCGGAGCGCGGCCGCATCTTCGACCGCTACGGCCAGCCGCTCGCCGCGAACCAGCTCAACTACCGGCTCGTGCTGGTGCCGGAGCGCGCCGGCGGCATCACCGAGACGCTGGCGGCGCTGCGCGCGTTCCTGCCGGTGAGCCCGGAGGAGGAGGAACGCATCCGGCTCGAGGCGAGCCGCAACCGCAGCTTCATGCCGATCACGGTGCGCGAGAACCTGAGCTGGGACGAGGTGGCGCGCATCGAGGTCAACATGCCGGACCTGCCGGGCTGCTCGGTCGAGGTCGGGCAGCGCCGCCACTACGCCTATGGCGCGCTCGCCTCGCACGCCATCGGCTATGTCGGCGCGGTGTCCGAAACCGACCTCGAGCGCAATGACGACCCCGTCCTGTCGCTGCCGGGCTTCCGCATCGGCAAGAACGGCTGCGAGCGCGCCTTCGAGGAGGCCTTGCGCGGCCGTGCCGGGTCGCGCCAGGTCGAGGTCAACGCCTATGGCCGGATCATCCGCGAGCTGAGCCGCGACAACGGCGTGCCGGGCAATGATCACGTGCTCAGCCTCGACATGGGCCTACAGGAATATGTCTGCGCGCGGCTCGAGGACCATAGTGCAAGTTGCGTGGTGATCGACGTCGTCACCGGCGAGGTGCTGGCGCTCGCCTCCGTCCCGGCCTACGACCCCAACGTCTTCACGCGCGGCATCACCAGCGCCGAATGGCAGCAGCTCGTGGAGAACCCGCGCGCGCCGCTCGCCAACAAGGCCTGCGCGGGCCAGTATCCGCCCGGCTCGACGTTCAAGGTCGTGGTCGCGCTTGCCGCGCTCGAAGGCAACCATATGGGGCCGAACGAGCGGGTGTTCTGTTCCGGCAAGATGCGGCTCGGCAACGCCACCTTCCATTGCTGGAAGCGCGGCGGCCATGGCAGCGTGGATATGGCCGAGGGCATCTCGCAGTCCTGCGACGTCTATTTCTACGAGGTGGCGCGCCGCACCGGCGTCGACAACATCGCGGCGATGGCGCGCCGCTTCGGCTTCGGCGAGGTGCCTGGCCTCGGCCTGCCGGGCGAGAAGCCGGGCCTGGTGCCGACCGCGGATTGGAAGCTCGCCACCCACGGGGTGCCCTGGCAGAAGGGCGATACCATCGTCATCGGCATCGGCCAGGGCTACTACCTGACGACGCCGCTCCAGCTCGCCGTGATGACGGCGCGCATCGCCAATGGCGGGATCGCGGTGACGCCCACGCTGATCCGCGAGGTCCAGCATCCGGACGGCACGGTCTCCTCGACGCCGCACGCCTTCCCTTCGATCGGGATCAAGCCGGAGCACCTCGCCATCGTGCAGGACGGCATGGACCGGGTGACCAACCACCCGCGCGGCACCGCGCGGCGCGCCCGCATCGAGGAGCCGATGTTCGCGATGGCGGGCAAGACCGGCAGCGTGCAGGTCAAGCGCATCACCAAGGCCGAGCGCGACCGGGGCGTGATCAAGAACGAGGACCGGCCGTGGAAGGACCGCGACCATGCGCTCTTCATCGGCTATGCGCCTGTGGAGACGCCGCGCTACGCGGTCGCCGTGGTCGTGGAGCATGGCGGCGGCGGCGCGGCCACCGCGGCGCCGATTGCGCGCGACGTGCTGCGCGAGGTGCAGCGGCGCGCCCTCGCCCGGCAGACCGGCCTGGTCGTGCCGGCGGTGCCTGGCGCCATCAGGCAGGGATAGGAGCAGGCCGTGCCGCGCGCCGGCGCCGAGCGCCTCCGCCTCGACCGCAGGATCATCGAGCGCCTGCTCCACCTGCACTGGGGCTTCGTGCTGCTGATCTGCCTGCCGGTGGCGGTCGGCTGCGTCATGCTCTATTCCGCGGCGGGCGGCTCGTTCGACCCTTGGGCGTCGCGCCAGCTCATCCGTTTCGGCATCGGCGGCACCCTCATGCTCGTCGTCGCGCTGGTCGACATCCGCTTCTGGATGCGCGCCGCCTACACCATCTATGGCATCGCCTTCATGCTGCTGGTCGGCGTCGAGATCATGGGCGACATCGGCAAGGGTGCGCAGCGCTGGATCGACGTCGGCATCGTGCAACTGCAGCCGTCCGAGCTGATGAAGATCGCGCTGGTGCTGGCTCTCGCGCGCTATTTCCACGGCCTCGACCTCGAGCAAATCCGTCGCCCGAGCTACATCATCGTGCCGGTGCTGATGACGCTCTTGCCCGCCGGGCTGGTCCTGAAGCAGCCGGACCTCGGCACGGCGGTGCTTCTCCTGCTCGGCGGCGTGGTGATCCTCTACCTCGCGGGCATCCGGCTCTGGCTGCTCGGGCTCGGCGCCGCGGCGCTGATCGGCGCGCTGCCCGTGGCCTGGCAGTTCCTGCACGACTACCAGAAGCAGCGGGTGATGACGTTTCTCGACCCGGAGAGCGACCCGCTCGGCGCCGGCTACCACATCCTCCAATCCAAGATCGCGCTCGGCTCCGGCGGCTTGACCGGCAAGGGCTTCCTGCAAGGCAGCCAGAGCTACCTGAACTTCCTGCCCGAGAAGCAGACCGATTTCATCTTCACCATGCTGGCGGAGGAGTTCGGGCTGGTCGGCAGCATCTGCCTCTTGCTGCTCTACGCGCTCATCATCGCGGCCGGCCTGCTGGTCGCCTTGCGCGCGCGGCACCAGTTCGGCCGCCTGCTCGCCTTCGGCGTCGCGACGACGTTCTTCTTCTACGTCTTCATCAACGTCGCCATGGTGACCGGCCTGGTGCCGGTGGTGGGCGTGCCGTTGCCGCTGATCTCCTATGGCGGCAGCGCGATGTTGACCCTGATGGCCGGCTTCGGCCTGATCCTGAATGTCCACATCTTCCGCGACCTTCAGATCGGCCGGCGCCCGGAGAGCGCGCGGCCCTGAGCACCCGCGCCTCAAGCAGCGAAGCGATAGGCGCGCGTCAAAGACAGGAGCGCCTCGAGCAGCGAAGCGATAGGTGCCTATCAAAGGTGGGTAAGAGCGCCTCAAGTAGCGAAGCGATAGGCGCACATCAAAGGTATAGGAACGCCTCGAGCAGCGAAGCGACAGGTGCCCCCGCGCTTCGAATAGCGAAGCGATCGGTGCCCCTTAAAACACCCGTCCTTGGGCGTGCCGGTTCTCGGCCGTTCGGGCTAGGCACTTGGCCGGGTCGCCATGCGGATGGTGGTATGACGGCGGGCTTTGCGCCGATGGCCGAGACGGCGTAGACTGCGCACCGAATCGAAACTGCGGGTTGCCTCTGGGGGGAGGTCGCCGTGTGGCAAATCAGGCAGCGTTTTCCAGAGCCATGAGAGATTTGCCTTGAAGGGCATCGGCCGGCCCGTTATGTTATCATTATATACATTGAGGCTGATGGGCAAGGCATCCCGTTAATTCAATAACCTATGGGCATCCTGCACACGCCGGCGGGTGAACGGGCAGGAGCGCGAGGGCGGTCTCGGCTATGTCGCATTCCTTAGGCACCTGACCACGGGTGGATGACAGCACCACACCTCAATCCAACGAAAGCAGACGTCATGACCGCTATACGTGCCCTTGTCGCCGACCATCAGGCGTTGATTCGCACTGGGCTCGAGCAACTGCTCAGGAACCTCGATGGCACCGCCAGGATCGATGAAGCGGCCGATTTCGACGGCGCCAAGCGGGCGCTCGGGCAGGACGGCCCGTTCAATCTCGCGCTGGTCGACTTCGACCTGCCCGGCATGGGTGGCCCTTCGGGCATCAAGTCGTTGTGCGAGGCGAACCCCGGCGGCGCGCTGATCGTCATTTCGGACCAGGACGACGCCATCGACATCGAGGACTGCATCGCCGCCGGCGCGCAAGGCTATCTTTCGAAATCCTCGAGCCGCGACGTGATCCTCGGCGCGATCCGGCTGGTGCTCTCGGGCGGCATGTACCTGCCGCCGACCTTGCTGCGCCAGCGCCGGGCGCGGCGCACGGACGAGGTCGCGACGCCGCGCCTCGGCGGCAGCCTGTCGGGCCCGTTGCGCCGCCTCACCCGGCGCCAGCAGGAGGTGCTCGAGCTGCTCTCGCTCGGCCGCTCCAACAAGGAAATCGCGCAGTCGCTCGGCCTTGCCGAGGGCACGGTGAAGATCCATGTCTCCGCCATCCTCAAGGCGCTCGGCGTTGCCAACCGCACCGAGGCGACCGCCCGCACGCTGAACGCGAACTGAGCCGTCGGCTCGGTTGACAGGGCGGGGAGCCTCTGCGATACCGGTCGCCCCCGCGCGGGCGCATAGCTCAGTCGGTAGAGCAGCTGACTCTTAATCAGCGGGTCCCAGGTTCGAGTCCTGGTGCGCCCACCATTCCGGTACAAAACCGGGCACCGTTGCCGCCCCGCCGTTTGCGGCGGGCGGCAGCAGCCCGGCGGCGAGCGCGGCCTTCGCGCCGCGCAGCCTGATCTCCCCGTCGTCCACGTCGATGCGCTCGACGAAGTGCCGGACGTAGCCCTTGCGCAAGGTGGCATCCTCCGCCCGGAGCTGCGCGCTGGCCGCCGCCGCGAACCGGGCGAGGTTCGCCTTGCCGAGCATCCGGCGCGGCAATTCGCGCTGCTGATCGAGTGCGGCGATCAGGCGCAGCGTTTCCTCCCGTTGCGCCTCGTGGCGTGAGAGCGATTTGCCGAACAAATCGCTGTCGGTGATGACGCCTTCGGCCAGGGCATCGTACAGCCGCTCGATCTTGCCTTCGGTCGCGGCCAGCTCCTTGCGCAGCGCCGCCGCCTTTTGGGCAGTGTCGCGGTTCCGGTCCTTGCTGCGGGCGATCAGGGCCGAGAGCAGCGTCTCCAATCGCTCCGGCGCGAGGATTTTCTGTTCGAGCTGGGTCACGACGAGATCGTCAAGCAGCGGCATAGGGATGCTCCGGCCCTTGCACTGCGCCTTGCCCTTGTTCATCCCGTTGTGGCAGGCGTAGTAGCGGTAGCGCCCGCCCTTGCCGGTGCGCAGCGTCATGCCGCCGCCGCAGGTCCCGCACTTCACAATGCCGGTCAGCAGCGTCGGGCCGTTGACGACCCGCGGCGGCGTGCGCGCCGGCCTGCGTGCTTCAAGCTGCTTCTGCACCGTTCTGAATTCCACCGGGTCGATGATGACCGGCGTCTCGAAGGCGATCCATTCGCCGCGCTCTTTCTTGCGGCGCGCGCGGAAGTCGGTCCGGTTGAAGTAGTGCCGCCCGGCATAGGCCTCGCGCGTGAGTATCTCGTGCACGCGGGTCGCCGTGAATGTCCCGCTGCGGTAGCCGATGCCGCGGGCGTTGAACTCGTGGGCGATGGCGCGGACGCCCTTGCCCTGCCTGTAGAGGTCGAACACCATGCGGACGATCGCAGCTTCCGCCGGGTAGATTTCAAGCTGCTTCTTGACCGCATCGGCGCGGGTCTCGACGGCGACGGCCCGGTAGCCGAACGGAGGCCGCGCGCCGTTCCAGAAGCCCTGCCGCGCGTTCTCCTTCATGGCGCGGAGGACGTGTTTCGCGTTCTCGCGGCTCTGGTACTCGTCGAACATCGCGCAGAGCTGGCGGAACATCTGCCCGCCGGGATCGTCGCTCACCGTCTGCGTGATCGAGATCAGCGCTACATTGTGTTTCTCTAATGTACGGCGGTGCAGCTCGAACTGGAACGAGTCGCGGAAGAAGCGCGAGAAGCTGTGCACGAGCACGGCCTCGAACGGCCGGTCCGCGCGCATCGCGTCTTCCATCATGCGCTGGAACTGCGCGCGCTTGTCGTCGGTCGCGGACGCGCCCGGCTCGACATATTCGGCGGCGACGGTCCAGCCCTTATCGCGGCACCAGGCTTCGAGCTGATTGCGCTGGTCGGGGATCGACAGGTCCTTCTCCGCCTGCCGCGCCGTCGAAACCCGCAGATACAGGGCCACTTTCATCACGCCGTTCCCTATGCCGTCCGCTTCGCACCTCCGGAGTCAACCAGTATATCGTCAATGACAGCAGAAAGCGCCCGCTCTAACAGGTCGAGTTCGGCGTCCGTCACCGGCAGCTCGTCAGGCAGATCGTCGCTGACCGCATACGAGCGTATGCCGTTCGGTTTCTTGCCAGCCTTGTCGAAAACAGCGCCGTCCATACGGCACAGGTGGGCCGCGCCACGCCGCCCCGACCGCGCGGATTCCTTGCGTCAGGTCCGCCGGACATGAAAGAGGCCCTGCCGGAAAGCGGCAGGGCCGTGAGGTCAGAGGCGGCGCCTAGAGGCGCGGCCCGCCGAGCCGTGCGCGCAGCGCGCGGGCGATATTTTCGAGGCTGGCGAGGGCCGCCGCGCGCTCGGGCGAGCCGGCGGCGCTCGCGGCTAATTCCTGCTGCGCCTTCCGATGAAGGACGCGCAGTTCGTGAATGGAACGGTGTTGCAGGGACGCCGGTGTGATGATCTTGGACATTTTCTCTCTCCTCTTGTCATCGAGGCCCCGGCCATCGGGACCTTCCGGCCCCCAAACCACAATCATCGGCAAGGAAAGGTCCCCGCATGGGCGGCAGACGAGAGATCGGCAAGGAGGAGAGAGACAAGGGACAACGGGCAGCGCACCCGGCGCGTCCGGAGACATCGTCAGTTCACCGACGGAGAGGACTGAAGTGTAGGGTCAGGAAGAGCAGGCGAGAGCGATGTCCCGTTGAGAACAAGAGAACAAACGCGTGGTCATATCAGAGGCCGGAGCTGTCTCGCGCCATGTGTCGAGCGCGATTTCGCGCAAAACCACCGACAAAGCTGCGCCCCCAGAGAATCGGCATGGGCTCAAGCCTGAGTTCAAAATGGAATAGGGAGGCAAGCGAGACTCTTCCGTTGTGAACCGCGCAATCATCATCGCCAGGCGGCAGACAGCCCACCGGAGTAGGATGGACTGCCGGTCACGCTTGCGAACGTCGCACTGATGGTGCGGGGCGTTTCACTCACGGTGGCTGTGTGATCTGCCGCAGAGAAGGCAGAGTTATTCTCCACGACGGCATCAGCCCGCTCGGTCATGCCTGCCCAGCTCACGCTCTTCGTTCCATTCGAATGCATCTCGGTGACTGCAAGCGTTACGTCACCGGCGGTCAGGTCGACGTTCAGGCTGGCTGGGTTGCCAGACGTGGTGACAGCAGTATCCGTTGGCGTGGTCGACGTGAGATCATAGAGCGCCCAAACGGCGAGCCAGGCGCGCGCAGCCGTGTTGGTGGTGCCGAAGGAAATCGTCGCCGTGGAGCCGTTCGGCACGGCTGCGATGTAGATGGCCATGCGATGGGCGGCATGCAGACTGGTAGTGCTCACCTGCGTCGCCGCGACGCCGCCAATCGTGACCCCGGTGAAGGTAACCGCAGCCCCTGTTGTCACGGCACCGATGCCGATAGCCACGTAACGCGTCGGCGAGGCGGCGCCGATGTTTTGGGACGCAAAACTGTAAGAGTTGGTATTCGCTGTGCTGGTGACTGCAGTTTGATAGCTGATGGACGGCGGTTGCACGGTGGTTACATCCCACTGATCATTGGCAGAACCCACCGTGACTGTCGCGCTATTCATCGTGTTCCCGGACGCATTGCTGGTCAGTCGCAACTGGAGCGTCTGGCCGTTGGTGATCGTTCCGCTCGTCACCCAGCTCCCTCCCGCGATACGGAATTGCGGCGAGCCATTGCCGCTGATCGAGACGGATACGCTGCCGGTAATGCCCGTGATGTTGACGGTGTTGGATGTCGTAAGCGTGCTCAGCGCTACATCCGTCTGGTCGGTGAAGCTGAAAGCGTCCGGCGTGGTGTCTTGCGCGACGGTGGTCACATCCCACTGGTCGTTGGCGAAGCCCACCGCTACGGTCGCACTATTCATCGTGTCGTAGGACGCATTGCTGGTCAGGCGGAGCTGTAGGTACTGACCGGTGTCGATCGAGCCGGGGCTGCTCGTCCAGCTCTGCACGACCGAGCCATCACAGTTGGCATCCGAACTGCCGTCCGTGCAGATGCGGTATTCAGGGTTGCCATCGCCCGCAATCGACACCGGCGCGTCAACGTCGAAGCCGGTGATCTGGACGATGTTGGATTCGATAAGCGTTGAAAGTGCGACATCTGTCTGGTCGGTGAAGCCGAAGGCATCCGGCGTGTCGTCACGCGCGACCGGAACGGCCTTGCCGACCGGCACCCAGTTCGCGCCGTCGCAATACTGGTAGACGCGATAACTGTAGTTGTAGAGCAGCGTGCCCTCGGGCCGGTCGGGGTTGGCGCAGGGGCCGGTAGTACCAGCAGCCGTGAATGCGGTTGCCGTCCCGGCACCAGCGAAGCCGAGCGGATCGTCCTGCCAAGCGCCGATGACAGCCAAATCCCCTGATAGCGATACGCTATAGCCGAAATAGTCGCTACCATTCGGGTTGGGGTTGTTGAGCGTGCCGAGAAGGCTGCCGTCGGTCGTGTCGAACAGGTAAGCCGTGCCGGCGTTGACGGCTCCTGCATCATCCTGGGACGCACCGACCGCAGCAATGGTGCCGTCCACCTCTACGCTGAGGCCGAAATAGTCCATCGTCGTGGGATCAGGGTTTCCGAGAGTTGCCAGCAGGCTGCCATCGGTCGCGTCGAACACATAAGCCGTGCCTGCGTCGGCGGCTCCTGCATCGTCGCGGTTGGCACCCACAACAGCTACCGCATCGCTCATCGCCACGCCGCAGCCGAAAGCGTCGCCCGCCAATGGGGCCGGATTGTCCAGCGTAGCGACGAGGTTGCCGCCGCTCGCATCGAACACATAGGCGGTACCCGCGCCGCTGATCCCTCCAGGATCGTCCTGGGGCGCACCGACGGCGGCGATGTTGCCCGACACAGCTACACAGTAGCCGAACCAGTCACCGGCCGTTGGATCGGGGTTGTCCAAGGTGGCGATCAGGCTGCCGTCATTCGTGTTGAACACGTAGGCCGTGCCTGCGCTGTTCACGCCACCGGGGTCGTCGGCATAGGCGCCGACGACGGCAACGTTTCCTGACACGGCTACGCTAAACCCGAAATTATCGCCCGCTGTTGGGTCCGGATTGTTGAGCGTAGCGATCAGGCTGCCGTCCGCGGTGTCATACACATAGGCCGTGCCGGCGGCGCTCACGCCCCCAGGATCATCCTGGGACGCACCAACGACAGCAGATGTGCCGCTCACCGCCACGCTCACGCCAAAATCGTCGCCCGCTGTCGGGTCCGGATTGTTGAGCGTAGTGACTAGGCTGCCGTCGGCCATGTCGAACACATAGGCGGCGCCAGCGCCGGCGGCGGCATCAAGGGCGCCGACCACGGCCGTACTACCCGACACCGCGACGGTGTAACCGAAATGGCCGCCGGCCGTGATGCCCGGATCGTCGAGCGCGGGACCTTGGGACGGGCTGCTCCAATCGGCGCCGCTGCCACCGCCCGTCCCGCCGACCGGCCCCATGGCGCGCCACACGTTGCCGGCGCAGCCCTGCATGACGCGATTGGGCGGGTTGTAGACTATCTGTCCTTCGGCACGGTCCGGATCGCTACAGCCACCGCTGCCGGTGCCGGGAGGGTGCATCGCAATCCAGTTCGCGCCGTCGCAGTATTGGAATTGCCTGGTCGATGTGTTGAAAGCGAGCTTGCCCTCAAGGCCGTCGGGGAACGTGCAAGCGGCTCGCGCCGCCGCGGGAATGACAAGCAGGCAGAGAGCGAACAGGATGCAGGCGATTCTATTCCCTTGACCGCGCGTCATGCCCCTCCGTCGCCTGTTCTTGTTGGCCTTGCAAAGGCGGCGCGCCCGCCACTTGCTCGAATGTCAGGAGGGGGTAGGCCTCGTATCCATCCGGACAGGAGGCGCCTGCGGCTTGATCGAGCGTAATCTGCTGCCCGGTCACCGGGTTGAAACAGAGCAGCACGGCAGATTCCGGCGCAATCTCAATATTCGCCAGCGCCGGCGTCTGTGACAGCGCCAGCAAACAAAAACCACAAGACAACGTCCAAAAGACACTCTTCATTTGAATACCCTATCTCAATATTCTGCTATGATATCAATAAATACTAAACAAAGTTGAAACAGATTCTACAATAGTCAATGGCATGACGTTAGGATCATTTTATCATGTATTCTTGCCACCGGCGCCCTCCAATGGGCGCTCTTTCTTTGTTTTCAAGGCACTGCATGCGTTCGCATGCCGGCAAATTTGCGACGTGAAGTCCCAATCTGGTAAAATATTATGGTGTTGATTGGTGTGTGGATATTTTAAGTAACGGGCGGTTTTATTGGATGAGTACGGGTGATGACACAGATAAATTGCGCCGGCAACGCGATTTCGACGATCTGAACAACGAGCTGGCCGGCCGGGGCAGCAAGATCAAGCGCTTCACCGGCGACGGCGCTGCCGCCGTGCACGCCGGCAAATCCGACGACAAAGAACGCGCGGATGCGCTTTTCACTCTGAGCGAGCTGGCCCAGGCCACGCAGCAGCGCCTGGACGCCATCAATCAGCGCCTCGATGAACTCGACCGCAGCACGGCGGAGGAGTTGCGGCTCGCTCAGGAGCATCTCGAAGAATTGCGCCGCAGCGCGAACCGCACGCGCGACGGCCGCCTCGTGTTTCGCAGCGAGGCGGACGGGCGCTATTACGCCGAGGACGGCAGCGAGGTGGACCCCGCCGATATCGACCTTGAGGGGTGGCGCGACGCTGGCCCCTCGCGTGAGGCCTGGCTGGAGGCACAGGAACGTCAGCGGCAGGCACAGGAGCGGCGCGACCGTTTCGAGGACGCGCAGGAGCGCGCCAATGGCGGCACGCTTACCGAAGAAGAGCTGGACGAGCTTGAGCGCGATCTGGATGTGCTCGAAGCCGATGCCGGACACAATGCCGTTGCCGCGGACGCCGCCGATCCGTCCGTGGCAAAGGGTCCCCTATTTCAACCGCTGAATCGGCGCGGATGAAGATCGGTTATGCGCGCGTATCGACGGATGAACAGACGCTCGACCTTCAGATCGACGCGCTGCGCGCATGCGGCTGTGTGCGCGTTTTTCACGATCATGGCGTCAGCGGCGTCACCGATGACCGGCCGGGTTTGACCGAGGCACTCGCCGCCATCGATGCCGGTGATGTCCTGGTCGTCTGGAAGCTCGACCGGCTCGGCCGTTCGCTGAGCTTCCTCATCGACCTGATCGAGGACCTGCACCGGCGTGACGCCGGCTTTCAGAGCCTGACGGACGGGATCGATACGACGACACCGTCCGGCACGCTGGTGTTTCATATCATGGGAGCACTGGCGGAGTTCGAGCGGACGCTGATCGTCGAGCGCACGGTCGCCGGGATGGAGGCGGCGCGGCGGCGCGGCAAACATATCGGCAGGCCCCGCAAGCTCACGGACGACCAGGTGCGGCAGGCCGCGAAGCTGACGGCGGAGAACAAGCTCCAGGATGTCGCCGACACGCTTGGCGTGGATCGATCGACCCTCTCGAAAGCCATCAAGAGATTGCGCGCGGAAACGGCGGAGGGCGCTCAGGGCGCGGCGGGGGGCCGTTCCAGCGCCGGATCAACCTGAGTGCCGGCCGGCACGGGCTCACCGCCGGGGCAGGCGGCGTTATCACGTGCAGCGGTGAATGGCTCGATGATACCGCACGCCGCGATCGCCGGGCCATCGCCGATATAGGCCGAGGCGGCGGTATGACCGGTGGGATAAACGGGACCCTTTTTCCTATGATTCCACAGTGCTTCACCGTTGCCCAGGACCAATAGCGCCGCCGGCGCCCATGAGAGGGAGATCAGCTATGAAACTGCGCTATGCGGCGCTGGCCGCGTTGTCGGCCTGTCTTGTCGGGTCGTCCGCGCAGGCCATCACCAACGCCGACGTTCTCGATATCATGTCAGAGAAGGAGCGCTTCGCGTACGTCGCCGCCACCGTCGAGATGACGGCGTATCTCGCCACTCTGAGCGGCAACCGGACACGATCGCAATGCATCGTCGATTGGTACTTCCATACCGAGAATGCGCCGGGAAACGTTCTGCAGGCGCTGGAGCGCTTTCGCGACAACACGCCACAGGCCCTTATCTATGCCATGATCAACCAGCAGTGCGGCAACCCGTGATAGTGGGCCGTCCCATCGGTCGCCGCTCAAATCGTTAACATCCGAACGCAGGGCGCTCCATGGTTTGGGGCGCTTTTTGCTGCGTCGCATTAATCTTCGTTGACGATTTATTAATAATCTAAAGTCTACAATTAACATAACTATTGGTTGTATTCGAAAGTACAGAATGAAGAACAAACCGAACTACCTGACAATCGACTACAAGGCTTTGGGTACGATTTCCCTGGAAGAGCTGCGGCAGGCGGTCCTGACCGACCTTGCGGCGATGGGCGATATCCTGAACATCGAGTTCACGACCGGCGCCAAGCTGCTCATTCCCATCACGAACGAGTACGGCGATCCGGTGCGGTTCAGCGAACTCACCAACCGCTCGCAGACGCGGATCGACACGCACCACTACCGGCCCGCCTGCAAGGACTACGAGCTGTAGGAGGGTGAAAGGTGACAGGGATAAGTGATCGGCAGACCGACCGCATTCTTGGGAAAGCCAGAAAGGCCCTTCAACCTTCAGGGCTCCCACAGGCATTCAATGAAGCTGCACCATCTGCTGATAGCATGTCCCATGAGCGCCTACAGGCAGCCTACGAGGCCCTTGCAAGCATTATATCCGTACACGGAGAAGAATACTTACCGTTGTTCAGACGCCTTCACACGGAGATTGAAAGCCGCAAGGAAAACGAAAAATATGCACAACTCGCCAGAGCGATTCATGGCCGAAAGCTAGAGCCGTAGACTCCATACTTTTCCCCATACTTTGTTACATACCGCGTCATTTCCGTAACCGATAAACGGTTGATTTCACGCGATGATGCTTGTCGGCTGATCGGCTCTTGGCGTCCCCGGCAGACGCCAGAGTTCTTTCCGCCATCTAACTGATATCAAATACAGATTGAAAAATATATTGATCAGCACACCGATAAATGACAGTATAGTTACATACTTTTTTGCATACAAACTTACATACCTTGCGTTTACAACATAAATAATGCCGTACGTCGTTAGTCGAGGAGACTGGAAATACTTCAACATGAAAGTGCCACGAAAGATCAGGGATATGGGTCTTTCCGACAAGGAGCACATTCAGTTTTCACTCGAAACCAAGTGTCCCGATACCGCCCAGAAGCTTGCTAGCCTGGCCCGCGACTATATCCAGTCATACTGGGCCGATCTGATTGAGAACGGCCCAGACGATGGCGAGATCAGGCTCCAACGTGCCGTGATGCGCGTGAAGCTCCACGGCATGCGGTACAAGCCCGTCAACATTCTCGCCGATGATGACGTAGAGCAGATCGTCCGCCGCGTAGAGAAGGCGACGGAGAACCCCGACAACAAGGAACACGTCGCCGCGTTTCTCGGCGGCGCGGGCGCGCCCGAGCTGTTGCTCTCGGATGCGCTGGAGAAGTTCTGGCAGTATGCGGCCCCGAAAGTCCAGGGCAAGAGTGCCGAGCAGGTTCGCGTTTGGGAGAACTCACGGCGCCGCGCAATCTCAAATCTCATTGACGTGGTTGGCGACAAGAGAGTCACGGAATTGTCGCGCGCCGATATGCTTAGCTTCCGTGACTGGTGGCTGGAACGCATCGAGGCAGAAGGGCTGTCCAACAACACGGCCAACCATGACATCAAATTCATCAGGACCGTCTTAAAGACCATCAATACCAACTTCGAGCCGAAGCTCGGCCTTCGCATCAATGACCTGTTCGAGGACCTCAAGCTGGAGAGCGAGGACAGCAAGCGTGTCCCCTATAGCGTGAATTTTGTCCAGAACGTGCTGATGAGTCAGGCGAAGCTTGCCGGCATGAACGAGGACTACCGGCTGATCGTCTGGGCTATCGCCAATACGGGTGCCGGTCCCCGTGAACTGATCATGCGACAACCGGAAGACATCGTGCTGGACCACGACATACCGCACATCAAGATCGTCCGCCGGAAAAACGACGGCCTCAAGACCAAGAGCCGCCCACGTGAAATACCCCTGGTGGGAGCTTCGCTTTACGTCTTTCAACAGAGGCCCGCCGGATTCAGCCAGTATCAGGACCGGGTCAATTCCGTCACAGCAGCTATCGGAAAATTCCTGCGCGAGAACAGGCTGTACGAGCGCGAAGGGCAGACGCTCTATTCCCTGCGCCATACCTTTCAGGACCAGCTCACGGCCCTGAGCGTGCCCGACCGCGTTCAGTGCGAACTGATGGGCCACGCCTTCGACCGCGAAAAGTATGGCGATGGACCGACGCTGAAGCACAAGCAGGAAATCCTGCGGCGTATGGCTTTCGAAGTCGTCGATTAGGCGCACCGCACGACGGCGCTGACCGCCCACGGATCGGCGCGACGACGCGGCTGTTTGTTTCGTTGCTGTATGACGCGGCCCGCCGCGCTCGTCATGAGCGGCCCGTCGTCCTTGCCGGTTTTCCTCAAACTTTGACGCTGGTTTTGGCCGGGCGCGCCGCCCGGTCAACGGCTTGCCCGCTCCATTCGCCAGCCTTCGGCGTGGCTCCCGTGTTGGCCGTTTCCCCCGGACCTGGTCCGGGGTGACCGGGCGGCTCATACGCCCGGCCTTCGTCTCCGCGTCTTTCGGAAAACCCAACGCAAGGAGACGAGCCATGACGACCAAGACAGCATCCCGCACCGATGAGCGGACCGACATCTACACCCGCGTGACGACGCAGATCGTCGCCGAGCTTGAGAAGGGCGTGCGCCCGTGGATCAAGCCCTGGAACGCCGAACACGCCGCAGGACGCATCACGCGGCCCCTGCGTCACAACGGCCAGCCCTATTCGGGCATCAACATCCTGATGCTCTGGGCCTCGGCGTCCGCGCAAGGCTACGCCGCGCCGATCTGGATGACCTTCAGGCAGGCGCTTGAGCTGGGCGCCCACGTCCGCAAGGGCGAGAAGGGCAGCCCCGTCGTCTACGCCAACAAGCTCGTCCGCACGGAAGTCGACGAGGACACCGGCGATGAATCCGAGCGAGCCATCCCGTACCTCAAGGCCTACACCGTCTTCAACGTCGAGCAGATCGAGGGCCTGCCCGCGCACTACTACGCGAAGGCAGAGCCGCGCTTCGATGCACCGGCCCGCATCGACCATGCCGAAGCGTTCTTCGCCGCACTCGGCGCCGATATCCGCCATGGCGGCAACCAGGCCTTCTACGCCGTCGGGCTCGACTACGTGCAGATGCCGCCCTTCGAGAGCTTCCGCGATGCCGAGAGCTACTACGCGACGCTCGCGCACGAGTGCACGCACTGGACCCGTCATCCCTCGCGGCTTGAGCGCGACTTCGGCCGCAAGCGCTGGGGCGACGAAGGCTACGCCATGGAAGAGCTGGTCGCCGAGCTAGGCGCGGCGTTCCTGTGCGCCGACCTGGAGCTTGAACTGCAAGCCCGCGACGATCACGCCGCCTATATCGCCTCGTGGCTCAAGGTCCTGAAGGACGACAGGCGGGCGATCTTCACCGCCGCCGCCCACGCGCAGCGCGCCGCCGATTTCATCGCCGGCCTGCAGCCTGCCGCCGCGCTGAAGGAGGCCGTGTGATGGCCATGCCGGACATCATCATCATCGACGGGCGCGCCTATAGCTGGCGCGCCCTCATGGAGCACCGTCGCCGGCAGCTTGATGCCTGGCGCGCGGCTCAGCCGCAACAGCCCGCCTTGTTCGAGCTGAAGGACGACCGCCGGCCCGCCGCCGAGCGTACCGCCCGCGGGCGGTACGAGGAGCCGACCTTGCTCGCCGGGCTCAAGGACGAGGGCGGTTAGGCCGCCCGGCTCGCCGGATCGCGCGTTCGCGCGGTCCGGCGGCTGCTACCATTCAGAATGACATCGCGGGCTGCGCAGCGCCGCCGGCCATTTCGCGGGCCTTCAGCCGGCCGGCTGAGCGGCGATGTCATCGGCCTCAAGGACCGTCAGCGCGGTCCTTGTCGGCTTTTTCACGGCGGCGAGACGGCTTGCGTGCCGTTCGATCGTTCCCTCAAAGACGTTGCGGACGGCGCGCCCGTTGCCGAACCCTTTGCGGCGCGCGGCATAGACGTTTGTCATCACCTCACTCAGCTTGGCGCGTGCGGCATCGGACAGAATGTAATCCGCGTCCTTCGCCATCTTCTCGAAGATTTGTCCAAGTTCGCCTGCGCCATAGTCGGGAAAATGGATGGTCCTCTTGAAGCGCGACCTGAGACCCGGATTTGAGTCGATGAAGCGCTGCATTTCCTCGGTGTAGCCGGCGACGATGACGACGAGC
Source organism: Alphaproteobacteria bacterium (assembly GCA_050173345.1). GTDB lineage: Bacteria > Pseudomonadota > Alphaproteobacteria > UBA828 > UBA828 > SHWC01. The sequence goes on along the minus strand of JBFXKW010000003.1, from coordinate 261,085 downwards.
CGCTCACGGTTATCTTCCATGAGCTTGAGCAGCGTCGCCGCGGCCTCCTGTCCGAAGTCACGTCCGCTGTCCTTGGGGGTAAGCGCGTAGGCTTCATCGACGAACAGCACGCCATCGAGCGCTTCCTCGACCACTGCCGTCACTTTCGGCGCCGTCTGACCGATATATTCGCCGACGAGCTTGCCGCGATCGACTTCGACGAGATGCCCCTTTGCGAGGACGCCCAGTTCGCGCAGACTGGCCGCCACCAGGCGCGCCACCGTTGTCTTGCCGGTACCGGGATTGCCGGTGAACACCAGATGCAGCGACATCGGCGGTGTTTCGAAGCCCGCCCTCTGCCGGTCGCGCGTATACTTGATCATGCGCGCATAGGACTCGACCTCGTCCTTGACAGCCTTCAGACCGATCATGGCGCGCAGCTCTTCGCGTGCGCTCCGGCCGCTGCCGGCAGTTGCGGGAGATGCCGGTGCCACCGCGGGCTTCGTGGCAGTGGCCGCGGGGTTTTTTGACCATACCGCTTCGGCATCCAGGCCGTGAGACCATGCAAACAACTGGAAGGGGTCATCCTTGTAGCGGGAATAACCCCGCCACATCCGTTCGAATGCCGACCGCACTGCGGGTTCGTTGGCACAGGTGTGGCGCGGCCGGTTCGTGACGTGTATGCAGAGTTTGTCCGAAGCGAGCAGCAGGAGCAGGCGCTCTTCGTCCGCTTCGGGTCCGTCTTGCACGACGATATCCGCGGAAGCTTCCCAGCCGTTCTTCGCCGCAAGCTCCTTGACGCGCAGTACGCCGACAATCGCTTCCCGCGCCCTCTCCTCGATGGTGCGGCCGGCCAGTTCAATCTCCAGAAACCGGTCCTTGTCCCCGCCCCAGGCGACCCGGGGCGATGCCGGCAGCCCGAACTTCTCGGGCTCGAAGATGGCCCGCACGCCTTTCAGGATCAAGTAGGCGGAGCAGATGTCGAATAGTTCGACAGACACGCCGCCATGCCGCCGCCAGCACCGCTTGCCCGCCCTTTTCGTTTGCTGCCTGAGCTGACGGTCATCGACCGACTGCGGGCCGGTGAGCCCCAGCACCGCGCGCGCCTGGGCGCGCGTCTGCGGCTGTCCTCCGGAGAGATTGCCGCGGTAGCCGCTCAGCCGCATGTCGTCGAACAGGTCGAACTTCATCGACAACGGCAGAGGCAGATGACGCAGGAGACCGACGACCGTCATGGCCTCGTCGATCGCGTACAGGAAATCAGCCATGCGTCCCATAGCGCTTTCCCTATCGCTCCCGCCCGGCGTCCCGGGCGTGTCGGACAAAAGCGCGCTGCGCACCGCGCTCGCCGACGGCAAGCTCGCGCCTGACCGCGGATTCGAAAGATTTCGCCTGACGCCGGGCGAGATCGTCCTGCGCGAGGCGCTCACAGCGCTCATGGCTGTCGCGTTGTCGGGAATGATGCGCTACCAGGTCGATCTCAGCGTCGCGCAGCGTTTCGAGCCGCTCGTCGAATGCCTTCTCTATGGCCTCGCCCTGTCGCAGCCACTGCTCACGCCGCTCGTCGTGTTCGGCCTTTACGTCGCGCCGCCGACCGGACGCGCCCGGGCTCGGTGCACAGTTTGTGGCGTTTGAGAGGCGGCGATTTTCCAGCAGTTTCCAGTACCGATCGTGCGCATCCAGGGCCTCTTGCTTCTGTTGCCTGGCCAGCGCCTTTTTATCCTTAAGGCGGGAACGCTCTTCATTCTGTCGGCGCAAGAGGGCGTCAAGGGCAGCCCTCTGCCGCTTAAAGAGGTCCGAACGTCGCTTCTCGAAACGGTCGTGCACACGCTGTTCGGCAAGCTGGCGCGGGGTGAGAGCCTCGTCGCTCATGGCTCAGTCCGGAATGCCGCCGCGGCCGGGCGGATTGTCGGCGGCCGGATCGACCGGCCGGCCAATGCCCGCACCAAGCCTGGCATTATGGGCATCGTTGATGCCGTTGAGCAGGACCAGGATGTCGTTAACGTTCGCTAGGCCATAGACCTTGCGGACCTTCACCATGCCAACATCAAAGACACCGACGATGGTTCGTGTTTCCGGACCATAGTAGAGCGGCGGTGGCGGGGAAGGATTTGGCCTCCTTCTCGCCTGTTGCTGCCTGTGTGCGGCGAGCCGTTGCTCATCGTGGGCCTTTGGATCGTCCTCTCGCGCAGCGAAGCCGCGAAGCTGATGGCGGTTGTAGCGCTTGCCTCGAATGCGCACGAAATCATCGTTGAACCAGACCGCGCGGCGCGCACGAAACAAGCGGCGGAACAATTTTTGACAAATACCGACCAAGCAAAGTGGCAGGAATGCCGCAACCCAAACCAACCGCTCCTTCACGTGACTTACGGCCAGGAGATACAGTCCGCCGATGCACAGACCTGCGCTGGATGCTTTCCCGAGGGTATCGGCGCAGCGTGCTGCGAACGGATGCAGGGACGAGAATTTCGCGACCTGCCAGGTGCGGCCGCGCCAGTCCGTTCTCGTGTAGACCCGGAACCCCCCCTTCAGCGGTTGCTCGACTTTGGGCTTGAGAAACGACATTCGGCAGGCTCCGCAGGATTGTTGGTCCTGCTTGCCGAAGTGATCATTCCCGCAACCTGGACTCCTCGTGAAATCCGCGCGGAGGTGGCAATCAGTCGCGCGGCGTGAACCGGCCCCGGAATTGCTGCCGGAACGGCCCGCGCTCGTCGAAATACTCGATCCGCTGCAGGATCATCGGCGCGGCATCGGCCCAGATCACAAGCTGGCGCTTGAGCGGGTCATTGCGCGCGAAGGTGCGGGCGCATTCCTCCGGCGCCATCAGATCCTCGGTCGTGAACTGGCGGGCGCGGGCCGGCGCCGTTACATCATCCGCCGAGCGCACCATGACGTCGGTGGTTTCGATCGCGACCTTGCCGAGCTTCTTGCTCATATATTCGAGCGTGCTGACATCGGTGTTGCCGAAGAACTGCCAGACGCCGGCATTGCCGAAGAACGTCTCCCAGCGGTCCGCGTAGAGCGCTTTGACCTGCGTGATATCCTGGATGATGATGACGAGCTTGACGTGGAAGGAGGCGATCTGCCCGGCGGCATCCTGCAACTGCCGCATGTAACCGAGGACGGGGAATTCATCGAGGATCACGAGCACCGGCGCCTTCGGCACCGTGCGCTCGCGCTCCATCGCGTCGAGGAGCTGGTTGACGATGATGCGCAGCCACGAGCTGCACGTGCCCATGCGCATCGCCGGCAGGCACACGAACACCGACACGCCGTTCGCATCGGCCTTCAAATCCCGCAGGCCGAAGTCGTGGCCGGAGAGCACATCCTTCATGCTGGGATAGTCGAGGAACTGCGTGAAGCGCCGGACAGTCGAGAGCACGCTGCCGCGCTCGGTCGGCGGCTTGTCGAAAAAGCCGTGCGTGGCACCCTCCAGCGCGGCGGCGAGGTCGGCCAGGCCTTCCTCTTCGCGCAGGCGCCTTGCGTTCTCCAGCATCTCGGCTTCGAGCGCGAATTCAGGTCCCTCGTCGTCATCGTCGGCACCGGGAAGAGGGGCGAGCATGTCCGCGCTCAGCTCGCGCACGGCGACCAACGTCCGCCGGCCTTCGAAGCGCGGATCGGTCACGACATGCAGGATCAGGCCCGTAAGCCCTTCCTTCGCGCTTTCGTTCCAGTGCGGGTCCTTTTCGGCCCCGGTCTGGACAACCAGGCCGTCGGCGATCTGCGCCGCGTCCTCGATGATGAAGGGATTGTCCGGTGTTAGCGCGGCGAGCGGGTTGAACCGCGCCCGGAAAGCGGAGGCGGGACCGGCGGCGATGCCGAAGGGATCGAGCACATGAACGCGCTGCCCCAGCTCGCGGCGGCGCAGCGCCGTGATGCTGGCCAGCTCCGCCTTCGGGTCCATGCACAGGACCGAGGCGCGCGTGAACAGCAGATTGTTGACGATGGTGACGGATTTGCCGGCGCGGGAGCCGGCGACGATGATGTGGTGGCGGTTGTCGGCGATCCCAACGGGCTTGTCGTCGAGCGCGCCGACGAGGAGCTTGCGGCCCGGATCGTCCCAGTCATATTCGAGGCCGGCGCTGTCATAGACGTCCTGGAAGCGCGCGAACCGCGGCGCGCGTAGCGGTTGGTACCGGTGAAAGGTGTCGGGAAGGCCGCGCATGCCTTCGCCGAACCTGGCGGCGAATTCCTCCGAAAGCTTGCCCCTGGATTTTGCCATCCCGCCCTGCCTCAGCGGGGCAGTTTGACCGCGGGACGCCGGACTGGCAACCGCACCGAGGCCTCCGGCAATCGCCCTCCTTCGTCACCGTTGCGCGAGGGTCCGAAGGCGGAGCTGGTGCGGAGGTGGTGTCTGCTCGCGGCGGAGAGTGCTGCTCATCTTTCCCCTCGTGAGCGGGAAGTCGCATGGATGCCAGCCGCGGTGGCTGCTCTGGAAGGCGGTCATTTGCTCGTCGAAGCGGGAGCGCAGGTCGGGCGGCGGATCGTCGTGCTGGACTGCCTCAGTGAAAGCGGCCGCGAACTCGTTATCCGTTGCGCGGCAGGCGGCGTCGTGCTCGTCGCGCGCCATGGCGATAGCAAGTCCGAAGGCAGCGGCGACGAACGCGCCACCAAAAGACAGGGCAACGAGTCTTTCGGCGGTACAGAGCCTGCCGATGCGATGCGCTATCGAATAACGATCCATAGGATGACGTTCTTTCATTTTATCCATTATATTTACGACAATTCTGACAAATATTCGTTTACTGTACTATACTATTACATGTCAATAATATCTTTTGACAAGCGTGCCAATCGTCTGAAACAATGGGCCGGCCGCCGGTGTCGTCGAGTCGAGATTCTGTTCGTCCGTGGAGACGCGCGCATGGCCGATCTTATGACTACCGGCGGACTCGCTTGAGCGGCCACGCGGGTCGGCCATCGCTGCAAGTGCACGCAGAGCCTGGCTTGATCGCCCGAAAGCAATCAGGGCGCCATGGAAATATGAAGGGCGTCCGACAGTCCGGGGAGCATGACAACAAACACGCTCAATGATGCCTACTATATGATCATTACATTCTTCCGAGGCACACATTTGACATTGTATTGTAGATGCGTTATAGAAAACGATGGCAACAATATTACAATGAGATCTTTGAATGAGAAAGTCGATGCGCTATGTTAGCAAAGAACTGGACCGGAATGGCGAGACCGTGATAGCGGCGATTCCGGTACGCCTTGACACGCTAGTAGCGCATCATCTGTCCCTCGAAAGTGCTGTCTTCATTCGGGGCGTGAATGGCACGGTCGTGCTGAAGACCCGCGATACCAGCGATCGGGTCGCCACTGCCCGCGAAGTCGGGGACAGGATGGACGACGGCACGATCTATGCCGGCATTTCTCCGCATACGGGCAAACCGTTATACGTGCTTCCCGCTGATGCGCCGCTGACCATGAAATGGAAAGCGGCAATGGAGTACGCCGACAGCTTCGAAGGCCACGGCCATCCCAAAGGCGCGTTCCGCATCCCAACGCAAAGCGAGCTGAATGTCCTGTTCGAATACCATGCCAGCATCGGTGGTTTCAATGAAGCCGGTCGAGACCCGGCCAGGTATTGGTCGTCCACTGAGTACCTTGACTACACGGCCTTTGTCTGGGAACAAAGTTTCCTCGACGGGAGTTGTTATTTGAGCCCGAAGAGCTACGAGTTACATGTTCGTCTTGTCAGGAGCTGACTCATTGGCTTCCTGTGTCGTGACGCCCATATGAGATCGGCGCACCTTATTTCACAGGCCACCATTTCCACCACCCGACGTCGGAGAAGCATCTCGCGTTCATTTAATATCAACATATTTACGCTATTATAGATGCTAATTTGAACAAAGAAATCAATTTGTGAACGGCTTACCTGAATACAACGAAACGCAGCTAGAAGTAGTCAACAACATCGATATGACCAAGGTGCGTGACGATCTGTTTGACTACGGGTTTCGCTTCGCGGAAATACAGCCTATTACTCTTCGGAATGGCCAGGAAATCGTCTGGGCCGGCAAGGCCGACAGCGATGATCCCGGCAAGGTCGCAAGGCTCGGCATCGCCTTTAATGACAGTGAGGGTGAGCTGGTGACCGCGCACCTCGACGCACTGACGGGCCGCATTATCCTGGGCGAGATGAGAGAGGATCTCACCAAGTCAGACAAGTTCGACCTGCTCGCCCATACGTTCCACAGTCAGGCCGACAACCCCTAAGCTTGCCCCGGATTCAGCCATCCTCGTCAGTCCAGTGCGGTGGAATGAACGTCCATACCAGGACATACCGACAGGCGATAGTCTCCCTGACTTGTGAATTCCTTCTGCCTAAGCGCCGGCTGGGGCCGCGGCCGATTGCGTGCCGCATTGTGTTGGCGGGTGACCGAGCGTTCCGGCGCACACAGCTTTCGGCGGGTGCAGTGGTGCAGTGCGGCTGGTCTGCGGTTGAGGCCGTGTCTGCAGGCTCTCTCTTCGGCCGGGTTTTCATCAACTGATCACGCCGGAACCTGACCGGGCGCGCCGGTGCTGCAACGGGCTGCCCATGCCAGCGTGCCGGTGGTGACGGCGAGGCGGGCGGCGACGGCATGGCGGGTTTGGTGCGCTCCGAGACCCGCGCCCCTTAAGGACTTGGAATGCGGACATCGAGGGGATACAGGGTCGTCCCCTCCGGCTCAGCCTCGGTGCATGCGGCTGGATCATGCGGGTGATCCAGATCTGCGGGGCGGACGTTGAGATAGGAGACCACGACATCGAGCCCGCCGTCGCTTTGAAGTTCATCGAACTGCTGCTGGTAGAGTTGCTGAACGTGATCGAGGTCGCTCTGAGCAGCTTGGCGTGCGCTCGCTGCGTCGAAGCCAACGGCGCCAACCTGCGCCGCGATCCTGGATTCGGCGTCCACGATCAAAGTCTTGAATACCGCCAGGCTGGCCACCTCAGGCGGCATGTTGTCGGTGGCCTGTGAAGGTAAGCGGTCATAGATATCAAAAAACGCCCTCTCGTCGTCGTCAAGTTCGATCGGCTTGAACTCGATACTTGCGATCAGACTGGCGGCGCCGAAAGTAAACTCGTCGACGGTGGCGGTGACCGCATGGTCGAAGTCTCCGTCCGCCAACGCCATGGTCGTCTCGGCTCCGGGGATGACAACAGCCGCAGCAGCTTCGAGGTCACCCTCGAGGGCGAGGTATGCGCCGACAACAAGGCCGCCGACCGCGCCGAGCCTGCCGATCTTATTCAGAACGTCATCGGCATGGGATGCCGAGCGCGCCACGTCACGCGCGGGATCGACGTCAACAAAGGCGTACGTTCTTCTGAACTCGTCTGGCTGAATTCCATACACATCACCCAGACCGTTGTAGACAAGCACACCATCTGCCCTGATCCTCATCTCTTCGCCCCAGGGCGCCTTGAAGGACACATCCTCTTGGAGCGTCATGACCTTGACTGGACCGCCGGCTGGTCTGTAGACGCCAGGCGTTTCCGTCGGCGCGTACTTGCTCTCGAATTTTTCGCCGGGAACGATATAGCGCTCACCGTCCGGGTTGGTGACAATGTAGTCGCCGGCCTTGGCTGTGTTTCTTGTCTCGACGTGACCATCCTTCATCACCGTGATGACCTCCTCACCAGCGACGGCAGGGCGAGCCTGTATCGTTGTCGTTTTCGTCGCCATTCTGGCTTGCGACTGATCAAAGTAGTCATCAGGATTAATGGCTCTGAAGTTATTGCTATCGGTTTCGCCCAGCACGATCACTTTTTTCTGTATAAATTCGAACTGTATTATGTGAATTCTAAGCAAAAATGGTAAATGTCCCGTTAACCATGAAGCGGCTGCATGTACTCGACGGCGCCTCAGTGGTCGCTTTTCGCCGGACCTAGCGTCCGGCTGGCTAGTCCCTGCGATGCGACGCCAGCAGTGAGAGGCTCTGCGCGGCCTTGCCAGGCAACCGCGCCGAGGCCTCCGGCAATCGCCGTTCCCTTATGACCGTTGCACGGGGGTCCGAACGCATAGGGTCGCCAGGGCGCGGCGTGTCTGGCGCACAAGGTGCGCCGGCTGGTCTGCGATGGGCTTCATGCGCTCTCGTTTGCGGATGCGGCTGTCTACAGGCGCTCTCATCGGCCGGGCCTTTTCATCGACTCACTACGCCTGAACCTGACCGGGCGCGCCGGTGCTGCAACGGGCTGCCCGCACCAGCCCCCGCCTGCGGACCGAAGCCCTTGGCGTAGGCCCGTGTTGCCCGTTCCCCTGGCGGTGCAGCGCCGGCTCTGCCGCCCGGATCGATCGGTTGGCGTAGTCGATGAAACCCTAACCGAATGGAGAACGACCATGACGACACGCACCCGCAACCAGAGCCGCAAGCGCGAGACCCGCGAAACCCAGCCCCCGGCACTGATCGCCTTCCACGTCGCCGAGCGCGGCGACAAGAAGTTCTGGACCCGCATCGGCGCGGCCTGGGATCACGAGGACGGCAAGGGCCTGACGGTCCAGCTCGACCTGCTGCCGGCGAACGGAGGCCGCATCGTCCTCCGCGAACCCGCGGGCGAGGAGGAAAGTACCGAAGAGGGGCGCGCGTAACGCGCTCTTGCTACCCCGCAGAAAAAAGGCGGCGGAGCCGAGGCTCCGCCGCCTTCTCTCGTGCCGATACAGGGCGGCTAGCGCTCCATGCCGGTATCCCGCTCGGGCGCGGCCTTCTTGGCCTTCCTGTTTTCGGGCGCCTGATTCGACTCCTGCGAGAGATCATCGTTCTCGCGCGTGGAGGCTCTTGTCCGGGAGAAGACCGCGTCCCATTCGTTCCCTCCGCGGTGATGGAGGCTGTAGTTGATCGGACCGTTCCGCGAGGTCGCGTTGTCCTCGCTGATCGAAATCCAAGAATTGCCGGTCCGTTCGCTCTTCTTTTCCCAGGCCGCGCCGATCGGCGCGCCGTTGGCCGCTTCGAGATGAAAGTCGGGGCCGTTCTCGCTGGTGTTGCGGACCAGCGTCCTCTTCTGACGACCGCGGCCGTCATCGAGAAAGACCTCGCCCTCGAAACCGTTTTCCGTCTTCCTGAACGTACCCGGTGTCGGCATCGCCATCTCCTTTCGCTTGCGGGACCATCCCGCTTGCACGGACGTGGCGACGGGGCACAGCCCTAGTCCTTGCGTCTTCCTCGTGGCGGCCGGGTGGCCGCGCCTTCACCGCGACTGGTTGTGCTCCTGCGGATCGGGACCTCCATCGTCTTCATATGAGGTCTTGAAAACGCGCTTCGGCCTTCCAGCGACTTCCTAGTTTTCCGCCGGATTGTCTGTACTTATGATCCCAAAAAGAACGAACTTCATTCGTGCTGGGATACTTCAATTGAAAACCGGCACTTAAGAAAACACGTCCTCACCAGACAGGCGTGCCGCTCGCAATTTCAGCGCCGCCCCGTGCGAAAGGTGAGGACGATGAGCCGATTCAACAGAGCCCAGATCGACCTTCTGCGTCACCGCCTGAAGCAGCACCGCGAGGCTACGCCCGACGCCGGGCGGCGGTGTATCTCGTGGGACAAAGTGGCGGGAGATATCTCCAACGCGACAGGGTATCCGGTGAGCGAGGACGACCTGAGAAATGATCGCGATGCGGCCGAAATCAGGCTCAAGCGGTTTGGCGAGCGGCTTCGGCAGTTCGTCGAGGGGATCAGGACTACCGGCAAGCGGCCGTCGATGCTGTCGCCGCCTGCTCTGGAGGCGGTTCGCTTCTTCCTGATGGAGGATGAGTACTCCCGCTGCATCGATCCGGCGGAGTGGGAGGCGCAGCCCCGTGACGGCTACATCTCGATCATGGTCCGCATCCCGCTCGCGGACGTTCTTGAGCGCGGCGCGCAGGCGTTGCTCGACCGGATTGAGCTGGACCCGATGGCGCTTGTAATCGGTGGCGTCGCCGACGATGAGGGAACGCACGAGGATGATGGCCGGGACGACATCATTTGCCCGGCTTGCCGCCGGAAGCGCGCATAAAGAAGCGGGCCTGACCGAAAGGTCAGGCCCGCGCCGTGAAGATACGCCCGGCCGCTCGCGGCCGGGCTTTTTTTATGCGCTGACGGTGAGAGGGGCCGGCTGATCGTGCTCCATGCACGCGAGGTTCTGGCCACTGCGCCCAAGTACGCTGGTCTTGCAGGACTCGATGGTGCAGGCGTACTTGACGCGCTTGCCGTTGGCCGAGCGCGGCTCCGCCTGGTCCGCGTCGGTCCCCTCGGCTCCGGTCGGGTTCTTCTCATCTTCACGGATCGACCACGTGAATTCCAGCCCGCCGGCCTTGCGGGCAAGCTCCTTCTCGAACTTCATGCCGGGTATGACGGAGAAGGTGACGTGCTCGCCGGTTTCCTTGTCCGGCGCGCCGACGCGGTGCGTCTGGACCCCGTGCAGCCACATGGCTTTCGCGAACTTGGCGTCGTGATAATTGCTGCGCCCTTCCTTGTTCTGGTGCATCAGCACCATCAGGCGCAGCAGCTCAAGGCACTTCTGCTCGAATGAGGCGGCCTTGAAGGCGAGCGGGTTGAGTTTGAATTCCGCGCGATGGATGCCAGAGTTATGGTCCCAGCGCTCCGGAATGTACCTTCCGAAGAACTTCATCGGCATCCGGAAGGTGATCATCGGGAGATCGAGCGCGCCCTCGAAAAAGCGCTCGTTGATCCAGCGCAGCAGGCGCGCGACCTCGCCGTAATATTCCTCGGTCGGGTTCAGCGGCTTCTCGGTCATGGAATGTACATCCCGTGTTGGCCCGCCCGGACTTCGGAATGTGCATTGCAGGAAGGCCCGGACGGGACGTTGTCCACACGGGCGATATCGGCAGCGGCGTGATTTGTTTTCCTTGCACGAAACTCGTGCTATCGAAGTAGAGCCGGAATGTTCATTACGTCATTTGCGTTTTTGCATTTTGCAACATTAGGACGTATACGGAATATTCATACAATCTCCGGTATTATCGAAATATAGGGGAAGAAGTCCGCAGAGACTTGGTACAAGGTGTGTGCGGGTAGTACCGCACCCACCTTGCGGGGGGATTTCACATCCCCCGCGGACCCCCCTGTGCAATCGCTAAGCGGCCCGCGCGCCTTCGGCACGCGCCCCGCCAAGCGATTGTGTCAGCCGTGATGCGCATCGAACGCAACGCCGGCTGAAGCAACGTCCGCCGTTGCATGGCGTCAGGGAGACTCCGCTCTCCCTGAACCCATCGGCCAGGCGTGCGCCGCCTGGACCGCGGCAGGAGCCTTCGCCGCCCCTGCACCCTGGACCGGAGGGAGATTTCCCTCTCCCTGGACCCATGGAGCAAGGAGCCTTCAGCGCCCCTTGCATCCCTCGACCGGTGTTTCGGCCCTATGATCCGAAGCAGCGGAGCTGCGTGGATCGCAGCGCCCACGCGCCTTTGGCGCTTCGGGCGCATATGAGGGCTTCGACCAGAGGGAGTTTTCGGTTCTCCCTCTGGACACCCATCGACTGAAGGGCTTTCGCGCCCCTCAGAACCACGACCCGGACCTCCGCGCTCCGGGACCAGCGTGACGGCGGCAAGGAAACCGCGCGGAGCTGGTAATACCGAACACCACAGCTAGAGGAGCATGACGGACCAGAAGAAGAAGCGCGCTGCCCCGATCTCTTACCGCCCGCCGCGGAAGCGGGAGGCGGAGTTCGCCGCGCGCGCCGAGGCCTCCGGCCTGTCCGTCAATGGCTTCCTCAACGACTGTGTGTTCGGCAAAAACCGCCGCCGTCCGGGCGAGCAGCAGGCGCTCGCCCGGTTGCTCGGGCGGGCCGCGCGCATCGGCGATGCGCTGGAGGAGATTTCGCTGACCGGCGATGCCGGGCATGCCGTGGTCATCGAAGCAGCCCTTGCCGAGCTTTCAGAAATCCGCGCCGCGCTGCTCGCTCTCATGGGGCGTCAGTCATGATCCCCTTCGCTTCAGAGCGCGGCAGCGGACAGGACCTCGCATCCCACCTGCAAAACGCTCACGACAACGAGTATGTCGAGGTCGCGCATATCCGCGGCGCCATAGCAAAGGATCTGCACGGCGCGTTTGCCGAGTGGGAGGCGCAGGCCCACGCGCTGACCCGGTGCCGCAATTACCTGTGCAGCCTGTCGATCAATCCCGACGAGCTGCAAGGCCGGATCAGCCGCGACCAGTATCTCGACTACATCGCCCGCACCGAAGAAAAGCTTGGCCTCGCGGACCAGCCGCGCGCCGTCGTGTTTCACATCAAGGACGGCCGCGAGCATTGCCACGTCGTCTGGTCGAGAATCGATGCCGAGGCCGGCAAGGCGGTCAACCTTCCGTTCTTTAAGGACAGGCTGATGACGGTGACGCGCGAGTTCGCCCGCGATCACGGGCTTGAGCTGCCCGAGGGTTACCTTCGTCACGAACAAAGACAGCTTGACCAGCGGCGCCGCAATCAGCTCACGCGCTATGACAACATCCAGCAAGAGGAGACCGGCATCAGCAGGCAGGAACGCATGGCGGCGATTACGCAGGCCTGGCAGGCAAGCGACAGCGGCGCGGCCCTCGTGCATGCGCTTGAGGAACTCGGCTATGTCCTCGCCACCGGCAAGCGGGACTTCGTGCTGGTCGATATCTACGGTTACACCAACTCCCTGCCGAAGATGATCGATGACCGCGCGGTCAAGACGCAGCATGTGCGCGATTGTCTCGGGCCTGAGTATGCGCCCGAGAACCTGCCGACCGTGGAAGAGGCGCAGGCGATCGCTAAGGACCGGCGCCGCGCGATCGAGGACTTCCACAAGGCACGGCAGGGCTCCGAGCAGGTCGCGCTGCTGCTCAGGCAGCAGGAAGAACGCCGCGCCGGCCTCGACGGCAAGATCGCCATGCTGCAAACCGCGCAGACGGCGAAGCGGCAGATGCAGGAATCCGACCATCTCGCAGCGCGCCGGAAACTCACCGCCGCCTATCTCGCCGAGCGCCGGGCGACGAAGATCGCGCGGGCTGAGAACCGACCGAAAGGACTGGTGGCGTTTCTCGGCAGGGTGACCGGCATCAGCCTCATCACCAAAAAACTCCACGAGTACCGTGACCGGCAGCGCTTCAACACACATCGCGACGAGCGTGCCGCGCTGATCGACCGGCAGCAGATCGAGCAGGCCGAACTGCGGCGGCGGCAGGAGCTGCAGGCCGCCGACCTCATGCGCGAGCGGCGTGCCATGGGCCAGATCGAGAAGAAAGAGCTGGCCTCATTGCAGCAGGCGCTGCGCCGCGAACAGCGGCAGGAGCAGCAGAAACGGCACGTTCATTCCCCCACCTTCGCGCTGACCTTCGGCCCGCCGGGCCGTCCGGCCGCGCCGCACAAGGCCGCGAACCGGCACACGTCCGAAACCAAACGCGCCTTTGAGGAAGAGGACCGGCTGCGCCGGGAGAAGGAGGCTCAAAGCACGGCAGGCCGCGTCGATCTCACAAGCGAGTTCACGCGCGCCGCCGGCAGCGATGACGGCGATGACGGCGACGGGGGCGGCGGTTGTGGCAACACCGGCGGCCACACGCCGAAGCCGCCGACGAAACCGCGCGGTCCCGACCGCCCGCGCTCACCCGAGGGGCGTTCGCGCCGCAGCCGGAAGAACCGCCGCGACCGCGATCATGGAAGAGGGATGTGAGATGATGAACGAACAGGCGAACGGGACCGCACGGTCACCTTATCCGGTCGACTACGAGAAGATCGCGCTGGCGAAGGGCGATCCGCTGGCGGATTTCTGGCTCAGCGGCTATGCGCGCGGCCATCCGGGATACTATTTCAGCGCCAAGGTCTATGACCGCGCCAGCGCGTACGGTCTCTATGGCAGCCGCGTCTCCAAGCTCGAAATCTGGCACGACGGCGAGATGATCATCCACTACGACCGCGGCTGGGCGACGCGCCCGCCCACGCCGGATGACCATGAGATCGTCAACAAGATCGTGAGCGCGTTTCCGCAGCCCACCAGGCAGCAGTATCGTGACCACAAGCGCGCCCAACGCGATCATGAACGCGGCAGGGAGCGGAGCGGTAATGCGGCCGCGCGGACAGCCCGACGACGCCGATCAACCGGGAACGACATTGAGCGCGAGCGGTAGTGGCACCTGACGGCCATTCTTGCGAGCACGAAGTACATTCATGTACTGTGGAATATATGAGTGCGCGCACCATCAATATCGATCCCTACGTCATCGACCTCGCGATTGCCGAAGTCATTACCGCCCTTGAAGAGAGCGGCGCGCTTCAGGACACCGAGCCTGACCGGGAGTACGGCTATATCTGCGAAACGGTCTACGGCGTATCCAACATGGATATTGCCGCGATTCACAACGCTGGCGGCGCTGCGACGGACATCACGTTTCAGCTCATCGACGGGCGCATGTTCCCGGCCGTGCCGGTCACGCGCATCGGCATCCCGCGTCGCGGACGCGTGCCGCACTGAGCGGCGCTACATCTCCCGGCCGCCGTCGCGCTCCTTGTCCCGGTTCTTCCGGTTCTTGGATTCGCTCCGGGTCTGGCCGTCATCCCGCGAGCGCTCATCCGCCTGCCGGCGGTCCCGCTCCAGCCGGCCTTCCAGATATTCGGCGGGCGTATCGAGATTGTGCAGGGTGAAGCGGGATTCGATATCGCGCTTGACCTGCGCCACCGGACGGCCGTGTGACTCCGCCCCCTCGATCGCGCAATCGTCCATGATCCGCGTGTAGCGCCGGGCTTCCCGGATTTCCTGCTTCACGAACCCGGCATAGCCGTCAACCGCGCGCCAGTAGGCGCCGTCCGCCCCTTGCGAGCGGCGCCGCTCTTCGCGCGCGAACGCCTTCTGGCGGGGCAGGAGAATCTCGTTCGGAGACGGCGTGCGGAGATTGGCAACGCCTTGCCGCGGTAAACGGTCATGGCGTTGCTGTTCGGCCACCCAGCGGGCACGGCGTTTGCCGCGCTCGCTGATCTCCTGGGCACTGAGCGTCCCGTCTTCCCGGCCAATGTGCGTCACCGCGTCATAGGCGAGCAGGCGGCGGTAGGCGGGTTCATACCTGTCCCAGCCCCATTCGGCCGGAAACAGCCGGTCCTCACCATGCTGCTGCTGCTGGCTCTGCCGCCGATGCTGCTCCCGCGCGTAGTCGAGGACCGAGCGCCCGAACAGGCTGCCGAAGCGATCGGTGATGTTCTTGCGCGCATCCAGTTCGTTCAGGCCGTTGGCCACCGCGTACTGCGTCGCCAGACGGCTCAGGGCGCCCGCATAGTCAGTCTTGCGCTCGATTTGATCGCGCAGCGCCGCCGCGGCGCGGCTTGCGTCCACATCCCGCAGCTCCTCGGGCGTGAACAGGGGCCGCGCTTCATCGCGGCCATGACGGAACGAGCGGGTAAGGTCCGCCCGCCGGGCATTCAGCTCCCATTCGGGCGGCAGCGTGCCCTCGTGTTGCCGGTCCGCCGTCCAGCGGGCAAGGCGCTCATCGAGGGCTTTCAGTTCATGCGTCGAGAGCGCGTCAGTGCGCATGTGCTCGCGCAGGTACATCTTGCGCGCCCATTCGCGAAGCACCTCGTGCCGTTCGCGCTCGTCCATAAGCCGCCCTCCATGGCCGGGGTATGTCCCCTGGACATGGAAGCGGCGTCCTAATGGCTTCCTCGCCGTCTCCTTGTATCAGATCACTATACACTCACGCCTGACGGCCGTGACGCCATCACCCGGACCCCGGGTCTGCTACCGACTACCTCGGCCAGCGGTGGGGCGCAATAAAATGAACAGGTGCTCGCGTCACGCTTGGAAAAACCGACGCGGCTGCGGCCTCGGGAGGGGATGTGACTTTCAGTCGCGTACAGTTACAGGGCAATCTTGTCGGGAAGATTTACCTTGTCCTCTGGCTGTTCAAGTGCGCGGGCATACTTGCGTCGAAGTTCCTCACCTTTCTTGACTCGTCCCAACATATACAGCAGCACCTCCCGGCAAACTGCCTCGCGACGTATCTCAATCGTCTTCCGGTGTGTGTTCCAGATTGTATCAGCATAAGGCGCTGCATCCATGCTCACTGGAAGCTTTGCGAGGGCCTTCAAGGCCTCTTGATAAGTCATCGTCTTACGCAGCTCTCTCAATATTCTTGAGAAGATCAGGAGCCCTAAGGGCCGAAAAAGAATGTGTCCACCATCAGTCCGCATTTCCTCCAGCACTGCTTCGCGGTTTTTTGCCTCGAAGTATCGCTTCAGCGGTGGAAACGTCTTTGCCAGATCCTCAAAAAATTTCCCTGCGAAAGCGCAATACTCTTCCACCTTATCATCGGCCGGGCGATAAACTTTAAGCTGATAAGCCTTTTCCCGATCTAATCTCTCTTTGACATACGGAAGAATTACGTTCAGGACATCGTAAAGATTTATAATCGTCGTTAGATGTTGTGTGTTGTTCGGCGCCAAATTGGCCTGCTTCCGCATTACATCAATTTGCCCGCGATTGAAGTATTTGTGCGTTTCTACCAGATGCCGACTCGCAATAGCCATCATGTCCGACTCGTCCAGTGCGATTATCTCGCTCTTTTTCACTGGCCGTGCCTGCTTATTCAAAGTTGTGAAGAGCTTTCGGGTTCTCCGCAGGCCTTCCGCATTGTTGTGGTGAGCGACAAATATGACGGGAAGCTCTTCGTCGCCCAGCGCGGAGTCCTTCTTCAACGCTTGTTGAATACCAGCTAAGCGATGCTGTCCGTCGAGCGCAAATATCTTTTCCTCTGACGTTAAGCTGAGATAGCCAATGCTATAGAGCGCTGTGTCGTCAAGCTCATCGCTCTCAACATCTTCTCCAGCAGTCACCTCAAGCTCGTGCCAGCCGGGCGAGCCTCCATATATTGCTACGACGAGGGAGTTGAAAAAGCGGTCATCATTCTTTCCTATGTATTCCGCTATTTCCTTCGCGCGCCCTTCCTTTAGCTCACGCTGGATTAGCTCCGAAAGACTCTGGCTCGAATGAATTTCCTGTGCATAGGAAATGCGCGTGGCGACCTGCTGCATCGTCATGAGAGTTGAATAGTACGCCCAATCTCCGAAGCGTCCTCGAAGGGCGGGGATATAGTGTCTTTTAGTCATTGAGCGCATCCCTTAAAGCTTTAATGCTTGCTGAAAAATCCTTTCGACCAACAGGCGGCACAATCGCGTCGTTTAAATCTATTTCAAGTTTGGCCAGGTCGACGTTCTCATCAATCGGAACAAAAAAGAAATAGAGATCACTCTCATATCTGTTAAGCATAAAATGAACGCGCGGTCTCTTATTTTTGTTTTTTTCCCGCAAGTAGTCGCCGAACCGCTTGCGAAGAGTGCGTTGGGCGGCTTGATGACCCGTAATCCCGATGTACATGATGTAGCCGTGTGGCGGGAAATGGCCATTTTCCCGCTTGACCACAAATGCGTAAACGCCCCTTTCCTCCGGAACGTGATCGCGATTGCCAGGCTCAAACTTGAGCACCTGCCAGTCGAGATCGGTGTCTACCCGTGAGCCGTCCCATCTTTCGGGGTCAAGGTAGAAGCTCCGGCGTCTTGCCTTAAATTTTTCCACGGCATCGACAAATGCCATACCATCAAGATCGTGAACCATTAGAAACTTCTGTCGTTATACATACACAATCAAACCACCGTCATTGGCTCGGTTCTAATCCTTGCCCGACTCGCCGCTGAAATGCCCGTAGGAAGGTCTCCAGCGACCGCGGGCGATCATCAAACCAGTCCAGCAGGACCTCATAGCCGCCGTGCGCGAATTTGTTGAACTCCCGTACACCGTCGTCGCTCAGGTAATTCGGCGCTTCGGGCTGGACGAGCCGCGAAATGGCCGCATGGACGGTCTTCTTCTCGTTCATGGCGACGCCCAGATATTCAAGCTCGCGGCTCAGGAACAGGGCCACGAGGAGGCGCCCGCGGTTGCGGTAGGGGCCGGGGAAATTCTCGACGAGCGGCGCCGTTTCGGCCGCGAGGACATCTTTCTTGCGCATGGCCGTGACCCCGGCCATGAAGCAGAAATAGAAGGCATCAAAGTCGATCGTCAGATCGGATCGGACGTCCCGGAACCAGTCGCGCGCCTCCTTTCTTATGGCGAAATCCATCAGGCCTCCTCCGCGTCGAGCTGGAACTCATCGAAAAACTGCTCGTCCGTGACCCGGAACCCATCGGAGGTCGTGACGCACGAGGGATTGCCCGACGCTTTCGTTTCCAGGTGGCTCGCGCCCTTTCTGAACAGCGTAATGTACAGAATGTCGCTGTTGCGCGCTTTCCTGAGACTGTCGAGGAAGCGTTCGCGCTCCGAGGAGATCATGAAGGCGATGAACTGTCCCGTTAGCCGCGGGACAAGCTCGCCGATGTTGGCCCGGATATCGAAATCAATCGGGTTCGCAGGGCTGTCCACGACGAAGGGCAGCTCGTGCTGCTCGGCCCGGTTAAAGAGCGTGGACAGGAACGCATATCCCACGGACAGGGTTTCTCCGACGCTCCCGCCCGACTGACCCTGCAATTCAAGGCAGCGGTTGATCGCCTCGATCCGTACGTTGTTGTAGGGCATCAGGCTCGCGATTCTCTGATTGGCCTCATCGCGAATTTCCGTCGTAATGGCCTGCCGCGCCGCGCTATGGGCACTCTCAATGATCCGCTTGAGCGCGTCGCGCTTCCGGCGCAGGGTGCGGGTGTTCGTAACCTCGGCAACCTGTTCTTCGAGAACCTGGATTCCCTCCTTGATCGTTTCGATGGCGAATATCCGCTCGGGATCGACAGTGTTGATGCGGTCGAGCCGTACCTTCGCGTCCTTGCCCTCGAAACGGCGCAGCACACTCTCGGTTTGCAGGCGCTCGCCCTTAAGCCGCTCAATCTCATCCTTCGCTTTCATGACGTCCGGATCGGACTGCTCGGCGGCATGACGCAGCTCGTCGAGTTCGTTCTGCGCCGTCTGCAATTTCGCGACCAGGGCGCCCAGTGACGTAACGGAGCCTGAGAGCGTCTGCGCAGGCTGACTGCGCGACGCGCCGACCGCATCGGTGATCGCCGACTTCATCGCGTTCAGCAGCGTCACATCATCCGATCCGAGATAGTGCTGCGCACGCTCCCTTATGACCGCCCGAACATCATCGTCGATGTCACGGCCACAGACGCATTCCGGCTCGTCGGCTAGCTCTTCGAAAAACTCGCGCGCCGCGCTCTCCGGCAGCTTCACGCGGTCAAGGCCGGCCTTGAGGGCGAACATGGTTTCCGCAAAGGCCGGTGAGAGCGCATGCGGCTCCCTCATTTCGTCGAGCACGGCATGAGCGCGCTCGTTCACCTGGCCCTTCAGCTCATTTACGGCGCGCTCGGCGGCGTGAATCTTCTTGGCCCGATCTTCTTCCTTCTCGATCTCGCGATTGTATTTTTCCTGCTGGCGCCGGAGGAGGCCGTTCGTTTCCGAGAGTTGCTTCTCAAGATCGGCCTTCTCTTTTTCAAGCGCCGCCAGCCGCGCATTCCAGTCATCAAGACGATTCTTCCGGCGCGTGTAGCCTCTCTCATCCTTCGCCGTCACATTCCGGGTCTGCTCATCCCAGTACTCGCCGACCTTGGATGCCATCCGCCCCAGCAAATGAATCTGGAAGAGGCTTTCGACGGCCGTCTCAGCGTCGGTATGACGCCGGTTCAGAAGATTCTCCGCGAGTTCGCCGTCGAAGACATAGAAATTGACGAAGTCCGGGTTCATGAAACGGCGCAGCTCGAACGGCGGGTTGAAGCCGTCCTCCTGACCCGAGCCCCACGTTGTCTTGTAGGCGACGCGGCCGGTCTCGAAATCAAACTCCATCCTGATCGTGATGCGCTTGCCGCCAAGCGACAGGCGCAGCTCGAAAAGCCCCTCGGCTTCGTCCGAGTCCTTCTTCCTCAGTTCACGGATTTGGCTGCGGTCCCAGGCGTCATTGTCGGCTGCGCCCGAGAGCGCGGCGCGCAGCAGCGTCAACGTCGTCGTCTTGCCTGTGCCATTGGGCATCTGGATCAGCGTGATCGGTACGGGGTCGTCGCGCCCGTTGCAGCAGTCGATTTCGTGATCCGGGCACCTGAGTCCCTGAGCCTGCCATCCGAGAATGCGCATCCGTGTCGGCATCAGGGCGCGTCCTCTTCATCCGTTTCGGCGGCGACGATCTCATCGAGCTTCTCGTCGATCGCCGCCGTTCCCGTCTGCACTTCCTCATAGAGCAGTTCCAGATGCCGGTAGGCCGACTGCCTGTTTGCGATATCCTCGTTGCCCGTGGCAATGGCCTCGAACCAGCTCATCAGCTTGCGTGCGAGGCCGGGCGGCTGCCCGGCCTCGGCCACGGCGCCCTCGATTGCTTCCCTGATTTTCGGGTCTACGGCCATCACATCACTCCACCGGACGCACCTGGGACAACGCCGTCAGCCAGTCCCTGCGCTCTTCATCCGCGTTGGGATCATCGCCCTCGCGCCCCTCGCGGATGAAGTCGACGATATTGGCGGTCTTGCCCGGGTCGTCCGGGTTGGTGCGCAAGCACCGGCCGATCCGCTGGATCGTTTCAAGTCGCGCCCGCTCGGAAGAAAACAAGATGACCGTATTCAGTGACTTGATATCGATACCTTCTGACAGGCGATGGCAGGTTATGAGGCATTCGAGTTCGCCGCGTGCGAATTTCTTTAGCGTGTCGGCATCCTCTCCTGAGAAATACGTGTGAAAATCGGCCCTGTACCTGTGAACGATTTCCAGGACCGATGCGCCGTACTCCATCGTCTCGGCAAACACGATGCAGCGTTTCAGCAAGTCCTGGTGATCCTTGATGAAATCGGCGAACACCGGCAGCTTGGCGTCCGACGTTTTGTGGACCCGCGCGATCTCGATCCACACCTCCGTTTCCGACATCGGATTGCCGGCGGCTTCGCGTGCCTTGCGCTTGCGATAAATGCTGGCGATGCGCTCCCGATCGTCATCCGTGAGATCGAACGGCAGCGGGAAGTAGTTGAAGGGCGCGAGGATGCCGCGCTCAATCGCCTCCTTGAGTCCAAACGTCATCAGGACCGGGCCGATATGATCTTCAATGAAGGCATTACCGTCCTGGTCATACTCTCTTTCGGGCGTCGCGCTCAGCCCCAGCCGGAAGCGCACGTTGTCCGACAGACCGGCGAGGCGGGCGCGATTGCCCGGACTTCCCAGCCCATGCACCTCGTCGTGCACGAGAAGCGTACGTCGCGCCTGGTCTGCACTGAGCTGACGGAGCGCCGATGCCACCGGTTCGCGCGACACGAGGAGCATCGCGTTCTTCGGGTCCAGCGTGAAGCTTTGCAGCTCCTTCGCATCCTTGTACTGGCGGAAAACGCGCAGGGAGCGCCCGACCGTCTTCCGCACGGCCAGAAGCTCGCCGTACCACTGATCGAGCAGGTCATTACCGTCTGTGCAGACGATCACGGTATCGATCTCGTCGCGGTCAAAGAGTGCTTGCAGGATATTCATCGCGGTGCGGGTTTTGCCGGTGCCCGTCGCCATGTTGAGCACGCCGCGCTCAGCGGCCAGAAACTTCGCTAGCGCCTCGTCCTGATGGCGCCACTTGCTGTCCTGCTGCTGCCTCTGCCGCCGGCCGGCTTCCCACTCGCCAACCACGCGCAGCAGCTTCTTCCGCGCCGCTTCGGGAAAGCTGTAGACTTCTACGCCCTTGTCCGTGCGGTTCCACAGCGCCTCGAAGTGCTCCCGCTTGCGCGCTGCCCGCGAAACGCTGTCCCATGACGGGTATACGTCCACGCATTCGCGGTTGTTCTCGAACGCGTTGCGGCTTTCATTGGAAGACCCTGTGAAGGCGACAAAATCGTCGCCTTCGATGAACAGCCCGATCTTCTCATGATAGATGCCGGTCCCGGTCTTCGGAACGGCGATCTGGATTTCGAGCCGGCCCAGCTCAAGCAGCCGGGCGAGGCGGGCCACGCCGTCGCCGACTCCATCCGCGAATTCCGTTTCGATGATCTGCTCGATGCGTGCGGCGCAGATATCCTGCCGCGGCGCGCCGTTCGCTATCGCCTTGAGGTCGGCTTCCGAGAGTTCGACCGATGTGACCAGCCGGATACGGCCGCCGTTCTTGATGAATTCACCGAGCGGGGCGCCGAACGCCTCAAGCGCAGAACTGGAAAAGTATCCGACCGCCCGCCAATACAATTGCGCCGCGCGGAGCGCCGGGCGGAAGAAATCCTCGACGATATTATCGTAGCCGGACCGGTAATCCTCCTGGTACTGAATATCCTTCAAGTTCATCGAATTTGCACTTTCCCCAGGGTCCGCGGGCGACGGTCCCATTCGCCGAAAATCTGCTCATATACACAGCACCCCCGCGCGCCCCGTTCGAAACGATCGCCCGAATCCCCAAATTGTCACGGAAAAGTTTGCTTTACGAGCCCGCGGCGATCAACCGCAAATTTGTACGGGCCCGCGCCACTCTTGTTAACCCGATGCGGCTACCGCAGCGAAGCGATCCGCGCCGCGATTCCCTGCCAATCCACGTCCGGCGTCATATGGCACCAAGAGAGGCGCACCGCGCCCGCGACCGCCTGCTCGGGGAGGCCCATCGCCGTCAGTACGTGGCTGGGTTCATAGCTCTGCGAGGTGCACGCCGAGCCGTTGGAGACAGCCGCCACGTCCTTGAGAGCGACCATCAGCGCCTCCGAGTCGATTCCGGCGACCGAGAAGTTCAGCACGTGGGGCAGGGATATGTCCGGATCGACATGCATACGTATGTCGAGCGGCTCGAGTGCGGCCAGAGCCTGCGCCCGAATCGCTGCGCATCGTTCCCGCCGCGCCTTCGCGTTCTTCTGTGCCAGCTCCGCCGCAAGGCCTAGGCCGACGATCAGCGGCACCGGCAATGTGCCGGGCCGCAGGCCGCGTTCCTGCCCGCCGCCATGGATGAGCGGGGTCAGGGGCGGCTTCTTGAAACCGCGCCGCCTGACCGCCAGCGCGCCGACGCCGACCGGGCTGTAGACCTTGTGCGAGCTGATGCTGATCAGATCGATGCGAGGACTGCGCAGGTCATCCAGCTCCTTGCCGAAGCCCTGCGCGGCATCGACGTGGAAATAGGCATCGTGACCGTTGAGGACTGACGCGATCCCGCCGATCGGCTGCCGCGCGCCGGTTTCGTTGTTCACGTGCATGACCGACACGAGCAGGGTGTCGGGACGCAGCGCAGCCTTCACGGCCTCAGCACTGACGGCGCCGCCGGGCTCCGGCCTCACGAGCGTAACCTCGAAGCCCCTGGCCGCGAGCGCTTCCAGCGGCTCCAGCACGGCCTTGTGCTCGATGGCCGTCGAAACGATGTGCCGGCGACTTTCCGCCTCGCCGTGCGCGGCAAGCCCGAGGATGGCGAGATTGTTGCTCTCGGTGGCCCCGCTGGTGAACACGATGTCGTCGGCGCTGGCGCCGATTACCGCCGCCACCTGTTCGCGTGCCGCCTGCACCGCGCGCTTCGCGCGCAGCCCGTATTCATGGGTGCGGCTGCCGGCGTTGCCGATCTCATCCGACCACCAGCGAACCATCGCCTCCCGCACGGCCGGCTCCAGCGGCGCCGTGGCGTTGCAGTCGAGATAGACCGGCCCCGATTCCTGTATGTTTCTGGATACGAACGTACGTTTCATGTTTGACAAACA
Organism: Alphaproteobacteria bacterium; assembly: GCA_050173345.1. Classification (GTDB taxonomy): domain Bacteria; phylum Pseudomonadota; class Alphaproteobacteria; order UBA828; family UBA828; genus SHWC01. Next base: position 237,538 of record JBFXKW010000003.1, on the reverse strand, counting down.
CGGCGCGGAGTGATTCACTATGTTTGTATGGCATAACCGGACAGCGCCAAGCAAGGCAAATGAGCAACGGCTTCGAATATGTATTCCCGGCAATAAGGGGCATCCAGGCACAAAGAGAATACTATGTATCCATGTGTCCTATGCGGCTTTTGCCGAAGATTTTTCTTTTTGATGAAGAAGAATTAGTCCCGGAGTTGCGGGCACAGCGTCAGCTTAACAAGGCCAGACTGCCGGAGCTATCGCGCTATATTACCGAGAACCCCGACAACTACGTCTTCTCGGCGATCACCGTTTCGATCGATGCCGCGGTCAGTTTCGAGCAGCTCGCGATGGAAGGAGACGCCGGACGAATCGGCCTGCTGCACATCCCGATGTCCGCCCGCTTCATCATCAATGACGGCCAGCACCGCCGCGCCGCGATCGATCGCGCCCTGCGGGAGAAGCCGGAGCTGGGCGATGAGAGCATCGCCGTCGTCTTCTTCCTCGATATCGGGCTCGCCCGCTGCCAGCAGATGTTCGCCGATCTGAACCGCTATGCGATTCGCCCTTCCAAATCGCTCGGCATCCTCTACGATTACCGCGACGAGACGGCCCGACTCGCCAAGGCGCTGATCGCGAACTCGCGCGTGTTCCGCGATGTGGTCGAGCTTGAAAAAACGAGCCTGGCGGCCCGGTCGCGGCGTCTTTTCACGCTGAGCGCCATATACCATGCCACGGGCGAGCTGTTGAACGGGATGCAGGAAACCGAGCCGCGCGAATCGGCCGAGCTGGCCCTGACGTTCTGGGAGACGGTGGCCGGCAATATCGAGGAGTGGGAGCGCGTCCGGCGGGGCGAGCTTTCGGCCGGCGAAGTGCGCGCCGATTTTATCCACACCCACGGCGTTGTGCTTCAGGCGCTCGCGCGCGCAGGCCATGCGCTGATCGAGCGCTACCCCAAACAGTGGCAAAAGAAACTTTCGGGCATCAAAAATATAGACTGGCGCCGCGACAACAGTAATCTGTGGGAGGGTCGCGCTTTACTGGGCGGACAGGTTTCAAAGGCCCACCAGAATGTCATTCTGACGGCGAATGCCATAAAGAATCATCTTGGCCTTGCCTTGTCGCCCGAAGAGCAGCGCGTCGAGGATGCGTTCAGGCGGGGGGACAATGGCCAGGAAAAGTAACAACAGCAAGCCCGTATCGGCCTTCGCCGAGGCCGGTTTCAAGAAGGCGATCGCCGCGGCGATGGAAGAGGTCGCTTCCCTCTACACGGCCGACGACATCCCGTGGGTGATCGGCTACAGCGGCGGCAAGGATTCGACCGCCGCCTTGCAGCTTGTCTGGCGCGCGCTGGAACAGGTTCCTGCCGCGCAGCGCACCAAGCCCGTCTACGTCATCAGCACCGACACGCTTGTCGAGAATCCTATCGTCGCACTCTGGGTTTCCAAGTCGCTTGAGAAGATGAGCGCCGAGGCGCAGCTTCAGGGGCTGCCGCTGACCGCGCACCGCCTGACACCCGCGGCGGGCAACACCTTCTGGGTCAACTTGATCGGCCGGGGCTATCCCGCGCCGCGGCCCAAGTTCCGCTGGTGCACCGAGCGCCTCAAGATCAATCCGTCCACCGCGTTCATCAGCTCCGTCGTGCAGAAGCACGGCGAGGCCATCCTCGTTCTGGGCACCCGCAAGGCCGAGAGCGCGGCCCGCGCCAAGGTCATGGAGCGGTTCGAGGACAAGCGGGTGCGAGAGCGCCTGAGCCCCAACGGCAGTCTTCCGAATTCATTTGTGTACACGCCGCTGGAGGCGTGGACCAACGACGACGTCTGGATGTTCCTGATGCAGGTCCCGAACCCGTGGGGCTACAACAACAAGGACCTGCTGACGATGTACCAGGGCGCGACGGCCGGCGGGGAATGCCCGCTCGTCGTCGATACCAGCACGCCGAGCTGCGGGGACAGCCGCTTCGGCTGCTGGGTGTGCACGCTTGTCGAGAAGGACAAGTCGATGCACGCCATGATCCAGAACGACGAAGAAAAGGAGTGGATGCTGCCGCTCCTTGAGCTGCGCAACGAACTCGATCCGCCGAAGACGCCCGACGCCGACCGGCCGCTGCGGGATTTCCGCCGCATGAACGGCGCGGTCCAGCTCTTCAACGACCGCCCGATTCCCGGCCCCTACAAGCAGAAAGTCCGTGAGGGCTGGCTGCGCAAGGTGCTCGCGGCGCAGAGGCACATCCGTGAGAACGGGCCTCCCGAAGTGCGGGACATCGAGCTTATTACGCTCGACGAGCTTGAGGAAATCCGCCGCATCTGGGTCATCGAGAAGCACGAGATCGAGGACAGCCTGCCGGGCGTCTACGAAGCGGCGGCCGGGCAGCCCTATCCGGGCGGCCGCCTTGACGACAACCTGGTCATGGGCGCCGCGGAAATGGGTCTGCTGCGCGAGCTGTGCGGCGAAGACGATCTGCATTTCCAGCTCACCCGCGAGCTGCTGTCCATTGAGAAGCGGCACAAATCGATGCTGCGGCGCGCCGGGCTGTTCGATGCGCTTGAGGACGCCTTCTTCCGCAACTTTTATGAGGGCGAGGATGACGCCGTCAGCCGGGCGCGGCAGCGCCGCGATGCGCTCGAACTTGCGCAGGAGCAGGTCTTCGACGGCGCTTCGCCGATGGTGCAGGAATCTCCCGACCTGTTCGAGCGTGACGGGGTCAAGTCATGATCCTCGACGACATCACGCTTCACAATTTCGGACTGTATGCCGGTTCCCAGACCATCACGCTCACACCGCCCTCGCCGGACAAGCCGATCGTGCTGATCGGCGGCCTCAACGGCGGCGGCAAGACAACCCTTCTTGACGCCCTTCAGCTCTGCCTGTTCGGCCCTCATGCAAGGATTTCGAACCGCGGCCCGCTCGCCTACCAGGAATACCTTTCCCGCTCTATCCATCGCGGGGCGGGGGCCTCGCAGGCGGCCATCGAACTCAGCTTCCGCCACACCGACGAGGGTCATGAGGACCAGTACAAGCTGCACCGCTCATGGCGGCGCAACGGCACCGGCTGCAGGGAGCACTTCGAAGTCTTCAAGAACGGCGTCTCCGAACCGGCGCTGGCCGACAACTGGGCAAGCCAGGTCGAGGAATTTTTCCCCGCGAATATCGCCCACCTGTTTCTGTTCGACGGCGAACAGGTCGAAGGCTACGCCTCGCAGCAGGATTCATCCGCGCTGATCGGCGGTGCGATCCAGAACCTTCTCGGCCTCGACATGGTCGATCAGCTCGAAAAGGACCTTCAGGTCTACGAGCGGCGCAAGCGGGCCGAGACCAAGGACGATCCCCTTCATGCCGAAATCACGGCGGCGCAGGACGCGGTGCGCGAGCTGCGCAAGCGCGTGGATGCCCTGAAGCAGGAACGCGCGGCCCTTCGCACGCACCGCATCGATCGGCAGGAGCGCGCCCTGCGAAAATCCGAGGACGAGTATCGCAAGCTCGGGGGCGCGTTGTACGATCAGAGGCACGAGATCGACACGCGCTGGACCGAGGCCAAACAGGCCGTGAAGAACGGCGAGGCCGCCCTGCGGGAATTCGCGGGCGGCGCGGCGCCGTTGCTGCTCGTCCGCGTGCTGCTGGAGTCGACCGACTCCCGCGACCGGCACGAGGAGGAATGCCGGCGTGCCCGCGACCTGTTCGAGGCCCTCAAGGCGCGCGACCGCGCAACGCTCAGGCACATGAAAGCCCAGTCTGCGGACCAGTCTGCCGTCGATGCGCTCAAGGCGTTCTTCGATGCCGACCGGGCGGACCGTCAGGCGCTTGGCAAGAAGGAAACGGTCCTGGACATAGCGCCGGAAGTCCGCAGCGATCTCCATGCCTTGCTGCGCGGCGATCTCGACGATCTGGCGGCCAATCTCGCGAACCTGCTCAAGCGGCAAAAGAAGCTCGAAGCGGCGGCCGCGCGGGCGCGCACCGAGCATGAGAACATCCCGAGCACCGACGCCATCGCCCAGCCTATGGCCGAACGCGATGCCCTCATAAAAGAGATCGCCGAACTTGAATCGCTCCATGCGGCAATGGGGCAGGATATCGAACGTCAGGAGCGCGAGCTGGAACGCAGGGAACAGGCGCTTGCGCGCCTGATCGAGGCGGACACCAGGGAGAAGGGCGCTCGTGATGACCGCTCGCGCATTCTTCATCACGCCGCAAAGGTTCGCACAACTCTGAGCGTGTTCCGCCGCGCCGTCATCGAACGCCACGTCCGCCGCATCGAGCAGCTCGTGCTTGAGAGCTACCAGCAACTGCTGCGCAAGGGCGCGCTGGTAACGCGTCTTTCCATCGACCCGGAAAGCTATGCCCTGACGCTTTACGGACGCGACGGCGACGTGCTCAGCGCCGAGCGGCTCTCGGCCGGAGAGCGCCAGCTTCTGGCCATCGCCCTGTTGTGGGGCCTTGCCAAGGCGTCGGGCCGTCCGCTGCCGACCGCGATCGACACGCCGCTCGGCCGCCTCGATTCCGGGCACCGCATGCATCTTGTCGAGCGGTATCTGCCCTATGCCAGCCATCAGGTTCTTCTGCTGTCAACGGACGAGGAGATCGCCGGGGAGTATCTGGACCGCCTGAACCCGTGGATCGGCCGAACTTATCAGCTCTCTTACGATGACGGCGCCGGGAAGACGCGGATCAGGTCCGGCTATCTTCCGGCGCGGGAGGCGGCATAATGGCGGTCGAACACATCAGGCTATCGCAGCAGGCCAAGGACCAGCTCGTCAAACTCAAGCGCGTGACCGGCATCGAACACTGGAATGTGCTGTGCCGGTGGGCCTTGTGCGTATCGCTTGCCGAACAGAGCGTGCCGCCGGCTGCGAAGATTCCCGCCGACAGCAATGTCGAAATGAGCTGGAAGGTCTTCGGCGGACGCTACGCCGACCTCTACATGGCACTGCTCAAAGAGCGCTGTGTGCGTGACGGGCTTGGCACCGATCCCGAGACGCTCGCCCAGCAGTTCCGCCTGCATCTGCACCGCGGCATATCCTATCTCGCCGGCAACAAGGACCTGCGCACCGTGCGCGACCTCATTGCGCTGGCGGCCTAGCCGTCCTCGCCGGCCAGATAGTCGCCCTTTCCCGGGAAGATGTTCCTGACGCCGCCCACGGGATTCGGCAAGTCGCCCGGGTAGCGGGGAATGACATGAAAGTGGAGCTGGTCCACGGTTTGCCCCGCGGCGATGCCCTCGTTGACGCCGACGTTGAAGCCGGCGGCGTCCTTGTCCCGAACCAGCGCGGTCTTGACTCTCTCTATCAGCTCGAAGCACGACAGCAGTTCCGCTGCCGACAGTTGCGCGGTCGACGAGGCGGCGCGCTTGGGAACGACAAGCGTATGCCCGTCGCTCACAGGGTAAGCGTCGAGGATCGCGAAGGCATGCTCGTTCTCGCATATCCAGCGGTCCGGGTCGTGGAACGGGGACAGCGGAGGGGTCCGGTCTGCGGGCTGGGAACGCTCCATGCTGTTCACGTTATCTGCGCGCCGGGACGCTGTCTCGCTTTTCATTCTCATTAAAATATCTTACGAAAGATAGGGGCATGCCGCAATATATTCAAGGCATAGACAAAGACTAAGATGGGGATAAGTTATGGCAAACGGAAATGGCACGACGCTGAGCAAGCAAGATCAAGATAGTCTCAAATGGATTTCTGAACATTATTTGAGGAGCCTGTACACGCTTCTCGACAGCAACCGCGTGTATCTCAATCAGGGAATTACCTGGTCCATCGGTATCATATCGGCGGTCTTCATCTTTGGCCTGACATACATTTCCCCGCTTCAGGATGTGCGCGGCCCCGCCGGCCAGCGAAGCGCGGCCGCCATTCTCGATAACATAACCGATGCCGACATCTTGCTGCTCACGGCCGTTCTCGCCGTGGCGTTCGCCTTCGTGTCCAACTTCATGTCGCGCTCGATCAAGGGTTACCTCAACCTGGTGCGCTATGCCACCCTGTATTCCCGCACCGTGAGTCTCGCCAGCGGCAAGATCGCACAGACCCCGGACAACGTGCGGTCTCTTGTAAACGACATCGACACATATGACGTGGCGTTCCGCCCGCCGCGCAAGCTGGGACAGACCATCTTTAAGATGATGACCGAGTTGGGCTACGGCCTGTTCTTCGGAATTCTCACCGTTCTGCTCGCAGGCGCGGCGGTCATCTGGACGATGGCGCAGACGACCGTATGCGGTGCCTATTTCTGGCTGCTGGTTTGTTCGGGGCCGGTCTGGCTTGTTATCGAGCTCCTGTTCCTGAGGTTCGTGTCCCGCTACTTCAGCTACGCCCCGAACGCGCCGAGGGGCTGGCCGGAGGCGGAGAAGCTCAGGTGAGCGCTGCGCTTGAGGCGAACGGTGATCCGGCGCTTTCGATGCGCGCGCGCACGGCGATCGGCCGGGCCGAACTCTCGCGGCCCCTCAAGTGCGCGATAGCCGATGGCCTGCTTCGTGCCGATCTCCGCGTGTTCGACTATGGCTGCGGGCGCGGCGACGATCTCAGGCTGCTCAGCGCCGGCGGCTATGCCGTCCGCGGGTGGGACCCCGTGCATCGGCCGGACAGTCCGCTTGAGGCTGCCGACATTGTCAACCTCGGCTATGTCGTCAACGTCATCGAAAACCCGCACGAGCGCCAGCAGGCGTTGCGGCGCGCCTGGGACCTCGCCGGACAGATCCTGATCGTCAGCGCGCGGCTGTCGATGGACGCCCGCGCTCTCGGCGAGGCGCAGGACTTTGCCGACGGGTTGCTGACCAGCCGCGGCACGTTTCAGAAATTCTTCGACCAGCTTGAACTGCGCAACTGGATCGACCACACGCTCGGCGTGGCGGCGGTGCCGGCCGCGCCCGGCGTGTTCTACGTCTTCCGCGACGAAGAACGGCGCACTGCCTTCATCGCCTCGCGGTACCGGCGGCGGCTGGCCGCGCCGCGCCTGACGCGGTCCGCTGCGCTTTATACGGAACATGAGGCTCTTCTTCAGCCCCTCATGGACTTTGTCGGTGAGCGGGGGCGGCTTCCCGCCGATGACGAGCTGCCGGACACGGCCGCGCTGTGCGAGGTGTTCGGGACCATCCGCAAAGCCTTCCGCGTCATCCTCAATGTCACCGACAGCGAACGGTGGGATCAGATCGCGCGCGAGCGCGCACAGGACCTGTTGATCTATCTCGCGCTTTCCCGTTTCGAAGGGCGCCCGAGCTTCGGCCGCCTCCCGCCGGCGCTGCAACGGGACGTGAAGGGCTTCTTTCCGCACTACAAGCAGGCCTGCGCCGAGGCGGACGAGCTGCTGTACTCGCTCGGAGCGCCGGGCGTTCTCGAAGCGGCCTGCGCGGACTCGCCCGTCGGCAAGCTCACGCCCTCGGCTCTCTATGTCCACGAAAGCGCTCTTCCCGCGCTTTCGCCGCTGCTCCGCCTGTTTGAGGGGTGCGCCCAGGCCTATCTCGGGCGGGTTGACGGCGCCAATATCATCAAGCTCCACCGGGGCGAGCCGAAGGTGTCCTATCTCAGCTATCCCACCTTCGAGAGCGACCCGCATCCTGCGCTCGCCTCGGCACTGACGGTGCACCTTCAGACCTTCCGCGTGAAGACCCGAGACTACGCCGACGGCCGCAACCGGCCCATTCTGCACCGCAAGGAGCTGTTTCTGGCGCCGGAACATCCCCTGTTCGGCAAGTTCGCGCGGCTGACGCGCATCGAGGAGAGCAAGGGTCTGTTCGACGACCCGAGCCGCATCGGCCTTGAGGAAGGCTGGAAGGAGGCGCTGGCGCAGAGGGGACTCTATCTCAAGGGTCACCGCCTGCTCGTTGCAGAGGGGCGGGCGTCATGAGCGAAGCGCGTGCGCCCACGAACGATCTGGTCGTCTTCCTGACAGAACGGATGTCGATGACGGACGTGTACCAGCCCGTCATCATCAAGGAGCTGCTTCTGCACGATGGCCGGCGTTCCAAAGCGGAACTGGCGCGCGTGCTGGCGCAGTACGATGTCGCGATCCAGGAGTACTACGAAAAGGTCGTCATGCGCTGGCCGCGCAAGACGCTCGCCAAGCATGAGATCGTCGATTACGACCGCGCCACACGGGAATTCCAGCTCCGTGACTTCCCCGACAACGACGAAGTGCGGGCGACCGCGGTACAGGTCTGTGAACGGAAGATTGCCGCCTGGCTTGAGAAGAAGGCGCAGCAGGACCGGCTGTCCCAGATCGGCTCGTCAATCCGCTACGAAGTGCTGAAGGCCGCCCGTGGCAAATGCCAGCTTTGCGGAGTTCCCGCCCTGTTGCGGCCCATCGACATCGATCACATCGTTCCGCGGTCGCAGGCCAACAAGCACGGAAAGGTGCGAAAGGACGGAGTCTGGATCGACGCGGACTCGCTTGAAAACCTTCAGGCTCTTTGCATGAGCTGCAACCGGGCCAAGCGGGCCACGGATCAGACGGATTTCCGACCGGGCGCGAAGCTCGTCAGAGACCTCATACCCGACATCATCAGGGCGGAGGGCCGGGACCCGTCGCTGCGCCGTGTCTCCGGGGCACAACTCACCCACGCCCTGTTCGAAAAGCTTGTCGAGGAACACGCCGAGCTTATCGCCGACAGGGACGATCCCGCACGCAGGCTCGGGGAGCTGGTCGATATGGTCGAGGTCATCATCGCCCTTGCCTCACAGCAGGGCGTGTCCGAGGAGCAGCTCCTAACCCTTGTGCATCAGAAGAGGCGGGAGAGTGGCGCGTTTCAGGAGGGTTTCGTGCTGGAGGGTGCGTCCGTCCGCCTCCGCTGACACTCCGGCGGGACGGACCCGGCTCTACTCCGCTAAGCCCGGCCGTGCCGGGCAAGCTCCACCGAACCCGCAAGCGGTTTCGGCCCATGCGGGTAACGATCCCTCGCACATTATGGAGGACGGCTCCGCGCGGGCGTCCTCGGTCCCGCGCCTCCAAGGGTCGCTCCTGCGGGGCCGCTGTTAACCGCGCTCCACCGATCGCCGCTTCCCGCCGCTCCAAGGGCGGCTCCTGGCAGGCTTCTTTTTCTGTCTGGTCGCCTGACGGCGGCTTCAAGACGGAATGAGCCGCCATGCGCGGCTCACGATTTTCTTTCTGTTTTTGCGCCCGCGAAGCGGGCGCAGCACCCTCTCTGGCAGCTTACACCGAAACCGCCGACGCGCTGCTGTGGCGCAACCGGCTTTCGCCGTAACGCGCTCTAGCCGCCCGGCGCACCGGGCGGACAAGAGCTTCTAACGGTCTCCCGAAAACCCGGTTGCGCCATCGGCGGATTTCGGTCGCGCGTCCTGACCCCGCCCCCCCGGAAGAAGTGGGGGCGGGGCCAAAGTTTCGGACGCTCGGCGCTGGCCAAGGGTGCATGCGACCCCTCTGACCAGAAAGGAAATAAGCATGAAACTGTTGACCGAAGAGCAGCGCGCGGCGCTGCTGCGCAATGGCCGCCTGCGGCGTCAATTCGAGGAGCTTCCCGAGGACGACGAGAACGGCAAGGCCGAGCCTGACTTCCTGCCCGTGGTGAAGCTGTTCACGCCGGATGCCTCGTGCACGTGGCTTCTGACCGAGCTTGACCCCGAGGACCCGGATATCGCCTTCGGCCTGTGCGATCTCGGCATGGGCTGCCCCGAACTCGGCTCCGTGAGTCTCGCCGAGCTTGAGTCCGTGCGCGGGAAGCTCGGGCTTCCCGTCGAGCGCGACCTGCATTTCTCGACCACCAAGACGATCAGCGCCCACGCCGACGAGGCGCGGGCGGCTGGCCGCATCAAGGCGTGATGGCAGCGCAGAGGGGCCGCCATTGCGGCGGCCCCTCGCCGGTGCAATTCCGCACTCACATACCGAACCAAGGAGAACGACCATGAAACTCGAATTCATACCCCTGAACCAGCTCAAGGACTCGCCGATCAACGTCCGCCAGCACGGCGGCGAGGATGTCAGCGACCTTGTCCCGAGCATCCGCAGCCTGGGCGTCATCCAGTCATTGCTGGTGCGCCCGAACTGCGAAGGCTACGAAGTTGTCGCCGGGCAGCGGCGGCGCAAGGCCTGCCAGATCATTGCCGAGGAGGACGGCGGTTTCGACCCGCTGCCCTGCATCGTGCTGGAGGACGGCGACGACGCCAAGGCCATCGAGGCCTCGCTGGCCGAGAACATCGCCCGGCTGCCGATGGACGAGGTCGATCAGTACAGGGCCTTTGCCGCGCTCAGGGCGCAGGGGCGGAGCGTGGAAGATATCGCCGCGCATTTCGGGGTGACGGAACGGCTGGTCGGGCAGCGCCTCGCCATTGCCAACCTGCACCCGCCGATCCTGAATGCCTACCGCAGCGGCGACATCACTGCCGAAACCATGCGCACACTGACGATGGCGAGCAAGGCCCAGCAGAAGGCGTGGTTCAAGCGCTTCCGCGACCCCGAGGACCACGCGCCGACAGGGCGGGCGCTCAAGGCGTGGCTGTTCGGCGGCGCCGACATCCCCGTATCCCACGCGCTGTTTCCGCTCGAAGCCTATGGCGGCAAGGTCATCGGCGACCTGTTCGGCGAGGAGCAGTTCTTCGACGACGCCGGGGCGTTCTGGAAGCTGCAAATGGAAGCGGTCATCGAGCGCCAGCAGCGCTATCTCGAAAGCGGCTGGGTTGATGTGGTCATTGTCGAGAATGCCGACTACTTTGGCCGCTACGACAAGGTGAAGCGCGGCAAGAAGGAGGGCGGCAAGGTCTACATCCACTGCCGCGCGAACGGCGAGGTCGCGTTCCACGAAGGCTGGCTTGAGGAGAAGGACGCAAAGCGCCTCGACCGGGCGGCGGCGAAGGCGGGCGGCGAGATCGCAACCGAACCCAAGCCCGAGCTGACCAAGGCCGCCATCCGCTATTGCGACCTGCACCGCCACAATGCCGTCAGGGCGGAACTGCTGAAAGCCCCGGCGGTGGCGCTGCGGCTGATGGTGGCCCACGCCATTGCCGGCTCGCCGCTGTGGAGCGTCGCACCCGAAACCCAGAAGTCCTACGGCCACGCGGCTATCGACGAGAGCATCAAGGTCAGCAAGGCGCAGGAGGCGTTCGATGCCGAGCGCGCAGCCGTAAGGGCGCTGTTGCAGCTTGATGATGACCGGGCCTTCCTTCTGAACGACAGCCCGTTCGGAAGCGGCCCCGACCTTGCGGCCCTGTTCGCGCGGCTGATGCGGCTTGCCGATGCCGAGGTCATGCGGGTTCTCGCCTTCGTCATGGGCGAGAGCCTTGCCGCCGGGAGCGTCATTGTCGAGGCGCTCGGCCACATCCTCACGGTGGATATGGCGGCGTGGTGGCAGGCGGACGAGGCCTTCTTCGATCTGCTGCGCGACAAGGCGGCGATCAACGCCATGGTCGCGGAAGTGGCGGGCAAGCGCACGGCGAAGGATGCGCTGACCAAGACGGCCTCGTTCCAGAAGGACATCATCAAAGGCTTTCTGGAAGGCCGGAACGGCAGCCCAAAACCGGAGGGCTGGCTGCCGGGCTATATGCGCTTCCCGATGCAGGGCTACACCAAGCGGCAGGGCCTTCCCGCCGCCGATGAGTGGCGCAAGGCCGAAAAGCTGTTCGCGGACGCTTCTTAGTCCCGGATGGTGCCCCGGCGGCCTCGATCACCTCACATCGCATTGCGGCGCGGGCCTTGCCGGTCCGCGCCGCCTTGCTGTGCGCGGCGCGGAACCGGCGCGGCGCTTTCGCTGGTAAAATCGCGCCTGATGTGAGATAATAGAATGATGAAAATTGATCGTAACCCATTGAAAAACAGCCGTTCCAAGGCCGCCCAGGCGCGGTACCGGCAGGCCATGGTCGATGCCGACATCGAGGGGCTCGCTCGTGATCCCGGCGCGGAGAAGCTGGTCGAAGACATGCGCGCCCAGGGCGTCTCGGTCGAGGAGCGTATCGAGCGGCTCAAGGCTTTCTTTGCCAACAAGGAGCCGCGCGCCGACGCCGCGGAATGAGCTTCGGCCGGTCAGAGCGCGAGCGGCTCGCGTATGAAGCGCTCCACTATCCCGGCACCGATGTCCTCATCAACAAACTGAACCTGCGCGACCGCCAAACGCTTGAAGCGGCGGAGCGCGAGCTCGTTGCGCACCGGATGGAGCAGGGCCTGCCCGCGGCAGCACAGCGCTTTGACATCGCAGGCCTGCAAGAGCTGCACCGCCACATGTTTCAGGATGTCTACGATTGGGCCGGGACGTTCCGCACCTACACCACCGGGCGGGGCGCCGCCCCGTTCGCCACGCCCGAGAATATCGGGCCATGGCTGGAGCACCAGTTTGCGGCGCTGGCGGAAGAACGGTTTCTCGGAGGGCTTTCCGCCACACGGTTCGCAGCCCGCGCCGCGCACTATGTCAACGAGATCAACGCCGCCCATCCCTTTGTCGAAGGCAACGGACGGGCTCAGCGGGTGTGGCTCAGGAACCTGGCTGTACAGGCCGGTCACGAGATCGTGCTGCGCTCAAGCGACCGGGAACGCTGGTACGAGGCGTCCCGGCTCGGCTTCGAAAAAGCGGACCCGGAGCCGATGGAAAGGCTGCTCCGTACGGCCATGGACCGGGCACGCAGCCGCGAGCGCGGCACCGAACGGGAGCGGTAGCGGCTGATGACGCAAGCCGGTGAGGAAACGCTTACCTTCTACATGGACGAGTCCGGGTTCACGGGCGAGCGGCTCATGTCACCCGAGCAGCCGGTCTTCATCCACGTATCGACGAGGCTCGGCGACGATCGCTGCCGGGAGTTGCACCGCGAATTCTTCGGGCGGAGTCAGGCGGATGAACTCAAGCACTCTGCCCTCGCGCGGCGTCCGGCGGGGCGGGAGCGCATCGTCCGGTTCATCGAGGCGCTCCGCCAGCATGCACCCGACCAGTTCACGGCGTGGTACATCCACAAGGAATTCACGCTGCTGACCTATCTCGTGGACCTCTGGGTCGAGAACGCAGCGTATCGGGACGGGCTCGACCTCTACCGGGACGGCGGCAACCTCGCCCTATGCAACATGGCGTATTTCTGCCTGCCCGCCTTCAAGTCGCGGGCATTCCTGTCCGGTCATCTCACGCGCTTTCAGACCATGATGATGCGTCGCACGCCCGAGAACTACCGCAAGTTCTGGGGCAGGATGCAGGCCGATTACGAGCGAGCCGACCAGCGCGTGCGCGATATCCTAGCGAGCTTCCTGATCGCCGAACGCAAGCTGGCGTACGGGCACCTTGCGGCACTGCCGCCCCGGTCTCTTGACCCGCTGTTCACGACGGCGGTTTCGACCTGCGGTCACTGGCGGGGGCGCACGGGATTGCCGCTGCGGCTCGTGCATGACAGCTCGTCAAGCCTGGTCAGGGACAGCGATCTCTGGGGGCTGATCACATCCCCGGACATGGAGCCAGTGACGCTCGGCATTCCCGGACGCGAGACGGAATACCCGCTCAACGTCCAGGAGACGGTGTTCGCAGACTCCAGGGATCATTTGCAGCTTCAGTTCTGCGACCTGCTCGCGGGCGCGTCGGCTGTCTTGGCGCGGAACCGCCTCGCGCCGCCGCCGGACAAGGACTACTGCGAGCGGCTCGAAGCCGCCGGCATCGAGGCGTTCAGCATCGGCGGAATCTGGCCCGCTCCACATGTCGATCCCGACGCTCTGGGCATGAGAGGCTGGAGCGGCGCGTCCATCGACGCAATCACCGACAGACTCGCAAAGCTCGACCGCGATCGCAGCCGCGCGTAGGTATCAGGTGTGCCTAACATCTTGATCTCTTGCGGCCTTGCTGAACCGCCAGGGGCACGGTGAGATTCCAGTGCCCAGTTTGATCCTGACCGGCCCACCAATTTAAATCCGCGTGTTACGGGCCACCCGCCGATCGGCTCTGCTGCCACCGGTCAGCGGGTTTCTGCCATCCGATGCGCGCGCATCCGGTTCGCCCGCCGGCGCGGCCGGGCCTCACTCCTTGTAGATGCCGCAGCCGAAGATGTGACTGTCGTGCAGCACGAGCCAGCTCGATTTCTGGCGCAGCTTGCCTGACTGCGGATCGTTGAACTTGTAGTCCACCCAGGCGCCCTCGGCCGTGGCCCGCTCGACGAACTCTTCGCCGAAGGCCTTGCCGTCGACGTCGTGCTCCTCCCTGACGTCGCGGCCGACGCGATCGGCGAACCCGCCATGGGCGACGGTCTTGTGATCGGGGCCGATGACGAAGACGTAGAGGTCCCGGTCGCGGAAGGCGGTGCTCGGCGCGGTGATCTCGGCGAAGGCCGCTTCGCCCCGCTCGTCGAAGGCGGCGATGGCGCGGGCCACCAGCGCCTTGGCCTCCTCGGCCGTGCCGTGCATCCCCTCGGCCAAGGCATGCCCCGACAAGCCGATCACCACGATCGCCGCCAAGGCCAGCGGCCGAAATATCCTGCTCATGTTCGCTCCCCGTCTCCGCGTTGGACAAAGGCGCCACCCGACGGCCGGCATGATGACCGGTCGGGATCGCGCCGACAACCGTTCGGCGCATCGGCCGATCGGCTTTGCCTCGGCGGGCGAATCGCATTAGAGCCCTGGGTTGTCATCGGAGCGTCAGACTCCGAACAGGCGCAGGGTTCAGGGCATGGATGAGGAGAGGCGCGGCGCGTCACGCGCCGGCCGGTATCGAGCAAACGCATGGCGCGCCATCGCGTGCGGCATCGGAACAGGATTCGGCGCGGCCCTGGTGGCCGCGTTTCTTTTTTCAGCGGCGCGGGACGGCTCGGCGCGCGAGCCGGGCGAGGCTCAGGGCTCGCCCGTCGTCGAGCACCGCAACGGGCCGCCAAGCCTTCCCGATGCCGGTGCGCCGAAGCTCGCTTTGGCCAACATACAGCTTCCGCGTATCGAGGCGGCGCTGCCGCCCTGGCGCCGGAACGCGAGCATCGCGCGGGTCAGGGTGGGCCAGCCGGCGATCGCGATCGTGATCGACGATCTCGGCGGATCGGCGCGCCAGGTCGAGCGCGTGCTGGCGCTCGACCCGGCCTTGACGCTTTCCTTCCTGCCGAACGGTGCCGAAGCGCCGCTTCTCGCGGCGCGGGCGCGGCGCGAGGGCCACGAGGTGCTGGTGCACGTTCCGATGGAGCCGAACGATCCGCGCATGGATCCCGGCAAGGGCGCTTTGTTCGTCGATGACGGCGCGGCGGAACTGCGGCGCATCCTTGCCGGCCACCTCGACGGCTTCGACGGCTATGTCGGCGTCAACAATCACATGGGCAGCCGCTTCACCCGCAACCGCGAGGCCATGCGCACGGTGCTCGGCGAGCTCAAGGCGCGCGGGCTGATGTTCCTCGATTCGAAGACCACGCTGGGCTCGCAGGCGCCGGGGCTCGCCGAGGGTTTGCGGCTGCCGCTCGCCGAGCGCGACGTCTTCATCGACGCCGAGCGCGTGCCGGCCGCCATCGCGTTCCAGCTTGCCCGGCTCGAGCGGCTCGCGCGCGAGCGGGGCATCGCTGTCGCGATCGGCCATCCGCACGATATGACGCTCGATGCGTTGCGCGCTTGGCTGCCCGCGGCGCGGGCGCGCGGCCTCGCCGTCGTGCCGATCAGCCACGCCGCGCTGCTGCGCTGCGACTGCTGACGTTCCAATATCAAGCCTTGATGAGTTCACTCATCAAGGCTTGGACGGCGCGACTGCGCCGCGCCGCTTATGCGGCGAAAGCCAAGCGCGTCGCGCGACGCCGCGCGCCTAACGGCGCGACTGCGCGCGCCCGGCGATTGAGGGCATCCCGATGATCGTCTCCGATCATCGGGACACAAAACAGTGAGTCACTCGGCCGCGGCGGCGCCCTGGAGCTTGAGGCCGAGCCGCTTGGCGACGCCCTCGCCATAGGCCTTGTCGGCCTTGAGGAAATGGCCGATCTGCCGGCGCACGATCTCCTCCGGCACGCCCTTCATGGTGGCTGCGATGTTGTCCATGAGCTGGGCCTGCTGCTTGGCCGACATCAGCCGGAACAGGTTGCCGGGCTGGGTGTAGTCGTCATTGCCGGCGCGATGGTCGTAGCGGTCGGCATCGCCCGAAATCCTGAGCGGCGGCTCCTTGAAGCTCTTGTTCTCGGCCGGTCCGCCATAGCTGTTCGGCTCGTAGTTGACCGCGCCGCCCTCATTGCCGTCGAAGCGCATGGTGCCGTCGCGGTGATAGTTGTGCACCGGGCAGCGCGCCTTGTTGACCGGCAGGCTCTCATGGTTGACGCCGAGCCGGTAGCGATGCGCGTCGGCATAGGAGAAGATGCGGAACTGCAGCATCTTGTCCGGGCTGTGGCCGATGCCCGGCACCACGTTGGCGGGCGAGAAGCCGGCCTGCTCGACCTCGGCGAAGTAGTTCTCGGGATTGCGGTTGAGCTCGACCACGCCGACCTCGATCAGCGGGTAGTCGGCGTGCGGCCACACCTTGGTCAGGTCGAACGGGTTGTAGGGCGTCTTCTCGGCGTCGGTCTCGGGCATGACCTGCACCATCACGCGCCATTTCGGGAAGTCGCGGCGCTCGATCGCCTCAAAGAGGTCGCGCTGATGGCTCTCGCGGTCGCCGCCGACAATCGCGGCGGCCTCGGCGTCGGTCAGGGTCGCGATGCCTTGCTGGGTCTTGAGGTGGAACTTGACCCAGAAGCGCTCGTCCTTTGCGTTGATGAAGCTGTAGGTGTGCGAGCCGAAGCCGTGCATGTGCCGGTAGCTCTTGGGCAGGCCGCGGTCGGAGAACAGGATCGTCACCTGGTGCAGGCTCTCCGGCGAGAGCGACCAGAAGTCCCACATCCAGGTGGTGCTGCGCAGGTTGGTGCGCGGGTCGCGCTTCTGCGTGTGGATGAAGTCGGGGAACTTGTAGGGGTCGCGCACGAAGAAGACCGGCGTGTTGTTGCCGACCAGGTCCCAGTTGCCTTCCTCGGTGTAGAACTTCATGGCAAAGCCGCGCACGTCGCGCTCGGCATCGGCCGCGCCGCGCTCGCCCGCGACCGTCGAGAAGCGGAAGAAGCATTCCGTCTTCTTGCCGACCTTGCCGAACAGCTTGGCCTTGGTGTAGCGCGTGATGTCGCCGGTGATGGTGAGCGTGCCATAGGCGCCGGAGCCCTTGGCGTGCACCACGCGCTCCGGGATGCGCTCGCGGTTGAAATGGGCGTGCTTCTCGAACAGCGGCCAGTCCTGCACCAGGAGCGGGCCGCGCGGGCCGGCGGTCAGGCTGTTCTGGTTGTCGGCGATCGGTATGCCGGCGGAACTCGTCAGTTGTGGCGGCTTCGACATCTCTTCATCCTCCGCTGCTTCGCTTGCTGCCGATGTGACGCTGTTGGTCGCCCCGGCGCATGCCTCTCGGGTGTGCGCCGGTAAAGATTAGAATAATTCTAAGTTGGAAAAGCCTCGCAGGACATCAAGCCCCCGCCTGCGCTTTTTCTTCGCCCGGCATTATGAATACTACGACAGCAATATGCCACAGGTGAGGGGCGGATCGTCGCGGGAGGCATTCTCCCTGCATCGCCTCAACAGCGGCATGCTTGTGGCAGAGCGAGGCGTGGCTGCCAATTATGGTGCCGTCTCAGAACGATAACTGGTGACGGATCGGAAAGGGCATCGGTCGTTGGAGACCCCGGTCGTCCATGCGCCGCCGCGCGCCGGCATGTCCTGAGCAGCGCTGCGGACCCTCACCCAACTTCGGCCAGGCTCGCTGATCGCTCGCCAAGCCTTCTCGCAAGCGGGAGGGGTCAGGGTGAAGGCTCTTAGTCCGAGAACGCCGCATTCTACCGCTCTGCGCCGTCCCGTTCGTTGCCGGGGAGGGGGATCGACAGCATCAGGCCGCTCAGGCTCTTGCCGTGGATGTCGAGCGCCGCGGTGGCGGTGACGCCGCCGCCCTTCAGATTGTCGATCACGAAGTTGAGCGCGTTCAGGTTGTCGAGCTCATAGCGGATCACCGGGCCGTCGGCGAGCGCGCGGAACGCCGCCATCACCTGCGCCTCGCCGAGCTCCCGCTTCAAACGTTCATAGCCATCCGGCGCATAGGCGATCACCGAGATGTTGACCGCGTGGCCCTTGTCGCCGGCGCGGCAATGCGCGAGGTCGCGGACCGTGAGCTTCATGGCGCGCCGACCACTTCGATATGCGTCTTCACCAGCTCGCGCGGCAGCAGCACCGACTGCACCGCGAGCACGTCGCGCACCTGGCGGAAATCGCCGGCGCCGCCCTGCGGGCCGTTGGTGTAAAGCGCCTCGACCTCCCAGCCGATCTCCCCGGCGAGCTTGCGGCTCTGCGTGCGGCCGACCACGCGTAAGCGCACCTCGTAGGGCTCGGGCCGGTCGTCGGCCGGGCCGTGCAGGCTGTCGATGCCGATCAGCTCGATCCTGAGCTCGTCATAGTGGAGGCCGCGCAATTTGAGCCGCTCCCGGATGACCTCGCCGGCGAGCCGCGCGCGCGCCACCGCGTTGGGCCCGCCATAGGAGAGCTGGCCCTCGCCCAGATAGCCGTCGAGATAGCCGATGCTCACCTTGTAGCTGGGCGTGCGCGGCGCGGCCCTGGCGCCTTCGACCGCGACCCTGTCCTTGCCGTCCTGCCTGAGCGCGATACCGGTGATGTCGAGCACGCAATCGGGCGTGATGTAGGCCTTCGGGTCGTGCACCTCGTAGAGCAGCTGCTCGGTGCAGGTCTGCACGTCGACCCGGCCGCCCGCGCTCTCGACCTTGCCGATGCGCACCGTGCCGTCCTTGCCGATGTCGGCATAGGGGAAGCCGAGCCGCGCGAGGCCCGGCACGTCCTTCGCACCCGGGTCGGCGAAATAGCCGCCGGTCACCTGGCCCGCGCATTCGAGCAGATGGCCGGCCGCGGTCGCCTGCGCCAGCGCGCCATAGTCGTCATAGGCCCAGCCGAGCTCGTGGAGCATCGGGCCGATGAAGAGCGAGGGATCGGCGACGCGCCCGGTCATCACCACCTCGGCGCCGGTCGCGAGCGCGTCGCGCACCGCGTCCGCGCCGAGATAGGCGTTCGCCGCGGCGATGCGTGGCGCGATGCTCTCGACCGGCTCGCCGCTTTCGAGCAGGCAAAGCCCGGGCCGCGCCGCGACCAGCTCGGTCACGTCGTCGCCGAGCAGCGCGGCGCAGCGCAGCTCGGGGTTGCCGGTCTCCGCCGCGATCTCGCAGGTCTTGCGCGCGGCGCCGAGGGGGTTGGCGGCACCCTGGCTGGTGACGATCCTCACGCCGTGCCTGGCGCAGGCCGGCAGCACGTCCGCCATGCGCGCTTCGAGCCTCGGGTTGTAGCCGCCTTCGGGGTTGCTGCGGCGGGCCAGGGTCTCGCGCGCGATGGTGCGCTCGGCGAGGCACTCGAAGATGATGTAGTCGACCTTGCCCTTCTCGACCAATTCGACCGCCGGCTCCCAGCGGTCCCCCGCATAGCCCGCGCCCGTACCGACGCGCACCGATTGCCTTGCCACGACCGATCCCTTGCTTTCCAAAGCGGTTGCGCTTTCGAGCATCCTTCGATGACCCTGCGCTGGCAAGCGAGAAGCGCGTCTTTCCGCGCGCGCGATCCGACGCTATGACTAGGCCCGAATCGAGCAGCCGGAAGAGGGGAGACAGAGGGTGGCCGAGTACGATTACATCATCGTTGGCGCGGGTTCGGCAGGTTGCGTGCTCGCCAACCGGCTGAGCGAGGACGGCCGGTTCCGCGTCCTCGTGCTCGAGGCGGGCGGGCCGGACACCAACCGCTGGATCAAGGTGCCCGCCGGCTACATCAAGACCATGGTCGACCCCAGCGTGAACTGGCTGTTCGACACCGAGCCCGCGCCCGAGACCTATGAGCGGAAGATCCCGATCCCGCGCGGCAAGGTGCTCGGCGGCTCCAGCTCGATCAACGGCATGATCTATGTGCGCGGCCAGGCGCAGGACTATGACGGCTGGGCGCAGCTCGGCAATCGCGGCTGGTCTCACGACGACGTGCTGCCCTATTTCAAGAAAGCCGAGAACCGCGAGAAGCCGGAAGGGCCGTATCGCGGCGTGGGCGGGCCGCTCAACGTCGCCGACCAGCGCGAGACCGACCCGTTCCTCGATACGCTGCTGCGCGGCGCGGCCGAGGCCGGCTATCCGCGCAACGCGGACTATAACGGCGCGTCGCAGGAGGGCTTCGGCTATTTCCAGGTGACGCAGAAGAAGGGAAGGCGCTGGAGCGCGGCCGATGCCTATCTGCACCCGGCGCGGCAGCGGCCGAACCTGCATGTGCTCACCGGCGTTCAGGCGACGCGCATCCTGTTCGAGGGCAAGCGCGCGGTCGGCATCGCCTATGTGAAGGACGGTGCGGCCGGCGAGGCGCGCGCGGGGCGCGAGGTGATTCTCTCCGCAGGCGCCGTGCAGTCGCCGCAGCTCCTCGAACTGTCGGGCATCGGCCAGCCCGAGCTTCTGAAACGTCACGGCATCGAGGTGCGCCACGCGCTGCCCGGCGTCGGCGAGAACTATCAGGACCATTACATCGCGCGGCTGGTCTGGGAGGTGAAGGACGCGGTGACGCTGAACCAGCGGCTGCGCGGGCCGTCCCTCCTCGGCGAGCTGCTGAAACACTATCTGTTCGGGCGCGGCGCGCTGTCGTTGTCGGCCGGCGTCGTGGTCGGCTTCGTCAAGACGCGGCCCGAGCTCGCGACGCCCGACGTGCAGTACCATATCGCGCATGCGAGCTTCCGCGACCCGAAGACGCGCGTGCTCGACAAGTTTCCGGGGCTGACCATGGGGCCGGCACAGATGCGGCCGGAGAGCCGCGGCACCATTCATCTCCGCTCGGCCGATCCGCTGGCGCCGCCCGCGATCCGCCCGAACTTCCTGAGCGACGAACTCGACCGGCGCACGCTGGTCGCCGGCATGAAGATCGCGCGCCGGATCGCGGCGTCGCCCTCGCTCGCCCGCCACATCGTGCGCGAGGACGTGCCGGGCGCGGCTTGCGCGAGCGACGACGAGCTTCTGGACTATGCGCGGCGCACCGGCGCGACGCTCTACCACCCGGTCGGCACATGCAAGATGGGCGCTGACCCGATGGCGGTGGTCGACGAGACCCTGCGGGTTCACGGCCTCGAGGGCTTGCGCGTGGTCGACGCCTCGATCATGCCGCGCATGACCTCGGGCAACACCAACGCCCCGGTCATCATGATCGCCGAAAAGGCCGCCGACATGATCAAGCAGGCGGCGCGCGGTTAAACGCCATCGCCGCGTGGGCGCGGCCCGCACGAAAAAAAGCGCCGCAGCCTATATGGCCGCGACGCCGGGCGGAGGAACGCAGCCTCTATCTGAGGCTGCTGGCGCGCCGGCCTACTTGACCGGCGGCGCCGGGCGGGGCTCCGTGCCCTCCCGAGGAGTCTCCAGGCGGCCCGTCTCCCCACCCATCTCGATCGGTTCTCCCCTTGTCTCTAAGAGCCGTTCAGATCGCGAGGCCGACCACCGCGAGCAGCGCCGCCACCAGGGCGAGGCCCGCGATCACCTGCTGATAGTGCGGGTATTGATACGCGTCCTTGGTCATGTTGAACCGCTCCCTGATTTCTGATGCGTTTCGGCCTTCCAACGGGGAGGCCGCCGTCGCATCGTTCGTGGGGGCGAGTGTGCCGGAGCACCGCAAAAGCGCCGTCAGATCGCCGTCAAAAGGGCGTCAAATCCGCGGGTTAGGCCGTCAAATCCGGAATGCGACGCGGCCGGTCGCGTCAGAACCGCCGGCGCGCTAAGATTTCCTTAATCCTGCATTGGGAGCCCGACGCTGACGATTCGGATCGATGTCCTCGGGGCGCTCGCGCTGAGCGACCGGCATGGTGCGCCACTGCCCGCGCCCGGCCGTCACGCCCAAGCAATGTTAACGTTGCTCTCATTGGCTCCCAACGGCAGCGTGCCGCGGGAGCGCCTGGCCGGCATGCTGTGGTCCGACCGGGGCGACGAACAGGCCCGTCACAGCCTCCGCCAGTGCCTGCTCAGCCTGCGCAAGGAGCTTGGCGGGGCATCGGCCGCGGCGATCGTCTCGACGCATGACGAGGTGCAGCTCGACCGGGCGCAGGTCGCGGTCGATGCCTGGGCGTTCGAGGCGCTGTGCAAGGCCGGTACGGCCGAGGCGCTGCGCGACGCGGTCAGGCTCCATCGCGGCGAGCTGGCCGATGGCCTTGCGCTGCGCTCCGAGGGCTTCGAGGAATGGCTCGCTACGCAGCGCGCCCATTGGCGCCAGCGCTTCGTCGACGCCTCGCACAAGCTGATCGGCCTCCTGACCGAGGCCGGCGATGACGACGGCGCGATCGACGCGGCGCAGCGCCTGCTGGGCTTCGAGCCGGCCAATGAGGAAGCGCATCGCGCCTTGATGACGCTCTACGCGCGGAGCGGCCGTCGCGCCGCGGCGCTGCAGCAATATCAGCGCTGCGTCGAAGCGCTGCGCCGGCACCTCGACGCCGAGCCGGACGAGGCGACCCGGCGCTTGCACGACGAGCTGCGGCGCGCGGCCGGGCAGGCGGCGCCGGAGCCCGAAGCGCCAGCCCCGGTCGTGCCCGAACCCGAGCCCGCCGAAACGACGGAAGCGGCGAGACCCGCCGCATTCGCCGATCAAGGCATCGCGAGGCCGATGGCCGGCACCAAGCGGCGCCGGCTCGCGGTGCTCGCCGCTGCCGGCGCGGCCGTGGCGGTGGCCGTGGTGCTCGTCGTCGTCTTCGCGCTCCAGCCGGGCGAGCGGATCGCGCCGGCCGATCCCTCCGCCATGGCCTTCGCGCTGCCGGACAATCCGTCGATCGCGGTGCTGCCGTTCCGCGACATTTCCGGCGGCCGCGCGCCGGCCGGCCTGACCCAGGGCATGACCGAGGACATCACGACCGCGCTCGCCTCGATCCCGGAGATCTTCGTCATCGCCCCGGCGGCGGCGCGCGTCTATGCCGGGCAGAACGAGACGCCGGGTCGGGTCGCCGAGGCGCTCGGCGTGCGCTGGGTGCTCGACGGCAGCATCCAGCAGGTGGAGGACCGCGTGCGCATCTCGGCGCAGCTGATCGACGCGGTGCGCGGGGTCCAGGTCTGGGCCGATCGCTACGACCGGGCGATCGAGGACGTCTTCGTGCTGCAGGACGAGATCACGCTCGGCATCGTCTCGGCGCTCGAGCTCACCCTGGCGCGCGGCGAGACGCCGCCGCGCGTGCAGAAGCACGGCACGCGCAATCTCGACGCCTGGCTCGCCGCAAGCGAGGGCCAGCCCGCGCTGCGTCGCCTGACCCGGGCGGACACGCTGCGCGCCCGCGCGCTCTATAGCCGCGCCGCCGAGCTCGACCCGGGCTATTCGTCGGCCTGGGAGGGCGTGGCGTGGAGCTACTACATCGAGGCCCGCTTCAATTGGGCCGATGACCCCGCGGCCGCGCTCGCCACCGCCGGCACGCTGGTCCAGAAGGCCATCGCGCTCGACCCCACGCGGGGCCGCTGCTACAGCCTGCTCGGCAGCATCATGCTGATCCGCGGCGACCACGACATGGCGGTCAGCTACGGCGAGCGCGCCATCGAGCTCAGCCCGAGCGATTCGGAGGCGCTCGCGCTGCTCGCCAACACGCTGAGCTACACGGCCGAGCTGGAGCGCAGCCTCGCCGTGATGGAGAAGGCGATGCGGCTCAGCCCGTCCTTCCCCGCCTGGTATGCCTGGAACATGGCGCGCATCCTCCGGCTGCTCGGCCGCACCGACGAGGCGGTCACGCTGATGGACGCGCACCTGAGCGCGACCGACGAATCGCTCGCGCCGCGTATCGAGCTGATCCTCGCGCTCGTTCAGCGCGGCGAGCTGGAGCGCGCGAAGCGCGAGGCCGCGACCGTCGCCGCCCTCGAGCCCGGCTTCTCGGCGCGGCGCTGGATGGCGGTGCAGCCCTATGCCGACCGCGCCGTGGCGGCGGCCGAGGCGGCGCTGCTCGAACAGGCGGGCCTGCCGCCCTGAGTCTTTAAGGCGCGCCGTCGGCCTTGGCTTCCGCCTTGGCCTGGTCGGCGGCGACGGGCTCGACCATGAGCGTCGAATCCTCGGCCCCGCTGATCACGACATGGCTGCCCGCCGGCAGGTCGGGTCCGCTGATGCGCCAGCGCGTATCGTCGAGCTTCGCGGTGCCGCGGCCGTCGACGATCGGCTCGTCGAGCGTGATGCGCCGGCCGAGATATTGCAGCGCCCGCTTGTTCAGGTAGGGCCGGTCGGTCATCGGCGAGCGGATGCGCCTGATGCGCAGCGCCACCACCACGCTGACGATCGAGAGGCCGCCGAACAGGATCAGCGCATAGCGCCAGTCGAGGTCCGGCCAGATCGCCATGACGCCGCCGGTGAGCAGCGCCGAGATGCCGAGCCAGAGCAGGAACACGCCGGGCGTCAGCAGCTCGGCGCCGATCAAGAGGGCGCCGATGATCAGCCAATGCCAAAACTGGAGCTGGTCGAACATCGCGTCAATCCGCCCCGTCGCGGGCGCTCATGACTGGCTCTGGCTCTGCCACGGGCCGCCGCCGCCCGGCCGCTCGGTCGCCTTCTTGGCGAGCTCCGCGATGCCGCCGATTGCGCCGATCAGGCCGGTTGCCTCCATCGGCATGAAGACAAGCTTGTGGTTCTCGCCGCCGCCGATCTCCTTCAAGGCTTCGACGTATTTCTGCGCGACGAAATAGTTGATCGCCTGCACGTCGCCGCGCGCGATCGCCTCCGAGACCATGGTGGTGGCCTTGGCCTCCGCCTCGGCCTCGCGCTCGCGCGCCTCGGCGTCGCGGAAGGCGGCCTCGCGCCGCGCCTCGGCCGCGAGGATCACCGCCTGCTTCTCGCCCTCGGCCTTGAGGATCGCCGATTGGCGCAGCCCCTCGGCTTCGAGGATCGCGGCGCGCTTGTCGCGCTCGGCCTTCATCTGGCGCGCCATCGCGTCCACCATCTCGCGCGGCGGCGAGATGTCCTTGATCTCGACGCGCGTGATCTTGACGCCCCAGGGGCCGGTCGCCTCGTCCACCACGGCGAGCAGCTTCGCGTTGATCTTGTCGCGCTGCGAGAGCAGCTCGTCGAGGTCCATCGAGCCCATCACGGTGCGGATGTTGGTCATCGCCAGGTTGAGAATCGCGAGGTCGAGGTTGCTCACCTCGTAGGCTGCCTTGGCCGCGTCCAGCACCTGGAAGAACAGCACGCCGTCGACGCTGACCATCGCGTTGTCGCGGGTGATGACCTCCTGCGTCGGCACGTCGAGCACCTGCTCCATCATGTTGATGCGCGCGCCGATCCGGTCGACGAACGGCACGATCAGGCTGAGGCCCGGCGAGAGCGTGCGGGTGTAGCGGCCGAGCCGCTGCACCGTCCACTCGCTGCCCTGGGGCACCATCTTGACGCCGAGGAAGACCACCAGAATGGCGACGGCCGCGATGACGATGACCAGAATGCTGCTGGAATCCATCCGTTGTCTCCTTGATGGCGGCGAAGCTTGGCCGAATCGACGGGACGGCTGGCGCCGCCGTCATCATACGATGCCACGGCGCGATTCACATCGGGCGTTCGCGCCCCGGCCGGCCCGGACCGCCCTGATTCCGCCCCGATCCTCGCGGATAAAATGACGCGATAGCGCGCCAAAAGGGCAGGCGCTAGGCTTCCCGCCGCTGTGTCGCGACGGCAATGACAATGACAATCCACGAGGCTGCCATGTCTCTCCGATCGCCGCTCGATCTCTTCCGGGTCACGCTCGTCGTTCTCGCCATCGGGCTCGTCGCATCGGCCGGCCACGCGGCGACGGACGGCGCGCCGGCCATGCCGGGCTGGCTGGCGGACCAGGCGTCGGAGGCGAGCGAGTATCTGTCGAGCATCAGCGGCAGCGGCGACGGCGCGGATGCCGTGACGCTCGCCGAGCGGCGGGTCTCGGTGCGCGAGATGTTCGCCAAGGATACGCTCTGGGACGTGCGCGCGACGCTGGAGCGCGTGCTCGCCGATGCGCCCGACGACTATGCCGGCTGGGTGCTGCTCGGGCTCTCCATCACCTATCGCAGCGACTGGGACGATCCGGTGCGCCGCGCCGCC
Source organism: Alphaproteobacteria bacterium (assembly GCA_050173345.1). Lineage (GTDB taxonomy): Bacteria > Pseudomonadota > Alphaproteobacteria > UBA828 > UBA828 > SHWC01. Next base: position 211,618 of record JBFXKW010000003.1, on the reverse strand, counting down.
GCGTTCCATGCCTGGCAGACCGCGTCCGACAACGTGGAGCGCGCCGTGGCGCTCTGGGTCGCGAGCGAGGTGGCGAGTGATCCGCTGGAGGCGCAGCGCGATGCGCTCGCGCTCGCCGATCAGGCGGCCATCGTCGCCCGCATCGAGGCGCTCAAGGAGAACTACCCGCCGCAGTTCATCGCGCTGCGCGGCGAGGGCGTCGCCAACGAGACGGGCGGCAGCGCCTGCATCAGCTTCAGCCATCCGCTGGTCAAGCCGCGGGTCAGCCGCTACGACGATTTCGTCGAGGTCGCGCCGCCGCGCGCCGATCTCGCTGTGATCGCCTCGGGCCGTCAGCTCTGCATCGACGGCGTCAGGTTCGGCGAGAGCATCACCGTCACGCTGCGCCCGGGCCTGCCCGGCGTCGGCGACCGCAAGCTCGAGAGTGGCGCGAGCTTCGAGATCGCGGTGCCGCACCGCGCTTCGTCGCTGCGCTTCCGCGAGAGCGGCTATGTGCTGCCGAGCCACGGGCCCCAGCTCGTGCCGCTCGAAGCGGTCAACCTCGAAGGCGCGCGCATCCGCGTCTTCCGCGTGGTCGAGCGCAACCTGATCGCCGCGCTGCAAACCAGCTTTCCGGGCGCGATGCGCGAGTGGCAGGTCAACAGTCTCGCCTGGAACGATGGCGAACTCGTGTTCGACGGCGCGGCGACGCTCGGCGGCGAGCGCGACCGCACGGTGACCATCGGCCTGCCGGTCAGCGAGCTGATCGGCGGCCCGCTCGAACCAGGCGTCTATCTGATCGCCGCCAGCCCCGAAGGCGGCGAGGACGCCTACGGCAACATCCCGGTCGAGACCACGCAATGGCTGATGGTCAGCGACATCGGGCTCAACCTCTTGCAGGGGCCGGACGGCTTGCACGTCTTCACGCGCTCGCTGGCGAGCGCCGCGCCGCTTGCAGGCGTCGAGGTCGCGCTGGTCGCGCGCAGCAACCGCGTGCTGGCGCGCGCGACCAGTGATGCCGCCGGCCATGTGCTGTTCGACCGCCCGCTGGTGCAGGGCGAGGCCTCCGCCATGCCGGTCTTCGTGCGCGCCGAGGCCGATGCGCTTGGCTTCACGTTCGTGCCGTTCTCGCAAGGCGCGCTCGATCTCAGCGACCGCGGCGTCGCCGGCCGCGACGATCCGGGGCCGGTCGATGGCTTCGTGTTCGCCGAGCGCGGTGTCTACCGGCCGGGCGAGACCGTGCACCTGACCACGCTGCTGCGCGATGGCGACGGCCGCGCGCTGGCCGGCGTGCCGCTGACGCTCCGGTTGGTGCGCCCGGACGGCATCGAGGCGACGCGGGTGACGCGGAGCGATGCGGGTTCGGGCGGCTACAGCGCGGACCTCGCGCTCGCGCTCGGCAGCATGACCGGCCAGTGGACCGTCTACGCCCATCTCGACCCCGAGCGGCCCGAGATCGGCCGCGCCAGCTTCCTGGTCGAGGACTTCGTGCCGCCGACGATCGAGGTCAAGGCCGCGGCCGCGCCGGCGAGCGTTACGCCGAACCAGGCGGTCACGATCGACGTGCAGGCGGACTATTTCTTCGGCGCGCCGGCGGCCGAGCTGCGCGTCGATGCGAGCGCCACGCTGCGCGCCGCCGAGACGCCGTTCCCCGGCTTCGAGGGCTATCGCTTCGGCCTCGAGGAGGAGCCGTGGTCGCCGCGCCTGCTGCCGCTCGGCAGCGCGGTGACGGACGCCGCCGGCGCCGCGCCGCTGCAGGCCGCGATCCCGCTCGATCCCGATACCACGCATCCGCTCGAAGCCGAGATCACGGCCTCGGTCTTCGAGGTGAGCGGTCGCGCGGTGTCCGCCAAGGTCGTCGTGCCGTTCCGCCATCAGGCAGTGGCGCTCGGCGTCAGGCCGAATTTCGCCGACGGCAGCGTCGGCGAGGGCGATGCGGCGCGCTTCGACATCGTCGCCGTGGCGTCGGACGGCAGCACGATGCCGCGGTCGAACGTCGCCTACACGCTCTATCGCGAGGAGTGGAGCTATATCTGGTTCAAGCGCTATGACGCCTGGGACTACGAGGTCTCGGTGCGCGACAACCCGGTCGCGCGCGGCACGCTCGATCTCGAAGCCGGCGCGCCGGTGCCGCTGAGTCTCGATGTCGGCTGGGGCCGCTACCGGATCGAGGTCGCCGATGCCGAGACCGGCGCGGCGACCAGCCTGCGCTTCACCGCCGGCTGGTGGGTCGCGCCGGGCGCCGAGGGCCGGCCCGACGCGGTGCATGTCCGGCTCGACAAGGCTTCCTATCACGCGGGCGACGTCGCCCAGGTTCATGTCGAGGCGCCCTATGCGGGCCAGCTCGTGCTGATGCGGGCGGGCGCCACGCTCGAGGTCGTCCATAGCGGGCCGATCGACGAGGCGGGCACTACGGTGCCGGTCACGCTCGGCCCCGGCTGGCTCGACGGGCCGGGCAGCTATGTGCTCGCCGCGGTCTACCGGCCGGGCGAGGACCTGAGCGTCGCCATGCCGGCGCGTGCGCTCGGCGTCGCCTGGCTCGCCGCCGACCCGGCGCAGCGCGATCTCGCGCTCGCCGTCGCCGCGCCGAACCAGATGCGCCCGGACGGCAAGCTCGCCATCGAGATCGAGGCGAAGGACGCCGGCCGCTCGGCGTTCGCCGTGGTCGCCGCGGTCGACGAGGCGGTGCTCGGCCTGACCGGCTACGAGACGCCCGACCCGCTCGCCCATGTCATGGCGCAGCGCCGGCTGGCCTACGAAATCCGCGACACCTATGGCCGGCTGATCGACCCGCGCGATGCGCCGCGCGGCGTGCTGCGCACCGGCGGCGACGGCATCGGCGGCGCGGATGTCTCGCCGGCGATCCGCTCGACCCGCGTGGTCAGCCTGTTCAGCGGCATCGTCACGCTCGACGACGAGGGCAGGGCGGTGGTTGCTCTCGACGTGCCGGATTTCGCGGGCCGCCTGCGCGTCATGGCGGTGGCGTGGAGCGCGGACCGGCTGGGCCATGCCGAGGCCGACGTCACGGTGCGCGATCCGGTAGTCGCCACGCTCAACCTGCCGCGCTTCCTGGCACCGGGCGACGAGGCGCGCACGCTGGTCACGTTCGAGAACATCGACGGGCCGGCCGGCGACTACCAGATGTCGCTCGGCGCCGAGGGCCCGCTCGACATCGTGCTCGAAGGAGGACGCACCGCGACGTTGGCGGCGGGCGGCCGCGCGGCGCTGCCGGTCACGCTGAAAGGCAACAATCTCGGCGCGGCGGCGTTGACGCTCGCGGTCGACGGGCCTGATGGCCTTCACATCGAGCGGCACTACGACATCGCGCTGCGCCCGAGCGTCAACGCCACCCGCCGCTCGACGCTCTTCACGGTCGGCCCGGCGCAATCTTATGCCGTGCCCGGCAATCTGACGGCCAGCCTGCTTCCCGAAAGCGCCGTAGCGAAGCTTTCGCTTGGTGTGATGCCCGACCTCGGCGCGGCCGGCCATGTCGACGACCTGCTAAGCTACCCCTATCGCTGCCTGGAGCAGAGTACGAGCCGCGGCATCGGCCTCTTGTGGGGCGCGACATGGCGCAGCGATACGGGTGCGGCGATCGAGGATGCCGTGGCGCGCGTCGTCTCGCTGCAACGCTGGGACGGCAGCTTCGGCCTGTGGTCGAGCCGGGCGGATGCCGAGAGCTGGCTCAGCGCCTATGCGACCGAGCTCCTGGTGCGCGCCCGCGAGGCCGGCTACGCGGTGCCCGACGTGCCCTACGACAACGCGCTGGTGTGGCTCGCCAACCAGGTCGCCCAGCCGGGGCAGGCGAGCTACCAGCTCTCCTCGCTCGCTTATGCGCATTACGTGCTGTCGCTCGCCGGCAAGGCGGATCTCGGCCGGCTGCGCCATTTTGCGACGACCAGCCTCGAAGCCCTGCCCGCGGCGAGCGATGCCGCGTTCATCGGCGCGGCGCTGGCGCGCTTCGGCGAGCGCGACCTTGCGGTGCAGGCGTTCACCCAGGCCGTCGAGCGGCCTCCAGTGCCGACGCCGGACGATTGGTACGGCTCGGAGATTCGCGAGCGTGCCGCGGTGGTTGCGCTGCTGGCCGAGGCCGGCGTGCTCGACGATCGGCTGCCGCCCCTGGTCGAGGAACTGCGCGGCCTCGCCGGCCCGCGCGCCTGGTTCTCGACGCAGGAAGCGGCGTGGCTGGTGCGCGCCGCGGACACCCTGAACGCGCGCAACAGCGGCGAGGCCAAGGTGAAGCTCGGTGCGGAGGCAAAGACCTTCATGGGCTCGCTGGTCGAGCGCCTGAGCGAGGCCGAGGCCGCGAGCGGCGTCACGATCGTCAATGATGGCACGCGCGCCTTGTTCGGCGCGGTCGAGGTGGCAGGGGTGCCCGCCCAGCCGCCGGCGCCCGGCGCGCACGGCATCGCCATCGAGCGCCGGTTGCTGAACCTCGACGGCGCCGAGCTGAAGGAAGCCGCGCTCAAGCAGGGCGATCTCGTCATCGTCAGGCTGTTCGGCCAGGTGACGGAGGAAGGCGGTCATCATGTGCTGCTGGTCGATCTCTTGCCGGCGGGTCTCGAGATCGAGAACCCGCAATTGAGCGGCGCGGACGTGGTCAAGAGCCTGCCCTGGCTGAACCAGCTCAGCGTGATCGAACACGCCTCGGCGCGGGACGACCGCTTCGTCGCCGCCATGCGGCTGTCGAGCGGCGCAAGCTTCGAGGTCGCCTATCTGGCGCGCGCGGTCACGCCGGGTGATTACGCCCTGCCGGCGCCCTACGCCGAGAGCATGTACCGGGCCGATGTCTACGGCGTGGGCGCGACGGGGAGGCTCATGGTGACGCGCTGATGCGCCGGCTCCGCGCCATCGGCCTCGCCGTCGCCGGCCTGGCTAGCGCGCTGGTGCTCGCCGGCTTCCTGCTCGATCGCGCCTTCCCGCCCGACCTTGCGCGCTATCGCGACGTGTCGCGCAGCGTCGAGGCGGCGGACGGCTCGCTGCTCCGCGTCTTTGCGACCGGCGACGGCTTGATCCGCCTGCCGGTGACGGCGGAAGAGGTCGACACGCGCTATCTCCGCTATCTGGTCGCCTACGAGGATCGGCGCTTCGAGGCGCATCCGGGCGTCGATCCGCTCGCGCTCGGCCGCGCCGTGGCGCAGGCGATCGGCCGCGGCCATGCGGTCTCGGGCGCCTCGACGCTGACCATGCAGGTGGCGCGCCTCCTGGAGCCGCGGCCGCGCTCGTTCGGTGCCAAGCTCATCGAGATGTGGCGCGCGCTGCAGCTCGAATGGCGCTACGACAAGGCCGAGATCCTCGACATCTATCTCACGCTCGCGCCGTTCGGCGGCAATCTGGAGGGCGTGCGCGCCGCGAGCCTCGCCTATTTCGGCAAGGAGCCGCGCGTGCTGACCGAGGCCGAGGCCGCGCTGCTCGTCGCCCTGCCGCAGGCGCCGTCGCGCGTGCGGCCCGACCGCGCGAGCGAAGCCGCGGTCGCGGCGCGCGCCAAGGTGCTCGGCCGCCTGGTCGCCGCGCACGAGATCGACGCCGAGACCGCACGGATCGCGGCGGCGACGCCGGTGCTCGGGCATCGCGAGCCGCTGCCCTTCCTCGCGCCCCACCTCGCGCAACGCCTGGCCGCGGCGAAGCCCGGCGAGACCCGGCTGCGCAGCTTCATCGAGCCCGCGGTCCAGGCCGCGCTCGAGCGCAGCGTCAAGGACCAGCTCGGTGTGGTCGATGCGCACGCCAACATCGCGGCGCTCGTGGTCGAGACCGAAACCGGCAAGGTGGTCGGCCATGTCGGCTCGGCGGCGTTCTTCTCGACGCGGCGCGCCGGCCAGATCGACCTCACCGTCGCGCGGCGCTCGCCCGGCTCGGCCTTGAAGCCGGTGCTCTATGCCATGGCGTTCGACGAGCGCCGCGCCCATCCCGGTACCATCCTCGCCGACGTGCGCCAGCGCTTCGGCGCCTACGCGCCGAGCAATTTCGACGGCGAGTTCAGCGGCGAGGTGACGGCGCGCTTCGCCCTGCAGCGCTCGCTCAACGTGCCCGCCGTCGACGTGCTCGAAGCCATCGGGCCGCGCCGCCTGCTGGCGCGCCTCGGCGAGGTCGGCGTCGAGCCGGACCTGCCGGTCGGCGATGACGGGCCGGGCCTTGCGCTCGCGCTCGGCGGTGCTGCGGTCTCGCTCGAAGACCTGGTGACGCTCTATGCCGGGCTCGCGCGCGGCGGCGAGGTGCGCACGCTCCGCTTCGAGCCCGGCGCGCCCGAGGCCGAAGGGATGCGCCTCGTCGGCGCCGAGGCCGCCGCCGAGATCGCGGACGTGCTGCGCGGCGCGCCCCGTCCGACGGTGCGCGGCGCGGCCGATGCCGGCCAGGTCGCCTTCAAGACCGGCACCTCCTACGGCTATCGCGACGCCTGGGCGATCGGCTTCGACCGGCGGCATACGGTCGGAGTCTGGGTCGGCCGGCCGGACGGCACGCCGATGCCGGGCGTCACCGGCCTGTCGGCCGCGGCGCCGCTGCTCTTCCGCATCTTCGACGGCCTGCCGGGCGGCGGCGCGCGCAGCCTTTCGATCGCGGCCGACCCGGCCGGCGCGCCACCGCCGAATTTAACAAGATTGTCTAGTAAAACGTCGGATGGTAGTGCGCTCGGGTTGCGTTTTCCGCTCGACGGCGCACTCTTAATGATTGAATATGATGATCAGAATTTGCCACTATTGGTTGAGGGCGGCAGAAGGCCATTCACATGGCTGGTAGACGGAACGCCCATCGTGGTGGGGAAGGGCAGCCGGCGGGCGTCGTGGCGACCTCCTGGACCCGGCTTCTACGTGATTTCGGTTGTCGACGTCACCGGGGAGACGGTGCGGGCACGGGTTGAGGTGGCGTTGTCGTCCAAAAATCCATAACACGTGAATCCATGGCTCATGTAGGGCTTTACGCGTGGCGTGCCGGTTTTCCGGCCCGGCAAAGGCGTGGACCTGAGAACAACTCAAAACAAAAATGTGACATGGCAATCAGTATCAAGCGGGATCCGGACTCGGCGGAACGGCGGATCGTCATCGGGCTGAGCAAGATCGGGCTGACGCTGCGCTCCATCATGTGGGCGAAAGGTCAGACCAGCGGTCTCACGCCTACCCAGGCGCAGATCCTGGCAGTGCTCGACAGCCGCGGGCCGCTCCGCGTCTCGGCCATCGCGACCGACCTCGGCGTGCGCCAGCCGACCGCGACGGAAGCCGTCAGCGCCCTAGTCAGAAAGGGATACGTCAGCAAGTCGCTCGATTCGAATGACCGCCGCGCCGTGATCCTCATGCTGACCACGGAGGGCCAGGCCGCGGCCAGGCAGACCGCGAGCTGGCCCGAGGCCATGCTCGGCGCGGCCGGCGAGCTCGACGCGGCGGAGCAGGCGGCGCTGCTGCGCGGGCTGACGAAGATCATCCGCACGCTGCAGGAGCGGGGCGAGATCGCGCCGTGCCGGATTTGCGTCACCTGCCGCTATTTCTGCCCGCATGCCTATGCCGACCCGGCCGCGCCCCATCGCTGCGCCTTGGTGGACGCCGCGTTCGGCGACCGCGATCTCAGGATGGATTGCGCCGAGCACGAACCCGCGCCGGCCGAACAGGCGAAGCTCTCTTGGCAGCGTTTCGCGAAGGAGGCAGCCGCTTCCGTGAGGGCGCTCGGGCGCGGTTCCTGATTCCGCTGTGGGTGCGCCGCGGCGGCGCGGGCTGCACAGCGCGCGGAAGCCGGGGATGCGGCGTATCGGCAAGGTGGGGTGCCCGCTAGGCGATCTCCACCGCGAGCTGGCCGACGTCGACCGCGTCTTCCTCCTTGATGTGGAGCTTGGCGACGGTGCCCGCGCTCTCCGCCGCGTGCGGCACCTCGGTCTTCATCACCTCGAGGATGAAGAGCACGTCGCCGGGCTTCACCGCGTCGCCCTCCTTGACCAGCACCTTCCAGACATTGCCGGGTGCTTGCGTGATCACTTCTTCGGCCATGATTGCGGACTCCTTGGTTATTCGATGCTGTCGGGCGAACAGATGGCGTCGAGCGTGCGCCTGAGCGCCTGGGCCTCGTCGACCGAGACCTCCTTGAAATGCAGGAAGTCGTTGGGCTTGGCCTGGCCGAGCTTCCAGAACGCGGCCGATGGCACGGTCCACGGGCAGATGAAGCCGCCCATGCTCGGCCCGTCGTTCACCAGGATGATCGGCGTCTGCCCGCCGAGATTGACCGCGCCCAGCGGATAGCCCTGGTCGATGATGTTGGAGGGGAAGTCGCCATGCTCGGGCGCCTTGTCGTACGCCTTCTCGGTGAAGGTCCAGTCCGGCCCTTCGAGCCGGTAGCCGGTGCGGTCCGAGCGCGCCGAGAGCTTCCAGGCATGGCTGACGAACTGCTTGTGGCCGGCCTCGTCCACCCAGTCATCGTTCGGGCCGCGCACGGCTTCGACGGTCCAATGCTTGTCGGCGGCGAAGGTGGGCCGCCTGTCGGCCTTGACCTTCCTGCCCGGCGTGCCGGTGCCGGGCTTCACCGGGATGCTCTGCCCGGCCTTGACCGCGTGGCCGTCGAGCCCGCCGACGCCGGCCTTGTGGAAGGTCGAGGCCGAGCCGAGCCAGAGCGGCGCGTCGATGCCGCCGGCGACCGCGATGTAGCCGCGCGCGCCGATCAGGGCGCCGCCGAGCGCCAGCGTCTGCCCGGCCTTGACCGCGACGCTCTCCCACATCGGGAGCGGCTTGTCGTCGAGCTTCGGGCGCATGTCGGCGCCGGTCACCGCGACCACGCCGTCCGCCGCGAAGCGGATGGTCGGGCCCATGTATTGCGCCTCGAAGCCGGGCGCGCCCGCCGGGTTGCCGACCAGGAGGTTGGCGAGCCGGAACGACCATGAGTCCATCGGGCCCGACGGCGGGAAGCCCTGGTTCCAGTAGCCGATGCGGCCGGGATAGTCCTGGATCGAGGTCTCCAGGCCGGGTTTGACGATCTCCAGCATCCCGCGGCCCTCCTAGAACCGTTCCTTTGGGTCGATCGAGGCTTTCCACGCCTTGTAGTTGCGCACCGAGAATTTCTGGTAGCCGACCACGTTGTGGATGTAGCTGCCGTTCTTCACGCGCGCGTCGATGTCGTCGTACTGCGCCTTGTCCACGGTGACGAACTTGATGCGGTCGCCCGGCTTGAACAGCACGATCGAGCCCTCGAACGCGTCGAAGCGGTGCTCGGTGTCCCAGATCGGCACCGGCGTGCGGCCGAACAGCTGATAGCCGCCGGGCGTCGCCACCGGATAGATCGCCGAGGCCGAGCCGCCCATGCCGATGGTGCCCTGCGGCGTCCAGGTGCGCGGCGGGTTGTATTTCGGGCAGGTGATCATGGCGCGTGGGTCGAGCGGCATCAGGAACGGCAGGCCGGGCCAGAAGCCGAGCGAGGCGACCCAATATTCGGTCGCGGAATGGACGCGCACGAGCTGCTTCTCGTCCTCGAGCCCGTTGATGCGCGCGACGAAGGCGGGATCGTATTCCTTCTCGGTGATCTTGGCCGAATAGTCCTCGATGCACGCCTTGGTCCAGGGGTCGAGATAGAGCGTCTCGATGTAGAAGAGGCGGCTGTCGAGCTCGATGTCCTCGGGCGAGCCGAGGCTGCCGATCAGCGACCTGATCTCCTTCTCGAGGTCGGCAAAGCCGATCTGGTTCGGCTCGTACTGCACGAGCAGCGAGGCGAAGCACGGCGCGCTCTCGATCACGCCCTTGGTCTTGCTCGCCTCGATCGCGCCGGCCAGCCCCTGGGCAAGGAAGTTCAGCTCGAGGTTCATCTCGTTGCCGAACTCGATCAGCACGTAGCGGTCGCCGGCCGGCAGGAACTTGGCTTCTTCGTAAATCATCGAGACGCGCTCCCCCGCGGTCTTGCCGGTTCTATGATTGCATCAGATCGTTGCGGTGAAGATCGACGAAGCCGGTATGGGTCTGCCCGGCGCGGAAAGCCGGATGGTCGATCACCCGCCGGAGAAACGGAATGTTGGTCGTGATGCCTTCGATGCGGAACGCGGCGAGCGCGTCCAGCATCTTGTCGATCGCGGCGGCACGATCGCCGGCATGCGCGATCAGCTTCGCGATCATCGGGTCGTAGTAGAACGTCACCTTGTCGCCCTGGCGGAAGCCGGTGTCGAGCCTGATGCCGTCATGCTCGCGCGGCGGCTCGAAGACGGTGAGGGGCCCCGGCGAGGGCAGGAAGTTCTTATCCGGGTTCTCGGCGTAGATGCGGCACTCGATGGTGTGGCCGCGCGGCTTGATCGATTCCTGGGTGAGCCATGACAAGTCGTCGCCGCGCTCGAAGCGGATTTGCAGGCCGACCAGGTCGAGCCCGGTGTTCATCTCGGTGACCGGGTGCTCGACCTGGATGCGGGTGTTCATCTCGAGGAAGTAGAAGTTGCCTGCCTGGTCGACGATGAACTCGACCGTGCCGGCGCCGTGATAGCGCTCCTGCGCGGTGAGCGCCGCGGCGGCATCACCCATCGCGTGGCGCACCTGATCGGGCAGGCCCGGCGCCGGCGATTCCTCGATGATCTTCTGGAAGCGGCGCTGCACCGAGCATTCGCGCTCGAACATGTGGATCGCGCGGCCGTTGCCGAAGCCGAACACCTGGATCTCGATATGGCGCGGCTGGAGGATGAGCTTTTCGAGATAGACCGCGCCGTCGCCGAACGCCTTGGCGGCGAGCGCCTGGGTCGCCTCGACGGTCGGCCTGAGCGCCTCCATGCTATCGACCCGCTTCATGCCGATGCCGCCGCCGCCGGCCGAGGCCTTGACGAGCAGCGGGAAGCCGATGCCGGCAGCGGCGTCTTCGAGGCCGGAGAAATCGCCCGGGATGAAGCGCCCGGTGCCCGGCACGATGGGCACGCCCGCGCCGTGCGCGAGCCGACGGGCGCGTTCCTTGTCGCCCATGTCGGCGATGGTGCGCGCGTTCGGGCCGATCCATTTGAGCCCGGCCTTGAGCACCCGCGCGGCGAAATTCTCGTTCTCGGCAAGGAAGCCGTAGCCCGGATGGATGGCGTCCGCGTTGCTGCGCTTCGCCGCTTCGATGATCTTGTCGCCCACTAGGTAGCTGTCCTTCGCCGCCGGCGGCCCGATGTGATGCGCCTCGTCGGCGAGCGAGACGTGCAGCGCACCGGCATCGGCGTCGGAATAGACTGCGACCGTCTTGAGCCCGAGCGCGCGGCAGCTCTTGATGACGCGGCAGGCGATCTCGCCGCGATTGGCGATCAGCAGCTTCTTCATGGGCTGCTCTAATGCACGCCGCTGCCGGTTTTGTCGAGCGCCGCGCGCGCCGGCCGGCGGCTCAATTCTTCACCAGATAGGGGCCGACCGCCTCGCGCACCGCCTTGGCGACCGCGACCGCGCCCGGCGTGTCGGAATGCACGCAGATGGTGTCGACCTTGGTCGGCACATCCTTGCCGTTGACCGAGCGGACTTTGCCGTCCTTGACCACGCGCATGACCTGCTCGACCGCCTTCTCCGGCGTCACCGGGACGTGCTGGCGCGTGATGATGCAGCGCCCCTGGTCGTCATAGTCGAGGTCGGCGAAGATTTCCCACATCACCTTTGTGTATTTCGGCCAGATCGTCTCGTGCAGCGTGCCGGTCGTGCCGTACATCGGCACCTTGAAGGTGGCGGCGGCCTCGGCGCAGGCGGTCGCGACGTCCTCGTCGGTCCACGCCGCGCCATAGAGCGCGCCGTGCGGCTTGACGTGGTTGAGCGGCAGGCCCTCGGCCTCGAGGAAGGCCTTGAGCGCGCCGACTTGGTAGACGATGCAATCGGTCAGCTCGTCGCGCGACATCTTCATGTAGCGCCGACCGAAGCCCTGCCGGTCCGGGAAGGAGGGGTGGGCGCCGACCCTGACATTGTGCTTCCTGGCGAGCCGCACGGTCTCCCGCATCACCGAGGGGTCGGAGGCGTGGAAGCCGCAGGCGACGTTCGCCGAGGTGATGAACGGCATGATGCCTTCGTCGTCGCCACAGTGATAGATGCTGAACGCCTCGCCCATGTCGCAGTTGATGTCGATCGCCATTTCCCGTCTCCCTTTGTGCCTTGAACCGGCCGCGGTCCGCCGCCGCGGCCGAATGCGTGGCGGCAGTTTACGGAGGCGCTCCGGCCCTGCCAAGGCAGCCGGCATCCGGCCGCCTGCGCGCTTCGTTTGACCGGAGCGCGGCAAATCCAAATACTCGGCCAGGGGCCAGCCCGAACCCGGAGCAACCATCTGTGAACATCGCCCTTTCCCACCTGAAGGCTGAGCTCGACGCGCCTGGCCTCTATATCGACGCGCCGGCCGACATGGCGCCCTACGCGACGGACTGGACGCGGAAGTTCAGCGGTGCGCCGAGCCTGGTGGTGCGCCCCAACTCGACCGAGCAGGTTGCGCGCCTGCTCGCGGCCTGCAACCGGCACCGCATCCCGGTCGTGCCTCAGTGCGGCAACACCGGCATGGTCGGCGGCTCGGTGCCGCGCGGCGGCGAGGTGGTGATCAGCCTCGCGCGCATGAACAAGATCGAGGCGTTCGATGCCTTCGCCGGCACGGTCCAGGTCGGCGCCGGCGTGATTCTGCAGACTCTCAATGAGCGGATGGCGGAGGAGGGCTTCGTGATGCCGGTCGATCTCGGCGGGCGCGGCTCATGCCAGATCGGCGGCATGCTGGCGACCAATGCCGGGGGCCTGCGCGTGCTGCGCTACGGCCATATGCGTGAGCAGCTTCGCGGCATCGAGGTCGTGCTCGCCGACGGCACCGTGCTCTCCAATCTCAACAAGCTGAAGAAGAACAACACCGGCATCGATCTCAAGCACATCTTCGTCGGCTCCGAGGGCATCCTCGGCATCATCACCCGCGCGGTGTTGCAGGTGGTGCCAAGGCCGCCGGCGCTCGAGACCGCGCTGCTCGCGCTCGAAGCCCGCGAGACGCTGCCGGCCTTGCTCAAGGCGGTGCGCGGCGCGTTCCGCGGCCTGTCGTCCCTCGAGTTCATCGTGCGCGACGCGGTCGACCTGCTGCGCGAGGTCGAGCCCGCCGTGCGCGAGCCGTTCAACCGGATCTATCCGGTCTATATCGTGATCGAGGAGGAGGTCGGCCAGGGGCCGGTCGCGCGCGAGGAGTTCGCCAGCCGGCTCGACGAGCTGATGAGCCAGGGCCTCGTCGCGGATGCCATCCTCGCGGAATCCGAGACGCAGACCCGCGAGCTGTGGCGCTATCGCGAGGGGCCGCCCGAGGCGATCGGCCGCACCGGCCTGACCCACAAGTTCGACGTCACCGTGCCGCAGGGCGACATCCCGCGCTTCTGCGACGCGGTCGAGGCGGTGGCGGCGCGCTATCCCGGCTTCAGGCTGATGCTCTACGGCCATCTCGGCGACGGCAACGTCCACGTCAACATGGTGCAGGGCGCAAGCCTGAGCCGGGAGGCGTTCTATGCCGCGGAGAAGTCACTCTCCGACGAGATCTACAACCAGGTCGCCGACATGGCGGGCAGCGTCAGCGCGGAGCATGGCATCGGCATCATGAAGCGCGCCTATCTGCAGCACTCGCGCACCGCGGCGGAGATCGAGACCATGCGCCGGCTCAAGGCGATGCTCGATCCGCACGGCATCCTCAACCCGGGCGTCATGTTCGAGCCGCGCTGAGCGGGGAGGCGAGGCGGAGGCGTCTTGGCAAGGAACGGCAGGACGGCGATGATCACCGGCGCGTCGGCGGGGCTCGGCGCCGACTTCGCGCGGCTCTTCGCGGCCGACGGCTACGACCTCGTGCTCGCCGCCAGGCGTGCGGATCCGATGCAGGTGCTCGCGGCCGAGCTTGCCGGCGCGCACGGCATCGAGGCGACGGTCATCTCGATCGACCTCGCCCGTGCCGAGGCGCCGGATGAGCTGGCCGCGGCGGTCGGCGCCAAGGGTCTCGCCATCGACGCGCTCGTCAACAATGCGGGCTTCGGCGCGCTCGGTGCCTTCGCCGAGACCGACGGCGAGCGGCAGCGCGACATGGTGGCGGTGAACGTGGCGGCCCTGACGCGGCTCACCCGGCTCCTGCTGCCCGGTATGATCGAGCGCCGCGAGGGGCGGATCATCAACCTTGCTTCGGTCGCCGGCTTCATGCCGGGGCCGTACATGGCGGTCTATTTCGCGACCAAGGCGTATGTCGTGTCGTTCTCGGCGGCGCTCGCCGAGGAGCTGAGGGGCACGGGCGTCACGGTGACCTGCATCTGCCCCGGCCCGACCGAGACCGAGTTCCATGCCGTCGCCGGCATGACCCGCCCGAAGGCCGGCAGCGGCGCGACGATGATGCCCTCGGCGCCGGTGGCGCGCGCCGGCTATGCCGCGGCACTGCGCGGCCGGCGGCTGGTCGTCACCGGCGCGCCCAACAAGCTCGCGGTGTTCGCGACCCGGCTCCTGCCGCAGGGCGTGATGCTGCGGCTGGTCCGGCGCGGCATCGCCGGGCGCTGACGGTCAGTGCAAGTAGGCCACTGATTCGGTGTGCCGGAACTCGGAGGGCCGGATCAGCGGCGCGCTCGTCACCCGCACCGAGTGCAGCCGGCCCTCGATGTTGGCGATCCAGAACCGAAGGAACTTGCTCAGCACCGGGAAGCGGGGCGAGAGGTCGTAGTCCTGCCAGATGAAGCTCTGCAGCAGGTGGTCGTGATCCGGCAGGTGGTAGAGGATCTCCGCCGTGGTGAGGCGATATCCCCTGAGCTGGCATTCGAGTGCAGTCATGGCGCGATACCTCCTTTCCCCGCATCTTGGAATCTGGGGCGTAAAGGTTAACAAATCAACAAAATACCGTAATCATTTCAATCGGCTAGCAGCCACCACTCGGGGTCGGCTGACAATCTTTCCGTGATCCCTCTTGAAACGCTTGCAAGTTTGCCCAGATCGCTGCTAGCACTCTTCCGGAACGAGTGCCAACGCCGTGCCGTCCGAGGCACGACGGCAGGTGAGAAAACATCGGATGGTGGAGGAAGTCCTATGAAATTCAGGCCGTTGCATGATCGCGTCGTGGTCCGGCGCCTCGAGGAGGAGCAGAAAACTGCGGGCGGGATCATCATTCCGGATACAGCCAAGGAAAAGCCGCAGGAGGGCGAGATCGTCGCCGTCGGCCCCGGCGCCCGCAACGAGAAGGGCGATCTCGTGCCGCTCGACGTGAAGCCGGGGGACCGCGTGCTGTTCGGCAAGTGGTCCGGCACCGAAACCAAGATCGACGGCGAGGAACTCCTGATCATGAAGGAGTCCGACATCATGGCCGTGATCGAGGGTGCCGCGAGCAGCAAGGCGAAGGGCAAGAAGGCCGCCTGATCCTTGTTCGGAGACTGAGGAGCAAGCAGCGCAAGTGACGCACCGCTGACAGCCGCGTTCGTCGCGCCGGGCGGCAAGCGCATCGCGGGCGCCACATCAAGTTGGAGAGTTAGGAACCATGGCAGCGAAAGAAGTTCGATTTTCGTCCGATGCCCGCGCGCGGATGCTGCGCGGCGTCGACATTCTCGCGGACGCGGTGAAGGTAACGCTGGGGCCGAAGGGCCGCTACGTCGTGCTCGACAAGTCGTTCGGCGCGCCGCGCATCACTAAGGACGGCGTGACGGTCGCCAAGGAGATCGAACTCGGCGACAAGTTCGAGAACATGGGCGCGCAGATGGTGCGCGAGGTCGCCAGCAAGACGAACGACATCGCGGGCGACGGCACCACGACGGCGACGGTGCTGGCACAGGCGATCGTGCGCGAAGGTTCCAAGGCGGTCGCCGCCGGCATGAACCCGATGGACCTCAAGCGCGGCGTCGACATCGCGGTCAACAAGGTGGTGGCCGACATCGAGAAGCGCGCGAAGAAGATCTCGAACAATGACGAGATCGCCCAGGTCGGCACGATCTCGGCGAACGGCGATGTCTCGGTCGGCAGGATGATCGCGGAGGCGATGCAGAAGGTCGGCAAGGAAGGCGTCATCACGGTCGAGGAGGCCAAGGCCCTCGAGACCGAGCTCGACGTCGTCGAAGGCATGCAGTTCGACCGCGGCTACCAGTCGCCCTACTTCATCACCAACGCCGAGAAGATGACCTGCGAGCTGGAGAGCCCCTACATCCTCCTGCACGAGAAGAAGCTCGCCAACATGCAGGCGATGATCCCGATCCTCGAAGCGGTGGTGCAGTCGGGCCGTCCGCTGCTCATCGTCGCCGAGGAGGTCGAGGGCGAGGCGCTGGCGACGCTGGTGGTCAACAAGCTGCGCGGCGGGCTCAAGGTCGCGGCGGTCAAGGCGCCGGGCTTCGGCGACCGCCGCAAGGCCATGCTCGAGGACATCGCGATCCTGACCGGCGGCCAGGTGATCAGCGAGGATCTCGGCATCAAGCTTGAGAGCGTCACGCTCGACATGCTGGGCTCGGCCAAGCGCGTCTCCATCACCAAGGAGAACTCGACGATCGTCGGCGGCGCCGGCAAGAAGGCCGACATCGAGGGCCGTTGCAGCCAGATCCGCGCCCAGATCGAGGAGACCACCTCGGACTATGACCGCGAGAAGCTGCAGGAGCGGCTGGCGAAGCTCGCCGGCGGCGTCGCGGTGCTCAAGGTCGGCGGCGCCACCGAGATCGAGGTCAAGGAGCGCAAGGATCTGGTCGAGGACGCGCTCAACGCGACGCGCGCCGCGGTCGAGGAAGGCATCGTGCCGGGCGGCGGCGTTGCGCTGCTCTATGCCTCGCGTGCCCTGGAAGGCGTGAACGGCGCCAATCACGACCAGACCATGGGCATCGACATCGTGCGCCGTGCCATCAAGGTGCCGACCAAGCTGATCGCGGAGAACGCCGGTGCCGACGGCTCGCTCATCGTCTCGAAGCTGCTCGAGCAGAAGAGCATCAACTACGGCTTCGACGCGCAGAAGGAAGAGTATGTCGACATGATCAAGGCCGGCATCATCGACCCGGCCAAGGTGGTGCGCGCAGCGCTGCAGGATGCAGGTTCGGTCGCCGGCCTCCTGATCACGACCGAGGCCATGGTCGCCGAGAAGCCGGAGCCCAAGACGGCAGCCCCGCCGATGCCGGGCGGCGGCATGGGCGGCATGGACTTCTAAGTCCACGCAGCGCCTCGACGACGTCTGAAAATTCGGGGCGGGCCGCTCGCGCGGCCCGCCCTTCTTCTATTTCGGAAGGCTGCTTCGAGCGGGGCGCCTCGGCCCCCATGCTTCGACAAGCTCAGCATGAGGACTTTGGTTTTCGGCCTCATCCTGAGCCTGTCGAAGGACGAGGCCGCTGCATCGGGTGCGGCCCGATCCTCTTCTCTCGTGCCATTGCCTCAATACGGGCAGGCGTTGGCGTCGCGATAGTCGACCACCTTGATCGAGCCGTTCGCGATGCCGACCATCGCGGCCTCGACCGCGTTAATCATCTCGGGCGTCATCAGCGGCCAGTTGTGCTGGTCGAGCGCGTAGCCGACCGCACCTTCGAACAGCCCGAGCCGCTCGATGCCGGGCGTCCATTCGCCGTTGAAGGCGTCCATCAGGCTGTCATAGGCGGCGAGATCGACGCGCTTGTACATCGAGGTCAGCATCGTGCCGGGGTGCAGGTAGTTCTGGTTGGTGTCGACGCCGATGGCGAGCCGGCTGGCGGCGACCGCGGCCTGGTAGACGCCCAGGCTGGTCAGGCCGGCCGCGGCATAGACCACGTCCGCTCCGCTGTCGAACTGGAGGCGGGCGAGCGAGCCGCCGCGCTGCGGGTTGGCCCATGCCGCGGGCGTCGTGCCGGTCATGGCCTGGAGCACGGTGATGTCGGGCCTCACATGCTTCGCGCCCTGCGCGTAGCCGCAGGCGAAGTTGCGGATCAGCGGAATGTCCATGCCGCCGACGAAGCCGATCGAGCCGGTCTTGCTCGCGAGCGCGGCGAGGATGCCGACCAGGAAGCTGCCTTCCTCCTCCTTGAACACGACCGAGCGGACATTGGGCAGGTCGGCGACCGCGGCGTCGATGATGGTGAAGCGGACGTCGGGGAACTCGCGCGCCACCACCTTGAGCGCCTCGGCCTGCTTGTCGTCCGCGACGATGACGTCGGTGGCGCCGCGCTCGACCAGCGCGCGCAGTGAACGCTCGCGGTCGTCATCGTCCTTGATGCCTTCCTCGAGATAGGCCTCGCTGGTCTCGCTGGTGAAGCGCGCGATCCCCTCGAAGATGCTTTCGTTGAAGCCGCGATCGAACTTGCCGCCCGCGGAATAGAGCACGGCGGCCAGGAAGTCCCGCTCCTCGGCCCCGAGGGCCGGGCCGCCCAGCAGCAGGGCGCTCAAGCCCAGCGCCGCCACGAATCGCCGAAGCCACATGGTGATCCGCTCCCTTGCGCCAGATTGCATCGGTTGAACATAGCGAGGCGCCGGACGGGCGGCCAGCGTTAGCGGCTTCTCCCCGTCGTGCGGCACAGAAAGCAATCGGGCGAACCGCGCCGGCGGTCCGCCCGATGAAACGTCCGGGTCATCGCGTCATGTATAGAACGCCTAGGGCAGGGTCGTCCGAGATGGAATCACTCCGCGATCCATCTCGAACGTGAATCCTGCCCTACTCCAACGGAGTAGAGCACGATTCACCGATCAGGTTGAACCAACCTGATCGGATCATACTCTAGGGCATCACCATCGACACGATCCAGAACCCGACCGAAAGACCGAACGCGACAGCGACGGTATGCGAAACGCCGCGACTCATGCGCACCCCCAGTTCGTAGCCTGCGTCAGTATGCGGGCCGGTTGGTTCAGCCTTCCTTGATCTGCCTCCCTCGGCGACTCGGGTCGACCGCAGCCGCGCGAAGGATTCCCAAATGGAAGCGCGGGCGCAAGAGTTTGGTTAACGTCTCGTGACAGCCCTTAGGGCCGGCCGGGCGGCGGCGTTCTATCGGGGCTGCGCGCGGCCCGTAACGGCCTCGCCGGCGGGGTTCGCGACCATGACCTTCTGGCCAGAGAGCAGGATGCACGGGCCGGCCGCCTCGCTCTGGCCGATCGGCCCGAGGGCGACCCAAAGATCGTCGAGCTGGGCGCGGGCCTCGAGCGTGCCGCGCAGCGCGCAAAGCTCGATCACGCCGCCGTCGCGCAGCGCGAACGGCAGCTTGTGCCAGACCGGCTCCGTGCCCGCTTTCGCCGGCACCTTGAAGCCTGCCTCGCCCGAGACGCTGACGAGCGGTGCCGCGCGCCACGCCGCATCCATGGCCGACGGGTCGAGGCTCGCCGCCGCGTCCTCCGCGTGGCCCGCGCTTGCCATCGCGGCGACCGCGAGCGCCGCGCAGAGGCCGAGGGTCAACCGCCGCACCGTCATGCTCCCCATGTTCGTTCTCTCCGTTGGAATGTCTTTGCCATGAAGCAGAATGGGGCCCGCAGGCCCCATTCGCAATCGACATGTACTGTGGTAGCGGCGGCGGCTATGCCGCGGCCTTCCACGAGCCTTCCTTGACCAGCGCATCGGCCAGCTTGTCGAGGGCGCGCTTGAAGCGCGCGATGATTTCGTCGCACTCGCCCTCGCTGATCACGAGCGGCGGCGAGAACGCCATGGCGCTGCAGCCCATCA
This sequence comes from Alphaproteobacteria bacterium, assembly GCA_050173345.1. GTDB lineage: Bacteria > Pseudomonadota > Alphaproteobacteria > UBA828 > UBA828 > SHWC01. The sequence goes on along the minus strand of JBFXKW010000003.1, from coordinate 192,142 downwards.
GCGCGCGGGTGATCAGGCCTTCCTCGATGCACAGGTTGTTGAGCCGCGGCCCGATCTTGAGCGAGAGCGGGAAGGGCTCCTTCTTCGCCTTGTTGGCGACCAGCTCGACGCCCAGCATCAGCGCGACGCCGCGCACCTCGCCGACCAGCGGGTGGTCGCCGACCGCCTTGCGCATCGCCTTCTGGAAGTAGGCGCCGGTCTTGGCCGACTTGCCGACCAGGTCCTCGCGCTCGAAGATGTCGAGGTTGGCCATGGCCGCGGCCGCCGAGATCGGGTGCGCGCTATAGGTGTAGCCGTGCGCGAAGGCGCCGACCTCGGGCGTGCCGGAAACCAGCACGTCCCAGATCTTCGGCGCGATCATCGAGCCGGCGAGCGGCAGGTAGCCCGAGGTCAGGCCCTTGGCGATGGTCACGATGTCGGGCTCGATGTCGTAGGTCTGCGAGCCGAACCAGTTGCCGGTGCGCCCGAAGCCGGTGATCACCTCGTCGGCGATCATCAGCACGTCGTACTTCTTGAGGACCTTCTGGACCTCCGGGAAGTAGTTCTTGGGCGGCGTGACCACGCCGCCGGCGCCCATCACCGGCTCGGCGATGAAGGCGGCGATCGTCTCCGGCCCCTCGGCCAGGATGAGCTGCTCGAGCTTCTCGACCAGCGACTTGGTGAACTCCTCCTCGGTCTGGCCCGGCTCGGCGTTCCAGTAGTAGTGCGGCGTCTCGGTGTGCAGCATGGTCTTGAGCGGCAGGTCGAAGGCGGTGTGCACCATCGGGATGCCGGTCAGCGAGGCGGCCGCGACCGTCACGCCGTGATAGGCGCGCTTGCGCGAGATGATCTTCTTCTTCTGCGGCTTGCCGCGCAGGTTGTTGTAGTACCAGACCAGCTTGACGTTGGTGTCGTTGGCGTCCGAGCCGGAATTGCCGAAGAACACCTTGCTCATGTTGCCGGGGAAGAGGTGGGTCAGCCTATCGGCCAGGCGGATCGCCGGCTCGTTCGCCATCGAGGCGAAGGAGTGGTAGTAGGCGAGCTTCTTGGCCTGCTCGTAGATCGCCTCGGCCACCTCGTCGCGGCCCCAGCCGATATCGACGCACCAGAGGCCGGCGAGCGCGTCGATGTATTCCTTGCCCTTGATGTCGACGACCTTGACGCCCTTCGCCGTCGAGATGATGCGCGGGCCGGCCTTGGCGTGGTCGGCGAGCGGCGTGTAGGGATGCAGGAAGCTCTGGATGTCCATCTCTTCGAGCGAGAGATTGCGGGCAGGCTGAACGCTCATGGGGCTCTCCGGTTCGGTTGGTCTGCTTGCAGACGGCCGGCGCTTTGGGACGCACGGCGGCGCCCGGCTCGTTTGGCCAAGACTATTGCCGATTTCCGTGCGACCTTCCAGCGAAACTGTGATCACAGCTCCGGGAGGCTGTCCCGTGCCGATCATGGTTTATGAACACCCGTCGGCCTCAGCGCGAATCCCCTCTCCGCCGGCGGGGCGGAGAGGGTTCTTGGTGCCGGCCCATTCTGTTCGTCCGCGGTCGATTGCTCTGATCTTTGACGGAGAGGACGGCGGTGACCCGCGAACGAAGATCTACGGCGTAGCCGCCGCGGGCGTCGTGCCGCGGGCGGCCCAGGCGGCGGCGAGCGCGTCGAGGAGCGCGCCGTCGATCGTGGCGTCGTCGGCCTTCGGGTCGCTCCGGCGCCTGAAATCGAGCACAGCGCCGCGCGTCCGCGGCCCGCTCTGGCCGTCGACCACGCCGTCATAGAAGCCGAGCAGGGAGAGATAGCGCTGGGCGTCCAGCACGGCATCGCCGAAGCCGCCGAGGCCGCGCGGCTGCGGCTTGCCTTCGCCGGCCAGCGACAGGGTAGCCGGGCTCGGCCGCGGCGCGAACGCCATGGCACGGCCGGTCGCGGTCATCACCTGGCCGGCGTCGAGCTTGGCGGCGAGCGAATCGAAGAGCTCGACGGCGCGCCGTGCGGTCGCCTCGTCCTCGGCGCCGCGCGCGCGCAGCAGCCAGACCAGCGCCTCCATCGCATCCTTCTCGACGCCGAGCCCGTTGGCGTAGAGCACGCCGAGATTGAGCTGCGCCTCGGCGAAGCCCTGCTCGGCGGCGGCCCGGTACCAGCGCGCCGCCGCCGGGAAGTCGCGCGGCGTGCCGCGGCCGAGCTGGTGCATGATGGCGAGGTTGTTCTGCGCCGTGGCGAGGCCGGCCTCGGCGGCCTTGCGATACCAGGCGAGCGCGGCGCCGTCGTCCTGCCGCACGCCGAGCCCGTATTCGTGCAGATAGCCGAGATTGTTGGCGGCGAGCGGGCTGCCGGCCTCTGCCGCCGTGCGATACCAGAGCAGCGCAAGCGCCGTGTCGTTCTGAGTGCCAAGGCCCTGGTCGTGCAGCGTGGCGAGGTTGTATTGCGCCTCGGCAAGGCCCTGCACCGCGGCGCGCTGATACCAGGAGGCCGCGGTCGCGTAGTTCTGGATCACGCCGACGCCGCGGTCATAGGCGACGCCCAGGCTGAACTGCGCCTCGGCCGAGCCGCGCTCCGCCGCGTCCTTGAGCGCGCGGATTGCGTCCTCAGAGGCCTTGGACTTCGCCGCCGCGTCGCCCGCCTCGGCGAGCCGCGACAGCGCGATCTGCGCCGGGGCATAGCGGCGCGCCGCCGCTTGGCCGTACCACTTCGTCGCGGCCTCGGCGTCGGCGGTCACGCCATAACCGTTCTCGTAGAGCGTGCCGACATTGAACGCGGCGTCGACATGGCCGCGCTCGGCGAGGCCGCGCCACAGCGTCATCGCGGTCTCGTAGTCGCCGCGCACGAAGGCGGCATGGCCGGCCACGAAATCCTGCGGCGCCGGCGCATCGGCGGCGTGCGTCCGCGCGCCCGCGAACGCCGAGACGAGCGCGAGAAGGCCGAGGCAGAGGAGGAACGTCAGGCGCCGGCGACGCGACATCACCGGCCATTATAGGCCCTACGCCCCGCGCTTGCCCGCCTCTTCTCGATCGGTGAGACTGCCGCGATGCGGCTCAAGCTCTATCAGGTGGATGCGTTCGCGAACCGGGTGTTCGCCGGCAACCCGGCCGCCGTGGTGCCGCTCGATGCCTGGCTCGACGACGCGACCCTGCAAGCGATCGCAACCGAGAACAACCTGTCCGAGACCGCCTATACGGTGCCGGAGGGCGGCGGCTTCCGCCTGCGCTGGTTCACGCCAAGCGCCGAGGTCGAGCTGTGCGGCCATGCCACGCTCGGCACCGCCCATGTGCTGTTCGCGACCGGCGCGGCGACGGGCGAGCGCGTGACATTCGAGACGCTGAGCGGCAGGCTCGTGGTGGCGCGCGCGGGCGAGATGCTGGTGATGGATTTTCCGGCCGTGCCGTCCACGCCGATCGACACGCCGGTCGCGCTGGTCGAGGGGTTAGGCATGGTGCCTGTCGAGACCCTCGCCGGCACCGACTACATGACTGTGCTCGCCGACGAAGGCGCTGTGCGGGCTTTGCGGCCGAACATGCGCGCGCTCGAAAAGCTGGATCGGCGCGGCGTGATCGTCACCGCGCGGGCGCGCGACGCCGATTTCTGCTCGCGCTTCTTCGCGCCGAGATTCGGCGTGCCCGAGGACCCGGTGACCGGCTCGGCGCACTGCCAGCTCGCGCCCTATTGGGCGAAGAAGCTCGGCAAGGCGGCACTCACCGCGCACCAGGTCTCGGCGCGCGGCGGCGAACTGCGCTGCGTCGATCGCGGCAACCGCGTCGAGATCAGGGGCCGGGTCGCGCCCTATCTCGACGCCACCATCACCATCTGAGCCACCTGTGAAACTGCGCCTTCTAAAACTCGACGCCTTCGCGGACAGGCCGTTGCGCGGCAACCCGGCCGCGGTGGTGCCGCTCGATGCCTGGCTGCCGGATGTGCTCATGCAGTCGATCGCGCTGGAGAACAACCAGTCCGAGACCGCGTTCTTCGTCAGGGAGGGCGAGGGTTATCGCCTGCGCTGGTTCACGCCCAACACCGAGGTCGATCTGTGCGGCCACGCCACGCTCGCGGCGGCCGACGCGGTGTTCCGCTTTCTGGAACCCTCGGCCCGCGCCGTGCGCTTCGAGACGAAGAGCGGACCGCTGACCGTCGCGCGCGGCGATGACGGTCTTCTCGTCATGAATTTCCCGGCGGCGCCGCCCACGCCGAGCACGCCGCCCGAGGCGCTGATCCGGGGCCTCGGCCGCGTGCCGGCCGAGACGCTCGCCGGCCCCGACCACATCGCCGTGTTCGAGAACGCGGACGCGGTGCGTGCCCTTGCGCCCGACCACGCCGTGCTCGAAACGCTCGATCTCCGTGGCGTGGTGGCGACCGCGCCGGGCGAGGGCGGCGTCGACTATGTGCTGCGCTTCTTCGCGCCCAAGAACGCGGTGCCGGAAGACCCGGTGACCGGCAACGCACAGACCGCGCTGGTGCCCTATTGGGCGGCGCGCCTCGGCAAGGCCCGGCTCGCGGTGCGCCAGCTCTCGGCGCGCGGCGGCGCCATGACCTGCGCCCTCAACGGCAACCGCGTCGAGATCGCTGGACGCTGCGCGCTCTATCTGGACGGCACTATCGAGGTCTAGCCTCCGGCCTGCGCCGGGCGTGCTCCCCAGGCCTGCACGATGCGCGGCGTGCTGGCCACGGTTCGCGCGCTTTCGGCAAAGGCGTAGAGCGCGGCCACGATGCCGTCGATCTCGGCGGCATCGGCGAGGCCCTCGGCGAGCACGGCGTCGGCGATGGCCTGCATGGTGATCGGATTGAGCAGCTTGACCTCGCGCTCCATGCCGGCGGGCTGCACCACGTTCATGGCGACCGCCTCGAGCCCGGCCTCGGCGAGCAGCACGGGCAGCCGCGGGCCGATGTTCGGGTCGCCGCCGCGCGCCACGACCGCCCGCGTGTAGAGCTCGACGTAGCGTTCGAGCGCCGCGCTCTTGGGGTAGGAGAAGAGCCCGGCGAAGTCGATGTCCTCGACCAGCACGAGGCCGCCGGGCTTCGCCGCATCGCGCATCCGCGCCACGCAGGCCGCCGGGTCGCCCAGATGGGTGAGCAGGAAGCGGGCATAGACCAGGTCGAACGCGGCCTCGCCGAGCGCGCCGTCTGCGTCCGCCTTGCGGAACGCGGCGTTCGGCAGATTCCTGTCCCGCGCCTCGCCGCGCGCCAGCTCGAGCTTGGTCTCGTCGATGTCGATGCCGAGACAGCTTCCATCCGGGCCGACAAGACCGGCGAGCTCCAGCGTCACGTCGCCGCCGCCGCAGCCGACGTCGAGGCACGCGGCACCCGGCCGGACGCCGGCCCGCTCGAAGAGCGCGAGCGTCGTCGGCCGCATCACCCGCGCGATGAGCCTGAGCCGTTCCCTGCCCTCGACGCCGCCGCGGATGATGTAGCGCTCGCCCGCCATGCGCCGCCTCCCGTTGAAAGCCAAGGCTTTTTGTCGAACTAGCTTAGGCCCCGCTTGTTCCCCGAACGCAAGTTACCGTTAACGACCGCCTGCGACATTAGGCGGCCGTCCGCCGCGTTGACGCAGTGCAGCATGAGACCTAGTATCCGCGCCGCTTTGGCTCCCGATGCGCCGTTCGCCGCGGCCGAAGGCCGCCCCTCCCGACGACCATGAACAAAGAAGGCCTATCCCGATGAAGCCGACCGTCCGGCCGGTCAATCCGTGCTTTTCCCCGGGGCCCTGCGCCAAGCGCCCGGGCTGGTCCCTCGCCGCGCTCGAAGGCGCGACGCTTGCCCGCTCGCACCGCGCCGCGGTCGCCAAGGCCAAGCTCAAGGAGGTCATCGACCGTTCGCGCGCGCTGCTCGGCCTGCCGGAGGGCTGGCGCCTCGGCATCGTGCCGGCCTCGGATACCGGCGCGGTCGAGCTCGCGCTGTGGTCGCTCTTGGGCGCGCGCGGCGTCGACCTGCTCGCCTGGGAGAGCTTCGGCGAGGGCTGGGTGACCGACGTCCAGAAGCAGCTCAAGCTGAAGGAGTCGCGCGTGCTCAAGGCTGACTACGGCAAGCTGCCCGACCTCAGGCAGGTCGATTTCGCGCGCGACGTGGTGTTCTGCTGGAACGGCACGACCTCGGGCGTCTGCGTGCCGGACGGCGCCTGGATCCCGGACAACCGGCAGGGCCTGACCATCTGCGACGCCACCTCGGCCGCCTTCGCCTATGACCTGCCCTGGTCCAAGCTCGATGCCACCACCTATTCCTGGCAGAAGATTATGGGCGGCGAGGCCGGCTTCGGCATGCTCGCGCTCTCGCCGCGCGCGGTCGAGCGGCTGGAGAGCCATGCGCCGTCCTGGCCGCTGCCCAAGATCTTCCGCCTCACCAAGGGCGGCAAGCTGAACGAGGGCATCTTCCAGGGCGAGACCATCAACACGCCCTCCATGCTGTGCGTCGAGGACGCGCTCGATGCGCTCAGATGGATGGAAGCGATCGGCGGCGCCTCTGCCGTGCGCGCGCGCTGCATCGCCAACTACAACGCGATCGAGCGCTGGGTCGAGCGCACCGCCTGGGTCGATTTCCTTGCCGCGGACCCGAAGGTCCGCTCGCGCACCTCGGTCTGCCTCTCGATCGTCGATCCTTGGTTCGCGGGGCTCGACGAGGCCGGCCGCGCCAAGGCCGCGAAGCAGCTCGTCTCGCTGGTCGAGAAGGAGGGCGCCGGCTACGACTTCGGCGCCTATCGCGACGCGCCGCCGGGCCTCAGGCTGTGGGCCGGCGCGACGGTGGAGACTGCCGACCTCGAAGCGGTCTTCCCCTGGCTCGACTGGGCCTATCAGGCCGTCAAGCAGTCTTGAGGAGAGCGTGCCGTGACCAAGGTGCTGATCGCAGACAAGATGAGCCCGCGCGCGGTGGAGATCTTCCGCGAGCGCGGCGTCGAGGTGATCGAGAAGACCGGCCTCAAGCCGGACGAGCTGAAGCAGGCGCTCGCGGGCGTGCAGGGCCTCGCGGTGCGCTCGGCGACCAAGGTCACCAAGGAGATCATGGACGCGGCGGATTCGCTCGCCGTGGTCGGCCGCGCCGGCGTCGGCGTCGACAATGTCGACCTCGACGCCGCCACCGCGCGCGGCATCGTCGTGATGAACACGCCGTTCGGCAATTCGATCACCACGGCCGAGCACGCGGTCGCGCTGATGATGGCGCTCGCCCGCGAGCTGCCGCAGGCCGACCTCTCGACCCGCGCCGGCAAGTGGGAGAAGAGCCGGTTCATGGGCGTCGAGCTCTACGGCAAGACGCTCGGCGTGATCGGCTGCGGCAATATCGGCTCGATCGTGGCGAGGCTCGGCATCGGCCTGCGCATGAAGGTGATCGCCTACGATCCCTATCTCTCGCCCGAGCGCGCCGCCGACCTCGGCGTCGAGAAGGTGACGCTCGAAGCGCTGCTGCCGCGCGCCGATTTCATCACGCTGCACGTGCCGATGACCGACGAGACCAGGAACATCCTGGACGCGGAAGCCCTCGCCAAGACCAAGATGGGCGTGCGCATCATCAATTGCGCGCGCGGCGGGCTGGTCGACGAGGCCGCGCTCAAGGCCGCGATCGAGAGCGGCCATGTCGCGGGCGCCGCGCTCGACGTGTTCGCGGTCGAGCCCGCCAAGGACAACCCGCTGTTCGCGCTCGACCGGGTGATCTGCACGCCACATCTCGGCGCCTCGACCTCGGAGGCGCAGGAGAATGTCGCGATCCAGATCGCCGAGCAGATGAGCGACTTCCTGATCAACGGCGCGGTCGCCAACGCGCTCAACATGCCGTCCGTGACCGCCGAGGAGATGCCGCGCCTCAAGCCCTACATGAAGCTCGCTGACCAGCTCGGCGCCTTCGCCGGCCAGCTCACCGAGACCGGGCTCAAGGCCGTGACCATCGAGTACGAGGGCGACGCGGCGAGCGTCAACACCCGCCCGCTCACTGCGATCGCGCTGCAGGGGCTGCTCAAGCCGCTGCTCTCTTCGGTCAACATGGTGAACGCGCCGGTCATCGCGCGCGAGCGCGGCATCGACGTGCGCGAGGTCAAGCGCGAGCAGGCCGAGGAATACCTCACCCTGATCCGTCTCACCGTGACCACTGAGCGGCAGACCCGCAGCGTCGCCGGCACGCTGTTCGCGGGCAACAAGCCGCGCGTGGTCGAGATCAAGGGCATCGACATCGAGGCCGAGCTGACGCCGCACATGCTCTACGTCACCAACGAGGACAAGCCCGGCATCATCGGCCGGCTCGGCCAGGCGATCGGCGACGCCGGGGTCAACATCGCGACCTTCCATCTCGGCCGCGCCTCCAAGGGCGGCGACGCCATCGCGCTGATCAGCGTCGACGCCCCGGTGCCCGACGCGCTGATCGAGAAGCTCCGCACGCTCCCCCACATCGTCCAGGTCCGCGCGCTGCATCTCTAGGGTACGAGGTTACGACCCGGCGCATCCCGCGGACCCTCATGCTTCGACAGGCTCAGCATGAGGGCTTTAAGTTCCGGCCTCATCCTGAGCCCGTCGAAGGATGAGGCCGTCGCACCTGGAGATGGGAAGCAGTCTTTTCTTTCGTCTGGCCCCCCGCGCCACGCCGTGTAAACTCCCGCGCGCCATGAACGAGCTTGCTCACAAATCGCTGCTGCCGGCCGGCATCCAGGACGTGCTGCCGCCCGACGCCGCCCATGAGGCGGAGGTCGCGGCGCGCCTGCTCGGCGTCTTCGCGAGCCACGGCTATGAGCGGGTCAAGCCGCCGCTCGTCGAGTTCGAGGAAGGGCTCCTGAGCGGCACCGGCGCCGCGCTCGCCAACCAGACCTTCCGCCTGATGGACCCGATCTCGCAGCGCATGATGGCGGTCAGGAGCGACGTGACGCCACAGGTCGCGCGCATCGCGCAAGGCCGGCTCAGTCGCGCGCCGCGTCCGCTCCGGCTCAGCTATGCGGAAGACATCCTGCGGGTGCGCGGCACCGAGCTGCGCGCCGAGCGCCAGTTCGGCCAGGTCGGCTACGAGCTGATCGGCGCCGAGGGTGCGGCGGCCGATGCCGAGGTGATCCTGCTCGCGGTCGAGGCGCTCTCGGCGCTCGGGCTCGGGCCGCTCTCGGTCGATCTCAACGCGCCGACGCTGGTCACTTCCCTGCTCGATGCGCTCGCGCTCGACGCCGGGACGCAGCATCGCCTGCGCGAGGCGCTCGACCATAAGGACGCCGCCGAGGTCGAGCGCAACGCCGGCGCCGCCGCGCCCGTCTTCCGCGCGCTGCTCGCGGCGACCGGCGTGGCCGGCCCTGCGCTCGAGCGCCTAGCCGGCCTGAAGCTGCCGGGCGCCGCTCGGCGCGAGGCGGATGCGCTCAGCGCGGTCGCCGGGATCCTGCTGGCGCGCGGCATCCCCGGCCTCTCGCTCACCGTCGACCCAGTCGAGCATCGCGGCTTCGAGTATCAGACCGGGGTGAGCTTCAGCCTGTTCGGCATCGAGGTCAGGGAAGAGCTCGGCCGCGGCGGGCGCTACGAGATCAACGGCGTCGCCGGCATCATCGAGCCCGCCACCGGCTGCACGCTCTACATGGACGAGCTGATCGGCGTGCTCGGCGGCGCGCCGCCTGTGAAACGCCTCTATCAACCCTATGGCACCGACGCCGAGACGGGCCGGCGGCTGCGCGCCGAGGGCTATGTTACGGTCGCCGGCCTTGCACCGGTCGGTGACATCGTGGCCGAGGCGCGGCGGCTCGGCTGCGCGTTCGTGCTGAAGGCGGGCAAGCCGGTCGCCGTGACGCGTGGGGACGGCAGCGATGGGTAATGTCGCGGTGGTCGGCGCCCAGTGGGGCGACGAGGGCAAGGGCAAGATCGTCGACTGGCTGTCGAACCGCGCCGATGTCGTGGTGCGCTATCAGGGCGGCCACAATGCCGGCCATACGCTGGTCATCGACGGCGTGGAATACAAGCTCTCGCTGCTGCCCTCGGGCGTGGTGCGCGACGGCAAGCTCTCGATCGTCGGCAATGGCGTGGTGGTCGATCCCTGGGCGCTGCTCAAGGAGATCGAGGCGATCGCCGGGAAGGGCGTGCGGGTCACGCCCGAGCGCCTGATCGTCGCGGAGAACGCCTGCCTGATCCTGCCGCTGCATCGCGAGCTCGACCTCGGGCGCGAGGCGGCGCGCGGCGACGGCAAGCTCGGCACCACGGGCCGCGGCATCGGCCCTGCCTACGAGGACAAGGTCGGCCGCCGCGCGATCCGGCTCTGCGACCTGCGCGAGGCGAGTGCGCTCAGCGAGCGGCTCGATGCGCTGCTGCTGCATCACGACGCACTGCGCCGTGGTCTTGGTCTGCCCGACGTCGACCGCGCCACGCTGCTCAACGACCTGCTCCTGGTCGCGCCGCGCATCCTGCCTTTCGCGCGGCCGGTCTGGCGCACGCTCGACGAGGCGCGCCGGCAGGGCAGGCGGGTGCTGTTCGAGGGCGCGCAGGGCATCATGCTCGACATCGACCACGGCACCTACCCTTACGTCACCTCGTCCAACACGGTGGCGGGCCAGGCCGCGGCGGGCGCGGGCTGCGGGCCCGGCCAGGTCGGCTACGTGCTCGGCATCGTCAAGGCCTACACGACGCGGGTCGGCAGCGGCCCGTTCCCGACCGAGCTGACCGATGCGCTCGGCCACAGCCTCGGCGAGCGCGGCCGCGAGTTCGGCACCGTCACCGGAAGGCGGCGGCGCTGCGGCTGGTTCGACGCCGTGCTGGTGCGCCAGGCGGTCAAGATCGCAGGGATAGACGGCATCGCGCTGACCAAGCTCGACGTGCTCGACGGCATGGCCGAGCTGCGCGTCTGCGTCGGCTACCGGATCAACGGCGGCACGGTGGACTATCTGCCGCCCTCGGTTGCCGAGCAGGCGGCGGCACAACCGGTCTACGAGAGCTTCGAAGGCTGGCAGGAGAGCACCAGGGGCGCGCGCTCCTGGGCGCAACTGCCCGCCACCGCGGTGAAATACATCCGGCGCATCGAGGAGCTGATCGAGGCGCCGGTCGCGCTGCTCTCGACCAGCCCGGAGCGCGACGACACCATCCTGGTGCACGACCCGTTTACCGATTAACCCGCGTCGTCTCTCTCGTTTAAGCATTGCTTAGACTTCACCCGCTAGGACTGAGCTAGGAGCGGTCTGGCCTGATCTCATGGGCCGGGCCCGAAACGACGTGCGCGCAACCCGATGATCGAACCGAATCCGGCGCCCGTGAGCTTCGACGAGAGGCACGGCGAAGCACCGGCCATCCAGCTGATCGACCGCCGCTTCGAGGTCGATGTCGGCCGGCCTCTGCCGGCGTTCGACTCGCCCCATGCCATCGCCTGCATGGCGCACGACCGCGACAACCCGCGCGCCTCGCTGTTCGCGCTCGTCGTCGCCCCTGGCATCGCTTGGCGGGGCGCCGCGATCCAGGCACAGCTTGCGATCCGCCACCCCTCCGTGCTGCACGCACTGACGGTCGGCCCGGTCATGGTGCCGGGGGCGTCGCGACGCCAAGCGGCGATCATCCTCGAACGACCGCACGGCGCGCGGCTCTCGACGCGCCAGGGCGGCTTCAAGGAACGGCAATTGTGCGAGTTCGTGCTGCCCGCGCTGCTCGACGGGCTGCAGGCCCTACATGAAAAGGGCATCACGCACCGCGCGCTCCGCCCCGACAACATCTTCTTCCTGTCCGGGCGCGAGGACGCGCTGACCATCGGCGAATGCTTCAGCGCGCCGCCCGGCCACGACCAGCCTGACGATTTCGAGCCGATCGAGCGCGCCGCGGCGCTGCCCGAAGGGCGCGGCGAGGGCACGCCGGCCTGCGACATGTACGCGCTCGGGCTCACCCTGGCGCGCCTGCTCGATGCCGCCGAGCCGCCGCCCGAGGACCCGACGCAGCGCCTGATCAGGCGCATGGAGCGCGGCTCCTTCGCGACCGTGGTCGGCCGCCTCAATTGCAGCGCCTCGATGCGTGAGCTGATCGCCGGCCTCATGGTCGACGATCCCACGCTGCGCTGGACCATCGACGACGTGCGCGCCTGGCTGCTCAACCCGCGCGCGCCGGCGCCTTCGGTGATACGGCCGCGCGACGGCACGCGGCCCTACACGATTCAGGGCCAGGTGGTCACGCAGCCGCGCGCGCTCGCGCGCCTCTACGCGCAGAGCTTCGACGTGGCGCGCCAGGACCTCTTCAAGGGCAATCTGGTGCGCTGGCTGCGCTCCAGCTATGGGCATCGCGAGCTGGCCGACGCGGTGGAACGCCTGGTCGGGCGCGTCGACGACATGGCGCGCGGCAAGCGCCTGATCGACGAGGAGCTGGTCAGCCGGGTCGGCTGCCTGCTCGATCCCGCCGGCCCGATCACCTATGGCGGCCTGTCGGTGATGATGGACGGCATGGCCGGCGCGCTGGCGCAGGCCGCGCTCGTCGGCAATGCGGAGGCGATCAAGACGCTCGTCGGCATGCTCGAGCTCGGCCTGCCGCAAGCCTCGATCGGCTCGCCGCTCGCGCCCGAGGCCGTGCGCGAGCAGGAGGCGTCGTTCACCTCGCTGCGCAACCGGCTGCGCTCGAAATATACCGACAACGCGGTCGAGCGCGCGCTCTATTCGCTCAATCCGCAATTCCCCTGCCTGAGCCCGATGGTGCACGACATGCTGCCGATCGGGCCGGCGCGCTATTTGCGCGCGCTCGACCGTTTCGCGCGCTCCGGCCGAGTGTTCGAGGCGCGGCCGGTCGATGCCCATGGCGAGGCCTATATCTCGGCCCATCTGCCGGCCGAGCTCCTGAAACGGGCGCGTGCCATCGGCATCCGGGTGCGTCCCCCGGCGAACGAGGCGGTCGGCGATCTCGCCGTCCTCGCCGCCATGCAGTACCGCTTCGACGCCGGGCCGCTGCCCCATCTCGCGCGCTGGCTGGCCGAACGCGTGGCGCCGGCCTTCGACGGCGTGCACAACGCCGAGCGGCGCGTGCGGCTTGTCCGCGGCCTCAAGAACAAGGCGCATGAGGGCGATCTCGACGCCCTGCTCGAGGCGCTGCTCGACCCGCGCGAGCAGCGTGCAGACAATGCGGAATATCGCAAGGCGCGCGCCCGCTATGTCTCGCTCGGGCTCGAGCTCGAGGCGCTGTCCCGCGCGCAAGCGCGGCGCGCCGTTGCCGCGACCATGATCGGCCGGCGCATCGCTGCGGCGGTCGGCGGCGTGGTGTTCGCGGGCGCGAGCCTGTTCTCCCTGCTCGGATTGTCGTGATGACCGGACGGCCCACCCGCATCGAGGAGCCAGCCATCGCATCGCCGCTCGGCGAGGGCCGCGGCCGCATGCTCGGGCTCGGCCTCACCGTCGCGGGCGTCGGCGCCGCGCTTGCGTACTATGCGCTGCCGATCTTCATCCTCATCTATGGCGGGCTGATGCCGGCCATCATCGCGTTCCTGTGCGACGAGCGCCGCGGCCGCCACCTCGCCATCACGGTGGCCGCCTTCAACGGCGCCGGCCTGATGGCGAGCCTCGAGCCCTTCTTCAACTATTCGCTCAGCGAGAGCGCGGCGTTCCACGTCGTCGCCGAGCCCTCGACATGGCTGCTGATCTACGGCTTCGCGCTGATCGGCTGGATGCTGGCCTGGATCGTGCCGCTGTTCGTTGCGCACGGGCTGGAGCTGATCGACCGCCAGCGCTATCGCTCAACCGAGCTCGCGCGCGAGGCGATCCTCGAAAAATGGCCCTCGCTCGGCGCGCCGCCGCGGCTCGGCCTGTTCGACTTCGAGGCGGAAGGAGAGGAAGCGGCCGCCGCAGAGCCGCCGCCGGCCGGCGCGGCCGAGGAAAAAATCTCGGCCTAGCTCTTGCCGGCTTCGAGGCGCTCGGTGCGCGCCTGCTGCTCGTCCAAGCGTTCGCTGGCGCTCGCGCTCTTGACCGACCTGGACAGCTTCTGGAGCGCGCGCGCCTCGATCTGCCGGACGCGTTCGCGCGAGACGCCGAACTCGGTGCTGAGCGTCTCGAGCGTGGCCGGTTCGTCGGCGAGCTGGCGCGCCTCGATGACGCGGCGCTCGCGCGGGTTGAGCTCACCCATCGCGGCCGCCAAAAGGTCGCGCCGGTGGTCGAGCTCGTCGGCTTCGAGCGAGACGGTCTCCTGGTCCGCGCTCGGGTCGACCAGCCAGTCCTGCCATTCGCCGCCGGCATCGTCCTTGACCGGCGCGTTGAGCGAGCGGTCGGGCCCGGACAGCCGGCGGTTCATGTCCACCACCTCGTCCTCGGTCACGCCGAGCGCCTCGGACAGGCTCTTGACCTGCTCCGGCGACATGTCGCCGTCCTCGAACGCCTTGAGCTGGCGCTTCGCCTTGCGCAGGTTGAAGAACAGCTTCTTCTGCGCCGCCGTGGTGCCGAGCTTCACCAGCGACCAGGAGTGCAGCACGTATTCCTGGATCGACGCCCTGATCCACCACATCGCATAGGTGGCGAGGCGGAAGCCGCGGTCGGGGTCGAAGCGCTTGACCGCCTGCATCAGGCCGACATTGCCCTCCGAGATCAGCTCGCTGACCGGCAGGCCGTAGCCGCGGTAGCCCATCGCGATCTTGGCGACCAGGCGCAGATGGCTGGTGACCAGGCGGTGCGCCGCGTCGGTGTCGCCATGCTCGCGCCAGCGCTTGGCCAGCATGAACTCCTCTTCTTCGGCCAGCATCGGGAACTGGCGAATCTCGCGGAGATAGCGGGCGACGCTGCGTTCGTCGCTGAGCGCGGGGAGCCGCTGGGCCATGTCAGGAGCCTCGTTGGGTGGCGATGCGCGGTCCGGCCCGATGGCCGCCGGGCGGCGGATCGGGCGGTATGGATAGGTAACTCTGTTTCACCCGGTAAGCACTATCGCGGCCGCCCCGCTCGGCTGTCAAGCGCGGCGGCGGGTCCTGCTCTAGCCCCGCCATGTGGTGAAAACATGGCAGGGCAGGGCGCCGCCGTTCACGAAAGCGCGAACTTGGCGACGAACACCAGGGCGAGCACGATCATGGCCGGGCTCGCCTCGCGGAAGTGGCCGCTCAGGAGCTTGATCGCGACATAGGCGATGAAGCCGAGGCCGATGCCGGTCGAGATCGAGAAGGTGAGCGGCATGGCGAGCGCCGTGACCACGGCCGGCGCGAACTCGGTGACGTCCTCCCAGTCGATGTCGGTGATGGCGCGCGCCATGACGCAGGCGACGAACAGGATGGCCGGCGCGGTCGCGAAGCCCGGCACGCTGCCGGCAAGCGGCGCGAGGAACAGCGCAAGCAGGAACAGCGCCGCGACCACCACGGCGGTCAGCCCGGTGCGCCCGCCGGCGCGCACGCCGGCCGCGCTCTCGATATAGGCCGTGGTGGTCGAGGTGCCGAGCAGGGCGCCCACCATGCTCGCCGTGCTGTCAGCGATCAGCGCCTTTCTGAGCCGCGGCGGCCGCCCCTGCGCGTCGAGCATGCCGGTCCGCTGCACCACGCCGATCAGGGTGCCCACGGAATCGAAAATATCGAGCAGCAGGAAGGTGAAGATGATGGTGAGGAGGCCGATCTCGAAGCCGCCGACGATGTCGAGCGCGAGGAAGGTCGGCGCCAGGCTCGGCGGCAGCGCGGCGACGCCCTGCGGCTCCGCTATGCCGAACGCCATGCCGAGGCCGGTGACCGCCAGGATGCCGATGATGATGGCGCCCGGTATCTTCCGGTAGTCGAGCGCCACGATGATCACGAAGCCGAGGCCGGCCAGCATGGTCGACGGGCTGGTCAGCTCGCCGACGGTCACCAGCGTCGCCGGATGGGCGACCACCGCGCCGGCGTTCTCGAGCGCGATGATGCCGAGCAGGAAGCCGATCCCGGCCGCGACCGCCATCTTCTGCGAGCGCGGGATCGCGTTGATGATCCATTCGCGGATCGGCAGCACGCTGACCGCGAGGAACAGCACGCCCGAGATGAAGACCGCGCCGAGCGCCACCTCCCAGCGATAGCCGAGCGTGCCGACCACGGTGTAGGCGAAATAGGCGTTGAGGCCCATGCCCGGCGCGACCGCGATCGGATAGTTCGCATAGAGGCCCATCACCAGGCTGCCGAACACCGAGGCGAGGCAGGTCGCGACGAACACGGCGTCGCGGTCCATGCCCGCCGCCGCGAGGATCTGCGGGTTGACGAAGATGATGTAGGACATCGCGAGGAAGGTGGTGGCGCCCGCGATCAGCTCGGTACGCACGGTGGTGCCGTGCTCGGAGAGCTTGAAGAATGATTGGATCATGCGGCGGCTCGCGGAGGGACTCGATGCAAGCCCGGCAACCATGAACGAGCCGGCCGACGCGAACAAGCGCGACCCCGGCTCCCGCCCGTCTGCCGGCCCTCCAGTGGACCGGGAGCCGCCGATCCACTAACAAGGAGCCCGGCTCGCGGTTCGGAGTCGTCCGCTTACATCTTGACGAGGCTGGTCCGGCACATGACGGGTTTCGGGGCTTCGCGACGGGCGCGCAAGCTGGCGCGCGCCGTGACCATCGCCGACCTGCGCGGGCTCGCCCGCCGGCGGCTGCCCAAGGCGGTGTTCGACTTCATCGACGGCGGCGCCGAAGACGAGCACACGCTCCGCGCCAATAGGGAGGACTTCGAGAACTGGCTGCTCATGCCGCGCGTCGCCGTGGATGTCGGCAAGCGCGACCTGGCGGCGACGATCCTCGGCCGGCCCGCGACGCTTCCCTTGCTGCTGTCGCCGACCGGCCTCTCGGGCTTCTACTGGCGCGACGGCGAGCGTGCCGCCGTGAGGGCCGCGGCGCGCGCCGGCATCCCCTATTGCCTCTCCACCAATTCCATCGCCTCGCTCGAACAGGTGGCCGAGGCCGCCCCCGATGCCGACCGCTGGTTCCAGCTCTACTTCCTGCGCGACCGCGACTGGATGGAGAGCCTGGTGCGCCGCGCCGCGGCGGCCAACTATCGCGTGCTCTGCCTGACCGTGGATCTCGCGCTGAGCGGCCGGCGCGAGCGCGACGTGCGCAACGGCTTCACCATGCCGCTCAGGCCGAGGCTGCACACCGCGCTCGACCTCGCGCGGCGGCCGGGCTGGCTGCTCGATGCCGCGCGCTCGAAGCCGACCTTCGGCAATTTCGAGGCGAAGGGCGGCGCCGGCTTCACCAACATCGCCCAATACGTCGCGACCCAGTTCAACCCCTCGGCGGACTGGGACGATGTCGCGCGCATCCGCGAGCAATGGCGCGGGCCGATCGTGATCAAGGGCATCCTGCATCCCGCGGATGCCGAGAAGGCGGTCGGGCTCGGCATCGAGGCGGTGATGGTCTCCAACCATGGCGGCCGCCAGCTCGACCATTCGCCGTCTGCGATTTCGGCGCTGCCGGACATCGCTTCGGCGCTCTGCGGCCGCGCCGAGATCATCCTCGACGGCGGCGTGCGGCGCGGCACCGATCTCTTGAAGGCGCTCGCCCTCGGCGCCAGGTCCTGCGCCAGCGGCCGCGCCTTCCTCTGGGGCCTCTCGGCCGGCGGCGAGGCAGGCGTCGCGCGCGCCGTCGCGATCTTCCGCGGCGAGCTTGACATCGCAATGACCCTGCTCGGCACCCCGCGCCTCGCCGACATCTCGCCAGATCACATTCGGCCCCGCCGCCCTTAGCGCCGAAGCCAGTTGCGTTAGACCCCCTCCCTAACCCTCCCCCACGTCGCGCTTTGCGAGCGCGCGGCGCTCGACGGGGGAGGGGACATGAGGTGTGGCGATGCGGTGCTCTTCTCTTACTCCCTCCCCCTTGATGGGGGAGGGTTGGGGTGGGGGTGACTAAGAAGAGTCGGCGGACGACGCCTCGCTTGCCTGCGACGGCTGTTGTCATGCCGCTTCTCGCGCGGCGTCGAGGATCGCTTCGAGCTGCGCGTTCAGGCCGCCACTAGCGAACTTGCCGTCGAGCGCGGCGGTGCCGACCGTGAAGGCGGCGGCGCCGGACGCGGCGATCTCACGGATCCGCGTCGCGTTGTCGATCGAGCCGGCGACGATGACCGGCACGTCGACGGCAGCGCAGACCGAGCGCACGATCTCGCTGCCCTGCGGGTGCCGGTAGGCGAGCAGGTCGAGCCCGTCGATGCCCTCCGTCGCGGCGAGCGCCTTCACGCTCTCGACGATCTCGTCGGGCGTGCCGGCGAGCCGGCTCGGATGGCCCTCGACCCGGCCGGGGAAGGGCGCATAGCGGATGCCGCGGCCCGCGATCACCGGCAGCACGTCTTCCGGCCGCGTGCCGCCGAGCAGCCAATCGACGCCGAGCGCAACCGCGGCCTTCGCCGAGGCGATTTCGCTCGCGCGGTCGAGGCTGACGACCTCGAGATAGAGCGTCCGGCGCGCGGCGCGGATCTCCGCGGCGAGCGCGCGCAGCGTCTCGAACGGCGCGCCGACGTCCTTGAAGCCGATATGCGCGACGCCGGCGGCAAGCGCCTCGGGCAGCAGCACGCGCGCATTCGCCACCGTCTCGTCGTGCCGCGTCAGCATGAAGATGAAGTCCAGGGCCACGGCCGGGAGCCTCGCGCCTCCTCGTCAAGCGGGGCGGAAAGACGATAACATGGCGGCGTCGGTTCCCATCCCCCGCCTTGGCCGCCCCGCGCGCGGCGCCTCGGCCCTTTGAAGCCTCCCGGAAGAAGGTACGCGCCCGTCATGACCCAGCCACGCCTGCCAGCCGGCAAGCTCCCGGTCGCGCTGCTGCGCCATCTGCTCGCCGCCCATCACGAGAAGGCGCCCGAGCTCCTGGTGCCGCCCTCGGTCGGCGAGGACGCCGCGGTGATCGGCCTCAAGGGCGGCGCGCTGGTCGCCGCCGCCGACCCGATCACGCTCACGGGGCGCGAGATCGGCGGCCATGCCGTCACCATCAACGCCAACGATGTCGCGGTGATGGGCGTGCGCCCGCAATGGTTCCTCGCCGTGGTGCTGCTGCCGGTCGAGACCACGGAGGCGGACGTGCGCGCGCTGTTCGAGGGCATGCAGCAGGCGCTCGACGAGGGCGGCATCGTGTTGGTCGGCGGCCATACCGAGATCACGCCGGTGGTCAGCCAGCCGGTGGTGGTCGGACAGATGCTCGGCTACGAGGAACATGGCCGCTATATCCGCACCGGCGGCGTGCGGCCCGGCGATGCGGTGCTGCAGATCGGGCTCGCGCCGGTCGAGGGCGCGGCGGTGCTCGCCAACGAGGCGGCCGACCGGCTGAACGCCGTGCCGGCCGCACTATTGGCGAGGGCGCGGGACGGCATGAGGGAACCCGGCATCTCGGTGGTCGCGCCGGCGCTCAAGGCCGCGGCACTCGGCGCCACTGCCATGCACGATTTGACCGAGGGCGGGCTCTCCGCCGGCCTCTACGAAATGGCGGAGGCGTCCGGGCTCGGCTTGCGCGTCGATACCGGGGCCGCGCTCTGGTTCGAGCCCGGCAAGGCGATCTGCGACGCGCTCGGCGCCGACCCCTGGGGCGTGCTCGGCTCCGGCGCCTTCCTCGCGGCCTTCCCGCCCGGGCGCGTGGCCGAGGCGCGCCGCGCGCTCGAAGCCGACGGCCACCCGACCGCCCTGATCGCCACCGCCGAACCCGGCGCGGGCGTCGCCACCAAGGACGGCACCGCCCTGCCGCGCTACGAGCAGGACGAACTCTCGCGCATCCTGAGCGGGCCGCGGGCGTGAGGCCGCCGCTCAGCCGGTGACGCCACGATCGGCGAGGCTGCCGAGCAGCCTTTGCATATCCGCCGGCAACTCCGCCTCGAATTGCATCGGCTCGCCGGTGATCGGGTGGGTGAAGGCGAGCTTGCGGGCGTGTAGGGCTTGGCGTTTGAAATTCGCCAGCGCCGCGCGCACCTCGGGCGGCAGGGCGTCTGGCGGCTTGCGGCGGCCCGGGCTCCGCCGGAGGCTTCGCCGAGGCGAGCGGCCGTAGGTCTGGTCGCCGATCAGCGGGTGGCCCTGGTGCGCCATGTGGACGCGGATCTGGTGGGTGCGCCCGGTCGCGAGCGTGCATTCGACGAGCGAGAGCGCGCCGCCGAAGAAGGTCTCGATCACCCGGTAGCGGGTCAGCGCCGGCCGGCCGCCGCTGCGCAGCACCGCCATCTTCTTGCGGTCCTTCGGGCTGCGGCCGATGTTGCCCGCGATCTCGCCCCTGGCCGGCACGGGCGTGCCCCAGACCAGCGCGAGATAAGTTCGGCTGAGTCTTTTGCCGTCGGCGCCGGTTCGGTCCGCCGTGCGTGCTGCATGGCTCGGCGCGTCGCCGACGGGGGCGCTTCGCGCGGCGAACTGCGCGGCGAGGCCGGCATGGGCGCGGTCGTGCTTGGCGGCGACGATAAGGCCGCTGGTGTCCTTGTCGAGCCGGTGCACGATGCCGGGCCGGCGCACGCCGCCGATGCCGGAGAGGCTCGCGCCGCAATGCGCGATCAGCGCGTTGACGAGGGTGCCGGCCGGCGTGCCGGGCGCGGGGTGTACCGCCATGCCGGGCGGCTTGTCGACCACGATCAGGTCGGCGTCTTCGTAGACCACCTTGAGCGCGATGGTCTCGGCCTCGGGCCGGCCTTCCTCGACGGCCGGCGGCACGCTGAGTTCGACCGTCTGCCCCGGTTTGACCCGGTAGGAGGGCTCGGCTATGGTCGCGCCGCCGACCGAGACCCGGCCGGCTTCGATCAACTGCTTGAGCCGGCTGCGCGAAATCTCGGGCAGGGCGGCCGCGAGGAAGCGGTCGAGCCGCGCCGGACCGGCCCGCGCCTCGACGCTCAATCGGTAGTCCCGTGCATCGCCATCCGTCACGACCGGCCCCCGGCCCCATGAACGAGCAACCCGCCTGGGTTCCTTATCTCAAAGTCGCGGTCGTCGTCATGGGCGTGCTGATCGTGCTCGGCCTGATCGGGCTCGGCTACATGCTCTATCAGCGCTCGCAGAAGCAGGCGGCCGAGGACGCCCCGGCGCTCGCCGCGGCAAGCGATGCGCCGGCCGGCGCGGCCGCGAGCGCGCCCTCGCCGGCGAGCCTCGGCCTGCCGCGCGGCAGCCGCGTCACCCGGATGACCACGACCGACGACCGCCTCGTGCTCAGCATCCGCGTGCCGGCGGAGGGCGAGCGCATCGTCATCATCGACCTGCGCAAGGGCAGCGTGATCGGCCATGTCGCGCTCGAGAACGGCGCGCCTTAAGGCCGCACGGGCGCTCGTGCTGACCCCGCACCAACTGGCCGCGATCGTGCGCCATGCCGAGGCGGCCTACCCTGACGAGGCGTGCGGGCTGCTGGTCGGCGAGCGCAAGCGCATGGGCGTGCTCGCCGTGACGCGCGCGGTCGAGAGCCGGAACCTGGCGCGCGGCAACCGGCGCGACAGCTTCGAGGTCGATCCCGCGCTCCGCTTCGGACTGGAGCGCGAGCTGCGCGGCACGCGCGAGGCGATCATCGGCCATTATCACTCGCACCCGGACCATCCGGCACGGCCCTCGCCGCGCGACGTCGCGCAGGCCTACGAACCCGACTTCGCTTGGCTCATCGTCGGCGTCGAGCAGGGCGAGGCAAGCACCTGCGCCGCGTTCCAGCTCGACGGCGAGGCGCGGGCCGGCAACCGGCTTGAACTGCGCATCAATGACAGTGCGCCGAAGCGGAAGCAGCATCGAGGGGCATGATGGATTTCCGAAGCGACAATGTGGCGAGCGTGGCGCCCGAGATCATGGCGGCGATCGAGGCGGCGAACCGCGGCACCGCCGGCAGCTATGGCGGCGACGAGATCACCGGCCGGCTCGATGCGCTGTTCACCGCACTGTTCGAGAAGGCGGTGCGCGTCTTCCCGGTCAGCACGGGCACGATCGCGAATTCGCTCGCGCTCTCGGTGCTGACGCCGTCCTACGGCGCGATCTACGCGCACGAAGGCGCACACGCGAACAACGAGGAATGCGGCGCGCCCGAGTTCTTCTCGGGCGGCGCGCGGGTGGTCGGCGTCGGCGGCGAGGGCGGCAAGCTCGACCCCGCGCGCTTCGAGGCCGCGCTCGCGGTCTCAGGCAAGGGCTTCGTGCATTGCGCGCAACCGGCCTGCGTCACGCTCACCCAATCGACCGAGTGGGGCCGCGTCTATTCACCCGCCGAGGTCGCGGCACTCGCTGCCATCGCGCGCAAGGCCGGGCTCGCCGTGCACATGGACGGCGCGCGCTTCGCCAACGCGGTCGCTTCGCTCGGCTGCGCGCCGGCCGACATCACTTGGCGCGCCGGGGTGGACGCGCTCTCCTTCGGCGCGACCAAGAACGGCGCGCTCGCGGTCGAGGCGATCGTGCTGTTCCGCACCGAGCTCGCCGACGATCTGGCGTTCCGCCACAAGCGCGCCGGCCAGCTCGCCTCCAAGCTGCGCTTCTTCTCGGCGCAGCTCGAAAGCTATGTCGCGGACGGCCTGTGGCTCAGGCTCGCGGGCCACGCCAACGCGCTTGCCAAGCGGCTCGGCGACGGCCTCGCAGCGCTGCCCGGCGCGAGCCTCGCCGCGCCGGTCGAGGCCAACGAGGTGTTCGTCAACCTGCCGCGCCCGGTGATCGACGGCTTGAAGGTGGCGGGCGCGCAGTTCTTCGGCTGGCCCGAGCCCTGGGCCGACACGCCGACCATCCGCCTCGTCACCCGCCACGACATGGCCGAGGCCGAGGTCGATCTGCTGATCGAGACGGCGCAGGCTCTCGCCGCCGGCAAGCGCCGCCGCGCTTGAGCGAGCGAGAGTTAGAGTCGAAACCCGGATCGTCGCATTAGACCCCTCTCCCTAACCCTCCCCCACAAGGGGGAGGGAATAAGAAACCGGAACGCCGCGTGGGGGCTCCTCTTACCCCCTCCCCTTTGATGGGAGAGGGTTGGGGTGGGGGTGACTAAGCAGAATCCGAAATCGCGCTCAGCCCGAGATCGCGCAATAGGCGTGGCGGGCGAGCAGCTTGTCGCAGAACGCAGCGGCCTCGCGCGCGCTCGCGAACGGGCCGGTGGCGAGTCTATACGCGACGCCCACGCCGCCCTGCCGCTCGATCGGCAGGACGAGCGGCGCGTGGCCGGCAAGCACGGCGCCGTGCTTCTTGGCGAGCGTCTGCCAGCCCTCGCGCGCCGCCGTTTCGCTCGGATGGGTGGAGAGCGTGACGTGCACCGGCTTCGCCGGCTTGGCCTTGTCGTCCTGCTTGGCGGCAGCGGCCGTCGCGGCGGGCTTTTCTTGTGGCGCCGCATCGGCGAGGCGCGGCGCCGTGGGCCCTTTGGGAACCGGCGGCGGCGCGGCGGCGTGTTGCGCGGGCGGGGCGATCTCGGTGTCGGCAGCCTGCAATCGCGGCTCGCGCACGATCGGCCCTTTGCGGCGGGCTTCGAGCGCGGCGAAGCGGGCGCGCGCGATCTCGGCCGCGTCCGCCCCGCTCAGGCCGCCGTCACCGCCGAGCGTGGTGGGGGCAACCGGCACCGGCTGCATCAGCTCGCGATAGAGCAGCGCGGCGCGCTCCTGGCGGTGGGTCGCCTCGTAGACCGCGGCGAGGTCGAGCCGCGCCGCGTTGTTGGCGGGGTTGATCTGGATGGCGGAGTCGAGAAGGCTCTCGGCGTCGTAATAGTTGCCGCCGCGCATCTCGACCTGGGCGCGGGCGACCAAGCGCTGGTCGGTGGTCAGGTCGTCGCCGGCGAGCAGCCGGTCGGTCGCGGCGTTGAGCTCGCGCTTCAACTCGGCGTTGAGCTTCTGCGCCGGGCCGCAGCCGGCGAGGTAGAAGGCGCCGAGCGCGCAGGCAAGCACGGCGGCGATGCGCGCCGCGCGGCTCAAGGCCCTGCGCTTGTCGATGGGTTTCCTCATCGGGCGTTCCTGGCGGACCGACCAGCGATCCGATCGCCCGATTAGAGCCGGCGGCGCCTAAGATTCGGTGAAAGCCGAGGGCACCGGCACGGTTAACGGCGCATCAAGCATGGCCGGATTGCTTTTGCCGCGGCCAGGAATCATTTGATAGCCGATCGTTGGTTCCCGGCTCCGGCGTGGTTCTCCTGCCCGCCGATTGCCGGGCCGGTTTGACGGCGGGGTTAATCTGGCTATAATCTAGCCAGAATGCGGTTCGAGATCGTCTTGGCGCCGGAGGCCGTGGCCGACCTGAAGCGGCTCGAAGCCCATGTCCGATCCGAGGTGCGGGCCGCTCTTGAGACCCACTTGCGGTACGAGCCCAGGAAGACGAGCCGCAGCCGCATCAAGCGGCTGCGCGGCGTCAGCAAGCCGCGGTTCAGGCTTCGGGTCGGCGAGGCGAGGGTGTTCTACGACGTTTCGGACGGGACCGTGGAGGTCCTGGCGATCGTGATGAAAGCGGAGGCGGAAGCATGGCTGGCGCGATTCGGAAGCCTGGAATGAAGGAAGTGCCGCTGTCGGTGGTCAAGGACGACCTGTCACATTTCCTGCGCGAGGCGGAGAAGCAGGAGATCGTCATCACGCGTCACGGCAAGCCGGCCGGTGTGCTAATCGGCTTCGAGTCCGAAGACGACTGGTTTGAATACCGCCTCGAGACCGACCCCCGCTTCCTGCGCCGGATTGAAAGTGCGCGCGCGAGCCTCCGCGCGGGACGCGGCATCCGCCTGGAGGATGTGGAATCGGAATAGCGGCCGCCGCGGGCCTGAGCGCACGTCGGGCAGCGGCGGATTGCTTTTGGCCCCGAGCTAGGCTATCACGCCCCATCGCACGGCCTCGCGTCCCCATCGTCTAGAGGCCTAGGACGGCGGCCTCTCACGCCGCAAACAGGGGTTCGAATCCCCTTGGGGACGCCAAATCCTTTCCCGGACCGAGAGATGCCGGACCGTGATCAAGCATCATGGGAACCGGCCGGCGCGCTGATCGGCTCCGAATCGGAAGATGACGGCTTCGAGCACCGGCTCGAAATCGATCCACACTTTCTTCGTCGGATCAAAAAGGCGCGCGAGTCTACGCGTAGGACGCGGTATCCGCCTGGAGGATATCGAGCCGGAGTAACGGCGGCACACTGGTGTCCGTTTGACGTGTGGCTATCGAACTGGTATTACTTCTGAAGAAATGTAATGGTGCCACTATGGAATCCGCCATCACGACCAAGGGCCAGGCCACGATTCCGAAGGCCATCCGGGAGCATCTCCGGCTGAAGCCGGGAGACCGGGTGAAGTTCTTCGTGCATCCGGACGGCAGCGTGGTGCTCCTGCCGAAGCTGCCCGCCTCGGCCTTGCGCGGCATCGTCAGGCCGCGACGGCGGCCGGTGACGATCGGCGAGATGACGGAGGCTGCCGCCGCGGGCGCCGCCGCCTCCGCCCCACGCCGCCGGCGTCGATGATCGGGCTCGACACCAACATCATCGTCCGCTACCTCGCGCAAGATGATCCCGTCCAGTCGCCGCAGGCGACGGCGATCATCGAGCGCCGGTTGAGCGAGGAAGAGCCTGGCTTCATCAGCATCGTCGCGATGGTCGAGACCGCCTGGGTGCTCGAACGCGCCTATAGGCTTGCCGACTATGAGATCGCGGCCGCCATCGAGCGCATGCTCCAAATCGACGTGCTCGTCGTGGAGAACGAACAGGAGGTCTTCGCCGCCATGATCGCGCTCAAGGAGGGGCATGGCTCGTTCGCCGACGCCATCATCGGTGCGCTCGGCGTGCGGGCGGGATGCTCGTACACCCTGAGCTTCGACCGGAAGGCGCTGCGGCTTCCGGGCTTCGCGCTTCCGTGATCCGCCGCAGGCGTCGCCGCTATTTCGGGCGGGCCTTGAGGGTCAACCGCGGCTCGGTCTTGGCGATGCCTTTTTCCTCCAGGAAGGATTTGAAGTCGTAGTCGCCGCGCACCACGTCGTCGACCAGGAAGCTCAGCATCTCGTCATAGCAGTCGCGAATCTCGTGCTTGCCGGTGACGTTCTCGCAGACGCGCTTCATCCGCTCGGCCTTGTCGAGCAGCCCGACATGGTAGCGGACATGGCGTTGCAGCCGCGGGAAGCCGTGGTGGGCGAGGAGCGCCTCCTCGCGCTCGAAATGCGCCTTCGCGGCGGCGAGCAGCTCCGCGATGAGCCGCGACGACAGCTCGTATTGCTCGGCCATCAGGGCGTCGCGGATCGCATTGGTGAGTGCGACCATTTCGCGATGGTCGCGGTCGATCTCGGGCACGCCGATCTCGAACACCGGCGACCATTCGAACGTCTTCATCTCGTCGGCCCCCCGCCCGCGAGCGTCTTTCGTTTCGCACGCTTCGATGCCCGCCGATCGAAGGCGCCTTGCTGGAACAACAAGTGGATCGCTAGAGCACGGTCCGATCAGGTTGCCCCAACCCGATCGGTGAATCGTGCTCTACCTTGTCGAGTAGAGCAGGATTCACGCTTGAGGTGGAATCGCTCCGCGATTTCACCTCAAACGATCCTGCTCTAGAGTGCGGCCCGAGCGGGCCGATTTGACGCGCTAAGGCAGCACGCCGCGCGGCGAAAGACAATCGGGGATCGAGGGAGGGCAGGCGGCATCATGGTGAACAGCGTCGGCGGCAAGGTGGCGATCGTGACGGGGGCGGGGCGCGGCATCGGCGAGGCGATCGCCCGCGTCTTCGCCAGGGAGGGCGCCAAGCTGCTGGTCGCCGATCTCGACGGGGCGGCGGCCGAGGCGAGCGCCGCGCGCATCGCCGCCGCGGGCGGCGAGGCCGCTCCTGTGGCGGCGGACGTGACCGACTGGGGCTCCGTGCAGGCGATGGCCGAGGCCGCGGTCCGCCGTTACGGGCGGATCGACGTGCTGTGCAGCAACGCCGGCATCTACCCCGAATCCTCGATCGAGGCGATGAGCCTCGAGCAGTGGAACAAGGTGCAGGTGATCAACGTGAACGGCGCGTTCCTCACCGTGAAGGCCTGCCTGCCGCAGATGAAGAAGCAGGGCGGCGGGCGCGTGGTGATCACCTCGTCGATCACCGGCAACCGTACCGCGATGCCCAACATGTCGCACTACGCGACCTCCAAGGGCGCGGTCAACGGCTTCATCCGCGGCGCCGCCTTCGAGCTCGCCAAGTACAACATCACGGTCAACGGGGTCGAGCCCGGCATGATCGACACCGAGGGCCTGCGCGCCGCCATGGGACCGGCGCTGATCGCCGAGCTGGTCAAGATCATGCCGATCGGCCGCTTCGGCTCCGTCGAGGACGTCGCCTACGCCATGGCGTTTCTCGCCTCCGACGAGGCGCAGTTCATCACCGGCCAGACCATCGTGGTCGATGGCGGGCAGACGCTCGCCGAGGTGCAGAGCATGGTCGAGCCGCCGGTCAGGCTCGAATAGCGGCGTTCGCCCTTACTCAAGTCGTCATGCCCCGGCTTGACCGGGGCATCCATGGTCGCAACGAGTGCGTTGCCCGATGGATTGCCCGGTCAAGCCGGGCAATGACGATTTATACTGAGCGGCAACCATCGGTGCGCCCTGGGCGGTCGAAGAAGCCCGCATTGCCGCGCGTCACATGACACCCTCGCCGACCGAGCGGCCGGGGGGCAGGCGGCCGAGGCGGGGGAAGTCGCGGCGCTCGCCGAAGGCGAACTGGCTGTCGTGCGTCAGCACGCTCTGGCGGATGGTCGGCCACAGCACCTCTCGCAGGAAGCGCTGGTCGAGCGTGCGGTCGAATACGCGATCCTGGACATAGCCGGTGATCGCCGCCGCCATCGGCGGCAGCGCGCCGTGCACGCCGCCCCAGAGCCCGGCGAGCACCAGCTCGGAATGGTTGAAGGCATCGCGCATGACGTGGAAGTGCCGCCAGGAATCGATCCACTCGTCGACCGCCACCCGCTCGCGCACGTTCACCACGGCGTCGCAGTCGCGCACGATGAAGCGATCGACGGATTCGTCGTCGGCGACCAGGAAGCGCCAGAAGGTGCCGAAGCGCTCCTTCGGCAGGCCGGCGACCACCCTGATCTGCGCGCCTTCGGTGTTGAGCCGGTCGAGCGTGGCGCGCGGCATGGCGTCATCGACATAGAACCGGCAGGTCCAGCCCGGATAGACATAGCGCGCGGCGATCACGTTGGCGTGCGCGCCCTCGATATAGCGGCTCTTGGTGCCGAACAGCGAGAACGCGATGATGTTCCGGGTTGCGTCGCGCGGGTCGAAGCGCGGCACGCTGACGCGCGAGAGGTCGTGCGGCGCGGCGGTCGCGGTCGCCTCCTTCGCGGCGAGCGCCAGCGTGCCATAGGCGCGCGCCTCGCCGAGCCGGCCGAGATGGCCGAGCGCGTTGCACAGGCCGCTGAACATCTCGGGGCTGGGGTCGCCCTGGCGGATCTGCTCGTCCAGGAAGCGGACCACCTCGTCCCAGCGGTGCAGGCGCACCAGGGCCGAGGCGACGCTGGAGGCGGCATTCTTGTTCGAGGGGTCGCATTCGTGCCAGGTCCGGCAATGGCGCAGCGCCTGCTCGAAATCGCCGGCCTTGAAGAAGTGATGGCCGAGGATGTTGGCGAGGGCGGCCTTGAGCGGGGCCTCGATGTCGCGCTCGACCAGCCATTCCGCGCGCTCCAGGTCCGGCGTGACGCCGGTTGCCCTGAGCGCCTCGTAGATCTTCGTGGCGACCTCGCGGGCCTGCTCGTTCAATGATGGCTGCGTGTCAGGCATCGTCGCGCCCCGCTCATTCGAACATCATGTCGTCGATCAGATAGCCGTTGACGGTGGGCGGCTCGTCCTTCGGCACGTTGATGTCGTAGACGTAGACGATC
Organism: Alphaproteobacteria bacterium; assembly: GCA_050173345.1. Taxonomy (GTDB): domain Bacteria; phylum Pseudomonadota; class Alphaproteobacteria; order UBA828; family UBA828; genus SHWC01. The sequence continues at coordinate 163,645 of JBFXKW010000003.1, read as the reverse complement.
TCGTTGTTGGCGCCGACCTCGGCCCTGCCGAGCCCCTTCAGGAAGATCAGGAAGGTCGAGATGTCCTTCATGTCCGGCTGGCTGCGCGCCTCGCTCTCGACATAGGCGAGCACCGAATCGATGCCGCGCAGCGTCGCCTTGACCTTGCCGGTTCCCATGCCGATCGCCTCCGGGTCGACATCGACACGGCCGCTCGCCACCATGCCGGCGCTCGCCGCGTCGACCGAGAGCTCGTTGAGCACGATCGCGGTGCCCAGCGCGAAGACGCTCTGGAAGAACGGGTCGTCCATCGGCAGCGGGCCCATCATCGGCGCGCCGCCATACTCATCGGAAGGCGGGGTTTCCCCGCTGTCGTCGTACTCGTCGGGGTACTCGTCCTGATAGCCAGGCTCGTCGGCATAGTCGGGCGCCTCGCCGGGGCCAGGGGACTGCGGCTCGGCCTCGGCCGGTTCGGCCTCGGCCATCTCAGGTTCGGCCATCTCAGGTTCGGTCATCTCGGGTTCGACCATCTCGGGCTCGGTCATCTCGGGCTCGGCCGGTTCGTCCATGCCCATGCCGTCGCTGCCGTCAGGCGTCGGCTCCCCCTCTTCGGCGGGGGCCGGGGCGCTTTCCGGCGCCATGCTCGTCGCGACGATGAACTGGCTCAGCATCGAGCCGAGGAAGGCGCGCATCGGAAACTGCTCGAGGGTGACGTCGAACGCCGCCTTGGACGGCGCGAGATTGGGCGGCAGCTCGTTCTCGGTGACCGCGAGGCCCGCCATCGACAGCCGCATGCTCAGCGGGCCGGCATCGTTCGCGCCGTCGAAGCCGAGCTTCCAGGTGAACTCGCCGAGATCGAAGAGATGCTCGCCGGCGGCGCCGACCGACAGGCCCTTGAGCGTCATCACGCCGTCATTGGCGCCCCAGTTGATGCTTCGAACCTCGTTCGCGAGCGCCTTCTTCTCCTCGTCGGTGAGCGGCGTTGCCCCCGGCGTGACGCTCTGCTCGAGCTTGGCCGCCAGCTTGTGCCAGGTGTTCCAGTCCCAGCCCTTGGTAGTGCTGCTGCTCTCGAGCGCGGCGAGCATGAAGTCGTCGCTCTCGCCCGGGCTGTCCTCCGTGTGCACCTTAAGGCCGGCCAGGTTCAGGCTCGATGTGCCGCTCCACAGGCCATCGACGCCTTTCGAATAGTCGAGCCGCGCGTCGAGCGTCCCGAGCACGGCGCCGAAATTGGTGGTCTCGGGCGTCAGGTCCTGGACCTCGATGCCGGCGAGCGAGAGGTCGAGCTTGACCAGGGAGCCGACCTCGGCCGCCCAGATGCCGCCGATCTTGTAGGTCGAGATGGTAACCGCTCCTTCGGGCACGCCGTGCTCCAGCGCCTCGAAGCGCTGCGGCATCGCCACGTCGAACGCGTAGCGCCCATCGCCCTGCGGCAGCACCGCGAGCTCGATATCGCCGATGACGAGCTCGGCCTGCTCGGCGGGCTCGACCAGCTTGGCCTGCTTGAGGCTGACCACGATGTGCTCGCCGCGCCAGGCAGCGCTGACCGGCTCGGCCAGCTCGAGACGCGGCATCTCGGGATCATCGCTCGGCGCGATAGCCTCCGCGACCGCGCTCCGCACGCGTTCGAGCTCGGCTTCGTCGGCCGCCGAGGCGGTGACGCTGGACAGGGCGACGAGGCAGGCCGGAACGGCGGCGAGCGTGAGCGCGTATCGCATGGTGGTCTCGCTGTTGAGGACGGTGCGTGGGCGGTCCGGTGTCGGGAGGCGCGCCATTATTGCCGAGCGCGGCTCGGGCGTGAACCGCCGAGTTGCATCTGAGGCCGAATGGTCCGATGGCAGGACCGTTTTCTGCTGTGGCCTGGCACGCTTTGTGCTCCAATATTCCGTATTACAGGGTTTCAGTCTTGGCCGGCGGAGTGGGGCGTCGGCGTCCCGCTCGGCTTCTGGGTAAAAACGACGACCCAGGCAACAGGGAGGAAGACATGGACCATGACAAACTGCTCAAGCAGGTGATCGCGCACGATCCGGTGCGCAATGCCCGCGCGACGCGCCGCGACGTGCTCCGCGGCATGGGCGCCGGCGCCCTCGCGCTCGCGGCCGGCGGCGCGGGCTTCGCGCCGGGCACCGCCGCGGCGGCCCGGGATCTACGGATGCTGACCTGGGACGGCTATGTCGATCCGCGCATCCTCGACGGCTTCACGGCAGCCTACGACACCTCGGTGAGCTACGAGCTGCACACCTCGGACCCGGATTCGGTCAACAAGCTCAGGGCGGGACAGACCAAGATCTGGGACATCATCAACCTGAACAACCCGTGGGCCCGTGAGATGATGTGGCCGGAGCAGCTCATCGTCGAGTTGCCGCGCGATCGCTTCGAGCCCTATTTCGACAAGATGCTGCCGATGTTCGCGCCGCCTTACAAGTGGGCAATGAGCATAGACAATGAGCATCTTTTGGGCGTCTGTCAGCGCGTCGATACCTTCGATTTTGTCGTCAATACGGATGCGATCTCGGCCAACGACGCGAAGAAGACGGGCTGGGACCTCTTCCTCGATCCGAAAATGAAGGGCCGCTACGGCATCCTTGCCTATGACAACTGGAACATCATGCATCTCTGCATGATCAGCGGTCTCCACCCGTTCAAGGAGAAGTCGGACGAGGAGGTTGCCAAATTCGAAGCCACGGCGAAGCAGGTCATCAACGGCGCAAAGCTGATTTCCGCAGACTTCGTGCAACTGAATCTCGCCATGCTCAATGGCGAGATCGATGCCTGCGTCTCAGGCGGCACCTACTCGCTGTCGGCTGCGCGCCTTGACGACAACTGGAATCTCTACGCCGTCACGCCCGAGAAAGGCCCGGCCGATGGCAAGGGCGGCATCAACTGGATCGAGCTGAACTCGGCCGTCAACAATCCGGAGCTGCATCCAAAGGCTTTCGACTGGCTTGAATACATCCTCCAGCCGGAGACCTCGTACTACGTCGCGACGGCGGGCGGCTTCCTCCTGCCGGTCGGCCAGATGGCGCAACCGGAGCTGCTCTCGAAGTTCACGAAGGAAGAGCTCGACTCCTTCCAATGGGATGAGTTCGACTATCGTATCGCGCACTCGGTCGAGTTCGATGTCGTGCCGGAATACAATAAGCTCTACGACATCTATACGGCAGCGCTTCGGGAGAAGGCGTAGTCCGATCGAGAGGAGATTGGGAAAGGAAGCCGGGCCGCGCGGCGCGCGCATCCGCGCGGCTTCTTTCCGATTTCCGACGGCGAAACGAAACCCCGTCTTTCGTCGCCATCAAGAGCGGCCGAGCTCTTCGCGGCGAGACTTGATCATGCAGGGTCGGTCGCGGATTGACGCGGAGGAGCGGTTGAATGTCTGTAGGGACGATCGTCGAACACGACATTGAGCGGTGAGGGAAGCGGCGATGGCGAACGGCGTACCCCTCTTGCGCATGACCAATCTGACGAAGCAGTTCGGCAAGATGCTCGCCGTCAACGATATTTCCCTCGACATCATGGACGGCGAGTTCTTCACGATCGTCGGCCCATCGGGGAGCGGCAAGACCACGCTGTTGCGCATGCTTGCCGGGCTCGAGAAGCCGACTGCCGGCGACGTCATTCTCAGGAAGCAGCGGGTAAACGACATGCCCGCCAACCGGCGGCCGACCTGCATGGTGTTTCAGTCCCTCGCCTTGTTCAATCACAAGACCGTCGGCCAGAACATCGAGTTCTCGCTCAAGATGCGAGGCGTCTCGCGGGTCGAGCGCCGGAAGCGCTGCATGGAGCTGATGGAGGTCCTGCGCCTGCCGGAAGACTACTACGCCAAGCCTGTGACCAAATGTTCGGGCGGTGAGCGGCAACGTGTTGCGCTCGCGCGCGCGCTCGCCTCGGACCCCGAGATCCTGTTCTTCGACGAGCCGCTCTCCGCGATCGACTATCGCCTGCGCAAGCTGCTCGAAGTCGAGCTCAAGGACCTCCATCGGGAGACCGGCAAGACGTTCGTCTACATCACACACTCGCTCGAAGAGGCGATGGTGATGAGCGATCGCATCGGGATCATGCAAGGCGGGCGTCTGATCCAGATCGGCACGCCACACGATATCTACACGCGCCCGCTGAACAAGTTCGTCTCCGAGTTCATGGGCGAGGTGAACACGCTCGAGGTGAAACCCGGCGTCGATGGCGGGCTCGAATGCCCGGACTTCGGGCCAATCATCGGACCCGAGCGGCCTGCCGGCTTCACCCACGGCTATCTCGTGGTGCGTCCCGAATCGATGCGCTTCCTGAACCACCCGTCAGAGGCCCAGAACCATATCAGCGGCAAGCTGTTCAACGAGTACGCGCTGGGTTCGCGCGTGCAGTATCACGTGCGCGCGCGCGATCACATGTTCGTCGTCGAGAAGCTGCGCGAACAGGCCTATTGCGGCTCGCTCAGCGACGCGGTGGTAATCGGCTGGGACGCCAAGGACAGCGTGCTCGTGGACGATTGATGACGGGCCTTGCCGAACCCCAAACGCCGGCGCTCCGGCGTCCGAGCCCGCTTGGGCAGCTCGGCGCTTGGTTGCGTCAAGCGGGGCTGCTGTGTGCCACGCCCGTTCTTGTGTTCTTCCTGATCGGCTTCGTCGGGCCGCTTGTCATCGTTTTTGGCTTCAGCTTTGTACCGGAGCGAACCTTCGGCTTTCATAGCGACTGGACGGTCGACAACTACCGGCGGATGTTCACCGAGGGTTACTACATACCGTTCCTCTGGTCCTTCGGGCTCGCATCCGTGACGGTGGTTTGCAATTTGCTGATCAGCTATCCCATCGCCTACGGGCTGGCCAAGCTGTTCGGTCGCTGGGCCGCACCTGTGACGCTGCTCCTCGTCATCCCGCTGTTCGTGTCCGAAAACGTCAGGCTGTTCGGCTGGTTTCTCTTCCTGATCAAGGGCAGCGGCATTCTCGCCGGCATCGTCAAGACGCTGTTCGGGCTCGATACCGGAACGCTGCTGTTCGCGCCCGGCACGATCTTGATGGGCATGATCTATGTCTATCTGCCTTTCACGCTGTTTCCGATGGTGCTCGGCCTCTCGATGGTGCCGAAGGATCAGGTCGACGCTGCCGGCGATCTCGGCGCAAACCGCTGGCAGGTCTTCCGCGAGATCGAGCTGCCGATCGCCATGCCAGGCATCCTGATCGGTGCGCTCTTGACGTTCGTGCTGGCGGTCGGCGCGATCGCCGAGACCACGCTGCTCGGCGGCTCCAACATTGTCGTCATTTCCCACGCTATCCAGCACGAATTTACCTACGCCCAGAACTGGCCGCTCGGCTCCGCGATCTCGGTGCTGACCATCGTCGTCACCGGGGTCCTGATCGTCCTGGTGATGCGCCGGCTCGATCTCGACCGGCTGCTCGGGAGGCGCTGAGCGATGGGCGAGACCAAGCGCTGGATGCGCTGGCTGATCGCGGTCTGGACCGGCGTCATCCTGCTCTTCCTCTACATTCCGATCTTCTCGGTGATCCTCACCTCGTTCGGCAAATCGCGTTATTTCCGTTTCCCGGTCAAGCAGTGGAGCACGAAATGGTATGACGAGACGCTCGCCGCCAACCTGACCGCGAACCTGCATGTCACCTCGTTCTACGTCGCGGCCTGCGTCGCGGTCTTCGCGGTCGTCCTCGGCTTCTTCGGCGCGCTCGCCTTCGCGCGCTTCGATTGGAAGGGGCGCGGCGTCTATCAGCGGATCATCCTGCTGCCGGTGTTCTTCCCGCAGGCGGTGCTGGGCCTCGCGCTGCTCCTGTGGTTCACCTATGTCGGCGTGCTGCCGAGCTGGCAGGCCGCGGTGTTCGCCCACCTGGTCTGGATCGTGCCGATCGTGACGCTCGTCATCTCGATCCGGATCTACGGCTTCGACGCGAGCCAGGAGGAGGCCGCCTTCGACCTCGGCGCGAGCCGTTGGCAGGTGTTCCGCGAGATCACCTTCCCGGCGCTGGCGCCGGGCCTGATCTCGGGCGGGCTGTTCGCTTTTCTGTTGTCGTGGGGAAACTTTCCGTTGTCGACCTACACCACCGGTGCCGACAGCACGGTGACCGAATGGCTCTACACCAAGATGGGCGGCGCCTACACGCCGATGATCCCGGCCATGGGGTCGCTCTCGGTCTATGGCGCGGTGGTGATCCTGTTCCTCGGCTATCTCTTCCTGGTGGTGCGCCGGCGGCGCCGGGCGCGCGAAGAGTGACGCCTGGGCGCTCGGCTCATTCGGCGCCGCGGCGCACGGCGTCGGTCACCCCTACCGCCGAGGCGTGGGAGCGCTCGCGCAACTGGGCGAGCCGGCGGCTCCGGTAGCGCTTGGCAATCCTGAGCGCGAGCCAGTAGCCGCCCCAGCCGAACAGCGCCATGTAGGGCCAGCAGCCGATCAGGATCGAGAGGCCGAACTCCTTGACCGCCACCTCGTAGAGCACGTCGAGCAGGTCGGCGAAGCGCGCCTCGACGATCGGCTGCACCAGCTCGGTGAACGCCTGGTAGCCCGATATGCGGTCCCAACGGCCGAGGATGACCTGCCCGGTCAGGTAGTAGACATAGAGCATCGGGATGGTGGTGAAGGCGTTCGAGATCCAGGTCCAGGCGATGCCGAGCACGAGGCTGAAATTGAGCCGCGGCATCGCCTTGACCACGAACCAGGTGGCCAGCACCAGGACGATCTGCATGCCGACGAAGGGTGCGAGGCCCCAGAACAGCCCGATCGCCACGCCGCGCGCGGCGAACGGCGGCGCATGATAGCTGCGCCGGATCGGAATGATCAGCCGATAGCGCAGCAGACGGCGAAAGCGCGTCCACATGGGCAGGCGCTTCGCCGCCTCGTTGCGGCGGCGCGTCGCTCGCCGCTTCCGCATTTCCGGATCCCGCGCCATCGCTCCATCTCGTCCGCGCCCACTCGCGCCCCAGGCTGACTTTCGTATAGTCACAGGTCGCGCGCAACGCCAGAGTCCCGTCCGCCGCCGACGATCGTCGAAGCGCCGGTTTCGCTCGCGCTGGGCCGCGCTTATCCCGGACAATTCACTTGCAATCATTAACCGGCAGACCCATCCTTCGCGCACGAGCTCGCGTTCGATACGGCGTATCTCGTCTACCGCTCCCGCGTACAAGGCCGCACTTGCGCTTCCTTGGCGCCCGCGCGTCGGACTCAGGCTACCCCCTCGAAGACGTTCAGCTCGGCGACAACCCCGGATGCCTGTCACCCGGGGTAGATTTCACGATCTGAGGGAAGACTCAAATGGCGACTGGAACTGTGAAGTGGTTCAATGCGACGAAGGGTTATGGCTTCATCGCACCTGATGGTGGCGGCAAGGACGTGTTCGTACACGTCAGCGCCGTGCAGCGCGCGGGGCTGCGCACCATCAACGAGGGTCAGAAGGTGACTTTCGAGCTTACGACGGGGCGCGACGGCCGGGCCTCGGCCGAGAATCTAGAAATTCAGAGCTGACCGCTTCAACAGCCAATACGACCGGGCGGCGGCGTCGGGAGATGCAGCCGCCCGTTTCCGTTTCCGGGCCGTCTCAGCGCGCGAACAGCAGCGCGCAGATCAGCACCGCGAAGACGACCGCCGCGATGTCGGCAAGCAGGCCGGCCGCGATCGCGTGGCGGACGCGGCGCACCTGCACCGCTCCGAAATAGACTGCGAGCACGTAGAACGTCGTCTCGGTCGAGCCCTGGATGGTCGAGACCAGATAGCCGGCATAGCTGTCGGGGCCGAGCGCGGGATCCTGCAGCACCGAGGCGAGATAGCCATAGGCGCCCGAGCCCGAAAGCGAGCGCAGGATCGTCATGATCAGGCCTTCCTTCGGCAGGCCGACATGGCTGGTGAGCTCGCCGATCGGGCCGAAGATGAGGTCGAGCGCGCCGCTCGAGCGGAACATCGCGACCGCGACCAGGATCGCGACCAGGTAGGGGATGATCCTGAGCGCGACCTTGAAGCCCTCGGCCGCGCCCTCGACGAAGGCCTCGTAGAGCCTGACACGGCGAAACACGCCGAAGGTCATGAGCGCGACCATCAGGCCCGGGATGATCCAGGGCGCGACCGCGGCGCCGTAGAACACCATGAGCGGGATCAGCCCGACGACGAAGCCGGCGACCGCGAGCGAGACCCAGGCGGGATAGGCGTGGCTCGCGCTCGGATCGGGCGTCGCCTCGGCGAGAGCGGCCGATGACCGCTCGGTCGGGTCGCCGTCGGCCGGCTCCATGCCGGGCAGCGCGGCGGGGTCGGCGGCGGTGGCGCCCGGCTCCGGCGCCACCGCCTTGAAGTGCCGCTGCATCAGTTTGGCCGCGGCGATCGCGACGATCGTCGAGCAGATGGTGGCGAAGAGGGTGGTCGGCACGATCCCGGCCGGATCGTTGGAGCCGAGCGCCGCGCGGATCGCGACCACGCCGGTCGGCAGGATGGTCACGCTCGAGGTGTTGATCGCGACGAACAGCACCATGGCGTTGCTCGCCGTGCCCTTGGCCGGGTTGAGCTTGTCGAGCTCCTGCATGGCACGGATGCCGAACGGCGTCGCCGCATTGCCGAGCCCGAGCACGTTGGCGGACATGTTGAGGATCATCGCGCCCATCGCGGGGTGCTCGGGCGGCACCTCGGGGAAGAGGCGCGTCATCAGCGGGCGCAGCGTGCGCGCGATGATGACGAGGAGCCCACCCTTCTCGGCGATCTTCATGAGGCCGAGGAAGAGCGCCATGACGCCGACCAGGCCGATGGCGAGGGTGACGGCGCCGCCGGCCGCCTCGATCATGGCCTGGCCGAGCGCCTCCATCGGCGTGGTGCCGCCCATCGCGCCGAAGCCGCCGAGATGGCGTACCGCCGCCACCACGAAGGCGACGAGCACGATGCCATAGATGATGCCGCTCATGGCCGCGGCGGGCTGGCGTCAGCGGGGCCGGTCATGTCGAGCCGGCATCTGATACCGGGCGGCCGGCGCTGTCGAACCCGCGGCGGCAAACCGGCGGGCGCTCGCGGTTTCGCCGCCGCCCGCCGATGCGGTGCCCGGCCCGACTCGGCGGCGCGGATTGCCCGGCCGGCCGCGCGGCTTCAGGATAGGCGCCGGTGCATCGGTCACAGGGGGCAAGCATGCGGCTCGACGGATCATGCCATTGCGGCGCGGTGCGCTTCTCGCTGCGCTCGCGCACGCCTTATCCCTACCAGCTCTGCTATTGCTCGATCTGCCGCAAGACCGCGGGCGGCGGCGGCTTCGCCATCAACATCATGGGCGAGGCCGAGACCATGACGGTCAAGGGCCGCCGGAACCTGAAGGTCTACCGGGTCAGGCTCGGCCGGACGCTTGGCGGGCGGCCGCAACTGAGCTCGGCACGCCGGCACTTCTGCGGGCGCTGCGGCTCGGCGCTCTGGGTCTGGGACCCGAGCTGGCCCGAGCTCGTCCATCCCTTCGCCTCGGCGATCGACACGCCGCTGCCCAAGGCGCCCGAGCGCGTCCATCTGATGCTCGGTTCGGCGGCGCCCTGGGTGCCGGTGCCGCGCGGCAAGCGGGAGGCGCACTACGACGAGTATCCCCCGGATTCGATCGAGGACTGGCACAAGGCGCGCGGCCTCTACGAGGCCGACGCGTCCTGAAACGCTACTTGATGAGGATCTGGTGCGCGTAGTCGCGCCCGTTGCTGACCGTGATCTGCTCGAAGCCGAACAGCTTGGCGAGGTCGAAGAAGGTGAAGAAGTCGTCCACCCCGGCATCCTGGAACAGCTTGGAGCCGCGGGCGATGCCGGTCAGCATGGCGAGCGTGGCGCGGGCGCGGAACAGCGTGCTCAGGCCGCCATACTCGTTGAGCCCGACGATGATCATCTTCTCGGCCTCCTCGCCCTTCGAGAAGATGACGTAGTCCGGCTGGTAGGGCTTCGAGAGCAATTGCTGCGTGATGTTCACGATGAACTGGATGCGCAGCTCCCGGCTGGCGTCCGCCAGCGTCGCGGCGCGGGCGACATAGGTCTCCTCGCTCGTGAGCGGCGGGTAGTAGTAGCCGGCATGGCGGTCGTTGGCGCCCGCCGGCATCGACGGCGAGGCCGAGATCAGCCCGGCGAGAAGGACGCCGAGCAGGAGCGCCGGCGTGCAGCGGCGGATCGTGAACATCTTCATCGAGGTATCTCCCCCTTGAGCGATTCGCGCGATTTTGCGCGGCGGGCGGCGGGCTGTCACGATGCTTCTTTCACCGCCCCGGCAATCTTCGCGCCTGCTTCATCGGCGGGAGGGAATTCGTTCACCGGCGCCGGGCTACCATGCCGTGCTGGATTTGACCCGGCCGCCCGTGATATGGCGCGCCCGGATTGCGACAGGGTAACGCCTCCCGCCATGCTCGAAATCGCCTCTAGCGGCCCGCTCGCGGCCTATCGCTCCCTCTGCGCCGAACGGAACCTCAGCTTCGATCCGGAGCAGGAGCGGGTCGCGGCGCGGCTCGATGCCCTGAGCCGCGCGCTCGCCGGCTATGTGCCGCGCCCGGCGCGCGGCCTTCGCCTGTTCGGCCGCCGCAAGGCGCCGGGCGAGGCCCCGCGCGGGATCTACCTTCACGGCGATGTCGGCCGCGGCAAGACCATGCTGCTCGATCTGTTCTTCGAGGCCGCGCCGGTCGAGCGCAAGCGGCGCGTCCATTTCCACGCCTTCATGCAGGAGGTCCACCGCGAGATCAACGCGGCGCGCAGGGGCACGAACGGCGAGGCAGACCCGATCCAGCCGCTCGCGCGCCGGATCGCCGGCGAGGCATGGCTGCTCTGCTTCGACGAGTTCCACGTCAGCGACATCGCCGACGCCATGCTGCTCGGCCGGCTGTTCGAGGCGCTGTTTGCGGCGGGCGTCGTGCCGGTGATGACCTCGAACCGCCACCCCGACGCGCTCTATGAAGGCGGGCTCAACCGGCAGCTCTTCCTGCCCTTCATCGCGATGATCAAGCAGCGGCTCGACGTCGTCCTGCTCGACGGGCCGCAGGACTACCGTCACCTGTTCCTGAAGCAGGCGCGGCTCTACCACACGCCGCTTTCGCCGGCCGCCGAGGCCGCGCTCGACCGCGCCTTCGAGCGGCTCATCGGCGGCGTCGCGCCCGAGCCGGTCAGCCTGAGCGTGCAGGGGCGCACGCTCGTCATCCCGCGCGCGGGCCGCGGCGTGGCCCGGCTCGATTTCGCCGAGCTGTGCGAACGGCCGCTCGGTGCGGCCGACTATCTCGCGCTCGCCCGCGAGTTCCATACGCTCGTGCTCGGCGGCATCCCCAGGCTCTCTAAGGACAAGCGCAACGAGGCCAAGCGCTTCGCCACGCTGATCGACGTGCTCTACGAGCACAGGGTAGGCTTGATCTGCGCCGCCGATGCGCCGCCCGCCGCGCTCTATCCGGCGGGCGACGGCGCCTTCGAGTTCGAGCGCACGGCGTCGCGCCTGGTCGAGATGCAGTCCGAGGACTATCTGAGCCAGCGCCATACGATCTAACATTGGCGCAACCGGAGAGGGGGAGGCGGCGATGTTCGAGGGCTTCGAGCAAAAGCAGGTCGAGGCGAACGGGGTCACGATCAACTACCGGATCGGCGGCAAGGGCAAGCCGGTGCTGCTCCTGCACGGCTATCCGCAGACCCACGCGATGTGGCACGCGGTCGCGCCGAAGCTCGCCGAGCGTTACACGGTCATCGCGAGCGATTTGCGCGGCTATGGCGATTCGTCCAAGCCGCCCGGCGATCCCGAGCACAAGACCTATTCCAAGCGCGTCAGCGCGGCCGACCAGGTGGCGCTCATGCGCTCGCTCGGCCACGAGCGCTTCGTGGTGATCGGCCATGACCGCGGCGCGCGGGTGGCGCATCGCATGGCGCTCGATCATCCCGAGCGGGTCGAGAAGCTCGGCGTGGTCGACATCGTGCCGACGCTCGATGCCTTCGGCGCGATGGAGAAGGAGCGCGCCACGGCCTACGCGCACTGGGTGTTCCTGATCCAGCCGGACGGCCTGCCCGAGCGCCTGATCGGCAACGACCCGGCGTTCTGGCTCAAATGGTGCCTCAAGCGCTGGGGCGGCCCCGAGAAGGGCCTGGGCTATTTCGACGAAGCGGCGCTCGGCGAATACGTCCGCTGCTTCTCGGACCCGGCCGCGATCCATGCGAGCTGCGAGGACTATCGCGCCGGCGCCTCGATCGACCTGGTCTATGACCGCGAAGACCTCGGCCGCAAGGTGACCTGCCCGACCTTCGCGCTATGGGGCAATCGCGGCCGGCTGCACAAATGGTGGGACGTCATGGCGTGCTGGCAAGCGCGCTGCACCAGCCTGACCGGCCGCTCGCTCGAGGCTGGCCATTTCCTGGTCGAGGAACGGCCGGAGGAAGTGACGGCGGCGCTCGCCGACTTCCTCGCGGCCTGATCCGCTACTGCTTGATCGCCTCGATCTCGATCCAGAGCGCCACGTCGTCGCCGATCGCGCCCTGGCCGTACTGCATCCCGAAGTCCGAGCGCTTCACCGTGCCCGTGGCCGAGAAGCCGGCGATGAAGACGCTCGGGTCCATGGGGTTGGCGTCGACCTTGTTCAGGGTGACGTCGAGCGTGACCGGCTTGGTGACGCCGAGCAGCGTCAAATCGCCGGTCAGCTTCGCGGTCTTGTCGCCGGTCGCCTCGACGGCCGTGCTCTTGAACGTCATCTCCGGGAATTCCTGCGTATTGAAGAAATCCGGCGAGGTCAGGTGCTTGTCGCGCGCTTCGTGATCGGTGTCGATGCTCGCGGTCTTGATCGCCACCTCGACGGTCACGCCTTCCACCGAGCTGCCGTCGAAGACGAGGGTGCCGTCGAATTCCTGGAACTGGCCGATCATCTTCGAGAAGCCGAGATGATCCGTCGAGAAGACGATGTTGGAATGCACCGGGTCGAGCTTGTAGGTGTCCGCGGCCTCGGCGGTGCCGACGAACGGGGCGCCGGCGAGGACGGCGAGCGCGGCGCCCGCAAGCAAAGAGGATCGAATCATCGAGGAGGTCTCCCTTGCTGTTGAGGATGGAGGTTCAGACCGGTGCCGAATCCGCCAGCGTCGACTGGATGTAGGCGACCGCGACGGCGGCGAGCGCCGGGATCAGCGTGATGCCGGCCAGCACGATCGGCCGCAGCGCCTCGCCGAGCTTGCCGGCGGGCAGCTTGACCCGCTTCGCCGCGAACTCGGTGAAGAAGCAGAGCAAGAGGATGGCCATGGCGATCAGGCTGGTCTCGCTGTAGAGCGCGAGCACGTAGGCGGTCGCGGCGAGGGCGCCGCCCGCGCCGAGCAAGAGCGCCGCGCCGAACGGGTAGCGGGCGACCGGCCAGTTCCACAGCATGAAGCCGCCGAGCGCGGTGGCGAGGCCGAAGGAAAGCTGCGCAAGCGAGGCCGAGCGGCCGAACAGCGCGATGACGCCGAGCCCGAGCGCGGCGATGAGGAGCTGCACGCAGGGCACGAGCACGGCGGCGCGGCCCTTCTCCAGCCGGTAGCCGAGGATCAGCACCGCGAGCCAGAGCGCGATCAGGCCGAGCAGCGTCCAGGCGTCGGCGCCCGAGGGCGGCTTCGCGATCCAGTAGAGGGCGGCGGCCGTGCCCGCGACATAGACGAGCTCGCGCCAGAACGGCGGCCGGCGCAGGAAATCGAGCAGGAAGCCGAGCACCAGCCCAGCCGCCACCACATAGGCGAGCTTCTGATTGGCCGAGACCGGCGGCAGCGGCGGCAGGTTCAGGATGAGCCCGTAGCCGATCAGGAAGCCGAGCGCGACCGAGGCGCCGGCGACCAGCGGCCCCCGGCTCGGCCCGTTGGCGAAGCGGATCGCTCCGGTCAGCAGGAAGCCGCCGAGCACCGGGATCAGGACGCTCTGGACCAGCGGGTTGGCGAAGAATCCACCCATGACGCCATCATGCCCATAGCGCCCGGCGGTATCCAAGCAATCGCTGTGTGATGATGCCGGCCTCACCTATATTTGAGGATCGTCACGGTGCGTCGGTTACGCCCCGGCTATCGGGCAGGCGCCCTCCCTCTCTGGGCGTGGGTCGGTGCGGCGGCCTCATCCTTCGACAGGCTCAGGATGAGGCCGGAAATTGGGCCTCATGCTGAGCTTATCGAAGCATGAGCTTGTCGAAGCATGAGGGCGAGCCAGGGCACCGTCCGCCCCGGTCCGCCTTGAAGCGGGCCGGCGTCTGACCGATACTCTTTCGTAACGCGGCCGAAGCGCACCGCCGCGTCCCCCTTTCAATCCACGGGAGACCGAAACATGGCCACCGCCAAGGCTCAGATCGCCGAGGGCGTCTTCCTCAAGGACCCCAAGCTGTTCCGCCAGCAATGCTATGTCGACGGCCAATGGGTCGACGCGGAATCGAAGCGCACGATCGACGTGACCAACCCGGCCGACGGCAGCGTGATCGGGACCGTGCCGGCGCTCAGCGCCGCGGATACGCGCCGCGCCGTCGAGGCGGCGAACAAGGCGTTCCCCGCCTGGCGCGACAAGACCGCCAAGGAGCGCGCCGCAATCCTGCGCAAATGGTTCAACCTGATGGTCGAGAACCAGGAGGATCTGGCGCTCCTGATGACCGCCGAGCAGGGCAAGCCGCTCGGCGAATCGCGCGGCGAGGTGCTCTATGGCGCGTCCTTCATCGAGTGGTTTGCGGAGGAGGCCAAGCGCGCCTATGGCGACGTCATCCCGCAGCCGAGCAACGACCGGCGCATCGTCGTCACCAAGCAGCCGGTCGGCGTGGTCGCCGCCATCACGCCCTGGAACTTCCCGAACGCGATGATCACGCGGAAAGCTGGGCCGGCGCTCGCCGCCGGCTGCACCATCGTGATCCGGCCCGCCACCTCGACGCCCTATTCGGCGCTGGCGCTGGCCGAGCTCGGCGAGCGCGCCGGCATCCCGAAGGGTGTGCTCAACATCGTGACCGGGCCGTCCGGCGAGGTCGGCAAGGAGCTGACCGCGAACCCGATCATCCGCAAGCTCTCCTTCACCGGCTCGACCGAGGTCGGCAAGATCCTGCTCGAGCAGTGCGCCAAGACGGTCAAGAAGGTCTCGATGGAGCTCGGCGGCAACGCCCCCTTCATCGTGTTCAACGACGCCGACGTGGACGAGGCGGTCAACGGCGCGATCAACTCCAAGTACCGCAACACCGGGCAGACCTGCGTGTGCGCCAACCGATTCCTCGTCCAGGACGGCGTCTATGACGCCTTCGCCTCCAAGCTCGCCGAGGCCTCGAAGAAGCTGCGCGTCGGCAACGGGCTCAAGGGCGAGACCGACCAGGGCCCGCTGATCGACATGGCGGCGGTCGCCAAGGTCGAGGAGCACATCAAGGACGCGCTCGACAAGGGCGCCAAGGTGCTGACCGGCGGCAAGCGCCACCAGCTCGGCGGCAGCTATTTCGAGCCGACCGTGCTGACCGAGGTCAACACCCAGATGAAGGTGGCACGCGAGGAAACCTTCGGCCCGCTCGCGCCGCTCTTCCGCTTCCGCACCGACGACGAGGCGATCCAGATCGCCAACGACACCGAGTTCGGCCTCGCCGCCTATTTCTACAGCCGCGACATCGGGCGCATCTGGCGCGTCGCCGAGGCGCTCGAATACGGCATCGTCGGCATCAATGTCGGCATCATCTCGACCGAGGTCGCGCCGTTCGGCGGCATGAAGGAATCCGGCATCGGCCGCGAGGGCTCGAAATACGGCCTCGAGGAGTTCCTTGAGGTCAAATACATGTGCATGGGCGGCGTGAACAAGTAGGCGCGCTCGCCTTCATCTCAATCGGGGCCTCATCCTCCCGCCTTCGCGAAGCCCGCTCCGGCGGGCGAAGCGAGGTCGACGGGCTCAGGATGAGGCCCCGTATCTTTGACCCTCATGCCGAGCCTGTCGAAGCATGAGGCAGCGCGGCACGGAAGCGAGAGACCATGGCCGATTTCGATCTCATCGTCTTGGGCGGCGGCTCGGGCGGCGTCGCGTGCGCGCGCCGCGCCGCGAGCCACGGCGCCAAGGTGCTGCTCATCGAGGCCGACCGGCTCGGCGGCACCTGCGTCAACCGCGGCTGCATCCCGAAGAAGCTGTTCGTCTATGCCGCGCACTTCCGCGACGATTTCGAGGATGCGCGGGGCTATGGCTGGACGCTCGGCGAGGCGCGCTTCGACTGGCCGACGCTCAAGGCCAACAAGGACAAGGAGATCGCGCGGCTCAACGGGGTCTATGCCGGCCTCCTCGAAAAGTCCGGCGTGACGCGCATCGAGGGCTGGGGCCGGCTCGTCGGCGCCGACGCGATCGAGGTCGGCGGCAAGACCTATCGCGGCACCACCATCCTGATCGCGACCGGCGGCCGGCCGGTGCGGCCCGAGATTCCGGGCGCCGAGCTTGGCGTCGTGTCGGACGATATGTTCGAGCTCGAGGCGCTGCCGAAGCGCGCCGTCGTGGTCGGCGGCGGCTATATCGGCTGCGAGTTCGCCGGCATCTTGAACGGGCTCGGCGTCGAGACCACGCTGGTCCATCGCGGCGACGCGTTGCTGCGCGGCTTCGATGATGATCTCCGCGAACTGCTCGGCGAGGAGATCGAGAAGCACGGCGTCAAGCTGCGCCTGAACACCGACCTCGTGAGGCTGACGAAGAAGGCGGGCGCCATCGTCGCCGAGGCCTCGCAGGGCGATGCCATCGAGACCGACCTCGTGCTGTTCGCGACCGGCCGCGCGCCCAACACCGGGGGCATCGGCCTCGAAGAGGCGGGCGTCGAGCTGAACCATGCCGGCGCGGTCGAGGTCGACGAGTGGTCGCGCAGCACGGTGCCCTCGATCTACGCGATCGGCGACTGCACCGACCGCATCAACCTCACGCCCGTCGCGATCCACGAGGGGCGTTGCCTCGCCGAGACGCTCTACAACGACAACCCAATGATGCCCGACCATCGCGACGTGCCGACCGCGGTGTTCAGCCAGCCCGAGATCGGCACGGTCGGCCTCAGCGAGGAGGATGCACGGCGCGTCCACCGCGCCTGCCATGTGTTCAAGACGCGCTTCCGCCCGCTCAGGCACACGCTCTCCGGACGCGATGAGAAGGTCTTCATGAAGCTGGTGGTCGACCGCGAGAGCGACCGGGTGGTCGGCTGCCACATGATCGGCGCGGGCGCGGGCGAGCTGGTCCAGCTCCTTGGCGTCGCTATCAAGTGCGGCGCGACCAAGGCCCAGTTCGACGCCACCATCGCGGTTCACCCGACCTCGGCCGAGGAATTCGTCACCATGTACCAGCCCGCCGCGCCGCCGAGCCGCAAGGCGGCGGAGTAGGGGCCACCCCATTCTCGTCATGCCCCGCGCAGGCGGGGCATCCAGGGGCAACAGTGACGATCTTCGTCTCGGGACTCTGGGTCCTCCGGTTGATCCCCCGATCAAGTCGGGGGAGGGGGACGACGCCTTGAGGGTAGCGGCAACCGCCGGCCCGCTTGCCGGACTGGAAAAGCCTTCTTATCTCTGTGATGATGGCCGACCACGCGCCGGCGGGTGGGGGCCGCCCGGGCGCACGATGAGTATTTGCGAGGAACGATGGCACGCGAATGGAGCCCCGAAAGCTGGCGGGGCCTCCCCATCCAGCAGCAGCCCCAGTGGCCCGACCGCGACGCGCTCGCGGGCGTCGAGACGCGGCTGCGGCGCTATCCGCCGCTGGTCTTCGCCGGCGAGGCGCGCAAGCTGAAGCACGCGCTCGGCCAGGTGGCGGGCGGCAAGGCTTTTCTGCTCCAGGGCGGCGACTGCGCGGAGAGCTTCGCCGAGTTCCACCCCGACAACATCCGCGACACCTTCCGCGTGCTGCTGCAGATGGCGGTGGTGCTGACCTATGGCGCCAAGCGCCCGATCGTCAAGCTCGGCCGGCTCGCCGGCCAGTTCTCGAAGCCGCGCTCGGCCGACACCGAGACGATCGGCGAGCAGACCCTGCCGGCCTATCGTGGCGACATGGTCAACGCCATCGAGTTCGAGGCGGCGGCGCGCAAGCCCGATCCCGAGCGGCTGGTGCAGGCCTACAACCAGTCGGCCGCGACGCTGAATCTCATCCGGGCCTTCGCGCAGGGTGGTTTCGCCGACCTCAACCGGGTGCACCGCTGGAACCTCGGCTTCGTCGCGAGGAGCCCGCAGGGCGCGCGCTATGAGGACCTGGCCAACCGGCTCGACGAGACGCTCGCCTTCATGGCGGCGTGCGGGCTGACCTCCGAGTCGACGCCGCAGCTGCGCGAGACCGAGTTCTACACCTCGCACGAGGCGCTGATCCTCGAATACGAGCAGGCGCTGACCCGCGTCGATTCGACCAGCGGCGACTGGTATTGCTGCTCGGCGCACATGCTCTGGATCGGCGACCGCACGCGCCAGCCCGACGGCGCGCATGTCGAGTTCCTGCGCGGCGTCAAGAACCCGGTGGGCCTCAAGGCCGGCCCCTCGCTCTCGCCCGACGACCTGTTGCGCCTGATCGACCGGCTCAACCCGGAGAACGAGCCCGGCCGGCTCACCGTCATCGTCCGCATGGGTGCGGACAAGGTGGAGAGCGGCCTGCCGCCTTTGGTGCGCGCGGTCGAGCGCGAGGGCCGCGCCGTGGTCTGGGCGTGCGACCCGATGCACGGCAACACCATCAAGTCCTCGACCGGCTACAAGACCCGCGCGGTCGACCGCATCCTTGCCGAGGTGCGCGGCTTCTTCGCGGTGCATCGCGGGCTCGGCACCTATCCGGGCGGCGTGCATTTCGAGATGACCGGGCAGGACGTCACCGAGTGCCTGGGCGGCGCGCAGGCGATCACCGAGGAAAGCCTGTCGGATCGCTACCATACGCATTGCGATCCGCGCCTGAACGCCTCGCAGGCGCTCGAGCTCGCCTTCCTGATCGCCGAGCAGCTCGGCGCCGAACGCGCCGAGGAGCGCAGGTTGCAGAGCGCGTCGTAGTCGCGCGCTTTGCCGAACCCTTGGGAGAGGGTCGGTGCCGCCATGACGGACAGGGCGATTTCCTCGAGCGACGCCGAGATCGCGCGCGTTACCGACCGCTATTTCGACAAGACCCGCGAGATCATCGGCCGCTTCGGCGACAAGCGGGTGACCTACGCCATCTTCATGCGCCGCCCGGTGTGCTTCGCGCCGCGGCTGATGACGAACTGGCTCGACGAGGTGGCGGCCGCGCGCGGCACCGGCTTCGAGATCGAGACGCGCTACAAGGAGGGCGATTGGGTCGGCGCCGGCGAGCCGCTCATCTACCTGACCGGCTCGTTCCACGAGCTGGTCGACCTCGAGACGATCTATCTGCGCAAGCTCGGGCCGGCCTGCGTCGCCGCCTACAACGCCTACACCATGGCGGTGACCATGCCGAAGGTCGCCTTCATCGCCATGGACGCGCGTCATTGCGCCGGCCAGGAGATGGCCGACATGATGGCCTATGCGGCGAGCGTCGGCTCGGCGGCCGCGAAGGCCGAGGTCGGCGCGGTCGGCTTCATCGGCAGCGCCAACGACGCGACCGCGCACTATTTCGGCAATCAGCGCGGGCTCGGCACCATGCCGCATGCGCTGATCGGCTATGCCTCCTCCACCCTGCGTTCGGCCGAGATGTATCGCGAGGCGTTTCCCGACGATCCGCTCACCGTGCTGATCGACTATTTCGCGCGTGAGCTGACCGACGCGCTGACCGTGTGCCGCCGCTTCCCCGACCTCGCCTCGAGCGGCAAGCTCAACGTGCGGATCGACACGCATGGCGGCCGCTTCGTCGAAGGGCTCGACACGGCGCGCTCCTACGAGGTGCTCGATCGCCACAACCCGCGCGCCGTGCGCCAGTATCGCAGCGAGACCGAGCTGCGCTGGCTGGTCGGCACCGGAGTCAGCGCGGCGGCGATCTTCTACCTGCGCGACGCGCTCGACGACGCCGGCTTCGAGCGGGTCAAGATCATCGCGAGCTCGGGCTTCAGCCCCGAGAAGTGCAAGGTCATGGCGAGCGTAGAGGCGCCGATCGACATCATCGGCACCGGCTCCTACCTGCCCGAGCAGTGGACGGAGACCTATGCCACCGCCGATATCGTCGAATATGACGGCAAGGCGCGCGTCAAGGTCGGGCGCGAGTTCCTGCTGCGCAACGGCCGGGGTTCGAGGGCGAAGAAGAAGAACGGCGGCGCATGAGCGACGCGCTCACGATCGTCATGGCCCAGATCGACCCGGTGGTCGGCGACATCAAGGGCAATATCGAGAAGCTGCGCGCGGTCCGCAAGGAAGCCGCCAAGCTCGGCGCCGACCTGGTGGTGACCGGCGAGCTATCGGTCACCGGCTATCCGCCGGAAGACCTCGTGCTGAAGCCGATGTTCCAGGACGCAGCGGAGAAGGCGGTCAGGGCCTTTGCCGCGGAGACCGCGGATGGCGGCCCTGCGCTCCTCGCCGGCGCGCCCTGGCGCGAGAACGGCAAGCTCTATAACGCCGCGATCCTGCTCGACGGCGGCGCGCTCGGCGGTGTGCGTCTCAAGCACGCGCTGCCCAATTACGGCGTGTTCGACGAGGTGCGCGTCTTCGCGGTCGGCCCGCTGCCCGGGCCGATCCCGTTCCGCGGCGTGCGCCTCGGCGTCATGATCTGCGAGGACATGTGGTATCCCGACGTCGCCGAGTGCCTGCAGGAATCGGGCGCCGAGTTCCTGATCGTGCTGAACGGCTCGCCCTTCGACATCGACAAGAAGGACGTCAGGCTCTCGCTTGCGGTCGCGCGCGTCACCGAGACCGGCCTGCCTCTCATGTACGTCAACCAGGTGGGCGGCCAGGACGAGTTGGTGTTCGACGGCGCCTCCTTCGTGCTCGGCGCCGACCGGGGCCTGCGCGTCCAGGCGCCGTCCTTCGTCGAGCGTCTGGCGCCGACACGCTGGCAGCGGAACGGGCAGGGCGGCTGGGATTGCGCGCCCGGCGAGATCGTGCCCGAGCTCTCGGACAATGAGGCGGTTTACCGCGCGATGGTGCTGGGCCTGCGCGACTATGTGAACAAGAACGGCTTTCCGGGCGTTCTGATCGGCATGTCGGGCGGCATCGATTCCGCGCTTTCCGCGGCGGTCGCGGTCGATGCGCTGGGGCCGCAGCGCGTCCACGGCGTGCGCATGCCGTCGCGCTTCACCTCGCAGGCCTCGCTCGACGATGCGGCCGAGTGCTGCGCGCTGCTCGGCATGGAGTGCCGCACCACCCCGATCGAGCCGGCCTTCAACGCGCTTCTTGACATGCTGGCGCCCGCTTTCCTCGGCCGTAAGCCCGACGCCACCGAGGAGAACATCCAGGCGCGCGTGCGCGGCGTCATCCTGATGGCGCTCTCCAACAAGTTCGGCGACATGGTGCTGACCACCGGCAACAAGTCGGAGATGTCGGTCGGCTACGCCACGCTCTATGGCGACATGTGCGGCGGCTATTCGGTGCTGAAGGACGTCTACAAGACGACCGTCTATGCGCTCGGCCACTGGCGCAACCGGGCCTGGTTCGACGGCATGCTCGGCCCCAAGGGTCGCGTGATCCCCGAGAACATCTTCACCAAGGCGCCGACCGCCGAGCTCAGGGAGAACCAGACCGACCAGGATTCGCTGCCGCCCTATGCCGTGCTCGACGACATCCTCCAAGGGCTGATCGAGGGCGAGGCGCCGATCGAGGAGATCGTGGCGCGCGGCCACGACCCCGAAACGGTCGCGCGCGTCTGGCGCATGCTCGACATCGCGGAATACAAGCGCCGCCAAGCGCCGCCCGGCGTCAAGCTGACCCGCCGCTCCTTCGGCAAGGACCGGCGCTACCCGATCACCAACCGCTTCCGCGGTTGAGGGCGGCCAATACCGTGCGGCGGCCTACCCCTCACCCTAGCCCTCCACCTCAAGGGGGGAGGGGACAGAAGAATGGCGCTGCCGCTATCATCTCGTCACCTACATTCTCGCCCTCGCTTCTCACCCTCTCCTCCTCATCTCTTATCCCCTCCCCCTTGACGGGGGAGGGTAGGGTGGGGGTGGGGCCGCAAACTCCCCTCGTTGCCCCGCGGGCGCGCCCGTCGCTCCTTACCTACCGGGTGGGGGTGGGGCCCCAGACTCCTCTCGTCGAGCCTCCCACCCCGTGACTATCACCGTCCGCTTCGCGCCGAGCCCGACCGGCTATCTGCATGCCGGCAATGCGCGCATCGCGTTGCTCAACTGGCTCTATGCAAGGTCGCATACTGGGCGCTTCATCCTGCGCCTCGATGACACCGACGCGACGCGGGTCAAGCCTGAATACCTCGCCGCTATCCTGGAAGACCTGCGCTGGCTCGGGCTCGACTGGAGCAGCGCGGACGTGGTGCGCCAGTCCGCCCGGCTCGCCGAGTATCGCACGGCGGCCGAGCGGCTGAAGGCGGCGGGCCGGCTCTACCCCTGCTACGAGACGCCGGCCGAGCTCGAGACCAAGCGCCGCCTGCTTGCCGCCGCGCACAAGCCGCCGGTCTATGACCGCGCGGCGCTGGCGTTGAGCGTGGCGGAGCGCGCCAGGCTCGAACGGGAAGGGCGGACGCCGCATTACCGCTTCCTGCTGGACGGCCGCAGCGTGGGTTTCGACGACCTGGTGCGCGGCCCGACCGCGATCGACACGGCGAGCCAGAGCGACCCCGTCCTCATCAAGGAGGACGGCTCGGTGCTCTACACGCTCGCCTCGGTGGTGGACGACGCCGCGCTCGGCATCACGCACGTGATCCGCGGCGAGGATCACGTCACCAACACCGCGACCCAGCTCCAGCTCTTCGAGGCGCTGGGCCATGCACCGCCGCGCTTCGCCCATCTCGCGCTGCTGCTCGGCGCCGATGGCCAGCCGCTCTCGAAGCGGCTCGACTCACTCTCTTTGCGCAACTTGCGCGCCGCCGGCATCGAGCCGCTCGCGCTCGACGTGGCGCTGGCGCGGCTCGGCACCGGCGCGCCGCTCGACCCGGTGACCAGCCTCGATGCGCTGGTCGAGGGCTTCGACCTCGCCCGCTTCGGCAAGGCGCCGGCGCGCTTCGATACCGCCGAGCTCGAGGGCCTGAGCGCCCGCACCCTCCACGCCATGCCGTTCGAGGCGGCCCGCCCGCGCCTTGCCGCGCTCGGCCTCGGCGAGGCGGACGCGGCGTTCTGGGCAGCGGTGCGCGGCAACTTGGCGCGGTTCGACGAGGCGCGCGACTGGTGGCGGGTCTGCCGCGGCCCGGTCGAGCCGGTGATCGAGGATGTGGGCTTCGCCGCCGAGGCCGCCGCCGCGCTGCCCGACGGCCCACTCGATCAGGCGAGCTGGCCGGCCTGGACCGCGCGGCTCGCCGAACGCACCGGGCGCAAGGGCAAGGCGCTGTTCCGCCCGCTCCGGCTCGCGCTCACCGGCCGCGGCGATGGACCGGCCATGCACGATCTGCTACCCCTCATCGGCCGCGAACGGGCGCTCAGGCGGCTTGCCGGCGAGACCGCCTGAGCCTGTCCAACTCTCTGAATCGGAAGCGAGATCGACGGTGAGCCTCGTCCTCTACAACACGCTGAAGCGGGCCAAGGAGCCCTTCGTTCCGCGCGACCCGGGCCATGTCGGCATGTATGTCTGCGGGCCGACCGTCTACGACCTTGCCCATATCGGCAATGCGCGGCCGGTCATCGTGTTCGACGTGCTCTGCCGGCTGCTCAGGCGGCGCTACGAGAAAGTCACCTACGTCCGCAACATCACCGATGTGGACGACAAGATCAACGCGGCGGCGAAGCAGAACGACGAGCCGATCGCGGCGCTGACCGCGCGCACCACGCAGGCCTTCCACGAGGACATCGCGGCGTTGAACGCGCTGCCGCCCGATGTCGAGCCGCGTGCGACCGAGCATATCGGCGAGATGATCGCGCTCATCCAGGTGCTGCTCGACCGCGGCCACGCCTATGTCGCCGAGGGGCATGTGCTGTTCGGCGTGCCCTCGGACCCGGAGTACGGCAAGCTCTCCAACCGCAGCCGCGACGAGATGATCGCGGGCGCGCGGGTCGAGGTCGCGCCCTACAAGCAGGACCCGGCCGACTTCGTGCTGTGGAAGCCGTCGCCGCCCGACCTGCCGGGGTGGGACAGCCCGTGGGGCCGCGGCCGGCCCGGCTGGCACATCGAATGCTCGGCGATGAGCAAGAAGCATCTCGGCGAGACCATCGACATTCACGGCGGCGGCGTCGACCTCGTGTTTCCGCATCACGAGAACGAGGTGGCGCAGAGCGAGTGCGCCCACGGCACCACCTTCGCGCGCTACTGGGTGCACAACGGCTTCCTCACCGTGAACGGCGAGAAGATGTCGAAGTCGCTCGGCAACTTCATCACCATCAGGGACGCGCTCAAGCTCGCCCCCGGAGAGGTGATCCGCGCCTTCATGCTGGGCACGCACTACCGCCAGCCGATCGACTGGACCGAGGACGCCCTCAAGCAGGCGCGTGCCTCGCTCGACCGCTTCTACACGGCGCTGCGCAACGCGGCCGACGCGCCGGAAGAGGCGGCAGACGTCGACCCCGAGGTCGAGGCCGCGCTCGACGACGACCTCAACACGCCGCTCGCCCTCCAGGCGCTGCACCGTCTTGCAGGCGACCTGAACAAGGCAGCCTCCGCCGCCGAGCGCGCCAGGCTCAAGGGCAGCCTGCTTACCTCCGGCGATCTGCTGGGGCTTCTCAAGATTGATTCCGAGACTTGGTTCAAAGGAAACATCGTCTCTGGTGTGGGCACGCTAAGATCGGGCGCTGCAACGATATCTGGTAGCGGCGTGATGATCCCCGAAGAGGCAGCGATTGAACGGTTGATCGAGGCGCGCAACGCCGCACGCAAGCGCAAGGATTTCGCCGAGGCCGATCGCATCCGCGACGAGCTGAAGAGCAAGGGGGTCGTGCTGGAGGACAGCCCGAAAGGCACCCTATGGCGCCGCGCGGGCTGAGGCCGTGCCTCCTCGTTCGTCATGCCCGGGCTTGACCCGGGCATCCAGGCTTCCTCATAAGACCTGGATTGCCGGGTCAAGCCCGGCAATGACGATCGGTGGTTGGAACCCGTCATACGATCGGTGTTCGGAGCCTATCGTGAGCGCGGCGGCTTATGCCGATGTGATTCGCCCATGACCGAGCGCGTCTATCTCTACGATTCCACCCTGCGCGACGGGGCGCAGACCCAGGGCGTCGATTTCACGGCGGCGGACAAGCTCGCCATCGCGGCTGCGCTCGACCGCCTCGGCATCGACTATATCGAGGCGGGCTGGCCCGGCGCGAACGCGACCGACGATGCCACCTTCGCCGCCAAGCCTGCGCTCGGCCATGCCAGGCTCGCCGCCTTCGGCATGACGCGGAAGGCGGGCATCAGCGCGGCGAACGACCCCGGCCTCGCGGCGCTGCGCGGCTCGGGCGCGCGCGTGGTCTGCCTGGTCGGCAAGACATGGGACTTCCATGTCGATGTCGCGCTCGGCGTGCCGCGCGAGGAGAACCTGCGCATGATCGCGGAGAGCGTCGCCGAGGCGGCGCGCTGCGCCGACGAGGTGGTGTTCGACGCCGAGCACTTCTTCGACGGCTACCGCGCCAATTCCGGCTACGCGCTCGCCTGCGCCGAGGCCGCGCGCGACGCCGGGGCGCGCTGGGTCGTGCTCTGCGACACCAATGGCGGCGTGCTGCCGCACGAGGTCGAGGCGATCGTGGCCGAGGTGGCGCGGCGCATTCCTGGCGAGAAGCTCGGCATCCATTGCCACAACGACACCGACACCGCGGTCGCCAACTCGCTCGCCGCGGTGCGCGCCGGCGTGCGCCAGGTGCAGGGCGCCTTCAACGGCCTCGGCGAGCGCTGCGGCAACGCCAACCTCGCCTCCGTCATCCCGGCGCTCGTCCTCAAGATGGGCTATGAGACGGGCGTCGGCGAGGCCGGCCTCGCGCAGCTCACCCATGTCTCGCGGCTGATCGACGAGCGGCTCAACCGGCCGCCCAACCCGCGCGCGCCCTATGTCGGCGCCGCGGCGTTCACCCACAAGGGCGGGCTGCACGTCTCGGCGGTCGCCAAGGATGCGCGCTCCTACGAGCACATCGCGCCCGAGAGCGTTGGCAACCGGCGCCACATCGTGGTCTCGGAGCAGGCCGGCCGCTCCAATGTGCTGGCGCGGCTGAAGGAGGCCGGCATCGAGCTCGCCCCGAACGACCCTTCGCTCAGCCGCCTGGTCGAGCTGGTCAAGGCGCGCGAGTTCCTGGGCTACAGCTATGACGGCGCGGAGGCGAGCTTCGAGCTCCTGGCCCGGCACGCGCTCGGCGCCGTGCCGGAATATTTCCGGCTGATCAGCTTCCGCGTCATGGACGAGCGGCGCACCGGCGCGCGCGGCGAGCCGCTCACGCTCTCGGAAGCCACCGTCAAGATCATGGTCGGCGGCGCCGAGCACATGACGGTGGCCGAGGGCGTCGGCCCGGTGCACGCGCTCGACGTGGCGCTGAGGAAGGCGCTGGCCGGCGCCTTCCCGAGCCTCGCGGATTTGCGGCTGGTCGACTACAAGGTGCGTATCCTGAACTCCGAGGACGGCACCGGCGCGCGCATCCGCGTCATGATCGACAGCACGGACGGCAGCGGCGCAAGCTGGTCGACCGTCGGCGTCTCCGACAACGTGATCGGCGCCTCCTACGACGCGCTGCACGACGGCATCACCTACAAGCTGTTCCGCGACGCGGCGCATGGCGGGGACTGACCGGCAGGCGGGCGGCGCCGAGGCCGCCGCGCCGGGCGGCCCGGCGATCATCCTGGTGCGCCCGCAGCTCGGCGAGAACATCGGCACCGCCGCGCGCGCCATGCTGAATTGCGGGCTGAGCGAGCTGCGCCTGGTCAGCCCGCGCGACGGCTGGCCGAGCCCGAAGGCGCTCAACGCGGCGTCCGGCGCCGACGCGGTGATCGGCGCGGCGCGGCTGTTCGGCAGCGTGGCCGAGGCGGTCGCCGACCTCAACCGGGTCTACGCCACGACCGCCCGGCCGCGCGAGCTGATCAAGCCGGTGACGAGCCCGCGCCACGCGGCCGCGGAGCTGGTCGCCGCCGCGGGCGCGGCGCAGCGCGCGGGGGTGCTGTTCGGCCCCGAGCGCACCGGCCTCACCAATGACGAGCTCGGCCATGCCGACACCGTCATCGAGGTGCCGCTCAACCCCGGCTTCGCCTCGCTCAACCTGGCGCAGGCCGTCTTGATCGTCGCCTATGAGTGGCGCATGGCGGCGCTCGGCGCGGGCGAGCCGCGCCTGCCGCTCGGCACGACGGTGCCGGCGACGAAGTCGGAGGTCGAGGCCTTCCTGCGCACGCTCGAGGCCGCGCTCGACGCCCGGGAATTTTTCCCAACGCCCGAGATGCGCCCGACCATGCTGCGCAACCTGCGCGCCATGATCGAACGCATCCTGCCGACCCAGCAGGAGATCCAGACCCTCTTCGGCGTCGTCAAGGCGCTTCAGCGCCCGCCCGGGCCGAGGCGGCGGGGCACGGCTGAAGATTGAAACCGATCGTGGAGGGGCGAGGCCCGGCAGTGGCCTATCTTGATTTGTAGGATATTTCCTGTTATCATGGCCGCGGTTTCACATGAAGGGATGGAGGCAGCCGTGACCGACGAAGAATTAGATGATGCCGCACAAGCGGAAGGCACGAAGGTCGGGACGTTGTCCATCCCGAACGTGAGAAACCGGCTCGAACGAATGGAAGGCCGCGTTTCCCACATGTATTTGGACAAGAAGGGCAAGGTGACGGTCGGCGTCGGTTTCCTGATCCCCAATATCAATCGGGCCTATGAGTACCCCTGGCGAATCAAGCGGAGCGGCCGAAGGGCGGACCGGGCGATGATCAAGGCCGATTGGGACAAGGTTCGGGCGAAGGGGAAAGGCTGGAGCGCACGGGCCTTTGCGCCAATTACACTGCTCGAACTCTCAAGCTTGGATGTCAGCCGCATCCTGGACAAGAAGATAGACATCTATCGCGAAGAGCTTCGCAGGGCGTTGCGTGAAGCGGAATTGCTGTATGAAGAATTGCCGTCCGTCATTCTGGAGGCGCTATTCGATATGGTCTACACGCTGGGCCAGCCGAGCTTCAATCGCCAGTATACGGAGCTGCGGGATGCTATCGCCGCACGCGACTGGGCAGAAGCGGCTGAACAGTCCAAGCGGGACGTCCAGGCCGAGCGCAACCTGGAGATCAAGAACCTGTTCTACCGTCAGATGTTCTCCGAAGCGTGGGAGCCGGCGCGAGAATTGTTCTCCCCGCATTCGGGCGACGCGTCGAATCCTTGATGCCGGTCAGCCATCGCCGGCTTTCGGCGCCTGCTGTAGTGGTGAATCGAGAAACCAGCGCTTGCGCGATTCCGGCATGCTCGGCCCGACGAATTCTGGCCGGCAGGATTGCAACTCGATCCCCTCGCCACGGTCGTAGTCGATGCCGATATAGTCGATGTCGGTGGCCTGTAGCGGCCCATGCCGCACTCGCCATCCAACGCTACGTTCTTCGGCGGCGTATAGGCCGTCGGGCTCGACGGAAAACCGGCGCTTGATATCCGTGAACCCGGCAAGACCCGCATAGGGCGGTTCAGGCCGTTTCCCGCCGAACTGACCGGTCAACACCAAGTGGTCAATGGTCGCGTTGTAGAGCAGGCTGGTGATCGGCCCGCCGTTTTCGCAGAGGGCGAAGGGCACGTCGTCCACGATCATCCGCCCCGCGACCGTGAGCGTCACGGCGATGGACGCGTCGACGCCCCAGCCATGCGGTGGAAGCGGTTCCGGCAACAGGGTGAGTTCGACCAGACCCGTGCTCAAGCGGCACTCGAACCGGGTGCGAAGGTCGGTGGATCGCATGTCGTCCCAGGTCAACTGCCTCGTGTCGTGCCACTTGGGGGCATAGATGCCGTAGGCCTCCTTGAGCTGCTCGTTCGGCCGCTCGATCGCCTTGAATGCGGTCTCGCCTTGGATCCAAAGTTCCCGGACCTCGATCACGTCGAGCTCGGGCATGCAGAGCACCTGGAAGATGTCGCTGGAGATGTCGGCGCGTGCCGGACCGGCCGCCATGAGGGCCGCACCGCCGGCAACCAGCAAGGTGAACACGACGGGCATCTTTCGCATCGCAGGCTCCGCCAGAGCTACCCTCGGCAACAGCCGGGGTGCCCGAAACCCAGAATAGCATCCGCCGGGCTTCCCGCCCTCCACCCCGGCCCGCCGGTTCGCGTTGACAGGGGGCGCGTCCTGGCTATAGTAGCGCCGCCTCGCGGGCCAGCCGGCGCGCGGGAACACCTCGTTTTTCCGAACGGAAGGCCGCCGCGCGAACATGACGAAACGAGCCGAAGCCAAGTACAAGATCTGCCGCCGCCTCGGGGTCAACCTGTGGGGCCGGGCCAAGAGCCCGAAGCGCGACTACGCGCCCGGCGAGCACGGCCAGCGTCGGCGCAAGCCCTCCGACTATGGCACCCAGCTCTTCGCCAAGCAGAAGCTCAAGGGCTATTACGGCAACATCACCGAGCGCCAGTTCCGCCGCTACTACGAGATGGCGGCGAACGCCAAGGGCGACACCTCGGAGAACCTGATCGGCCTCCTGGAGCGCCGGCTCGACACCGTGGTCTACCGCATGAAGCTGGTGCCGACCGTGTTCGCCGCGCGCCAGTTCGTCAGCCACGGCCACGTCAAGGTCAACGGCCAGCGCGTCACCATCCCGAGCTACCGGGTGGCGGACGGCGACACCATCACGGTCAAGGACCGCTCGCGCGAGATGACCCTGGTGATGGCCGCGCAGGAATCCTCCGAGCGCGACGTGCCGGATTATCTCGAGGTCGATGCCGGCCGCGGCGAGGGCAAGTTCATCCGCGCGCCCAAGCTCGCCGACGTGCCCTATCCGGTCCAGATGGAGCCGAACCTCGTCGTCGAGTACTACTCGCGCTGAGCCCGTTCCACCGGGCTGCGACACGAGGCCGCCTCCGGGCGGCCTTATGTTTGGGCGCTTATCGCTTCGCTGCTTGAGGCGCCTCGGGGTGGCCTCATGCGTTTCCGGCGCTTTCGGGATAGACTGCGGCCTTGATCGCGGCGAAGGGCTGGATGGGGCGGACGGAGCGCAGGCGGTGGGCGAAGCAGGCCCGGCAGGGCAAGGGCGGCGCGGGCGCGCTGCTCGACGCCGCCTTCGCGCATCATCGCGCCGGCCGCCTCGCCATGGCCGAGCAGGGCTATCGCCGCATCCTCGAGGCCGAGCCCGACGAGCCGACCGCGACCCACTTCCTCGGCCTGATCGCCTATCAGGAAGGCCGTTACCGGGAGGCGCTCGAGCTGATCGCGCGCGCCGCCGCGCTGGCGCCGGACTATGCCGAGGCGCACTTGAACCTCGGCAACATCCACCTCGATCGCAAGAAGCACGCGGAAGCCCTTGAATGCTATGACGTCGCGCTCGCGCTGAACCCGGACCACGCGAACGCGCTGGCCAACAAGGGCGACGCGCTGCGCGGCCTCGGCCGGCTGGAGGAGGCGGCCGAGGTGCTGCGGCGCTCGATCAAGCTCGATCCGTTCGTCAAAGAATCACGCTATCGCCTTGCTGCAACGTTGATTTCCCTTGATCGAGCTGCCGAGGCCACTGAGGCGGCGGGGGCGTGCCTGGGCCTCGAACCCTATTGCCAGAACGGCTGGGCCTATCTCGCTACGTCCCTGCAAATCCTGGAGAAGCGGGCCGAGTTCGAGCGCTTTCTCAAGCTGCCCGACATCGTTTGGACGGCACGGCTCGCCGTGCCGGCGCCGTTCGGCGGTCTCGCTTCGTTCAACGCGGAGCTCGAAGATGCCGTGCGCGGCCACCCGACGCTGGTCTGGGAGCCGTTCCAGCGGGTGAGCTATGGCGGCTCGGTGACCGGCGACATGATGATCCGCCCGGCGCGCACCATGCAGCTCTTCGAGCGCGCGCTGCGCCAAGCGATCGACGCGCTGCGCGATTCCCTGCCCGACGACCCGGCGCACCCGTTCCTCAGCCGCAAGCCGAAGCGCTACCGGGTGACGGCGGTCGCCTCGATCCTGCGCGAGGGCGGCTGGCACCCGACCCACACGCACGAGGGGGCTTGGCTGAGCGGCTGCTACTATGTCCGCACGCCGTCCAGCCTGACCGAGACGGATGCGGCGCATGCCGGCTGGATCGAGTTCGGCCGGCCCGACTGCAAGCTGCCGGAGGGCTTCGAGCCGCCGGTCAGCGCGGTCATGCCCGAGCCGGGGCTCGCCGTGTTCTTCCCGTCCTACCTGTTCCACGGCACCATCCCGTTCCGGGGCGAGGAGGAGCGGGTCGGCATCGCCTTCGACGTCTATCCCGAGGCGTGAGCCTCGTCTCGCCGGGCCGGCTCGCCTAGGCTGGACCCTCACCGGCAAGCGGGGAGTGCGCGCATGGCGAAGGAGCGGTCGGCCGCGAGCATCGCGGCGCAGGCGTTGGGCTGGGTCGATCCCGCCACCAAGGCGGTGGTGCCGGCGCTGCACCCGTCCTCGACCTTCATCCGCGATCCGGACAACCAGTACCGCTCGGGCCGCGCCTATGCGCGGGACCACAGTCCCGGCTTCGATCAACCCGAGGCGGTGCTGGCGGCGCTTGAAGGCGGCGCGCGGGCGGCGCTGTTCGCCTCGGGCATGGCGGCGGCGACCGCGGTGTTCCTCGCGCTCGCGCCGGGCGATCACGTGATCGCGCCGCGCGTGATGTACTGGTCGCTGCGCAAATGGCTGCAAGGCTTCGCGGCCGGCTGGGGCCTCGCGGTCGAGCTGGTCGACACTTCAGACCTCGCCGCGGTGAGGGCCGCGCTGCGGCCGGGCAAGACCAGGCTGGTCTGGGTCGAGACGCCGGCCAACCCGCTCTGGACGGTGAGCGACATCGCCGCCATCGCCGAGCTTGCCCACGGCGCCGGGGCACGCCTCGCGGTCGATTCCACGGTCGCGACGCCGGTGCTGAGCCGGCCGCTCGCGCTCGGCGCCGACCTCGTCATGCACTCAGCGACCAAGTACCTCAACGGCCATTCGGACCTGGTCGCCGGCGCGCTCGTCACCGGGGCCGAGGACGAGGCATGGCAGCGCATCATGGCGCTGCGCGCCGCGAACGGCGCCGTGCTAGGCGCGTTCGAGGCGTGGCTGCTGCTGCGCGGCATGCGGACTTTGGTGCCGCGCGTTGCCTGGGCCTGCCGCTCGGCGCAGCGCATCGCCGAGCATTTCGCCGCCCGTCAGCACGTCGCCGCGGTGCTCTATCCCGGCCTGCCGTCGTTTCCCGGCCATGAGGTGGCGAAGCGCCAGATGCAGGGTGGCTTCGGCGGCATGCTGTCGATCCGGGTGCGCGGCGGCGAGGCGGCGGCGATTGAAACCGCCGCCAAGGTCGAGCTGTGGAAGCGCGCCACCTCGCTCGGCGGCGTCGAGAGCCTGATCGAACACCGCGCCAGCATCGAGGGCGAGGGCACCCCGGCGCCGCCCGACCTCTTGCGTCTCTCGGTCGGCCTCGAGGACGCGGACGAGCTGATCGCCGACCTCGACCAGGCACTCGCCGCGGCGCACGCCGCGCGGTAGCGCCGACCGAGGGCGCGGCCCCCGCTCTTGCTACAGCGCCTCCTGCCGGCTCTCGTCGCCCGCGCCGGGCGCCGGACCGGCCGCGTCGGCAGCGGGGGCGACGCGCAGGTCGAGCAATCGCTCGGCAGCGCGGATCACGGCGGCGGCGTCCATGCCGAAGCGGCCGAGCAGGTAGGGCAGCGTGCCGCCGGCGGCGTAAGTGTCTTGCAGGCCGAGCGTGACGAGGCGCCGGCCGAGGCCGTGCCGCGCGATGAGCTCGGCGACGGTCGAGCCGAGCCCGCCGCGCACCAGATGGTTCTCGACCGTGATGACGGCGCGGCAGCCCGCGATGGCCTCGACGATCGCCGGGTCGTCGCACGGCTTGAGCGTGCTGACGTGGAGGTGGGAGACCGAGACGCCGGCGAGGCGCAGCGCCTCGGCCGCCTTGATCGCCTCGCCCGAGGTGACCGAGGCGCTGATCAGGCAGAGATCGCTGCCTCGCCCGAGCACGCGGGCGCGGCCGAGGACCAGGGGCGTGTCGAACAGCACCGGCACGTCGCCCCGCATCACGCGGCAATAGACCGGCCCCTCGACCGCGTGGACCGCATCGAGCGCGCTCGTGATTTCGGTGGCGTCGCCGAGGTCGAGCACCGTCATGCCGGGCACGCTCGCCATCAGCGCGACATCGTCGATCGCCTGATGGGTGACGCCGCCGGGCGTGGTGAGGCCCGGCAGGAATCCCATCAGCCGCACGCGGGCGCGGGATACGCCGATCGCCATCGAGACTTGGTCGAACGGGCGGCGCGACATGAACACGCCGAAGGTGTGGACCACCGGCAGCAGGCCACCCGCCGCCATGCCGCCCGCGATTCCGATCATGTTCTGCTCGGCCATGCCGAAGTTGAAATAGCGTTTGGGGAAACGGTCGCGGAACAGGTCGATCTCGCAGGAGGCCGTGAGATCGCCGGTCAGGCACACGACCTCGGGATGGCGTTCGGCATAGGCGACGATCGCCGAGGCATAGGGGCGGAAGGCGGTGCCCGTCATGGCGCGGCCGCCCGTTCGTGCGTGGCGAGATCGGCGCGCGCGAGCTCGGCCTCGCCCGGCCGGAAGCGGACATAGTGCAGGTTGGTGCGCGATTTGAGCGACGGGAAGCCCTGCCAGATTCGCGTCCGGCACAGCACGGCGCGCGGCGCGTCGGCGATCGGGCGCGACAGCGCCTCGTCGATCGCCCGGCAGTCATGGCCGTCGATCTCGACCGCATCGAGGCCGAAGGCCGCGAGCTTCGCCCGGATCGGCTCGATCGTCATGATCCCGGCCGGCGCGCCATCGACCTGGCTGTCGTTGAGGTCAAGCACGACGAGCACCGAGCTCAGCCGGTAGTGCGCGAGCGTCATGAACGCTTCCCAGGTCTGCCCCTCCTGCAGCTCGCCGTCGGAGAGATAGACGACGACACGGCCCGGCTCGCCCTTGTGACGCTTGGCGAGGGCGAGCCCGATGGCCTGGCTCAGCCCTTGGGCGAGCGAGCCGGTGGTGAACACCATGCCGGGCGCGCCGCGGCCGCCGATCATCTCGAGCGCGGAGCCGTCCTGGTTGTAGCTCGCGAGCGCGGCCTCCGGCAGCGTGCCGAGCTCGACCATCAGGGCGAACAGAGCGAGCGAATAGTGCGCGGGCGAGAGCACGAAGACATCGCCGTTCGCCGGGTTGAGCGTGCGGCAATGCAGCGTCGCCAGAATCTCGGCCGACGAGCAGGCCTGGCCGAGATAGGCGCCGTTCTGGCTGATCGCGATGTCGAGGGTGCGGCGCCTGATGCCGGCGGCTAGGCGGCGCGCCTCCGCCGGCCAGTTCTCCGGAGCGGGATCATCGATCATTTTTCATTCTTGCCGCGCGCGGCAACGGCGGCAAGCGCGAACCCGCCGCGTGGTTCAGCCGCCCGTGAGCCGTCTCAGGATGTCGAGGTCGAGCGGCAGGGCTGCGCCGAGCCAGAGCGCGTGCGCCGAATGGTCGGCGAGGTCGTCGCCGGTCTCGGGATGGACCAGCACGGAGAGCCCGTCGCGCGCCAGCATGAGGAAGGGAACCACGGCCGCGAACTGCCCGGCGGCGAAGGCGATCTGGTACATCGGGATCGGGTGCGGGCCGACCGGCTTGTCCCACACCCGGCCGAGCCTGACCTCGAACCCCGCCTCGAGCTTGTCGCGCAGCGCGAGTGCCCGCGCCCGCTCGCTTTCGTCGCGGAAATAGATATGTGCGTGATAGCCGCTGATCGTGTCGGTGATGCTGGCCGGATCGTTCATCGGGGATCGTCGTGGGATTGTGCGGCGGCACCCCCCCCCCACCCTAACCCTCCCCCTCAAGGGGGGAGGGGACAAGACAAGAGGCAGCCGCCCGCCTGGTCAGGCCTGCGGCTGGACCGCGACGCCCCGGGTGGAGAGCAGCTCGTTGAGCTCGCCGGTCTCGTACATCTCGCGCACGATGTCGCAGCCGCCGACGAACTCGCCCTTGACATAGAGCTGCGGGATGGTCGGCCAGTCCGAGAAGCGTTTGATGCCGTCGCGCACCTCGGGATCTTCCAGCACGTTGACGCCCTTGAACTTGACGCCGAGGTTGGTCAGCACCTGCACCACGGCGGCGGAGAAGCCGCACTGCGGAAACACGGGCGTGCCCTTCATGAACAGCACGACGTCGTTGTTCTCGATGTCGCTGCGGATGCGCTGATAGACGGTGTTCTCGGTCTGGGTGGCCATGTCTCGTGTCCTCTGGATGTGCGGCGGTCAGGCTTCGTCGGGCGTCACGGTCTGCAACGCGAGCGCGTGAAGCTCGCCGCCCATCCGTCCCTTGAGCGCCTTGTAGACCATCTGGTGCCGCTGCACGCGGCTCTTGCCCTGGAACGCCGTCGAGACCACGCGCGCGGCGTAGTGGTCGCCGTCGCCGCGCAGATCGGCGATCTCGACCTCGGCGTCGGGCAGCCCCTCGCGGATGAGCTGCTCGATCTCGCTGGCGTTCATCGGCATCGCGGAAAACTCTCTCGCACGCGGGGAAGGCTCAGCCGGGCGCGGCCATGAAGGCAGGCAGCCACGCCTCGTGCGCCCGCGCAAGCTCAGTTACGGATATGGCACCCGCGCCTGCCACTGTCAACGAAGCGCCGCCGGTAAGCCCCACGGCCGTCAAGGGAATGTTGGCGGCGCGGGCGTCCGCCTCGATCCGCGCCGCCTCGGCCGGCGGCGCGGTCAGCACATAGCGTGCCTGGTCCTCGCCGAACCAGTGGGCGGCGGGCGCGCTGCCGCCGGGCGCGGCGTTGAGCGTCGCGCCAACGGCCCGGCCGGCGCGCGCCGCGCCGAGCGCCATCTCGGCGATGGCGACCAGGAGGCCGCCGTCAGACACGTCATGGCAGGCGCTGACGCGGCCCTGCTCGATCAGGCCGCGCACGAAATCGCCGGTGCGCCGCTCGGCGGCGAGGTCGACCGGCGGCGGCGGGCCGGCCTCCGTGCCGAGCACGTCGCGCAGATAGAGCGAGACGCCGAGGTGGCCGGCCGTCGCGCCGAGCAGGAGGATGCTCTCGCCCTCGGCCTTGAAGGCGAGCGTGATCGCGCGCGAGACGTCGGCGATCAGGCCGACGCCGCCGATCGCGGGCGTCGGCTGCACGCCCTGGCCGCTGGTCTCGTTGTAGAGCGAGACATTGCCGGAGACGACCGGGAAGTCGAGCGCGCGGCATGCCTCGGCCATGCCCTCGATGCAGCCGACGAACTGGCCCATCACCTCGGGCCGCTCGGGATTGCCGAAGTTGAGGCAGTCGGTGATCGCGAGCGGCTTGGCGCCGACCGCGCTCAGGTTGCGCCACGCCTCGGCGACCGCCTGCATGCCGCCTGTCTTCGGGTGCGCAGCGCAGTAGCGCGGCGTGCAATCGGTGGTCATGGCGAGCGCCTTCGTTGTGCCGTGGACGCGCACCACGGCGGCGTCGCCGCCCGGCCGCTGCACGGTGTCGGCCATCACCATGTGGTCGTACTGCTCCCAGATCCAACGCTTGGCGCAGAGGTCGGGGCCACCGATCAGCTTGAGGAGCGCCGCCATCACGGGCGGGTGATCGAGCGCCGCGGCATCGACCGGCGGGCGCGGCTGCGGCTCGACATAGGGGCGGCGATAGACCGGCGCCTCGTCGACCAGCGGCGGGATCGGCATGTCGCCGACCAGCGCATTGCCCTTGCGCAGCACGAAGCGGCCGGTGTCGGTCACCTTGCCGATCACCGCGAAGTCGAGCTCCCATTTCTCGAAGACGCGGCGCGCGACGTCCTCGCGGCCCGGCTTCAGCACCATGAGCATGCGCTCCTGGCTCTCGGAGAGCATGATCTCGTAAGCGCTCATGCCTTGCTCGCGCTGCGGCACGAGGTCGAGGTCGATCTCGATGCCGGTGCCGCCCTTGCCCGCCATCTCGACCGAGGAGCAGGTGAGCCCGGCCGCGCCCATGTCCTGGATCGCCTCGATCGCATCGGTCGCC
Organism: Alphaproteobacteria bacterium; assembly: GCA_050173345.1. GTDB lineage: Bacteria > Pseudomonadota > Alphaproteobacteria > UBA828 > UBA828 > SHWC01. Next base: position 126,771 of record JBFXKW010000003.1, on the reverse strand, counting down.
ATGAGTTCGAGGCAGGCTTCGAGCAGCAGCTTCTCGGTGAAGGGATCGCCGACCTGCACGGTCGGCCGCTTCTCCTCCGAGCTCTCGTCGAACTCGGCAGACGCCATGGTCGCGCCGTGGATGCCGTCGCGCCCGGTCTTGGAGCCGACATAGACGACCGGGTGCCCCGGCTTGCCGGCGGCCGAATAGAAGATGCGGCCGGCATCGACCAGGCCGACCGTCATGGCGTTGACCAGGATATTGCCGTTGTATGACGGGTGGAAGGTGCACTCGCCGCCGACCGTCGGCACGCCGATGCAGTTGCCGTAGCCGCCGATGCCGGCGACCACGCCCGCAACCAGATGGCGCGTCTTCGGGTGCTCGGGCGCGCCGAAGCGCAGCGCGTTCAGGTTGGCGATCGGCCGCGCGCCCATGGTGAAGACGTCGCGCAGGATTCCGCCGACGCCGGTCGCCGCACCCTGATAGGGCTCGATGAAGGAGGGGTGGTTGTGGCTCTCCATCTTGAAGACGGCGGCCTGGCCGTCGCCGATGTCGACGATGCCGGCGTTCTCGCCGGGTCCGCAGATCACCCAGGGCGCGCTGGTCGGCAGGGTCTTGAGCCAGACGCGCGAGGATTTGTAGGAGCAGTGCTCGCTCCACATCACCGAGAAGATGCCGAGCTCGGTCAGGTTCGGCGTGCGCCCGAGCGCCGCCACCACGCGCTCATACTCGTCGGGCTTGAGGCCGTGGCCCGCCACGACCTCGGGTGTGATCTCGGGCTCTCGCGTCACGGTGGTTCCGGGCGTCACGCCAGCTCGTGGATCAGGCCTTCGAGCATGGCCTTGCCGTCGGTGCCGCCGAGCATGGTGTCGGCGAGCCGTTCGGGATGGGGCATCAGGCCGCAGACGGTGCGCCGCTCGTTGAAGACGCCTGCGATGTTGCGCGCCGAGCCGTTCGGGTTGGCGTCATCGGTGACCGCGCCTTCCGCCGTGACGTAGCGGAAGGCGACCTGGCCGTTGGCTTCGAGCGCATCGAGCGTCGCTTCGTCGGCGAAATAGTTGCCGTCGCGGTGCGCGATCGGCATGCGCAGCACCTGGCCCTTGCGGAAGGCGCGGGTGAACGGCGAGGCATCGTTCTCGACACGCAGATGGACGTCCTTGCAGACGAACTTGAGCGAGGCGTTCGGCATCAGCACGCCAGGCAGCAGCCCCGCCTCGGCCGCGACCTGGAAGCCGTTGCAGATGGCGAGCACCGGCACGCCGCGCGCGGCTTCCGCGACCACCGCGCGCATGATGTGGGAGTGCGCCGCCATGGCGCCGGCACGCAAATAGTCGCCATAGGAGAAGCCGCCCGGCAGCACGATGAG
>JBFXKW010000003.1:53251-125326 GCA_050173345.1 Alphaproteobacteria bacterium | reverse complement strand
AGATGGCGAGCACCGGCACGCCGCGCGCGGCTTCCGCGACCACCGCGCGCATGATGTGGGAGTGCGCCGCCATGGCGCCGGCACGCAAATAGTCGCCATAGGAGAAGCCGCCCGGCAGCACGATGAGATCGACCTTGGGCAGCGCGCTGTCGCCGTGCCAGACCATGTGCGGCCTTCGGCCCATGACCGCTTCGAGCGCGACCATGATGTCGCGGTCGCAGTTCGAACCGGGAAAGACGATGACGGTGGCCTGCATGACTATGATCGTCTCTAGCGCAACCCGGCCGCCCCATCCTTCGACGGGCTCAGGATGAGGCGAAACTCGAAGCCCTCATGCTGAGCTAGTCGAAGCATGAGGATACCGGCACGCAACCCGGTCACGGCGTCAGCTCGATCGCGTAGTTCTCGATCACGGTGTTGGCGAGCAGCTTCTCGCACATCTGGCGCAGGGCGGCCTCGGCCTTGCCGCGGTCGGTCTCGTCGAGTTCCAACTCGATCAGCTTGCCCTGGCGCACCTCGCCGACGCCGTCGAAGCCGAGCGCCGCGAGCGCGCGGCCGATCGCCTTGCCCTGCGGGTCGAGCACGCCGTTCTTGAGCGTGACGTGGACGCGCGCCTTCAACGCCATGAGGCTTCAGCCGCGGCCCTTGGCCTCGGCCGGCCGGAGCTCGTGGACCCCGGCCTCGGGCAGGATGCCGAGCCGGCGCGCGACCTCCTGATAGGCTTCGATGATGTTGCCGAGGTCGCGGCGGAAGCGGTCCTTGTCGAGCTTCTCGTTGGTCTGCAAATCCCACAGCCGGCAGCTATCTGGGCTGATCTCGTCGGCCAGCACGATGCGCATGTCGTCGCCGTTCCACAGCCGCCCGAACTCGATCTTGAAATCGACCAGGCGGATGCCGATGCCGTAGAACAGGCCGGACAGGAAGTCGTTGATGCGCAGCGACAGCGACAGGATGTCGTCGAGGTCCTGCGGCGTGGCCCAGCCGAACGCCGTGATGTGCTCTTCCGAGACCATCGGGTCGCCGAGCGCGTCGTTCTTGTAATAATACTCGACGATCGAGCGCGGCAGCACGGTGCCTTCCGCGATGCCGAGCCGCTGGCTGAGCGAGCCGGCCGCGACGTTGCGGATCACCACCTCGACCGGGATGATCTCGACCTCGCGGATGAGCTGCTCGCGCATGTTGAGCCGGCGCACGAAATGGGTCGGCACGCCGATCTCGTTCAACCGGGTCATCAGGTGCTCCGAGATCCGGTTGTTGAGCACGCCCTTGCCGACCACGGTCGCCTTCTTCTGGTTGTTGAAGGCGGTGGCGTCGTCCTTAAAATACTGGATCAGGGTGCCGGGTTCCGGGCCCTCATAGAGCACCTTCGCCTTGCCCTCGTAGACCTGACGGCGGCGAGCCATAGCGGTCCTCCATGATGCAAGCGGGTTGCGTTCGGCCGCAATACCGGCCCGACGAACCGGCGCGAACGGCCATAGGATAGTCAACTCGGGGCGTCAATACAACGGCACCCCAGGCACCGCAACCAAGCCGTCACGGCATGGCTGCCGCGCGCCGGAGCTCGACCGGCTCGAAGTGATGCACGCCCGCCGGCCCGGACGCGAACAGCCAGATCGGCCGGCGCGGCTCCGACTTCGGCTGCGCCAGCGCAATCAGCGAGGAGGAGACGGTGCCGAAGCCGTCGCCGGTCTCGATGCGCATGGCGCCGAACGGTGCGTGGCCGGGTTCCGAGTCGCGGCTGGCGAGCAGCGCTTCCCAGCCCGCCCAGTCGCCGGCGTCCGGATCGGGCACGGGTGCGGCCTCGAAGCGGGGCAGGTGCTCGCGCACGCGCGACGATTCGGTCGAATTGATGTCATGGGCGGTGAGCATCGAGAAGCCGGCCGGCAGCGGCCTGAGCTCGATCGCCCGGCCGCCATCATGGCGCAGCCACACCGCGTCGCGCGAATCCGCGATCAGCATGTTGAACGAGCGGTAGGCGTCGCCGTTGAGGTCGGCCAGCGCCTCGGCCGCCTCCGCGGCGTCGGCATGGTCGAGCGCTTCGAGCACCAGCTCGCCGCGCGAGCGCTTGTCTGGCGCCGGGCCGAGCGAGCCGACCCGGTTGAGGATGCCGGCGACCACGCCGTGATCGTTGATGCCGAGCCAGGAGCCGCCGGCGAGCTCGTCGAGGCCGGCAACCACCTCGGGCCGGTCGGGCCAGTGGCGGCCGGGCGGGCGCCAGCGCCGGTCGCGCATCTCGTCGCGGTTGGCCGCGATCAGGACGGGCCAGTCATGGCCGGGACGGCGCAAGATGACGAGCGTGCACATGGTCTCTCACAATCTGGCCAAGCGCGATTGAACGCACGCGCCTTGAACCGTATATATGCCGGGACAGCGCGGAAGGCGCGGCCTCGCTCGGGGACCGCGCTCCGCCAGCCGCCGGCACCAGGGAGCATAGCGCATGACCACCTTCGACAAGCGCAAGAAGGAAGAGGAAGCCCGCTACAAGCGGGACGAGGAGCTGAGGTTCAAGGTCAACGCCCGGCGCAACAAGCTCCTGGGGCTGTGGGCGGCCGAGCAGCTCGGCATCCAGGGCGACGCCGCGGATGCCTACGCCAAGGAGGTGGTCGCGGCCGATTTCGACCGACCCGGCGATTCCGACGTGGTCGAGAAGGTGCTCAAGGATTTCGGCGCCAAGGGCGTCGCCATCGACGAGCACCGGCTGCGCAAGGAGATGACCCGCCTGTTGGACGTCGCGCGCCAGCAGGTGATGGCCGAATAGCCCGGCCTGCCGCGATGACCGAGCAGGTCGTCGACTGGGCGGCCGACGTGCACCGCGTGCTGAGTGCGGCACGGGTGCGCCAGGTCGCCTATGTGCCGGACGCTGGGCTGACCCGGCTGATCGCATTCTGCGAAGCCGACACCGGCATCAAGGACGTGCTGCTCTCGAACGAACAGGACGGCATCGGCATGCTGGCCGGCGCCTGGCTCGGCGGCGAGCGCGGCGTGCTGCTCATGCAGTCGAGCGGCATCGGCAACGTCATCGCGCCGCTCTCGCTCGTCAAGGCGTGCCGCTTCCCGTTCCTGACCATCGTCACCATGCGCGGCAATTGGGGCGAGGTGAACCCATGGCAGGTGCCGATGGGCTTCGCTGGCCCTGAGCATCTGGAGGCCGGCGGCGTCATCGTCTATCCGGTCGACAAGGCGGCCGAGGTGGGCGAGACGGTCGCGGCGGCGGCCCAGCTCGCCTTCGAATCCCAGGTCGCCGTCGCGGTGCTGGTCTCGCAACGCGTGATCGGCGCCAAGGCATTCACGCGGTGAGCGGGATGATGGCCGACGACACTCTTCCTCTTTCGTCATGCCCCGGCTTGACCGGGGCATCCAGTCTTTCTCTGCAAGCGACGGTGCCGCCGCCCCTGGATTGCCCGGTCGAGCCGGGCAATGACGAATTAGGGAATTGGGGCCAAGGCGTTCACACGGTCCGGCCATGAGCGACAAGCCCGAAACCTCGCTCGAACGGCGCGATGTTGTCGCGCGGCTCCTCGCGGCGCGCGGCGATATGCTGGTGGTCGCAGGCCTCGGCTCCTCGGCGTGGGACGTCGCCGCGGTCGCGGACAACGCGCTCGACTTCCCGCTCTGGGGCGCGATGGGTTCGGCCTCGATGATCGGCCTCGGCCTCGCGCTCGCGCAGCCCGGGCGGCGCGTCCTGGTGGTCACCGGCGACGGCGAGCTGATGATGGGGCTCGGCAGCCTCGCCGCGATCGGCGCGCAGCGGCCGGACAACCTCTCGATCGCCGTGCTCGACAATGAGCGGCACGGCGAGACCGGCATGCAGCGCGGCCTGACCGCCTCGGGCATCGATGTTGCCGGCATTGCGCGCGCCTGCGGCGTCGCCTCGGCCGCGACGGCGCGCGACGTTCACGAGCTGGAGCGCTGTGCCGGCGCGATGCGCCAGGGGCCGGGGCCGCTGCTCTGCGTCTTCAAGGTCAAGGCCGAGGCCGCGCCGCGCGTGCTGCCGCCCAAGGACGGCGCGTATCTGAAGGACCGCTTCAGGGCGGCGCTGCTCGGCGGCTAATACCTTCCGACCATCAGCCCGCCGTCGACGATGATGGTCTGCCCGCTAATGTAACGTGCCCCGTGCGAGCAAAGGAAGACCATCACGTCCGCGATGTCGTCGGGCTCGCCGACACGGCCGAGCGGGATGTATTCGGCGGCCTTCTCGAGCCCGGCCGGCCCGAGCGAGTGCACCGTCGAGAGCGACTGCGCCGAGCGGATGTAGCCGGGCGCGATGCCGTTGACCCGCACCTGGTCGGCGCCGAGGTCGCAGGCGAGGCCGCGCACCAGGCCGACCACGCCGGTCTTCGCGGCGTTGTACTGCACATGGTCGTGCCAGCCATAGCCGACGCCCATGATCGAGGAGGTCGCGACGATCGCGCCCTTCTTGCGTTTGCGCATGCCCGGCGCGACCGCGCGGCACAGGCGGAACACGCCGTTGAGGTCGACGTCGAGCGTGTGGCCCCACTTCTCGTCGGTCATCTCCTCGAGCTTCACCTTGTGGGCGATGCCGGCATTGGCGATCGCGGCGTCGATCGCGCCGTGCTTCTTCTCGAAGGCGGCGACCACGGCGTTCACGTTGCCGGTGTCGGTCACGTCGACCTTGTGGAACTCGGCCGAGCCGCCAGCCTTCTCGATCTCTTTGACCGTGTCCTTGCCCTCGGCCTCGATCACGTCGGTGACACCGACATGGTAGCCGGCCTTGGCGAAGGCGAGGGCGGCGGCATGGCCGATGCCGATGCCGGCGCCGGTGATGATGACGGTCGGCTTGCTCATTTCTTCTTGCTCCCCGGTTTGCGTGGACGCGCGGGCTTCGTCTCGGCGCCGAAGACCCGCGCGAAGATGTCATCGACATGGGCGAGATAGGGCTTCGGATCGAACGCGGCGTCGAGCTTCGCGCGCTTCAGCGTCGCGCGCACCTCATCGTCGGCCCATAGCCGGTCGCGGAAGCTGCCGCCCTCCCGCCAGGTCGCCATCGCGTTGCGCTGCACGGCGGCATAGGCCGCCTCGCGCGACAGCCCGGCCTCGATCAGCGCGAGCAGCACGGCCTGCGAATGCACCAGGCCGCCGAGGCTCTCGAGGTTGCGCCGCATCGCCTCGGGATAGACCAGGAGGCTCTCGACCAGCCCAGCGAGACGGTCGAGCGCGAAGTCGAGCGCGATGGTGGCGTCGGGCACGAACACCCGCTCGACCGAGGAGTGCGAGATGTCGCGCTCGTGCCAGAGCGCGACGTTCTCGAGCGCGGGCGTCAGCGCGGCGCGCACGATACGGGCAAGGCCGGTCAGGTTCTCGGAGAGGATCGGGTTGCGCTTGTGCGGCATCGCGGAGGAGCCCTTCTGGCCCTTGGCGAAAGCCTCCTCGGCCTCGCGCACCTCGCTTCGTTGCAGATGCCTGATCTCGGTCGCGAGCCGCTCGATGGCGGCGGCGGTGAGCGCGAGCGCGGCGAAGAACGCGGCGTGCCGGTCGCGCGGGATCACCTGGGTCGAGACCGGCTCGACGGCGAGGCCGAGCTTCTCGGCGACATGCGCCTCGACCCTCGGATCGACCGAGGAGAAGGTACCGACCGGCCCCGAGATGGCGCAGGTCGCGATCTCCTTGCGCGCCGCGAGCAGCCGTTCGTGGTTGCGGGCGAACTCGGCATAGTGGCCGGCGAGCTTGAGGCCGAAGCTGGTCGGCTCGGCATGGATGCCGTGGCTGCGCCCGACGCAGAGGGTGAGCTTGTGCTCGACGGCGCGGCACTTCAGCGCCGCCATGACGCGCCCGGTGCCTTCGATCAAAAGGTCGCTCGCCTGCACGAGCTGCACCGCAAGCGCCGTGTCGAGCACGTCGGACGAGGTCAGCCCCTGGTGGATGAAGCGGGAGTCCGGCCCGACGTATCTGCCGAGGTTGGTGAGGAAGGCGATCACGTCATGCCGCGTCTCGCGCTCGATCGCCTCGATCGCGGCCGGGTCGGTGATCCCGGCGAGGTGATCCTTCAGCGCGCGGCGCAGCACCGCGAGCGCCGAGCGCGGCGCGATGCCGAGCCCGACCTGCGCTTCGAGCGCGTGCGCCTCGATCTCGGCGAGAATGCGGAAGCGGTTCTCGGGCTGCCAGATGGCCGCCATCTGCGGGCGGCTATAGCGCGGGATCATGGAGTCACGCGCATGCCGCCCGTGCGAGGTCGTGCCGAGAGGAGGGCCACGCTATTCCGCCGCCGCCTTGCCGGGGGCCTTCGGCGCGTCGCTCGAGAAGTGTGCGAAGATGCCGGTATAGCCCTTGCGCTCGGGCGGCCGGTAGGTCATGCGCTTCGAGGTCTTCTTGCCGAGCTCGACCAGCACCTCGGCCTGCTTGGTGGCGCACACCACGCCGTCGAGCACAGGCACCTTGAGCTCGTCCTCGATCGATTGGGCGAACTCGGCGAAGCCGGCGCAGCCGAGGCAGACAGCCTCCGCATTGTCCTCCTTGACCGCGAGCCGCGCGCCTTCCCTGATCTTTTCGAACGAGCTTACGGAATCCTTCTCGACGTCGAGCACGTAGAGCGGGAGCGTGCGGATCGAGACGATGCGGTGCTCCATGCCGTAGCCGCGCACCATCTCCTCCATCAGGGTGCGCGCGCGCGGGATGATGGTGACGATCGAGAAGCGCGCGGCGAGCATGGAGGCGGTGTAGAGCGAGGCCTCGGCGATGCCGATCACCGGCTTCTCGGTCAGCTCGCGCGCGGCGTGCAGGCCGGGGTCGCCGTAGCAGGCGACGATATAGGCATCGAAATTGTCGTTCTCGTCGCTCTTCTTGATCTCGTCGAGCACGCCGCAGGCCGAGACGTACTCGTCGACATAGGATTCGATCGAGGCAGGACCGAAGCTCGGGCTGACCGAGACGACATCGGTGCCCGGCCGCGCGAACTTGCGCGCGCATGCGCCGATCGTGTCGGTCATCGCCTGGGTGGTGTTCGGGTTGATGATCTTGATGCGCATGGGGGTGGCCTCCCGGTAGTTCAGGCGCCGCGGGCGCGCCGCTCGGCGGCGGTCGCCGCCGCGTCGATGGTCGTGTCGGGCGTGATCACGACGCCGTAATCGGCCTTTGCCGATTCGAGTGTCACGAAGCCGTCGCGCACGTCGGAGAGCACCTGCGCCGGATCGCGTTTCAAGGGATCGCCATAGCCGCCGCCGCAGGTGCCGGTCAAGACCAGCCGGTCGCCGGCCTTGGCCGCCATGTTCGGCATCATCGAGGGCAGCGAGAACTCGCCGCCCTTCTTCGGCCGGAACAGGAGCTGCGAGGTGTAGCCTGCCGCGCCGCCCCGGAAGCCCCAGGGCGGGAACATGTGGCCGTCGCCCTCGATCGAGAAGCTGCCGTCCTCCAGGAGCTCGACCTCGCGCACCGAGCCGATGCCGCCGCGCCATTTACCGGGCGCCGCCTCGCCCTCGCGCAGCTCGTAGCGCAGCACGCGGAGCGGCAGGTGCGATTCGATGTCTTCTATCGGGTTGTTGCGGGTGTTGGCGTAGAGCGTGTCCACCGTGTCCATGCCGTCCTTGCCGTAGCGCCCGCCATAGCTGCCTTCGTGGATGTCCATGTGCACCCAATGCGCGCCGCCGCGAATGCCGCTATAGGCGATCACCTTGAGGTTGCCGACGCCGGCCGAGACCTGCGTCGGCACGGCTTGCGCAAGCGCGCGCATCAGCGTGTCGGCCACGATGTTGCCGGGGCAGAAGCGCGCGATGGTGGGCGCCGGGAAGGTCGGGTTCACCAGCGTGCCTTCGGGCGCGACGATGCTGATCGGGCGCACCAGCCCGCTGTTCTGCGGGATGTGGCCGTGCACCGCGGAATCGAGCAGGATCGAGCGCACGGTGAGCCAGATCGCGCAATCGACCGTGCCTTCGAGCGGCATGTTGAGCGGCCGGTCGTCGATCTGTTTGTCGGTGCCGGTCAGGTCTACGGTCATCTCGCTGCCCTTGATGGTGACCGTGACCTTGATCTTGAGGTCGCGCCGCTCGAGGTCGTTCTCGAAGCCGTCGACATGGCCCTCGGCGCCGTAGCTGCCGTCGGGCAGCGCCGCGATCGCCTGGCGCATCAGGCGCTCCGAATGATCCATCAGCGCATCACCCGCGGCATCCACGGTCGCGAGGCCGTAGCGCTCGATCAGCTCCAGGTAGCGCTCGGCGCCGATGCGCGCCGCGGCGATCTGCGCTTCCATGTCGCCGACCACGAGGTCGGAGGCGCGGATGTTGTCGCGCACCATCTGCCAGAGCGGCTTGTTGAGCACGCCCTTGTCGTAGACCTTGAGCGCCTTGAACTGCAGGCCCTCGGCATAGGCGTCGAGCGAATCGACGATGCCGCAGCTGCCCGGCGAGCCGGCGCCGATGTCGAGATGGTGCGCGGTCGTCACCGAATAGCCGACGAGCGCACCCTTGACGAAGGCCGGCACGATGAAGGCGACATCCGGCCCGTGCGAGGCGCCGTGATAGGCCGAGTTGTGCATGATCACGTCGCCCGGGCCCAGGCTCTCGCCGCGCACCGCGAGCAGCCGATTCATGCCCTTGACGTAGCCGGGGATCGGGCCGGATTGCAGCGGCGTCGATTGGCGCGATTCGCAGAGCTGGCGGCCTTGCGCGTCGAGCAGCGCGGCGCCGAAATCCTCGGACTCGCGGATGATGCTCGAATAGGACATCCGCATCAGCTTGTAGCCCATCTCGACCGCGATGCTTTCGAGCGCGCCCTGGATGACGCTCGCGGTCACCGGGTCGATCGGCGTCGAGCCGAGCTTGGTTGCGGGGCGTGCCTGGGCCATCGTTCAGCCTTTCGGTTGCGCGCGCAGGATGAGGTTGCCGCCGGTATCGGCCTCGGCGCTCCAGCCCGGCGGCACGACCGTCGTGGTGTCGCGCTGCAGGATGATCGCGGGGCCCGGTACCTTCTCGCCGAGCGGCAGCAGTTCGCGCCGATAATACGCGGTTTCGTAGCTGCCGAGCACGCCTTCGACGCGGAACACGCTCTGGCCGCGGCGCACCAGTGCGGCCTCGACCGTGCCGCCCTTGGCGGGCGCGGGCTTGCCGATCTTCGGCGTGCCGCCGATCCCGGTGACCCGGATGTTGACGATCTCGATCGGGCTCGCGGCGAAGAAATGGCCGTATTCGCGCTTGTGCTGCTCGTGAAAGGCGTTCCACACGCCCTCCAGCACCGCCTCGTCTGGCGGTTCGGCGGGGAAGGGCACGCGCAGCTCGTAGCCTTGGCCGACATAGCGCAGGTCGCCGAAGCGTTGCAGCCGGATCTTGCCGCGCGCGATGCCGTCCTTTTCGAACTGCTCGATCAGTGCCGCCTCGAGCCCGGCGAAGTCCGCGCCGAGCTTCGCGAGGTCGACGCCGCCCTTGGTCTGGAACTCGGTCTTGATGCGGTCGTACTTGATGTCGGTGGTGAGGAGGCCGGCGGCCGAGGTGATGCCGGGATGCGGCGGCACCACCACCTCGGGGATGTTGAGCACGGCGGCGACCTCGGCACCGTGCAGCGGGCCGGCGCCGCCGAAGGCGACCAGCGCGAAGTCGCGCGGGTCGAGCCCCTTCTGCACCGTCTTGGCGCGGATCGCGTTCGCCATGTTGGAGTTGAGGATGGTCAGCACGCCCTCGGCGGCCTCTAGCTTGTCGAGCTTGAGCTGCCTTGCGAGCTCGGCGATCACCCGGTGCGCCGCCGCCTCGTCGAGCGCCATCTCGCCGCCGAGGAAATTGTCCTTGTCGAGCCGGCCGAGCACCAAATTGGCGTCGGTCACGGTCGGCCGCGCGCCGCCGCGCGCATAGCAGGCCGGGCCGGGCTGCGAGCCCGCGCTCTGCGGCCCGACGCGGAACGCCCCGCCGGCATCGACATGGGCGATCGAGCCGCCGCCCGCGCCGATGGTGTGGATGTCGATCATCGGCACCAGCACCGGATAACCGCCGATCCAGGTGTCGCGCGCGGTCGCCTCGCCATAGCGGCCCTCGATCACGATGCCGATGTCGGCGCTGGTGCCGCCGACGTCGAAGGTGATCAGGCGCTCGCGGCCGGAGAGCGCCGCCGCCCAGGCGCCGCCGAGCACGCCGGCGGCCGGCCCCGAGAGCAGCGTCACCACCGGTAGGTCGGCGACCGTGGCGGCGGTCGCGACGCCGCCGTTCGAGGCCATGATGTGGAGATCGGCCTTGATGCCTGCGCCGCCGAGCCTCTCCTCGAAGCGCCGCACATAGTTGCGCACCTTGGGGCCGATGAAGGCGTTCATCGCCGCGGTGGTGAAGCGCTCGAACTCGCGGAACTGCGGCGCGACCGCGGCCGAGGTGGTGACGAAGGCGTCCGGGAATTCCTCCAGGATGATCGCCTTGGCGCGCTCCTCGTGGCGCGGGTCGATGTAGGAGAACAGGAAGCACACCGCGATCGACTGCACGCCGGCGGCTTTCAGCTCGCGCGCGGCCGTGCGCACCGCGGCCTCGTCGAGCGGCTTCAGTACCTCGCCCCTGGGCGGGCTCAGCCGTTCGGCGACGGTCTTGCGGTGGCGGCGGCGCACCAGCGGGCGCGCCTGCCACGGGATGTCCTGCATGATCGAGTAGTTCTCGGGCCGCTGGTGGCGCCCGATATGGATGATGTCGCGATAGCCTTCGGTCGTGATCATGCCGGCGGTCGCGCCGTCATATTCGAGCACGGCGTTGGTCGCGATCGTGGTGCCGTGGAAGACGTGGTCGATCGCGCCGGGCGCGATGCCGTTGCGCTCGCACAGCGCGACGATGCCCTGGGTGACGCCGACCGAGGGGTCGTCCGGCGTGGTCGGCACCTTGTGGATCGCGATGCTGTCGCTATCGGTATCCGTGATGATGAGGTCGGTGAAGGTGCCCCCGACGTCCACGCCGACGAGTTTCATGCTGGCCTATGTGTTTCTTGGTCCGCGCCGGGGCGGCAAGCCCTGCTGCGCTGCACTGTGACGCTCGCCGCAGTTTGGATTCCGGCAACCGCCCCCGTCAAGGCGAGGGCGCTATCCCGCAAGGCCGAGGCACACCAGGATCGCGCGGTTGAGCCGGAGCATGTCGGCATCGCCGAGCTTGCCGATGCGCTTTCCGAGCTTTGTCTTCGGCACCGTGGTGATCTTGTCGACCATCAGGCGGGAGGCTATCCGCAACCCATTGGTTCCATCGGGCTCGACAATAGGGCGCGCAAGTGGTGCGTCCGTGGCACTGCTCGTCAGGGCGCAAACCGTGATGGATAGGGTTGCATCAAAGCGATCGTCCTGGATGATCACGACAGGTCGCGGCTTGCCGGCATAGTCCTCCCCACCGGCAGCACTCCAAACCTCACCACGCTTCACTTGAACTTCAGCTCTGAAATGCTGTCGATGAAGGCTTGGTTGTCGGGTTCGTGCGGGCTCTTGGCAAGCGCGAGAGCCTGGCGGTGCGCCTCCGCCGCGAATTCCGGCGATCTTGTGTCGGGAACCCAGATTTGAATGGGACGCAGGCCTTGCGCGCGCAGACGCGCCCGGTGCGCCTGCACCTTCGTGCGGGAGGCGTTTCGCTTCGATGTCGAGGTCATCCCAATCTCGGCTCCTGGTTACATGTAACCTATCGCAACCACCTCGGCTTGGCAAGGGTGGAAGGCGGAGCGTTGATCGCTGCGGGGAGTGCATGCTTGTCTCCCGACTTCGACGCCGCAGGGCTCGACAGGTGCGATGGGGGGCGTGCGCATGCCGATCGACGATCCAGGCAAGTACCGTGACAAGACGCAGGACTGGGTGAGGCGGTTCACCGCCGAGCGCGTCAAGGCGCTGCGGCCGACGGTGACAGCCGCGCTGCTCGCCGAATACGACGCGGACCCGACCGGTGCGACCCGCCGGCACAGCCCGGCGCTCCAGCGGCTGCTCGTCTTCGTCCGCTCGGCGCCGATCGGGGGCAAGCTCTTTATCTATGCCGAGAAGCCGGGCGAGGCGTATCGCGTCGCGGTCATGCAGGGGCGGGGCAGGGCGCCAGAGATCGTCGAGGGCGAGCGTTACCGCACCGAGGCGGAGGCGGTGCGCGCGGTGTTCCGGCGCCGGCTCGCGGCGCTCGGCCTGGCGCAGGAGCCCCGGCCATGAGCTATCTCGCGATCACCGGCTATTGCGACCGCCCGAACGTCGCGCCGGGCGAGACGCTCGCCTTCCATGTCGATTGCCGGACGCCGCGGAAATACAGTGCCGCGCTGGTCCGGCTCGTGAACGACAGGGACGACCCGCGCGGGCCGGAAGCGCTGGCGCGCCGCGTGCCGTCGAACATCGACGGCGGCTATGACGGTTTCCCGCAATGGACGACGACCGGGAGCTTCGTCGAGGTGCCCGACCCGAAGGCAAGCCTCGCGCTTGCGCAAGGCGGCGCGCTCCATCTCTTCCTCTACGCGACCACGCCCGGCCAGACGCAGACCGTCATCGGCCGCTTCGACGAGGCGGCCTCGCGCGGCTGGGCGCTCGTCGTCGAGGACGGTTTCCTTTGCTTTGTCACCGGCGACGGCACGACAACCCAGCGCATAGCCAGCCCGAAGCGCCTGTTCCCCGAAATCTGGTATTCCGTCGCGGTCACGCTCGACCTGTCCCGCCGCACCCTCGCGCTCTCGCAGGAAACCAGGATCAACCGGGTGAACAGCCGGCTCGGCCGCGTCGTCGCGCTCGATTCAAATGCGGCGGCGAGCGATGCGCTCCGCGTCGTGCCGGCCGATTCCGGCACGCCGCTGCTGATCGCGGCCAAGGCGGCCGGCCGGCGCGACGGGCAGTGCCTCGCGCGCGGCAATTTCAACGGCAAGCTCGACAGCCCCAAGCTCTACGGGCCCGGCGCCGTCTCCTCGGTCGACGAGCTGCACGCGGGCGCCGTGCCGAGCGCCGCGCGCCTCGCCCATTGGGACTTCGCGAACGGCATCACGCCGCGCGGCATCCCGAGCGACGAGGCGACCGATATTTCGGGCAACGCGTTGCATGGCCGCTGCATCAACCAGCCGGATCGTGCCATGACCGGCTGGAACTGGGACGGCCATGAGGAGCGTTTCACCCACTGCCCGGAGCAGTACGGCGCGCTCTGGTTCCACGAGGATTCGCTCGACGATTGCCGCTGGCAGCCGTCGTTCCACCTGCGCGTGCCGGATGACCTGCCGAGCGGCATCTATGCGGTGCATCTCGAAAGCGAAGGCGAGGTGGACCGCGTGCCCTTCTTCGTCACGCCGCCGCGCGGCACCGCCACGGCGAAGGCGGCGTTCCTGGTCTCGACGCTGACTTACCTCGCCTACGCCAATTCGCTGGTGATGCAGAGCTCGCCGGTCGCCCAGGCGATCATCGGCGTCACCACGACGCTCAGCGCGCACGACCTCGAGCTCAACGAGAACCCGGCGAAGTACGGGCTCTCCACCTACGAGCATCACGCCGACGGGCGCGGCGTGCAGTATTCGAGCTGGCGCCGGCCGATCCTCGCCATGCGCCCGCACAACCGCCACGAATACGGCATGGTCTGGGCGTTCCCGGCCGACCTCCAGCTCGTCGACTGGCTGGAGCACCAGGACGTGCCCTACGACGTGATCACCGACCACGACCTCGACCGCGAGGGTGCGGCGCTGCTGCGCCGCTACAACGTGGTGCTGACCGGCAGCCACCCGGAATACTGCACCGAGGCCATGCTCGACGCCTTCGAGGACTATGTCGCGGGCGGCGGCCGCGCCATGTATCTCGGCGCCAACGGCTTCTACTGGATCACTTCGCTGCATCCGGACAAGCCGTGGCTGATGGAGGTGCGCAAGGGCGAGAGCGGCGATCAGGCTTGGCGCGCCCGCAGCGGCGAATACCATCACAGCACGACCGGCGAGCGCGGCGGGCTGTGGCGCATGCGCGGCCGGCCGCCGCAGAAGATCTTCGGCACCGGCTACGGCTCGCACGGCCTCGACGTCTCGACCGGCTATGTGCCGATGCCGGACGCCGCCGACCCGCGCCTCGCCTGGCTGATGCGCGGGGTCGGCGGCGACGAGATGATCGGCGATTTCGGCGGGATCAACGGCGGCGCGGCCGGACTCGAGATGGACAGGATCGACTACGCGCAAGGCACGCCGCCGAACGCCATGCTGATCGCCTGCTCGTTCGGCCACAGGGCCAACGCCATGCTGGTGCCGGAGGAGCTCTACTTCAACCGGCCGGGCGCGAACGGCGAGGAGGATGCCGGCGTGCGCGCCGACCTGGTGTTCTTCACGACGGCACAGGGCGGCGCGGTGTTCTCGACATCCTCCATCGCGTGGTGCGGCAGCCTCTCGCACAACGGCTTCGACAACAACGTCTCGACCCTCACCCGCAACGTGCTCCAACGCTTCGCCGAGGACGGCCCGATCGAGGAGATCGTTTGACATTGGATTCGGCTGGTCAGTTCCCGTCATCACCGGGCCGGCGCGAAGCGCCGCGACCCGGTGATGACGGGAAATCAATCGGGCGACTCCCGTGGCAGGGGCGGCGCGGCGCCTAGCTCGGCCGCCCCTCGCCGAGACGGTGCAGCTCCAGGGGCGGCGTGCGGCAGACGCCTGGGCCGAAGTCGAGGATGTCGCCGGCCTGCTCGATGCGCAGCATCAGCTTGCCTTCGAGCAGGTCGAGGTTGATCAGGCGCACCAGGCTCGACGGCAGGTGCCAGGTGTATTGCTCGGTCGGGTGGCCCGCCGAATTGAGGCAGCCGCCCCAGAAATAATGGGCGAGGCCCCAGCGCGCGGTCAGCGCATCGACCAGTTGCAGATAGCCCTGCTTGCTGGCCCATGCCTCGACGCTGATCGCGGTGACAAGCTTATCCGGGTGGCCGCGCGCCTCGCACAGCCACGCCTCGGCCGGCGCGAGCGCCAGGATGGTCGGGATCGAATACTGGAAATAGCAGCCGTTCAGCTCGGTCTTGGTCTTCTGCCAGATGCGCGCGGTCGGCTGCGCCGTCAGCACGTCTTCAAGCGGCGTGCCGAGCCTGATGCCGAGAAAGCCGGTCTCGTCGACCGCGGCCTCGGCCGGTTCGGCGACGAGAAACGTGGCGCAGAAAAGCGCGGCAAGGCCGGCACGGACCTTCCGGCGCAAGGTGCGAGCCTCACTGCAGCTTCGCGCAGCTCTTCTGGTAGCCGCCCTTGCAGGCGACCTCGAAGAGCTTCATCGCGCGCGGCTGGTCGAGCACGCCGCCGCGGCCGGTCTCGAACATCACCGCCATGTTGTGGCAGCCGACCACGTTGCCGCCCTTGCAGGCGTGGCCGAACATCTCGAGCGCGCGCGGCTCGTCCGGCGCGCCGCCTTCGCCACGGATCAGCATGGTCGCGAGGTTGAAGCAGCCCGAGGCATAGCCGCCCCGGCAGGCCGCGTCGAACAGCTCGCGCGCCGCCGCCATGTCCTGCGGCCCGCCTTCGCCGCTGTGCAGCCGGCCGCCCAGGTTGAAGCAGCCGAGCGCCGAGCCGCCCTTGCAGGCCTGGCCATAGAGCGCGCGGGCGCGCGTCTCGTCCTGCGCGCCGCCCTGGCCGGTGACGAACAGATTGGCGAGGAAGGAGCAGCCATCGGCGTCGCCCGCCTCGCAGGCCTTGCTGTAGAGCTGCCGCGCATTCCACGGGTCCGGCTCGCCGCCCTGGCCGTTCTCGAACATGACGCCGAGGTTCCGGCAGCCGATCGCGGCGCCGCGTTCGCAGGCCTGGCCGTAGAGCAGTCGGGCGCGCGGCTCGTCCTGCGGCACCGCGCCGCCGCCGGTGAGCAGCATGTTGCCGAGGTTGACGCAGGCGCTGGCGACGCCCTCGCGGCAGGCCTCGTCAAACAGCTCCCGCGCGCGCGGCCTGTCCTGCGCGCCGCCCTGGCCCGCATCGAGCATGGTGGCGAACGCGTAGCAGCCGTCGGCGAGGTTTTGGCCGCAGGCGACCGCGTAGAGTTCCCGCGCGCGCGGCTCGTCCGGCGCGCCGCCTTCGCCGCCGCGCAGCATGGTGCCGAGGTTGACGCAGGCGACTGAGGCGCCGCCCGTGCAGGCCCGCTCGTAGAACAGCCGCGCCTGCGCCTTGTCCGCCGGGCCGTCCGTCCCGGTATAGAGCATGTTGCCGAGTTCGAAGCAGTGCGCGGCGTCGCCCGCCTCGCAGGCGCGCGCCAAGCCCGCCCGGCCGGTCTCCTCGACCGCCTCGCCCTCGACTGCCTCGGCCGGTTCGGCCTCGGGTGCCTCGGCCTTGGGAGCTTCGGTCTCGGGCTCCTCGGTCCCGGAGAACATGCCGCAATGGCTGAGGACAGGAAGCAGCAGGAGTGCGAGGACGATCGACGCCCGCCTCCAACGGCTCATGCGGCTTGACGTCACGGCCATGGCTGGAATCCCGATCTGAAGCCCCCCGGTAGCCGAGGACCATGCGGAACGATATACGGCGCCGGCCCGGAAGACGAGCCCGTGCCGCCG
The DNA here is from genome assembly GCA_050173345.1 of Alphaproteobacteria bacterium. Taxonomy (GTDB): domain Bacteria; phylum Pseudomonadota; class Alphaproteobacteria; order UBA828; family UBA828; genus SHWC01. Next base: position 108,944 of record JBFXKW010000003.1, on the reverse strand, counting down.
CCATTCACCCGGATGGAGCGCGCTCAAGTAGGCCGAAGGCAGATAGCGCGCATCAAAGAGACGAGCCCGTGCCGTCGCCATTCACCCGGATGGAGCGCGCTCAAGCAGGCCGAAGGCCGATAGCGCGCATCGAGAAGACCAGCCTACAGCACGCTCAGCATCTCCGCGACCAGGGGGTGGCGCACGATGTCGCGTTCGCCGAGCCGGATGACCGCGACGGTGTCGAGGGCGGCGAGGCGCGCGGCGACCTCGGCGATGCCGGAGAGGCCGGGCAAGAGGTCGCTCTGGTCCGGGTCGCCGGTCACCACCATGGTCGAGTGCCAGCCGAGCCGGGTGAGCAGCATCTTGATCTGGGTCGCGGTGCAGTTCTGCGCCTCGTCGATCACGACGAAGGCGTTGTTGAGCGTGCGCCCGCGCATATAGGCGACCGGCGCGATCTCGATCGCGCCGTCGGCGAGCAGCTTCTTCAGCCGCTTGCCGCCGAGCCGCTCGGTCAGCGCGTCGTAGAGCGGCCGCAGATAGGGCGCGAGCTTGTCCTCGATATGGCCGGGGAGGTAGCCGAGGTCTTCGCCCGCGCCGACCGCGGGCCGCGACAGCACGATGCGCTCGACCGCGCCTTCCTCCAGCGCCTCGACCGCCTTGGCGATGGCGAGATAGGTCTTGCCGGTGCCGGCGGGGCCGAGCGCGAGCACCACGCCATAGCCGTCGATCGCATCGACCAGGCGCTGCTGGCCCTCGCTCTTGGGCCGCACGCGCCGGACATAGCGCTGCTCCCGGCGCTCGTCGTCAGGCAGGTTCCAGCGCTCCGGAAACGGCGGGAAATCCTCGACGACCCCGAACTGCGCGGCGGATTGGCGTGCGGCACGCTTGGCCATGGCATTCCCTCAGTGTTGGACGGACATGAAAAAAGGACGCTTCACGGGAAGCGTCCTTGGCACTTGGCGTCGCTCGAACGGGGGAAGCGGGATCGGGCGCGGCGATCGGCGGGTCGTGACGGATTACCCATGGGACAGGCCGCAACCTCGCTGGTTCAGTGGCTTGCCTCGAATCGTACAGGCCAGGACTCAGCCTGTCGCCTGTAGAAATCTGGATTCATGAAAGATTCACCCAGCACCTTGCGAAAAGCAAGCCGCGTTTACATGGGGCGTGCGGCTACAGCAGGCCGAGCGTGCGAAAGGAGCTGTGGCTGCCGCGGCCGATGATCAGGTGGTCATGCACCGCGATGCCGAGCGCCTTGGCCGCCGCGACCATCTCGCCGGTCAGCTTGATGTCGGCCTGCGATGGCGTCGGGTCGCCGCTCGGGTGGTTGTGGACCAGGATCACCGCGGCGGCACCGAGCGCCAGCGCCCGGCGCACCACCTCGCGCGGGTAAAGCATGACATGGTTGATGCTGCCCTCCTGCTGCACTTCGTCGGCAATCAGGCCGTTCTTGACGTCGAGGAACAGCACGCGGAGCTGCTCGCTCGCATGGTACGCCATCTGCGCCCGGCAATAGTCGAGGAGCGCGTCCCACGAGCCGATCACGGTGCGCCCCGCGATCTCCTCCTTGAGGCCGCGCAGCCTGAGCGCGTGGGCGAGCTTGAGCGCCTGCGCGCCGTGCGGCCCGAGGCCCTTGACCTCGACGAGCCGGTCCTCGGGCGCGGCGAGCACGGCGCCGAGGCTGCCGAAGCGGGCGATCAGCGCCTTCGCCAGCGGCTTCACATCGCGGCGTGGGATGGCGAGATAAAGGTAGAGCTCGAGCAGCTCGTAATCGGCGAGCGCGTCCGCGCCGCTTCTGGCGAAGCGTTCGCGCAACCGGTCACGATGGCCGAGATAGTGCGGCTTGTCATCCGGCTTGCGGGCCTCGCCCACGGCCGGCGCTCAGCTATAGGGCGGCCGCGTATAGCCCGCCGGCGACAGGGTGAAGATCTCGTAGCCGTCGCGGGTGACGCCGAGCGTGTGTTCGAACTGCGCCGAGAGCGAGCGGTCCCGCGTCACCGCGGTCCAGCCGTCCTTGAGCAGCGTCACTTCCCAGGTGCCGAGGTTGATCATCGGCTCGACGGTGAAGAACATGCCCTCGACCAGCTCCGGCCCGGTGCCCGGCTCGCCATAGTGCAGGATGTTCGGCGCGTCGTGGAAGACGCGGCCGATGCCGTGGCCGCAGAAATCACGCACCACCGCGCAGCGATGGCCCTCGGCATAGGACTGGATGGCGTGGCCGATGTCGCCAAGCCGCGCGCCGGGCCTAACCACCTCGATCCCCCGCATCATCGCCTCGTAGGTGATGTCGATCAGGCGCCTCGCCTTCACCGGCGCGTCGCCCGCGCCGTACATGCGGCTCGAATCGCCGTGCCAGCCATCGACGATCACGGTCACGTCGATGTTGAGGATGTCGCCCTTGTGCAGCTTCTTCTCGCCCGGGATGCCGTGGCAGACCACATGGTTGACCGAGGTGCAGATCGACTTCGGGTAGCCGCGATAGCCGAGCGGCGCCGGGATCGCGCCGCGCTCGACGATGAAGTCATGGCACAGCCGGTCGAGTTCGCCGGTGGTGATGCCGGGCTCGACGTGGGGCGTGATGAAGTCGAGCGTCTCGGCGGCGAGCCGGCCGGCGACGCGCATCGCCGCGAACGCCTCGGGCGGATGTACCTTGACGCTGCGCTCATAGGCGGCGTCGCTCCTGGCCGCTTGGCGTTCGGCCGGCGCCGGCGCGGCGCTCTCGGGTTTCTCGGCGGATCGCCACATGAAGCTGGTCCGATCTGGCTGTGGTCCGGTTGGCACAGAATGTAAAGCAACCGGCGGCGGCTTCAACCTCGCTGACGGCGGGTGGGGCGGGTGGGGAGATGCGGCGTCCTCATGCTTCGACAAGCTCAGCATGAGGGCTTGGGGTTTCGGCCTCGTCCTGAGCCTGTCGAAGGACGGGGCCGCCGCCGCACGGTTGACGGCGGGCTGTCGGGTTCCCCCGGCGTTCCGCTATGATCGGCCCGCACCAAGAGAACGGCACGATGGAACCGTCATGACCGAGCCCGCTGCGCCGACCGCCGCGATCCTCCTGATCGGCAACGAGATCCTCTCGGGCCGCACGCAGGACGCCAACCTCAACTACATCGCCCGCCAGCTCGCGGTGCTCGGCATCCGGCTCAAGGAGGTCCGCGTGGTGACGGACGAGGAGGACGCCATCGTCGAAGCGGTGAACGCGCTGCGCACGCGCTATACCTACGTCTTCACCACGGGCGGCATCGGCCCGACCCATGACGACATCACGGCGGACAGCGTGGCCAAGGCGTTCGGCGTCAGGAACGTGATCCACCCCGATGCCTATCGCGTTCTCGCCGCGTTCTATGAGGAGACCGGTCGCGAGTTCAACGAGGCGCGCCAGCGCATGGCGCACGCACCGGAAGGCGCCGTGCTGATCGAGAACAAGCTGAGCCGCGCGCCGGGCTTCCGCGTCGGCAACGTCTATGTCATGGCCGGCATCCCGGCGGTGATGCGCGCCATGTTCGAGGCCGCGGTGCCCACCTTGCGGACCGGGCCCACGGTCGGCTCGCGTTCGATCGCGACCTACCTGCCCGAGGGCGAGATTGCGAAGGGGCTCGGCGAATTGCAGGCGCGCTACGCCATGCTCGAGATCGGCAGCTACCCGTTCGTGCGCGACGGCAAGATCGGCACCACGCTGGTCCTGCGCGGCACGGACAAGGCGGCGCTCGACAGGGCGGCCGACGAGCTCGCCGCCCTGATCCGAACCCTCGGCGCCGAGCCGATGGAGGAGAGTGTCTAGAGCATCGGAGGTGGGATAGGATCGGGCCGGACCACCCCTCGCCCAACTGCGGCTAGGCTCGCTGATCGCTCGCCAAGCCTCCGTATCCCTCTCCCGCCGAGCGGAGAGGGTTAGGGTGAGGGAACGTTCGCTGAAGCTGCCCCGGACAGCGGCCCCTTGGCGGAACCGGTAGACGCAACGGACTTAAAATCCGTTCTTCGCAAGAAGGTCCGGGTTCGACTCCCGGAGGGGCCACCACTGCTTGGCACCGTCGTCGAAGCGTGCTGGCGGCCTCGGTGTGGCGGTGCGGGCGGCGCAGGCGAAACCGCTCGCCATAAGAGGCTCCGCCTTCGGCCTGCCTATTCTCGGGCGTGGCGTGCCTCGGTTTCGGCGGCGATGAGCTTGAACGCGGTGTAGTACTTGAAGATGCTGCGCACATAGTTGACCGGCTCGCGGCCGACGGTTTGGCCCATCGCGATCTCCACATTGTCGAACCAGACATTGCGGTCGAGCGTCAGCTTGTCCGCCCGCTTCTGGGCCTTGCGGAGGTTTCCGGGGCCGGCGTTGTAGGCGGCGAAGCTCATCAGCGTGCGGTCCAGGTCGCTCAGGGCCGGGTCGCTCAGATACTGGTCGCGCAGGTGACGGAGGTACTTCACGCCGGCGTGGATGTTGTGCTCGGCGATGTGGATGTCCGGGATGCCGACCGACGCATCGGCGGCCGTCGCCGGCAAGAGCTGCATGATGCCGACGGCGCCGGCATGGCTGCGCACCGACTGGTCGAGGCGCGATTCCTGGTAGCCTTGCGCCGCAACCATCAGCCAGTCGAAGTCGTACTGCCCGGCATATTTCCGGAAATACTCGCTCAGCTGCTGGAGCCTGTCCCGATCCTCCGGGTCGCGCACCCTGTCCAGCCACTTCGTGTTTTTCCAGTATTTGGCCACGATGATGTTGCGCAGCGCCGTGCCCTGGCTCGCCGTCTTGACGAAGCCGTTGATCGCCTTGCCCAGCTCGGCATCGCCCTTGCGATAGGCCCAGGCCAGGCGGCGCCCCTCGGCGAGCGGCACGTCGCGATGCAGGACGATGCTGCCGAAATAGCGTGCGAACACGTCGGCGACGCCGTCATCGGAAACGGTCGCCGGGATCACGCCGGCGCTGACCATCTCGAGAAGGTCCTCGATGCGCAGCAGTTCGTCCGCCGGCACGACCGTGAGCGGCGGCGCGCCGCGCGCCTTCCGCTCGGCATTGATCTGCTCGAGGCTGTGCCAGTGGCTCGTCGACTTGCGCACATGCAGTTCGATCCCAACCAGCTCATCGAGGCTCTTGGCCGGCGGCGTCCCGGTTCCGGTGACGATCAGCTCCTTGACGTTGGACTGGAACGGCGCGCTGAAATCGACGATGGCGGCACGATCCTCGGTGACGGTGACGCTGCCGGCCGCGATGTCGGCACGCCCCTCGACCACCATGTCGAGCAGCCGGTCGCGCCGGCTCGGAATCACGACCACTTGCAGATCGCGCCCGCGTTTCCCGAGAGTCTTCCGCAGGTGCTTCTCGAACTCCTGCGTGAACTCGTAGGTGAGGCCGCTCTGCTCCTTGCCGTCCAGGAAATAGGTGGTCAGCCCGACCGGCATGACGACGCGGATCATCTTCCGTTCGACCATTTGATCGAAGGTGCCGGTCCATGGCTGCAGGGCGAGCTCTACGAGCGGCGGCAGGTCGTCGTCTTCGCCGGCGTCTTCATTTTCGGCTCGAGCGGAGGCACACCAGGCGCTGGCGACCAGCGACACTATCGCCAGCAGAGTCAGCAGCATTCGCAGCATTCCACCCTCCAGAGCAGGCGGAAGCACTTTCGCCAGGTTCGCCGAAGTTTGCGCGCGCCGTACGCGTTCGTGCAGCCCCTATTGATTACGCTAACACAGCACCGGCGGCGCCGGAATGTGACTCTCGATGACAGGATTCCTGGGACGGTTTTGGGATCATTTGACCGCGGTGAACCTCGCGCCGCCGAGCGCGCGGCTCTGCACCAGCTCGACGAGGCGCACATAGGCCGAATAGAACGCCTCGTCGCCCGCGGGCATGCCGCGCGCCAGCGTCTCCTCGCGCAGCTTGCGATACATGGCGAGGCGCTCGGCGAGGATCGTGCCCCAGTCGGCGGTGAGGTCGTCGATGCTCTCGACGCCGAAGCCCGCACTTTCCAGCATCGTGCGATAGCTCTCGACGCTTTGCAGCGTCTGCGCGGCGATGCCGCGCCACATGGTCTCGGCCTCGTCCGCGCTGAGCGGGCGGTGCACGACCCAGTCGGTGAAGCAGAGCCGGCCGCCGTCCTTCAGCAGGCGATGGGCCTCGCGCACGGCAGCCGCCTTGTCGGGAATGTGCAGGAAGGCCTCCTGGCTCATCACCACGTCGAACGAGGCGGCGGGCAGGCTGGTGCCGGTCACGTCGCCTTCGATGACGCGCACGCGGCCGGCGAGGCCGACGCGCCGGGTCAGCGCCTCCGCGCCCTCGGCGCGCGAGGGATTGAGCTCGATGCCGGTGACCTCGGCGCCGTAGCGGTGCGCCATGTAGCGCGCCGGGCCGCCGAGGCCGGCGCAGAAATCGGCGACCCTGGTGCTCTGGCCGATGCCGGCGCGCTCCGCGATCGCATCGTTCACCGCGAGGCCGCCATAGTGGTCCTGGTCGTGCGGGAACAGCTCGTCGGGGCGCAGATCGTCGAGGTTCCCGCGCTCGGCCGCGAGCTTGGCTAGGATGTGCTCCGCCGAGATCGGGTGGCGCGAATAGAAGTCGACGACGTGCCGCGCGCGGTCCGTCACGTCTAGCGCCTCAGGATGCTGCCGAGCGCACCGCGCACGATGGCGCGGCCGACCGAGGCGCCGATCGGGCCGCCGACCGACTTGCCGAGCTCGGCTGCCATCTTGCCGGCGACCTGGTTGGTGACGGTGCGCGCCACGCTGCGCGCGATCAGCTGGCCGGAGGAGAGACGCCGGCCGCGCGGCCGGTTGGTGCCGAAGATCGAGCCGACGATGGCGCCGAGCTGGCCAAGCACGCCGCCGCCCGCGGGCGCGGCTTCCCCTTGCGGCGCAGGCTGGCCGGGCGACGGCGCGGCGGCGGATTGCACGCGGCTCTGGAGCAGTTCGTAGGCGGACTCGGAATCGATCGCCCGCTCGTAGCGCCCCCTGACGGGCGAGGCGTCGATGAGGGCCTTGCGCTCCTCCGGCGTGATCGGCCCCATGCGCGCCGCGGGCGGCCTGACCATGACCCGCTCGACGATCCGGGGCGTGCCGTTGCCTTCGAGGAAGGAGACCAGCGCCTCGCCCTTGCCGAGCTCCGTGATGACCCGCGCCGTGTCGAGCGCCGGGTTCTGGCGGAAGGTCTGCGCCGCCGCGTTCACCGCCTTCTGGTCGCGCGGCGTGAAGGCGCGGAGCGCGTGCTGGACGCGGTTGCCGAGCTGCGACAGCACCCTGTCCGGCACGTCGAGCGGGTTCTGCGTCACGAAATAGACGCCGACGCCCTTCGAGCGGATCATGCGCACCACCTGCTCGATTATGTCGAGCAGCGCCTTTGGCGCGTCGGTGAAGAGGAGATGCGCCTCGTCGAAGAAGAAGCAGAGCTTCGGCTTGTCGAGGTCGCCGACCTCGGGCAACTCCTCGAACAGCTCGGAGAGCAGCCAGAGCAGGAACGTGGCGTAGAGCCGCGGGCTCTCCATCAGCTTGTCGGCGGCGAGGATGTTGATGACGCCGCGGCCGTTGCGGTCGGTGCGCAGGAAGTCCTTCAAGGCGAGCGCCGGCTCGCTGAAGAACTTGGCGCCGCCCTGGTTCTCCAGCACGAGGATCTGGCGCTGGATCGCGCCGATGGTCGCCTTGGAGACGTTGCCGTATTGCGTGGTCAGCTCGGCGGCGTGCTCGGCGATGTAGCCGAGGATGGCGCGGAAGTCCTTGAGGTCGAGCAGCAGCAGGCCCTGCTCGTCGGCGACGCGGAACGCGATGTTGAGGACGCCCTCCTGCACGTCGTTCAGGTCCATGAGCCGCGACAGCAGCACCGGACCGACCTCGGAGACGGTGGTGCGCATCGGGTGGCCCTGCTCGCCGAACAAATCCCAGAACACCACGGGGAAGCGGTCCGGCTCGTAGCCGATGCCCATGCCCTGGGCGCGCTTGACCAGCGCCTCCTTGGCCTCGCCCGCGGCGCCGATGCCGGAGAGGTCGCCCTTGATGTCCGCCGCGAACACGGGCACGCCGGCGCGCGAGAAGCCTTCGGCGAGCACCTGGAGCGTGACGGTCTTGCCGGTGCCGGTCGCGCCGGTGACGAGGCCGTGGCGGTTGGCGAGGTGGAGCGTCAGGAATTCGGCGGTCTCGCCGCCTTTGCCGACGAAGATCGCATCGTCGCGGTCGGGGTTCGCCATCGCCACATCCCTCGATCGTAGCGCCTGAAGGACCAATCAATAGGCGCCAATCAATAGGCGATTACGCCCGATTGTTGAACGGATTCCAGCGCCCGAACGTTGAGGAGGCTTGCAGGGATGGCCGCGGGCAACCCTGGCGTGTACGCTCCAACTTCAGAGGCAAGGCCTCATGACGATCGTGGCTTCCGCGTTCTGGCGACGGCTCGATGTGCCGGGCCACGAGGCGAGCCGGCTGCAGCGGACCGATACCGGCTGGCGGCTCGACGGCGTCGCCGTGTTCCGCCACGAGGCCGGGCCGGCGAGCCTCGCCTACGCGGTCGATTGCGCTGCCGACTGGGAGACGATGGCGGGGCAGGTGCACGGCCTGCTCGGCACGCGCCGCATCGACTATGCGGCGGTGCGCCGGGACGGCGCCTGGGCGCTGAACGGCGCGTTGGTGCCGGGGCTCGATCACCTGACCGATCTCGACCTCGGCTTCACGCCGGCGACCAACCTCCTGCCGCTCCGCCGCGTGCCGATCCCGGATGGCGAGACCGCCCATCTGCCCGCGGCCTGGCTCGACATCGACGCCGGCACGCTGAGCGAGCTGGCGCAGACCTACCAGCGGCGCGGCGAGCACGCCTACTGGTACGAGGCGCCGCGCTTCGGCTATCGGGGCCTGCTCGAGCTCGCGCCCGACGGCTTCGTGCGGCGCTATCCGGAGTTGTGGGAAGCCGAGCCGCCGCCGTGAACGTAGTGCGTGGCTTTTCACTCTGCTGTAACGGCTATCGGGAAGTCCGGATTTGACTCTGGGAAAAACAGCACGCTACTGATAGCGAATTCTGAATTGTTAGTGTATGATATAAGTGGGAAGAAGATGAAAAATCGTTCGTTTGAGTGCAGATTTGGTGTGGGTGATCCAAGTGGGCAACACAGTGATGTTTGGAAAATCTGGGCCAGCAGGAATCAGCCAGATGTATATATTTATTCATCGGGATTTCAGAGAATAAGAAAGATAAGTATACACGGAAGTGGCAAACGACACTACGGAATCACTCAAGAGTATTGGAAAAATTATGGCGCCGAGGGTTTAAATTTTGGCATAGAAAGGCATGAAGAAAAGTGGGAGGGGGACGCTCCAACGGGCCACCACGATCTTTTTATTCAGTTTCGGATACGCTTCCCGAGTGACGATCTGAGGCATTTCGAGCTTCGTCCCCGTGACGTAAGTAAATCGACATGGCTCACCCCTGCGCCACAACACCAAGCGACTGAAGTGATACTTCTCGCTGGTGGAAAGAACATAAAGCACATTGACAATGACGGCCAAGTTAGAAATTGGCCTGGGAGGGATTCTTTAGGAACACGCTTTCTCTCGGCAGGCCCCCGCTCTGATGGAACGCATATTTGGCTGGTATATTTTTACACAAATCGGTTTCCTATGAAAATTTCAGAAAATAAAAGAAAAGAGTTTTTGCATTTTTTCCGTTCAAAAGGACTCAATCGTAGCAATATAACCTCAGGGCATCGAATCACACTGTTTGGTACTGGCGATGATAGTTGTAGGTATTGTGTCGAGGTAGCGGCAGATTCTTTCATTATAGATTAAATGAAGCCGCCGGGCATGACCATGTTAGGGAACGGCGCGGCCCTCCAGGCCGAGCTGTTCGCCGCGTCCGTGGGAGCCGCGGCGCTCACTTGGCGTCGTGGAAGATGAGGCCGAGGGTCATGCGGTGGCCGGCGCGCAGGCGGCTCACGCCGTGGCGCAAGTTTACCCGCCGTATGCCGCGCGCGCCCGGCACCGGCCGCTCGCGCACCGGGAAGATCACGGCGTCGCCCTGGCCGAGCGGCACCACCTCGACGCGCGACTGCATGCGCGGGCGCTGCTCGGTCAGCACGAACTCGCCGCCCTCGAAGTCGCGGCCCGGCTCCGAGAGCAGGATCGCGACCTGCAGCGGGAAGACGTGCTCGCCATAGAGGTCCTGGTGCAGGCAGTTGTAGTCGCCCTCGGCGTATTGCAGGAGCAGCGGCGTCGGCTTGGTCTGCCCGGCGGCGTGGCAGCGCGCGAGATAGGCCACATGGTCAGCCGGGTAGCGCGTCTCGATGCGGAGCGCGGCGCTCCAGCGGTTGGCGATCTCGGCAAGCGGCGGATAGAACGCCTCGCGCAGCGCGGCCACCAGGCCGGGCAGGGGGTAGGCGAAGTAGCGGTACTCGCCGCGGCCATAGCCGTGGCGCTCCATCACCACATGGCGGCGGAACGGCCCGTCCGAGCGGTAGATCGCCGCGAGCGAGGCGCAGGCGTCGGCGGACAGCACGCCGCCGGCCAGCGCGCAGCCATGCTCGTCGAGCTGGCCTTCGATGCCCCGCCAGTCGAGCGCGGCGAGTGGCGCCGCGTCGGCCGGCGGCTTCGATCGCGCGGACGCCGTCACGCCGCGGCCTCGCGCTCGAGCAAGGCGCGCTTGCGCTCGACGCCCCAGCGATAGCCGGACAACGCGCTGTCGGTCCTGACGACACGGTGGCAGGGGATCGCGACCGCGAGCGGGTTGGCGGCGCAGGCCTGGGCGACCGCGCGTACCGCCTTGGGTGCGCCGATCTTGGCGGCAATCTCGGCATAGCTCGCCGTCTCGCCGGGCGGGATGGCGCGGAGCGCCTGCCAGACGCGACGCTGGAACGCCGTGCCGCGCACGTCGAGCGGCAGGTCGAGGCCGAGCCGCGGCGCCTCGACCAGGCCGATCACCTGGGCGACCCAGCGTTCGAACGCGGCGTCGCCGCCGACCAGCGCGGCCTTCGGGAAGCGCCGCTGAAGCTCGCGCGCCAGGCCGTCCGGGTCGTCGCCCAGCATGATGGCGCAGATGCCGGCCGGGCTCGCCGCGACCAGGATCGCGCCGAGCGAGCATTGGCCGACCGCGAAGCGGATTTCGGCGCCGCGGCCGCCGGTGCGGTAACTGGTCGGCGTCATGCCGAGCATCGCGGCCGAGCCGGCGTAGAAGCGTCCGCTCGAGTTGAAGCCGGCGTCGTAGATCGCATCGGTCACCGTGCGCGCCTGCGTGAGGCCGTCGCGCAGCCGGTTCGCGCGATGGCCCGCGGCATAGGCGCGGGGCGTCAGCCCGGTGACCGCCTTGAAGACGCGCTGGAAATGGAACCGGCTCATGCCGACCGCGGACGCCACGGCGTCGAGGTCGGGTGTCTCCTCGGCCGCCTCGATCAGCCGGCACGCCTTGGCGATGACAGCCGCGCGGCGCTCGGCGGGCGGCGCCTCGTTGGGCCGGCAGCGCTTGCACGGGCGGAAACCAGCGGCCTCCGCTTCGGCGCAGGTCTGATGGAAGCTGACGTTCTCGCGGCGCGGCAGGCGCGCCGTGCAGGACGGCCGGCAATAGATTCCGGTGGTCTTCACCGCGGTGTAGAACCAGCCATCGGCGGCCGGGTCGCGGCGTACGATCGCGGCCCAGCGGGCGTCGTCGTCCGCGAAGGCCGGCGAAGCGGCTGCATGCTCGCTCGTCAAAGACATCATGGTGCTACGCTCCTCAGGTTTCGAATGGCGAGGTCTCGCTCGCTTGGCTCGACACCCTATGAGCGCCAATCGATCCGCGCACTCCGTCCCTTGCTTTCATATTCCAGGCAGAGCAGCCACCCGAAACCCGCCATCGATCACCCGCCGATGAAGCTGATCCAGCCGGTGATGATGTATTTCTCCTCCCGTGGCGCGACCACACCGCGATGGGTGTGGGTGAAGCCGCCCGGCCAGATCACGGTCTTGCCCCTCTGCGGTTTGACCGTGTGGTCCTGGTACAGGAAATAGGTGCCGCCGCCTTCCTCGATGTCGTTGAGGAAGGTCTGGAAGGCGAGCACGCGATGCGCGATGTCCATGCCGCTGGTCTCGAAATGGGCGCCGTGGAAGCCGCCGCCGGGTTTGTAGTACTGAATCTGCGGCGGCTCCAGGAAGCCGAGCCGGCTGCTCGCCTCGGTCAGCACCGGGAACTCCTTCAGATAGGCCTGCAGCGACAGCATGACGTGCTCCCGGTAGGCACGCACCGCGCTCGCATATATGTCGTATGGCAGACAGGTGAGGCTGGCGTCCTCCGAATCCTTCCAGGACGGATCGACGCCCTTGGCGCTCAAGCCTGGATGGGTCAGGCCGAGTCGGCGCGTCTTCTTGAAGCCCTTGATCAGCTCGTCGCACAGCGACGGCGAGGGCATCCGATACTCCCTGATCCAGCGCATCGAGGTTCCCCGGCCATATGATCGCCACGCCTGCGAACAACCGCGGGCGTTCGGCCATTCCTGCCGTCTCGGCGCGAACCTAGCAGGCCCGGGCGCCGCCCGTGGATTCCTATTTGCATTGAGGGGGTTTCGTGAGTAGCTTCGCCGCCATTCGGAGTGAGCACCGTTAGCCTGGCCGGCCTGGGAGCGGCCTGGGACTTGCGGTGGAGGAACTGTTGTGTAAGTTTCGTGGCGCGTCTGGGATTGACCGTCACGAGGAAAAGCAGGGGGTTATCCATGTCTTACGAGGACAAGAAGCGCCGTATCTACAAAGAGCTGCATCGGCTGTGGTCGATGCACCTGGACAAGAAGAACTACAAGGTGTCGCGCCGCGACCTGATGAAGGGGATGGCTGCTCTCGGCCTGAGCGCCGGTGCGGCAAAGTATCTCATGCAGGGCGCACCGCTCGGCGTTCGCCGGGCCTGGGCGCAGGAGGGCGATACGCCCGAATCGCGGGCCATCGCAGCGGCGAAGGAGCTGTACGCGAATTCGCCGAAGAAGACGATCTCGATCATGCATCCCTCGGGCTCGGGCGGCAACATGGCGCCGTTCACCGCCGAGTGGAAGGAGCTCACCGGCTTCGACGTCGAGCTGCTCGAGGTGCCGGTGACGCAGACCCATCAGAAGGCCATGCAGGAAGCGGTCGCCAAGACCGGCCGCTACGATCTGATGATCCCGGCGCCGCTCAGCCTGCCCGAGCTCGCCGAAGCCGGCGCGGCGCTCGACATCACGGAATACGTCGAGAAGTACGACCCGGAGGACAGCCACGGGCCGAACCAGCTCGAGTTCCCGGTCCGCGAGTTCGGCCAGAAGTACAAGGGCCGCTACTACGGTCTCTATTGCGACGGCGACGTCTGGCACCTGAGCTACCGCATCGACAAGCTGAAGGAGAAGGGCAAGGCGCCGGTCTCCAACAAGCTTCTGGTGCGGACCTGGGACGAATACGACCAGCTCTGCCATGACATGCACGACAAGGCGAACGACTTCTACGGCGCGATGGAATACCGCTCGCCGTTCTGGAACAAGTTCCATTGGCAAATGCGCTTCCAGTCGAAGGGCGTGCTCTACTTCGACGGCGACATGAACTCGATGGCCGCCTCGCCGGAGAGCATCAAGACCGTCGAGGAGCTGGTCGCGCTTCAGGAGGTCAACCCGACCGAGAACTTCACATACGGCTTCACCGAGAACTACGCCCAGTACTACTCCGCGGGCCGCGGCTTCTGCCAGTTCGGCTGGCCGTCGCTCTGGCGCTACAGCATGGACGCGCAAGGCGCCAAGTCGATTGTCGCCGGTCGCGACGAGAACGGCTGGCCGATCCAGAGCGCGCCGTCGGCTCCCCCGGGCACGGAGGTCAACGGCGAGTTGATCAGCGCGGTGATCATGCCGATCGCGTGGGACTTCGTGGTCAACAAGCACTCCGAGATCCCGGAGGCGGCGTACCTCTACGCGCAGTGGCTCACCGGGCCGACCATGTCGATGCGCTCGATCCCGAACGAGGGCGGCTACTTCGATCCGTGGCGGCGTAATCACTTCCTCGCGCCGTCGCCGGAGTTCTATGCCGGCTACCCGGGCGACTATCTCGCCGTGCAGTTCGACGAAATGACGCAGGCCGTGCCCGAGATTATCATGCCGGGCGCCGCCGAGTATCACGACGCGATCGATAAGAACCTCCAGGCGGCCTACAACAAGCAGAAGACGCCGGAAGAGGCGATGAAGGACGCGGCCAAGGAAATGGACCGCATCACCCGGCGCCGGGGCCTGGACAAGCAGAAAGAGTCCTGGATCGCGCTGGCGAAGATGTATCCCGAGCCGCTGCAGAAGGCGGCCGGCGTGGCCAACTGGGGGGCGTAGGCCGGGCCCTTCGGGCTTTGGCTGCCTGATTTAGAAGGCTGCGAATAGGCACTGTTCCGTGAGGTGGCGCGTCGCCGTCCCGTTGCTTGGGGCGGCGCGCGCCACCAGCGGCCTCAAGACATAATCTCGGATCGACAGACCGTGGCAATCAATCAAGCTGAAAACCGCGCGCTGGCAGCCGGTGCTACCCGGGTGACGACGCGCCGGTTTGACCCGAACGACAAGAAATACATAGGCGGCCTGCTGATCACGCCAATTCAGATTCTTCTGATGGCGCTGCTGGTATTTCCTTTCGTCCTTGAGCTGATCCTCAGCTTTTCCGAGTGGACGCCAGTTTCCGGCCTGGGCCTTTGGGAAGCGGTGGGGACCGTTTTCACCGAGGACCTCGCCCAGGGCATCAACTACAACTTCCTGATCACGGACGAGCCGCGCTTCCTGGAAGCGCTCGGCCGCACCGCGCTGATCTCGGTGACCTCCCTCGTGCTCGAGTTCCTGCTCGGCCTCGGGCTCGCGACGCTGTTCCTCAAGGCGTTCCCGGCGAAGCGCGTGTTCTTCACCGCGCTGCTGACGCCGATGATGATCATGCCGGTCGTGGTCGGCTACACCTGGTACATGCTGTTCCAGGTCACCGGCCCGATCAACCAGGTGCTCGGCTGGATCGCCGGCGGCCCGGTCGAGCTGCAATGGCTCAACACCAGCCTGCCGGCCTTCTTCGCGGTGGTCATCACCGAGGTCTGGCACTGGACGCCGCTGTTCTTCCTGATCCTGCTCTCCGGCCTCAACGCCGTGCCGCAGAATCCGCTGCGTGCCGCCATGGTGCTTGGCGCAAGCGACTGGCGGATCTTCTGGACGGTGGTGATGCCGAGCATGAAGGGCATCATCATCATCGCCTTCGTGATCCGCGGCATGGAGGTGATCAAGCTGTTCGACGAAATCTACCTGCTCACCCGCGGCGGCCCCGGCACCGCGACCGAAACCCTCAGCCTCTACCTCTACAAGCTCGCCTTCGAAGATTTCCGCCTTGCATACGCGGGCGCGGCCGGCTTCATCGTGCTCGTGATCACCGTCGTGCTGATCAACGTGATGCTGCGCCCGATCCGCTATCAGCTCCTGGAGAAGCGCTGATGCCGGAACGCAGATTCACCTGGTACAACGGCATCGGCCTGACCCTGGCGCTGATCTTCGCGCTGTTCCCGGTCTTCTGGATGGTCTCGACTTCCTTCAAGCCGCAGAGCGAATGGGTCAAGAAGCCGCCGGTCTGGGTTTCCGGGCAGGCCACGGTCGAGAACTACCTGACCGTGCTGTGGCCTTCGGTCCTCCTCGAGAAGCGTGGCGGCCTCAGGCAGTACGACGAGGGAGGCGAGGGCGAGCGCACCGAGAGCACCGGCATCGGCGGCGCGGTCGGCGACATCCTCACCAAGTCCGCCTGGCAGTCGATCTGGGGCTCGATTATCATCTCGACCGCGGCGACGGCGCTTTCGATCATCGTCGGCCTGATGTCCGCGATATCGATCTCGCGATACCGATTCGGCGGCAACGTGACGCCCTTCTTCATATTATCGGGACGAATGTTCCCGCCCATAGCGATCGCGATACCGTTCGTCGTGATGTTCAGCAATGTCGGCGCCACCGACACCTACTGGGGCCTGATATTGGCCTATGCGGCGGTCACCGTGCCGTTCTCGACCTGGATGCTGAAGAGCTTCATCGACGACCTGCCCAAGGAGATCGAGGAAGCCGCGATGATGGACGGCATGTCGCGATGGGGCGCGCACCTGCGCATCACCATACCGCTGATCAAGGGCGGCATCATCGCGACCACGCTGTTCATCCTGATCCTGAACTGGAGCGAGTTCCTGTTCGCCCTGGTGCTGACCTATACGAAGGTGACCACCATCCCGGTGCAGCTCAGCAAGTACTTCTCGGCGACCGAGGGCGCGCTCTACGGCGTGCAGGCGGCGCTCGCGACGGTATCGATCGTGCCGCTGGTGGTGATCGGCTTCTTCATCCAGAAGCATCTCGTGCGCGGGCTGACGCTCGGCGCGATCAAGCGTTAGGCACCGGCCATGGCGATCAAGCTCGAACTGAAGAACCTCCGCAAGGAATACGGCCAGCTCGTCGCCGTTGACGACATGTCGCTGCAGGTGGAGGAGGGCGAGACCATGGCCCTCCTCGGCCCGTCGGGCTGCGGCAAGTCGACGACGCTCAACATGATCGTCGGCCTGGAGACGCCGACCAGCGGCGAGATCCTGATCGACGGCCAGCCCGTCGGCAGGGTGCCGGTCGGCAAGCGCAATGTCGGCCTGGTGTTCCAGGATTATGCCGTGTTCACCCACATGACCGTGCGCAGCAACCTCGAATACGGCTTGCGCGTGCGCGGCGTCCGCCATCCCGAGCTGCGCCAGCAGGTCGACAAGATGGCCGAGTTCGTCGGCCTCGGCGACAAGCTCGAACGCAAGCCCGGCGAGCTGTCGGCGAGCGAGATGCAGCGCGTCGCGATCGGCCGCACGCTCGTCACCAACCCGCAGATCCTGCTGCTCGACGAGCCGCTGTCGAACCTCGAGGCGGAGATGCGCCACCAGATGCGGCGCGAGCTGCACCGCATCCAGCTCGAAACCAGGCAGACCATCATCTACGTCACGCACGACCAGATCGAGGCGCTGTCTCTCGCCCACCGGATCGCGGTGATGAACCAGGGCGTGCTCCAGCAGTACGACACCGCCTACAACGTCTATCACTATCCGCGCTCCACCTTCGTCGGCAGCTTCCTCGGCAACCCGCCGATGAACTTCGTCAAGGGCAGCCTCGGAACCGAGGGCGGGCGGCGCTATGTCGAGCAGGAAGGCGCCCGCATCCCGCTGCCGGCTTCGGTGAAAGTTGCCGGCGTGGTGGACGGTGCGGCGGTCAACGTCGGCATCCGCGCCGAGACGGTCGACGTCGTCGAGCCGGGGACGCCGGATTCCTTCCAGGCCGAGATCTTCGCGGTCGAGCCGCAGGGGCCCGAGGCCGTGGTCACCGCCAGGTTCGGCTCCACGCTGATCAAGTTCGTCGTGCCGACCTCGGCCGTGCCGGCCGGCAGCGGGCGGATCACGCTGCTGCCGCACGCCAACCTGCTTGCCTTGTTCGACGCCGAAAGCGGCGTCCGCCTCATGAATGGAGCCGCGTCGTGACCGACAATCTCCTCGAACTCCGCTCGGTCACCAAGAACTTCGGCTCGACCTCGGCCGTCGACGAGCTGACGCTTGAGCTCGGGCCCGGCAGCCTGCTCGTGCTGCTCGGCCCCGCGGGTGCCGGCAAGACGACGACGCTACGGCTTGCCGCCGGCCTCGAGGCGCCCGACAAGGGTACGATCTGGCTCGAAGGCCAGGACGTGACCCGCTGGCAGCCCAACCAGCGCGACCTCGCCATGATCTTCGACAATCTCGCGCTCTATCCGAACCGCACCGGCTTTCAGAACATCGCGTTCCCGCTGATGCTCGCGAAGGCGCCGAAGGCTGACATCGAGCGGCGGGTCAAGGCGATCGCGGATACCTTGCGGATCTCGCACATCCTGCACCGCCTGCCGGCGACCTTCAGCGGCGGCGAGCGCCAGCGCGTCGCGCTCGGCCGCGCCATGGTGCGCGACCCGCGCATGTTCCTGCTCGACGAGCCGCTGTCGAGCCTCGACTTCATGCTCCGCATCGAGCTGCGCACCGAGCTGAAGCGGCTTCAGAAGGAGGTCGGCAAGACCTTCCTCTACGCGACGCCCGACTACACCGAGGCGCTGGCGCTCGGCGACATGGTCTGCGTGCTGCTCGACGGCAAGGCGCGCCAGATGGCGCCCGCGCAGACGCTTTACGACGCGCCGGCCGACCGCGACGTGGCGCGCTTCGTCGGCAACCCGCCGATCAACCTGGTGCGCGGCGAGATCGGGCGTTCCAACGGCCAAGCCATGGTGCGGATCGGCGGGCTGACCATTCCGATCTCGCCCGAGGCCGAGAAGCGGCTGCCTTCCGCCGTGACCCAGGTCGAGGTCGGTATCCGGCCCGAGAACGTGCTGGTCCAGCGTCAGGCCAATACGGGCGCCATGCTCGGGCGGGTCAGCGACGTCGAGCCGCTCGGCATGCACACCGCGCTCGGCGTCGATATCCAGGGCGCAACCCTGACGGCCACCATCGCCGGCGAGCGCGAGTTCGAGGAGAGTCAGCCGGTCTCGCTCAGCATCGTCTCCGACCGGCTGGTCTTCTTCGACCTGGTGACCGGGCGCCGCATCGGCGGCTGACCAACGCCGGTCATTGCCGTCCCCCGGCTTGACCGGGGATCAGCCCGGCAATCCAGCCTGTTCGCAGGGCGGATGGATCACCGGGTCACGGCGCGCCGCGCCGCGCCTTCTTCAGGCCGGCCTGAGCCAGACCGCCGCGTCGTGGAACACGGCGCCCCCCATGGGCGGCGCCGCGTCGGCGGAGGTCAGCGCGTTGATGCCCATGCCGCCCACATAGTCGCTGTTGGGCCAGATGCCTTCGACGACCAGCACGCCGGGCTGCATGCCGTCGAACGTCTTGGCGTGAATCCTGACCTCGCCGCGCCGGTTGCCGAGGCGCACCAGGTCGCCCTCCGCGATGCCGAGGCGCGCGCAATCCTCAGGATGCACGAGCACGGCGGGGCGCGCCTCGATGCGCCGCCCGGTCTTGGTCTCGCTGAAGGTCGAGTTCAGGAAGTTGTGCGCCGGCGGCGCGATCATGCGGAACGGATGGTCGGCGTCGGCTGCCTCGATGATCGCGTGATGGTCGGGCAGGCTGGGCATGCCGGCATGGTAGGGCCCGAGCTTCGCCCAGTCCGGCGAGAAGCGGAACTTGCCGTCCGGCGTCCGGAAGCCCTTCAGATGATGCGAGGTCTCGAAGTCCGGCTGGCAGTCGAGCCAGTGCTCGCGCCGGAAGTATTCGACGTCCGGCCAGCCCGAGCGGCGCAGCAGGTCGTCCACGAGTTCGATCGCGCTCATCCGGAAGCCGGGATGCTCGGCGCCCAGCCGCGCGGCGAGCCCGCACAGCACGTCGTGATTGGAGCGCGTCTCGGCATAGGGCTCGATCACCTTGGGCCCGAGCTCGATATGCTGGTGGCCGCCGCCCTGGTAGATGTCGTCATGCTCGAGGAAGGTGGTCGCCGGCAGCACGAGGTCGGCCATCGCCGCCGTGTTCGTCATGAACTGCTCGTGCACGCAGACGAACAGGTCGTCGCGCAGGAAGCCGGCGCGCACCCGGTTCGCCTCCGGCGCGACCACCACGGGATTGCAGTTCTGGATCAGCATCGCGGTCACCGGCGGGCCCGCGCCGACGTCCTTCGGGTCGTTGGTCAGCACCGGCCCGATCCGCGACATGTCGAGCACGCGCACGCTCGGGTCGCGCGCGTCGAGCCCCTCGATGACGGTCTTGTCCCAGTGGAAGATCTCGCGGTTGCTGTAGAAGGCGCCGCCGCCGAGATGTCGCCACGCGCCGGTCACCGAGGGCAGGCAGGTCGCCGCGTGCATGTTGGCCGCGCCGTTGCGCGAGCGGGTGAAGCCGTAGCCGAGCCGGATGTAGCTCCGCTTGGTGCTGCCGTAGAGCCGCGCGAATTCGATGATCTCGGCTTCGCTGAGGCCGGTGATCGCGGCGGCCCAGGCGGGGTCGCGGGCGCTCAAGTGCTGGCGCAGCTCGTCCGGGAAGTCGGTATAGCGCCTGAGATAGTCGAGATCGGCGTAGCCGTCGCGGAACAGCACGTGCATGACGGCGCAGGCGAGCGCGCCATCGGTGCCGGGCCTGAGCGCGAGGTGCTTGTCGGCGACGGCCGCCGTGCGCGTCCGGTAGGGGTCGATCACGACGAACTTGGCGCCGCGCTCCTTCCGCGCGCGACTGACATGATGCATCACGTTGACCTGGGTCGAGGCCGGGTTGCCGCCCCACATGACGATCAGGTCGGCCTCGCCCATCTCGCGCGGGTCCGGGCCGACGAAGCCGCCGGCGCCCGCGAGCCAGCCGGCATCGGCAAGCGTCGTGCAGATCGTGGTCTTCTGGCCCGAATAGCGCATGACGTGGCGCAGCCGGTTGATGCCGTCGCGCTGCACCAGGCCCATGGTCCCCGCGTAGTAGTAGGGCCAGACGCTCTCGCTGCCGTGCTTTTGCGTTGCCGCGACGAACTTCTCGGCCAGGAGGTCGAGCGCCGAGTCCCAGCCGATGCGCTCGAAGCGGCCGCTGCCCTTGGCGCCGACGCGGCGCATCGGGTAGGCGAGCCGGTCCGGGTGATGGACCCGCTCGGCATAGCGCGCGACCTTGGCGCAGATCACGCCGGCGGTATAGCTCTGGTCCTTGGCGCCGCGCACGCGGCCGATGTGGTGCGCGTCGAGCCGTTCGACCTCGAGCGCGCAGGTGCTCGGGCAGTCGTGCGGGCAGGCGGAGAAGACGATGTCGCTGGTCACGGTCATCGGTCGGGCAAGGGGTCCCGCGCTCCGCCACCGCGGCGAAACGCTTTAATTTTTAATGATAGACCCCCGGCCGCTCCGCGTCATCCCCCGCCACGAGCGCCGCGCCTCTAGCTCCGCTTGCGGCGCTTCGCGGGCTCCGGGCCGCCGAGCCCGATCTGGCGGGCCAGCTCGCTCCGCTTGGCCGCGTAGTTCGGCGCGACCATCGGATAGTCGGCCGGCAAGCTCCACTTCTCGCGGTATTCCTGGGGGCTCAGGCCGTAGTGCGTGCGCAGATGCCGCTTGAGCATCTTGAGCCGAGCGCCGTCCTCGAGGCAGATGAGATAGTCAGGCGTGACCGAACGCTTGATCGGCACCGCGGGCCGGAGCGCTTCGCCGGGGCCGACGCTGGGCTCGCCATTCGCCAGAGCGGCCAGCGAATTCCGCACCGACTCGATCAGCTCGCCGATGCGCAGCCGATCGACCCGGTTGTTCGTCACGTAAGCCGTGATGATCTTTCCCGTGACACGCACGATGATGTCGTCTTGCGTTTCGCCTTCCGTGATACTCATCGCTCTCTCGAACAGTGGACAGTGGACGTGGTGACCCGGGCGATCTTCGAAGAACTGGCCCAATATTGTGCACGATCAAAGCGGATACGGCGATCGAACAATGCTGTGACCTATACTTATTCGCATCACCGCGACTTACCGCACCTGGATGTATCTCATGATTACATGCAGCGCCGCTCGGCAGCCCGGTAATGGTCGGCGCTATTATAGATCAAAAGGCATACCCTAGTGGTCAGGTTCGGCTCGTCCGCGAGGCGCGCCGCTTGGCATCGAACAAGCGAAGCGTCTAGATTCCTTTGGATTCTTCGCACAAATGTGCGGAAATCGGTTGTAACTGTGATCACACATCGCTGGTCACCCTGACGAAAGAGGGGGAGGCGTGAGCAACGATCTGGCGACCGCATCGCGGCCGCGCCGCAAGAGCCGCCGCCGCAAGACCCACAAGGAGGGCCGTTATCATCACGGCAATCTGCGCCGGGCCCTGCTGGATGCTGCGTTGATGCTGGTGGAACGCGAGGGGCCGAAGGGCGTTTCGCTGCGCTCCGTGGCCCGTCTGGCCGGCGTATCGCCCGCCGCCCCCTACCGGCATTTTCCCGGCAAGGAAGGCCTGCTCGCTTCCGTTGCGGAAGAAGGCTTTCATGCGATGAATGCGGCGATGGAGGCGGCGGTCGAGGCCAACAAGGAACTGCCGCTCGCCAGCTTCCGCGCCGTGACCTTTGCCTATGTGAAGTTCGCGGCGGTCCACCCCTCGCATTTCCGCGTCATGTTCGGCCCCGACATTACCGACCATTCGCGCTATCCGGGGCTGAGGGAGAGCACTGAGCGGTCGCTCGACCTCTTGACCGAGATGATCCGCGGCTGCCAGCGGCCCGACCTGATCGGCGGCGTCGAGCCGCGCCAGCTCGCGGTCGCCGCGTGGTCGACCCTGCACGGCCTCGCCACGCTCCTGGTCGACGATCAGCTCGGCCAGCCGCCCGCCACCGATGCCGAGCTGCAGGAGCTGACCGACCGCGTCGCGGACGTGCTCTATCGGGGGCTTTCCTACAGCGGGCTATAGAGCAGGGTCGTTTGAGATGGATCGCGGAGCGATTCCATCTCAAACGTGAATCCTGCTCTTTTCATCAAAGTAGATCACGATCCGATCATGTTGAAGCAACCTGATCGGATCGTGATCTAGCGCGACCGATAGGCGAGGCGGAAGAACAGCGGCGCGAGGATCACAACGATCACGATGCGCACGACGTGATGGGTCGAGACGAAGGCCGCGGCCGAGCCGAACGACAGCGCGATCAGGCTCATCTCGGCGAGCCCGCCGGGCGCGAGCGCCAATAGCAGCAGATCGCCCTCGCTGCCGGCGAGCGGCGCGAGGCCATAGGCCATGCCGACGGCGACGCCGACCATGATGACGGTGGCGCCGGCGGCGATCAGGACGGCGCGCCAGATCCGGCCGAGCGCCATGCCGGCGAAGCGCGCGCCGATCGCGGCGCCGAGGATCACCTGGGCAAGCGCGATGAGCTCGACCGGCGGCCGGTGCTCGAGCACGCCGCCGAGATGCAGCGCCGCGCTCAAGACCATCGGCCCGACCAGTTGGGGCGCCGGCAGCCTGAGCTTCTGGCCGGCGGCGAGGCCCGCGAAGGCGCAGCCGATCAGCGCCGCGATCTCCCAGACCGGCATGGCGGAGGCGCCGCCCAGCGCGGCCGGGTTCGCCGTGTAGCCCTCGAAGATGCGGAAGTAGAACGCGATCAGGAAGACCGCGAGAAGGATACGTACCCCGTGCGTGAGCGAGATGGTGCGGGCGTCGCCGCCCATGCTCTCGCCCAGCACCATCATCTCGCTAAGGCCGCCCGGCATCGAGGCGAAATAGGCGGTGGTGCGATCATAGCCGCCGACGACGCGGAAATAGAGGATGCAGAGGCACGCCATCAGCAGCGTCGAGACCGCGACGGCGGCCATGCCGACATACCATTGCGACAGGTTTGCGAAGAGCGCCGACGTGAACTGGCTGCCAAGCAGCACGCCGAGGATCGAGACCATGCCGGAGCGCAGCATGACCGGCACGGCGATCGGCGCGCCGGCGAGCGCGGCGACGGTCGCGAAGGCCATGGCGCCGAGCATCCAGGGCAGCGGCAGGCCGCCGAGGAAGAAGGCGGTCCCGCCGACCGCGCCGATCGCAAGCGCGAGCGCAAGCCGGCGAACGCGGATCGGCTGGAACGGCGGAAGACCGAAGCGATGCAGCAACCGGTCCAGCATCAGCGCGGCGGCGCTCCAGCCTCCGCCGGAAAGCGCAGCACGCGCGCCAGCCTGACCGCGGTCTCGCCGCGTGCCGGCGCGAGGCTCGGCATCACCGCGACGCAGTCGTCATAGGGCGTTGCGATCGGCCGGCCGCCGTCATAGGCGATCAGGGTGCCGGCGCGCGCGATCCGTTCGAGCGAGCGCAGCGGCCGGACGAAGACGAAGCCGTCGGACTGGATGGTGACCGGATGGGTCACGTCCAGGAAGTGTTGCGGGGCCGCATGGCCCGGCAGCGCCGCCCAGGCGGGCGCCGCCTCGATCGAGCCGACCGCGAGGAGGAAGCGCAGGACTGCTTCGAGCGCGACCTCGGCGCTCGACGGGTCGAAATGCTGGCCGCATTCGACGAGCAGGGCGAGCTCCGGCCGGTCGTTGTCCGCGAACGCATCGAAATCGATCAGCCGCGGGCCCTTGGCGTGCCCGTCGTCGCGCACGATCTCGGCCGCGAGGCCCAGCCGTCCGGCGAGGCGGAGACCCTTCGCGGTGCGGCCGCACAGGATCATCGGTGCCGAATCGCTTGAGGTCGAATGCAGGTCGAGCAGCGCGTCCGCCCCCGACATCAGGGCACGCAGCGCCTTGGCGCGTGCATGCTCGCGCGAGCGGCTCGGCAGGTCGAGGATGTCCCCGCGCCAGACCCGGTTGAGATCCTCGTCGAGATAGCGCGAGGCGAAAGGCCGCTCGGGATCGAAGCTCTCATAGGCTTCGACGTTGGCGAAGGCGAAGCTCAGGCGGCCGCGAAGCGGCACAAAGCCGCGCTCGATCAGGCGGCAGAGCGCGATCGCGCCGCATAGCTCGTTGCCGTGCATCAGCGCGCTGAGCACGACGTTCGGGCCGGCGCGGCCGCTCTCCGCCGTCACGACATAGGGCGGGGTGCCCGCCTCGGCGAAGCGGCGAAGGTCGGGGCGGGCGAAGCGGCGAGACGCCTCGCCAGGTCGCCGCTGCCGGGCCGGGGAATCGGGTTCAGGCTGCAAACTGCTCGCTCAGGATTCGTTCTTCGAGATTGTGCTCCGGGTCGAACAGCAGGCAGATCTCGACCTCAGGATCGGCCGCGACATCGACCGTGACGACGTCGCGCACCTCGGTATAGTCGGCGACGGCGCTGACCGGCCGCTTGTCGGCCTCCAGCACGCGGAAGCGGACATGCGCGCTCAACGGCAGCAGGGCGCCGCGCCAGCGCCGCGGCCGGAACGCGCTGATCGGGGTCAGCGCGAGCAGCTCCGTGCCGAGCGGGATGATCGGGCCGTGCGCCGAGAGGTTGTAGGCCGAGCTGCCGGCCGGCGTCGAGGCCAGGATGCCGTCGCAGATCAGTTCGGGCAGTCGGACCACCCCATCGACGCTGATCTCGATCTTGGCGGCCTGACGGGTCTCGCGCAGCAGCGACACCTCGTTGATGGCGAGCGCGGTATGGCTGGTGCCCATCGCGGTGACCGCCGACATGCGCAGGGGGCAGAGCGGCGTGAGCTGCGCCTTGGCGACGCGCTCGAGCAGGCCGCCCGGCCTATACTCGTTCATCAGGAAGCCGATCGAGCCGCGGTTCATGCCGTAGATCGGCGTGCCCAGTTCGAGATAGCGATGCAGCGTCTCGAGCATGAAGCCGTCGCCGCCGATCGCGACGATGACGTCGGCGTCTTCCGGCGCGACCGCCTTGTAGCGCCGCTTCAGGCTGTTGAGCGCGGCTTTCGCCTCGGGAGCGGTCGAGGCGACCAGCGCAATCGTCTTGCGGGGCTTTTTCATGGGGATCGCGCGGAGCTGGGCCGAATGGCCGGCGGATTATAGCCGAGCCCGGCCGCGATCCCATAGCGGCGTAGGGAGGAGGCGGTGAAGCGGTCCGACAGCCTCATCCTTCGACAGGCTCAGGATGAGGCCGAAACTCCAAGTCCTCATGCTGAGCTTGTCGAAGCATGAGAGGGAGCGGGTACGCTGCCAAGAGCAGGCCCGGCGGCGGGGTTCAGCCGCCGGTGACGCTCATATGGCGGCCGACCGCGGGGCCCTTGTGGCGGCGGTCGATGATGAAGTCATGGCCCTTGGGCTTGCGCCCGATCGCCTCGCGGATCGCCTCGACGAGCTGCCGGTCGGTGGGGTCCGCGCGCAGCGGCGCGCGCAGGTCGGCGGCATCATCCTGGCCCAGGCACATGTAGAGCGTGCCGGTGCAGGTCAGCCGCACCCGGTTGCATGCCTCGCAGAAATTGTGCGTGAGCGGCGTGATGAAGCCGAGCCGCCGGCCGGTCTCGCGCACCGTCACGTAGCGCGCGGGGCCGCCGGTGCGATGGTTGCTGTCCTCCAGGGTGAATCGCTTGGCGAGCCGCGCGCGCACCAGCGAGAGCGGCAGGTATTGCTCGGTCCGGTCTTCCTCGATCTCGCCGAGCGGCATGGTCTCGATCAGGGTCAGGTCGTAGCCCATCTCGCCGCACCAGCGCACCATGTCCTCGATCTCGTCCTCGTTCACGCCCTTGAGCGCGACGGTGTTGATCTTGACGCGGAGCCCCGCGGCCTTGGCCG
The DNA here is from genome assembly GCA_050173345.1 of Alphaproteobacteria bacterium. GTDB lineage: Bacteria > Pseudomonadota > Alphaproteobacteria > UBA828 > UBA828 > SHWC01. Next base: position 82,953 of record JBFXKW010000003.1, on the reverse strand, counting down.
CCCGGATGCCGTCGAGCACCCGGTCGAAGCGGCCCCAGCGCGTGATGGCCTCGAACTTGGCGGGGTCGAGCGTATCGAGCGAGACGTTGACGCGCCTGACGCCGGCCTCGACCAGCTCGTCGGCGAAGCGCCCGAGCTGGCTGCCATTGGTGGTCAGCGTCAGCTCTTCGAGCTTGCCCGAGCGCAAGTGGCGGCCGAGGCTGTGGAACAGGGTCATCACATCGCGGCGCACCAGCGGCTCGCCGCCGGTGATGCGCAGCTTCCTCACGCCGAGCTCGACGAACGCGCTGCACAGGCGATCGAGCTCCTCTAAGCTTAGCAGCTCGGCCTTGGGCAGGAAGGTCATGTGCTCCGACATGCAGTAGACGCAGCGGAAGTCGCAGCGGTCGGTGACGGAGACCCGCAGATAGCTGATGGGGCGCGCGAAAGGATCGATGAGCATGGCGGTAGGAAGGGCGTAGTCCGGTTGCAAATTCTGTAAACTATATAGGCGTTTGCCGCCTCATTTCCTCCCCAATTTTATTGCGAGAATCGGGTTTCCTGGGCTACGCGGTTGCCCGTGGCGTGCTAGGCTGGCTGCACCAGAATGTGGGAGACGCGAGCGGCCGGCCGGCTTCGCCAGCGGGCGGCAACGCATCCTAGTCAACGGGAGGCATCGAGAATGACGACCAAGAACGTTCGAGGCATTTCGCGTCGCGGCGTGCTCAAGGCGGGTTCGGCTGCAGCCGCGCTTACCGCCGCCGCGGGCATAGGCTTGCGCTTCGGCGCGCCCAACGGCGCGTTCGCCGCCGACTATGCGCCGGGCATGACCGGCGGGCCGACCGGCTTCGCCGGCGCCGAGCGCTACCAGTACAACGGCGACATCTCGGAAGGCCGCGCGATCGAGGGCATCAAGAAGCTGAAGGCGGAGGGCAAGGCGCCCGACAAGCTCAACGTGCTGATGACCGACGGCGCCATCGGCCACTATACGCGGCCCTATCCGTCGGACGCGCCGACCATCAAGGAGGTCTGGGAACGCGAGACCGGCATCGAGCTGGTGTTCACCGGCGTCTCGCCGGAGGAGCAGTTCAAGAAGGTGCTGCAGGACGTCACCACCCAGTCGGGCGCGTTCGACGTCTACACCCATGCCTACAACAACACCGGCGATCTCGCCGAGGCGAACGGCATCGCCGAGCTCGACGAGTTCATCGCCAAGTACCAGCCGGACTTCGCGGATCCGCAGCGCGGTACGCCGACGCCCGAGATCTACGACCTGCTCTACAAGTACAACGGCAAGGTCATGACGGTGTCGCTCGACGGCGACTTCCAGACCTGGGTGTACCGCAAGGACCTGTTCGAGGATCCCGAAAACGTCAAGGCGTTCAGCGACAAGTATGGCTGGGAGCTCGGCCCGCCGCGCACCTGGGAGGAAACCGACCAGATCGCCTCGTTCTTCACCCAGAAGGGCCTGTTCGGCAACGGCAACATGCTGAGCCCGTTCTGGGGCATCTCGAACTGGTACAACCGCTATGTCAGCAAGGCCGAGCCGAACTACTTCCTGTTCGACGACGCGGGCAACCCGCTGATCGACACCGACATCGGCATCCAGGCGACCGAGGAGCACGTCAGGAGCCTCGAATGGTCGACCAAGGACGGCCTCGCCTGGAGCTGGTCCGAGTATTACGGCTCGATGGCGGGTGGCAAGTCGGTGATGATGGCGACCTTCACCAACTTCCCCAAGTTCAACGACCAGATCGGCGAGAACGGCGAGCCGACCAGCGCGGTGGTCGGCAAGATCGGCTCCTTCCTGCCGCCCGGCAAGCTGTTCGGCAGCAACCTGGTACGGCGCTCGACGCTCTATCTCGGCAACAATGGCAGCGTGTCGAGCCAGAGCCAGTACAAGGAGGCGGCCTACCTGTTCCTGCAGTGGACCGGCTCGACCCGCATCTTCACCTGGCTCACCGCGAACCCGGGCGGCTTCTTCGACCCGTTCCAGCTCGCCAACTTCGAGGACCCGCTCGTGATCAAGACCTACAAAGACTATCACGTACCGGCGATCCGCGAGACGATCAAGCGCTCGGTACCGACCTTGGCGATCCCCGGCGCGTTCGGCCTGCACAACATCCTGGACGAGAACATCTCGGCCGCGATGACCGGGACCGCGACCGTCAAGGAGGCCATGACCAAGGCCGCCGAGGAGTGGCGCAAGTTCATCAAGAAGAAGGGCGAGGACCGCATGATCGAGGCGATCAACGCCGCCAAGTCCGGCTGGCCCACGCTGATCGACCAGGCGTAAGCTTTCCACCCCTGCCCTCCCTCCCGCTGTTGCGGGAGGGAGGGCAGGGGTGGGAGGGTCGAAGGGCGGACAAGGCCCGCCTTCAAGCTCCAAATTCGTCATTGCCGGGCTTGACCCGGCAATCCAGGATTCATCACGGAAGCTGGATGCCCGGCTCAAGGCCGGGCATGACGCCCGAGATTGGTGTCGACGCCGGGAGGCCAGCGGCCATGTCCACCTCTCTCGTCTCGCCCGACCCCGATGACCCGCACCTGACTCGCGCAGCCGAGGCTATCGATGCCGGCTGACGTGGTCGGCGTGCTGCTCGCCGGCGGGCTCGCGCGCCGCATGGGCGGCGGCGACAAGGGCTCACGCCTGCTCGGCGGCCGGCCGATCATTGCGCGCATCATCGAACGGGTGCGGCCGCAGGTCGGCGCGCTGATCCTGAACGCCAATGGCGATCCCGGCCGCTTCGCGCCCTATGGCCTGCCGGTGGTACCCGACGTCGTCGAGGGCTTCGCCGGCCCGCTCGCCGGCGTGCTGACCGGCATGACCTGGGCAAGGGAGAATGTGCCGGGCGCGACATGGCTCGCGAGCGTTGCGACCGATGCGCCGTTCGTGCCGCGCGATCTCGTCGCCCGGCTGCGCGACGCGGCGGAGGGGCAAGGGCGGAAGCTTTCCTGCGCTGCCTCGGGTGGCCGCACCCACCCGGTCATGGCGCTGTGGTCGCTCAACCTCGCGACGGCACTGCGCCGCGCGCTGGTCGAGGAAGGCGTGCGCAAGGCCGAGGCCTGGGTCATGCGCGAGGACGCCGCCATCGTCGCGTTCGAGGCGGGCGCGCTCGATCCCTTCTTCAACGTCAACACGCCGGCCGATCTCGCAGCCGCCGAGCGGCTGATCGCAGCCCACCCGGAATTGGCGGGCGGCTAGATCGCCAGCGCGGCGCCGTCGAACAGGTCGCGTCCCGCGAAGGTCTTCACGACATCGAGCATCGCCTTGGCGGTGGGCAGCACGGGGTCGCGGTCGGCGACGACGAGGCCGACCGTGTGGCTCACCTCGGGCTCGATCAGATCCAGCGCGTGGACCCCGGCGGGCAGGCCGGGCGCGATGAGCAGGTGGCGCGGCGCCACGCTCGCCCATTGCCCGCTCTGGGCATGCAGGACGAGGCTGGTGATCGAGTTGGTCTCGGCGTGCGGCTCGGGCGCGCTGCCGGCGGCGCGGAACGCGGCGTCCACGATGCGGCGGTTCTGCATGTCGGGCGTCAGCAGGCAGAGGTTCTGCGCGGCCGCCTCGTGCCAGGTGATGGTCTGGCGCGCGGCGAGCGGGCTCGCGCTCGGCACCAAGAGGCAGTAGTGCTCGCGATAGAGCGGGATCGAGCGCACCTTGAGGATCGGCTCGTTGTCGAGATAGGTGACGCCGAGGTCCAACTCAAAGCTATCAAGCCCGCGCTGGATGCGGATCGAGCTCGCGACGGTCGCAGAGACGGTGACGCGCGGATGGCGCTGGTTGAACGGCCCGGTGAGCCGCGCCACCACCGGCACGGCGGTCGGCACCACACTGATGCGTAGGTGCCCGTGCAGGCTGCCGCGCATGTCGCTCAGATCCTGCAGCAGCGAGTCGCGGCCGGCGAGGATGCGCTCGGCCCAGGCCAGCACCCGCTCGCCCTCGGGCGTGAAGCCCTCGAAGCGGCGGCCGCGCCGCACGATGGGCACGCCGAGCTCCTCTTCGAGCTGGCGGATGGCGGTCGAGAGGGTGGGCTGCGACACCTTGCACTGGTCCGCGGCGCGGCCGAAATGGCGCTCGCGCGAGAGCGCGACCAGGTAGGCGAATTGCCTGAGAAACATCCGGATGGCCTGCCGCGGCGCCCAGCCTTAACGCTGCTCAACCATCTTCGCTGCCGCCGGGCGCCTCGGCCTCGACGAGCGTGGCGAGCTTGGCATCGACGAGCCGCTTGCCGGCATGCTCGAAATTGACCGTCACCCGATGGCCGATCACCGATTGAATCTGCCCGGCGCCCCATTCGGGCGCGTCGGAAAGGCGTACCCAGGCGCCTGGCGCGAGCGTCACCGTCATGCTGATCGAGGCTCCACCGTGCTCGGCCTGTGCGGCGAGTTGCGGCGGCAGTCTAACCCATCGGCCGGCCGGAATCGAAGCCGGGCGCGGCGTTGCGTGCCCGGGCGCGGCCTTGCCCCGGCCGTTTCGAGTTGATAAGAGCTTCAGCCGGCAGCAACGGCGCGGGGTGGATTCGTGACGATCGCCGGGCAATCCGATGAAATCAGGCTGGTTTCCCTGGTGAGCGCCAAGCTGTGCCACGACCTGCTCGGGCCCTTGAGCGCCCTCAGCATGATCGCGGAGAGCCTGGAGGACGAGGACCCCGACACGGTCGCCACCTCGCGCACCATGATCCTGGACAGCGCGGCCAAGGCGATCAACCGGCTGAGCTTCTTCCGGGCGGCGGTCGGCCGCGGCCAGAACCTCGGCTCCGACGAGGCGCGCGGCCTGATAGAGAAGGTGCTGGCCGAATCCCGCGTCACGACCCAGTGGGACGACACGCTGTCGGCCAAGGCGGGCGATGCGGCGCCGGCGCTGCTCAAGGTTGCGCTCAACCTCGCCTATATCGCCGGCCATACCATCATCGGCGGCGGCGCGATCGCGGTGCAGCTCTCGGGCGAGGCGGCGGCCCCGCGCATCGCGGTGCTCGGCAACGCGCAGCGCTTCAAGCTGGACGAGGCCGGCCGCGCCGCGCTGCTCGCCGGCGCCAAGGTTGACCGGGCGGCGATCGCCGGCCTCGATCCGCGCGCGGTCCATGCCTACTATGCCGGTCGGCTCGCGGCCGAGCGGGGGCTCTCGATCAGCGTCTCGCCGCCCGAGGCCGACAGCCTGGCGATCCGCGCCGAGCCCGGCTGAGCGCGCCCCGCGCCGGCGCGATTTCGCAGCGTTTACTTTACCCCTATTTAACGGCTCGCCGGCCATCCTTCCCTCGACCGGAGGTCCAAGTCGGGCCCGGCCGGCTGCTCGCGCGGCACGGCCCCGCGGCCCGCGCGTCACGAGGGAACACCATGGACGACCTGCTCAGCGAATTTCTCACCGAGAGTGCCGAAAGCCTCGCGACGCTCGATGTCGAGCTCGTCAAGCTCGAACAGAACCCGGAGCCGGCACTGATCAGCAGCATCTTTCGCCTGGTCCACACCATCAAGGGAACCTGCGGCTTCATCGGCCTGCCCAGGCTCGAAACGCTGGCGCACTCGGCCGAGAACGTGCTCGGCAAGATTCGCGACGGCGAGCTCGAGGTCACCTCCGATGCCGTCTCTCTGATCCTGCTCTCGATCGACAAGATCAAGGAGATCCTGGCGGTGATCGAGCAGACCGAGGCGGAGCCGGCCGGCGATGACGCCGAACTGATCGCCAGGCTCGACGCTCTTGCCGAAGGCAAGAGCGCGCCGCCCGTGGCGGAGCCCGCACCGCCGGCCAAACCGGCAACGAAGAAAAAGAGCCCCGGTCGCGGCCGCTTGAATCTTCGTAGCGACGCCGCGCCCGAGACAGAAGCGCCCGGCGTCGAGGACGCCGCCGCGCCGGCCGAGCCGGTCGCGCAGACGGTCACCGACGAGCAGGCGCGCGAGGTCGCCGACAAGCTCGTGGCCGAGGCGGCGGGCGCCGCCGGCGGCGAATCGAGCATCGCCAACCAGAGCATCCGCGTCAGCGTCCAGCTCCTCGAAAACCTGATGACCACGGTCAGCGAGCTGGTGCTGACCCGCAACCAGCTCCTCCAGATGATACGTTCGGTCGACGAGGACAGCGAGTTCAAGGTGCCGCTGCAGCGGCTCAGCCACATCACCACCGACCTTCAGGAAGGGGTGATGAAGACGCGCATGCAGCCGATCGGCAATGCCTGGGCCAAGCTGCCGCGCATCGTGCGCTCGCTCGCCCACGACCTCGGCAAGAAGATCGACCTCGAGATGGTGGGCGCCGAAACCGAGCTCGACCGCCAGGTGCTCGAGCTGATCAAGGATCCGCTCACCCACATGGTGCGCAACTCGGGCGATCACGGGCTCGAGACGCCGGCCGAGCGCAAGGCGGCCGGCAAGCCGGAGACCGGCAAGGTCAGGCTCAACGCCTATCATGAAGGCGGCCACATCATCATCCAGGTTTCGGATGACGGCCGCGGCATCGACATCGCCCGCGTGCGTGCCAAGGCGGTCGAGAACGGCCTCGCCTCCGAGGCCGAGCTCGACGGCATGGCGGAGAAGCAGATTCTCCAGTTCATCTTCCGCGCGGGCTTCTCGACGGCGAAGAACGTCACCAGCGTCTCCGGCCGTGGCGTCGGCATGGACGTGGTGCGCACCAACATCGAGAAGATCGGCGGCACCATCGAGCTGTCAACCGCGTTCGGCAAGGGCTCGGTCTTCACCATCAAGATTCCGCTCACGCTCGCGATCGTCTCGGCGCTCATCGTCGAAGTGGCGGGCGAGCGCTTCGCCATCCCGCAGATCGCCGTGGTCGAGCTGGTCCGCACCACCTCGGATTCGGAGCACAACAAGATCGAGGTGATCAACGGCACGCCGGTGCTGCGCCTGCGCAACCGACTGCTGCCGCTCGTCTCGCTCGCCCAGAGCCTCGGGCTCGGCGGCGCGGCCGGCGAAGCGGCGGTGCAGGGCGCGGCGCTCGGCGAGGCTTTCATCGTGGTTACGCAGGTCGGCACCTACAGCTTCGGCATCATCGTCGACCGCGTGTTCGACACCGAAGAAATCGTGGTCAAGCCGGTCTCGCCGATCCTCCGGAACATCTCGATGTTCTCGGGCAACACGATCCTGGGCGATGGCAGTGTGATCATGATCCTCGATCCGAACGGCATCGCGGCCAATTCGGGCCAGCGCCATGCCAGCGAAGATTTCCGCGAATCCGAGGCGGCGAGGAGTCGCGTCCCCACCAGCCAGGAGCGCACCGCGCTCCTGCTGTTCCGCGCCGCCTCGGATACGCCGAAGGCGGTGCCGCTCTCGCTCGTCGCGCGCCTCGAGGAGATCGAGGTCGGCTCGATCGAGAGGTCGGACGGGCGCCCGGTCGTGCAGTATCGCGGCCAGCTCATGCCGCTTGTCTCGGTCGATCCCAGCCAGGAGATCAGGGCCGAGGGCCGCCAGCCGGTGCTCGTCTTCGCCGACCGCGCGCGCAGCATGGGCCTCATCGTGGATGAGATCATCGACATCGTGGAGGAGCATCTCGACTTCGAGGTGGCGTCCCAGCACACCGGCCTGCTCGGCAGTGCCGTGGTGAACGGCAAGGCGACCGACGTGATCGACGTCGCCTGCTATCTGCAGCAGGCCTCGAGCGACTGGTTCCAGCAGGCGCCGCCCAGCGGGCGCGATGCCGGGCGCCGGCTGCTGCTGGTCGATGACAGCCCGTTCTTCCGCAACATGCTGACCCCGGTGCTCACCGCCGCGGGCTATCAGGTGACCGCGGCCGCTGACGCCGACGAAGCGCTCCGGCTGCTGGATGAGGAAACCGGCTTCGACGTCATCGTCAGCGACATCGAAATGCCCGGCAAGAACGGCTTCGAGTTCGCGCGCGCCTGCCGCACCAGCGACCGCTGGGCTGGCCTGCCGATCGTCGCCCTGTCGTCCCGCACCGAGCCGGCCGATTTCGACCGTGGCCGCGAGGCGGGCTTCACCGACTATGTTGCGAAGTTCGACCGTGACGCGCTGCTTTCCGCCCTGAATCAATCTCTCGAGCTTGTCAAAGGTGCCGCATGAGCGACTCGGCCGTGACCAACAAGGAGAAGAAGGCGGCGAACCGCGCCGCCGGCGACGACAAGGACGCGACGGACGAGTACGTCTCGATGCTGATCGGCGACCAGTGGTTCGGCATCCCGGTGCTCGGCGTGCAGGAGGTGCTGGGGCCGCAGAAGATCGCGCGCATCCCGCTGGCGCCGGGCGAGGTCGCGGGCAACCTCAACCTGCGCGGGCGGATCGCGACCGCGATCGACATCCGCACGCGCCTCGGCATGACGCCGCGGCCGCAAGGGCAGAGCCAGATGAGCGTCGTGGTCGATCATCGGGGCGAGCTCTACAGCCTGGTGATCGACACCGTGGGCGAGGTGGTCAAGCTCTCGGCCGCCGATTTCGAGCACAACCCGCCGACCATCAAGCCCCGGCTGCGCGAGCTCTCCAAGGGCATCTACCGGCTGTCGGACAAGCTGCTCGTGGTGCTCGACGTGGAGCGCGTCCTCGACAGCGGCAGCGAGGCGCACGCAGCTTGAGGAACGGCGGCAACGCCGGTTCGTTGCCGGCCGCCTCCATCCGAGCGCCGACCGGAGTTGAGTCATGAAGACCTGTCTTATCGTCGACGATTCGAGGACCATCCGGTCCGTGGCCCGGCGCATGATCGAGGGCCTGCACTTCGCGACGCTCGAGGCCGAGAACGGCGCCGAGGCGCTCAGCGCCTGCCAGGCCGCCATGCCGGACGTGATCCTGCTCGACTGGCACATGCCGGTGATGAACGGCATCGAGTTCCTGCGGGCGCTGCGCCAGTCCAGCAATGGCGAGCACCCGCTCGTCGTGTTCTGCACCACCGAGAACGACCTCACGCGCATCAAGGAGGCGATCGAGGCCGGCGCCAACGAATTCATCATGAAGCCGTTCGACGCCGACATCATCGAGTCGAAGTTCGCCCAGGTCGGCCTGATCTGACATGACGGCGGCCGGATCAGCCAGCCTGGGCAGGCTGGACAGCGAGGATGCGCCGATCCGCGTGATGATCGTCGATGATTCGGCGGTCATCCGCGGCATGATCGCGCGCATCCTGGCCGCCGAGCCGCGCATCAGGGTGGCGTCGTCGATGCCGAACGGGCGGGCCGCGCTGGAGCAACTCGAGCGCGACCCGGTTGACGTGGTCATTCTCGACATCGAGATGCCGGTGATGACCGGCCTCGAGGCGCTGCCGCTGATCGTCAAGGCGGTGCCCGGGATCAAGGTGATCATGGCGTCCACGCTGACCCGGCGCGGCGCCGCGGTGAGCCTCGAGGCGCTGCGCAAGGGCGCGGCCGATTTCGTGCCCAAGCCGACCTCGAAGAGCGAGGTGGGCTCGAGCCAGGAATTCGCGCGCGAGCTGATCGGCAAGGTGCTGGCGCTCGGCGGCGGCGGCGAGCATCGCGCTTCGCCGAGCAACCGGGCGGCCGCTGCCGACGGCAGGCTCGCGACGCTGCCGACGGCTCCGGCGAAGCGGCCCGGGCTCTATGGCGGCGCCCCCATCGTGCTGCGCCAGGCCTCGCGCGAGCGGCCGGGCGTCCTCGCCATCGGCAGCTCGACCGGCGGACCCCAGGCGCTCTTCGCGCTGCTCGACGGGCTGAAGGGCATCAGGCTGCCGGTGCTCTTGACCCAGCACATGCCGCCGCATTTCACGGCGCTGCTCGCCGAGCATCTCTCGAAGCTCTCCGGCATGGCGGCGCACGAGGCGGTCGACGGCGAGCCGCTGCTCGGCGCGCGCATCTATGTCGCGCCGGGCGACTATCACATGATCGTCGAGCAGGAGGCCGGCAAGGCCGTGCTGCGCACCACCAAGGCGCCGCCCGAGAATTTCTGCCGGCCCTCGGTCGATCCGATGCTGCGCAGCGTCGCCAGGTGCTTCGGCGCCCGCAGTCTCGTCCTCATCCTGACCGGCATGGGCCATGACGGCCTGTCAGGCAGCCACGAGATCGTGAGGGCCGGCGGCACCGTCGTCGCGCAGGACGAAGCGAGCAGCGTGGTGTGGGGCATGCCGGGCGCGGTGGCCTCCAACGGGCTGTGCAGCGCAGTGCTGCCGCTCGGCCGGATCGCATCGCACCTGCGCGCGCTCATCGGGGAGGGCTGAGGTGAAGCCCGAGGACTTCAACCTGCTGAGCGGGCTCCTGCGCGAGCGGTCAGGCCTCGTCCTGACCCCCGACAAGGGCTATCTGCTGGAGAGCCGCCTGGTGCCGCTTGCCCGCAAGCACGGCATGGCGGGGCTCGACGATCTCGTGAGCGCGATCCGCTCGAAGCTCAACGAGCCGCTGCTGCGCGACATCACCGAGGCGATGACGACGAACGAGTCGTTCTTCTTTCGCGACACCAAGCCGTTCGACAATTTTCGCAAGATCGTGCTGCCGGCGCTGCTCCAGGCGCGCGAGGCACAGAAGCGCATCCGCATCTGGTGCGCCGCCTGCTCCAACGGGCAGGAGCCGTACTCGCTCGCCATGATCCTGCGCGAGGAGGCCGCGCGCCTCAATGGCTGGCGGGTCGAGATCGTCGGCACCGACATCTCGCGCGAGGTGCTCCAGAAGGCGCTGAGCGGCATCTACTCGCAGTTCGAGGTGCAGCGCGGCCTGCCGATCCAATTGCTGGTCAAGTATTTCGCCAAGGTCGGCGAGATGTGGCAGGTCGATCCGTCGCTGCGCGCCATGGTGCAGTTCAAGGAGCTCAACCTGCTCCGCCCGTTCGGCGAGCTTGGCGTGTTCGACGTCGTGTTCTGCCGCAACGTGCTGATCTATTTCGACCAGGCCGCCAAGGCCGACGTGCTGCAGCGCATCGCGCAGATGATGCCGCAGGACGGCTTCCTCTTCCTCGGCGGCGCGGAGACGGTGATCGGCGTCACCGACAAGTTCGTGCCGCACAAGACCGAGCGCAGCATCTACACCCCGGCCGGCCGCACCGCACACTAGCGCAGGGTCGCTCCTCGCCCCTCAGGGGCGAATCACCCGATGCATGTCGAGCACCGGCATCCTCGCGCCGGCCTGGGACAGCATGTCGTGCACCTGGCCGCGATGGTGGGTCTGGTAGTTGAAGAAATGCGCCACGATCAGGACCGCGGGATCTTCGAGGTCGCGGCCCTCGTTGTTGACGTAGCGGAAGCTGCCGGCGAGGACATCGTCCGTGAGACCCGCTGCGAAGGCCTCGATGCGGCGGTCTTCGGCTGCGCGGGCGATGCGGAGCGCGTCGAAGTCCTCGTAGAGGATGGCGTCGAGATCGGTCGAGGGCATCGCCTTGCCCTCGAAGCGCCCGAGCCAGATGCGGTCGCCCACCAGGATGTGGTTGAGGGTGCCGTGGATCGACCTGAAGAACCCTTTGCGATCCCGCTTGCGCTCGCCGTCCGGCAGGCCGGCGCTGGCTTCGTACAGCCGCTCGTTGGCGAGGCGGTTGTAGCGGGCGAGCATCCGGAAATGGGCAAGGAGACTGGTGGCCATGGGCGCCTTCCGAATGGACCGGCCCGCCATCCTGCACGGCCGGACGGCGGCGGCGCAAGCGGCCCATCCCGAACGATCCTGCCCTAACGCTTCACCGCGCCGAGCGTGAAGGCGCGGGCAAGCTGCTTCTGGATGGCGAAGCCGACCACGACGATGGGCAGCGCTGCCATGGTGGCGATCGCGGCCTGCACCCCGATCAAGCCTTCGTGGAAGCGCAGGTAGACGGAGATCGGCACGACGTTCTTCTCGGTCAGCACGCTCGCGAACAGGAACTCGCTCCAGTTCACGATGAAGATGAAGAGGGCGGTGGCGAGCAGACCGCCGCGGATCAGCGGCACCGTGATGCGGAAATAGGCGCCCCAGCGCGACAGCCCGTCCATCATGCCGGCCTCCTCGATCTCCTTCGGCAGCTCGTCGAGGAAGCTCTTCAGCATCCAGAAGGCGAGCGGCATGGTGAACACGAGATCGGCCAGGATCAGCCCGATATAGCTGTCGAGCAGCCGCATCCAGCTGAACAGGATGACGAGCGGGATCGCCAGCGTGACCGCCTGGATGGCGCGCACGCTGAGCACCGCGACGCCGAACAGCTCGCCGCCCGCCCTGTGGCGCGACAGCCCGATGGCGCCCATCAGCCCGATGACCAGCGCGAGCACGGTGGCGCTGCCCGCGACCACGAACGAATCGAGCAGCGCGCGCCAGGCCGGGCGCCCGGCCATCTTGAACAGGCTGTCATAGGAGGCGAACAGCGTCGAATAGTTGTCGAAGGTGGCCTGGCCGGAGATCCAGGTCGGCGGGATCGACGCCCACTCGCCGGCCGGCTTGAACGAGGTCGAGACCATCCAGAAGATCGGGAACAGCGCGAAGACCAGCGCTGCGGCAAGGCCGACCATGTTGTACCAGCTCAGCTTGCGTCTCGGCATGAACTCTGTTTCCCTTTCCGCATCAAGCGGCCACATCATGGGATGGCGATGCTGGTGGTAGCGCATACGCGAAGCGTCTGTCGCGCGTGATCGGGACATGGGCCGTCGCGATTCCGACATCGGCCGGAGGCTTCTCGAAACGGCGGCTCGGCTGCAGGATACGCGAAGCCCGATCGCGGCCGCCGCCTACGATTTTCCCGACGGCTCCATCTGCTCGCCGCACCGGCATCGGCGCGCCCAGCTCATCTACGCCTGCAGCGGGGTGATGACCGTGTTCGCGGCCGGCGGCGCCTGGGTGGTGCCGCCCGATCGCGGCGTCTGGATGCCGGCCGGCGTCGAGCACTGGATCGCCTATTCAGGCGCGGTGCAGATGCGCACGATCTACCTGGAGCCGGCCTGCGTACCGCGCATGCCGGCGCGCTGCTTCGTGATCCACGTGTCGGCGCTGCTGCGCGAGCTGATCATCGCGGCGCTCGACATTCCGCTCGACCGGCGGCCGGCCGGGCGGCACGCCCACATCGCCAAGCTCATCCCGGCCGAGATCAGGGCGCTGCCCGCCGTGCCGCTGCACCTGCCGATCCCCGAGGACGAGCTGATCGCGCCGATCGCGCGCGCCATCATCGACCGGCCCGGCGCGCCGCATGCGCTCCGTCTCTGGTCGGGCCGCACCGGGCTCAGCGAACGCACGCTCGAGCGGCACTTTCTGGCGGCGACCGGCATGTCGTTCGCCCGCTGGCGCCGGCAGGCACGCCTGGTCGCGAGCCTGCCGCGCATCGCACGCGGCGAGCCGATACTCGATGTCGCGCTCGACCTTGGCTATGACAGCCCGAGCGCGTTCACCGCCATGTTCCACCGCACGCTCGGCGCGACGCCGAGCGCCTATTTCGCGATCAAGCGCGGCGGCGGGGCGTCAGGTGCATCACGGGGAGGGAGGTCGAGGCGTCGGCCGGTCGCGCCAGCTTCGCGCGGAGCTGCGCCGCTCGGCGTTTGATGTCGTTGCTTAAATTTAGATACGTCGCCCCCGACCATCCTGGGCAGGGGCGAGTTTCATCGGGTCTTGGGGCGTAGCCGCCCGGTCAGGCGACGCTGCGGGCCGCTTCCTGGCCTTCGCCCGCCGGCTCCTTCAGCACGTAGCCGCGGCCCCAGACGGTATGGATGTAGCTCTCGCCGCCCGAGGCGGAGGCCAGCTTCTTGCGCAGCTTGCAGACGAACACGTCGATGATCTTGAGCTCCGGCTCATCCATGCCGCCATAGAGATGGTTGAGGAACATCTCCTTGGTCAGCGTGGTGCCCTTGCGCAGCGAGAGCAGCTCGAGAATGCCGTATTCCTTGCCGGTCAGGTGGATTGGCGCGCCATCGACCTCGACCGTGCGGTTGTCGAGGTTGACCACCAGCTTGCCGGTGCGGATGACCGAGTGGGCATGGCCCTTGGCGCGGCGCACGATGGCCTGGATGCGGGCGACCAGCTCGCGCCGGTCGAACGGCTTGGTCAGATAGTCGTCGGCGCCGAAGCCGAGGCCCTTGATCTTTTGGTCCGGCTCGGAGAGGCCCGAGAGGATCAGGATCGGCGTCTTGACGCGGCCCGCGCGCAACCGGCGCAATACCTCGTAGCCGTCCATGTCGGGCAGCATGAGGTCGAGCACGATGATGTCGTAATCGTAAAGCTTGCCGATCTCGAGGCCGTCCTCGCCGAGATCCGTCGTGTCGCAGACATAACCTTCGGCGCTGAGGATCGAGCTGATCCCGTGCGCCATAGCAGAATCATCTTCGACCAAAAGAACTCTCATTTGGACTCATCCCTCATAACGACAGCGCCGAAAATCGCGGGGCTGACACCGCGTTAAGGTTATTGCTTAGGTATAGGACAATAACCCGGTTAACATACCATTAAAATCGTTAACGATGCGGCAATCGGGTAGGGAAAACCGATAACTCATCGTTTACCACGGCTTAAGGCCGTCCGGCGAAAATCCGCCCGTACCGGATCGCAAGAACAGAACGAATACGAATACATGAGCGACAGTACCGCGCAGCAACTCGCGGCAGAGATCGATCGCATCCCTGCCTTCGAGCTCTATGGCCGGGTTTCCTCCGTGCTCGGCATGCTGGTCGAGTGCGCGGGGCTGCAGGGTGCGCTCGCCATCGGCGCGCGCTGCGACGTGGTGGCCCGCGGCGGGCGGCGCGTGCCTTCCGAGGTGGTCGGCTTCCGGGACGGCCAGGCGCTGCTCATGCCGTTCGGCGCGCTCGATGGCGTCGGCCTCGGCTGCCGGGTGATCCACGGCGATGCCGAGCCCGCGGTCTATCCGCATCCGTCGTGGCTCGGCCGCGTCGTCAACGCCTTCGGCGAGCCGATCGACGGCAAGGGGCCGCTCAAGCGCGGCGCGCTCGGCTATCACCTGAGGGCCAAGCCGCCGGCGGCGCATGCGCGCCAGCGGGTCGGCGAGAAGGTCGATCTCGGCGTGCGCGCCATCAATACCTTCATCAGCTGCTGCCGCGGCCAGCGCATGGGCATCTTCGCGGCGTCCGGCGTCGGCAAGTCGGTGCTGCTCTCGATGCTGGCCCGCTACACCGCGGCGGATACCGCCGTGATCGGCCTGATCGGCGAGCGCGGCCGCGAGGTCCAGGAGTTCATCGAGGACGATCTCGGCGTCGACGGCCTGGAGCGCAGCGTGGTCGTGGTCGCGACCTCGGACGAATCGGCGCTGATGCGCCGCCGCGCCGCGCTGCTCACCTTGACCCTCGCCGAATATTTCCGCGACCTCGACCAACATGTCCTCTGCCTGATGGATAGCGTCACCCGCTTCGCCATGGCGCAGCGCGAGATCGGGCTCTCGGCGGGCGAGCCGCCGGCCGCCAAGGGCTACACGCCGACCGTCTTCGCCGAGCTGCCCAAGCTCCTGGAGCGGGCCGGACCCGGCAGCGGTGCGGGCAGCATCACCGGGCTCTTCACCGTGCTGGTCGAGGGCGATGACCATGACGAGCCGATCGCGGACGCGGTGCGCGGCATCCTGGACGGCCATATCGTGCTGGAGCGCCGCATCGGCGAGCGCGGCCGCTACCCTGCGATCAACATCCTGCGCAGCGTGTCGCGCACCATGCCGGGCTGCAACGGCAAGCATGAGAACATGCTGGTCAGCCGCGCTCGCGGCCTGCTCTCGACCTATGAGGACATGGCCGAGATGATCCGCCTCGGCGCCTATCGCGCGGGCTCGGACCGGCTGGTCGACGAGGCGATCAAGTACCAGCCCGCGCTCGAGACGTTCCTGTCGCAGGACAAGAGCGAACGGGCGACGCTCGCCGAAGGCTATGGCGAGCTCGCCAGGATCCTCGAGGTCGCCGACGAAGCGGCGGCCGGCAAGGCTACGGCGTGAAGAGCCTCCAGCGGCTGATCCGCGTCCACAAGGCCGAGCTCGACGCCAAGCGCGCCGCGCTCGGCGTGCTGGAGCGCCGCCGCGCCGGCATCGTGGCTGCCATCGAGGGGCTGGACGCCGAGCTCAGGGCCGAGCGCGCGCTCGCCGAAACCTCGCTCGACGCCATGGTCGCGTTCCCACGCTATGCCGAAGGCGTGCGCTACCGCCGGAAGCTGCTGGAGCACGCCGTCGCCGATGTCGATCGCGAGATCGAGGCGGCGCGCGCGGCGGTGCTCGCCGCCTTCACCGAATTGAAGCGCTTCGAGGTGACGCTCGAACGCAAGCGGGAGGCGGCGCGCCGCGAGGCGCTGCGCCATGAGCAGGCCCGTCAGAACGAGCTCGGCCTCGTCATGTATCGCCGGCGCGAGACGGCATAGGCTCAGGCCGTGAGCGAGGCGTGGCTGGTCGCGTGCAGCGCGGCCATGCCGCTCACCGGGAAGTGCGGCACGACCTGGAAGACGATGCCGCCGCTCAGGCCGAGCGTCGCAAGCGTTTCCCCATACAGGGCGCGGATGTCGTCGCGCCAGGCTTCGGGCAGCGGCTTGTGGCTGCGCAGGATCAGGTCGAGCCGCCGCTCCATCGAGAACCCGTCGATCTGGAGCGGGCCAAGCGTGCTCGGGCTGGCCTCGACTAGGAAGCGCACCGGCTGCGGCGTGCCGTCGGCCTCATCCTGCCGCGGCTGGCGATGCAGGAAGATGCCGAGATGGCCGAGCGCCTCGCCGTCGAGCACCGGAACGAGCAGCGTGCGCCACGCCTCGCCGTTCGCGTCCTGCACCTCGGCGCGCGCCGCGCCGTCGATCTCGCGCTTCAGCGCGGCCAGCGTCGGCCGGTCGAGCGAGCGCGTTCCCTGCACACCGAGCAGGCTGAAGACGTCGCCGCGGCGCAGCGCGCCGACCACCGAGAGCAGCGCCGAGACGAAGCTGCCGTCGCCGCCGGGCAGCGCATGCAGGGCCTGGAGCGCGAGGCGCGGCGCATGCGCATCGAGCCGCGCCAGCGCCTCGGCGAGCGCCGGGAAGCCCACATTAGGTGGTGAAGGGATGGGCGCCGGCGCGGTGCGCGGCAGCAGCGCCTCGGGTGGGCCCGCGGGCCGGCTCGTCGCGTTGGCATCCGGCTGCACCACGGCGATCAGCTTGGCGCCGAGCCCGCTGCTGAGCGGCACCAGCTCGAAGCTCGTCCGGGCGCCGGGCGTGAGCGCGGGGGAGGGCGGCAGCGCGAGCATGCCGTGCGAGGTCCGCACCAGGGCATTGCCGTCGCGGTCGTGTCCGGTGACCAGCCCGTCGAGCCGCATGCCGGCGCTCAGCGGCAGCAGGCCCTGTCCGCCCGTTACCGGGTTGACGCCCTGGGCAAAGGCGACTGGCGCGATCGGGGCGGTGGACATGGCGGTGTAGCCTCCGCGGCGCGGCGGACGTCAGGCCTAGAGCTGGCCCAGCGTCTTGAGCCTCGCCTTCGGGTGGATTTCGTTCTGCGACATCACCAGCGTGATCGGGCGGAAGCGCTCGACGATCGAGCGCACATAGGGGCGGATGCCGGGGCTGGTCAGCAGCACCGGCAGGTCGCCCATCATGGCGTGCCGCTCGAAGGTCGAGCGCACCAGGCCGATGAACTCCTGCAGCTTGCTCGGCGCCATGGAGAGCTGCTTCTCCTCGCCCGCGCCGATCAGGCCGTCGGCAAAGGCCTGCTCCCAGGCGGGCGACAGCGCGACGAGCGGGATCACGCCGTCCGGCCCGGCCGCCATCGCGCAGATCTGGCGGCCGAGGCGCGCGCGCACGATCTCGGTGATGAAGGTGACGTTCTGGGTATGCAGCACGGCCTCGGCGACGCCCTCCAGGATCGTCGGCAGGTCGCGGATCGAGATGCGCTCGCGCAGCAGGTTCTGCAGCACGCGCTGCAGCCCGCCCACCGAGATGCGCGAGGGGATGAGGTCGTCGACCAGCTTCTTGTGGTCGGCGTCGATGTCTTCCAAGAGCTTCTGCGTCTCGCCATAGGAGAGCAGCTCGGCCATGTTGTCCTTCACCACCTCGGTCAGGTGCGTGGTGATGACGGTCGCGGCATCGACCACCGTGTAGCCGCGGAACATGGCCTCCTCGCGCTCGGCGGCATTGACCCACTTGGCCGGCATCCCGAAGGTCGGCTCGACCGTCTCCTCGCCGGCGAGCGGGATGGATTCGCCTTTCGGGTCCATCACGAGCAGCATGTCGGGCCTGAGCTCGCCGCGCCCGGCCTCGATGTCCTTGACGCAGACGACATAGCTGTTGGCAGGGAGCTGCATGTTGTCCTGGATGCGCACCGAGGGCATCACGAAGCCAAGCTCGCTCGCGATCTGCCGGCGCAGCGCCTTGATCTGGTCGGTCAGCCGCTGGCCCTTGGCCGAATCGATCATGTTCAGGAGCCCGTAGCCGAGCTCGAGCCTCAGGGAATCGATGTGGAGCGCGGCGGTGATCGGCTGCTCGACCGGCTCGGGCGCCTGCGCCTCCTGCGCCGCCGCATGGGCGGCCTGCGCATCCTTGACGACGCGCTGCTTGGCGGTGCGCCATGCCAGATACCCCGCGCCGCCGCCGAGGATCGCGAAGGGCAGGATCGGGATGCCGGGCAAGAGCGCCAGCGCGCCGAGCAGCGCCGCGGTCATGCCGAGCGCGCGGGGGAAGGCGGAGAGCTGACCGAACACCGCCTTGTCGGCCGATTCCGTGCTGCCCGACTTGGTGACCAGCATGCCGGCCGCGGTCGAGACGATCAGCGCCGGGATTTGCGCGACCAGGCCGTCGCCGACGGTCAAGAGGGTATAGCTCTTCAGCGCCTCGTCGAAGCTGATGCCCTCCTGCGCGACGCCGATGACGACGCCGGCGATGATGTTGATCGCGGTGATCAGGAGGCCGGCGATGGCGTCGCCGCGCACGAACTTGGAAGCGCCGTCCATCGAGCCGAAGAAGCCGCTTTCGTCTTCCAGCTCCTTGCGCCGGGCGCGCGCCTGCTCCTCGGTGATCAGGCCGGCCGAGAGGTCGGCGTCGATCGCCATCTGCTTGCCCGGCATGGCGTCCAGGCTGAAGCGCGCCGAGACCTCGGCGATGCGGCCGGCGCCCTTGGTGATGACAATGAAGTTCACGATGATCAGGATCGCGAATACGATGATCCCGATCAGGAAGTTGCCGCCCATCACGAAATTGCCGAACGCCTCGATCACCTTGCCGGCGGCGTGCGTGCCCTCGTGGCCGTGGGAGAGGATGAGCCGCGTCGAGGCGAGGTTCAACGCGAGGCGCAGCATCGTGACGATGAGCAGGATGGTCGGGAACGCCGAGAGGTCGAGCGCCCGGTTGACGAACAGCACGGTCAGGAGGATCAGCGCCGAGATCGCGATCGAGAAGGTGAGCGCGATGTCGAGCATCCAGGCCGGCATCGGCAGGATCAGGATCACCAGGATCCCGATGACGCCGATCGCGAGCGTCAGGTCGCCGCGCTTGAGCGCGGCGAGCCGGCTCAGCGGCGAGGCTGCGGCGGCCTGTTTCGGCATGCCGTCGGCGGCCATGACGCGTAGTTCCCGGATGCTCGCTTAGGCGGCGGCCGGCCCGGCCTCGCCGGAGCGCGGAATGGCGACGCCGTCGGCATGGTACTGCTTGAGCTTGTTGCGCAGCGTGCGGATCGAGATGCCGAGGATGTTCGCCGCGTGCGTGCGGTTGCCGAGGCAGTGCGAAAGCGTGTCGATGATCAGGTCGCGCTCGACCTCGGCGACGGTGCGCCCGACCAGCCCGCCCACGGTGACCAGCGGCGCGTCCGCACCGTTCGCGCCATCGGCCGTGTTGCTGCCGGCGGGTTTGATGCCGCCTTCGATCATCACCGCCTCGGGCCCGATCTCGCCGCCCTTGGCGAGCAGCACGGCGCGGTGCATGGTGTTCTCCAGCTCGCGCACATTGCCGCGCCAGGCGTGCGACAGAAGGAGCGTGCGCGCCGCTTCCGAGAGCGGCCGCGGCGGCAGGCCGTTCGCCTCGGCATACTTCCTGATGAAGTGCTCGCAGAGCAGCGGGATGTCGGCCGGCCGGTCCTTGAGCGAGGGCAGCCTGAGATTGAGCACGTTGAGCCTGAAATAGAGGTCCTCGCGGAAGCGTCCAGCCGAGACCTCGGTGGTCAGGTCGCGGTTGCTCGTGGCCAGCACCCGGATGTCGACCTTGACCGGCTTGGTGCCGCCGACCCGGTCGATCTCGCGCTCCTGCAGCGCGCGCAGCAGCTTGGCCTGGAGCCGCGGGTCCATCTCGCTGATCTCGTCGAGCAGCAGTGTGCCGCCGTCGGCCTCCTCGAACTTGCCGACACGGCGCGCGACGGCGCCGGTGAAGGCGCCCTTCTCGTGGCCGAACAGTTCGGATTCGAGCAGGTTGTCCGGGATCGCCGCGCAGTTGACGGAGACGAAGGGCTTTTCGGCGCGCGCGCTCTTGCGGTGGATGTAGCGCGCCAGCACCTCCTTGCCGGTGCCCGACGCGCCAGTGATCAGCACGCTCGCGTCCGACGGCGCAATCTGATCGGCGAGCGCGATCACCTGGGCCATCGCGGCGTCCTTGTAGATGACCGACTGACTCTCCTCGGCGACCGCCTCGAACACCGCGGCGATCAGCTCGGCGTCGGGCGGCAGCGGGATGTATTCCTTGGCGCCGGCCTTGATGGCGCGCACCGCGACCTCCGGGCTCACCCCGACGCCGCAGGCGACCACCGGGATGACGATCCGCTCATCGGCGAGGCTGCGGACCAGGAGCGGGATGTTGTCGCCCGCGTCGATCATGATCAGGTCGGCGCCGCGGCCGGCGCGCAGCGTCTCGAGCGCGCGCGCGATGTCGCCGGCATGCAGCACCTTGGCGCCGCGCGCCATGGCGATCTGGCTGGCCGCTCCGATCTGGCCGTTCAACGAGCCGATGATGAGCAATCTCATGGTCAATCCCCAGAAGCCAAAATTTGCCGGCGGCGCGGGCGTCTCAGCCGCGGTCGCTCTTGATGATCTCGGTCATGGTGACGCCGAGCCGGTCCTCGACCACGACCACCTCGCCGCGCGCCACCAGGCGGTTGTTGACGTAGATGTCGACCGCCTCGCCGACCTTGCGATCGAGCTCGACCACCGCGCCGCGGCCGAGCTTGAGGAGCTGGCTGACCTGCATGGTGGCGCGGCCGAGCACGGCCTGGACCTGGACCGGGATGTCGTAGACCGCTTCGAGGTCGCGCGCCGAGCGCGGCTGCGGCTCGGCCTGCCCGGTGCTCGTCCCGAGCAGGGGCCCGTCGTCCGCCGGCTGCGCCGGATCGGCCGGCGTGCCCGCTGCCTGGGCGTCTTTCAGCTCTTCGAGATTGAGTTCGTCGTTACCAGCCATCGCTTCCTCCAACAATCGCGGGCGCCGCGGCCGCGCGAGACGTTCATTGCGTCGTTACGCGCCTGATGCGCCAAGCACGCGCTCGAACAGCGCGTCGATCTCGTTCTCGATCGCCGCGGCCGAGCGCGTCGCGCCGCCATCGGCCCATTCGACGCGGCAATCGCCCGGCGCGATGTCGTCCTCGCCGAGCAGGATGACCTGGCCGTCGAAGCCCGTGCGGCGCGCCAGCGCATCGACGCGCGCCTGCATGGCATCGAGCAGGCTGTGATGCAGCCGGATCACGATGCGCGCCTCGCCGAGCAGCCGTTGCAGGCTGCTCTCGACCACGCCCTCGATCTCGGCGAGCGGCTGGGCCGCCATGAGCCGGCTCGCGAGCTTGCGCCCGATGCTGAGCGCGAGCGCGAGGTTCTCGTTGCGCAGCTGCTCGAGGCTCGCGGCATGGCGCTGCGCGAGCGCGCCGACCTCGCGCGCGATGCGGGCGAGCGCCTCGGCTTCGAGCTTCGCGCGCTCCGCCTCGGCCTCGCTGCGGCCGGCGGCGCGGCCCTCCTCATAGCCCTGCTGCCGCGCCAGCTCGACATCCTGGCGCGTCGGGGCCTCCTCGACCGGCCGGCCGCCGAGCCCGGCGGGGTCGAACTCCTTGTCGAAGAGGAACTTGCGGTGGCTTGCCATGGCTGCCCGCGATGCCTCAGTAGATAAGCTCATCATCGTCCTTGGCATCGATCAGCATGATCTCGCCGCTGCCCGCGAGCTCCTTCGCGACCGAGACGATATAGGCCTGCGCCTCGTCGACGTCCGAGAGCCTGACCGGGCCCATCGACTGCATCTCCTCGCGGAGCAGCTTGCCGGCGCGCTCCGACATGTTGGTGAAGAAGAGATCCCTGATGACCTCGGAGGCGCCCTTGAGGGCGAGCGCGAGCTTGTCCTTCTCGATCTTGCGCAAGAGCGTCTGCACGCCGCTCGGGTCGAGCTTCGCGAGGTCGTCGAAGGTGAACATCAGCGACTTGACCTTCTCCGCTGCGTCCCGGTCGCGCTCCTCGAGCGAGGTGATGAAGCGGCCCTCGGCGTTGCGGTCGAGGCTGTTGAAGATTTCCGCGATGACCTCGTGGCTGTCGCGCCGGTTGGTGCGTGCGAGATTGCTCATGAACTCGGTGCGAAGCGTCATCTCGATGTCGTCGATGATCTCCTTCTGCACGGTTTCCATGCGCAGGAGACGCATCACGACCTCCATGGCGAACTCCTCGGGCAGCGCCGCGAGCACGCCGGCGGCGTTCTCCGGCCTGATCTTCGACAGCACGACGGCGACCGTCTGCGGGTATTCGTTCTTCAGGTAGGCGGCGAGCACCTCGTCGTTCACGTTGCTCAGCTTGTCCCACATGGTGCGGCCGGCCGGGCCCCTGATCTCCTCCATGATGTTCTTGACCCGGGAGGGATCGAGCACCTTCATGAGCAGCCGCTCGGTGCTCTCGAAGGTGCCGACCACGGAGCCGGTCTGCGAGATTTCCTCGGCGAACTCGAGGAAGCAGGCTTCCACCACGTTGCTCGGCACGCTGCCGAGCGCGGCCATGGCCTGAGACAGCTCCTTGATCTCCTCGTCGGTCATCATGCCGAACACGCTGGAGGCCTGCTCCTCGCTCAGGGCGAGCATGATCATCGCCGCCTTGGCGCGGCCGTCGATGCCGCGAAGCTCGGCCCGCTTTGACGCTGCCCCAGCCATGGCTGCGCTCCCCCCGCCCCGCTATTCCGTGTAGAGCCAGTTGCGCACGATGTTGAGCGCCTCTTCGGGGTGCTTCTCGACGATCTCGTTGACCTTCTTGACGGTCGCCTCGCGCACCCGGCCCTCGACGCGGGCGAGGTCGATGAGTGATTCCTCCGGCTCCTCGATGCGGGGGGTGGCCTGCCGTTCCGGCGCGCCCTGCATGTGCGCGACGTGCTGCGGGCCGCCGGCGGCGGGCGCGGGCAGCGCCATGGCGGCGCCGTCCGGGCCGGTGACCGCAAGCGTGCCGGCCGGCGCCTCGTGCGCGGCCGCCGGGCTCAGCAGCCGGTTCACCAGCGGGCGCAGCACCAGCATGATGACCAGCGCCGAGACGAAGCCGATGACGATGATCTCGAGCACCTTCATCATGTCGACGCCGGGCATCGAGAAGCCGGCTTCCTCGACCGGCCCTTCGATGCCGACCGGCGCGAACGCCATGTTGACGACCTCGACGCTGTCGCCGCGCTCCTCGTCGAAGCCGACCGCGCCCTTGATCAGCTCGGTGAGCTTGACGAGCTCTTCCTCGCTCCGCGGCTGGTAGACCGGTGCGGCGTCGGGCTCGGCGCCCGCCGTGTAGGTGCCGTCGACCAGCACGGCGACGGAGAGCCGGCGCATCGTGCCGCCCTCCCGGATATGGGTGCGGACGGTCTTGGAGATCTCATAGTTGACGATCTCCTCGGTGCGGCCGGTGCGGTTCGAGTTGCTGGCGCTGTCGCCGCCGCCCTGCTGGGCCTCGGGCAGGTTCTCGGCGGCGGAAACCGCGCCGATGCGCTGGGCGTCCTTCGATTCCGACTGCTCTTCGATGGTCTGCGTCGAGCGGATGACCTGGCCGTTGGGATCGTAGACCTCGTCGTTGGTGGTCAGCCGGTCATAGTCGATGTCGGCGCTGACCTCGGCGCGTACCTTGCCGGGGCCGACGATCTGCTCGACCATTGATTCGATCGAGCGGGCGAGCCGTTCCTCGAAGGCGACCCGATGGTCGTCGGCCGCCGCCGAGCCGGCGCCGAGCGGATCGTCGCCATCGCCGCGCGCCAGCAGATTGCCCTTGTCGTCGATGATCGCGATGCGGCCCGTGCTCAGGCCGGGCACGGCGGTGGCGACAAGGTTCTGGATCGCCGCGACCTGCTGGCGCGTCAGCCGGTTGGCGCCGCGCAGCTTGAGGGCGATCGAGGCGCTCGGTTCGACCTCGTTGCGGCTGAACACCTCGCGCCGCGGCACGACGAGATGGACGCGCGCGCCCGCGACCGGCGAGAGCGAACCGATGGTGCGCGCGAGCTCGCCTTCGAGCGCGCGCAGCATGTTGACGTTCTGCACGAGGCTCGTGGTACCGAACGCCTCGCCCTTGTCGAAAATCTCGTAGCCCACGGTGCCGCCGGCCGGCAGCCCGCCCTCGGCCAGGCTCATGCGCAGGCGCAGCACCTGCTCCGAGGGCACCAGGATCTGGCTGCCGTCGCCGGCCAGCTCGTAGGGGACGCGCATGGCGTCGAGCTTGGCGGCGATCTCGCCGGCGTCCTTCGAGGCGAGGCCGCCATAGAGCAGCGCCATGTTGGGCGCCGACATCCGCCCCATGACGAAGATGAAGAAGACCGCGAGGCCGACCAGCACGCCCGCGATGATCATGAGGCGGGTCAGGCCGAGCGCGCGAACCGTCTGTGACAAGCCGTTCAAGTTCCGATCCCTCAAAACCCGTTGCCCGCTGTATGCCGCGCGCGGGCCGCAACGCCGGCTCGCGCGGAACGGACCCGCGCGATGCCGGCGCAGTGTGCTCAGGGGGTGGTGAAGGAGCGGTTAAATGACCGGCAGATTCTGCCGGCCTCGCGGCAAATCTTGCCGGCCGCGCCCGGCGCTGTGCGTTCGGCTATTCCGGAAGGAGCGATACGCGCGGTCGAGTCGGCTCGCGACTCGAACGAACCCGCTCTAGCGATAGTCCTGGAGACGGGTGACGCGAAGCCCGCGCACGCCGTGGCGGTCGATGGCGCGCGCCCAGGACAGGAACTCTTCCGCCGTCAGGGTATAGCGCCGGCACGCCTCGTCGAGGGTCAAGAGGCCGGCGCGCACGCCGGCGACCACCTGGGCCTTGCGCCGCGCGACCCACCGCTTGGTGTTGGGCGGCGGCAGGTCCTTCAAGGTCATGGGCGAGCCGTCGGGGCCGATCGCGTGCTCGGCGCCCAAGGGCTCGTCGAAGGGGGCCGACGCGTGCCGGTCGGTGGGGTCGTTGTTGAACATCTGCTTCATCCTGCTCGCCGGGGGCTACATGCCTGACTCGCCCGACACTACGGCGGCCTCTTTAAACATCACCTAAACGGCAGAGTTAAAATTCGTCAGCCACGGCGGAACGGTGCGAGGGCTGCCTCGCACCGTTCCGCCCGGCCATCGCTACTCAGGTACTACCCTGGCGCCACCCTACCGGCGGATCCTGACCAGTTCGTCGAGCATCTCGTCGGCGGTGGTCAGCACCTTGGAGCTCGCGGTGAAGGCCCGCTGGGTGATGATCATGTCGGTGAATTCCTTGCCGAGATCGACATTTGCGGCCTCCAGCGAGGACGGCGAGATCAGGCCCGCGCTGCCCTTGCCGGCCTCGCGCAGGTTGAACTCGCCCGACCGGTCCGACTGGGAGAACACGTTGCCGTTCTTCGAGGAGAGCTGCGACGGGTCGGCGAAGGTCGCGATCGGCAGCTTGTAGAGCCGCGTCGTCTCGCCGTTCGAGAACGAGGCCACCACGAAGCCGTTGTCGTCGATCGAGACGCCGTTCAGCTGGCCGACCTCGGAGCCGTTCTGGTTGACGAACGAGACGTTGTAGGGGCTGTCGAACTGGCTGATGCCGTCGGCGCGGCCGACGCCGATGGTGCCGGCGGTGCCCCAGTCGAAGGTGACCGAGCTCGGCGTCGCGCCGCTCGTCCAGGCGATGTCGATCGGGTCGCTCAGGCTTTGGGTGATCGAGCCGAGCGTGGCGTCGCCGTTGAAGGTCAGCGTGCCGGTCGCGAGCTGGCCGTCGACGAAGGGCGACGGGATTTCCACGTCGGACGCCGGCGTCGCGAAGATTTCGACGGCCCAGGTGTTCTGGGCGACCTTCAGGAACGCGACCTGGACGTCGTGGCCGGTGCCCTGCGCGTCGAAGACGCGCACCGCGCGGCTGAAGTCCGGGCTGATCGTGCCGGACGCCATGTTGACCTCCGAGTTCGCCGGGTCGTACACGGCGTCGATCGTGATCGGCGAGGTGCCGCCGAACAGGTCGACGGCCGCGGTGCCGACGGTATTCGTGACCACCAGGTCCTCGCGCGGGTCGATGCCGGTGAGGACGATCTGCGCGTCGGACGCGGCACCCTCGATCGTGGCGCTCAGGCCGGTGACCGCGTTGATGGCGGCGGCGAGCTCCGTCAGGTTGTTGAACTCGGTGGCGAGCGCAGGCGTGGTGCGGTAGACGAAGGTCTGCGAGACGGAACCCGAGGTCACCGTGAAGCTGTCGCCGTCGGAGAGGCCGGCGGCCGAGAGATCGGCGGATGCTGTGACGCCGAGCGCCAGCGTGGTGTCCTGCGGGCCGGTATGGATCGGCTCGGACGCGGTCAGGTTGGCGCCCATCTCGACCGTGGTGGTCTCGGCCGCGATGCCGTTCACGTTGCTGACGTTGATGGTCTGCAGGCTCGACAGGTCGGCCGAGGAGGTGGTGTTGATGTTGCCCGGCTGGCCCGGCAGCCGGCCTTCGCTGTCGAGCGGCCAGCCCTGCAGGTAGACGCCCGCGGTGTTGACCAGGTTGCCGAGCTCGTCCGGGTGGAACGAGCCGGCGCGGGTATAGAGCACGTCGCCGTTGGAGCTCGGCGCCGAGTTCACCACGAAGAAGCCGTTGCCGCTGATCGCGATGTCGAGCGCGGACGCGCTCGACTGCAACAGGCCCTGCTGGCTGACCAGCGCGTAGGGCGCGGCGCGCACGCCGCCGGAGGAATACGAGTTCTCCGTGGCGGACTGCGTCACCAGCGTGGAGAAGCGCGATTGCGTGGCCTTGTAGCCGACGGTGTTCACGTTCGCGATGTTGTCCGAGATGATGCCCATCGCGGTGCTCTGGGCATTGAGGCCCGAGACGCCCGAGAACAGGGAACCGAAAAGACTCATAGATGAAGCTCCTTCCTGGAAGCGATGACGCCGCTATTTGCGGGCTGGCTAGGACTGGGTTTCAGGCGAGGCCGTCGGCGCGGCGGTCTCGCGCACCGAGATCACCTTGTCGAACGGGATTTTGGTCGAGCCCACATTGAGCACGATCGCGCCGTCCACCGTCTCGATCCCGCTGACCCGGCCGAGGATCGAGGTACTCGCCGTGATCGCTTCGCCGTTGGCACTCTTGGCTGAGATCGAGATGGTGTAGTTGCCGTCGGGCATGGTCATGCCGTCATTGTTGCGGCCGTCCCAGACGAAGCTGTGCACGCCCGCGTCGATCGCGCCGTTGGTGTTGAGGACGGCCTTGCCGTTCGAATCGGTGACCGTGATGTCGACCTGCTCGGCGTTGCTGGGCAGCTCGAACTGCCAGACGGCGAGGCCCTGGCTGAGCGTCGAGGTCCGGCCCTCCGCCTCCACCGTCTTGCCGATATAGCCGACCGCGGCGGCAGACTGGTTGGAGGTCGACAGCTTGATCAGCGTCTCGAGGTTCTTGTTGGTGGCGACCGCCTGCTCGGCGCTCGTGAAGAGCACGAGCTGCTGGGTGAACTCGCCGGAATCCACGGGGTCCAGCGGGTCCTGGTTCTGCAATTGCTTGGTGAGAAGGTTCAGGAACGTGTCGAACGTGTCGGCGAGCGCGGATCCGCTGCGCTCAGCGGCCGACTGGTTGACCACGGCCGACCCTAAGGCGGCGACATCCATGCGCGTTACTCCATGCTCCGGTTCATGGTGAGGCTAGACCCGAATATCAAGGGCACGGCCGTCGAAACCACCAAGCGGCTGTGTTGCTATCGGGCCTGCTTCGGGCCCGCCGTCGGTGGTTTCGGCCTGGGCACGCAGCAGCGGCGCGTCGGCGAGGCGGGACTGGCCGTTGCCGTTGCCGCCATCCTTCAGGCCGAAGCTGAGGCCGCCGGTCTCTGCGTGCAGGCCCGCGGCTTCGAGCGCGTGCTCGAGGCCGTCGGCATGGCGCTGCAGCAGCTCGAGCGTCTCCGCCCGTTCGGCAAGCACCTTGGCGCGTACCGTGCCGTCGCGGCCGACCGAAAGCTGAACGTCGATCCGCCCGAGCGCGGCCGGCCTGAGCTGGAGCGACAGATTCTGCGCGCCGTTGCGCGCGGCGGCCGCGATCTGCACCGCGAGCTGCTCGGGCGCGACGGCTTGCGGCGTCGTGGTCGGCATCGGCGCTGCGGTGGTCACGGCCGGGCGCGCCGCGCTCGAGGCGGCTTGCCCGTTCAGCAGGGCGCCGAAGCTCTCCGCGCCGTCCACACCGGCATCGAGGCCGGTGAAGCCGGCATCGCCGAGGTTCGTGCCGGGCAGCATCGGGTTCGCGTCGGCGCCGAAGCCGCCCGCGCCGTTGCCGCCGAAGAAGTTCTCGGTGCCGGTCGCCGCGGGCGCGGCGGCCGCGGCAACCGTAGCTTGGCCCGCCGGGCCGGCGTTGTTGGCCGGCGCGGCATGGCCGTTCGGGTTCGAGGCCAGCGCGCCTTGCGCGGCCAGCGCGGCGGCCGTGGTCGGCGCCACCAGGCCGCCCTGGAACGCCGCGTGCGACGCGGGATTGCTGCGTCCAGTATTCGTCGCCTGATCGAGGCTGACCCGGATCGTGCCGTCGAAGCCGTCGAGCCGAACATGCTGGCGCAAGAGCTCGTTCGCTCGCGCCGTGCCCTCGCCATTGGAGGCGATGGCCGGCTCGACAGCAGCGCGCTGAACCGTGGCGGTTGCGTCGGCCGGCGCGTTCGTGGCCGGTTGCGCGGGCGCCAGTGGCGTTGCCGTTTCGGCGGCGAGCGCGGCCGGCATGGGCTCGGTCGAAATGGCCGGCGACCGAGGCGCGGAAGCTGTCGGCGCGACGTCGGCAGGGGGCGGCGGTGCCTGCGTCGCGGGCTCGGCCTGGATCGGGGCGGGCGCATCGGCCCGAAGCGGCGAGGCTGCCGCGGCCATGTCCTGCGCCGGCTTGGCCGATGCCGGGGCGGCGAGGTGGTCGGTGAATGTCGGCGCCTGCGGGGTAGCAAGGCCGTCGAGCAGCCGGTCGAGGACGCGCACCGAGGCGGCGGAACGCACGCCGACCGGCAGCGAGGCGGCGAGCACGATACGCTCGCTCGGCTGCGGCGCGACGCCGACCTCGATGGCGGCGGCGACCGCGGCGCCAGCCGCCTCGGCGCCGTCGTCCTTGCCGCCGATGGCCTGGGTCAGGGCCTCTTCGCTCGGCGCGACGCTGGGCACGCCGGCGGGCACGACGATGACGGGCGGCGGCGTGTCGCTCGGTGCATCGTTCGGCGTGGCGGCTTGATCGGTGGCTGGCTGCGGCGTGGTCTGCGTATCCGTTGCCGAGGCAAGCATGGCCGCGCCGTCCTGCACGGCGGCCGGCTGCGGCGCGACAGGCAGCGCAGGGGCGGGCGTCTGCATCTGTGCGTCGATCAGCGCGTTGAACGCGCCGGGCGCGCCAGAATCGGCAGCGGGCTCGGCGGCAGCCGGCAGCGGCGCTGCCGCGGCCTGCGTCAGGGGGAAGAGAAAGGGCAGGGACGTGTTCATGGCGTTTTGTCTCGCCCATGGTCATGCAAGCCGCGGGCCAGTTCCACGCCAAGCCCGCGACACGAACCGCCAAGCCGTCTCGACATGATCTCGGACAACAACGTATCTGATTGAAATATCGTAATAATCTATTGACCTATTCGGGCTGGTCAGGATGCGGCGCGCTGCCGGGC
>JBFXKW010000003.1:0-53151 GCA_050173345.1 Alphaproteobacteria bacterium | reverse complement strand
CGCCAAGCCCGCGACACGAACCGCCAAGCCGTCTCGACATGATCTCGGACAACAACGTATCTGATTGAAATATCGTAATAATCTATTGACCTATTCGGGCTGGTCAGGATGCGGCGCGCTGCCGGGCGGCGGGCTCCGAGCGCCTGCCGGCATGGGGGAAGAAACGAACGGGCGAGACTTTCCCGGCGCGGCAAGAAGCGCCGGGTCCGAGCCCTCAACCTTCCTTAACGCGCGGTGCCTAGGATGCCGCGCATGGATCAGGCCGAAGCGTTGTTCAAGCAAGCCCTGGATCGACACAACGCCGGCGATCTCGCGGCAGCCGAGGCGCTCTACCGCTCGGCGCTGGAGGCGGACCCAGCGCTGGTGCCTGCCCGGGTCAATCTTTCGATGGTGCTGCGCTCGTCGGCGCGGCTGAGCGAGGCGCTCGGCCTGGTCAGCGTGCCGGCCGAAGCCACCCAGGCGACGCCGCTCCACAATGAGCGTGCCCTCGCGCTGCTTGGCCTGCACCGCTACGAGGAGGCCGAGGCCGCGTTGCGCGAGGCCCTGCAGGGCGAACGCGAGAGCGCGGTATCCCACTACAATCTGGGCCAGCTCCTGCTTTCCCAGGGCCGTCACGACGAGGCCGTGGCGAGCATGGAGGAGGCGGTCGCGCGCGACCCCCGCGAGGCGCGCTACCATGACGGCCTCGGCGTCGCGTGCCTGGCGCTCGGCGATCTCGGCCGTGCCTTGCGCTGCCTGCTGCGCGCGATCGAGATCGACCCTCGCCACGCCTCGGCCTGGTGCCATCTCGGCGACGTCGACCGGGCGCGCCAGGCCTTCGCCTCGGCGCAGATCGCCTATGGCTGCGCGCTCACCCTCGAGCCCGGCCATGCCATGGCGCTTTGGGGGCAGGTACTGGCTTGGCTCTCGGCCGGCGATTTCGAGCGCGGCTGGCCGGCCTATGAGCGCCGCTTCGAGTGCGGCCTGGTCAAGCTTCCCGCCGTGCGCGCGCGGCCCTGGGGCGACGAGCCCATCGTCGGAAGGCGCGTGCTCGTGCTTGGCGAGCAGGGCGTCGGCGACGAGATCATGTTCGCGCGCTTCGCGCTTTCGCTCGCAGAGGCCGGCGCGCATCCGGTGCTGACCTGCGACGTGCGGCTCGCGGCCTTGTTCCGGCGCTCGCTGCCGGGCGTTGCGGTCGAGGGCGTGCGCGGCGATCCGGCGGAGGGCGAGCTGCCGGCCGATCTCGCGGCGCCGGCAGGCAGCCTCGCCGGCCGCTATTGGCGCGACGGCCTGTCGGCCATGTTCGAGACCGCGTATCTGAAGCCCGACCCGGCGCGCCTTGCGGCCTGGCACGAGCGCCTGGCCGCCTTGGGGCCGGGCCTCAAGGTCGGCATCTCGTGGCGCGGCGGCAAGGACGCGCTGGTCCGCTCGCGCCGCTCGACGCCGCTCGCGGCCTGGCGCACGCTGCTGTCGGTGCCGGGCGCCCTCTTCGTCAATCTCCAGTACGGCGATTGCGCGGCGGAGATCGCGCAAGTCCGTGCCGAGACCGGGATCGAGGTGGCCGATTGGCCCGAAGGCGACCCGCTGGTCGATCTCGACGAGTTCTCGGCCAAGCTGGCTGCGCTCGATCTGGTCGTCTCGGTCGACAATTCGACCGTCCATCTCGCCGGCGCGCTGGGCCGGCCGACCTTTGCGCTGCTCTCGGCCGCCGCCGATTGGCGCTGGCTGAGCGGACGCGACGACACGCCGTGGTATCCGAGCGTCAGGCTGTTCCGCCAGCCCGAATCCGGCGATTGGCCGGCGGTGTTCGACCAGGCGGCAGCGGCGCTGCGTATGCTCGCGCGCGAGGTCGCCCCCACACCGGCCGCCCCGAAGGCGGAACCGGCCCCGGCGTTGCCCAGGCCGGCTTTGCCCCGGCTCGCCTTCCTCAACGACACGAGCGACTGGTATCACTTCGGCTGCACCGCGACGAGCACGGCGCTGAAGCAGGGCTTCGCCGCGCGCGGCTATGAGGTGCGGCCGGTGCCGACCAGCCGCCTCCTCGGTTGCGCACCGGCACCCGAACGCTTGAGCGATTATGACGACCCGGCGTTCTTCGAGCGCTTTTCCGCCGCCAACCGCGACCTGATCGCCGCGCTCGAAGCGGCCGACCTGATGGTGATCAACGGCGAGGGCAGCCTGCACGGCACCGGCGCCTATCCCCGGACGCTGCTCTACGTCGCCTATTGTGCGGCGACCCGGCTCGGCCGGAAGGTCCAGATCGTCAATCACTCCTGCTATCCGGAAAGCGCGGCGCGCATCAGCGACGCGCTGACCAACGCGCTCTACAAGAAGGTCTATGAGACGCTCGACTTCATCGCGGTGCGCGAGCCGCTGAGCGCCGAGATCCTGGACACGCTCGGCCTCGTGCCCACCCGCTCGTTCGACTGCCTGCCGCTCTATGTCGCCGATCATTATCGCGGCCATGCGGACAGGCGGCGCAGCGGCGTGGTCATTGCCGGCTCGGTCGCTTGGCGGCGCGAGGCGTTGCCGGCGTTCGCGCGGCTGATCGAGCTCGCGCGCGACCGGCGCGAGCCGGTCACGGTGCTGATCGGCGCGCAGGCCAATCCGGCGCGGGACGACCGGGCGTTCGTCGAGGCGCTGCGCGCGGCGCAGGGCTCGGGCTGGGCTCTGATCGAGGCGCGCTCGCTCGGCGCCTGGCTCGACGCCATTGCCGGCGCGCGGCTGCTCGTCTCCGGCAGGTTCCATCACACGATCGCCGCGCTCTGCCTCGGCACGCCGTTCGTCGCGCTCGAAAGCAACACGCCGAAGATGCAGGCGCTGCTCGACATGACCGGGCAGGCGCCGCCGCTCGGCTTCGACGACGCTGCTCTTGCCGACGCGCTGGCAAGCCAAGCGACCGAGCGACTGGAGCGTGGCGAGCCGCTGCTCGCGCGCGAGGCGATCGCGCAGCTGGAGAACCTGGCGCGCCAGAACTTCGCCGGCCTCGACGGTTCTCGCGCCGAGCTGCGGGACGCTCGCTGACTCTCGCCACGCGACATCCGCGTTACTGAACTCGATTGATTAGCCGGGTCATTGCCGGGCTTGGCCCATCTGCGGGGCCGAAGCCCCTTTGGCGCGGCGCAGGCCCGGCAATCCAGGCCGACGCTCCTTGCCGCTTGTTCCAGGCGGCCGCGAGGATTTCCATTTGACTCGTTGGGATCGGGCAACGGATAACCCGGATGAACCGGTGCGTCGATCGGAGCACTGGGCGTTAACCAAAAGCGCTGCGCCAGCATTGCCGACCGGCGCGCAATAGATATCTGGGGGAGAGTTCGAGATGGCGACGGTACCCAGCCCGGGCACGACCGGCAACGACACCATCGTTCCCGGCACCGGCGGCGATACGCTCTACGGCGATCCGTTCAAGATAGACCCGCTCAGCGCAGGCCATGGCGGCAACGACATCCTGACCGCCACAGGCGACCTCAACGAGCTCGTCGGCGACGCCACCACGATCTCCGGCACCGGCCGCGGCGGCAACGACAAGCTCAGCGCCACCGGCCATTCCAACGACCTCTTCGGCGACGCCGGGGCCAGCATGTTCGAAAACGCCCGCGGGGGCAACGACGTGCTCAGCGCCTCGGGTACCAGTAACAACCTCGTCGGCGACGCCAGAAGCGACATGTCCGACAGCGCCCGCGGCGGCAACGACGTGCTGAGTGCGTCGGGCATCGAAAACTTGCTCTTCGGCGACGCCCTCAGCATGTCCGGCGATGCCCGCGGCGGCAACGACACGCTGAGCGCGTCGGGCGTCGGCAACTCCCTCTCCGGCGACGCCCTCAATATTGTCGACGGCGCCCGCGGCGGCAACGACAGTCTCAGCGCCACCGGCAACGGCAACGGCCTCTTCGGCGATGCCGCCGCCAACATGTCCGGCGCTCGCGGCGGCAACGACGTGCTGAGTGCGTCGGGCGACCTGAACCTCCTCAGCGGCGACGCCTTTGGCCCCATGTCCGGCGGCGCCCGCGGCGGCAACGATGTGCTGAGCGCCACCGGCGACGGCAATCGCCTCTTCGGCGACACCAGCGGCAACCTGTTCGAGGGCGTCCGCGGCGGCAATGACGTGCTGACGGCGGTCAGCACGGCCGGCGAGGAGAACAAGCTCTACGGCGACGCCCTCGGCATGTTCGACTACGCGGTCGGCGGCAACGATACGCTGATCGGCGGCATGGGTGACGACCTGATCGTCGGCGACGCGCTCTCAATGGACCCGACCGCCAAGGGAGGCAACGACCAGCTCTGGGGCGATGCGAAGGGCGCCACCTCGGGCGGTGCCGACACCTTCGCCTTCGCCGGCTTCATCGGCAAGGACATCGTCTCCGATTTCCGGCCGGGCGAGGGCGACGTGATCCAGCTCACCGGCTATACCACCGACAACGACTACGCGCTGACGCTCGACGATGTGCTCGACCTCAGCATCTCGGTAGTGGGCGGCAACACGGTGATCGACATCGGTGCCTCGCTCGGCGGCGTGGCCAACGTCCACACCATCACGCTGCGCAGCTTCACCGGCACGCTCGACGACACCAGCGTCATCTTCACCGACGTGACCTGAGCGCGCCTGCGCGGCGCTTGGCGCCGCCTCCTCTCATCGTCGTCCTCCGGCAACCCGCCGGCGTCAGCCGACGGGTTGACCGGGGGATCCATGGGTCCGCACGAATCGTCCGTGCCGCCGGAGCATGGATGGCCCGGTCAAGCCGAGCCATGACGGCTTCGAAGAGGGGCAGGCAGTCCGTACGAGTCACGAAGAGCGCCGGCACCCAGAGGGTACCGGCGCTCCCGAGATAGCGCGTTCGGTTCCGGCCGGCTTGGCGGGGGGAGGAGCCGGCAGGCGGGACGCGCTATGCAACCGAGTGGATCGGCTCCGCCGTGTTCGTGCTGCGCGACGGCGCCGGCTTCGGCGCCATGAGCTGCTCGTCGAGCTTGCGCCACGACTGATAGAGCGGCTCGAGCAGGGTGATGACGTCGGCCGCCGCCTTGGCGTCGTTCTTGACGTCGACATCGATCAGCCGGTGCAGCATGAACCTGTAGAGCTGGGCGAGGTTGCCGGCGATCTGGCCACCCTTCTCGAGGTTCAGCGTGCAATGGAGATGCTCGATGATCTCGAAGGCGCGCCGGTTGGCCTCGTAGCGGGTCTTGACGTCGCTCGCCTCGATCGCGCGGATCGCCTTCCTGAGCTGGTTGATCGCGGTCTCGTAGAGCCGTACTACGAGCGTGCTTGGCGCGGCGGTCATCACCGCCTGCGTCGCGTATGGATTGACGCCGTTTGCCACGGCCGCCGGCGCCGGGTAGTTCGCCATCACTTTCCCCCCTCTATTCGCTGTTGCCGAACATCGCGTTGAACTGAGCTCTCAGGGACTCGAGCAGCCGGTTCATCGTGGTCACCGCGGTTTCCATGGCGATGAAGCGCTCGGTGAGCGAGACCCTGAGCAGCGCCAGGCGGCGGTCGAGCTCGTCGATGCGCGCCTGCGCGACCTCGCTCTGGCTCTGGATCGCCGAAAGCTCGCTCTGGATCGTGCCGTCCGTCGAGTTGACGAAGCGGTCGATCACCGCGTTGAGGCGCGCCGCGAGGCCCACGGTGAAGTTGAGGTCGATCGCGCTCTCGCTGCCCGTGCCGTTGTAGAAGAGCCGGAGGCCCTCGGCGCCGCTTGCGTCGGTCACCGTGATGGTCCGGCCGCTGAGCGTGACGCTGCCGTCGTCGCTGCCGTCCGCCAGGCCGCCGATGTTCGCCGAGTCGATCTTGTCGAGATTGGCGGTCACGTTCATGGCGGCGACCAGGTCGCCGGTGTCGCCGTCGAGGGTGATCGCGGACTGGCTGGAGCTGAGCGCGAGCACCACGGTGTTGCTCGGGCCGGCCTCGATCGTCGCGGTGACGCCGTTGCCCGCCGAGAGCGAGGCGTTGTTGATCTTCGCGGCAAGCGTCTCGAGCGTGTCCGTGGTCACGTCGTAGCTGACCAGGGCGCCGTTGACGGTGAAGCTGCCGGAGGTGGCGGCGGCGAAGCTCTCCGCGGCGTTGAGCAGCGTGGTCTGGCTCGTGACGCCCGCCGAATCCTTGTTGCGCTCGCCCAGGGTGCCGACGTTCAGGACGTAGCCGGTGTCCGCATAGGTCGTCTTCCCCGTGTAGCCGAGCAGCACGACGTTCGAGTTCGAGCTGGTCAGCTCGAAGGAGAACAGCCGGCGGATCTCATCCGGGTTGGAGATCAGCGCCTCGTCGAGCTTGGCCGAGTCGATCTTCAGGGTGTCCTTGTCGAGGGCGTCCTCGACGTTGCCGTTGTCGATGAAGCTGATGCCGATCGAGGCAAGCCCGGCATAGTCGCTGCTGACGCCCTTGGTACTGCTGCCGATGATCGAGGAAAGCGCCGTGCGCAGATCGCTGATGATCGAGGTGCCGAACAGCACGCCCGCGTCGGCCGCCTTGGTGCCGTCGGCGTTGCGCAGGCTGTGCTCGTTGATCAGCCGGCGGACCTCGTTATAGGCCTCGACGAAGGATTCAATCTCGCCGCGCACCGAGGTGAGGTCGTGGTCGACGTCGATCTTGATCGTGGTGCCGGGCTCGGCGCCGAACAGGCTCACCGTCATGCCGGCGAACAGGTCCGAGATCGTGTTGGTGTTGCGCTCGATCACCTGCAGGTTGTTGGTGCCGAGGCCGGCGAGCAGGGCGTTCGAATCCGTCAGCGTGAACGCCGAGGCGGAATCGAGGTTCAGGCGATAGCCGTTGCCGTCCTGCACGACCGAGGCGGTGACGCCGGTCGTCGCGGTCTCCAGGTTGATGGCGTCCGCCAGGTCGGCGAGCGACATCGTGGCCGTGTAGTTGATGGCAGCGCTGCCCGCGCCGTTGATGGTGAAGGAGCCGGGGAAGGTCACGCCGCTGACGAAGCTCGAAAGCTGAGCGGTCTGGCTCGCGACGCGCGATGTCTCGAAGTGCTTCGGGTTGGTCAGGCCGTTGGCGGTGACCCGGGCGGTCTCCGCGCGCTGGATCTCGTTCGCGAACGTCGCGCCATTGTCGGCGGACAGGCCGAGCCCGCTCAGGACGGTGCTGGCATCGGTGATGTCGAGCTCGGTGCCGAGCGTGTCGTTGCTCAGGATCAGCACATGCTCGGTGCTCGAAACCGAGACGATGCTGGCGGTCACCTTGGTCGCGTTGGCGCCCGAGTTCGCGTTGTTGATGCGGTCGCGGATGTCGAGCAGCGAATCCGTCGCGGCGACCGTGATGACCTTGCTGCTCGTGCCGTTGCCGATGGTGAAATCGCCGCTGAGGCCGAGCGCCGCGGAGCTGCTCGCGAAGCTGTCGCTCGCCACCTTGTGCGCGGTCGCGATGCGCCTGACCTCGATGGTCTGCGAGCCGATCGGGGCGCTGTTCTGCACCGAGATGCCGATCAGGTTGCCGGCGGCGCTCGGCGCCTGGCCGTCGGTGCGCGAGGTCGTCGCGAAGGTCTGCTTCTGCGCGAAGATGTTGTTGGCGTCGGCGAAGCTGACGGCGCCGCGCATGTTCGCGATCGCGTCCTTCAGCCCGTTGAGCTGGTTGCGGAACGCCTGGAGCGCCGCGGCCTTGGCGTCATTGTCGGTGATCCGCGTCTCCAGCGTGACCGCCGGCAGGCGCTTCGCCAGGATGATGTTGTCTACGGCGGCTTGCGAGTCGATCCCCGTGCCGAGCCCCGAGAAGACGACGCGGCCCGATTTGTCGATGGACAGGGAGTTGAGATTGAGATCGACCATGGCCAGGCAAGCCCCAGGAAATCGCGGGAGGCTGGATGAGGCGGCCTAGGCCGCCTCATCCGTCTGCCCCTCGTCGTCACTACCCCCGAAGAAGAGCCAGGAGGTTCTGCGGCATCTGATTCGCCTGAGCGAGCATCGAGACGCCGGCCTGCAACAGAACCTGCTGCGAGGTGAAGTAGGACATTTCACGCGCGACATCGAGGTCGAGCAGGTTGGAGCGGGCGGCTTCCGAGTTCTCCACCGTGCTTGCCAGGTTGGCCGCAGCGAAGGCCACCCGGTTCTGCGAGGTACCGATGTTGGCACGCAGCGTGTTCACCGTTTCGATCGCGGTGTCGAGAGAGCCGATCGCGGTCTCGGCATTCGCCACCGTGGTGAGCGAGGCCGTCGACAGGCCAGCGTCGAGCGCAGAGACGCGGGCGCTGGTCACGTCGATGGTGATCTCGTCGGTGGTGCCGGTGCCGGTGCCGACGCGGAAGGTGAGCTGCAGCGAGTTGGACGCCGCGCCGCCGACGATGAACGTGTTGTTCGCGGAGACGGTGCCGGCGTCGTTGAACAGCGAGTTCAACTCGACGGTCAGGCCGAAATCCGAGAAGTTGACCTCCAGGAACGAACCGGCGGAGGGCGCCGCGGACACCGTGGCGGTCTGCGACGAACCGGTGGTCTGGTTGGTCACCGTCAGCACGTTCGCCGCGTAGTCGAGCTGGACCGTGTCGCCGGCCGACAGGTACGTGCCGCCCGGGTTGTTGCCGAACACGAACTGCTCGAAGCCGTCGGCCGCCTCGATATTGGTGCCGATGGTGCCGGCCGAGAAGGTGGTCGAGCCGCTGAGCAGGGTCGTGCCATTGAACTCGGTGTCCTGTGCGATACGGTCGATTTCCGACCGCAGCGCGGTGAACTCGTTGTTCAGGAAGGTGCGCTCGGTGCTGCCGAGCTGGCCGGACGACGCCTGGATCGCCAGGGTGCGCATGCGGATCGTGATGTCGGAGATCGTGGCGAGAGCGCCATCGGCGATCTGCAGCATCGAGGACGCCTGGCCGGCGTTCACCTGCGCCTGCTTCAGCGATTCGACCTGGGCCTGGAGGCCCTTACCGATCGCCAGCGAGGCCGCGTCGTCCTTCGCCGTCACGACGCGCGAGCCGGACGACAGCTTCGCCAAGCTGTCGGTGGTCCGCATGTCGGTGGCGGTCAGGTTGCGATGGGCGACGTTGGCCGCGTAGTTCGAGATGATATTCAGAGCCATTGGGATTCACTCCTACTTGGATGGTGTAGGCCGGCTACCTGCCGGCCCTGGCGACGCGAATCCTTCGCGCCGATGGGAATCATGGAGCAAGGTCGGTGCCAGAGATTCCGCTAACCAGCGGCCGGCCCGCCAACAGCGGCTCCGCGGCGCGCCGGGCGCGTTCCGCCTTAACCGTGGAGTCGGCAATTCCTGCCGGTGCCGGGGCGTCCCCGCCCGGCAAGAATTGCCGGCCGGTGACGAAACTGCCGCGTGCCATGGCGTGCGATACCTGGCCGGCGACGCGTTCGAGCACCGCGCCCCAAGGCTCGGCCGCGCCCTGGCGGATCAGCGTGACGCCCGGATACCAGAGGCAATCCGACCGGTCGAGCTGCCAGCGCCAGCTCGGCGTGTGCGGCGCGAGCGCGAGCGTCGGCACGCCCACCGCTCCGCTCATATGAACCGTGGTGTTGCAGACCGAGACGACGAGATCGAGCGCGGCGGCCTGGGCCGTGAGGCCGTCGATGTCGGTCAGCGGATCGACCTCGTCGTGGAAGCGGTGGAGGACGATGCCGTGCGCCTGGCGCAGGCTCTCCGCCTCATCGGCGCTCGAGCCGTATTGCAGGTCGACCGCGACCAGGCCGGGCAAGGCGAGGAGAGGCAGCCAGGCTTCGAGCGCCATGGTGCGCTGGCGCCGGTTGACACGGCCCTTGCCGCCGCGCCACGAGATGCCGACGCGCAGCGCGCCGCCGAGCGTGGCGAACCGCGAACGCCAATGACGCACCGCCGCCTCGTCCGGCGTCAGGAATGCGCGCGGCGCGGGGAAGGCGTCCGGCCTTGAGCGGAACAGGCGGGGCAGGCTGCCGAGCAGGATGGCGACGCCGTCATCACGTCCGTTGGGCATTGCCGTATCGACCCGTGCAAAGGGGAAGGAGCGCGCGAACAGCGCGACGAGGCGCGGCTCGCAATGGATATGCACCGGGCCGTCGAGCGCCGCGAGCTCGTCAAGGCACGAGGCGAACATCACCGCATCGCCCGGCGCCTGCTCCGCGATGACGTGGAGCGGCCGGCCGTTCAGCTTCTCGCCGTCCCACTCGGGCAACGGCAACGCGGGCGGCGCCCCCTTGGCGACGCGCCGCCGCCATTCATAGGCGTCCCAGCCCGCCTCGAAGCGGCCGAGCAGGAGCAGCAGATTGGCGAGGTTGTGATGAAGCTCGGCGCGTTCCGGCTCGCGCGCCAGCATGGCGCGCAGCAGGGCGAGCGCTTCCTCGTGGCGGTGCGTCTCGATCAGGAGGTTGGCGAGGTTCTGCTCCGCTGCTTCAAAGCCCGGCCGCAAGGCGAGGGCGCGGCGAAGCGCCGGCTCGGCCTCGTCGAGCGCCCCCAGGACGACGAGCGTGCCGCCGAGATTGGCCCAGGCCTCGGCAAGGCCGGGCTCGGCCGCGGCCAGCGCCCGATAGAGCGCCGCCGCCTCGTCCAGCCGTCCGAGTGCCGAGAGCGCATGGCCGCGCACCAGTTGCGCCGGTGCGGCGTTGCCATGCGGCGGTGCAAGCCGGTCGAGCGTCGCCAGCGCGTCGTCGTGCAGGCCGGCGAGCGAGAAGCCCCGCGCGGTCTCGACCAGGCAGTCAGGCGAAGGCGCATGGCCCGGCGCGCGGCAGGCGGAAGCGGCCAGGGGACAGCCGAGCGTCTCGAAGGCGCGTGCGAGCCCGTCGCGCGCGGCTTGGTCGCCGGGTTCGCTGTGCAGCGCGCGATGGAACGCCGCGAGCGCGCCCGCGGCATCGCCGGCGGCGAGCCGCAGCCGGCCGAGCCCGTGTTGCGCGACGCCGAGCGCGGGATCAAGGCTCAGCGCGTGCGTGTAGGCGCGACCGGCCGGCTCCGCCATGCCGAGGCGGGCGAGCTCGTCGGCCAGCGCGGCGAGGCGTGCCGGATCGTTCGCCGCCGCCCGCACGGCCCGCTTGAGGGCGTGCAGCCGTCCGTCGTCGGCCGCTCCGGCCGCGCCTCGCCCGCTCATGCCGTGCGGCGCATCAAAGCGCGTGGCGTACCGGGTAGCGGTCGTCGGGCAGCACGTATTGGACGCCGACGAAGCGCCCCGCGTCGATCAGCACCGGCGCGCGCAGGTTGACGGTGAGCTGGTGCCCGCCGTCCGATGGGCGGACCGTCACCAGCAGCAGAGCGGTGAGGTCGTCGGGCGGGAAGCGCAGCGCGGCACCGGCGGCGTCGAGGTCGGCCGCATCGATCAGGCCCGCATCGCGGCCGAGCGGCAGCACGATGAAGGAGAGCGCCGGGTCGCTGACGCATTGCAGGATGCGGAACATCCGGTATTTCGGGTCGTCGAGCTGGACCAGCGCGAATTCCTTGGCGGCGGCGAAGCCGAGCAGGCCGGTCGGAAAGCTCAGGATATGCGAGCGCGACACCTCGACGCGGCCATAGCGCGTTTCGAGCGTCAACAGCTCGTCGCGAGTTTCCGTCTCGATGCTATCGGCGATCACCGCGTCCGCGGTCATCCGCGCCGCTAGAGCACTACTGCCCAACATGCTGGCTTGTCCTTATGGTTCGGTTGGTTGATCAGGGGAGATAGTCGGCGAGCGAGATCGAGCTCATGCGGCCGACGATGGAAAACGAGGCTTGGAGGGCGACCTCGTCGGCGGCGAGCGCCGACATCGCGGACGGGATGTCGACGTTTTCGAGCTCGCTCACCACGCGGTCGGCGTAGAGCAGGAAGTCGTTATGGGTCGCGGTCGCGCGCGCGATGGCGTTGGAGGCGAAGCCGCCCTCGGCGCGATAGGCGTTGATGTTGTCGATCGCGCTGGTCGCGAGGTCGAGCGCGCTTTCGAGCATGCTCTTGTCGTCCGTGACATGGCCCTCGATCGCGGCCTTCAGCGCGCCGATCAGCTCCTGGAAGCCCTGCCGATTGCCGGCGAAGCCGACCTGCACCTCCTGGGTTTCGGAGACCCTGGCGGTGAGTTCGACGCTGTCGCCCTGGTAGTAGTTGTCGTCGGGCACGCCGAAGACTGCGGGGTCCGGCACCGGCTCGGCGACCGGCGCGAGGTCGGTGCGCGAGCCGCCGAACAGGAAGCGCCCGGCGACCTGCGTGTTCAGCAGGCCGACGGCGCTGTTCAGCATGTTGAGCGCGTCCTGGTCGAGCACGCCGGCCGTGCCGGTCGCATCGTTCAGGCGCTGCACCAGCCGCGTCTTCAGCGTGCTCGCGATGTCGGTCAGGCTCGACAGCACGCCGTCGGCGATCTGCAGGCGCGATTCCATCTGGTTGTTCTGGTTGATGTAGGTCTCGGCGCGAAGCGAGGCCGACTTGACGCTGACGAGCTGCGCGGAGTCTTTCGAGATGCCGGCGAAGCTCTGCGACTGCTTGCCGCTCGAGATCTGGGCCTGGCGGTCGTAGACGCGCTCCTGCGTGCGGACAATGGTCTGCTGGATCAGCGAGTGCTGGGCGAAGCTGGCGATGCGGGGCATCTGGAATCTCCCTACGAGACCATGTCGGTGAGCACGTCGAGCATTTCCGAAGCGGCCTTGAGCACCCGCGCCGCCATCACATAGGCGTTCTGGAACAGCACCATGTTGGCGAGCTCCTCATCGACGTTGACGCCGGTCTGTGAGGTCAGCCGGTACTGGATGTTCTCGAGCACCAGCGCCCTCTGCTCGGCATTGCTGCTCGCGGCGTCGGCGCGTGCGGCGTTGAGCGCGATGATGGTGGCGGCGTAGTCGCCGAGCGTTGAGCGCTGGGCGCCGAGCCCGCCGACCGCCGAGAAGTCGAACGACGTCGTGCCGACCTTGGCGAGCGCCTGGGCGGTCCGGTTGTCGCCGATGGTGATGGCGGTCTCGCCGGCGGCGGTCGTGCTGAGGATGCCGGTCGCCACCCGCGCCGGGCTCGACTTGATGACGGGGTTGACCGCCATGGCCTCGGCGGAGCTGCCGACGAACAGGTCGTTGAGCCCGAAATAGTGGGAGAAGCCGCGGCCCGTGTTCGATTCGGCCGTGCCGGCGTCGTTGATGGCGATGCCGTGG
The DNA here is from genome assembly GCA_050173345.1 of Alphaproteobacteria bacterium. Classification (GTDB taxonomy): domain Bacteria; phylum Pseudomonadota; class Alphaproteobacteria; order UBA828; family UBA828; genus SHWC01. The sequence continues at coordinate 40,181 of JBFXKW010000003.1, read as the reverse complement.
CCGGCATTGTCGGCGCTGATGGTGAGCTGGCCGTCCGCCGTCACGCTTGCCGTCGCGAAGCCGGCAAGGCCGGCATTGATGGCGGCCACGACGTCGGACACCGTGACCGCGCCAAGCGCGGTGAGGTCGATATCGACCACGTCCTGGACCGTGCCGGCACCGTCGGTCACGGCGATGCGCACGGTTCCGGTGGCCGCGAAGGCATCGGCGGCGCTTACGGTCTGGGTGCCGGTCAGCGTGGCGGGCGGCGGAAACGCGGTGCCCTGGTTGTGCACCGCGTTCACCTCGTCGCGCAGCATGGTGGCGAGCGATTCGGCCTGGGCGGCGAGGTCGGCGAGGTCGCTGTCGCGCATCTCGAGCAGGCCGGCGATGCGCCCGCCGGTCAGCGTGCTCGTGACCTGGTCGCTGGTGCCTGCGCTGACGATCTCGATCGCGGTGCCGATGACCTCGCCATGCTCGTCGATCGGCTCGATGGTGATCTCGCCGAACACCGTGCTTGCGCCGACCGAGGCGGCCGGCTTGTAGTTGATGCGGCTCGCGGCATCGCCGATCAGCTCGTGGCCGGCGCCGGTCAGCACCGCGATCCGGCCGTCCGAGCGCGTGAAGGTCTGGATGTCGATCTCGCTGGCGAGATTGCGCAGCGCCAGGTCCCGCTGGTCTTCGAGGTCGGCGCTCGGCAGGTTGTTGGCGAGCGCGCGCGAGATCTGGTCGTTATAGTGCTCGATCTGGAGCAGCAGCGTGTTGGCGCGCCCGACCGAAGCGGCGATCTGCTGGTCGGTCTCGCGCCGCATGCTCTGCGCCGAGTTGGCGAGCCGGCGCACGTTCTCGGCAAGCGCGGTCGCCTCGTTCACGACGTTGAGGCGGAGGCCGGCGTTCTCCGGGTTGTTGGCGAGCGCTTCGAGCGCGCCGTAGAAGCGGGACAGGTCGTCCGCGATCGAGAGGTTGCTGCCCGGCGCGCCGAACAGGTTCTGCCCGAGATCGTGGATCTGCTTGATCGCCTGTGCCTTGGCGTTCGCGCTGGTCGCGGTGCGCGATTCGTGGGTGAGGAAGCTGTCGGCCAGCCTGGTCACCTCGTCGATGCGCACGCCGTTGCCGACGCCGGCGACGATCACCGTCGACTGGTTGGAGATCTTCTTCGAATAGCCTTCGGTGTTGGCGTTCGAGACGTTCTGCGAGATGACCGCGAGCCCTTGCTGGCTCGCGGCGAGCCCGGAAAGCGCGTTGTTGATGGCGATCGAGAGCGACATGGCGCTGGGCTTTCCCGGCTAGGCCCGTTCGTCGAGCTGGAGCGGCCCCGCGGCGCGGGCGGCGCGGCCGACATGCTCGACCCTGGCCCCGCGCGTATAGGCGTTGGCCGGGTTGCGCTGCCGCGCGACCTCGTTCGCGATGGTGCGGATCAGCGCGCCGTTGACCTCGCGCGCGGCGTCCAGCACCTCGCGGTGCTTCTTCGTGACCTCATCGAGCGTCGCGGTAGCCTGCTTAAGCTCGCCGAGCAGGGCGGGGCTGAGCGCCTTCAGCGCCTCCTTGCGCTCGCGCAGCCGGCGCGCGCGCGTCTCGTACTGGCCGGCGAGCGCGGACTTCTCCTCGAGGATCGGCGTCACGTCCTTCGGCCGCATGGCGCGCAGCGCGGCCAGCTCGGCGACGATCAGGTCGACCATACGCCGGGTCACGGCGATCAGGGCCTCGACCTCGCCGGCCTCGATGGATGGCGCGAGCCTGTTCATTGGGCCTCCTGGAGCCGCATGATTTCGCGATAGACGGAATCGGCGATGCCGATGCCGCCGGCGCGCGCGAAGGTGCGGCCATATTCGTCGTTGAGCATGGAGCGGTAGACCTGCTCGCCGTGGCCGCCGCCGAAGACGGGATCGACCTCGAGGCTGCTCGACATGGTCTCGAGCATGGTCGAGATGAAGAACGCCTCGAACTCCTGGGCGATCTCGCGCGCCTTGGCGTCGCCCTCGGAAGCACCCTTGGCGTAGTCCGCACCGTGCGGGACGGCGCCCGGGATGGCGGCAAGGTTCATCACATCACCTGGATGTCGGCCTGCAGCGCGCCAGCCGCCTTGATGGTCTGCAGGATGTTGAGCAGGTCGCGCGGGCCGATGCCGAGCGCGTTGAGGCCGGAGACAAGATCCTGGATGCTGACGCCCGCCGGCATCACCGCGGTGCGCCGGTCGCCGTCCTCGTCGATCTGGATGTTGGTGCGGTCGACGGTGGTGGTCTGCGCGGAGTTGGGCGCGAAGGCGCCGGGCTGCGAGACCTGCGGGGTCTCGGAAATCCTGACCGTGAGATTGCCGTGGGCGATCGCGACGGTGCTGATGCGCACGTTCTCGCCCATCACGATCACGCCCGAGGTCTCGTCGATCACGACGCGGGCCACGCTGTCGGGCTCGACGATGAGCTGCTCGACCTCGGTCAGCAGCGCTGCCGTGTGGTTGCGGTAGCGCTCGGGGATGCCGAGGGTCACCGTGCCGGGATCGGTGGGCTGGGCGGTCTCGGTGCCGAGATGGCCATTGATGGCGCTGGCGATCCGGCGCGCGGTGGTGAAATCCGGGTTGCGGAGCGAGATGTTGATAGCCTGGAGCTGGCCGAGCTCGAAGCCGACCTCGCGTTCGACGATCGCGCCGTTGGCGATCCGCGCGGCGGTTGGCACGCCCTTGGTCACCGACGAGCCGGACTGGCCCTGAGCGCTGAAGCCGCCGACCGCGAGCTGCCCCTGCGCGACGGCATAGACCTCGCCGTCGGCGCCGAGCAGCGGCGTCACCAGGAGGGTGCCGCCGAGCAGGTTGGTGGCGTCGCCGAGCGCGCTGGTCGAGACGTCGATCCGCGTGCCGTGGCGGGCGAACGGCGGCAGGGTCGCGGTCACCATGACGGCCGCGACGTTCCGCGTATTGAGGTTGGCGTCCCGCGTGTTGACGCCGAGCCGCTCCAGCATGCTGACCAGGCTCTGCTGGGTGAAGGCCGCGTTGGCGAGCCGGTCGCCCGTGCCGTTCAGCCCGACCACCAGGCCGTAGCCGATCAGCAGGTTTTCGCGCACGCCTTCGAAGTCGGCGATGTCCTTGATCCGCGAGGCGGCGGCGGCCGGCGCCGGGTTGAGCAGCAGCCCGCCTAGGAGCGCGAGCGCGACGCCGACGGCGCAGCCGAAGGCGGTGAGTCGCGGGGCGATGCGTGAGACGGGCCGGCGAACCATGAACATGCGTCCTCGAGGGCGAAACAATGGGCCGTTCTTCTCCCTGCGAGCCGCGTGCCAACTACTGCTGCGCCATAATCTATTGATTCAACTCGGATAAGGGTTGGGTGCCGGGCGCCGGGAGACGCGCCGGAGCGGGCAATGTTTGCCGCCTGCGGCAAGTCGTGCCGTCTGGCCGCCCGCTGCTTAAGCCCTTCTTAAATCGGGGCCGCCATGCTCCGGGCGGAGGCGCAATTGCGGCGGTTTGGTTCAGGCAGCCCATGAAGGTCGGTACTACCGGTCCCGTTCGTTCGGCAGGCACGGCGGCGACCCGGCGGGGTGCGGAGCAATCCCCGGGCGGGTTCGCGGTCAGCGCGGCATCGAGCGGGAAGGCGGCCGCGCTGAGCGGCTCGGCGCCGCTCGCCTCGATCTCGGCGCTGCTCGCGGTGCAGGGGGCGGGCGACCCGACCGAGGGGCGCTCCCGCGCCCGCTCGCGCGGTCATGCGCTGCTCGACCGGCTCGACGAGATCCGCCTCGGGCTGCTCGCCGATGGCATTCCGCGCGACACGCTCCGGGCGCTGGCCGCCGAGCTTCGCCAGTGCCGCCAAGTGTGTCCCGATCCGGCACTCAACGCGGCGCTCGATGAGATCGAGCTGCGCGCCATGGTCGAGCTGGCCAAATACGACGATGGCGCTACGCCGTAAGGACAGTCTATATCATATTGAAATAACGTAATTTTCCTATTTGCAGATCAACGAGAGTTGATGTTGCGGGGAGCCAATCGCTCCCATATACTCCGCCGCCATTTCTAGCTCAGGGTGCGTACGACGTGGCGCGGCGACCGTCAAAATCGACCAAACCGGTTCGGCTCCCCCGCAACTACAAGCCGACCGACAAAGAGCCGTTCATGAACCCGAAGATGCGGGAGTATTTTCGGCAGAAGCTGCTGTCATGGCGGAGCGAGCTGCTCGAGGATACCGGCGAGACCTTGCTCAAGCTGAAGAACGACACGGTGCCGGAGCCCGACATCGCGGACCGCGCCGCCACCGAGACCGAACGTTCCGTCGAGCTGCGCACCCGCGACCGCGCCCGCAAGCTGATCGCCAAGATCGACTCCGCCCTCGAACGCATCCAGGACGGCACCTACGGCTATTGCGAGGAGACCGACGAGCCGATCGGGATCAAGCGTCTCGAGGCCCGGCCCATCGCGACCCTCTCGATCGAGGCGCAGGAGCGCCACGAGCGCCACGAGCGCACCCACCGGGACGAATAGCCCGCCGTTCCGGGCAGCATGAAAAGGAAGAAGGCGCCGGGCTGGTGGGCCCGGCGCCTTTCTCCCGCGGTGTACCGGCCGCTCAGAACGGGTAGATGATGTCGAGGACCTGGGTGCCGTAGCGCGGCTGCTGGACGTCGCTGATGATGCCGCGCCCGCCATAGGCGACCCGCGCCTCGGCGATCTTGTCGTAGTCGATGGTGTTGCTGGAGCTGATGTCCTGCGGCCGCACCACGCCGTTGATATAGAGCTCGCGCACCTCGAAATTGACGCGGATCTCCTGGCGGCCCTGGATCACCATGTTGCCGTTGGGCAGCACCTGGGTGACCACCGCCGCGATCTTGAGCTCGATGGTCTCCTTGCGGTCCACCGTGCCTTCGCCGCGATTGGTGGTGGAGCCGTCGATGTCGAGCAGGTTGGTCGGGTTGACCGCTTCCGGCAGCACCTGGCCGAGCGCCTGCTCATAGCCGAACAGCGAGCCGAGGCTGTCGCTCTCCGCCGTCAGGCGCTTGCGCTCGGTCGTGTTGTTGAGCTTCGCCTGGTCCTCGATCGCGATGTTGACCGTCAGCACATCGCCGATGTTGGCGGCGCGCTGGTCCTTGAAGAAGGCCTTGGCGCCGGTGCGCCACAGCGAGTTCGGCTGGTAGAGCGCGGGCTCGGGGCGCGGCATCGGCATGGTGACCGGCTGGTAGGCGGAATCCTGCACCGGGTTCTGGATCGGCGTCAGGTCAGGCTCCTCGCCGACCCGCGACAGGCGGTCGATCGCGTTGCAGCCCGAGAGCGCGAGCGCGAGCGCGGCGAGCGCCGCCATGGGCCGCGCGCGATGACGAATCATGCCAATCACCAGATTTCTCCTTCGTTCATGCCGAGGGCGGTTTCCCCGACAAAGCCGCCGGCGCTCACCATGACCAGGCCTTCCGAGGTCACGGTGCCATAGGCGATCTGCTTGCTCTGAGGGTTGAGGACGCGAATCCATTGGCCGGCCGCGCCGCCTTCGAGCGCCTTGCCCATCATGGTGAGCTGGATGCCGGGCGCGACATAGACCATGGTGACCGGGGCGTTCTTCTCGACGACCAGCGGCACCACGAGGTCGGCCGAGCGGACCGGCTGGCCGGCGCGGAGCGCGCGGCGCGGCGTCTTGCCGATGATCGCCTCGGCGCTCAGCACCGGATCCTGGCCGAGGCTGCCGGAGGGGAAGCGCCGCCATTCGAGGTCGGCGTCGCGGATCACCTCGCCGGCGCCGATCGAGCGCGCCGGGACCGGGATGCTTTCGATCCGCACGATGCGCCCGGCGAGCCGGGCCTGCGCGCTGCTCGGCGCCTTGGCCCAGCCCGCGACCAGCGCCTGGAAGCGGCCGGTGCGCGGCTCGATCTTGAGGTCGAGCAGGGCAGGGCCGTCGAGCGCCGCGGCGGGCGCAGCCAGGGACGGCCAGTCGCCCATCATCTCGATCTCGAATTCCGTGGTGAGCAGCCGCTCCGCCACCGCCTCGCTGAGCAGGGCCTCGACCTCGCCGCCCTGGATCGTGTGCGTCTCGGTGCGGGCCGCGGCCTCGGGCTCGGCCACATCGGCCGCGAACACCTGCGCGACGATGCCGCCCGTGATCAGAAGAAAAGCCGCAACAGCGAGCAACAAGCTCTTCAAATTCCACATGAACCAGGCCCTCTAGCGCAGCTGGTTGATGGTCGAGAGCATCTCGTCGGACGCGGTGATCACCTTGGAGTTCAGCTCGAAGGCGCGCTGCGCGGTGATCAGGTTGGTGATCTCCGAGACCGCGTTGACGTTGGAGGTCTCGATGAAGCCCTGGAGCAGGGTGCCGAAGCCGTCCTGGCCCGGCAGCCCGGTGATCGCCTGGCCCGAGGACGGCGTCTCGACGAACAGGTTGTCGCCGAGCGATTCGAGGCCGGCATCGTTCGGGAAGGTGTTGAGCTCGATCTGGCCTACCGTCTGGGGCTGGATCTGGCCGGCGAGCTTGACCTGGACCTCGCCGGTCGCGTTGATCGAGACGGTCACCGCATCGATCGGGATGAGGATGCCCGGGCTCACCGTATAGCCGTCCGCGGTGACGAGCTGGCCGTCCGGGCTGCGCTGGAAGGTGCCGGCGCGGGTATAGGCGGTGTCGCCATTGGGCAGGTCGATGCGGAAATAGCCGCGCCCCTGCACCGCGACGTCGAGCTGGTTGCCGGTCGAGACCAGGTTGCCCTGCTCGGTGATGCGGTAGACCGACGCGGTCTTGACGCCGGTGCCGAGCTGGACGCCGTTCGGCACCAGCGTGCCGGCGTCCGAGGACTGGGCGCCGACTTGGCGCTGCTGCTGGTACAGCATGTCCTGGAACTCCGGGCGCTGACGCTTGAACGCCGTGGTGTTCAGGTTGGCGATGTTGTTCGAGATCACCTCGACGTTCAGCTGCTGGGCAAGCATGCCGGTGGCTGAAATGCTCAATGAGCGCATCGTGCGTTTCCTTGTAACTACTTGACGGCGGTCATTTCCTGGATGGACTTGCGCAGCAGCTCGTTGTCGGTGTCCATCATCCGCTGGGCCGACTGGTAGCTGCGCACCAGCTCGATCATCCGGGTCATCTCGACGATCGGGCTGACGTTCGAGGCCTCGAGCGCCCCCTGCTGGAGGTCGACCTCCTCGGGCTGCATCGGCTTGGGCGGCTCGCCGCCATAGGCGAACAGCCCCTCGCCGAGCCGCTGGAGCTGGTCCTCGTTCTCGATCTCGACGAGCTGGATGCGGCCGAGCGGGCCGCGGTCCGTGGCGATCGTGCCGTCGCGGCCGATCGTGACGTGCGAGGCCCGGCCGATCACGATCGGGCGGCTGTTGGCGTCGAGCACCGGCGCGCCGCTCGAGGTGACCAGCGTGCCCTTGCCGTCGAGCTGGAAGTGGCCCTGGCGCGTGTAGGCCGGGCCGTTCTTGCCGTCGACCACGAAATAGCCGTCGCCATTGACCGCGACGTCCAGGTCGTTGCCGGTACGCTCGATCCGGCCCGCCGCATGGTCCCGCTTGGTGCCGGCCTCCACCACATAGGAGACCGAAGAGCCATCGGCCGACTGGTAGAGATGCTCCTCGAACAGGATGCGCTCGCCCTTGTAGGCGGTGGTGCTGGCGTTAGCGATGTTCTGCGCGACGACATCCATCTCGTTGCGCAGCAGCATCTGGCGGGCGAGCGTGACGTAGATCGTGTTGGTCATGCCGTATCCGTATCCGGGCGTGTCGGCGCATCGGCTGCGCCGGGTTCGCCCTGACGGATGCACGATGCATGCCAACCCTCCGGCGCGCGCTCAGCTTGGCAATGCGCCGCGCCCGCCGGCCGCTGCACCCGGCCGACGGCAGGCTTTGCCGGGCCAATTCGTGCCGAGGGTAGCCCGCCGAAACGCCTTGTTAACCGTGGTCTCCTTAATATTGCGGCGAGCCCAAACGGACGGCCGCGACGGCGTCGCGGTTCGAGGAAGTTGTCATGGCTGGAGCGGCAGCAGCAAAGGCGCGCGAGGCGGAGGCCCCCGAGGAGGAGGCGCTGAGCGAGGAAGCCGAGGCGCCCAAGCGCAAGCGGCTGAGCGGCAAGAAGCTCGCCATCTTCGCAGGCATCCCGATCCTCCTGCTCGGCGGCGCCTATCAGTTCGACGTGCTCGACATGCTGCTCGGCGGCGAGGAGGCCGTCGAGGAGGAGGCCGCGCCGCCCAAGGAGGCCGTCTATATCGAGATGCCGGACATGCTGGTCAACCTGCGCTCGACCGGCAAGCAGCCGAGCTATCTGAAGCTCGCGGTCAGCCTCGAGCTCGACGATCCGCTGATCGTTGCCGAGGTGGAGAAGGTCAAGCCGCGCATCATCGACCGCTTCCAGGTCTATCTGCGCGAGCTGCGCGCGGAGGACATCAGCGGTTCCGCCGGTGTCTACCGGCTCAAGGAGGAGCTGCTCGCGCGCATCAACTCGGCGATCGAGCCGCACGAGATCAGGGACGTTCTGTTCCGGGAAATGTTGATTCAGTAGGCCATGGCCGAGTCGAACGAGAAAGACCAGGAAGCGCCGAACGACGATCAGATGGCGGCCGAGTGGGCCGCCATGCTCGACGAGGAGGATGGCAAGGACGGCGCTCCGGCCGGCCAGGCCGGCGCGCCGTCGGCCGCGGGCGTCGTGCCGGATTCCTCGACGCGCATCCTGAACCAGGATGAGATCGACAACCTGCTCGGCTTCGACGTCGCGCGCGATGCGGGCGAGAAGACCGGCATCCAGGCGATCCTGAACAGCGCGCTCGTCTCCTACGAGCGCCTGCCGATGCTCGAGGTCATCTTCGACCGCCTGGTGCGGCTGATGACCACGAGCCTGCGCAACTTCACGTCGGACAATGTCGAGGTCACGCTCGACAGCATCACCTCGATCCGCTTCGGCGACTATCTCAACTCGATCCCGCTGCCCGCCATGATCGGCGTCTACAAGGCGCAGGAGTGGGACAATTTCGGCCTGATGACGATCGACAGCGCGCTGATCTATTCGATCGTCGACGTGCTGCTCGGCGGACGGCGCGGCACCGCGCCGATGCGCATCGAGGGGCGGCCCTACACGACGATCGAGCGCAACCTGATCGAGCGCCTGCTGGGCGTCGTGCTGGCCGATATCTCGGCCGCCTTCGAGCCGCTCAGCCCGGTCCATTTCATCTTCGAGCGGCTCGAGACCAACCCGCGCTTCGCCACCGTGGCGCGGCCCGCCAACGCCGCCATCCTGGTGCGGCTGCGCATCGACATGGAGGACCGCGGCGGCAAGATCGAGGTCGTGCTGCCCTACGCCACGCTGGAGCCGGTGCGCGATCTGCTGCTCCAGATGTTCATGGGCGAGAAGTTCGGCCGCGACGCGATCTGGGAGACCCACCTCGCCCAGGAGATCTGGCGCACCGACGTCGAGATCGAGGTCGTGCTCGACCAGCAGCTCATGCCGCTCGGCTCGCTCGCCACGCTCGGCATCGGCGACACGCTGATGCTCGGCGTGACGCCGGAATCGAGCGTGCTCCTGCGCTGCGGCGGCGTGCCGCTCCTGGTCGGCTCGATGGGCCGGGTCGGCCCGAACGTCGCCATCAAGGTGAACGCCCCCATTGCCACGGATACGGAGTAGGCCATGTCGCTCGGTCTGATCGTCGATGCGCTGATCGTTGCGCTCCTGGGCGTCACGGTCGTCTATGGTGTCATCCTGAGCCGGCGGCTCGCGGCGCTGCGCAAGCATCAGAGCGAGCTCGGCACGCTGATCGGCGCGCTGAACGAGGCGGCCGCCCGCGCCGAAGCCGGCATCGCCGGCTTGAAGGTGAACGCCGAGCAGGCCGGTGCCAGCCTGCAGAGCTCGATCGACAAGGCGCGCCGCCTGAGCGACGAGCTGTCCTCCCGCACGGAGCGCGGTGGCGCTCTTTCCGAGCGCGGCCGAAATGCCGGCCCGCGCGGCAACGAGCCGGGCGGCAACGGGCGCCGGCAGCTCGAGCGCGAAATCCTGAACGCGCTGCGCGCCGCCAGGTCCTAGGCCGGCACCGATGGCGTTCGGCTTCAAGTTTCGCATCCTGCCCGCCGCCTTGATCGGCGCGGGCGTGCTGCTTGCCGGCAAGGCCGGCGCGCTCTGGTTCGAGTTCGACTCGCCGGCTTCGGCCGCGACGAGCGAGCAGGCCGCCGCCCTCGACAGTGCCGCACCGCCGGCCCCCGCGCCGGAAGATGCGGTCAAGAACGGTACGTCGGAAGGTGCCGTCGAGAATGACTCGCCGGAAGGCGTGGTTAAGAACGACGCTTCGGAAGGAACTGTCCAGAACGGCACGCCGGCGAACGCAGGCGAAGCTGGCCGCGACGCCGCCGATGGCGATGAGGCCGCGGCAGACGATCATGGCAGCACGGGCGCGCGGCTCGGGCTCGACGACAAAGACTTCGACCCCATGATGCTGACGCGCGCCGAGATCGAGCTTTTGCAGGGCCTCTCCGAGCGCCGCGCCGCGCTGGAGGAGCGCGAGCGCGCGTTCGCGCTGCGGGAGCAGACGCTCGCCGCCGCCAAGCTCCAGCTCGACGCCAAGATCAAGGCGCTCGAAGCGCTGAAGCAGACCGTCGAGGGCCTTCTCCAGCAGCAGGAGAAGGAGGCGGAGGAGCGGCTGAAGAGCCTCGTCAAGATCTACGAGTCGATGAAGCCCAAGGACGCGGCGCCCATCCTCAACGGGCTCGACCTGCCGACCGTGCTCGACCTGATCGAGCGCATGAAGGAAGCGAAGAGCGCGCCGATCCTCGCGCTGCTCCCCCCGAGCCGCGCCAAGACGATCACCGAGCAGCTGATCGCGCGCCACAGGCTGCCCGAAACGGAAACGGCGGCGACGCCGGAGCCGGAGCCGGAGCCGGAGCAGTCGGCATCGGATTAACCGTGCCTTAATGCGGAACTCCTAGTTTCCCGAACCATGAACGTCGCCCCCCGGCGGCGACGCCATTGCATGTTGGGAGCATTGCAAACATGGCCGTTGACCTGAACATGAACATCCTGGTCGTCGATGACTACAAGACGATGATTCGCATCATCGGCAACCTCTTGAAGCAGCTCGGCTTCAAGAACATCGACGACGCCGCCGACGGCGGCGAGGCGCTGCACAAGCTCCGCCAGAAGAGCTTCGACCTGGTGATCTCGGACTGGAACATGGAGCCGGTCTCGGGCCTCGAGCTGCTCAAGCAGGTGCGCGCCGACGCCAAGCTCAAGAGCCTGCCGTTCCTCATGGTCACGGCCGAAAGCAAGACCGAGAACGTGGTCGCGGCCAAGGAGGCCGGCGTCGACAGCTACATCGTCAAGCCGTTCAACGCCGAAACCCTGAAGGGCAAGTTGACGGCGATGCTCGGCCCCTTCTGAGCGCGAGAGCGGTTGCGACCCGACGACCAGCGAAGGAGAGCACCCCGATGCTCGATCCGGCAAAGACCTCGGCGTTCCAGGCCAGGCTCGAGGCAATCAAGAACGAACGGGGCGATACCGTCTCGGTCGACGAAATCGGCGACGTGGTGGCGAGCCTGCTGCGCACGCTCTCGGGCGACCTGACGCCCGCCGAAATCCGGCTCTACCGCGAGCTGGATGACCTGGTGAACTACATCCGGATGGCCAAGTCGGAGATTGCCGCGATCCATCCCGAGCAGATCAGGAGCGACTTCATCGAGCGCGCCACCGACGAGCTCGACGCCATCGTCAAGGCGACCGAGACCGCGACCAGCACGATCCTCGATTGCGCCGAGGCGCTGGAGGCGCTGACGGGCAAGGTGCCGGCCGAGCAGGGCCAGGCGATCACCGACGTCGTCACCCGGATCTACGAGGCGAGCAGCTTCCAGGACCTCACCGGCCAGCGGGTGACCAAGGTCGTCAACGCGCTGCAGCACATCGAGATCGAGCTCGACAAGATCGTCAAGCTGTTCGGCGACGAGCTGCGCAAGTCGGTCGGCACGGCCAAGATGTCGAAGCCCGACGACCAGCGCGCCGACGCGCATCTGTTGAACGGGCCGCAGCTCAGCGGCCAGGGCGCGAGCCAAGCGGAGATCGACGCGCTGCTCGCCGACATGTGAGCACAACTCGGCCTCGCCGGCGGTCGAGGCCGGCGGCAGGAGGCAAGCATGACCGTTGCTTCACGCTATTTCGCTGCCGCACCCAGGCGGCATGGCGACCGGCTCGCCCGCTACGGAATACCCGGCAGCCTGATGCTCTGGGGCCTCACGCTGGCGTTCGTGCCGCTCTACATGCTGGCCGCGCTCGCGGCCGGCGCGACCTATTTCGTCTCCGATGGCGTGCGGGCGCGTTTCCCGGCCCTCGGTCTCATGCGGCGGCGTGCGGAACGCGCCTGGCATGACGGCTTCGAAAGCCTGTCGAGCCGGCTCGCCCATGCGCTCGGCGCGTTCGATCATGCCGGCTTCTCCATCTCGCGCGACCGGGGCGACCGGGTCGTCATCTCGCTGCCCCACTCGGGTGCGTTCGAGGAAGGCGGCGCCACGCCCAGCATCGGCGCGCGGCACCTCCTGGAGCGCCTGTCGAGCGCGCTCCGTGCCGGCGCGTGGCGCATCGACGTAGTCGGCTATGACGACGGCCCGAGCCGAGACGCGACGCTCGGCCACCGGGCGGCCAGCGCGGCGCTCGGCCTCGCCGCGCGGCGCGCGCGCGCCGCGGTCCAGGCATTGCAGGCAGCCGGCTGCCGGCAGCCCATCGCCGCGCTCGGCGCGCCGTTGTCGCGGCTGCGGCGCCGCCGGCGCCCCGATGCGGCAGTTCATGCGGCGCCGGACGGCGCCGAGGCCATTCCGGTCGGCATCGAGATCATCGTCCGGCGCCTCCACCATGGCCGCCAGCATGCGGCGTAGCGCATCCCTCTGCGCCGCGCTGCTGTTCCTGTTTGCGGCGCTCGTCGCGACGCCGCTGTCGGCGGCCGGCGGCGAGGCCGCGGTTACGATACGCGCCGGCTACCATGACGGCTTCGCCCGCGTCGTGTTCGACTGGCCGAAGCCGGTCGCGTTCGACGCACGGGAAGACGGCCGTGTCGTCACCATTCAATTCAAGCAGAAGCTGCGCGCGCCGCTGAGCACCATCGAGCGGCGCCTGCCCGGGCTGGTAACGGCGGCGTCGCTCGCGGACGATGGCCGCACCGTGCGCCTCGAGGTGGAGCGGCCGGTCGAGCTTCGCGTGCTGAGCTACGGCAAGCGGGCGGTCGTCGACCTGTTCGAGCGCCGGACCCTGGCCGCTGAGGCGGCATCGCAACCCGAGACGCTCAACGAGATCGCGCCCGGCGCCGGTGCGGACGCATCGGAGGCATCGAAGGCGACCGAAGCCGGCACGCCGCCCGCGACGGCGGGCGCGGCGGTGGACGTCAGGCTCAAGCCGTTCCTCGCCATCGTAACGCGCGACTATGGTGGCTTCGGCCGCCTGTTCTTCGATTGGGATCGCATCGTCAATTATACGGTCAAGCGCGACGGCCATGACCTGGTGATTCGCTTCGATGTGCCGGCGATCGTCGCGCCGCCGCCCGAGGGCCAGGCGATGCCGGCGCAGTTCCTCGCCATCGAGCCGTCCGTCGAGGCCGACGCGACCGTGGTGCGGGTGCGCACCAGGAACGACGACGCCAAGCTGCGCCATTTCCAGCGCGGCCATCGCATCATCGTCGATCTCATGGACCCCAAGCCCGACGACCAGGCGGGCGGGCGGCCGGAATGGGCGGCGCAGGAGACGGTGCCGCTGGCATCGGTCGAGCATGAGGCGCTGAAGAAGCCCGCGCGGACCGACGCCGCGAGCGAGACGATACCGTCGCCCGCGCCAGCGCGTCCCGCCGAGGCAGCCGCGCCGCCTAGCCTGCCCGAGCCGCCGGTCGCGCCGCTCCCTTCGCTCGATGCGCCGCGTGCCGACCTGATGGGAAAGGAAGAGACGCCCGCCCCTGCCGCGCCATCTTCCCTGCCGCAGGCGCAGGATGATGAACCCGACGCGCCGGCGCCCGGGATCGGTGAGAAGGCGCTCGCCAAGGTCGAGGCGATGATGACGCCGCGCCCGGCGCAGGCGCCGGTCGGGGAGGGGCCCGCGGAGCAGATCAAGCCGGCGGCGCTGCCGGTCAGGGCCGAGGCGATCGGCGATGGCGTGCGCATCGGCTTTCCGTTCGCGGAGGAGACCGGCGCCGCCGTCTTCGACCGCATGGGCTTTCTCTGGATCGTGTTCGCCACGAAGCGCGAGCTCGATCTCGCCGGCCTCGATCCGGACGGGCCGCTGGGGCGCATCTTCGTCGGCGCCGAGCAGCTCGACAGCGCGGACGCCACGGTGCTTCGCCTCGCACTCGCGCCGCAGATCGGCGCGCAGGTGGTCCGCACCGGCAATACCTGGTCGGTCGAGCTGATGCAGGGTGCGCCGCGGCCGGTGCACGCGGTCGCCGTGCGCATCGAGCCGGGTGCGAACGACGACGGCCCGGCGCGCGTGGTGCTGCCCATCGCCGGCGCCCGGTCGCCCGTCAGGCTGACCGATCCCGAGGTCGGCGACACCATCATCGCGGTGCCGAGCACCTCGCCGAGCGTCGGCATCGCCGCGGAGCGCAGCTTCGTCCAGTTCAAGGTGCTGGTGAGCGCGCAAGGCGCGGCGGTGGTGCCGGCCGGCGACGCGATCAGACTGGCCAAGGTCGAGGCCGGCGTGGCGCTGACCGCCGATCGCCCGCTCGCGATCTCGGCCCATGCCGCCGCGCCGCGCGAGAGCTGGGCCGAGGTCGAGGAAGCGGAGGCGTTCGACGAACCCATCCTGTTCGACTATGCGCGCTGGCGGCGTGACGATCTCGGCAGCCTGAACCGCGCCCGGCAGCAATTGCAGATCGCCGCCGCCGACGCATCGGGCGCGGCGCGCTCCGAGCGCCGGCTGGATCTTGCGCGGCTGTTATTCGCCTACGGCCTCGCGACCGACGCGCTCGGCGTGCTCGAACGCATCGCCGCCGAGGACGAGGGCGCCGCGCGCCAGCCCGGCTTCCTCGCGCTCCGCGGCGCGGCGCACCTGCTCGGCGGGCGCTATGACGAGGCGGCGCGCGACCTCCACGAGCGCGCCCTCGACGGCTATCAGGACGCGCTGCTCTGGCGCGCCGCCTTGGCCGAGGTCGAGGGCGATGTCGAGCGGGCGAACGCCGCCTTCGCCGCCTCAGGCGTCGCGATGGCCGCGCTGCCGCCCGATTTCAGGCGGCGCTTCGAGCTGCTCGCCGCGCAGGCCGCGCTCGCCGTGCAGGACCACCGGCAGGCCGCGAAATACCTCGACACGCTCAAGGCATCGGCGCCCAAGCCCGCCGAGGCGGCGGAGATCGCCTATCTCGAAGCGCGGCTGCACCAGGAGAGCGGCAAGACCGAGGCCGCGCTCGCCGCCTACGACAAGCTCGCGAGCAGGCGCGACGGCCCGGTCGGTGTGCGTGCTGCGCTCGCCGCGATCGAGATCAGGCTCGCCAGCGGCGAGCTCGGCACCGACGCCGCGATCGAGGCGCTCGAGCGGCTGCGCACGGCATGGCGCGGCGACGCCTACGAGAATCAGGTGCTGCGCCGGCTCGCCGCGCTCTATGCCGACAAGCGGGACTATATGAACGCGCTCGCCAGCCTGCGCGACGCGGTCGAGCGCTTCCCGGACGCGCCCGGCAGCGCGCAGTTGCGCGAGCAGATGTTCGCGATGATGAACGACCTGTTCGTCGAGGGCGATGCGGAGAAGCTGAGCCCGCTGGAGGCGCTCGGGCTCTATTACGAATTCGAGGACAGCGCGCCGGGCGGCGCCGCGCGCGGCCGCATCGTCGAGGGCCTCGCCAACAAGCTGATCGCGATCGACCTCCTGGACCGCGCCGCGGTGCTGCTCGAAAAGCAGGTCGCGAAGCTCGACGGCAACGACCGCGCGCGGCTCGCCCTGCGCCTTGCCGAGGTCAAGCTGCTCGACGGCAAGCCGGAGGCGGCGCTCGACGTCATCAGGGACAGCGCCAGCGCCGAGATGGCGGCGCCGCTGCTCCAGGAGCGCCAGCGCCTCGCGGCGCGCGCCGACGCCGCGCTCGGCCAGCCCGGCAAGGGCATCCAGCGCATCGCGGGCGATGACAGCCGCGAGGCCGCCGAACTGCGCGTCGAGCTCTATTGGGACGAGCGGAACTGGCGTGCCGTCGCCGCCGCGGTCGAACGGCTCTATCCCGCGGACGGCACCGACCTCGCCGCGCTGAAGCCCGAGGACCATGCCCGCCTGATGCGCGGCGCGGTCGCCCGCGCGCTCTCGAAGGACAAGGCAGGGCTCGAGGCGATGCGTGCCCACTTCGGCGCGACGATGAAGGAGACCGACTACGCCGGCGCCTTCGACTTCATCACTCATACCATCGAGCCGGACGGCGTCGACATGCGTGAGCTGCCCAAGCTGCTTGCCAATCTGGAGGGCATCGAGGCGATCGCGGGCGGAGCGGCGGCGAAGCAGTGAAGGCCGTCTAGCCGGCCCCAGCGTATGACCTGCCTCAGATCTTGATCTGCGAGCCCAGCTCGACGACCCGGTTGGTCGGCAGGCGGTAGAACTCCATCGCGCTCGCGGCGTTCCGCGACATCCAGGCGAACACGACCTCGCGCCAGAGCGACATGCCGCGTTGGCGGCTCGGGATCACCGTCTCGCGTCCGAGGAAGAAGGACGTATCCATGAGATCGATCGGCAGCCCGTGCGCATCGAGGCGTGCCAGCGCCTTCGGAACGTCCGGGTCCTGCATGAAGCCGAAACGCACGATGACGCGATAGAACCGGCGGCCGAGCGAGCTCACCAGGATTTGCTCCTCGGGCTCGACCCTCGGCACGTCCTCGACCCGCGTCGTGAGAAATATGACGCGCTCGTGAAGCACCTTGTTGTGCTTGAGGTTGTGCAGGAGCGCGTTCGGGATGCCTTGCTCCTGCGCGGTCATGAAGACCGACGTGCCTTGCACGCGCGGGGTGTCGGCGGATAGCGATTTCAGGAACATCTCGTCCGGCAGCATGGCGCGTTCACGCTGCTGTGCCAGGAGGGCCCGGCCGCGGTGCCAGGTGGTCAGCAGGATCAGCGCGATCACGCCGACCAGGAGCGGGAACCAGCCGCCATGCGGAATCTTGGTGGCGTTGGCCGCGAAGAAGGCGAGGTCGATGGTCAGGAAGAAGGCCAGCAGCATGAACGCCACCGGCCGCTTCATGCGCCATGTGCGAAACATCACGAAGCCGATCAGCACCGAGGTGATGATCATGGTGCCCGATACCGCCACGCCGTAGGCCGAAGCGAGGTTGCTCGACGATTCGAAGCCGACCACCAGGAGGATGACGAGCACCATCAGGGACCAGTTGATGAACGGGATGTAGATCTGCCCGATCTCGGCTTCCGAGGTGTGGCGGATACGCAATCTCGGCAGGTAGCCGAGCTGGATCGCCTGGCGCGTCACCGAGAAGGCGCCGGAGATCACCGCCTGAGACGCGATGATGGTCGCAATCGTGGCAAGCACCACCAGCGGCAGCAGCGCCCAGTCCGGCACCATGCGGAAGAACGAGCTGTCGATCGCCTCCGGCTGCTCGATGAGCAGCGCGCCCTGCCCGAAATAGTTGAGCAGGAGAGCCGGCATGACCGCGAGGAACCAGGCGCGGCGGATAGGCTTTCGGCCGAAATGGCCCATGTCCGCATAGAGCGCCTCCGCCCCGGTCACCGCGAGGAAGACCGAGCCCAGCGCCAGGAACGCCAGCCATTTGTCGAGAATGAAGAACTGAATGGCATAGGCTGGATTGAGCGCGGCGAGGATGGCCGGATACTCGGCGATCTTTGCGGCGCCGGCGATCGCGAGCGCGGCGAACCAGAGCGAGATGATCGGGCCGAACAGGCTGCCGAGCAACCCGGTGCCCCAGCGCTGCGCCGCGAACAGTACGACGATGATGCCGGCGGTGAGCGGCAGCACATAGGGTTCGAGCGAAGGGTTTACGACCTCCAGGCCCTCGACGGCGCTCAGCACCGAGATCGCGGGGGTCAGCATGCTGTCGCCGTAGAACAGTCCGGCGGCGAAGATGCCGATCACCGGGATCACCAGTCCGATCCGCGAGCCGTGCATGACGCGGCCGACCAGCGCAAGCAGAGCGAGAACGCCGCCTTCGCGCTTGTTGTCCGCGCGCATGACGAAGGCGACGTACTTGATGGAGACCACGATGGTGATCGACCAGAAGATCAGCGATACCACGCCGAGAATGTGTGCGCGGTCGAGCGCGAGCGGGTGCGCGCCGGCGAAAGCCTCCCGCATGGTGTAGATCGGGCTCGTGCCGATGTCGCCGTAGACGACGCCGATCGCGCCGAGCACGAGCGTCGCAAGCGATGGGGCGGTTTTGGTGGCAGGCATGACGATGCCTCTCGCGGGCGATCTTTCAGCACGGCGAAGCCACGCGATAGGCATGGCGCGGCCACGACAGGAACCGGGTTCAGGGTGCCGATGATCTGGTGGGAGGGATTGGGCTTCTGGCCCGTGCGATTGCTCTTGTCCGCTGCGATGATGTCCGAGGACGAGCGGCAGAAGACTCGAAACGCCGGCCATGATAGTCGCGTCCGTGCGGAAAGACCAATCCACGGCGCATCCGAGGCCGGGCTTCGCACCGGATCGGGGGATGAATGATATAATTCAATCAAGGATGTAGCGCTCAGAGAACGATCGCTAGCGCCGCCCGCGCCGTCGAGACAGGGAATATCGGCCTACCCAGACCGAGCCCCGCGGCAGCGGGCCGTCACCAGCCATCGATACTCGAACGGCGTTGGGTCAACCGATGCCTTGCCGATCGATGGATCGTTTGATATCATGATATCATATTGAATGGAGATGGCGGTGGCTCAACTCGTGGTCCGCAATCTCGATGACGACGTGAAAGCGAAGCTGCAAGCGCGTGCGCGGCGGCATGGGCGGAGCACCGAGGAAGAGGTGCGCGATATCCTGCGCAGCGCCGTCAGCCGGGAGGGCGAGGCGCAACCGGCGCTCGGCACGAGGCTCGCCCGGCGTTTCGCGCGGATCGGCCTCGATGCCGAGATCGAAGAGTTGCGCGGCGCACCGGCGCGGCCGGCGGATTTCTCGCGTTGATCGTCCTTGATACCAACGTCATCTCGGCGCTGATGCAGCACGAGCCGGATCCGCGTGTCGTGGCCTGGCTGGACGATCAACCGTCCGAGTCCATATGGACCACGGCCATCACTATGTTCGAGGTCCGGTTCGGGCTTGAGCTCCTGGCCGATGGGCGTAAGCGCCGTCGGCTGGAAGCTGCATTCACCGCTGCGCTCGATGAGGATTTCGCAGGCCGCGTGCTGCCGTTCGACCGGAATGCTGCCGATGCGGCCGGCTTGATCGCAGCGCGCCAGCGCAAGCGCGGCCGGACCGTCGAAATCCGTGACGTGCAGATCGCGGGCGTCGTTGCGGCACGCAAGGCAACGCTCGCGACGCGCAATGGGCGGCACTTCGAAGGCTTGGGTCTGAAGCTGGTCGACCCCTGGGCAGCGTGAGGCCTACCCGCCGCCGAAGCTCTGCACGAGCGAGCCGGCGAGCAGGTACCAGCCGTCGACCAGCACGAAGAAGATCAGCTTGAAGGGCAGCGACACGGTGACCGGCGGCAGCATCATCATGCCCATCGAGAGCAGGATGCCGGCCACCACCATGTCGATGATCAGGAACGGCACGAAGATCAGGAAGCCGATCTCGAAGGCGCGCCTGAGCTCGCTCACCACGAAGGCTGGGATGAGCGCGCGCAGCGGCGTCTCCTGCGGCGTCGCGACCGGGCCGGTCTGCGCCATGTCCATGAAGAGGCGCAGGTCGCCCTCGCGCACCTGGGTCAGCATGAACTCGCGCAGCGGCGCCACCGTGCGGTCGAACGCCTGCTCCTCGCTGATCTCCTCGGCGATCAGCGGCGCGATGCCTTCGTTGTAGGCGCGCTCCAGCGTCGGCGCCATGACGAACGCGGTGAGGAAGAGCGCGAGGCTGACGATCACCGTGTTCGGCGGCGTCTGTTGAAGCCCGAGCGCGCTCCTGAGCAGCGAGAGCACCACCACGATGCGGGTGAACGAGGTCACCACGACGAGGATGCCGGGCGCCACGCTGAGCACCGTGAGCAGCGCGATCAGGCGGAGGATTTGCCCCGTGCTCGAGCCGCTCGAATCGCCCAGGTTGAAGCTCAGCTCCTGCGCCGTCGCGGGCGCTGCGAGCGCCATGATGACGAGCCCGGCGAGCGCCGCGGCCGATGCCGCGAGCGCCAGACGATAGCGCATCCTCATGCGCGCGACCCGGGCAGGCCGGGCGAGGGCGGCTGCCCCGGTGTTTCGTCTTCGGCCTGCTCGGCCGCCTCGTCGTCCTCGGCGTCGCTTTCAGCCAGCGCGTCGGAGAAGCTTTCGGATGACTTATGGGCGCCGATGCCGCGCTCGACCACGAAGCCGCCGCCATTGCCCGACAGCATGACCAGGTGCTCGACGCCGTCGCGGCGCAGCAGCACGAGCCGGCGCCTGCCGTCCACCGGGCAGACCTCGATCACCCCGAGGCGGCGATAGCGGCGCGGCAGGCTGGTGCCGGGCGCGAGCCGCTGCGCCAGCCCGAAGCGGCGCACCAGCCAGGCGATCAGCGCGATCAGCCCGATGACGAGGACGAGCGCGAGGGCGAACCTCAGATAGGCGTCGAGATCCATGCGCGGCGCTCAGCCCTTGTCGGGTCGCTTGCCATAGGCGCTGGCGGCGCGGCTGCCGCGCGAGAGCCCTTTAAGTTGTTGGCCGAGTGCGGCATGCGCCTCGCTCAGCGTCGTGCCGAAGCGTTCGAGCTCGTCATAGAGCGCGATCAGCGCCGGCTTGAGCGTGCCGGCCTCTGCTGCCGGCAGCGCGCCGACCTGGCCGGCGAGAGCGCGGAGCACGGGCTCCAATGGTGAGATGTCGAAGGCGTCGCCGCGTTCGAGCGCCGCGCGGCCTTGCGCGAGGAAGCGATAGATCTCGGCGATCGAGGCGCGGGCCTCGGCGAGCGTGCTCATGGCGTGCCGCGCTGCTCCTTGAGCTTGCCGTTCTGGCGATAGATGAAGGAAAGGATTTCGGCGACCGCGACGAAGGCCTCGACCGGGATCACGCTGTCGAGGTCGAGCTTGCCGAGCAGCTCGGCGAGGTCGGCGTCCTCGCGGACCGGGATGCCATGCTCCCTGGCGAGTGCCAGGATGCGCTCGGCGACGGGACCCTTGCCGCTCGCGCTGACGCGCGGCGCAGGGTCGGCCTCCCGGTCATAGCTGAGCGCGACCGCGACGCGGCGGTCGGCCGATTGCTCGTCGTCTTTTTCGGATCTGGCCATGGTTTCGCCGGTTGCATCGTCGCGTGCCGCGCGACGGCGGGGCCTTGTCCCCTGCGGCGATGGTCGTCCGTTAACGTTAATGTTGGCTTAAAGAGGAGGCCGAGACCGGCTCAGGGGTGGAGCTCCCTTCGCCTGTCGAAAACAGCGGCGCGGCTCGGCCGGAATCCGCTCATGCGTGCCGAAGGCATCTCCCCAAGCGGCGCGCCTCGGGGCAAGATGCGAATCACGGCGCGGCCTTGAACGCGGCGATCCGATTGGGAGGACGATATGGCGCTACCGGAACTGGCGAAGCGGCTGCTCTCGGGCAAGAACTTTGCGACCGTCTCGACGCTGCTGAAGGACGGCTCGCCGTCTTCCAGCGTGGTCTGGGTGGATACCGACGGCGAGAACATCATCTTCAACACCGCCGAGGGGCGGGTGAAGCCGAAATCGATGCGGCGCGACGCGCGCGTGGCGGTCGCGGTGTTCGACATGGAGAATCCCTACAAGCAGGCGATGATCCGCGGCCGCGTGGTCTCGATCGAGAGCAAGGGCGCGGACCAGCACATCAACCAGATGGCGAAGAAGTATCTCGGCGTCGACGAGTATCCGTTCCGTCAGCCGGGCGAACAGCGGCTGATCGTGACCATCAAGCCGGAGCGCGTCGGCCTGATGGATCCTTGAGAGCCGTGGCGCGATTGTTAGGACGGGACGCCGGCCGGCCGACAAGGCTGGCCGGATGCTCCAGACGGTGCCATCGCCGTCCGGTCAAGGTCTCGCTGATAGTTACCCGCGCTCAAAATCGTCATTGCCGGGCTTGACCCGGCAATCCAGGAGTCCTTGGAAACTGCCGTGCCGCAGCCCTGGATGCCCCGATCAAGTCGGGGCATGACGAAGTAGGGACGCGGCTCTCAGGGCTTGACCTTCTGGGTCAGGCGGCTGGTCAGCGCTTCGGCGTCGATCTCCACCTCGACCAGGACCTCGCGCGCGCGCGACGCCTCGAGGTTCTCGCGCAGGATCTTCTCGTGAATTTCCTTGCGCAGCACCGTGGCTTCGGGCGGAAAGGTGAAGCCGAGCTTCACCGCCCGCCCGCGTACCTCGACGACGGTGACTTCGATGTTGTCGTTGATGATCACCGTTTGACCGGTTTTGCGAGTGAGATAGAGCATGTGGCCGGTCTGATTACGGCGAAATTGTGTCCTTCGCCACACTAGCGCACTTTAGTTCCGGCAGTTAACAGAAAATCTTTCCCGTCCCGATAGAGGTGGACGGCCGCCGGGCCGAGGGTCGGGCGGTGCCGGCGGATGCATCCCGAGCGATGGAAGGCAGAGCAAGGCGTTGCCGCCTCGCCGCTTGACAGGGGCTGGCGCTGTGCTAGAACAAATCACGAACAAAAGGCCATGCAGCCATGGCAGCGCCACAGCTTTCTCTGCTTCCCCCGCCGCCCCGGCGGGACGCCGCCGTCGCCGAGTTGCGCCGGCTGGTCCACGGCCTCGAGCGTGCGGCGGCCGCGCCGGCGGTCCGGCCGGCAGAAGATCATGCGGTCCCGCTCGGGCTCGCCGCGCTCGACCGGGCGTTGCCCGGCGGCGGGCTCGGCCTCGGCGCCCTGCACGAGGTGGTGCCGGCGAGCCCGGCCGGCGCCGATGCCGGAGCGGGCGCGGGCTTCGTCGCCGCGTTGCTCGCCCGGCTGCTGGCGGGCGGCGTGGCCGGGCCGGTGCTCTGGTGCCTGAGCGATGCGGTCCGGCGCGAGACCGGCACGCCCTATGCGCCGGGCCTCGCCGGCTTCGGCCTCGATCCCGGCCGGCTGCTGTTCGCCCGCGCCAGGCGCGACGCCGACGTGCTGTGGGCGATGCGCGAGGGGCTCGGCTGCGCCGCGCTTGCCGCCGTGGTCGGCGAGGCCGAGGCAGCGGTCGATCTCGCCGCGAGCCGCCGGCTCCAGCTCGCGGCGGGCGCGAGCGGGGTGCCGGGGCTGCTGCTGTGGCGGCGGCCCGCGGGCGTGGCGCCGAGCGCGGCATTGACCCGCTGGCGCGTCGCCGCCGCGCCGGGGCTCGTGCATAGCCCCGAAGGGCCGGGCCGGCCACGCTGGCGCGTCGGGCTCGAACGGTGCCGCGGCGGCGTGCCGCGCACATGGCTTCTGGAGTGGCGCCATGAGACGGGTGATTTCGCTCTGGCTGCCGCGCTTCCCGACCGATCGGCGGAGCCGGTGCCAGCCCGCCTGGCGGGCTGAGCCGCTCGCCGTCGCGGCGGCGGATGGCGGCGGCTTCCGCTTGGCGGCGCTCAACCGCGTCGCCGAGAGTGCCGGGGCGCAGCCGGGCCAGGCGCTGGCGGATGCCCGCGCGATCGTGCCCGGCCTCGTCGTCGAGCCCGACGATCCGCCGGCCGAGGCGGCGGGGCTCGGCCGGCTCGCCGCCTGGTGCGGCCGCTACACGCCCTGGGTCGGCTTCGATGGCGGCGGGCCCGGCGGCACGCACGGCCTCTGGCTCGACGTCACCGGCTGCGCCCATCTGTTCGGCGGCGAGGCGGCGCTGCTCGATGACCTGCTGCGGCGCTTGGCCGGCTTCGGCTTCGAGGCCAAGGCCGCGCTCGCCGACACGCCGGGCGCCGCCTGGGCGGTCGCGCGTCATGGCGGGGGCGGCGTGGTGCCGCATGGCGAGGGCCGCGCCGCGCTCGCCGGCCTGCCGGTCGCCGCGCTGCGCCTCGGCGCGGCCGAGGTCGAAGCGCTCGATCGCGTCGGGCTGCGCCGCATCGGCGATCTCTACGGCCTGCCGCGCGGCGCGCTGGCGCGGCGCTTCGGCGCCTCGATCGGGCGCCGGCTCGACCAGGCGCTCGGCGCGGCGCACGAGCCGCTCTCGCCGTGCCGGCCGGTCGCGCCCTACCGGGTCGAGCGCCTGTTCGCCGAGCCGGTCGCGAGCCTGGAGGCGATCCGGGCCGCCAGCCTCGGCCTGATCGAGGCGCTCACCGCCCGGCTCGAGGCGGATGGCCGCGGCGTGCGCCGGCTCGCGCTCTCGCTCTATCGGGTCGACGGCGAGGTCGGTGAGGTCGCGGTCGGCACCAGCCTCGCCGTGCGCGAGCCGCGCCACCTGATGCACCTCTTGGCCGAGAGGCTCGAAGGCTTCGAGGCGGCGTTCGGCGTCGATGCGCTGGCGCTCGCGGCGCCGCTCACCGATCCCCTGCCGCGCCTGCAGCTCGGCCTCGACCTCGAGACGGCCGGCCCGAGCCGCTCCGGCGCGCCGGAGGGCGACGCCGCGCTCGCCCGGCTGATCGACCGGCTTGGCAACCGGCTCGGCTCGGCGCGCATCGTCCGCGCCGCGCCGCGCCAGAGCCACCTGCCCGAGCGCGCCGTGACGCCTGCCGCTGCCCTTGGTGAACCCGGCGACTGGTCGGCCCATCGCGAGCGCGAGCGGCCGCTCCGCCTGCTGCCGCGCCCCGAGCCGATCGAGGTGATCGCGCCGGTGCCGGACGATCCGCCGCTGATGTTCCGCTGGCGCCGCGCGCTGCACCGGGTGCATGCCGCCGCCGGGCCGGAGCGCCTCGCGCCCGAATGGTGGCGCGCCGAGGGCATGGATGCCGCGGCGGCGGGCGAGGCGGGCTTCCGCGACTATTACCGGGTCGAGGACGAGGCCGGCCGGCGCTTCTGGCTGTTCCGCCTCGGCGCCTTCCGCCCCGGCTCAGCCCCCGACTGGTTCATGCATGGGCTGTCGGGGTGAGCTATGCTATCAATATAGCATCAAATTGATGGCATAGGGGATAGATATGGCCAGCATCACCGTGCGTAATTTGGATGACGCGGATGTCGCTGCCCTCAAGCGCTTGGCGAAAGCCCACAACCGGTCGCTTGAGGCAGAAGTGCGCGACATCCTCAAACGGATCGCCTCGCGAGAGGAGACCATTGCGCGCGTCAGGCGCATTGCCGCGATGACACCCGATGTGCCGCAGACCGATAGCACCTTGCTCATTCGTGAGGAGCGTGACCGACGATGAGCTTCGTCGTCGACGCCAGCGTTGCTATCAAATGGTACTTCCATGAGCCGTCTCACGAAGCAGCGGTTGCTCTCTTGCAAAGTGGCGACCTGCTCCACGCACCCGATCTGATTGCGATCGAGATTGCAAACATCGCATGGGTGAAAGCGCGCAAGCGAGAGATCGAGCCCGAACAAGCACGCATTGTTGCGGACGATATCGAACGAACGATCGACCGGCTCGAGCCGTCCTATCCACTGATAAGGCGTGCGTTGGAAATCGCCTTCCTCATTGATCATTCGCTCTACGATTGCCTCTATCTCGCCTGTGCTGAAGGTCTCGACGCCACGCTCGTTACGGCGGATACCCGGCTTCTCAGGGCGGCCGAAGGTACGGCATTCGCAGCACTGATGCAGCCGTTGGTCGGACTGCGACTCCGATAGCCGAGTCCGCACGCCATGTCCCGCTATGCCGAGCTGCAGGTCACCAGCAATTTCAGCTTTCTGCGCGGTGCGTCGCATCCCGAGGAGCTGGTGCGCACCGCGGCGGCGCTCGGCTATGCGGCGCTTGGCATCGCGGACCGCAACACGCTCGCCGGCGTGGTGCGCGCGCATGTCGCGGCCAGGCAGGCGAAGTTGAAGCTGCTGGTCGGTGCGAGGCTCGACCTGCTTGCCGACATCGCGCGGCCGAAGGTGGTGCCGGCCTTCGGCGTGCTCTGCTATCCGACCGACCGCGCCGCCTATGGCCGGCTGTCAAAGCTGCTCACTCTCGGCAAGCGGCGTGCGCCCAAGGCCGAATGTCGGCTCGGCCTCGACGATCTCATCGCCCATGCCGAGGGCCAGCAGCTCGTCGCGCTGCCGCCCGAGACGCCGGATGACGCCTTCGTCGAACGGCTGAAGCGGCTCGTCGCCGCGGCGCCGGGGCGCGTCCATCTCGCCGGCAGCCATCTCTACCGGGGCGACGATGCGAAGCGGCTTGCCCTGCTGGCCTCGCTCGGCGGTCAACTCGGCGCGCCGCTCGTCGCCGGCAACGACGTGCACGCGCACGACCCGGCGCGTCGGCCGCTGCAGGACGTGCTGACCTGCATCCGCGAGCACTGCACGATCGACCAGGCGGGCTTCCGCCTGTTCGCCAACGCCGAGCGTCACCTCAAGGTGCCGGGCGAGATGGCGCGCCTGTTCCGCCGCCATCCCGAGGCGATCGCGCGCACCGTCGAGATCGCGCAGGCCTGCCGCTTCAGCCTCGACGAGCTGCGCTATGAATACCCCGCCGAGCCGGTGCCGGACGGCCGCACGCCGCAGGAGGAGCTGGAGCGGCTGACCGGGGAGGGCGCGGCGGCGCGCTATCCGGGCGGCGTGCCGGCCAAGGTTCAGGCGCAGCTCGCGCACGAGCTTGCGCTCATCAAGTCGCTCGACTACGCGCCCTATTTCCTCACGGTGCACGACATGGTGCGCTTCGCGCGCTCGCGCGGGATTCTGTGCCAGGGGCGCGGCTCGGCGGCGAACTCGGCGGTCTGCTACTGCCTCGGCATCACCGCGGTCGATCCCGACCGCATGGACCTTCTCTTCGAGCGCTTCGTCTCGGCGGCGCGCAACGAGCCGCCGGACATCGATGTCGATTTCGAGCACGAGCGGCGCGAGGAGGTGATCCAGTACGTCTACGAGAAGTACGGCCGCGAGCGTGCCGGCATCGCGGCCACCGTGATCTCCTATCGCGGCCGCAGCGCGATCCGCGAGGTCGGCAAGGCGCTCGGCCTGTCGGCTGATGTGGCGGGCGCGCTCGCCGGCCAGCTCCGGGGCTTCGGCTGCGAAGGCGCCGACGAGGCGCAGGTCAGGGAGATCGGCCTCGACCCGAAGGACGCGCGGCTCTCGATGGCGCTCTCGCTCGCGCGCGAGCTGATCGGCTTCCCGCGCCACCTTTCGCAGCATGTCGGCGGCTTCGTCATCACGCGCGGGCCGCTCGACGAGGTGGTGCCGATCATGAACGCGGCGATGCCGGCGCGAACCAACATCGAGTGGGACAAGGACGATCTCGACGCGCTGCGCATCCTCAAGGTCGACGTGCTCGGGCTCGGCATGCTGACCTGCATCAGGAAGGGCCTCGCGCTGCTCAGGCAACGTCACGGGCTCGACCTCGATCTCGCGAGCGTGCCGGCCGACGATCCCGCGGTCTACGCGATGCTGAGCCGGGGAGACACGATCGGCGTGTTCCAGGTCGAGAGCCGGGCGCAGATGTCCATGCTGCCGCGGCTCCAGCCGGAAACCTTCTACGACCTGGTGATCGAGATCGCGATCGTGCGTCCGGGGCCGATCCAGGGCGACATGGTGCATCCTTATCTGCGCCGGCGCGAGAAGATAGAGCAGGTCGACTATCCCAAGGAGGAGCTGCGCGCCGTGCTCGACAAGACGCTCGGCGTGCCGCTGTTCCAGGAGCAGGCGATGAAGATCGCGATCGTTGCCGCCGGCTTCACGCCCGAAGAGGCGGACCGGCTGCGCCGCGCCATGGCGACCTTCCGCAACAACGGCACGATCCATACCTTCCGGCAGAAGATGGTCGAGGGCATGGTGGCGCGCGGCTATGAGCGCGCCTTCGCCGAGCGCTGCTTCCGCCAGATCGAGGGCTTCGGCGAGTACGGCTTCCCGGAATCGCACGCGGCGAGCTTCGCGCTGCTCGCCTATGTCTCGTCCTGGCTCAAATGCCATTATCCGGCCGCCTTCGCCGCCGCGCTGCTGAACAGCCAGCCGATGGGCTTCTACCAGCCGGCGCAGCTCGTGCGCGACGCGCGCGAGCACGGCGTCACGGTGCGCGGCGTCGACGTCAACGCGAGCGACTGGGACTGCACGCTGGAGCCGACAACATCTCAGGCCGTCATCCCCCGACTTGATCGGGGGATCCAGCCTTCCTTGCGGAACGGCAGTGCCGCCGCCCTGGATTGCCGGGTCAAGCCCGGCAATGACGAAAGGGGGGAGGGCCATGACGAAAGAGAAGTAAACGCGGTCGCGCTGCGGCTCGGCTTTCGCGAGGTAAAGGGCGTGACGGAGGTCG
Source organism: Alphaproteobacteria bacterium (assembly GCA_050173345.1). Lineage (GTDB taxonomy): Bacteria > Pseudomonadota > Alphaproteobacteria > UBA828 > UBA828 > SHWC01. Next base: position 11,987 of record JBFXKW010000003.1, on the reverse strand, counting down.
AGGCGGCGCGGTTGGTGGCGATGCGCGGCGCCGGTTATCGCAGCATCGCCGAGCTGCAGGCGCGCGCCGGCCTCAAGCGGGCGACTCTCGAAGCGTTGGCGCGTGCGGACGCCTATGGCTCGCTCGGGCTCGACCGGCGCCGCGCCTTCTGGTCTGTGCGCGCGCTGCCGGACGAGACGCCGCCGCTGCTCGCCGCCGAAGCGATCGGCGATCATCCGGCGTCCGCCGAGCCCGACGTCGCACTGCCGCCTGCCGCGCTCGGCGAGGAGGTGGTCGGCGACTATGCGAGTCTCGGCCTGTCGCTGCGTTCTCATCCGCTCGCGCTGCTCAGGCCGGGGCTCGCGCGTCGCGGCGTCGTCCAATGTACGATGCTGGGCGAGCTGCCGGCCGGGCAGCGCGTCACGGTTGCCGGCCTCGTGCTGGTGCGCCAGCGCCCCGGCACGGCGAAGGGCGTCATCTTCGTGACCCTCGAGGACGAGACCGGCATCGCCAACGCCATCATCTGGAATCATGTCTTCGAGCGCTTCAGGCGCGTCGTGCTGAGCGCGCGCCTGCTCGCCTGCCGCGGTCGGCTGCAGCGCGAGGGGCTGGTCATCCACGTCGTGGCCGAGCGGCTGGTCGATCTTTCGGTCGAGCTCGACGGCCTGGCCGAGATCGACGCGGACAGGGCAGGGCACATCACGCCGGCAGGGCTGCGCCGGCCACACGGCAATTACATGCCGAAGTCGCGGGATTTCCATTAGATTGGCGGACGCGGCCGTGCGCATGGCAACGAACAGGGAGGACCCAACGATGCAAGTCGAGAAGAAGATCGCCGATATGGGCCTGGTGCTGCCCGACCTCGAATACGAGTACCGCAACGCGCCGTCCAAGGCGAAGTTCCATTCCCACAGCGCGGTCGGCAACCTGCTCTACGTTTCGGGCGCGACGCCCTCGAAGGACGGCAAGCAGTTCATGCCGGGCGTGGTCGGCAAGGACATCGGGGTGGACGAGGCGCGCGCGGCGATGAAGCAGTGCGTGCTGGTGGTACTCGCCCACGTCAAGTACGCGCTCGGCGACCTCGACCGCGTCAACCGCTTCGTGCAGATGATCGCCTATATCAACTCGGCGCCCGGCTTCGTCGACCAGCCGCCGATCACCAACGCCGCGACCGAACTGCTGGAAGAGCTCTACGGTGAGAGCGGGCTGAGCACGCGTGCCTCGATCGGCTGCCAGGGCCTCGCCAACAATCACTCGGTCGAGCTCGTCACCACGCTCGAATTCAAGGGCACCGAAGTCCGCGCGCCGCTCCGGCGCGACGCGTTCAGGCGCTGATCATACTCTTCCTCCCGCCTTGAGGTGGGAGGAAGGGGAGCGAGACAGGGGAATCTTGGCTAGTTTCACACGGTATGTGCCGTAATCATATGCGCTACTGCGCCGGGAATCGGCAAGGCTTGGACCAATGAATGAATGGAGCGCACATGGGAGGGCCTAGACGATGGCAACCTGCCTACTGGCATGGAATCCTGATATCTGGGATTGGGAGCACTTGGACGATGATATTGCTTCGGTGCAGTCTGGAGGCGCAGCGGAGCCAACCTGGAGCGTTGGCCGGATAAAGAAGCTAGTCCCCGGTGATAGCTTTTTCATGATCAGACTTGGCTCAGAGCCTCGGGGCCTAATAGCTTCCGGCGTTATCACTAGTCATCCCTTCGTGGATCGTCACTTTGGTGATCCGAAAAAGAAAACAAACTACGTTTCTATTGAATTCGATGTCCTTTCGAGAGACCCCATCATCCCGATGGCCGAGTTAGCAGAGCATCCAATCCTTTCACTCTACAACTGGTCGCCTCGGCAATCCGGCGTTGCCATTAGAGACGATCTGGTTGGCGCTCTTCGGGGTCTTTGGGAGCAGAGGGTTGGAACACGAAAACGGCTACGCACTAATGCATCAGCCTTTTCCACCGGCGCGGAGGAATTCGATTCACAAGCGGCGAACGAGGGCCGTGCAATTTCCGTCTTGGTCAATTCATTCGAGCGAGATCCGAAGCTTCGGGAAGCCTGTATCCGCTTACACGGTTATGAGTGCGGGGTTTGCAGGCAGCAGCTGTCTGACCGATATGGCGAGGTAGCCCGATATCTCATCCATGTGCACCACCTGCGGCCCTTATCTGAAATTGGCAAGCGTCACAGCGTCAATCCAGATACAGACCTCGTCCCGGTTTGCCCAAACTGCCATGCGGTAATTCACCTACGGAAACCCCCTTTTACCGTTCAGGAGGTGCAAGCCTTTTTGAAAGGCCGAAGCAGCGGGAAGGCCATGCCATCCTCGCGTCGCCGTTAGGTGCGCTTTGCTGTGTAGGTATAGAGACGAAGAAGGCGGTCTTGCGGTCGCCTCGATAGTCCATCCCCGCTACCCGGAATCCTCCTCCCCTGCGAAGGGGAGGAGGGATACCCGAGTCGATAGGTGTGGGGCTACTCGGCCGCGGCCGCGATCTTGCCCGCCTGGCGGCGCTGGCCGAGGCGGCGGGCGGACGGCGCCTTGTAGTACTCGCCGTCCTTCATGATCATGATCAGGTTTTCCTTGTCCTGCAGGATTGAGACGTCCTGCGTCGGGTCGCCGTCGACCAGCAGGAGATCGGCGAGATAGCCGGCCTTGACCTGGCCGACGTTCATGTTCATCAGCTCGCCGCCCCACGCCGTGGCCGCCTTGAGCGCCTCGGTCGGGCTGTAGCCGAACAGGTTGACGAAGTGCTCGATGTCGCGCGCGTTCGAGCCGACCGGCGCCCAGGCGAAGCCGTAGTCGCCGCCCGGCATGTTGCGGATGCCGCGCTTCCTGAGCTCGTTGTTGGTGCGCACCGCGTTCTCGAGCGTGTTCTTGAGGCCCCACTTCTCGACGGTTGGCTCGTCGAAGCCCCAGTCCTGCGCCTCGTAGGCCGTCGCGTAGATGATGCCGGCGGCCGGCGCCATGAAGATGTCCTTCTTCTTGGCCTCCAGCAGGTCGAGCGTCTCCTCGGTCGCGAAGTCGGCATGGTAGATGATCGGGATGTCGTGCTTCAGCGCCATGCGGATGGCGCGATCGCCGCGCGCGTGCGTCGCGACGTTGAGGTTGCGCTCCTTGGCGACCCACATGAGCGCCGCGACCTCCTCGTCGCCGTAGGCAAGCGCCTCGTTGCCGCAATTGCGCTGGAACTGGTCGCCCGAGATGTTGATCTTGAGCGTCTCGCAGCCCTCGCGCGCGCACAGGCGCGCGGCGCGCAGGATCTCGGTCACGCCGTCGGCGAGCAGGCCGACCGATTCGCGATGCAGGTGGAGCAGGCGCTCGTCGCCGAGCCCGCCGGTCGAGTTGATCTCGGGCGAGGCGGCGCGGATGCGGGGCCCCGGGAACTTGCCGGCATTGATGGTGTCGCGCAGCACCGGCTCGATGCGGATCTTGCTGGTGCCGGCGGCGGAGAACAGGCTGGTGAAACCCTGGTCGAGCATGATCTTGGCATGCTCGAGCGCCAGCACCATGTGCTCCTCGGGCGGCATCTCGCCGATGTTCCACAGCATCACGCAGTTGGTGTAGGTCACGTGCGCGTGCGGCTCGACGAGGCCCGGCATGAGCGTGGCGCCGGCGGCGTCGATGACCTCGGCGTCCTCGGCGCGGATCTGGTCCTTGCCCTTCGCCACCTTGTTGATCTGGTTGCCCTGGACGAGCACCTCACCGGCAAACGACTTCTTGCCGGTGCCGTCGAAGACGTTGACGTTCTTGAACAGCTTGCGGCCCATTTGACAGCCTCCTAGGGGTCCATAGAGAGAAGTGCCGCGCCTTCTTCTTTCTCTTGGGGAGGCGTGGCGAATGTATACAGCATAGACCAGGGCTGCCCGATTTGCACCAGAATCTGCGGGAAATCCGCCGGTCCGAACGCGGCCCAAGCGCGCACCGACCAGGCTTGGTCTAACCAGATTGGTGAATCGTTTTTAGGGTCAGGCACGCACCGGCCGGAGCACCGGCGCCCGCGCCGACAGCTTGGCGCGCAGCGGTTCGGGCAGCTCCTTGGCGCTCAGATCGCCGGTCTTGTGCGCGATATAGGCGCGCGCCAGGGCTGCCAGCGCGGGCGCGTCCTCGGGCGTCAGGCGGCTGAAGCGGAGCAGCGCCTTGCCATGGCCGCGCACCGAGGCGTTGCACGGGTTGAGGCAGCCGTTCAGGCAGGCGGTGCCCTGCAGCGGGATGCCGCCGCCGGCTTCATCTACCGCGGCCGCGACGGCGTCGTACAATTTCTCGCCGGCTGTCTGCTCGCCGGGCGGAACGCGCAAGTCGCGCACACAGGTGCGACAAATGAAGAGCTTCCCGCCGTCCTTTACACCCATGATTCCAGGTTCCAGCCGCTGCGCCATCATCAAGGCACGCGACCATAGACATCAGCCCCCTGTGATGCATCATCTTTTCGAATCGTTGAGAGGGGAGACGAGATGGCGACGGTGGTATTGACGGACTATGCATGGCCCGAGCCGACGATCGAGCGGCGGCTGATCGAGGGCGCCGGCCACAAGCTGGTGACCGGGCCGTCCGCCGCGGCGCCGGCCGCGGAGATCGAGGCGCTGATCGCGGCCAACGACCCGGCCGCGATCCTGACCTGCTGGGCGTTGGTCTCGGAACGCGCGATCGCCGCGCCGAGCGCGCTCAAGATCGTCGCGCGCATGGGCGTCGGCCTCGACAATATCGACATCCCGGCGGCGACCGCGCGCGGCGCCTGGGTCACCAACGTGCCCGACTATTGCGTCGAGGAGGTCTCGGACCACGCGGTCGCCATGGTGCTCGGCTGGGTGAGGGGCCTCGTCTCGTTCGACCGCGAGGTCAAGCGCGGGCGCTGGGATCCCTCGGCCGCCAAGCTCAGGCGCGCCGCGACGCTCACCGCCGGCATCCTCGGCTATGGCCGAATCGGCCGCGCCACCGCGCGCAAGCTGCACGGCATCGGGCTCGACGTGCTCGCCTATGACGTCGCGGTCACCGGCGGCACGCCGCATGCCGAGATGGTCGGCCTCGACAGGCTGCTGCACGATTCCGACGTGGTCATCGTGCACCTGCCGCTCGACGAGGAGACCCATCACTTCGTCGACGACGCCTTCCTCGCCCGCATGCGCCAGGGCGCGCTGCTGGTCAACGTCAGCCGCGGCCCGGTGGTCGACAACGAGGCGCTGATCCGCGCGCTCGATTCGGGCCATCTGGGCGGCGCCGCGCTCGACGTGGCGGAGGGCGAGCCCGACCCGCCGGCCGCGCTCATCGCGCGGCCCGACGTGATCGCGACGCCGCACATCGCATTCTCCTCCGACGCCTCGCTCGAAGAGCTGCGCCGGCGCGCCTGCGAGGAGGTCATCCGCGTCCTCAACGGCGAGAAGCCGCAGAACGCCCGCAACGCACCGGGGGGTGGGTGAGGGCGGGGGAGCTCGGCTGATCCCTTGTGAGGAATGGGAAGAACCGGGATGGCAATGAAGAATCCACCGCATCCGGGGCTTTCGGTCCGGCATGACTGCATCGAGCCGCTCGGCCTCACCGTTTCCGAGGCGGCGCGGCGGCTCGGCGTCAGCCGCAAGCAGCTCTCCGACATCGTGAATGGCCATGCGGGCATCTCGCCGGAAATGGCCATCCGCCTCGACAAGGCATTCGGCGGCGGGGCGGAGACATGGTACCGCCTGCAGGCGGCCTACGATCTCGCCCAGGCCATGAAGCACGCCGGCAAGATCAAGGTCGAGCGCTTGACGCGAGCCGCATAAAACGGTGCGATCCGCGCGTCCTCACTCCGGCTCGCCCCATTGCCAGCCGGCGAACTGGTCGCGCAGCTTGGACTTGAGGAACTTGCCGGCCGAGGTCTTGGGGATTTCGGCGACGAAGGCGTAGCCGTCGGGCAGCCACCAGCGCGCGAATTTGGGCTTCAAATATTCGGCGAGCGCGGCGGGGTCTTCCGGCGCGCCCTCCTTCAGCACGATGACCGCGAGCGGGCGCTCGTCCCATTTCGGGTGCGGCACCGCGATCACGGTCGCCTCCTTGACCGATGGATGGCCCATCAGCGCGTTCTCGAGATCGACCGAGGAGATCCACTCGCCGCCGGACTTGATCAGGTCCTTGGTGCGGTCGGTCAGCTTCATGTAGCCCTCGGCGTCGATGGTGGCGACGTCGCCGGTGACGAACCAGCCGTCCTTCGCCCACTTGTCGGCCTGCGTGTCGTCATTGTAGTAGCGCGCCGCGACGCACGGCCCGCGCACCTGGAGCTCGCCCATGGTCTTGCCGTCCCACGGCACCGGCCCGCTCTCGTTGACCACGCGCATGTCGACCAGCGCGACCGGCATGCCCTGCTTGGCGCGCAGCTCGTAGAGCGCGTCCTCGGCCTGATCGCACAGCTCGGTCTTGATCCGGCAGATCGAGCCGATCGGGCTCATCTCGGTCATGCCCCAGGCATGGACCACGTTGACGCCGTGCCTGTCGAGGCCGCGGATCAGCGCCTCGGGCGCTGCCGAGCCGCCGACGAAGGTGCGCAGGCCCGGCTGCAGCTTCCAGCGCTTCGGCTCCTTCTCGAGCGCGTGCAAGAGGCCGAACCAGATGGTCGGCACGCCCGCGGCGAACGTCGCCTTCTCGCCTTCCATCAGGTCGAGCAGGCTGACCGCGTCGAGATGCGGACCGGGCAGCAGGATGCGCGCGCCGTTCATCACGCCGCAGAAGGGCAGGCCCCAGCTGTTGACGTGGAACATCGGCACGACCGGCAGCATGGTGTCGCGGTTCGAGATCGCGGTGGCGTCGGCCTGCCCGACGATCAGGGTGTGCAGCACAATCGAGCGGTGCGAATAGACGACGCCCTTGGGCTTGCCCGTGGTGCCCGAGGTGTAGCACATGCCGGCGGCGTCGTTCTCGCCGAGCGCGGCCGGCGCGGGCTCGGCCGGTGCATCGGCGATGAAATCCTCGTAGCGCTCATAGCCCGCCGGCGCAGGCTGGCCCGTAAGCGTCGAGACGATGTAGCGTTCGGCCTTGAGCTTCGGCCGCACCGCCTCGATGACCGGGAGCAGCACGTCGTCGACGATGATGAAGCGGTCTTCCGCGTGGTTCGCGATATATTCGATGTCGCTCGGGTGCAGGCGGAAGTTGAGCGTGTGGAACACGCCGCCGGCGAGCGGCACGCCGAAATAGCATTCGAGATGCGGGTAGTTGTTCCACATCATGGTGCCGACGCGCTCGCCGGGCTTGAGCCCGGCCTTCTGGAGCGCGGCGGCGAGGCGCGCGGCGCGCGCCGTGAAATCGGCGGCGGTATAGCGATGCAGCGACTTGTCGGGCAGCCGCGTGACGATCTCGCTGCGGCCGAACAGCCTCCGGCTGCGCTCGAAGACGTGGCGCAGCGTGAGGGGAAAATCCATCATCGTGCCTTGCACGGAACGCTCCCTGTCTTGTCGCCCGGGCGGGTCCGCCGGCCCGCCCGGCCGTTCCGGCGATCATGCCCGATGCGCCGGCAGGGTGTCCACGCATGCGACGATTCAGGGGCTGGCGCTCGGCGCCGCCGCGCCTTAGCTTCACGGCCCGAATATCGCGGACGAGAGACGGCATGAATGCGGAGACGGGAGTGACGGACGAGGCGAGGTTCGCCGGCGGCGTGTCGAGCGAGCTGATGCTCGTCGAGGGGCCGGAGGGCCCGTGCGTCGTCAAGCGGGCGCGGGCGCGCCTCAACGTGCGCGCCGATTGGCGCTCCGACCCGCGCCGCGCCATGATCGAGGCGGCCGCTCTCGAGACCATGGCCGAGGTGCTCGGCCCCGAATGCGTGCCGCGCGTGCTGTGGAGCGACCCCGAGAACCACCGCTTCGCCATGTCCTTGGTGCCGGCGCGCTTCCGCAACTGGAAGACGCTCTTGGTCGAGGGCGTCACCGACCCCGCCACGGCGGAGCGCGCCGGCACGCTGCTCGGCCAGCTGCACCGGCGCACCCAGGGGCGCGACGACCTCGCGCAACGCTTCGACGACCGCACCTTCCTGATCGAGCTGCGCATCGAGCCGTTCTTCCGCCGCATCGCCGAGAAGCATCCCGACCTTGCCGTTGCGATCGACGAGGTGGTCGCGCGCCTGCTGGCGACGCGGCTCTGCCTGGTGCATGGCGACTATAGCCCGAAGAACATGCTGGTCGACGGTGCCGAAATCGTGCTGCTCGACGCCGAGGTCGCGCACTGGGGCGACCCGCGCTTCGACGTGGCGTTCTGCCTCTCGCACCTGCTGCTCGGCACGATCTGCTTCCCGGCCTTTGCCGCGGCGCGCGGCGTGGCGACCGAGGCGTTCCTGGAAGCCTATCGGCGCGAGGGTCTCCCCGTGCTCGACCGCGAGTTCATGCGCCAGACCGGCTGTTTGATGCTGGCGCGCGTCGATGGCGATTCGCCGCTCGACTATATCGTCGAGCCGTCGCACGAGGAGGCGGTGCGCCGCGTCGCCCGCGCCCTCATCCTGCACCCGCCGCCGGATGCCGAGGCCGCGCTCGATTTCTGCCGCGGGCTTGCGGCATGAGCGGGCTCGCCATCGCGGGCGTCAAGGGACGCCAGGTCTTCGACTCGCGCGGCCGGCCGACCGTCGAGGTCGAGGTCCGGCTCGTGGGCGGCGCGACTGGCCGTGCCAGCGTGCCCTCGGGCGCCTCGACCGGCGCGAACGAGGCGCACGAATTGCGCGACGGCGACCCCGAGCGCTTCGAGGGCCTCGGCGTCAGCCGCGCCGTCGGCCATGTCGAGGGCGAACTGGCGAGCGGCGTGACCGGCCTGGCCGCCGACGATCAGCGCGCGCTCGACCAACGCCTGCGCGAGATCGACGGCACGCCGAATCTCGCCCGGCTCGGCGCCAACGCGGTGCTCGGCATCTCGCTCGCTGCCTGCCGCGCCGCCGCTGCCGCCAAGAGCCTGCCGCTGCACCGCCATATCGGCGCGCTCGCCGGCGTCGAGGTGCCGGTCATGCCGCTGCCGATGGTCAACATCCTGTCGGGCGGGCTGCACGCCGGCGGCGGTATGGACGTGCAGGATTTCCTGATCGTGCCGGTCGGCGCGTCGCGCTATGCCGAGGCACTGCGCATGGCGCTTGCGGTGCGGGCCAAGGCGGCTGCGCTCAGCCGGGAGCGCGGCCTGCCCACGCTGCTCGCCGACGAGGGTGGGCTGAGCCCGGGCCTGCGCAAGGCGGAAGCCGCGCTCGACCTCGTGGTCGACAGCATCGACGCCGCCGGCTACACGCCCGGCGAGGAGGTCGCCATCGCGCTCGACGTGGCGGCGAGCGGCCTCGTGCAGCATGACGAGACCTACGGCTTCGCGCGCGAGGGCGTGACGCGGAGCGCCGAGGAGATGATCGCGCTGGTCGAGGAATGGACGCGGCGCTATCCGATCGTCTCGGTCGAGGACGGACTTGCCGAGGAAGCGTGGGCCGATTGGACGCGGCTGACCGCGCGCCTGCCCAGGGTGCAGATCGTCGGCGACGATCTCCTCTGCACGCAGCCGGCGCGCATCGAACGCGCGGTCCGCGACAAGGCGGCCAACGCCGCGCTGATCAAGCTCAACCAGAACGGCACGCTGAGCGGCACCATCGAGGCGATCGAGGCGGCGCGTGCGGGCGGCTTCGCCACCGTCATATCGGCGCGCTCGGGTGAGACCGAGGACAGCTTCCTTGCCGATTTCGCGGTGGGTGTCGCCGGCGACCAGATCAAGATCGGCTCGGTGCGCTCGTCCGAGCGGCTGGCCAAGTACAATCAGCTCCTGCGTATCGAGGAGGAGATCGGCGGGCGCTATGCCGGGCGGTCCGCGCTCGCGCCGTTGGGAGCAGGGGAGGGCGGCAGAGCATGAGCACGGCCAAGGTCTATCGCGACTACACCCGGGAAGAGCTGGACGCGCAGTACAACAACCGGCGCCGCTACCCCGAATATGTCGACTACTTCGCGAACTGGGAGACCTGGAGCGCGGCGACGCGCGAGCGCCTGCCCTGCCGGCTCGACGTCGCCTACGGGCCGTCGCCGGCCGAGACGCTCGACGTCTTCCCGGCCGAGCAGGACAACGCGCCGATCCAGGTCTTCATCCATGGCGGCTACTGGTACTCGCTCGACAAGAGCCACAACAGCTTCGTCGCCGAGGGCTTCCGGCCGCACGGCATCGCGACCGTGGTGATCAATTACGGCCTCGCCCCCGCGATCCGCATGGACGAGATCGTGCGGCAGAACCGCGCGGCGGTCGCCTGGGCCTATCGGAACGCGCGTTCGTTCGGCGGCGACCCGTCGCGGCTGCACGTCTCGGGCCAGTCGGCGGGCGGCCACCTCGCCACCCTGATGCTCGCGACCGACTGGCCCTCGTTCGGCGACGGCCTGCCGAAGGACCTCGTCAAGAGCGCCTGCTCGATCTCCGGCATCTACGACCTTGAGCCGATCCGCCTCTGCTATCTCAACGACAAGGTCGGGCTCGATGCCGGCGAGGCGAAGCGCAACAGCCCGCTCCATCAGCATTACCCGGTGAGCGCGCCGCTCATGTTCGTCTCGGGCGACATCGAATCGGACGAGTATGCGCGCCAAGCCGAGGCGATGGAGGCACTCTGGCGCCGGCTCGGCTATCCGAGCAACGTCATCTCGCTCAAGGGCTACAACCACTTCACCATGGCGCATCAGCTCAAGGAGCCCGGCAGCACGCTGACCCAGGTCCTGATCAAGCAGATGGGCCTGAGCTAGAGCTAGCTTCAACAGGGAGAACGGGGATGAGATTGGCGCGCTATGCACGGGACCGCGAGCTCCGGCTCGCCGCGATCGACGGCGAGGAGATCGTCGACCTGCTCGATGCGCTCGGCGGCGGGCGGGGCCTGAGCGCGGCGGAGAAGGCGCGCCTTGCCGACATGACGGCGTTCATCGCCGGCGGCCGCACCTCGGTTGCACTTGCCAGGCGCGCGGTGAAGGCGAGCCGCGAGCGCGGCAAGGGCCGGCGGCCGCTCGCACACACGCGCCTCAAGGCGCCGCTGCAGCCCGGCATCATCCTGTGCAGCGGCGAGAACTATTGGGACCATCGCGACGAGAAGCCGGTGGTCACCGCGAAGGAGCCCGAGTTCTTCATCAAGATCCCGATCACCGGCGTGATCGGGCCGGACGACGCCATCCTGCTCGATACCAAGGTGACCAAGAAGCTCGACTACGAGACCGAGCTCGCCGTGGTGATCGGCAAGCCGGGCCGGCACATCCCGAAGGAGAAGGCGCTCGACCATATCTTCGGCTACACGATCATGAACGACGCGACCGCGCGCGACCGCCAGGTCAGGCTGCGGCCGGACGGCAGCGCGGCCTATTCGCTCGGGCCGGGCAAGAACTTCGACACCTGCGCGCCGCTCGGGCCCGCGATCGTGACGCGTGACGAGATCGCCGACCCGCAGGCCCTGCCGCTGCGCACCCGCATCAACGGCGAGCTGCGCCAGAACAACTCGACCGCCAAGATGATCTGGGGCGTGGCCGAACTGGTGCATTTCTTCTCGACCTTCCTCACCTTGCAGCCGGGCTGGGTCATCTCGACCGGCACGCCGGGCGGCACCGCCTGGGGCACCGACGCGGAGCTCGGCGGCCGCTTCTCCGACCGCACAGACGTCAAGGCGGCACCCGGCTACCTCAAGCCGGGCGACCGGGTCGAGTGCGAGATCGAGGGCATCGGCACCTTGCGCAACACGGTCAAGGCCGCGCCGGCCGGCTGAGCGGAAGAGCTCAGCAGCTCTGAGGGGCCGGCCTCACGGAACCCTCTCCGCCGGCGGGGCGGAGAGGGTGGCGCGCTTAAGCGCGCCGGGTGAGGTGGGGTGCGGCGGCACGGCGCAGGACATTGATGTAAAGAAGGGTGGAGTCTTTAAGGCCCCCGACCTGCCTCGGCTCCCCCCACCTCTCCCTACCTCTCCGCCCCAGGGGGAAGCTTTTCAGAAGTTGATGGCTGTGATTCTCTCTGGCGATCGGGAGGAAGGGATCATGGCACGTCGGCGGGAGAGGCAGATGGGGCTTGCGGAAGCGCTGATGCATCC
>JBFXKW010000002.1:430385-630199 GCA_050173345.1 Alphaproteobacteria bacterium | reverse complement strand
CTCACCCACGGTTCAAAGCCAAGGGTCGTACGGTCCCGCCGGCCCCGGCCCTGGGCGAGCGGCCGCTCGCCCAGGGCCGGCGCAAATCTTCACCGATTCGCACCAATCTCAACATGCAAGGGTCCGTCCGTGCCGCCGCGAGCCCTCACCCCTAACCCCTCTCCCGCACGCGGGAGAGGGGAACGCACCTTGTCTTAAAGCGCGCGCGGTACGAGGCGCATGCGGCCGGCGAGCGTCTCGCTCGGTTCGAGGGTGCGCATGCCGGTGGCAGTGTGGCCTGCGGCGGCGAGGTTGAAGGCGTCGGTGATGTTCGAGACCGGCTCGACGCAGAAGAAACCCTGCCCCGCCGGCGCGTAGACCACGAGATTGCCGAACGGCTCGGAGGCCGCGAGGTCGAGCGCGACGCCCGTCTTCGGCCATTCGATGCGGGCGCTGCGGTCCCAGCCGTCGAAGCAGTTGTCGAGGTCGCGGCCGGCGAGCGCCATGCCGTCGCCGAGCTTCCAGTCGGCCGGCAGGGGCTCACGCGCGACCGGCATCACCTCTCCGTCCATCCGCCAGACCGCGGCCACCTTGGCGCTGAGGCGGGCCTCGCCGGCGCGCGGGAAATAGGGGTGGAAGCCGAGCCCGACCGGCATCAAGGAATCCGCGCGGTTGACGACGGCGAGTTCGAGCGCGAGCCCGCCGCCGTCGAGCCGGATCGACTGGCGCGCCTCGTAGGCCCAGGGCCAGTGATCCGCCGCGTGCCGGTATGCGAGCGTGACGGCATCCGCGCCTTTGTCCACGACGGTCCAGGGACGCTGCCAGCCATGGCCGTGAATGCTGTGCGGGTGGTCGCCAAAGTTGAGCGGCAATTGCACCTTGCGGCCGCCGAAGCTGAAGCGCCCGTCGCGGATGCGGCTCGAATAGGGCACCAGCGGGAAGCTCGCGAAGTCGAGGATGGAACGATCGGGCGTGACGGCGCCGGTCTCCCGCAGCAGATCGACGCGCCCTCCGCCGATCTCCGCGCTGTAGCTCGCGAGCGCGCCGCCATGGCCAGGGGCGACGACCGCGCGCTGGCCGTCCCGTTCGAGCGTGAGCATCTCGGCGCTGGTCATGGGGCCCCTTGTTTCTCTGCGAAGGCGCTGCCCAGGATGTCGCGCTGCACATCGAGCAAATGATTGCGCATGGCGTCCTGCGCCCGCGCGGCATCGCGCGCGATGATGGCGTCCGCGATCTCGGCATGGTGGTGCGCATAGCGCGCCTGGCTCTTGTAGCAGGCGCCGGTCTCGCCGAGCCGGCGCCAGGCGGCGTCGCGGCTGATCGCGCTCAGCGAATCATAGAGCGCGAGCGACAGCGCGTTGCGCGCGGCCTGGGCGATGCGGCGGTGGAACGCGGCGTCGGCCTTGGTGTAGGCCTCGGGCGTGGCGGCGGTCCTGGTCTCCTCGGCGAGCCGGGCGAGATGATCGAGGTCGCATTTCGAGGCGCGCAAGGAGGCGAGCCGCGCTAGCATCGGCTCGATCGAGAGCCTGACCTCCATCACCTCGACCGGATTGGTGTGCTCGATGATGGCGTCGATGCCGGGTGCGCCGGGTTGCGCCTCGTCGCGCAGGAAGGTGCCCCGGCCGCGCTGGCGTTGGATGCGGCCTTCGCTTTCGAGCGTGCCGAGCGCGCGGCGCAGGGTGCGCCGGCCGACGCCGAGCTCGCCGGCGAGCTGGCGCTCGGGCGGCAGCCGGCCGTTGCGGTGCGGCGGCGCCTCGATCATCTGGCGGAGCTTGGTCAAGGTTTGCTCGAAGCGTTCCATGCCAGACCTCGCGGCTTGGGAGGGGCCGGGAACGGTACCAACGCAGAGATTGGTTCCACAAGAGCTGAGGCTGCACTTCGACTTGTTCGCGCTTCAGCATGGGACCACGCCGCGGCAAATTGACGGCGTGGTCTCGCCGTGGTTACGCTGTTCCCGCAAGCTCGCGCGGGCCGGAGATGCCCGGCGCGGCGCTTCGCCGGAGGTTCGAGCCGATCATGAGCGCCGCCCTCGATTCGCTCTATGCAGACGTCGCGCGCTTCAACATGGCGCCGTTCTGGGCGGTCGATCGGAGCGCCAATCACGACGAAGACCGCCAGGTCATGGACCGGAAGAAGGCGGTGCCCTTCGTCTGGCGCTACAAGGAGGAGATCGAGCCGCTGCTCCAGCGCTCCGCCGAGCTGATCACCATGGAATCCTCGGAGCGGCGCTCGCTCATCCTGGTCAACCCCGGCCTCGCGCCGCGCCGTGCCTCGGTCTCGACCATGTATACGGCCTACCGGCTCAACGACCCGAACGAGATCATGCCGCCGCACCGGCACTCGCCGAACGCGATCCGGCTCGGCCTGACCGGCACCATGAACTTCACCGGCGTCGAGGGCGAGAACATCACCTTCGGCCCCGGCGACATGGTGCTCACCCCGCACGACACCTGGCACAATCACGGCAACCAGGGCTCGGAACCCGCGATCAACCTGAGCGTACTCGACGTGCCCTTGTGCGAGACGCTGAACGCCACCTATTTCGAGCACGACTATCGCGAGAAGTCGGGCGAGGCGCTGGTGCGCCGGAACATGCAGTCCGAGCGTTTCCATCCCGAGTATTCGCGCATGGTCTATGGCGAGGGCGGGCTGATGCCGCGCTTCGTCTCGCACCAGCGCGGCACCGGCAACGCCTCGCCGATGTACGTCTATCGCTGGGACGCCATGCGCAGCCTCTTGGAGCGCTTCAAGGACTGGGACGGCGACCCCCATGACGGGCTGATGGTCGAGTATGTCGACCCGACCAATGGCGGACCGGTGTTCAAGACCATCACCTTCTTCGCGCAGATGCTCAGGCCGGGCGAGCGCACCTTGCCCTCCAAGCAGAATGCGAGCCTGCTCTGCGCGCCGCTCGAAGGAAGCGGCTACAGCCTGATCGGCGAGACCAGGGTGGAATGGGCGCCGTTCGACACGGTGGCGGTGCCGGGCGGGCATTGGTGCCAGCACGTCAACGCCTCGGACAGCGAGCCGGCGATCCTCTTCGTCGCGAGCGACGAGCCGACGCTCAAGGCGCTCGCCTTCTACCAGAAGCACGGCAAGACGCCGGAAGGCGACATCGTCCGTCTCGCCTGAGCGGATGCAGGGGCTGACCGGAACGCCGCATGGCCGACGCGCTCAACACCACGCGGATCGCCCATATCGACTGCCCCGGCGGTGGCCAGGTCTGGGTCGACGGCACGACGCTCTATGTCGGCCATATGCGCCCGCCCTCGGGCACCACGATCCTCGACGTCTCGGACCCGAGGCATCCGCGCGAGCTTGCGCGCATCGAGATGCCGGAGGGCTGGCATTCGCACAAGGTGCGGGTGGTGAACGGCGTCATGGTGGTCAACCATGAGCGCCAGGGCCAGGCTGGCGCCGACGGGTTCGGCGGCGGGCTCGGCATCTATGACGTGGAGAACCCGTCGAAGCCGAGGCTGATCGGCAAGTGGCTGACGCACGGCAAGGGCGTCCACCGCTACGACTTCGACGGCCGCTATGCCTATATCTCGCCGACCGTCGAGGGCTATGTCGGCAACATCGCGATGATCCTCGACCTAAACAACCCCGAGAAGCCGGAGGAGGTCGGGCGCTGGTGGATACCGGGCCAGTGGCAGGCCGGCGGCGAGGACTATCCGTGGGACGGCTGGGTGCCGCCGCGCTGCCATCATCCCTTGCGCGTCGGCGACCGGCTCTATGTCAGCTACTGGCACCACGGCTTCTTCATCCTCGACATCGCCGATATATCGAAGCCGAAGGCGGTCGCGGGCGTCAACACCAGCCCGGCCTTCCCGCACCCGACGCACACCTGCCTCAAGCTGCCCTGGAAGCTGCATGGCCGGGACGTGATGGTGGTGGCCGACGAGGATGTCGCCAAGCTGTGGCCGGCCGCGCCCGCCTTCGCCTGGGTCTACGACATCACGGTGGAGAGCTGCCCGGTGCCGATCGCGACCTTCCAGGTTGACGGGCTCGACCCGGACGGCGCGCCGCAGGAGCCGTTCACCGGCTGCCATCAGCCCTCCGAGCGTTTCGTCTCGACGGTGCTGCCCTTTGCCTGGTTCGCCGAGGGGCTCCGCCTCGTCGATTTCAAGGATCCGTTCCGGCCGCGCGAGGTCGGCCACTACAAGGCCGACCCGCCGGACGGCTTCGCGCGTGCATCGTCGAACGACGTGACCATGGACGAGCGCGGGCTCATCTATCTGATCGACCGCCAGCGCGGCGTCGATATCATCGAGACCAGCGTGATTTGAGGTGGAGCGAGGCATGGCGGAGCGGCGCGGCGAGATCCAGGCGATCGGCAAGAAGAACCCCAACCTGCCGTTCCATCCGGCGGTGCGGGCGGGCGACTTCATCTTCGTCTCGGGCCAGGTGGCCAAGGACGAGAACGGCAACATGTGCGTCGGCAATATCGAGGAGGAGTGCCGCGCAACCCTCGAATCGATCCGCCGCGTGCTGAAGGAGGCGGGCGCCGACCTCGCCGACGTGGTCAAGGTCACGGTCTATCTCGAGGACGCGCGCAATTTCGGCCGCTACAACCGGGTCTTCGCCGAGTATTTTCCGGAGGGCCGGGTGGCGCGCACCACGGTCGAGGCGCGCGCCGTGATCGAGACCAGGATCGAGATGGACGCGGTCGCCTACAAGCCGCTCGGCTGAGCCGTGACAGGATACGGGATGCCCGAGCGCCGTTCGGGCGAGGGGAGAGAGCAAGGATGATCAGGGTCTTGGGACGAGCGACCTCCGGCAATGTCCAGAAGGTCGTCTGGCTGCTCGAAGAGCTCGGCGCGCCTTATCAGCGCGAGGACTATGGCCGGCAGTTCAACAACACCGACGATGCCGCCTATCTCGGCCTGAACCCGACCGGCAAGGTGCCGACCCTGGTCGACGGCGACACGGTGGTCTGGGAATCGAACACGATCCTCCGCTATCTGTGCGCCAAGCTCGGCAGCGACCTGCTGCCGAAGGACCCGGCCGCGCGCAGCCAGGCCGAACGCTGGATGGACTGGCTGCTCGCCTCGTTGAACGAGCCCTATCTCCAGGTGTTCCGCGAGGCCAAGAAGCCGGAGAACGAGCGCAGCCCTGGCTTCGAGGCGGCAGGGAAGGCGTTGGCCGAGCAGCTCGCGCTGCTCGACGGTTACCTCGCCAAGCATGATTATCTGGCGGGCGACAGGCCGAGCGTCGCCGAGTTCGCGCTCGGGCCGATCGTGCATCGCTGCCTGAACTTCCCGGTCAAGCTGCCCGAACTGGCGAACCTGCGGCGCTGGCATGCCAAGCTCGCCGGGAAGGCGTCCTTCGCCAAGGTGGTGTCGTGACGGCACCGCATACGAAAGGCGAGCCTGCATGGTGACCGCCGCGGTCATTGGCCTCGGCACCATGGGGCCGGGCATCGCGGCAACGCTCGCGCGCGGCGGCATGACCGTGCGCGGCTACGACACGAGGCCCGAGGCCGTCGAGGGCGCGGGCGCGCTGATCGCGGCGGCGAACAACGTGCTGAGCGCGCTCGGTACGCCCGAGCGCGGCGGGCCGGAGGATGTTTCCATCACCGATGACCTCGCCGCGGCAGTGCGCGGCGCTGACCTGGTGATCGAGACCGTGCCGGAGGATCTGGAGCTGAAGCGCAAGGTGTTCCGCGAGATCGATGCCCTGGTCTCGAAGGACTGCGTGCTGGCGAGCGACACCTCGGGCATCCCGATCAGCCGGCTGCAGGAGGGCGTCTCCAACCCCGGCCGCGTCGTCGGCATGCATTGGTCGAACCCGCCGCACATCATCCCGGTGGTCGAGGTAATCGCCGGCGCGCAGACGTCGCAAAGTGTCGTGGCGCGGATGATCGACGCGGTGAAGGGCATCAACCTGATCCCTATCGTGGTGCGGAAGGACGTGCCCGGCTTCGTCGAGAACCGGGTGCTCTACGCGCTGCTGCGCGAGTGCGTCGACCTGGTCGAGCAGGGCGTGATCGACGCCGAGGGGCTCGATGCCTGCGTGTCGTGGGGCATCGGCTACAAGCTCGCCGTGGTCGGCCCGATGGCGCTGCTCGACATGGCCGGGCTCGACATCTACCAGGCGGTCGGCAGCTACCTGAACAAGGAGCTGTGCGCGCGCCCCGACGTCAGTTCACTGATCACCGCGCGCACGCGCGAAGGCCGCCTCGGCATGAAGACCGGCAGCGGCATCTTCGATTACACGCCGGAGCGCATCGCCGCCCTGCGGCAGGCGCGCGCCGGCAAGCTGGTTGCCGCCCGCAAGGCGCTGGAGGGCTGAGCGGGGCGGCGCGCGCATGGCAGGATTCGGGCGTGACGTTGCCGGCCCGTCGCGCCATCGGGGTGCAGACGAAGCGTCGGCAGGTGGGCGGCGGCCGCGATCGGCCGGTGCAGGGTGTGCCGCCGGAGGGCGGCGCGAACGAGGGAGGAAAAGGGCAATGGGTGGATTGCTGGGCGGCGTTCTAGGGCGTGCCGCGATCGGTGCGCTCGGACTGGTGGCGCTGGCTTCGGTTGCGGCCGGGGTCCAGGCGGCGGAGGTGAAGAAACTCGCCATTCTCGTGCCCGAGCAGGGCACCGACTTTGGCTGGAATCAGCAGGGCGTCGATGCCGCGAAGGCCGTGGCAGAGAAATACGGCCTCGAGTTCCTGCCGGCCGAGGGGCTCGGCTATGGCGACGTTCGCCCGACCTTGCGCGAGCTGGCGGAGGAAGGCGCGAGCCTGATGATCGCGCATGCGAGCGGCTACAACACCGCGGCGCCCGAGATCGCGGAGGAGACCGGCGTGCCGGTCGCCATCGTGGACCGGCCGGATGCGCTCGAGAAGGGCAAGGTCGCGGACTATACGCTGAGCGGGCATGAGGGCGCCTATCTCGCCGGCGTGCTGGCCGCCAAGATGAGCCGCACCGGCACGGTCGGCATCGTGGTATCCGGCGAGCCGCCGTCGTGGAACTCGCAATCGGCGGGCTTCGCGCTCGGTGCCAAGGCAGCCAAGGCCGACGTCAAGATCATCTACGCGGTGATCGGCCCGGCGGCCTACGCGGACGCCGCGGGCGGCAGGCGCGTGACCGAGCAGGTGATCGCGGCCGGCGCCGACATCGTGTTCGGCCAGGGCAACGGCTCGAGCTTCGGCATGATCCAGGCGGTCGAGACCACCAAGGCGAGCGATGGCGGGCAGGCCTGGTTCATCGACGTGATCGGCGACAAGTCGAGCCTCGACAAGGGCTATCTGCTCTCCTCGGTGCTCTGGGACATGACGCCGGTCTACAGCGCCATGATCGAGGACCTCAAGGCCGATACCTTCGGCACCAAGGGCTACAAGATCAGCCTCGCCGACGATTCGGTGCGCCTGCTGCAGACCTCGTACATCCCGGGCGAGATCTGGGACGAGCTGATGGGGCTGCGCCAGCAGATCATCGACGGCACGGTCAAGGTCGACGAAATCTACGACGCGGAGGCCGTGCGCGCCCTGATGACCTCGGTGGAGGCGCCGGCTCCCAGCGAGTAGACTCGCCCGCGCGGGTGCCGGGGCGGCGCGCTGACCGCGCTGCTCCGGCCCCGCTCGGAGGCGATACCAAGCGAGGAAACGCCGGGCCGTGCCGACCGACCACTCTCCCGCACGGGATGGCGCGCCCGCGATCCGGTTGCGCGGCATCACCAAGCGCTTCCCCGGCGTCCTCGCGAACGATGACATCACGCTCGCCTTCCATCGGGGCGAGGTGCATGTCCTGCTCGGCGAGAACGGCGCGGGCAAATCCACGCTGATCGGTATCCTCGCCGGCATGCAGCAGCCCGATGCCGGCACCATCGAGGTCGCCGGCAAGGCGGCGCGCATCCATTCGCCGCGCGAGAGCCTCGCGCTCGGCATCGGCACGGTGTTCCAGCACGTCCTCCTGGTGCCGAGCCTGAGCGTGATCGAGAACCTGATGCTCGGCGGCCGCTTCTGGCGGCGGATGGAGCGCAAGGCCGCGCTCGCGCGCTTCGCCGAGCTCTCGAAGCTGCTCGGCGTCGAGATCGATCCCGACGTCGAGGTCGGCCGGCTTTCGCTCGGCCAGCAGCAGCAGGTCGAGATCATCCGCGCGCTCTGGCACGGCGGCAACGTGCTGGTGCTCGACGAGCCGACCTCGATGCTCACGCCGCAGGGTGTCGAGGAGCTGGGCGCGGTGATGCGGCGGCTCTGCGCGCAGGGTGTCGCCATCGTCTTCATCACGCACAAGCTGCGCGAGGCCTATGCGTTCGGCAGCCGTATCTCGGTGCTGCGGCTCGGGCGGCTGGTCGGCGAGATCCCGCCCGAGCGGCTGCGCATGCTGGGCGAGGCGGAGACCACCAACGAGATCATCCGGCTGATGTTCCGCGGTGCGGACGAGGCGGCCGTCGAGCTGGATACGCGCATCGAGAGGCGTTCGCGCCGGCTTGCGGGGGAGCAAGCGCCGGCCTTGAGCGTGCGCAACGTCTCGACGGCGGCGCGTGCCGGCGAATGTCCGCTCGCCGACATCAGCTTCGAGGTCGCGCCCGGCGAAATCTTCGGCATCGCAGGCGTGGACGGCAACGGCCAGAAGCATCTGGCCGAGGTGCTCGCGGGCCAGCGCCCGGTCGCCGAGGGCGCGATCCTCATCGGCGGCAGGCCAGCGCGCAGCGCGGGCGTCGGCGCGCGGCGCCGCCTCGGCGTGCGCTACATCACCGACGAGCGGCTCGGCGAAGCCACCATCGGCGAGCATTCGGTCGCCACCAACCTGGTGCTGAAGCAGATCGGCGTTTCGCCGTTCTGGCACGCCGGCGTCACGCGCTGGAGCCGCATCTTCGGCCATGCCCGCGAAGTGGTGGAACGCTACGACGTACGCACGCCGTCCGAGCGCACGCCGATCGGCCGGCTCTCCGGCGGCAACATCCAGAAGGTGCTGCTCGCGCGCGAGATCACGAGCGATGCCACGGTCGTCGTCTTCAACAAGCCGACCTACGGCCTCGACCTGCACAACACCCGCCTCGCGCGCGAGCGGATCGTCAAGGCGGCCGAGGCCGGCATCGCCGCCGTCGTGATCTCGACCGAGCTCGACGAGCTCATCGAGCTGTGCGACCGCATCGGCGTGATGTTCCGCGGCGCGCTCGCGGGCGTGGTGGACAACAAGGCGGGCGCCGAAGCCCGGATCGGCCGGCTGATGACGGGCGCCGAGGCCGCGTGATGAGGCCGGCGTGAGGCGCCGCGCGACGACCGATCGCTCCCAGGCGCTCGCTTTTGCCGCGACGGCCGCGCGCGTCCTCATCCCGATCGTCCTCGCGCTCGTGGTCGGCGGGCTGATCATCCTCGCGCTCGGCAAGGACCCGCTCGCCTATTACGACTATGTGCTGAGCCGCGGCCTGCTGAGCTGGACCGGCTTTCAGCAGACCATCATCCGCACCGCGCCGCTGCTGCTGATCGCCGCCGGGCTGATCGTCGCCTTCCGCGCCGGGATCTGGAACCTCGGCGTGGACGGCCAGTTCCTCCTCGCCGCGGTGGCTTCGGCCGCGCTCGCCCCGGCGCTCATCGCCGTGCTGCCGGGCTGGCTGACCATCCTCCTCTGCTGCCTGGTTTCGATGGCGGTCGGCACCGCCTGGTCGCTGGTTCCCGCGCTTCTCAAGGCACGCTACGGGCTCAACGAGATCATCACGACGCTGATGATGTCGTTCCTCGGCATCAGCCTCGGCAATGTCCTGGTCAAGCTGCCGTTCAGCGACCCGAGCACGACGGTGCCGCAGACCCGGACGCTGCCGGTCGCCGACCGCCTGCCGCGCCTGTTCGACACCACCATCCATAGCGGCGTGATCATCGCGGTCGCGGCGATCCTGATCGTGCATTTCGTGATGACGCGCACCGCCTTCGGGCTCAGGCTTCAGGTGGTCGGCGCCAACCCGCGCGCGGCCACCCATGCCGGGCTCAATGTCGGGCTGCTCACCATCGTCACCTTTGCGTTGAGCGCGGGGCTGGTCGGGCTCGGCGGCGCGGTCGAAATCCTCGGCGTCTGGGGCACCATGCGGGCAGACTGGAACCCGGCCTATGGCCTGCTCGTCATCCCGCTGGTCTTCCTCGCCCGCTTCCACGGCATCGCGACGATCGGCTTCGTGCTGCTGTTCGCGGTCCTGATGATCGGCGGCGAAAGCGCGGCGCGCCGGGTCGGCGTGCCCAACTTCTTCGTGCTGGTGCTGGTCGCGCTGCTGCTCGTCTTCCTCGCGCTCGTCGAGCTGCTCGATGCGCTGGCGCGCAAGAGGCGGGTGGCATGAGCGAGGGCGGGCTGTTCACCGAGGTCTTCGTCGCCGCGCTGCTGTTCGGTGTCGTTACCGCCGGCATTCCGCTGCTGCTCGCCGGGCTCGGCGAGCAGATCTCGGAGAAGGCCGGCGTGCTCAACATCGGCATCGAGGGCATGATGCTGATGGGCGCCTATGGCGGCTTCGTCGTGGCGTTCTATACCGGCTCGTTCTGGCTCGGCTTCCTGGTCGGCGGCGTGGCGGGCGCGGTCGTCGCCTCGCTCATGGTGCTGTTCTGCGTCGTCCTCACCATGAACCAGATCGTCATCGGCATCGCGCTGACCATCGGCGCCGAGGGGCTGACCGCGCTGCTGCACCACTTCCAGTTCAGCCGTACCTATCCGCGCCTGGCCGAGGTGCCGACGCTCGACATCCCGCTGCTCAGGGACATCCCGGTGGTGGGCTCGGCCTTCTTCGAGCATCATCCGGTCGTCTATCTCTCGGTCGCGCTCGTTCTGGCCATCACCTGGCTGTTCCGGCGCACCTATATGGGGCTCAACCTCCAGGCGGCCGGCGACAGGCCCGCCGCGCTCGATGCCGCCGGCGTCGACGTCAGGGCGACGCGCGCCTATGCGGTGCTCGCTACCGGCTTCCTCGCCGGCGTCGGCGGCGCCTACATGGCGAATGTCGGCGCCGGGCTGTTCGTGCCCTTCATGACGCACGGCGCGGGCTTCATCGGCATCGTGCTCGCCATGCTGGCGCGCGGCCGGCCGCTCTGGGTGCTGCTCGGCGCCGCGTTGTTCGGCGGCAGCCTGGCGCTCACCACCGCGCTCCAGGTGGTCGGCCTCAACATCCCGACCGACGTGGTGCAGATGCTGCCCTTCGCCATGGTGATGGTGGTGCTGGTGCTGTTCGCGCGGCACAGCCATTTGCCGGCGGCGCTCGGCATTCCCTACCATAGGGGGCAGCGCTGACGGGCGGGCGGCAGCCCGTCACCCCGTTCTGAGGAGGCGTGCAATGGCGGCCGAGAAGGTCTATCTGCTCGACGGCGGGACGCTGGTGATCGACGGCTTCCACGCCTTCTGGAATCGCGGGCCGGGCGGCGAGTTCCGCTTTCCCTGCTATGCGGTGCTGGTCGAGCACGCGGACGGGCTCTTCCTGTTCGACACCGGCTACGACAAGGCGCATGTCGAGCGCGTGCTGCCGTTCGAGAAGCCGATCCAGAGCGAGGCGCAGACCATACCGGGCCAGCTAGCGCTGATCGGCCGCCGGCCGGCCGAGATCAACTACGTCATCAACTCGCACTATCACTTCGATCATTGCGGCGGCAACAAGCACCTGAGCACCGCCTGCACGGTGTGCCATGCCGCGGAATTGGAAGCCTGCGGCTGCCCGCAGCCCTTCGAGCATCTCGGCTATTCGGATTTGAGCTTCGCGCCCGACCTGATGCGCGAGCGCGGCCGCGAGGTGCGCGCCGAGCCCGAGCTCGACATCTATACGCCGCGCTTCGAGACCGTCACCGGCGACCAGGAGATCGCCAAGGGCCTGTGGCTGATCGAGACGCCGGGCCACACCGCCGGCCATTACAGCCTGATGGTCGAGCTTCCAGGGCGGCGGCCCATGCTGTTCACGGCGGATGCCTGCTACAGCCAGCGCAACATGGACATGATGTGCATTTCGAGCTTCCACCTCGATCCGGTGGCGAGCCTGAAGTCGATGGCTCGGCTCAAGGCGCTCGCCGAGAAGCACGACGCCGAAATCTTCTACTCGCACGACCCCGACAATTTCCCCGCCTACAAGAAGGCGCCCGCTTTCTACGCCTGAACTACCAGCGGATCATGCCGGCGTCGACGGCGAGAGCCTGGCCGGTGATCCAGTGCGCCTCGGGCGAGGCGAGGAAGGCGATCGCCGGCACGATGTCGGAAGGCGTGCCCCGGCCCTTGATCGCCTGGAGCATGTCGACGAACCCGAAGGCATCCTTGTGCGGGGTGAGCTGCACGCCTTCGGTGTCGGTCAGGCCGGGGCACACGGTGTTGACCGTGATCCTGTCGCCGCCGAGCTCGGTCGCGAGCGCGCGGCCGAAGGCGAGCACGCCGCCCTTGGAGGCGACATAGTGCGCCATGTTGGGCGTGCCGGCGAAGATCGAGTTCGACGAGATGTTGACGATGCGGCCGTACTGGCGCGGCCGCATCAGGTCGGAGGCCGCGCGGCACATCAGATAGAGCCCATCCAGGTTGACGCGCAGGACGCGCCGCCATTCCTCGAAGCTCAGTTCGTCCCATTTGACGAACGGCACGATGGCCGCCGCGTTGACCAGCACGTCGAGCTTGCCGCCGCGTGCCGTCACCGCCTCGTGCAGCGCGGCGACCGATTTGGGCTCGCCGATGTCGCAGCCAACGGCGAAAGCGCCGCCGCCGATCGCCTTGGCGGCCTCGCCCGCACCCTTCTCGTCGATATCGGCGAGCGCGACCGTCGCGCCTTCCGAGGCGAGGCGCTCGGCGACCGCGCGCCCGATGCCGCGTGCGGCGCCGGTGACGATCGCTACCTGCCCTTCGAAGCGTTTCATGGCGGTCATCCCTTGACTCCGATCGCGGCGAGCGCGGCCTCGACACCCGCGCCGACATCGAGCGTCATGCCGAGCCGGCGCAGCGCGCCGCCGAGCCCGGCGACCGCGACCACCGCATAGATCGGCTCGGCGACCGGGCCCATATGGCCGATGCGGATCAGCTTGTCGTAGGTGTCGCGCCGCCCGGCCGACAGCGTGAGGCCGAACAGCTCGCGCGCCGCGCCTTGGATCCGCTCGGTGTTCAGCCCGTCCGGGATGCGCACGGCGGTCGTGGTCGGCGCCGCGATCGCCTCGCGCGCCGGCCAGAGCTCGAGCCCCATCGCCTGCACGCCGGCGCGGCAGGCCCGCGCGGTGAGGGCGTGGCGTGCCCACACCGCCTCGGGGCCTTCCTCCAGGTAGAGGCCGATCGCGGCCTCGAGCCCGTGCACCTCGGCGACCGAAGGAGTGAACGGGAAGGGGCGGTCGCGGTGCCAAGCCTCCTTCCAGTCGAGCAGGCTCAGCACCGAGGCGCGCGGCGCGTCGGGGTTGGCCTCCATGTGCGCCCAGGCGCGCTCGGAGACGGCGAGGACGGTCAGCCCCGGCGAGCCGCCGAGGCACTTGCCCGGGCCGGTGACGAAGAGGTCGGCGGCGCAGCCTTCGGGATGCACGTCCATGCCGGCGAAGGAAGAGACCGCATCGACCATGAAGAGCGCGCCGTGCCTGCGCACCACGGCGCCGATCTCGTCGATCGGGTTGATGGTGCCGGACGGCGTGTCGTGATGGACCGCGGCGACGACCGCGACATCCGGGTTCTTCCGAAGCGCGGCCTCGACCGCCGCCGGGTCGAGCGCCTCGTTGTAGGGCACTTCGAGCTCGACGAGCCGGCCGCAATAGCGCGCCGCCCAGTGGCCGAAGCCCTTGCCGTAGACGCCGGAGACGAGGTTGAGCACGGTGTCCTTGCGCGCGAGCAGCGAGGCCGCCGCCGCCTCGATGCCGACCGCGGGCTCGGCGTGCAGGATGAGCGCCGGCCCGTCGATGCGCAGCGCCCGGCCGGTCTCCAGGCTCACCCGCTCGTAGAGCGCCTGGAAATAGGGGTCGTAGTCGTAGGGGACGGGGCGCGACAGCGCCTCCTGCACGCGCGGATAGACCGTCACCGGGCCGGAGGTCAGCATGATCATCGGCGCTTTGAGCGGAGCGTTCTCGGCCATGGGACAGGCGCTCTCCCGAGGTGCGGCGGGACGACTATAGCTCGCGTGCGTCGGCGGGCGAAGCCGGCTTGGCGCAGGCGGCTCCGCTCGGGACCATTCGGTCGATTGGTTCGCGCTTCGAGGCGCGCCGGGCGATTGGCTATACTGCCGCGCCGTCAGTTCGGGGGAGCCGATCGTTGAAGACAGCATCCGTGATCGTCGCCGTCATGCTCGGGATGGCGATGGCGCCGCTCCATGCCGCGGAGCGCGAGGGCGATCATGCGCCGGTGCGGCTCGGCATCCGGAACGAGGCGGCCGATGCCGTGCTGCGCTGCCAGGTCGTGCTCGCGCATTTCGTGACCCTGGCGGACCATCGCCTGGCGCCGGGCGAGACGCGCGAGCTTGACCTGCAGCGCGCGGCGTCGTCCGGCGCGCTGTTCGTATCCGGCGAGGGCGGCCGTCTCATGGCTGTCGAGAACGTCTATTGCGGCCTCGACGCGCAATGGGACGGCACGCGCGTCGCCTTGGACCTGACCCCGCTGCGCGAGCCGGCGCGGCAGAGCCTCGGCGTGGCGTGCGCGGCTGCGCGGACGCCGCTGTGCCGCTGAGGGCCGGAAGGGCACGCGATGGCTGAGGCGGGCCGCGAGAGCTTCGACTATGTGATCGTCGGCGCGGGCTCGGCGGGCTGCACCCTGGCGCACCGGCTGAGCGCCGATCCCGACGTCAAGGTGCTGCTGCTCGAGGCCGGCGACTGGGACCGCGACCCGTGGATCCACATCCCGCTCGCCTGGGGCCGCATCCTGCAGAACCGCCTGCACGACTGGATGTATTTCTGCGAGCCCGAGCCGAACGTCGACAACCGCACGGTCGAGTGCGCGCGCGGCAAGGTGATCGGCGGCTCGTCCTCGGTCAACGCCATGGCCTATGTGCGCGGCAATCGCGCCGACTATGACGGCTGGGCGAAGGCCGGTCTTGTTGATTGGTCCTACGCCCACGCGCTGCCCTACCTGCGCAGGCAGGAGAGCTGGGAGGGCGGCGCGAGCCCTTATCGTGGCGGCGACGGGCCGCTCAACACGCAGTTCTGCAAGTACCAGGACCCGCTGGTCGAAGCGTTCGGCGAGGCCGGCACCTCGGCCGGGCATGGCTGGACCGACGACTATAACGGCGCGCTGCAGGACGGCTTCGGCCGGCTGCAGATGACGATCAGGAACGGCCGGCGCTGCAGCGGCGCGACCGCCTATCTCCATCCGGTGCGCCGCCGCCGGAACCTGACGGTGCGGATCGAGGCGCTCGCCACCGGTATCCGGTTCGAGGGTGTGCGCGCGACCGGGATCGACTATGTGCAGCGCGGCGAGCGCAAGACCGCTTATGCCGCGCGCGAGGTGATCCTCGCCGGCGGCGTGATCAACACGCCGCAGCTTCTCATGATCTCAGGCATCGGCGGAGCGGCCGAGCTTGCCGCGCATGGCATCCCGGTCCGGGTGAACCTGCCGGGCGTCGGCAGGAATCTGCAGGACCATGTCTCGGTGATCCTGATGTACCGGCGCCGCGAGCCCGGCCCGTTCTGGCACATGATGCGCTATGACCGCGTGGTGCGCGCGCTCGCCGCGGCCTATCTCGCGGGCAAGGGCCCGGCCGCCGACGTGCCGGGCGGCATCACAGCGTTCCTCAGGAGCAGGCCCGATCTCGCGCTGCCCGACCTGCAGTTCCTGTTCACCGCGGCGCCGCTCGGCGCCTGGCCCTATCTCAGCCCGTTCAAGAAGCCGTTTCCTGACGGCTTTGCCACGCGCATCGTCATGCTGCAGCCGGAGAGCCGCGGCGCGGTGACGCTGAAATCGGCCGACCCCGCGGCGCATCCGCGCATCTGGCAGAATTTCCTTTCGACGGATGCCGATTGGGCGGTGCTGCGCAGCGGCGTGCGCCTCGCCCGCGAGATCGCGGGCCAACCCGCGCTCGCCCGCTTCATCGCGAGCGAGATCGCACCCGGTGCGGACAAGACAAGCGATGCCGAGATCGATGCCCATATCCGGCGCACCTCGATCACCGTGCATCATCCGCTCGGCACCTGCCGCATGGGCACGGAGAAGAATGAGATGGCGGTCGTCGATCAGGCGCTGCGTGTTCGCGGTACGGAGGGCTTGCGCGTGGTCGATGCCTCGGCCGTGCCGTCGCTGGTGCGCGGCAACATCAACGCGGCGGTGGTGATGGTCGCCGAGAAGGCGGCGGACCTCATTCTCGGCCGCCCGACGCTGCCGCCGGCAGCCATCTAGTCTGCGGCGGCGCCGGGGATGCGCTCGCCGTAGAGCCGGTCGATCGCCGCACCGTATTTTTCGTGGATGCGGGCACGGCGTACCTTCTGGGTCGCGGTCATCTCGTCGTCGTCATGGTCGAGCTCCTTGGTCAGAAGCTCGAAGCGTCGTACCTGCGCGACATGGGCGACGCGCTCGTTGGCGCGCGCGACCTCCGCGTCGATCAGAGCGTGGACCGCGGGGTTCTCGGCGAGGTTTTTGAAGCCCGTGAAGGCGATGCCCTCGCGCTCGGCCCAGTTGGCGACGTTGTCATAGTCGATCTGGACGAGCGCGACGAGGTAGGGCCGGCGGTCGCCGCAGACGATCGCCTCCTTGATGTAGGGGCTGACCTTGAGGTTGTTCTCGAGCTCGCTCGGCGACAGGTTCTTGCCGCCGGCGGTGATCAGCACCTCCTTCTTGCGCCCGACGATGCGGTATTGGCCGCCGATCTCCTCGGCCAAGTCGCCGGTGTGCAGCCAGCCGTCCTTGAGCGCGTCCCGCGTCGCCGCCTCGTCGCGGTAATAGCCCTGGAACACCATGGGGCCGCGCATGAGCAATTCGCCGTCCTCGGCGATGCGCGCTTCGACCTTCGCGAGCGGCGGGCCGACGCTGCCCGTGATGAACGCCGAGGGGTTCTGGATGAAGCCGAGCGCCGCCGTCTCGGTCATGCCGAACGCCTCGCACACGGGCAGGCCGATCGTGCGGAAGAAGGCGAGCACCTCGGGCGAGATCGGCGCCGCGCCGGAGAGCATGACGCGCGCGCGGGCGAGGCCGAGATGCTGCTGGAGCGGGCGGAAGACCAGCCAGTAGAAGAGGAGGAAGGTCAGCCGCTGCTTCAGGCTGCGGCGCTTCGGCGGCACGTCGCAGAACGGCCGGCAGGCGGCGAAGCCGCGCCGGAACAGCCAGAGCCGGAGCCCGCCGGCCTCCTCGAGCTTGACCCTGAGCAGCGAATGCATCTTCTCCCAGATGCGCGGCACGCCGAGGAAGGCGGTCGGCGCGATCTCGCGCAGATCGGCCTGCACGGTGCGCAGCGATTCGCCGAAATTGACCTGCAGCCCGGCGCCGACGCCGAGCGTCACCGAGAAGAGCTGCTCGGCGACATGGCAGAGCGGCAGGTAGGAGAGGCAGGAATCGTGCGGGCCGAAGCCCCGGTTGGCGGCGGCGCTCTCGGCCGCGGTGCCGATGTTGCGCCAGCTCAGCATGGCGCCCTTGGGCCGGCCGGTCGAGCCCGAGGTGTAGACCAGGAGCGCGATGTCGTCGAGCCGTTGCGCCGCGAGGTTGGCCTCGATCAGGCCAGGATGCACGGCGCGGTGGCGCTCGCCCTCGGCGATCAATGCATCGAAGCTGATCAGCCAGGGATCGCCATAGCGGCGCAGGCCCCTGGTATCCATGACCACGACGCGGCGCACGTGAGCGAGCGAGGGCCTGATCTCGATCAGCTTGTCGGCCTGCTCCTGGTCCTCGCAGATCACGACCACGCTCCCCGAGTGATCGAGCACATAGCCGACCTCGCCGGCCGGGCTCGTCGCATAGACGCCGACGCAGACGCCGCGCGCGAGGCCGATGCCCATCTGCGCGATGACCCACTCTCTACGGTTCTCGGAGAGGATGGCGACATGGGTGCCCGGGCCGTAGCCAAGTGCGGCGAGGCCGTGCGCCACCGCGCCGGCCTGCTCGAAATATTGCCGCCAGGTCACAGGCTGCCAGATGCCGAGGGCCTTCTGGCGCAGCGCGACGCATTCCGGGTGGTCCGCCGCGCGCCAGGCGAGCCACTGGGGCAGCGTACGTTCGCCGATGGCGGGGAGTGTTTCGTCGCGTGTCATCTCAGGACAGCCAACGCTTGCGCCGGCGATAGTGCTTCACGTCGCGGAAGCTGCGCTTGCGGTTGCCCGCGCCGATGCCGAGATAGAACTCGCGCACGTCGCTGTTCGCCTTGAGCCGCTCGACCGGCCCGTCCATCACGATGCGGCCGTTCTCGATGATGTAGCCGTAGCGTGCCACGTCGAGCGCGAGCATCGCGTTCTGCTCGACCAGCAGCATGGCGACGCCGCGCTCCTTGTTGATGCGCTCGATCACGCTGAAGATTTCATCGACCAGGATCGGCGCGAGGCCGAGCGAGGGCTCGTCGAACAAGATGAGCCTGGGCGCGCCGACCAGGGCGCGGCCGATCGCCAGCATCTGCTGCTCGCCGCCCGAGAGCAGGCCCGCGCGCTGCCTGCGCCGCTCGGCGAGGCGCGGGAAATAGCCGTAGATGTCGTCGAAGCCGTGGAACGCGCCGCCGGCATAGCGCGCCGTATGCAGGTTTTCCTCGACGGTGAGCTCGGCGAAGACGCGACGCCCCTCCATGACGTGAAACAGGCCGCCGCGCACCAGAAGGTGCGGTGCGCTGCGGCTGATGTCGGCGCCGGCATAGCGGATCGCGCCGCCGGTGAGCGCGCCGTTCTCGAGCGGCAGGAGGCCGGAGATCGCCTTCAACGTCGTCGTCTTTCCCGCGCCGTTGGCGCCGAGGAAGGCGACGATCTGGCCTTCCGGCACGCGGAGCGAGAGGCCGCGCAGAACCTGCACCGAATGGTGATAGACCACCTCGATGTTGTTGACGTCGAGGATGGCGTCCGGGCTCACGCGGCCTCCGCAGGCGCGTCGATTATTCCAGCACGATCCAGTCCGAGGCCGGCTCGAGCGTGCCGGTCGCCGAATTGCCCTTGTAGATGCGCCCGACCGGGATCGCGTTGTTGCGGAAGGTAACCGGCACGCCGATCAGGCCGCCGGTATCCCAGTTCTCGATCGAATCGAGCGTTGCCTTGAGGTTCTCGCCGGTGAGCGGCTTGCCGGCATCCAAGGTGCGCTGGATCACCTCCTTGACGATCATGCCGGAGAACCAGGTCTGCAGGAAATAGCTCGGCAGGTATTCGGCTTGCGTCACCTGCGCCATGGTCTGCAGGGTCGCCGAATCCGCCTGCTCGCCGAAATAGCGGTAGGGGAACACGCCCATGTAGTAGTCGGCGAGCGGGCCCATCTCCTTCACGATGGCGGGCTCCATGGCCCAGAACGTGCCCATGAACATCGCCTTCACGCCCGATTGCAGCGCCTGCTTCATCACCTCCGGCCACACGCTGGTGACGAAGCCGTGGAAGATGACGTAGTCGGGCTCGGCGCGCCTGAGCTTGAGCACCTCGGGCGCCACGTCGACGCCCGCCGGCTTGGTCTCGATCTCCTCGACGATCTCGATGCCGAGCGCCTTGGCCTGCGTCTTCGCCGCCTCGATCGGGTCACGCCCGAACTCGGTATTGGAGTAGAACATCACGACGCGCGGCGGCCGGTCGCCGGCATTGTCCGCGATGTATTTCATCAGGATGCCGATCTGGTCGGCATAGGTTGGCCCAGGCATGAACTGGAACGGATACTTCTCGGGATCCGCCAGCTCGGTCGAGAACGAGGTGCCGCCGACCAGGATCTTGTAGCGGTCGTTCAGCTCGGGCGCGACCAGCTTCGCGAAGCCCGTGCTGTCGCCGTAGAAGACGACGACGTTCTTCTCGGATGCCATGACCTGCTTGAAGATGCCGAGCGCCTTGTCCGGCACATAGCCGCTGTCCTGCGCAACCAGGCGAATCTTGCGGCCGCTGATGCCGCCGGTCGCGTTCGTGTACTCGATGAAGGCGCGCAGGCCCTGCTCGCCGAGCTGTCCCGCCTTGGCGAACGGGCCGGTCAGAGGCAGCGAGGCGCCCCAGACCAGCTCCTCCTCGCCCGCCGCGCCCGCCGGCCCGGCATGTGCGCTCAGCGCCAACGCCAGCGCTGCGGCGCCGGCCAAGGCCGCGCGCCGCGTCAGGCTTCCCAGGTTTCGCTTGCTTGCCATGCTTCATCCTCCCCTTGGCTGGATGGCTAGGTACGGAACGGCCAGCGGTCATAGCTCCGCTTGAACCGCCGCCAGATCTCGGCGAGCCCGCGCGGCTCGAAGATCAGGAACAAAACGATCAACAGGCCGAACACGACCTCGCGCGCGGGCGAGAGCAGGGGCACCGCCTGCGGGCCGAAGCTCAGGCTGATCTGCCCGAGCGCCTCGGGCATCAGCGTCATGAAGATCGCGCCGAGCACGCCTCCCAGAATCGTGCCCATGCCGCCGACCACGATCGCGGCGAGGATCATGACGGAAATGCCGAAGGAATACTGCTCCGGCGTCACCACCTTGAAGAAGTAGGCCATCAGCCCGCCGGCGATGCCGGCATAGAACGAGCTGAGCGCGAACGAGGCGAGCTTGGTGCGCAAGAGGTCGATGCCCATGACCTCGGCCGAGATGTCGCGGTCCCGGACCGCGATGAAGGCGCGGCCGATCCGGGTACGGAACAGGTTGCGGGCGAAGACCAGCGAGAGCACCGTGATGACGAGGATCAGCCAGTAGAGCTCGAACTCGGTGTCGAGCACGAGGCTGCCGATCTCGGCGGGCGGCACCGACGTGCCGCGGCCGCCGCCGGTCACCGGCTCCCACTCGTTGAAGACGAAGCCGAGGATGAACTGGGCGGCGAGCGTCGCGATGGCAAGGTAGAGCCCCTTGATGCGCAGCGAGGGCAGCCCGACCACGATGCCGACCATTGCCGCGGCCAGCCCGCCGAGCGGCAGGCAGAGATAGAACGGCAAGGCGAGCTGGTTGGCGAACCAGGCGGCGGCATAGGCGCCGACGCCCATGAAGGCGGCATGGCCGAGCGAGATCAGACCGGTGAAGCCGGTCAGGATGTTGATGCCGGTCGCGGCGATCACGTTGATGCCGAGCAGGCAGGCGAGGTAGAGGTGATAGTCGTTGCCGGCAAAGGGCAGCGCGACGAGGAGCGCCGCCAGCAGCGCCGCCCAATAGCGGCTTCGTGCGGTCCTGAGCAGCGCCTCGTCAGCCTCATAGCGTTCCTTGAAGTTGCCGGTCAGCATGGCGCTTCGCCCGTCACAGCCGCTCGATCTCGGGCGTGCCGAACAGCCCGTGCGGCCGCACCACGAGGATCGCGAGCAGCACCAGGAACGGCACCACGTCCTTGAACGCCGCGCCGGCATAGAAGCCGGTGACCGATTCGATCCAGCCGACGATCAGCCCGGCCACGATGGCGCCGAGCACGCTGTCGAGCCCGCCGAGGATGACCACGGCGAGCACGCTGAGGCCGATCAGCCCGAGGCTCGGGTTGAGGGTTGCCATCGAGCCGACGACGATGCCGGCGAGCGCCGCCGAGACCGAGGCATAGATCCAGGCCAGGCTGAACATGGCGGGCACGTTGATGCCCATGGTCGTGGCGGCGACCTGGTCGGCGGCGGTCGCACGCATGGCGACGCCGCTCCGGGTGAAGCGGAAGATCGCGAGGAAGGCCGCGATGGCGCCGAGCGCGACCAAGAAGCCATAGAAGGTGTTGCCGGGGATGAACATGCCGCCGATGACGATCGGCTCCTGCGGCAGCAAGGCCGGCAGGAAGAAATCCTCCGCGGACCAGATGAGCTGGGCGAGGCCGTGCAAGGTCACCGCGACGCCGACGGTGATCATGCAGACCGCGATCGCCGGCCGCCCGATCAGCGGGCGCAGTACCAGCCGCTCCAAGCCCGCGCCGAACAGCGCCGCGGCGGCCAGGGTGAGCAGCAGCGCCGGCGCCCAGTGCAGGCCAAGAAGCCCGGCGAAGCTGTAGTAGAAGTAGGCGCCGAACATCATCACATTGCCGTGGGCGAAGTTGACCACGCGGGTGCTGCGGTAGATCAGCACATAGCCGACCGCGATCAGCGCGTAGACCCCGCCGACGGCAAGGCCGACCAGGCTGACCTCGAGCAGGAATTCCATCAGCCGCCCGCCGCCGCTTGCGCCGGCGCGCGCGCCGCGCCGCCATGGCCGCCGAGATAGGCGTCGATCACCGGCTTCATCTCGCGCACTTGGTCGGGCGGGGCGGCGCCGATGTCCCGGCCGAAATTGAGCACGACGACGTGATCCGAGATGTCCATCACCACGTCCATGTCGTGCTCGACGAGCAGCACCGTCACGCCGCGCTCCTCGCGCACGTCGAGGATGAAGCGTGCCATGTCCTCGGTCTCCTCGCGGTTGAGGCCGGCGACCGGCTCGTCGAGCAGCAGCACGCGCGGCCGCATGGCAAGCGCGCGCGCCAGCTCGACGCGCTTTTGAAGGCCATAAGGAAGCGCCGCGACCGGCGCGTGGCGGATATGGTCGATGTCGAGGAAGTCGATCACGTCGCGCTCGATCTCGGCGCGCAGCGCCATCTCCTCGCGCCGCGCCGGGCCGAGATAGAGGCCGGCGGCGAGCACGCCGGTCTTGAGGTGGACGTGGCGGCCGAGCTTGATGTTGTCGAGCACGGTCATGCCCTGGAACAGCGCGATGTTCTGAAACGTCCGCGCCAGCCCGAGCGCGGCGCGGTGCGGCGGCTTGAGCCGCGTGATGTCCTCTCCGTCGAAGACGATGTGCCCGGCTTGCGGCCGGTAGAAGCCGGAGATCGCGTTGAACAGGCTGGTCTTGCCGGCGCCGTTCGGCCCGATGATCGCCGTGATGCTGCCTTCCTCGACGGCGAGCGAGACGCCGTCGAGCGCGCGCACGCCGCCGAAGGCAAGGCTCAACGCCTCGATCTCCAGGATCGCCGGCATCCCTTCCTCGCGATGCGTCCCCGTTCTCGTTCCCGCCGCTGCGCGGCTCCCAATCCGCGCGGCAGTGATTTTGGGCGAGCATAGCATCCTTGCCCGCCTCGAACAGGCACGGTTACGCCAATCAGGATGCGGGGAGCGGCGGTGCGCCGAGGATGTCGCGGGCGGCGCCGAGCACCTGCTCGGCCGCGAGCGCGGCGCCGAGCAGGCGCGTTTCTTCGTGCGGCGCCGCGATGAGCTGCAGGCCGACCGGCATGGCCTCGGCGTCCCGTCCGCCCGGCAGGGAGATCGCGCAAAGGCCGAGGAAGTTGATCGGGCTGCCATTGCGCTGCGCCAGCAGGTTGGCGCGGAAGAAGCGCTCGGGCTCGGCCAGGTCGGCGAGCTTCGGTGGCGTGATCGGCACGCTCGGCGCCGCGAGCACGTCATAGGAGCCGAGCCGCTTGGCAGCCGAGGCGGCGAGCGCGGCGACCCGCCGGCGCCGCGACAGGTATTCGCTCGCCGTCATCCTGGCCGCATCGCCGAGCTTGGCGACGGTGATGGCATCGAGCTCGGCCTGCCATTCGGGCAGCTCCGCGCTCAGATAGCTCTGGAACTCGGGCGCGGCGAGGCCGCCCTTGAGCCAGAGCGCGGCGGCCTCGGCCGCCTCGGGCAGCGCGACCTCCTCGACGAGCGCGCCGGCCTTGGCGAGCCGGTCGAGCGCCGCGCGCACCGCCTCGGCGACGCCCGGCGAGGCATCGTCCCAGAACGGCGCGCCGGGCACGCCGATGCGGAGCCGCCGTGGATCCACCGGCACGATCTCGGGCCGGGGCCGCGGCGCGTCCCCCGCGCCGGGGTCGAGCGCGGCGAAGGCGAACGCGGCGTCGGCGACGCTGCGCGCGGCGATGGCGGGGGTATCGAGCGTCGGGCTGAGCGGCACCATGCCTGCCGTCGACCAGCGGCCGATGGTGGGCTTGAGCCCGACCGTGGCGGTGAAGCTCGCGGGCGTGCGGATCGAGCCGCCGGTATCGCTGCCGATCGCGAGCAGCGCCGAGCCCTCGATCAGGCTGACGCCCGCACCCGAACTGGTGCCGCCGGGTGCGCGATGGTGCGCGGCGTCCCATGGATTGCGCGGCGCGCCCCAATGGCTGTTGGTGCCGAGGCCGCCCATCGCGAACTGCATGGTGTGCGTCTTGCCCACGATGACGGCGAGCTGGCGGCGGAGTGCCCGGATGAGCGGGCCCTCGGCCTCGAAGCGCGCCGGCAGCGGGCGCGGCGAGCCGGCGAAGGTCTGCGTGCCGCCGACGCCGAAGATGTCCTTGACCGAAACCGGGATGCCCTGGAGCGGCCCGGTGTCGATGCCGGCGGCGAACGCCGCGTCCGCGGCCGTGGCTTCGGCACGCGCCGCCGCCTCGTCCCAAAGCCGGTAGGCGTGCAGGTAGTCGCCGAAGCGA
The DNA here is from genome assembly GCA_050173345.1 of Alphaproteobacteria bacterium. Taxonomy (GTDB): domain Bacteria; phylum Pseudomonadota; class Alphaproteobacteria; order UBA828; family UBA828; genus SHWC01. The sequence goes on along the minus strand of JBFXKW010000002.1, from coordinate 605,937 downwards.
TGGTGGCGCGCGACCGCCTCGTCGAGCAGCGCGCCGGCGCTCAGCCGGCCCGCGCGCAACGCCGCGGCGATCTCGTGCAAGGGCAGGTCGAGCACGGACATGGCATCGCGACGATGACGAGGAGAGCGCGATCGATCAAGGCGGTTCAGATCAGCTGGCCGCGCACCCATTCGATCTCGCGGCTGACATAGTCGACGATGTCGCCGGTCTTCAGGTGATCGGGCAGCACGTCCCAGGTGTAGGTCTCGATCTCGAGCTGGGCGGAGAGGCCGTGCGCCTTCTGGAAGGCGAGCGCGTCCTCGATCGCGAAGCGGGTGGTCTTGAACGCGCCGAGATCGTCGAGGAAGACCGGCACATGGAAGTGGGTCCGCCATTCGCGCGGGCCGGGCTCACGCTGCCACGCCGCGAAGGCGTCCTCGAGGTTCGGGAAGCGGGTGAGCCTGCCGTTGCGGCGCTCCACGGTTTGAGTCAGGTAGACGCTGTTGGCGTAGGGCCTGAGCGCCTCGACGATGTCGCCGTCGACCTCCGGCATGCGCATGGCGGCGGCCTCCTGCAGCTTGAACACCGGGATGCCGGCATCGACCAGCGCCTGCAGCGATGCCTTGATGTCCTCATACTCCACGGCCTGATGGCAGATGTCGTAGACGGTGCCGATATGGCGCCGGAGGCGCGCATGCGCATCCGAGATCGCGAGCCCCGTGGCGTGCGCGAGCTGGGCGGCCGCCGCGCCGCTGTATAGATGCTCCTTGAAATAGGCGAGCGTCTCGGTGGTGGTTTCGAGGTAGCAGTCGGGCTCGGGCTCGATGGCGAGCGTGACGCAGCGCCCGGTGCGCCGCTCCAGCTCGACGAGGTGCGCGGCGACGCGAAGCACTTGCCGCGTATAGGCCTCGACCACGTCATTGCCGGTGACGCGCGGCTTGTAGCCGAGCGGCGCGGTCTGGATCGACGGCTCGATGCCGGGCGGCGCGACCTCGGCCAGGATGTCGGCGACGCGCATGGTGTATTCCGCGCGTTCGTCGCTGCGCCAGTCGGGCTCGTAGACCTGCGTCTTGACCACGGTGTTCTTGAACGGGCCGTGCGGGAACGCGTTCACCGTGTAGAGATACATGTCGTTGTCGTCGAGGAAGGCTTTCAGCTTCTGCCGCTCGGCGGGATCGCCGGCCAATCGCCTGGACGATACGCCCGAGATGCGCAGCGAGACGCCGAACCGGCGGTCGGGCGCGACGCGCGCCTTCACCTTGGGCACGAAGCTGGTGAGGCTCTGCCACATCTCCTCCCAGGTGTCGCCGGGATGCACGAGGGTGGAATAGGTGAGGTGGCCAAGGCCGCTGCCGAGATCCATCGCCAGGCTCCCCGCTGTTCTTGTCGGCGTATCCGAGTCTCGGCGAGGCGAGCGCGATAGACAAGAACGAGCGACGCGAAGGCGGGCTGGTGTCGTCCGATCACCGGCTGGCCACACGTTATTTCGCTAATTGAAAAACGGCCGGCCTTCCGCTCCAGCGGATAAAGCCGGTCCAGGCGGCGGAAACGGGCAGCACACCGCGCGAGACCTAGGCCGATCGGCGCAGCCGGTGACGCTCCGCTCGGTCCGCACTTGACACTGCGTTTCACCCGAGCCGACAATCCCTTCAATAATAAGAAGAAGGCGAAAGGGGAGGAATCGCTCGATATGCATGTATTGTGCACGTTCTCGCCAGCATCGTTACACGCGGACGCGAATAGGGCCGCGTGATGGCCGCGGACGCGCCCGCGAGAGCGGTCGATGACTTCCGCGCCTGGGAGGCCGACGAGCTTCCGGACTGGTTCAAGAACAAGCGCACCAGCAGCCAATCCTTGATCGTCAATCGCTGGGTGCCGGTCCTGATGGTCGGTATCCCGGTGCTGGTGCTGGTCGCCATCGTGATCTACCCGACGATCTGGATGTTCTTCCACTCGTTGCACAACGCGACGATGGTGAGCCTGGCGCGCGAGACCTACAGCTTCGTCGGCATCGGCAATTTCGAGCAGGTCGTCACCTCCGGGCGCTTCCTCAACAGCATCAAGAATCTCGGCACCTATCTGCTGTGCGGCGCCGTGCTCGAGGTGATCCTCGGCACCGCCATCGCCCTCATGCTCTACGAGTTGGTCAAGGCACGCTGGCTCAAGATGCTGCTGCTGGTGATCCTGGTGATCCCCATGATGCTGCCGCCCTCCCAGGTCGGGCTGATCTGGCAACTGATGCTGACGCCGCACAACGGCATCGTGAACGACATCCTGCTCCGCCTCGGCATCGTCGATCATCGCATCGAATGGTTCTCGACCTCGCTGTCGATCTGGTCGGTCACCTTCACCGACCTCTGGCAGTGGACCTCGCTGATCATCCTGATCGTCTATTCCGGCCGCGTCGCGCTGTCGCCCTCCATCTACGAGGCGGCGCAGGTCGACGGCGCGCCGCGATGGAAAACGCTGTGGCGCATCACGCTGCCGATGCTGAAGGAGGTCATCGCCATCGCCTTCATCATCCGCTTCATGGACGCCTACAAGTATGTCGACTACATCTACGTGATGACCTCGGGCGGGCCGGCGGAATCGTCGGAACTGCCGGTCTACATCGCCTATCAGCGTGGCATCCGGGACTTCGAGGTGGGCGAGGCCGCGGCCTACGCCATCATCATCTTCGTCTTCGCTGCGATCCTGACCACGCTGTTCCTGAAATACCTGAAGCGCGTGCTGAAAGCGCGCGGGATCGCTTAGGCCATGCGGCTGCCGACCTACAGGTTCGTCCTCTTTTTCGTGGCCGTGTTCCTGGTGGTCTGGACGCTGTTCACCCTGTTTCCGTTCTATTTCCAGTTCATCACCGGCTTCAAGTCGATCGGCGAGGTCAACCAGATCCATCCGAGCTATTGGCCGCAGGACTTCAGATGGGCCAACTTCCCCGGCCTGTTCGACGATGCCCGTACCGCGAAGTCGCTGATCGACAGCTTCATCATCGCGACCTGCAACACGATCCTCTCGCTGCTGCTCGGCGCCTCGGCCGGCTATGCGCTGGCGCGCTTCCCGAAGCGTGCGGGCGGCGAGAACGTCTCGTTCTGGATCCTGTCGAACCGCATGTTCCCGCCGGTCGCGATCCTGCTGCCGATGTTCTACGCCTTCGAATGGGTGTTCGGCACGACCGACAACCACATCTCTCTGATCATCCTCTACCTGGTCTTCAACATGCCGCTCGCGACCTGGCTGATGATGATCTTCTTCCGCGAGGTGCCGCCCGAGCTCGAGCAGGCCTCCTACATGGACGGCCACGGCGCCCTCAAGACCTTCTTCACCGTGACCTTGCCGCTGGTCGGGCCGGGCATGGTCTCGGTCGCCATGCTGTGCTGGATCTTCGCGTGGAACGAATATCTCTTCGCCAACCTGTTCGTCGGCGGCGCGGTGGTTACCCACACCATCCAGATCCCGACCTTCGTGCAGGGTGCGCAGCAGCTCACCAACCTCGCCATCGCGTTCTCGATCGTCGCGATGCTGCCGCCGATCATCCTGTTCATCATCCTGCGCCGCTACATGGTGCGCGGGCTCTCGCTCGGCGTGGTGAAGGGCTGATCATGGCGCAGCTCGAGCTCAGGGGAATCTGCAAGGGCTGGGAATATCCGGTGCTCGACCGGCTCGACCTCACCGTCGAGGCCGGCGAGTTCTTCGTGGTGGTCGGCCCGTCGGGTATCAGCAAGTCGACGCTGCTCAAGATCGTCGCCGGCCTCGAAGTGCCGGACGCCGGCGAGGTCATCATCGGCGGCAAGGACATGACCAAGGTGCCGCCCTACAAGCGCCCCGTTGCGCTCACCTTCGAGAGCTATGCGCTCTATCCGCACCGCACCGTCTACCGCAACATCGCGAACCCGCTGCTCGCCCAGAAGCTGCCGAAAGCGGAGATCGACCGCCGGGTGATGGACGCCGCACGCATGCTGCGCATCGAGCACCTGCTCAACCGCAGGCCGAACCAGGCGTCGGGCGGCCAGATGCAGCGCATCTCGCTGGCGCGCACGCTGGTCAAGCAGCCCGAGGTGCTGCTGCTCGACGAGCCGATCAGCCATCTCGACGCCCGCATCCGCTATGAGCTTCGCCAGCAGTTCCACCGCATCGAGGGGCTCGATCGCGTCGCCACCATGTTCGTCACCCACGACTACACCGAGGCGCTCTCGCTCGGCCACCGGGTCGGCGTGATGGGCCGCGGCGGCCTGATCCAGACCGGCACGCCGCAGGAGATCTACGAGCGGCCGGGCTGGCTGTTCGTCGCCAAGCATGTCGGCCAGCCGCCGATCAACGTGCTCGAATGCCAGCTCAGCCGGAGCAACGGGGTACTCCGCGCGGTAACCGATTCGGGCGCGCTTGGCTTTCCGGTGGACGAGGCGCATGTCGCCGCGCTCGACCGTCACGGCAGGGCGCGCGTCGCGGTCGGCATCCGGCCGCAGCATCTGCGCGCGCGCCTCGACGGCGAGGACTTCGACAATCGTTGCGTCGTCGAGGGCAAAGTCGAGCTCTACGAGCCGCTCGGCTCGATGGGCGTCCTGATCGCCGATGTCGGCGGCGACAAGCTGACGGTGATCACATCGCCGCGCGATCATTTTGCGGTGGATCAGCCCGTCAGCATTGCGCTGAGGGCGGAAGCCTTCCACTATTTCAGCACTGAGAACGGCGCGCGCCTGGTGCAATGAGGCGGTGATGTCGAACGTCAGCCTTCACGAGGTCAACAAGCACTATGGCGCCGGCGCGCACGCGGTGCACGCCGTGAAGGATGTCAGCTTCTCGGTGGCGGACGGCGAGTTCCTCTCGGTGGTCGGCCCGTCCGGCTGCGGCAAGTCGACGACGCTGCGCATGATCGTCGGCCTCGAAACCCCGAGCTCGGGCGAAATCCGCTTCGACGACCGGCGCGTCAACGAGCTGCCGCCCCAGCAGCGCAACGTCGCGATGGCGTTCGAGAACTACGCGCTCTACCCGAATTTCACCGCGCGCGAGAACATCGCGTTCCCGCTCGAAGTGCGCAAGGTGCCGAAGGCCGAGCGGCAGAAGAAGGTGGACGCGCTCGCCGAGCTCCTGCAGATCGAGCATATCCTCCACATGCACCCTTACGCGCTGTCGGGCGGGCAGCGCCAGCGCGTCTCGCTTGCGCGCGCGCTGATCCGCGAGCCCGCGGCCTTCATCCTCGACGAGGTGCTCGGGCATGTCGACGGTCACTTGCGTTTCCAGATGCTGTTCGACCTGAAGCGGCTGCACCAGTCGCTCGGCAGCACGATGATCTTCGTCACCCACGATCAGATGGAGGCGCTGGCTCTGTCTGACCGCATCGCCGTCATGTACCAGGGCAACGTCAAGCAGGTCGGCACCCGCGACGAGCTCTACGAGCGGCCGGTCGACCGCTTCGTCGCCGACTTCATCGGCGAGCCGCCCACCAACTTCTTCAGCGCCACCCTGACCGAGCTGGACGGCGCGCTGGCCATGACGACGGGCGCCCTGACGTTCCGCCTCTCGGAGCGGAAGCAGGCCGCGCTGCGCGGGCGGAACGACGCGCGCTACCTGATCGGCATCAGGCCGCAGAACCTGCACCGCCAGCCGAAGAACGGCATGGTGCCGATCCAGGCGCGGGTGGAGATCAACGAATATCTGGGCGAGCGAAGTATCCTCACCTTGAAAACGGGTGAGCGGAGGTTGCAGGCGCTGTCATCACCCGATGATCGCGTTGCCGCTGGCGAGACGGTGGACCTGCACTATGAGCCGCGGGATGTCATGGTGTTCAGCGAGGAGGACGAACGACTGATCGTGTGATCGAGCAACCATCGTTGGCCCCGTAGGCTCATTTCAGCATCGAGGATGAGGCAACGTAGGGAGGTAAGACGTCATGGGTGCTTTTTCTCATTTGAGCCGCAGACGATTCATGAAGGGCACGGCGCTTGCGGCAGGCTCAGCCGCCTTCGCCCCAGGGTTCCTGCGCTCGCGCTATGCGCGCGCCGAGAAGCGCTTCGATATCGACATTCCCGTCAGCTGGGACAGCAACTGGCAGAACGCGGCGCTCTGGCTTTCGCCGCTGATCAAGGAAGAGGCCGGCGTCGGCATCTCGAGCCATGAGATCTATGACTCGGGCGAGACCACGGCGAAGCTGTTTCCGCAGCTCCTCTCGAAGAACCCGCGCTTCAGCTGGGCGGTCTATCCGAGCCTCTATTTCGGCGTGTTCGCGGAATCGGGCGTGCTCGAGCCGCTCGACGACTATCTCGCGCAGTATGAAGGGGCCGCGGAGTACGACGAGTGGGTGATGCCCCGCTATGGCGAGTTCTACACGAAGTGGGGCGGCAAGACCTATGGGTTCATGGTGGACGGCGACATCCACAACCTGCATTACCGGCCGTCCTACTTCAACAATTCGGAGTACCAGAAGAAGTACTCGCAGCGCTTCCAGCGCGAGCTCGCCGTGCCGAAGACGTGGGAGGAGTTCCGCGACGTGGCGCGCTTCTTCACCGACGAGCTGAGCTCGACAGGCATCTACGGCACCTCCGTCGTCATGGCGCCGCCGAACTTCAGCTGGGGCTTCTGGTTCGACGTGGCGGCGAGCTACGGGGTCAAGTATTTCGACGAGAACATGAACCCCGGCATCAACACGCCGGCCGCCGCCGAATCGCTCGAGCTGTTCAAGGAGATCGTGCTGACCGGGCCGCCGGGCAAGGAATCGCTCGACATCGGCGGTACCATCGCGCGCTGGGAATCCGGCGCCGACGTCATGTCGATCTGGTGGATCGACCTCGCCGAGTTCACGGTGCGCAGCCAGGGTCTCGAGCGGGCCCAGGACCAGGGCTCGGAGGTGGTGCCCGGCACCGTCCAGGCCGACGGGACGATCCTCAACACGCCGGTCGCGCTGTTCAGCCGCACCGTCAGCGTGCCCGCGAACGCCTCCGAGGAGCAGAAGGAGGCGGCCGCCTACTTCATCTACCGCATGTCGCACAAGGACTACTCCGAGCACTATTGCGCGGACCCCTATTGCGGCTCCGACCCGTTCGGCAAGACGCATTTCGGCGACGCGGCGGCGAAGATGTATACCGAGCCCAACCCGCAGCGCACCACCAGCGAGCTGTGGCCGGTCAACGACGGCATCTTCCAGACGCTGGACCGCGCGAAGGACCACCTCGCCGGGCTCGAGAAGAACGTCGAGCGCGCCTATCCCCAGATGTATTGGGAGGGCGCCGGCGAGTACGGCGATGCGCTCGGGCGGAACATCCAGAAGGTCATCGCCGGCCAGGTCACGGCAAAGGACGCGCTCGACGATGCCGCCGAGGAATGGGTGAAGATCACGCAGAAGCTCGGCATCGACAGCCAGAAGGCGCAGTACGCCAAGTTCCTCGAATCGACCCGCAAGGTCGGCATGAAAGTCTAGGACGCACGCCTTTCGGATATGGGGAGGAGCAAAGCTCCTCCCTTTTTTTGTTCAGGCAGGAATTTCGCTGATCTTGACCCAGCGGCGCTCCTCGCTGGATTTGATGGTGGCCTCGACATAGCGCTGGATCCTGTGGGCGACGGCGAAGTCGGGCCACAGCTTGACGTTCTCGCCGCTGACCGCCTGCACCAGCTCGCGCACCTCGATCACCTTTATGTCGTTGTAGCCCATGCCGATGCTGGCGATGGGATAGAACGAGCCGTAATAGGGATGGGCCGGGTTGGTCTCGATGCGCTTGAAGCCGACGCGATCGGCCGGATCGGCCGTCGTATAGACCTGCAGCTCGTTCAGCCGGTCGTTGCTCCAGCGGATCGCGCCCTTGCGGCCGACGATGTCGTAGCTCATGTCGGCCTTGTGGCCGTGCGCGACGCGGCTGGTGTCGAAGATGCCGGTGCAGCCGTTCTCGAAGGTCGCGATCATCTGGACGGCGTCGTCGGTATCGACGGTGCGCATCTGCGCCTTGCTCGAGGTATCGCTGGAGCGGCCTATGGTCGCGCCCTCGATCACCTTGCGCTGCTTCACGACTGTGGTGAGCTTGGCGCACACCTCGGCGAGCGGGCCGATCAGGTATTCGGTGAAGCTGAACACGTGCACGTTGATGTCGCCGACCGTGCCGCTGCCGGCCAGCTTGCGGTCGCAGCGCCAGATGAAGGGGATGTCCTCGTCGGCGAGGAAATCGACGTTGAACGACACGCGCATGTTGACCAGCTCGCCGATCTCGCCGCCCCGGATGATGTCGCGCGCGAGGCTGTGGATCGGGTTGTGCGGGAAGTTGTGGCCGACCAGGTTGAGGACGCCGGCCTTGCGCACGGCATCCGCCATCACCCTCGTCTCGTCGACGTTCAGGCCGAGCGGCTTCTCGCAATAGATGTGCTTGCCGGCCGCCGCCGCCGCCAGCACCATCTCCTTGTGGAGGTGGTTGGGCGTGCAGACGTCGACGACGTCGATGTTCGGGTCGTTGACCAGCTTGCGCCAGTCCGAGGTCCAGCGCCTCGCGCCATAGTCCGCCGCCGCGCCCTTGGCCAGCTCGTCGGTCGCCTCGGCCAGCATCTCGAGCACCGGCCGCGCCGGCGCATTGCCGAAGATCGTCGGTGCCATGGCGTAGGTCAGCGCATGCGTCTTCGCCATCCAGCCGACGCCGCCGATCAACCCGATGCGGATTTCCTTCATCGCGATGCCTCCCTGGTTGCTTGGCCCGACGCCTGGAGCAGGATCGTTTGAGATGGAATCGCTCGGCGATTCCCTCTCGAGCGTGAACCCTGCCCTGCTCGACAAGCTGGAGCAGGATTCACCGATCAGGTCAGGTCAACCCGATCGGACCGTGCTCCAGGCTGATCCCGGCGTCTTGTGATCACAATCAACAAACAGGTGGCCGGCGCGGCCCCAGATCGGGCTCGCAATGCGCCGCCCTCGGCCTTAGTCTAGCAGCGCCTATGCCGGCATGCAGCCTGAACCAAGCGGAGGTGGCCCGATGAGCCAGGTTCAGCAGGCCCAATTCAAGGTCAGCAAGGCAGCCGACGAGGCGTTCAGCCTGGAGGAGGGCTTGAGCTCCGGGGTCGGCCGCGCGCCGGAGCGGAGGCCGCCCATCCTGCTCGGCGACCGGCAGCTCCACTCGTTCCTCGCCAACGGTTATCTGCGGCTCCAGACCAGCCTGCCGGACGATTTCCACGCGCGGATGCACGTCGCGGCGAAGCGGATGCTCGGCCACCTTGCGATCGACAATCCGGGCAACAACTTCCTGCCGCTCACGCCCGAGCTGCTCCGCGTCGTCGACGATCCCGCGATCAAGGGCGCGCTGATCAGCGTGCTCGGGCCGGATTTCTGGCTGCACCCGCACCGCTACCCGCACGACAACCCGCCCGGCAGCGAGGAGCAGGTCTGGCATCACGACAGCTATTGGGGCTACAAGCGTAAGGTGCACGACCATCGGCCCTGGTGGGTGATGATCATGTACTACCCGCAGGAGGTCTATCCCGAGATCGGCCCGACCGGCGTCGCGGCCGGCACCTATTGCTTCGCCCAGCGGCCGGACGACATCGACGCGCTCGGCTATGCCGCGTCCGGCCCCGCGGGCACCTGCCTGATGATCCATTACGACGTCTGGCACCGGAAGATGAAGAACGTCACGCAGAACGAGCGCTTCATGCTGAAGTTTGAGTTCACCCGCATGTCGCGCCCCGAGGCGCCGGGCTGGGCGTGCGAGGACACGGCATGGCGGCTGCCCGACGACCTGCCGGGCCATCGCGTCGACGAGCTCTATCGCCAGCAATGGTACTGGCTCGCCGGCATGGCGCCGCCGCGCGTCGCGGCGCCGGTTGAGGGCGGCGAGGTCGAGCGGCTCGTTGAGGCGCTGTCGAGCGGGGCGCCGAAGGCACGGCGCGATGCGGCGCTCGCCCTCGGTCGTCTCGGGCCGGCGGCCGCGCCGGCTATATCCGCCTTGAAGGCGGCGCTGCACGACGGGTTCGAACCCGCTTCGTTGAACGCGGCCTATGCGCTCTCGGCGATCGGCGAACCCACGATCCCGGCCTTGATCGAGGTGCTGCTCGGCAATGACGGCGAGAGCGTCGACGATCCGCGCATCCTGGTCGATGAGGGCCAGCATGCCGAGGTCGAGATGCCGGCGCGCAACGCGGCACATGCGTTGGTCGGCATCGGCGTTGCCGCGTCCGCCCCGCTGGTCGCGGCCTATGCGGGGGCGGGGCCGCGCGTGCGCAAGTACATCGCCTATGCGCTCGGCCAGATCGGCGCGGAGGACGCATCGGTCTACGAGGTCCTGGAGGCCGGCGCTGCGGACCCGGACGTCTATGTCCGGATCAGCGCGGTCGAGGCGCTCGGCTTGATGAGGGGCCGGCCCCAGGCGGTGCGCGCCCTGCTGCACGCCATGCGCGACGCGGAGGACGAGGTTCGCTTCAACGCGGTGCAGTCGATCGCGCGGCTCGCGCCGAAGGAGCCGGCGGTCATCGCGGCGCTCGAGGATGCGCTCTATGACGGCAACCGCTATGTGGTCGGTTATGCCCTGGAGGCGCTCGATCGCATCGGCACGCGGGAGGCGCAGGCGCTGCTGATCCCGTTCCTCAAGGCGGCGCGCTGGTGCCCGAAGACCAACCCGAAGAGCCAGTTCTAGGCCGGGCGCGGCATGAAAGCGGGTGAGACACGGCCGCTCGGCCGGAGCGGGCTTCGCGTCAGCCAGATGGGCTTCGGCGGCGCGCCGTTCGGCAATCTGTTCGCCAAGGTGTCGGACGCGGACGCGGCGGCGACCATCGCCGCCGCGCTCGCTGCCGGCATCCGCTATTTCGACACCGCGCCGCTCTATGGTCATGGGCTGAGCGAGCACCGGGTCGGCGATGCGCTGCGCGGCGTGCCGCGCGACAGCTTCGTGTTGTCGACCAAGATCGGGCGGCTGCTGACGCCCGCGCGGGCCGGCAAGGTGGAGGGCGGGCACTTCATCGAGCCGCTGCCCTTCGAGGTCAGCTACGACTACGGCTATGACGCGACGATGCGCTCGTTCGAGGACAGCCTGCAGCGCCTCGGCACGAGCCGCATCGACATCCTGCTCATACATGACGTCGATGTCTGGACGCACGGCACCAGGGAGGCGAGCCAGCGGCGCATCGACGAGGTGATGGCAGGCGGCTACCGCGCCATGCGCGAGCTGCGCGACCAGGGCGTGGTCGGTGCGATCGGTGCCGGCCTCAACGAGTGGGAGGTCTGCCAGGTGCTGGCCGAGCGCGGCGATTTCGACTGCTTCCTGCTCGCCGGCCGCTACACGCTGCTCGAGCAGGAGGCATTGGAGAGCTTCCTGCCGCTCTGCGAGCGCCGCGGCATCGGGGTCATCATCGGCGGCCCGTACAACACGGGCATCCTCGCGGTCGGCGCCAGGCCGGGCGTCACCTACAACTACAAGCCCGCGCCGCCGGCCGTGCTGGAGCGGGTTTCGAAGCTCGAGGCGGTCTGCAAGCGTCACGGCGTGGCGCTCGCCGAGGCGGCCATCCAGTTTCCGCTGCGCCACCCGGCCGTAGCGGCCGTGATTCCTGGTGCGCGGGCGCCGCACGAGATCGAACGCAACGTCGCGGCGCTTGCCGCGCCGATCCCCGACGCGCTATGGGCGGAGCTGAAGGCGGAGGGCCTGATCCGGGCCTGAGACCGCACCGTGCGCTTGGTTGGCGGCGGCGCGCGCGCTACTTCTCTGGCGATGGCGAGATTCCTCCGCGGCTTCGGCAAGCCTGTCGCCGCCATAAGCAGCGTTCTGATCGGCGTCCTGGCGTTCCTGGCGCCGGCCGCCTCTCCCGCGCTCGGTGAGCGCGTGTGCGACGGGCCGGGCATCAACCACGCGCCGCCCGTCGAGGCCTCGCCGGACGTGCTGAGCGTGCTCGTCTGGAACGTCTACCTGCTGCCGATCGGCCCGCGCGACGTGCCGTTCTTCGGCAGCGACTTCGCGCTCGCCCAGGAGGAGCGAGCCGCGCTCATTCCCCGCTTTGTCGAGCCGTTCGACGCGGTGGTGTTCGCCGAGGCGTTCGACGACGATGCCCGCGCCATCCTGCTCGCCGGCCTGCGCGAGCGCGGCTTCGCATGGAGCACGCACGTGCTCGGCACCGCCTACCGGCTGTCGCAGGCACGCATCAAGGGCAAGCCGCTCGACCAGCCTGCGCCGTTCGGCCTGGGGGCGGACGAAGCGCGGCGGGACGGATACCCTGATGGCGGCGAAGGCGACATCGGCTTCGACCAGGATGGCGGCGTGCTGATCGCGAGCCGCCATCCGATCCTCGCGGCGCGCGAGCTGGTCTACGAATCGTGCGGCGGGGTCGATTGCTACGCCTTCAAGGGGTTCATCCACGCCGAGATCGACAAGGGTGGCCGGCTCTATCACGTGATCGGCACCCACCTGCAATCCGGCTGGGACGCCGAGCGCAGCGCTGCGCGTCAGCGTCAGCTCCAGGACATCGGTGATTATGTCACGAATGGCGCCGGCATCGCGCCCGACGAGGCCGTGATCATCGCCGGCGATCTCAATACGCAGCGCGGCGCCGCTCTGGAAGCGGTCCTTCAGGACGATGTGTTGCGCGCCGGCGCGCCCACGTTCCTCGGCCATCCCTACACCCGCGAGACCCGGAACGACTGGGTCTCGCGCGGCAATGGCTTCGTCGACTATGTGCTGCCGGCCCGAGGCTTTCGGGCGCCTTCGCGCGCCTTCAACTGCCCGCTCGTCTTCCGCACGCGCTTCGATTTCGAGAATCGCGGCCTGTTCGGCACGACCGCAGGCGAGAACCTCTGCGACCTCTCGGATCACTACGCCGTGTGGGGCTGGCTCGATTATCGCCAGGCTTCGGAGCACCCCGCGCCCTCATGCCCCATGCCGATGCTGCCTGCGGGCTAGTCGTCCGTGTCCATCCGGGCGGTCGAGCCCGCGGAGCATGCAGCCGGGCGCTCGCTATTTGCGCATGCCGCGCACCAGCCCCGCCGCGAGTGCCAGCCCGACGGCGGTGAGCGGTGCCATCCGCTCATTCGAGACGGCCGCTCCCATCTCGCTCACGAACGAGACGATATCGGCTTCCTCCTTTCCTGGCTGCTCGCGGCGTCTCGGCTCGCCGGCCTCGCGACGGGCGTTGACGGCCCACATCGCGAGCACGACGAGCCCTGCCGCCGCCGCCAACGTCGCGGCGACCAGCAACGGCGCCGCGATGCGATCGCTCATCAGAAGGAAGGTTTCGTAGAGCGCCGCGACGAGGAAGCCGATCGCCGCAACCACCAGAAGAGCGGCGACGGCGTAGGCGGCGAGCCGCACCGATAGCTGGCGCATGGGCGCTCCCCCGCCGCGCCGTTCCGACAAGAGCGAGGCCAGCACCTCCATCACGGCGCTATCGGCGGAGCAACCGGCCGAGAACGATGCCGAGGCCGAAGGCAACCGCGACGCTTGCCCACGGATTGTCCGAGATCGTGGTCTCCACCCCCGAGATGGCCGCCTTGCCTTTCCGCGCCGCCGAGCGCATCGCCCGCTTTCCCTTGCGCACGAGATCATCGACCTGGCCTTCGGCATCGCCCTTTGCCGTGTCGATGATGTCGCTCATCATGTCGGACAGCGTTGACAGCTCGCGGCGGAGCTCTTCGATCTGCTCGGAAAGCTCCTCCGTCTTTCCGCGTTGGGCGGTATCAGCCATTTCGTGACCTCGAGTCTTTGCGTTTGTCGGTGGCGCGCTTCCGGTCGATGGCCGCGCGGTCAGCTCAAGACGGCGTGCGTGCGCGGTCCGGCAATGAGCCAGATGATCAAGCCGACGAGCGGGAAGAAGATGATGAGCAAGCACCAGAGCAGCTTGGCGACCGGCGATGCGTTGCTGCCGAGGATCGTGATGATCGCCCATATATCCAGGACGAGGACGATGAAGCCGAGAATACCGCCGCCGATGGCCATGAACCTCTCTCCTTCAGACCTGTAGAATCACGCTCTGTCCGAGCGTGCTGCGATGTTTGACTAACCCGAAACGTGAAAACGCGTGCCGCGGTTCCCTTCCGGAGGCATCGCGCCTTGGCAGGTTCGTGTCGCCAGCGGAACGCCTTGGGCCGGCTCTTCGTTAACGAGCCAGCGCAAGCAGCCCGCTTGCGCTATCAAACCAAGCACGAGGCAGCGCCATGAATTGGGAAATCGTCAAAGGCAACTGGAACGAATACAAAGGCAAGCTCAAGGAGCAGTGGGGTAGGCTGACCGATGACGATCTGGACGTCATTGCGGGGCGGCGCGACCAGTTCGTCGGCCGCATCCAGCAGCGCTACGGCGTCGCGAAGGAGGAGGCCGAGCGTCAGCTCAAGGACTTCGAGAAACGGGCTTGAGGATGGAGGATGGGCGTCTGCGGCGTGCCGGACGCCCATCCTTCAGCCGGCTGGGCGGCCCGCCGGGGCGCGGATGAAACGCGGGATAAGCCGCTAGCTCCTCCCCACATCGACCGGTGCGTAGAGGAACAGCGCCTGGCTTACCGCGGCCTTGATGGCATCGGGCATGAACGGCTTGGTGATCAGGAAGGTCGGCTCCGGCCGCTCCCCGGTCAGCAGCCGTTCCGGATAGGCTGTGATGAAGATCACCGGTACGCGCCCGTCGCCGAGGATGTCCTTTACCGCATCGATGCCGGAGCTGTTGTCGGCGAGCTGGATGTCCGCGAGCACGAGGCCGGGACGATGCTTGCGCGCGGCCTTCACGGCATCGCTCCGGGTTGCGGCGACGTGCGTGACCCGGTGGCCGAGTTCCTCGACGATGTTCGAAAGATCGAGCGCGATGACCGGCTCGTCCTCGATGATCAGCACGTCGGTCGCGATGTCCCGCGCGATGTCTGCGAGCGCGTCGCTGACATGCGATCGCACTTCGTGCGGGCTGCTGCCGAGGATGGTTGCGATCTCGTCGACGCTGAAGCCCTCGAGGGCGGAAAGCAGCAGGGCTTGGCGCTGCTCCGGCACGAGCCGCGCCATCCGCGCGGTTGCCGTCCGCACCTCCTCGCTCTCCGGCAGGGCCGCCTTGGCCGGGTCCGCGGCGGAGCCCCAGATCGTGTGGAAGACTCGATAGAGGGCAACCCGCGGTTGAACATCCCCCGATAGAATCTCGGGATTCGCGAGCACGGCCTCCAGGCAGGCCCGCACATACGAATCGCCGCTGTTCTGACTACCGGTCAAGGCGCGTGCATAGCGGCGCAAGAAGGGGAGATGCGGCGCAATAACCTCAGACCGATTCATGATATACCTCTATCGCTCGATTGCCGATCGATTCGCCGGGCTTTTGGCGACTGACAACGGTTAACGTCGCGGTATCAAAAAAGTTCCATAGTTCGGAACCATTGATCGGCTTGCACGTTTGGGCAGAACCGGCGGTGAACATGGCGCTTTTAAGGCCGAGACGCCGCGCGGGCGACGATCGGAGACGTTCGCCATGATAGGCAAACGCACATCGAAACCAAGCGGGAGAACCGCGCACGCGCGCGATGAAGCCACCATGTCCACCGAAACCGAAACAGAAGCACATCGTGCGTCCGATGCGTCGCCGCCCAGGCCGGCGGCGCGAGGTGTAGCTGCTGCGGACGAAAAACAGCAGGAATGGCTGCGCCGCAGCCTCAAGAAGCTCTACGAGGATACCGCTCAGGATCCGATTCCCGACTCGTTCATAGAACTATTGGAGGAGTTGGACCGGAAGGAGCGCGAGGGCAAATAGCCCAGGCGGGCCCTAGCTACCAAGAATGGGCGCATCCATGCGAAATCGTCAGCCGGACGACGCTGTGCACGGTGCGAGTCCTGCGCCGGACTTCAAGACCGAGCTGCTGAAGCAATTGCCGGCGCTGCGTGCCTTCGCGCGTTCGCTCTGCGGCGACGCGGCGCGCGCCGACGATCTCACGCAGGACACCCTCCTGAAGGCGTGGGCGAACAAGCAGAGCTTCACGCCCGGCACGAACATGAAGGCGTGGCTCTTCACGATCCTCCGCAACGGCTTCTATTCGGAGCTCCGCCGCCACAAGCGGGACGTGGAAGATCCCGACGGCGCGTATGCCAACAGCCTTTCGGTGCCGGCCGCCCAGCAGGATCATCTGGAATTGCGCGACCTGCGCCGCGCGCTCGCCCTGCTTCCGGCCGAACAGCGCGAGGCGCTCATCCTCGTCGGCGCGAGCGGATGCAGCTACGAGGAGGCGGCCGTCATCTGCGGCTGCGCGGTGGGCACGATCAAGAGCCGGGTGTCGCGCGCGCGCCGCACGCTGATCGCCCATTTCGAACCAGCGGATGAAGACGGCAGCCCTTCGCTGGCGGAGTTCGGAGAAACGTCCGGGGGCGCCGTCAAAGCCAGGGCGACGGCGTCGCGATCGACGGGGCCCTAGGTGGGGCTCGCCTTTCGGCGGCTTCGGGAACTGCTTGGCCGCTGTCCCCGCCTCTTCAGAGTCCCCGGATCGGTTCGCCTGCGCCTCATCGTGGTGCTGACGCTCGCGATCGCGCCGCCGGCGGCGCTCAGCATCAATCAAAGCGTCTCGGACTTTCACCGCGAGATCGCGCTGCTGGAGCGCGACCTCGTGCGCAGCGCCGAGGTCGTCACCGACGAGCACGAGAACCTGATCATCGGCACGCGGGAGGTGCTGTCCGCGCTGGCGTCGCAGCAGCTCCTGCACGACGGCAATCAGCCCGCCTGCCGGGACAGCCTTGCGGCCGTCGTCCACGCGCTGCCGCAGTACGGCACCTTGGCGCTCATCGGCGCCGACGGCCGCGCGCGCTGCGCCTATCCCGCCGACCGGGAGGGCGTCGACGTTTCCAATCTGCCGTGGTTCCGCACCATCACCGAGACCCGCGAGTTCGTCGCGAGCGATATCGTATGGACCCCGCTGAGCGCCGATCGCGCTATCGTCACAGCGGTCCCGTTGCGCGGCAAGGACAGCGAGGTGGTCGGCGTGCTCGCCGCGACCGTGAGCTGGGAATGGCTGGTATCGAGCACCCCGAACATCGACCTCCCCGAAGACGCCTTCACCCTGCTGATCGACAGCGAAGGCAACACCCTGCCGTTGGAAGGGGTGGCCGAGGAAGGCTTCCCGGCCCTCCTGCCCATCAATCTGGCCAAGGCGGCCCATGCCTCCTCGGTCGCGGTGATGCGGACCGAGGACATCCGCGGCAGGGAGCTGCTGCTCGCCGTCACGCCGCCCTTGAATCAGAAGATCCGCTTCGTCCTCGGCCGCTCCACGGAATCGGTGATCGGCCCGAGCCGGCTGAAACTGGCCGGCCGCCTCGCCATGCCCGTGCTCATCCTCGTCGCGACGATCCTCGCGGCATGGGTCGCCGGGAACCGGATGTTCGTCCGCTGGATCGTGTACCTGCAGCGCTTCGCGAGGATATACGCGGCCGGGCGCTACTCGGTCCGGCCCCAGAACATCGAAGCCGCACCCACGGAGCTGCGCGACCTCGCCAATTCCATGTCGACGATGATGGAGGCGATCTCGAAGCACGACACCCGGCTCAAGGACGAGCTGGCCCAGCGCGAGCTGCTGATCAAGGAGATCCATCATCGGGTCAAGAACAACCTGCAGATCATCGCGAGCCTGCTCAACCTGCAGGCGCGGCGCCTGACCGACGGCGCCGCCAAGACGGCGATGTTCGACCTGCGCCGGCGCATCGACGCGCTCGCCCTGATCCATCGCAGCGTCTACGAGGCCGAGGACTTGGTTCACGTCGACCTGAAGCAGTTCTTCAACGACCTGGGCGCGCAACTGAACAGCGTGGTGGGCGAGGGACATCGGGATATCTCGCTCACCATCGAGATGCCGTCCCTGAAGGTCTCGCCCGAGGTCGCCATCGCCCTTGCCATGATGGTGATCGAAGCCGTGACCAACGCCTATCGGCACGCCTTCGTCGGCCGCGCCCGCGGCAGCATAACGGTTCGGCTGGACGAGCGGCCGGAGGGCGGCGCCGTGCTGACCATCGCGGATGACGGCATCGGCTTCGACCTGCCGGCGCCGGAGGATAGGGCGGGCAAGGGGCTTGGCAGCACGCTGATGGAGGGCATTGCGCGCCAGCTCGGCGGTACGCTCTCGGTCACCGCTTCCGCGGGAACCACCATCCGGCTCGATATTCCGAGCCTTGCCTGACGTACGCCGATTCCCCGGCAACTAAAGAAAAGGCCGTGACGCGGGGAGGTTGGTCCGCGTCACGGCCGTGCCGTCGATCAAAGGCGATCAGCTACCTTTGAGCACGGCACGTAGCGGGTCCGCCGCCGCGTTCTGCACGCCGGCATCCGCGAGGATGGCTTCTGGCGTGGCGTTGGCGCCGTAATAGGCCTGGTTGGCCGCTTCGTCGGGCGAGACCACCGCGCCTTCGAACGAGGCGCCGAGATAGAGCCCCTCCGAGCGGGCATAGGCGACGATGTCGCCGCCGAGGTTGGTGGTGGTCGAGCCCTCAACGCCGCTGCCCGCGTCGACCACGGCTGCGCCCGCATCGACGCCGAGCTTGTGCTCGTCGCTCATCAGTTTCCGCAAGCCTTCCTCCGTCATGATCATGAAGACGGTCTCGGCCTCCTGGGCGCCGATCTGCAAGCCGACGCTGCCGGCGGTCACCTTGTAGAACGCCGGATAGCTCCATCCCACCTCGGAGCCGTCGCGCGCCAGCAGAACGCCGCTGCCGCCTTCGCCGCCCACGATGAAGGATGCCTTGGTCAGCGAGGGCACGACCAGCACGGCCTTGGCCTTGGCAAGCTGGCTCTCGAAGCCGGGGAACTCCTCGTCGTTCTTGAAGTCGACCAGGGTGGCCTGTGCATCGTTGAGCAGGTTCTGCTCCCGCTCCTGGGCCTGCGCCGAGGCCGCGACCATGAGGCCGCCGATCGCGGCCATGGCGCCCAGCGAGCACAGCACCTTGGGACGCACGGTTCCAATCAAGCTCATGGGTCTCTCCCATTCATTCACGTCGGTTGACGAGGAGGCGGTGCGAGGATCGAGCTGCCGCGTCACCGCCAGATCGGGTCGCCGAGATCGATGTCGTCTTCATCGGTGAGCGCGCCGGCCGCCGCGCCCGCTGCGCCGCCGATCAGCGCGCCGCCGAGCAGGCTGCCGCCGGTGATCGCGGCGCCTGCAGCGCCGACGCCGGCACCGAGCGCGCCGCCGCTCGCCGCGCGGTCGCCCGTGGTACTACCGCACGCCGCCAAGCCGGCGATTGCGAGGAGTAGGCCCGCAGCCATCAACGAACGCATCAACATGTGATTCCTCCTTCCGAAGCCACTTTCGCAAGGCCCATTGTCCGGCCCGCGCTTGCTTCGATCCGATACGAGGAAAACGCGGCAGCCATCCGAGTGTTCCGAAGCAACACCGAGGCTGGTGGCGATCCGCTCGCGGCGCCGCCAGCGGAGAATCTGGTTGGAACGATGCTCCATCCGGAGCGTTGGGAGGTGGATGGCGGAGCGCGATACCCCGAACGCACGAGGCTCCGCCCGATGTTCAGGCGGGAGAAAGCGGTATGTTCGTCCTGGCCGCGGTGTTCCTGTTGATCGCCCTGATTTCCGGCCTGCTCGGCTTCGGCGCCGTGGCGGCGACCTCGATGGAGTTCGCCAAGATCATCTTCGTCATCGCGCTCGTGCTGGTCGCGGTCTCGTTGCTGATGGGACTGATGCGGGGGCGCCCGCCTCGCCAGTAAGCGGAACGCGGGAGCGCGGCGGCGCTCGCCGCGATGTCACGCCATCGCCTCGGCTCGTTCACTTGTCGTATCTGAAGCCTATCTTCAGCATGACCTGGAAATAGGCAACGCGGTCTTTCTCGATATAGCCGCGCGTCTCCGTCACCTCGAACCATTCGAGGTTCCTGAGCGTTTTCGAGGCGGTCGCGACCGCGCTTCTGATGGCGTCCTCCATCGACTCCTTCGAGGACCCGACGATTTCCGTGACGGCATAGACATTGTCGTTCATTTGACGCTCTCCTTCCGATTCTCAACACGCGATCGGGACGTTCGTTCCGATGCCGGAGGGCCTCGGTCATGATTGCCGTCGCGCGGGTTCGAGGGCGGTGCTTCGATGCGCTTCTCGAGAGGGTGGAGGGCCACCAGCAGGAGGAAACCGAGGAGCACGCCGACCCAGACGACGTGCCATGCGCCGAGTCCGCAAGCGACGCCGATCCCGGCCGTGAGCCAGACATTTGCCGCCGTGGTGAGGCCATAGACCTCGAACGGCTTCGGGCCATGGAGAACCACCCCGGCACCGATGAAGCCGATCCCGACGAGCACGCCTTGAATCAAGCCCTGGATCACGCGGCTCATGGCGTCGGGATGCCCTTCCATGCCCGCGACGTTGATCGTCGCCACGGTGATCACCGCCGAGCCGAGCGCCACGAGGCCTAGCGTGCGTATCCCGGTCGGCTTACCGCGCAGGTCGCGATTGATGCCGAGCACCATGCCGGCAGCCGTCGCGGCCGAGAGACGGATCAGCGCTTCCAGGATCGGTTCCGGTACGGTCACGCACTTCCCCTGCCGGCAAAGCGACGCCGCCGGCAGGGCGCGCGGCGCCGGGCCGGCTTCGAAGCAAACCGATCAGCGCGGGGACGGGTTCCGCGATGCTCGCCGCTTAGTTCGCCTCGAGCGCACGCGCGAGCGAGCGCAGCATCGAGGCACCGTCGCCCCGCCACGCGCTGCCGTGCATGCAGGCGAGCGTCTTCGGATTCGTTGCGGCCAGGCGCTCGATCATGGCGCCCGTGTTCTTAGCATGGGCGTAGTAGTCGAAGGCGCGCCGGGCGGCCTCGCTCGGGCCAAGGATGTCACCTTCCGTGACCGGCACATGCTCGGAACCCGGCTGGGTGAACAGGTCGCTGCACAGCAATGTCGCGCGCGTCGTCTCCATCAGCATGCCGCACTCCCAGGCGTGCGGCAGGTGAGGGGTGTCGAACCAGCGCACCGTGCGGCGCCCGAGCGAGAGCGTCTCGCCGTCGGCGAGCGTACGCGCCGGCCTGTCCGCAACGTCGTCGACCGAGACCATGGCCGCGATCCGGCCGCACAGGGGCTCGGCGCGCGGCGCGATGGCGAGGAACTCGTTCAGCGCGCCGCACTCGTCGGCCTCGAAGTGCGAGAACGAGATCCAGCGCAGCCGCTCGGGCGGCATCACCCTTGCGATAGCCTCGCGGATCACGGGAAACATCTTGCGCAGCCCGGTATGGAACAGCAGCGGCTCATCGTCGACGATCAGGTATTGATTGAACGAGAAGCCGCCTGCGCCCGGCAGCTCGATCGGGGTGAAGATGCGATAGATGCCGTCCTCGATCTCGTCGATCGTCGTGTCGGTTGCGCTGTGGTTCGCCATGGCTGCCCCTCCGCCGGCGGATGTCTCGCAGCGATGATACATCAGGCGGGCTGGGCGGCGCGCGCTTCGAGTTCGGCCACCAGCTCGAAGCCGAGCACGATCGCCAGCGCGAAGAAGTAGAAGAAGATCATCACCCCGATGATCCCGCCGAGGCTGGCATAGATCGGGTTCACCTGCGAGACCGCATCGATGTAGGAGGAGAGGCAGGCGGTGCCGGCCGCCCACAGCGCCACGACGGCGCAGGCGCCGAGCAGGATCCGCCGCCAGCCGAGCCGGCGCCGCGGCAGCACGCGAAACAGGAACGCCACGAACGCGACGGCGACGAGCGAAAGGAGGATCAGGCGCAGCACGTCGATGCCGGCCTCCCCATCCTCATCGCCGGGTGTCTTGACGCCGACCCAGGCCTCGGCCAGCAGCCCGGCATAGAGCAGGAAGCCGAGACCGAGGAAGCCGATTGCCCCGACCAGCACCACGAGCATCGCCTGCAGGCGCCGTCGCCACCAGCGCCGGGGCGTCCCGGTGTCGAGCGCCTGGTTGCAGGCGGCGCGCAGCGCCTCGATGCTCGAGGACGACGTCCACAACGCGATGAGCAGGCTGAGGCCGAACAGGCCGCTGCGCGGCGTCTCCAACAGTTCCTGCACGGCTGGCCGCAGCGCGCCCGCCACCTGCGCGGGAAACACGTCGAACAAGCGGTCCGCGATCTCGGTCTCGAAGCCGGGCATCGGGATCAGCGTACCGAGCGAGATCACGGCGACCAGGAAGGGCAGAACCGCGAGCAGCGCCGCATAGGCGATCGAGCTTGCGTTCTGCAGGCCGTCATGGTCGAGGAAGCGCCGGACGGTGGCGACGGCAATGGAGAGGAGCGCGGGGCGTTTCATCGGGGTCGCTCGGCGCGTCCCATTGGGCGGGGAGCCGCGATCCATTTGGCTATGTTACGGATATTTAACACTTTGCCGGCCTGCCCGTTTGGTCTACGGATGTCGCTCCCGGGGCGTTCTGATTCTGTGGCTTGGGCCATGCTCATGACGAAAGGAATCGGCCGGCGCGGGAGACGGAATCACGGCCCCCAACCGTTCAACCGCCGATACGCGGCCCGAAAGGCGGGCGAACCGCGCCGCCTCCGGCCGCGCGCCGCGCTGCCGCCACGAGACAAACTAGAACGCATGCGCCTGGTTTTGACCTAGAATCAAAACGCCCGGCCGGCCATGGCGGGGCCCGTGGCGCGCATCTGGGGGACCGGGCGGGTGCTCCGCCGCGACGAAAGGGGACGAATGTCACTGGTCAAGCAGCTCGGGATCCTCGTGGCGATCGGCGGGCTCGTTGCTGCCGTCCTGGCCTTTGATCCCTTTGGCATCTTCATCGACGAGACGCAGGGAACCGTCAGCCCCGGCCGCGCCGAAGAGGCGGCGCGGGCGGCGCCGGTCGTCGTCGAGGCCGTGCGCTATTCGAGCGATGCCGCCGTGGTCGAGGCGGTCGGCACGGGCGAGGCGCTCAACGCGGCGACGCTCTATCCTGAGGCCGCCGGCAGGGTCGTCGCCGTCCATTTCGTCGCCGGCCAGCATGTCGAGAAAGGCGCCCCGCTGCTCGAGCTCGACCGCGACGAGGACAAGCTCGCGGTCGATCTTGCGCGGGTGGCGCTCAAGGACGCGCAGCAGCAACTGAAGCGCCACGAGGAAGCGGAACCCAGCGGTGCCGTCTCCTCGATCGAGGTTGATCGCGCACGTACCGCGCTCTCGGCCGCCCGCATCCAGCTCGCCCAGGCCGAGCTCGCGCTCCAGAACCGGACCCTCGTCGCGCCGTTCGCCGGCGTAATCGGCTTTTCCAACGTCTTCGTCGGCGATCGTGTCACGGAAGCGACGCCGATCGCCACGCTCGACGATCGCTCCTCTGTCATGGTCGATTTCGAGGTGCCGGAGACCTTTGCCTACGGCGTCGCGCTCGGCGGCGAGGTCAACGCCACGACCTGGGCGCTGCCCGGCGAGAGTTTCGTCGGCACCGTCGAGTCCGTCGGCAGCCGCATCGATTCGACGACGCGGACGCTGCGGGTGCGCGCCAGCCTCCCCAACGAGCAGGACCGGCTGCGCCCCGGCATGTCGTTCACCATCCGCCTCGCGCTTCAGGGCAAGCGCTTCCCCTCGGTACCTTCGATCGCCGTCCAGTGGGACCGCGAAGGCGCCTATGTCTGGCGCATCGTGGAGGACAGGGCGGAGCGCGTCGCGGTGCGCGCGCTCAGGCGCGAGCGGAACTGGGTGCTGGTCGATGCGCCGCTGACCGAGGGCGACCGCGTGGTCGTCGAAGGCGTGCAGCGCCTGCGCACCGGCCATGCCGTCGAGATCGTGGACGAAGGCGCGGCGCTCGCCGACGGGCCTCGCGATGGCGCCTGAAGATCCCGGCCGCATCGGCGGCCTCACCTCGATCAGCGTTCGCCGGCCGATCCTGGCGATCGTGATGAACCTCCTGATCGTGCTCGCCGGCCTCGCCGCGATCCTCGGCGTCGAGGTGCGCGAGCTGCCCGCCATCGAGCGGCCGACCGTCACCGTGTGGGTGGATTATCCCGGCGCCGCGCCGGAGACCATGGACGCCGAGGTGACCCGCGTCCTCGAAGGGGCAGCCGCCCGCGTCACCGGCGTCGAGGCGATCCGCGCGGCGAGCGAAGAGGGGAACGCGCGGATATTCCTCGACTTCAATCCCTCGATCGACGTCAATTTCGCCGCCAACGACGTGCGCGAGGCGATCGCCGAGGTCGAGCGGCGCCTGCCGACCGGCGTCGAGAACCTCCGCGTCATCAAGGCCAACGATGATGCGGACCCGATCGTCCAGCTCTCGGCATCGAGCGAGACGCTGAACAACGAGCAGCTCGCCAAGCTGCTCGAGGACCGCGTGGTGCCCGAGCTGCTCAGCATTCCTGGTGTTGCCGACGTGCAGCTCTACGGCAACCAGCGCCGGACGCTGAACGTCATCGTCGAGCCGAAGAAGCTCGCGAGCTATCGCCTGTCGATCGACGACGTCGCGCGCGCGCTCGAGAGCGCCGACCTGGACGTGCCTGCCGGCAGCATCAAGACCACCGAGCAGCAGCTTCTCGTCCGCGCCGACGCCTCCGTCATCGAGGAAGCCGAGATCGAGCGGATCATCATCGCGGGCACCACCCAGATCGGCGACGTGGCGAGCGTCTTCTACGGACCGGCGGAAGCGACCTCCTATGTCCGCCTGAACGGCAGGCCCGTGATCGGCATCAATGTGATCCGGCAGGCGCAGTCCAACACGATCGAGATATCGGCAGGCGTTGATCAGGCGATCGAGAGCCTCAATCGCCAGCTCCGCGACGCCGAGATCGTCAAGACCTCCGACGATTCGATCTTCATACAGGGTGCCGTGGACGAGGTGCTGTTCACGCTCGTACTCGGCGTCGCGATCGTGATCGCGGTGATCCTTGCCTTCCTCGGCTCGTTCCGGGCGACCGCGATCCCCGCGGTCACCATCCCGGTCTCCCTGATCGGCACGGTCGCCGTGATCTGGCTCTTCGGCTTCTCGATCAACATCCTGACGCTGCTGGCGCTGGTCCTTGCGTCGGGCCTCGTCGTCGACGATGCGATCATCGTGCTCGAGAACATCGAGCGCGTGCGTCGCCAGGGCCTGAAGCGGCTCGCCGCCGCCGTGCTCGGCACGCGCCAGGTCTTCTTCGCGGTGATCGCGACCACCGCGACCCTCGTATCGGTGTTCGTCCCGATCGCTTTCCTGCCAGGGCAGTCCGGCCAGCTCTTCACCGAATTCGGGATCACGCTTGCCATCGCGGTCGCGATTTCCGCCTTCGTCTCGCTCAGCCTGGTGCCCATGATGGCCTCGCGCATCGTGCGTTCGGAGGCCGAGATGTCGCCGCCCGGCCTGATCCGCCGCCCGCTGTTCGCGCTCGGGCGCTTCACCGTCGCGGCGTATACCCGCTCGCTCGACTGGATCCTTCGGGCGCCGCTCCTGGTCACCGGGCTGAGCCTCGCTGCGGTCGTCGCGGTCGTGCCGCTCTATCAGTCGCTCGACCAGGAGCTGGTGCCGCTCGAGGATCGCGGGATGATCGATATTCGATTGCAAGGCCCGGACGGCGCGAACCTCGACTACAGCGATCGGCAGGTCGCGAAGGTGGAGGCGCTGCTCAAGCCGCTCGTGGAGAGCGGCGAAGTCGAGAACATACTCTCCACCGTCGGGCGGGGCGATCTGCACCGCGGCGGCATCATCGCGCCGCTGGCGCCGTGGGGCGAGCGGCGCGGCCAGCAGGAGATCGTGAACAGCCTGCGCCCGGGTTTCAGCGTCATCCCCGGCGCGATCGTCACGGTGCGCAACCCCAACAGCCTCAACATCAGGACCGGCGGCGCCGCGCTCGAATTCGCGGTGACCGGGCCGGACTATGACCGCATCACCGTGGCCGCGCTGGCGCTGCTCGCCGCGATCGAGGAGCGCGTTCCCGAGATCCGCTCGCCGGTGATGGAGTATTCGACGACCCAGCCGCAGCTCTCCGTCACGATCGACCGCCGGCGCGCGTCCGACCTCGGCATCGAGATCGAGGGCATTGCCTCCACCTTGCAAGCCATGGTCGACGGCTCGGAAGTCGCCGAGATCAACGTCGACGACGAGGCGGTGCCGGTCATGATCGAATCCGCCTTCGGCACGGTGAACGACACCAACGACCTCCAGAACCTCTACGTCTCGACGCGCGATGGCCGCGTGCTGCCGCTCTCCTCGCTGATCCGGCTGGAGGAAAGCGCGATCGCGACCGAGCTCGAACGCCAACGCCAGCAGCGCGCGATCGAGATCCAGGCAGACCTCGCGCCGGACGTCGCGCTCAACGTGGCGGTCGAGAAGCTGGAGGCGATCGCTGCGGAGGTGCTGCCGACCGGCATGGGGCTCGTGCTGCTCGGGCAGGCGCAGGCGATCGAGGACACCTCGCAGGAGATGTTCATCACCTTCGCGATCGCCCTGGTCGTGGTCCTCCTCGTGCTCGCCGCGCAGTTCGAGAGCTTCGGCAGCGCGTTCGTCGTGATGGTCACCGTGCCGTTCGGCCTCGCCGCCGCCGTGCTCGCGCTCTGGCTCTCCGGCACCTCGCTCAACATCTACAGCCAGATCGGGCTCGTCATGCTGATCGGCATGATCGCCAAGAACGGCATCCTCATCGTCGAGTTCGCCAACCAGCTCAGGGACCAGGGCCTGTCGGTCCCGCAGGCCGCGCGCGCCGCGGCGGTGATACGCCTGCGGCCGGTCGTGATGACCATGATCTCGGCCATGGCGGGCGGCGTGCCGCTCATCATCAGCGGCGGGCCCGGCGCCGAAGCGCGCAGCTCGATCGGCTGGGTGGTGGTCGGCGGGCTCGGCATCGCCATCATCACCACCATCTACATCACGCCGATCGTCTACTGCCTGCTCGCGCCGCTCGGCCGCAGCCGCGGCGACCTCGGCCGGGCGCTCCAGCAGGAGCTGGAGGAAACCGCGCATCTGCACGATGCGGCGCTCGCGGCGCCCGCTTCGGGTTCTGCCGAGTCCCGGTCCTAGCCTCCGATGCCGCGCCGCCTGCCGCTCTTCGCCGCCGGCCTGCTGCTTGCCTTGCTGCCGGCCTGCACCAAGGTCGGGCCGGAGTATGTGCCGCCGGACCCCGAGGTTCCGGTGGTCTACGACGCGCCGCTGCCCGCGCCCTTCGTCGGCGCGCCGGCCGAGGGCCCCTGGTGGCGGCATTTCGGCGATCCGGTGCTCAACACCCTGATCGCCCAGGGGCTCGAGGAGAATCTCGACGTGCGCACCGCGGCGAGCCGCGCCCGCGAGGCGAATGCGGTCGCGCGTGGCGTCGATACGCGCCGCGAGCCGCGCCTCGGCGTGAGCGGCGGGCCGGCGTTCGAACGGACCTTCGAGGATGGTAACGGCAGCGGCAATGGCAATGGCCGCGGTCGCGACGATGACGACCATGAAGGCAGGTTGTCCGCCACGCTCCTGGGCTCGTGGGAGATCGACGTCTTCGGCGGGATCGAGCGGAGCCGCGAGGCCGCGTGGGCGGAGGCGCACCGCCAGGAGGCGCTGCAGCGCGAGGCGCGCCGGCTCACCGCGGCCGAGATCGCGCGGACCTATGTGCAGCTGCGCGGCACCGAGCGCCTGCTCGCGCTCACCGAGGGCTCGCTCGAGCTGCAACGCCAGACGCTGGAGCTGGTGACGCGCCGTGTCGAGGCCGGCCTCGCGCCGGGCCTCGACCGAGTGCGCGCCGAGGCCGCGGTCGCCAACCTCGAGGCCGATGTCGGCCCGCTGCGCAGCCAGGCGGACCGCTTCCGCAACGCGCTCGCCGTGCTGCTCGCCGTGCCGCCGGGCACGATCGATCTCTGGCTCGCCACGCCGGACAATGCCATCCCGCGCGCCGGTGGCGGCCCGGCGATCGGCGTGCCGGCCGACCTGCTCCGCCGGCGGCCCGACATCCAGGCGGCGGAACTGCGGATCGTCGCGGCGACCGCCGAGGTCGGCGTCGCGGTCGCCGATCTCTATCCGCGCTTCACCCTGCCGGGCACGCTGACGCTGGGGCTGACCGGGCTGACCGGCGGCGGGCTGGTCGGCAGCGTGGTGGCCGCGATCTCGGCGCTCGTCGACTACACGATCTATGACGCGGGCGAGCGCGACGCCGCGGTCGAGGCGGCCGAGGAGCGCGTCGTGCAGGCGACGCTCGCCTACCGGCAGACGCTGCTCAACGCGCTGGCGGAGGTCGAATCCGCCCTCCTCGGCTATCGCAGCCTGGTCGAGCGGCGCGCGGCTCTGAGCGAGGCGGTCAGGAACAACCGGCTGGCCTTCGACCAGTCGCAGGAGCTCTATCGCCGCGGCTTCGTCAGCTTCATCGACGTGCTCGACAGCCAGCGCGAGTGGAACGCTTCGCTCCAGCAGCTTGCGAGTGCTGAGCGCGACCTCAGCATCGAGGTGGTGAACCTATTCGGCGCGCTCGGCGGCGAGGGCGCCGAGGCCGGACAGCCCGGCCGCTAGGTCCGCTCAATCGGTTTCGATCGTGCCGACCAGCGAGACCGCGCCCGTCTCGCCCGGCCTGACCACCACGATCTCGCCCGAACGCGTGGAGGCGCCGGCAAGCGCCACGATGTTCACCTGGTGCGTCACCAGGATGAGCGGCGCGCTCAGGTCCTGCGCGGCAAGCCACGCCTTCAGCGCCGCGGTCTGAGGCTCCCGGCGCTCCGGCTCGCCGAAGAACGAGTTGAGGGCCGGCAGCTCTTCCACGCGCCCGAGCGCCATCAGGTTCGCCGTGTCGAGGCAGCGGCACCATTGGCTGGAAACCACGTGCGCCTCGGCGATCCCGTTGGCGCGGAACAGATCGCCGATCCGCGTTGCCTGCGCGCGACCGGCATCACCGAGATTGCGCTGCGTGCTGCAATCGCCGGGCGTGAAGCCGGGCGGGTCGCCCGAGCCCGGCGCGTCGGCATGGCGGATCAGCGCGACATGGCCGCCGCCGCGCAGCGCGGCCCATGCCTCCACTTCGCTCGCGGTATGGCCTTGGTTTGCATCGAGCGCGACGAGGACGAGCAGGCATCCGAGGCCAATGCCGACACCGCGTAGGAGCGTCCTCGATACCCGGCTCATGGACTGGATAGCTAGCGCCTCTCCGCCGGGGGTCAACCGGCGTGGGCAGGGCTGTGACAAGCCGCTGGACCGTTCGCCGTGCGCGACCGCTCCGCTTCGTGGCGGTGTCGGGCTGACGTAGAGTCGGCCTCGCGAGGGGACACCGACGACAGGGGGAGGCGCGCGTGTACGAGATCGCGAATCATCTCTTGAAGGGCAAGGGCGGCGACAGCGTCAGCTTCAAGGAGGCGACCGGCAAGATGACCGGCGTCATCAAGCCGAAGTACCTGGTGATGCATTTCACCGCGGGCTCGAGCTTCGCCTCCTCGGTCGGCGCGCTGACCAGCCCCGAGCTCCAGGCATCGGCGCATCTGGTGATCGGGCGGGACGGCACCAGCGTCGCCCAGCTCGTGCCGTTCAACAAGGGCTCCTGGCATGCCGGCGCTTCGAGCTGGCAGGGCATCGAGGGGCTCAACCGCCACTCGATCGGCATCGAGCTCGACAATGCCGGCGCGCTCGACCGCCACGGCAGCAAGTGGCGCGCCTGGTTCGGCAAGGAATATCCGGGCACGGAGGTGCTGGAAGCCCGCCACAAGAACGAGAGCGCGGTGCGCGGCTGGCACATCTTCCCGCCGAAGCAGATCGAGACCGCGCTCGCCATCGCGCGGCTGCTGGTCGGCAGCTACGGCCTGCTCGACGTGATCGGCCATGACGACATCGCGCCGACCCGCAAGACCGACCCCGGCCCGGCCTTCCCGATGGGGAGCTTCCGCTCCGCCGTGATGGGCCGGGCGGACGACCGGCCCGAGCGCTTCGAGGTGGTCGCAGCGCTCAACATCAGGGAGGGCGCCGGGATCAGTTTTGCCAAGCTGCCGGCGAGCCCGCTTGCGATCGGCACCAGGCTCTCGCTGCGCGAGCGGGACGGCAAATGGTGCCTGGTCGACGTGCTCGGCGCGGACGGCAAGCCGAACCTGACCGGCTGGGTGCATGGCGACTTCATCAAGCCGATATGAACGGCCGATCGCTCAGAACACGGGCACGATGCCGTCCGGATCGAACGCGATGGTCTCGCCGTCGATGCCGTGCGGCTTCAGGAGGCCCTTCGGCTTGAGGAAGGCGGCGCGCTGTGCCTCAATCCGCCGGGCAGCCGCACCGCAGCGGCGGAGAAACGCAGGGGGACCGTGCCGTGGAAATGGAGATGCGCAGCTATCCGAACGCCTGGGTCAAGGAGTCCATCATGTACCGGCGGAGCGTCGGCGGCGGTTCGTCGGGCGTGACGCATCACCTGACCGAGGCGGTCCAGGGCGGCTTCCACTACACGATCGGCCCTTATTCGAAGCCCGTGCTCGAAATCAAGCCGGGTGACCGCGTCGTGGTCGAGACGGCGGACGCCTTCGAGGGCAAGCTCAAGACCGAGCAGGATTTGCCCTCGAAGCGCCTGGTCATCCCGTTCCTCAACCCGCAATGCGGGCCGATCATGGTCGCCGGTGCGGCGAAGGGGGACGTGCTCGCGGTTCATATCGAGAGCATGCTGCCGCGCGGCGAGCAGCCGGTCGGGACCTGTGCCCTGATCCCCGAGTTCGGCGCGCTCGCCGGCACCTACTACACCGCGACGCTGAACGAGCCGCTGCCCGAGAAGGTGCGCAAGATCAGGGTAGACGAGAAGCATGTCTATTGGAGCGAGCGGGTCACGCTGCCCTACAAGCCGCATATCGGCACGCTGAGCTGCTCGCCCGAGATCGATTCGATCAACTCGCTGACGCCCGACAATCACGGCGGCAACATGGACCTGCCCGACATGGGGCCGGGCACCATCACCTATCTGCCGGTGCGCTCGCCGGGCGGCCGGCTCTTCATCGGCGATGCGCATGCGAGCCAGGGCGACGGCGAGGTGTGCGGCACCGCCATCGAGTACCCGACCACGACGACGATCACGATCGACCTGATCAAGGGCTGGAACATCGAATGGCCGCGGCTCGAGGCCGACGACTTCATCATGACGATCGGCTCGGCCCGCCCGCTGGAGGACGCGGCGCGCATCGCCTATCGCGAGCTGGTGCGCTGGATGGCAAAGGAATACCGCTACGACCAGTGGGACGCCTACATGCTGCTGACCCAGTGCGGCAAGGTCAGGCTCGGCAATTTCGTCGATCCCAAATACACGATCGGCGCGGCGGTCGCGAAGAAATGGCTCCTATAGCGGCGCCGTAGGAGAATCAGCCGGGGACCGGCTCCAGCCTGCCGGTCTCGGCCGAGCGAATCACCGCCTCCATGACGGCGGCGTTCGCGATCATCTCCTCGGCCGGGATCGGGTAGGGCGCCTTGCCTTCGATGGCGGCGGCAAAGGCTTCGAGGTTGGCGCGCACCGGCTCGCCGGGCGGCGCGTCGCTGGTTTCCGGCCAGCCGCCCTTGCGGCAGCGCGTCACGCTCCAGCCCTGCGGTGCCTCGACATGGGACTTGTCGCGAATCTCGGTCCAGCCCTCGCTGCCGAACAGCGCGACGCGGCCGATGAAGGGCGTCGCCAGCATGGCGGCGACATAGGCGACCGCACCGCTCCGGTAGCGCACGAAGGCGCAGCTCGTGTCGCCGGTCGCGAAGTCCGAGGCCATGGCGCGGTTGGTGGTGCGCGCGTCCGCGCCCTCGCCGAACAGCGCGGCGGCCAGGTCGAAGATATGGACGCCGGTCGCGGTCATGCCGCCGGCCGGCGCGTTCTCCGGCGTGAAGCGCCAACTGTCGCGCGGCAAAGCGAGGAACTTGTCGTGGCTGAAATTGGCCTCGAGCTCCAGCAGGGTGCCGAGCTCGCCCGATTTCGCGGCCTTCAGCATCTCGACGACCGGCCCCTCATAGCGCCGCTCATGGCCGATGCCGAGCACGAGGCTGCGCTCGCGGCAGAGCGCGACGCTGCGCGCGGCGCCGGCGCGGCTCAGCGCGAGCGGCTTCTCGCAGAAGACGTGCTTGCCGGCAGCGACCGCCTGCTCGATCTGCCGGGCGTGCAAGGCATGCGGCGTCGCCAGCACGACGGCATCGACCGCCGGGTCGGCCAGCACCTCGTCATAGCGCGCGCCGATCGGGAAGCCGCAAGAATCGGCGAAGCCGGCGGTCGCCCTGCCGTTCGGATCGACGCCGCGGACGACCCGTATGGTCCGGCTCTGCGCGATGGATTGCGAAAGCTTCTTGCCCCACCAACCGAGGCCGATGATCGCGACGCCAATCATGGTCCCGCCGTCCCCCTCTCTCATGCTTGCGCTTAACATACAGAGAGGCCGCACGGCCTGTCACATCTTCGAGGCCACCCAAGCCTCGACGAGTCCAACTCATCGAGGCTTGGTATAAGATGATCCAACCGTGGGGGAGGCCCGGGTGACAACGGAATCGACGCTGGCGCAGGCGGCGGGCGCGCCGGAGCAGGCGGCGGGCATCGGCCTTGCCCTCTCGGGCGGCGGCTTTCGCGCTACGCTGTTTCACTTGGGGAGTCTGATCCGCCTCAACGAGCTCGGCCATCTCGGCCGGCTCAGCGAGATCACCAGCGTCTCCGGCGGCTCGATCGCCGCCGGCCTGCTCGGGTTGCGCTGGTCGAGGCTGGGGTTCGACGGGGAAGGGCACGCCGCCCACCTGCAACGCGAGGTGGTCGAGCCGCTCCGGCGTTTCTGTTCGCGGACGGTCGATATCGGCGCCATCCTCAAGGGCTGGCTCAACCCGTTCACCAGCCCGGTCGAGCTGCTGCGCGATGTCTACGATGCGCGGCTGTTCGACGGCGCGACCCTGCAAGACCTACCCAAGCCAAGCGAAGGCCCGCGCTTCACGCTCTACGCCACCAATCTGCAGACCGGCGTCAGCGTCCGCTTCTCGCAGCCCTACATGGCGGAGTATCGGCTCGGCGAGGTGAGGACGCCGGCGATTCCGCTTGCCACCGCGGTCGCGGCGTCGAGCGCGTTTCCGCCGCTCCTCGTGCCGCTCGCGCTCAGGCTGGAGGCCGGGCAGTGGAGCCGCTTCGAGGGTGCCGACCTGTACGACCATGTGAACCTGCGCACCACCATGCTGCTCGGCGATGGCGGCATCTACGACAATATGGGCCTCGAGCGCGTCTGGAACCGCTACCCGACCGTGCTGGTCAGCGATGCCGGCGCCAAGCTCAAGCTGGAGGAGCGCGGCCGTTGCCTGCGGCGCAGCCAGGTCGCGCGCACCATGCGCACGCTCGACATCACCATCGAGCAGAGCCGGGCGCTGCGCAAACGCAAGCTGGTCGACGATTTCGTCAGGGGCGTGCGCGGCGGCGCCTATTGGGGGATCGCGACCGAGATCGACCATTACGGGCTGGAGACGGCGGGGCTGCCGCCGCCGATCGTCCATGACGACGCGATCACCCGCTCGATGGCCGGCATCCGGACCCGCCTCAACCGCTTCACCGACGAGGAGCAGGGGCGGCTGATCAATTGGGGCTATGCGCTGACCGACGCCGCCATGCGGCGCCATGTGCTCGGACGCGACGCCGTGCCGGGCAAGCTGCCCGTGCCCGAGCACCCGCTCTAACGTTCATTCGCTACGTAGGCATCCAGGCGGGCGATCAGCGCGTCCTTCCCGGCGCGGTCGAGGAACGCCGCCTCGAACGAGTTGCGCGCGAGCGTCGCGAGGTGCCCGCGGTCGAGTTTGAGCGCCTGCTGCGCGGCCAGGAAGTTGTCGTTCACATAGCCGCCGAAATAGGCCGGATCGTCCGAATTGACCGTGGCGACGATGCCGTGGTCGAGCATGCGGCGCAGCGGATGGTACGCCAGGTCGTCGACCACGCGCAGCCGCAGGTTCGAGAGCGGGCAGACCGTGAGCGGCACGCGGCTTTCGACCAGGCGCGCGACCAGCGCCGCATCCTCGACGGCGCGGACGCCGTGGTCGATGCGGCTGACCTTGAGCAGGTCGAGCGCCTGGCGGACATAGTCGGGCGGCCCCTCCTCGCCGGCATGGGCGACGGTGAGGAAGCCTTCGGAGCGGGCGCGCTCGAACACCGCCGCGAACTTCGCCGGCGGGTAGCCGACCTCCGCCGAATCGAGGCCGACGGCGACGATCCTGTCGCGATAAGGCAGCGCGGCGGAGAGCGCGGCGTCCGCCTCGCTCGCATCCAGGTCGCGCAGGAAGCAGAGGATCAGCCGGCTCGTGACGCCGTGCCGCGCGCGCCCGTCCCTGAGCGCGCCGTCGATCCCCTCGATCACCGCTTCGATCGGCACGCCGCGCCGCGCATGGGCCTGGGGGTCGAAGAAGACTTCGGCGTGCAGCACGCCGTCCCGCGCCGCGCGCGTCAGGTAGGCGGTGGTGAGGTCGTAGAAGTCGGCCGCGGTCCGGAGCGCCGCCGTGCCGCGATAGTAGATGTTCAGGAAATCCTGGAGGTCGCCGAAGTCATAGGCGGCGCGCGCCGCTTCGATCGAGGGGTAGGGCAGCGCCACGCCGTTGCGCGCGGCGAGCTCGAACAGCATCTCGGGCTCGAGCGTGCCTTCGATGTGCAGGTGAAGCTCGGCTTTGGGCAGGCCGGAAATGTAGCGGCGCAGGTCGGCGGCGCTCAACCCGGCTCCGTGCCGCCGCCAGCGGCAAGCGTGCCGATATAGGGCAGGGTGCGAAAACGCTCGGCATAGTCGAGGCCGTAGCCGACGACGAAGAGGTCGTCGATCGGAAAGCCGATATAGTCGGCCGCGACGTCGACCTCGCGGCGCGCCGGCTTGTCGAGCAGGACGCAGAGCCGCACCTCGGCGGCGCCGGCCTCGTGCAGGAGGCTGCGGGCGCGCTGCAGGGTGCGGCCGGTATCGAGAATGTCGTCGATGAGCAGAACGCGCTGCCCGGCCACGTCTCGCGGCGCCTCGCCGAGGACCCGGACCTCGCCGGACGAACGCATCGAATCGGCATAGCTCGACAGCCGCAGAAAGGAGACTTCGGGCTGGCGGCCGTGGCGGCTGAGCGCGCGGACCAGGTCGGCCGCAAAGACGAAGGCGCCCTTGAGCGCGACCATGACGAGGAACGGGTCCGCGAAATCCACGGCGATCGAGGCCGCCATCGCGTCCACCCGCGCGGCGATCTCGTGCTCGCCGAACAGCGGTCGCACGTCCTCGGCCTGGTTTCGCCCCGGTTCCGCCATGGCAGCCGATCCGGCCGCGTTCTCGGCGCGGCCCCCAAGCCAGGATGTAGCGGTCTCCGGCATCTAAAGGAAGCGCTTCGTTGCCGACGCCGCGTTTCCCTTGCGTGGCGGAAACGCCGCCCGGACCGCAAGCCGGGCCTTGATCTTCTGTGATCACAGCCGATAGGCTCCGCCATCAAGCAATTCTCGCAAGCGAGGAGCGTCATGGCGAGCCAGAGCATTGCCTATTTCCAGGGCGAGTACATGCCTCTCACCGAGGCCAAGATCTCCATCGTCGACCCGGTGGTGACCAAGAGCGACATCGTGTTCGACGTGGTCTCGGTCTGGCAGCGCCAGTTCTTCCGGCTCGAGGATCATCTCGACCGCTTCGAGGCGTCCTGCGAATCGGTGCGGATCAAGCCGCCGGTCAGCCGCGACGAGCTGCGGCACATCCTGGCCGAATGCGTCGATCGCTCGGGCTTCGACGACTCCTGCGTCTATTTCTGCGGCACGCGCGGCCTCTACAGGGGCGGCGTGGCGCTCGGCGATCCGCGCGACTGCGAGAACGGCTTCTACGCCTACGCCGTGCCCTATTACTGGGTCGTGCCGCGCGATCGGATCGAGACCGGCGTGCACCTCCAGATCGTCGAGACGCGCCGGGCGCCAAGCGAGGCCATCAACCAGAAGGCCAAGAACTTCAACCGGATGGACCTGACCAAGGGAACCTTCGAGGCGCTCGACGCCGGCGCCGACGCGCCGCTCCTCCTCTCGATGGACGGCCATCTGACCGAGGGGCCCGGCTTCAACATCTGGATCGTGCGCGACAAGACCCTGCTGACGCCGGGCGAGGACCTGCTGGAGGGCATCACGCGGCGCACCGTGTTCGACCTCGCGCAGGACATGGGCCTCAAGGCCGAAGCCGCCGACCTCGACCCCGAAGACCTGCTCGAGGCGCCCGAAGCTTTCATCTCATCGACCGCCGGCGGCATTTTCCCCGTCACGCGGGTCAACGACCGTACGCTCGGCAATGGCGCGCCCGGCCTGCTGACCGGGCAGGTCAAGAGCCGCTATTGGGAGAAGCGCCTGGCCGGCTGGTACGGCACCAAGGTCGACGACCTGCTGACGCACTGAGCGAGCCGGCCGCGTCCGCTCCCTCGCCGGGCGGGCGCGCGAGGCGACCGCGCCGCTCCCCGCCGGCGGAGCGCAGGCGCTATTGCGCGCTTTCAGCCGGCGAAACACCTGCTAGAGTAGCGCCACACACGAATTCGGGGAGGTTGAAATGAGGAGCGTTCTCGCGGTTGCGGATGGCGGTCCGGCGCTGGAGGCGACCGTCGCCGCCGCGGGGCAGGTCGCCAGCATGGTCAAAGGTCAGACCGACGTTCTGCATGTCCGGGACGGCATGGCGCTGGTCGGCAACCTGGCCGCCGCCTCGATGGCGGAAGGCGCGGTGGCGCTCATCATCGAGGACAACAAGAACAAGGTCGTCGAGCGTGCGACGCGCGCCAAGCAGGCGTTCGAGCGGCTGGTCGGCTCGCAGCCCGGCGCGAGCTTCATCGAGCGCGAGGGCAACGAGACCGAGCTCGTCGTCGAGTTCGGGCGCGTCTCCGACCTGGTGGTGGTCGGCCGGCCCGGCGTCGATGATCTGAAGCCCGAGCCCGCCTATGTGAGCGCCTCGATCTACGAGGCGGCGCGGCCGGTGATGATCGTGCCGCCTGCCTGGCAGCCCAAGAAGATGGAGCGCGCCCTGATCGCCTGGAACGGTAGCTCCCAGTCCTCGCGCGCCCTCGGCTATGCGATGCCGGTGCTGCGCGGGGTCGGCGACGTCACCGTGCTCAGCGTCGGCAGCGAGGAGGATCGCGCGCCGACCGAGCTGGTGACGCGCTATCTCGACCACAACGGCATCAAGTCGCATACGGCGACCTTCGATGCCGGCTCGGGCTCTGCACGCGCGCGCGGCCGCGCCCTGCTCGAGCATGTCGCCTCCGTGGGCGCCGACCTCCTGGTCATGGGTGCCTATGGCAGCGCCGGCATGCTGCGCTTCCTCGGACTCGGCGGCGCCACCGGCAAGGTCATCACCGCCTGCAAGGTGCCGGTGTTCCTGGCGCACTGAGCGGCGCATCTCCCGGGCGTGCGATGATGCCGACGGTGCGCCGGGCCGCGTGGCTGGCGGCCCTGTTGCTCGGCGTGTTGCTCATGGCCGCCCGGGCGGAGGCGCTGGACCGCCCGGCCGGCCCGGTGGTGCTCACCGTCGCCGGCGCGATCACCGAGACCAACCGCGCCCCCTATGACGAGGGCGTGGACAAGTTCTTCACCTATCACGAGGTCCGCTTCGAGAAGGCGGCGGCCTTCGACGCCGCGATGCTCGAAGCGCTCGGGACGCACGACATCACGGTCAGCTACGCCGAGCGGCCGGAACAGGATCGCTTCAGCGGGCCGCGGCTGAAGGACGTGCTCGTCGCCGCCGGGTTCATGGGCGACAACATCAAGGTGCTTGCGCTCGACGCCTACGCCAAGGAGCTCACGCGCGCCGATCTCGACGCCTATGAATGGATTCTGGCGATGGAGCGCAATGGCGAGCCGCTCGGTATCGGGCAGTTCGGGCCGCTCTGGCTGGTCTATGCCAAGCCCGACGGCGCGCCGGTCACGGCCGAGGACGAGACGCGCTGGCCGTGGGCGGTCTTCTACATCGAGGTCAGGTGACCGGCCTCCAGGCGTCTCGCACCACCCGATAGATCGGGCCGCGCTGCCGTCCAGGGCACCACGCGGCAGCGGGAACCACCCGGCTTTCGATGGTCCGGTGTGCCGCCTACGGCACGCCGCATACCCCCTCATTAAGAGAGGTTTTACGCCTGCGGCCTAAGCTGGCCGCGGTGGCTATCCCTGCGCCGAGCGCGTCTGCTTCGGCTCGTCCCAAAAGGAATCATCATGCTGAGCTTTTTCAGGAACACCAAGATCGGTGTCCGCATCCTGCTCGCCGTCCTGATCCCGACGGTGGTGTTGGCGGTGGTGGAGTTCCTCAAGGTATCGGAAGAGCTGGAGACCGCCCAAAAAATGGAGCAGGTCGTCGACATGACGGCGCTGACGGTGGAGATCAGCGGGGTGGCTCACGAACTGCAGCGAGAACGCGGCGTCTCGGCCGTCTATCTCGGCAGTGGCGGCACGCAGCTCGTCGACGAGATGCCGGTGCAGCAGGCGCGCACGGACGAGGCGCGCCACCGCTATGAGCAAGCGGTGCGCCGCGCGGGCGAGACCGACGCGGCTGCCGATTTCGCGGCGCTGCTCGGCGAAGCAAGCGGCGCGGTTGGCGAGCTCGACGGCAAGCGTGGCGAAATATCCGGGCAGCGCATCAAGGCGGCAGCGTCAAACCAATATTTCGACGAAACGATCGGCAAGCTGTTGAGGGCCGCGCGCATGATCGTCCGTTCGATGGACCACCAGGCGCTGGCGACCGCCGGGCTGTCCTACGTCAACTTCATGAACGCCAAGGAGCGCGCCGGCCAGGAGCGCGCGACCGCGGCACCGGCCTTCGCCTCGGGAACGTTCGAGGTGGCCGCCTATCGCCGGTTCATGGCGGTACTCGCCGAGCAGGAGACCTATTTCAGCCTCTACAATTTCTATGCGCCGGAGGTCGTCAAGGAGTTCTTCGTGCGCACGGTGGTCGGCGAGTCGATCGGCGAAGTCGAGCGCATGCGTGCGCTTGCGATCGAGGCCGGCGCCGGCGGTGCGTTGAGCGGCGCCGATGGCTCGTACTGGTACAAGATGACGACCGCGCGGATCGACCTCCTGAAGCAGGTCGAGGACCGCATGGCGCAGGAGCTCAGCGGGCGGGCCGAGGCGGTTGCCGACGAAGCGTGGAGCGCGCTCGTCGTCAACCTCGCCGTCAGCATCGGGCTGATCGCTGTCACCATCGTGCTCGGCTTCCTGGTCATCCGCAGCATCACACGGCCGCTCGCCGGCATGACCCGGGCGATGGACGCGCTCGCCGGCGGTGACCGCACGACCGAGATCGTCGGGCTCGGCCGGCGCGACGAGATCGGCGCGATGGCGAAGGCGGTGCAGGTGTTCAAGGAGAACATGATCCGCAACGCCGAGCTCGAGGCCGAGCAGGCGACGAAGCGCGAGGCCGAAGCAGCGCGCCAGCGCAAGATCGAAGCGATGATCAGCGAGTTCGATGCGAAAAGCGCCGAGGCGATCGAAGCGATGGCTGCCGCGGCAGGCGAGCTTCAGACCTCGTCGCAGTCGCTCAGCACCAGCGCCGAGCAGACGACGCACCAGTCGGCCGCCGTCGCCGCGGCTTCCGAGCAGGCGTCGGCCAATGTCCAGACCGTGGCCTCGGCCGCGGAAGAGCTTTCGGCCTCCGTCCACGAGATCGGGCGTCAAGCGGCGCAATCGGCCGCGATCACCCAGAAGGCGGTGGAGGAGGCGAGCCGCTCCAATCGGATGGTCTCCGGTCTGGCTGAGGCCGCGCAGAAGATCGGCGATGTCATCAGCCTGATCAACGACATCGCGGGGCAGACCAATCTGCTGGCCCTGAACGCGACGATCGAGGCGGCGCGCGCCGGCGAGGCCGGCAAGGGATTCGCCGTGGTCGCTTCGGAGGTCAAGTCGCTCGCCACGCAGACCGCGAAGGCCACGGAAGACATCTCTGGGCAGATCGGCGCCATTCAGGATGCCACCGCGCAATCGGTCGAGACGATCAAGGCGATCGGCGAGACGATCGCCGAGGTGAACTCGATCGTGTCGGCGATCGCCGCTGCGGTCGAGGAGCAGGGCGCCGTGACCAAGGAGATCGCCGGCAACGTGCAGCAGGCGGCCAGCGGCACCCAGGAGGTTTCCTCCAACATCGCAGGCGTCAACCAGGCTGCCGAGGAGACCGGCAATGTCGCCGGGCGGATTCTCGACGCCGCCACGGCGCTGTCGCATCGCTCGGATCAGCTATCGCGCGACGTGACGTCGTTCCTGGCGGCGGTCAAGGCGGCGTGATACCAAGTCCCGATGATCGAAGCCGATCATCGGGACGCCCTCAGTCGCCGGGCGCGCGCAGTCGCGCCGTTAGGCGCACGGCGTCGCGCGACGCGCTTGGCTTTCGCCGCATAAGCGGCGCGGCGCGGTCGCGCCGGCCAAGCCTCGATGAGCTGAACTCTTCGAGGCTTGGTATTGCCCGGCACGGCACTCCGAGTTTTGTCAGATCGCCGGGTCGGCCGAGGGCAGGCCCATGAGCACGCGGCCGTGGTTCGAGGCGTTCACGTCCCAGTTCTGGGTGATGTGGCCGCGGATGCAGTTCATGTCGCGCATCGCCCGCGATACCGGGTTCCTGTCGTAGAGCCCGGCGCCGCCCGAAAGCTGGAACAGCAGATCGACCGCCTCGGCCGAGAGCTTGCCGGCCATGGTCGCCTTGGCGCGCAGCTCGGTCTTGAGCGGCATCGGCGCGACCTCGCCCCGCTCGGCAACCGCCATGCCGCGCTCGCAGCAATCATGCAGCAGCATGCGGGCCATCTTGATCGCGGTGTCGGCCTCGCCGACCTTGACCTGCGCCGTCGAGTAGTCGGCAATACTTTTGCCCGACAGCCGCGCGATCCGCGTGCGCGCCTGCTCGATATAGGCATCGTAGGTGGCCTGGGCGAGGCCGACCGCGACCGTGCTCTGGTTGATCGAGAACATCGCGAAGGCCGGCAGCTTGTAGAGCGTCGCGGGGTTGACCGTGCAGCCCGGCGCGTTGCCGCCGCCCTTGGTCAGCTCGATCGGCAGCGCGCGATGCGCCGGCACGAAGACGTCATCGACGGCGACGTCGGCGCTGCCGGTGCCGCGCAAGCCCGCGGTGTGCCAGGTGTCGAGGATTTCATAGTCCTTGCGCGGCACCGCGTGCATCTGGGCGACCGGCGCGCCATCGCCGTTCTCGGCGAACGCCGCGCCGATGAACCAGTCCGCACCATAGACGCCGCTCGCGAACGGCCAGCGGCCGCTGAGCCGCCAGCCGCCGTCCACCTTGCGCGCCTTGCCGCAGCCCGGGATCAGCACGCCGGCGACCACCGCATCCGGCATCGGCCCCCAGATGTCGTCCTGCCCTTCGGCCGGCCAGTAGCCGAGCAGGCAGTTGTGCGAGCAGTACTGCGTGAGGCACCAGCCGGCGGCGCAGCAGGCCTGCGAGATCGTCTCGACGACATCGACCATGCCGGAAAAATGCGCCGCCGCCCCGCCATGGCGCGCCGGCTGCAGGATGCGGTGCAGCCCCTCGGCGCGCATCAGCTCCACGGTCTCGATCGGCAGGTGGCGGTCCTGCTCGGCTTGATCGGAGCGCTCCCGGACGGCCCCGACCACGCCTTGGGCGCGAGCGAGCAGCCCGGCGCGCGACAGCGGTGCATTGGAGAGGGATTCGAGAGTCATGGAAGCGCTCTGCCTGATGCGAGGTTGGATCGACGGCGAGTCCAGCCGTGCCAAGCCATGCCTCGATCCGTTGCGGCACGCCCAGCCCGGATGCTCTGGCGAGAGGCTAGCCGATTGCATAAGGCGGCGCATGACTAAATGACATCGGGTCATGCGCATCACGAGCCGCGCTCGTTCTCCGTCTCCGTCACGATGCCGGCCGAGGTGTAGCGCGCGGGCATAAGGTGCGACCCGCCCTTGCGCCTGGCGTGGTTTGCGATCTGGTCGAGCCCGACCGAACAGCGCACCGATTCCCGATTGCCATTGATTGACGCTCGCGGCCGGCCGCATGGGAGGCGCTCGGCCGAGCGCGCTTCGCCTCTGTCGCCGCCTCTCGCTTCGAGGGGAACAGGCGCGGCCCGACGACACCCGCCAGACCTACGACGAATTCTCTGGGCATAGGCCCTTTGGCATTGAGATACCAAGCTTTTTTCTGGAAACGATAATGAGAATCATTTGCATTCGCAAATATGCGCTGATACGGTCCCCGGCCCATGAGGGGACCGAGAAGCTCCACAATCATGGGGAAAACCAAAAATGAGAAACTGGATCGCGGGTAGCACGGGCGCCCTCGTC
The DNA here is from genome assembly GCA_050173345.1 of Alphaproteobacteria bacterium. GTDB lineage: Bacteria > Pseudomonadota > Alphaproteobacteria > UBA828 > UBA828 > SHWC01. Next base: position 564,045 of record JBFXKW010000002.1, on the reverse strand, counting down.
ATGCTTGCGGCGACCGCCGGCAGCGCCAGCGCGGAGATCTTCGAGCTCAAGCCGATCGTCGTCGAAAGCACGACGGTCCACGAATCGCAGAAGATACGGCAGAAGGTGAACCAGGCATCCGACAAGAGCCGGTCGTCATCCTATGTCGGCGGCTCGGTCATTCAGAACATAAGCCCGGTGAACAAGCTCGATGCGCTGCGCAGCAGCGTGCCCGGCATCGTCAATCAGCCATTCTCGGGAGACCGCTTCGGCGGCGGCACCAATATCCGGACCTTGGGCGATTGGGGTGCCTCCCTGTCCATCGACGGGCTTCCCGCCTTCAAATCGGCAGGCGAAGAGGGCGGCGGCTACGGCAACACTCTCGTCCCCTCGATCGCGCTCGAGAGCATCGGGGTGCTGAAGGGCGGGCGCGCCGTCCAGTACGGCGACGGCACCGACGGCGGCGTGGTCGAGTACACCATCAAGTCGGGCCGCAACTACAAGGATCATCAGGCCGTCAGCCTGGACGCGAGCACCGCGAAGGAAGGCTTGATCCAGGGCGAGATCGCCGACAGCACGGACGTCTGGGACTACTACTTCGCCGGCAGCGGCTTTCACGGCGCCTATAGCGGCGATCCCGATCTGCTGGACCGCCAGAGCGTGTTCGGCGGGGTCGGCAAGCTGGGCTGGAACCCGAGCGAGGACACCCGCGTCGAATTCCTCGGCATCGTCGACTACAGCCAGCCTCAAATTTTCAGGCTCGGCGCGGTCAACAAGATCACCACCAAGGAGATGGTGACCTCGGCAACGGTCGATTCGAAGCTGAGCGGGATCAACAGCGTCAGGGTCGGCCTGCTGGCGCAGGACAGCAAGACCGAGTGGCCGGCCCGCCGGCGCAACCGAAGCGTGAACAACCAGATCGCCTTCGCCGATCACTATCTCGATGCCGACCTCTCGCCCGGCATCCGCTACGACGGCTCGGTCGGCGCCGAGTACAAGCACACCAACGCGTTGCGCGACAAGCAGTGGGACAACAACTTCAACGACCTTTCGCTCCTCTCGCGCAACGCCCTCACCTTCGACGACAACCTGGTCGTCAATGCCGGGTTGCGCCTGACCTGGTTCAACAACGACATCGAGTATCTTGGCGTCGGCCAGCCCGACAATCTGCAGACCGACGTGGTATTGGCGCATGAGCTCGGCGCGTCGTACTCGCTGTTCGAGCAGACGCGCGTGCGCGCCTCGTGGGCCACGGGCTACAACCGCTTCTTCGAGAAGTACGGCAATTTCGGCACCGACGCGCTCAACCTGAGCGGCGCCGCCGACGAGGTTGTCGAATCGAGGACGCTCGAGATCGGCATCAATCAGGGCTTTCGGGGCGGCTATGTCGACGTGGCGCTCTACAACATCGTGCAGGACAACGTGCCGCGGCGAAACGCCGGCATGATCGAGGGCGTGGAGGTGGACCAGTCGGGCCTCGAGATCGAGGCGTTCTTACAGCTCACCGATGACCTGACCGTTTCGCTCGGCTATATGCGCATGCTCGACCTGAAGGCGACCCGAGCCGACGGCACGGACGCGAACACCAACATCTTCTTCGGCGCCGACGGCACATCGGTTCCTGACGACCAGTTCAACCTGCGGGCCGAGTACAATCCCGCGGACGAGTGGGGGCTCTGGCTCGCGGCCTACGCCTTGAGCGGATACGAGGCGGTGAACCTCGACGACACGGTCACCAAGCGCGACGGCTATGTCCGGCTCGACCTCGGCGCGAGCTGGCAGATCGAGGATGATTGGGCGCTTCGCTTCCGGGTCGAGAACGTGCTTGATGAGCGGGACTTCGGCGAGACCATCTCGGGCCTGCCGGTGAACGAGGGTGCCGAGCTCGGCCGCGTGTTCTGGATCGGCACCGACATCGTCCTCTGAACGTCTCTCCGCAGGGGCGCGCCGCGGCGCGCCCCTGTGCCTCCCGCCGGACGGCAATATGAGCTATCGCCACGTCAGAAGCGTGCACTTCTGGATCACCGCGATCGCCGGCATCCCGCTGGTGCTGCTCAGCATCACGGGCGCCCTCCTGGTGTTCGGCACGGAGATCGACGAACTGCTCGAGCCCGGGCTGCATCACGTGGCGGTCGCAGGCCAACCGCTCGGCTTTGCGGCCATCCTCGATCGCCTGGCCGAGCAACTGCCCGACCTGCGCGCCTGGTCCATCACGGCCGGCACGGAGGCCGACGACGCCTGGACGGTCTGGCTCGCCAAGGGCGCCGGCGTGGTCCACTTCGATCCCTACACCGGCACGGTCCTCGCGCACCGCCCGACGCATGCCTCGTTCAACGGCATCATCACCGCCTTCCACCGCTGGTGGCTGAGCGAAGGCGCGGCGCGGCCGATCATTCGGCACGCGATCTCGGCGACGGCACTTCTCCTGATGCTGCAGGTGATCGTCGGGGTATGGCTCTGGTCGATCCCGCCCAGGCCGTGGAAGCGCCTCGCGCTACGCTTCAGGGGCCGCGTCGGCCTGATGCGGCTGCATCAGCTCACCGGCCTCCTCACCGGGCTGATCCTCATGCTGATGGCGTTCACCGGCATGTCGCTCCACTGGCATGGGCCGACCAAGGGCCTGGTTGAATGGGCGTCGGGCAGCGAGATCGCCGAGCCGCCCGAGCCGGCGACGGAGGGGCTCCGGCCGCTGAGCGACCTCGATGTCGCGGTCGCGCTCGGCCGCTCGGCCGCACCCGAACTGCGGTTGAGATATATCCGCGTTCCTGCGGCGCCGGGGAAGCCGGTCGTTGTCACCCTCGGCGAGACGCCGCGCTCGCCGCCGGTCGAGGCGTGGGTCGGCGACGACCCGCCGCGCCTGCTCGCCGTTTATGACCGGCGGCACGCCTCGATCGCCGAATGGTTCTGGCACCTGCGCTATTGGCTGCATGTCGGCGATTTCGCCGGGCCCGCGGTGCGCGCCCTTTGGGTGATCATCGCCCTGCTGCCGACCGCGTTCGTGACCACCGGCATCCTTCTCCACCTTGGGCGGCGGCGCCGCCGCCGATCCTAGAGCCTGCCGAGAAGCTCATGCCGCTTCGTCGGCGTCGGCCTCTGCCTCGATGTTGGCTGGCAGGAAGCGGGCGGCCTCGGCGCGGGAGACGCCCTTGCGCCTCGCATAGTCGGCGAGCTGGTCGAGCCCGATCTTGCCGACGCCGAAATAGCGCGCCTTCTCGTGGCTGAAATAGTAGCCGCTCACGCTCGCGGCCGGCCACATGGCGAAGCTCTCGGTCAAGCACACGCCGGCGGTGCGTTCGGCGTCGAGCAGGTCGAACAGCGTGCGCTTCTCGCTGTGGTCCGGGCAGGCCGGATAGCCGGGCGCCGGGCGGATGCCGCGATACGCTTCCGCCACCAGTGCTTCGTTGTCGAGCGCCTCGTCGGGCGCATAGCCCCAGAACTCGCGGCGCACGCGCGCGTGCAGGCACTCGGCGAACGCCTCGGCGAAGCGGTCGGCCAGCGCCTTGACCATGATTGCGCTGTAGTCGTCATTGGCCTTCGCGAACGAATCGGCGATCGCATCCGCCTCGGCGCCGGCGGTGACCACGAAGGCGCCCAGATAGTCCGCGAGCCCGCTCTCGCGCGGCGCGATGAAGTCGGCAAGCGCGAGGTTGGGCCTGCCGTCGTCGCGGCGCATCTGCTGGCGGAGCGTATGTACGACGGCGCGCGTCTCGCGCCGGCTCTCGTCCGCATAGAGCGCAATGTCGTCCTCGCCGAGCGCGTTCGCGGGCCAGAAGCCGAAGCAGGCGCGTGCGTTGAACCAGCCTTCGGCGACGATCCGCTTCAACATCGCCTGGGCGTCGTCATAGAGCGCCCGCGCGCTCTCGCCGACGACGTTGTCGGTGAGGATCTGCGGGAACGTGCCGACCAGATCCCAGGTCCGGAAGAACGGCGTCCAGTCGATGAAGCGGGCCAGCTCGTCGAGCGGGTAGCGCTCTAGCGTGCGGACGCCGAGGAAGCGCGGCGCGGGCGGTTCGGCTGCCGTCCAATCGAGCTTCAGCCGGTTCTCGCGCGCGGCCTCGATGGTGAAGCGGCCGGCGCCCTGCCGGCTGCGCCGGTGCTGCTCGCGCAGCTTGGCGTACTCGGCGTGCAGCGCGGCCGCATAGTCCTCGCGCTCGTCCTGCGCCATCAGGCGGCTGACCACGCCGACCGCCTTCGAGGCATCCGGCACGTACACGGTCGGGCCCGCATAGCCCGGCTCGATCTTGAGCGCGGTGTGCACGCGGCTCGTGGTCGCGCCGCCGATCAGGAGTGGTAGCTTGAGTTTGCGCCGATCCATCTCGCGCGCGACGTTGCTCATCTCGTCGAGGCTCGGCGTGATCAGGCCGGAAAGGCCGATGATGTCGACCTCCTTCTCGTGCGCCACGTCGAGGATCTTGCTCATCGGCACCATGACGCCGAGGTCGATCACCTCGTAGTCGTTGCATTGCAGGACGACGCCGACAATGTTCTTGCCGATGTCGTGCACGTCGCCCTTCACGGTGGCGAGCAGGATGCGGCCCTTGGCAGTGCGCTCGCCGGCCGCCTCGCGCTCCGCCTCCATGTAGGGGATCAGATGCGCCACCGCCTTCTTCATGACGCGGGCGCTCTTGACGACCTGCGGCAGGAACATCTTGCCGGCGCCGAACAGGTCGCCGACCACGTTCATGCCCTCCATCAGGGGGCCCTCGATCACTGCGAGCGCCCGCACGGCGTCCTGTCGCGCCGCCTCGGTATCCTCCACGATGTGGCTGTCGATGCCATGCACGAGCGCGTGCACGAGGCGGCTTCTCACGTCGCGCTCGCGCCAGGCTTCGACCTCGGCGCCGTCCGCCTCCGCCTCGCTGCCCTTGCTATAGCGCGGGGCGATCTCGAGCAGGCGCTCGGTCGCGTCGGGCCGGCGGTTGAGGATGACGTCCTCGACACGCTCGCGAAGCTCCGCAGGGATGTCCTCGTAGATGGCGAGCTGGCCGGCGTTGACGATCGCCATGTCGAGCCCGGCCTCGATCGCGTGATAGAGGAAGACGGCGTGCATCGCCTCGCGCACCGGGTTGTTGCCGCGGAACGCGAATGAGACGTTCGAGATGCCGCCCGAGATATGGACCTCCGGCAGTGCCTCCTTGATCCGGCGCGTCGCCTCGATGAAGGCACGGCCATAGTCGTCGTGCTGCTCGATGCCGGTCGCGACCGCGAAGACGTTCGGATCGATGATGACGTCGGTGCCCGGAAAGCCGACCCGCTCGGTCAGCAGGCGATAGGCACGCTCGGCGATGGCGAGCTTGTGCGCGACGGTCTCGGCCTGGCCTTGCTCGTCGAACGCCATGACGACCGCCGCCGCGCCGTAGCGGCGGACCAGCCGGGCATGCTCCAGAAAGGCCGCCTCGCCCTCCTTGAGGCTGATCGAGTTGACGATGCCCTTGCCCTGCAGGCATTTGAGCCCGGCCTCGATGACCGACCATTTCGAGGAATCGACCATCACCGGCACGCGGCTGATGTCGGGCTCGGTGGCGATCAAATTGAGGAAACGGGTCATCGCCGCTTCGCCCTCGATCATCGCATCGTCCATGTTGACGTCGATGAGGTTGGCGCCGTTCTCGACCTGATCGCGCGCGATGGCGAGCGCCGCCTCGAAGTCGCCGGCCGCGATCAGCTTCTTGAAGCGTGCGGAGCCGGCGACGTTGGTGCGCTCGCCGATCAGGATGAAGTCGGACGGCAGGCTCATCGCCGCACCTCGAGCGGCTCGAGGCCGGAGAGCCGGAGCCGGGGTGCGTGGCGGTGCGCCTCGCGCGGCGGCAGGCCGGCGACCGCCTCGGCGATGGCGCGGATGTGCTCGGGCGTCGTGCCGCAGCAGCCGCCGACCAGGTTGAGCAGGCCGGCCTCGGCCCATTCCTTGAGGTGCGCCGCAGTCTCGTGCGGCGCCTCGCGGTATTCGCCGAGCTCGTCGGGCAGGCCGGCATTGGGATAGGCCGAGACCAGGCACCCGGCAACGCCGGAAAGCGCCGCGACATAGGGCCTGAGCTGCTCCGCGCCGAGCGAGCAGTTGAGGCCGACCGCGAAGGGCTCGGCGTGGCTCACCGAGTGGTAGAAGGCTTCCGGCGTCTGGCCGCTCAGCGTGCGGCCGGACAGGTCGCTGATCGTCGCCGAGACGATGATCGGCAGCCGCACGTCCATCTCGTCATAGAGCTCGGCGAGCGCGAAGAGCGCCGCCTTGGCGTTCAAGGTGTCGAACACGGTCTCGATGATGATGAGGTCGCTGCCGCCCTCGATCAGACCGGCGGCGGCTTCGCGGTAGCAGGCGCGCAGATCGTCGAAGCCGACGGCGCGGAAGCCCGGGTTGGAGACATCGGGCGAGATCGAGGCGGTCTTGTTGGTCGGCCCGAGCGCGCCGGCGACGAAGCGCGGCTTGTCGCTCGTGCTCGTCGCATCGGCTGCGACGCGGGCGATCCGCGCCGCTTCGTAGGCCAGCTCGGGCACCGCCGCTTCGAGCCGGTAGTCAGCCTGCGAGATCGGGTTGGCGTTGAAGCTGTTGGTGGTGACGATGTCGGCACCGGCATCCAGGAATTCGCGATGAATCTCCTCGACGATCGCCGGCTGGGTGAGCACGAGCAGGTCGTTGTCGCCTTTCAGGTCGCAGCCATGGCCCTTCAAGCGATCGCCGCGGAAATCGGCCTCGCCGAGGTCGCGCGCCTGGATCATGGTGCCCATGGCGCCATCGAGCACCAGGATACGCTCCCTGGCGGCCGCCTCGAGGGCGGCGATGCGGTCCTGTCTCTCGGTCATGTCAAACGGTCGCCCTGGTTTCCTCGGCGGGCCCCGGGCCCGGTGCGTCGTCCGCCCTCAAGCCGAGCGCGTGGCAGATCGCGCGGGTCAGCTCGGGCCGGTTCAGCGTGTAGAAATGGAACTTGTCGACGCCGGCCTCGCGCAGCGCGCCGCATTGCTCGATGGCGACCGCGGCCGCGATCAGGCGCCGCGTCTCGGGATCGTCGTCGAGGCCCTCGAAGCGCGCCGCGAACGAGGGTGGGATGTCGACGGTGCAGCGCGCGGCGAAACTCTCGAAGCTCTTGAAGTTCGTGATCGGCAGGATGCCCGGCACGATCTCGGCGTCGATGCCGGCGGCGCGCGCCCGCTCGACGAAGCGCAGGAAGGTTTCCGGCGCGCAGAAGAACTGCGTGATGGCGCGCGAGGCGCCGGCATCGAGCTTGCGCTTCAGATGGTCGAGGTCGGCCTGGGGACTCCTTGCCTCGCGATGGGTCTCGGGGTACGCCGCGACGGCGATGTCGAAGTCGGCGACGCGCCTGAGTCCCTCTACCAGTTCCGCGGCGTTGGCATAGCCATCGGGATGCACGGCATAGGCGGCGGCATCGGTCGGCAGATCGCCCCTGAGCGCGACGATGTGGCGGACCCCGAGCGCACGATAGCGCCGTGCGATCCCGTCGATCTCGCCGCGGTTCGCGCCGATGCAGGTCAGGTGGGCCGCCGGCGTGAGCGGCGTCTCCTGCAGGATGCGCTGCACGGCCGCGTGGGTGCGCTCCCGGGTCGAGCCGCCGGCGCCATAGGTGACCGAGACGAAGCGCGGGTGAAGCGGCGCCAGGCGCTCGACCGTGGACCAGAGCTGCGTCGCCGCCGCCTCGTCCTTGGGCGGGAAGAACTCGAAGGAAACCTCGACGGGCGCTTTCCTCATGCCGCCCTCCGGCCCTCGACGGGCATGTCGGGCGCGAGGCGTCGCGCGCGCCAGATCGAGACCACGAGCGGCCGCCCGCGCAGCCGGCGCGTCCGCTCGATGTCGAGGCCGCCGGCCTTACACCAGGAGGAGACGTCATCGTCCTCGAAGCCGAGCCAGCGATGGGCATGCGAGCTGCGCAGCTCGTCGAGCTTGTGCGGGGCGAAATCGACGATCAGGAGGCGGCCATCGGGCCGCAGCACGCGCGCAGCCTCGCCGATCACGGCGGCGGGATGCTCGGCATAGTGCAGCACCTGGTGCAGCACGGCGCAGTCGAACGAGCCGTCCGCCCAGGGCAGGCGGTACATGTCGGCGAGCCGGACATGGCAGTTTCGCACGCCGCCGCGCTCGAGATTGACCCGCGCGATGCGCAGCATGTCGCGGTTGATGTCGACGCCGACGGCCTCGTCCAGGCGTCCGCTCAGGAGCTGCAGCATGCGGCCGGTGCCGGTGCCGATGTCGAGCAGGTTCCTGGCGTCGAGATCGGCGGTCATCTCCGCGATGGCGCGCTCGACCTTGGCCTCGTCGACATGGAGCGAGCGGATGCGGTCCCAGTTCTCGGCGTTCGCGCTGAAATAGGCTTCGGCCGCGGCGTGGCGATCCTGCGAGACCTCTTCGAGGCGCGCGAGGTCGGCCGAGAAATGCGGCGTTTCACTCGCGATCAGGCCGACCACGGCGCTCGCGACCCGGCCGCCCGCGCCGCCGGTCGCGACGCGGTGGTAGATCCATTGGCCTTCGCGATAGCGCACGAGCAGCCCGGCCTCGGCGAGCTGCTTGAGATGGTGGGAGATGCGCGGTTGGCTCTGCCCGAGGATGCGCACCAAGTCGCTCACCGTGAGGTCGGCCCGCGTGCACAGCGCGAGAATGCGCAGCCGAGTCAGCTCCGCCGCCGCCCTCAAGCCGTCGAGGATCCGGTCCATCCGCTGCCCCTGATTCTCGCTGCCAAGCCGGGATATCATACAGGTTTCCATCTTTATATAAAGATATTTTTATATAAGGATGTTCCACGCAAAGCCGAAGCATGGGCGCGAACCGGCCCGTGTCGCATAGTGCTTTGAAACGGAAGAGGTATTTCGAGGAGTGTCGAGGCCGATCGATCAGCCCGCCGGGGGATTTCCCGCGGTGCGTTCCGGCGCCTCGCGCACGGCGAGAAGTCCGCGGCACAGCGCGCCGTTGAACTCCATGTTAAGGCGCACGCTGCGCAGCGTCTGGAGATGCGCCTCGAAGCGATCCGCCGAGAGCGGCGCGCCGTCGAGGTCGACGAAGACAAGTTCGGCATCCGTGGGCGGCGAAGACGCGAGGCGGTGCCGCATCTCCAGATAGCGCCGCCGCTTCAGCGGCCAGTCGGCATCCGGAAGCGCGAGCGCCTCCAGACCCGCGAGGTCGAGGGCGATGAGCGCCGGGGGCGCGTGGCCGGCTTCGATCAGGGCGACGAGCACGGCCTCCTGGCGGCGCTGGAACGCCTTGCGCAGGAACCGGGTGCGCAAGGCATCGAGCGTCTCGTCCGCGACCTCCGCGCCGAAGACCTGCCTGAACGAGGCGCCGCATGCGACGCCCGCGTTGATCTGCTCCGCGTACATGTGGTCGAGCAGGCGCGGGTGGACCTCGGTCACCCAGGGCAGCGCGCCGACCTCGCGCCGCATGTCGTCCGCCATCAGGAAGGCGAAATTGGCCGAGCACCAATAGGTCGGCAGGCGGAAGGCGATCTCGACACTGCCGTTCGCCCCGATCTCGACCGAGCGGATGAAGCCGAGATCGGTGACCGCCTCGTCGAGCTCGGGGTCGGCGACGCGGCCGAGCCGACGCCAGACCTCGTCGCGCCGCGCCTCGATCGGCCCGGCCATGCCGGGGCCTATTCGGCGGCCCTGGCCGTGCTGCCTCGAAGCTTCGCCTTCTGCGCCTCGATATCGACGCCGTAGAGCCGCGCCGCGTTGAGGCCGAGGATCTTCTTCTTGGCCTCCGGGGTGAGATCGACGCCGCGTTCCCGCTTGACGTCGTCCGGCAGCTCGAAGGCCATGAACGTCTCGACCAGCCATTTCGGCGTCCAGATCGCATAGTCGCTGCCGAACAGGAGGCGGTCCTCGCCGAGCCAGAACAGGAGCTCCGCCATCACCTCGGCGAAATAGCGCGGCCGGCTGTGCATGAAGGCCATGGCGACCGCGAGCCCGCCATAGACGTTCGGCTCCTGCACCGCGATCCAGCAGAAATCGTCGAGCCGCGGCAGGCCGACATGCTCGACGATGAAGTTCAGGTTCTGGAAGTCGGTCGCCGCATGGTCGACGTCGGCGACGTCGAAGGCGTCCTTGTCGAGCGGCGTAATGGTCGGGCCCTTGTGGATATGGATGTTCTTGATGCCGAGCTTCTCGCACAGCTCGAAGCAGCGATAGGCGTTCGGGTCGTTGAGCTTCCAGCCGCGTGACGAGCCCTTCCATTCGGCGGTGTAGAGCTTCAGCCCCTTGATGCCGTAGGTCTCCTTGAGCGCGTGCAGATGGTCGAGCGCGCGCTCGCCGTCGCGCGGGTCGAACGCGCCGTTGAGGATGAAGCGGTCGGGATACTTTTGGGTGATCGCGGCGTTCTGCTCGGTGGTGTTGAAGCCCTTGGTGTAGAAGTCGAGCAGATAGGTCGGCTGGATGATCGCCATGTCATCGGGACCGTCGACGAAGAGGTCGCGATACATCGCCTCGCTGTCGTATCTCTCGAACTTGTCCTTGGGCCAGAGCGCCTCCTTCGGGCTCAGCGCGGAATGGTAGGCATAGAAGCAGTCGATGAACTGCTTGCCGTGGATGTTGCGCTGGTTGGCGGGACTCGCATCCCAGAAGTGGGTATGCCCGTCGATGATGAAAAGTTCTTCGCCCGTATTGGTACGGTACACGCTAGCCCCCATTCGTGTTTTTTTCCTGCCCCGCGCTCGACCCTCTTGCCGGGATCGATGCCGCTCACAGGGCCGATATTAGCCGAACCGGCCGCCCCGGTCACCGCTGCCGGCCGCGCTCGGCTGCTGCTCCGTTCAGGCGTTCATTTGCCGTTTGATATCCATGCCATAGCAAGGCGTGCGTACCCGCTTCCTAGAGCGGCACCTCGAGCGCCGTCGCGGACTCCGGCCGGACGATCGCGCGATAGCCGAACTTCTTCTGCGCGGCCGCCGCGATCCAGGGCTTGGTGTATTCGCTCCGATAGTTGAAGTAGAGCGCGTCGGGCTTGGCGAGCTTGAGGATGCGCGCGATGCACGGCTTGTCGGGATGCTTGAACTGGTCGCCGTTGGTGCTGATCAGCCAGCGCGGGCTCTCGACCAGGCTCAGCAGCTCATCGTTGGTGTTGTTCTTGCTGCCATGGTGCGACACCTTGACCGCGTCGACCTTGAGCCGCTTCGCGCGCCGCTCCTTGCACAGCCGCTTGAGCGAGGCCGCCACCGCGTCCGGGTGCGCGTCGGCGAGGAACAGTGCGCTCTTGCCGGCATACTCCGCAAGGAAGGCGATGCTGCTGCCGTTCGGTGCCGCCTGGTCGCGCACGAACTGCGCCTTCAACAAGGCGTCCAGGTTCGGCGCCGCGCCGAGCAGCCCCTGCTTCGGGATGAACTTCTTGGTCTGAGCGAGCTTCTGCCAGGCGGCGTCCAGATCGCCCGGCTCGATGCCCGCCTTGTCCATCGCCTTCTCCCACGCCTTCGCCATCTGCTGCAGCTTGCTCGGGGTCGGCGACACCAGGGTCAGCTTCAGGCCGCCGGGCAGCGTCGTCGCCGGCAGCTTGCCGTCCTTCAGCACGACCCAGGGCGGCGCATCGGGCTTCCACGCCCTGGGCACGCGGCGGGCGAGCAGCGCGCTCAGGAACTCGCCCTGCAGCGCGCCGAGCAGGCCGTGCGACTTCTTCATCTGGCGCCAGCCGTTGAACCACACCCGATCGACCGCGAAGGGCAAGGGCTGCTCGGCGAACAGCCGCACCAGCCCTTCGACATGGTCGGCATCGACATGGCTCAGCACGATGAGCTCGAAGGCGCGCTCGCCCATCGGCACGCGGTCGAGGCGTTTCTTGATGTAGTCGAAGGTGCTGACCGGCCCGCCGTCGATCAGCAGCCGGTGCGTGTCGTCGCCCTCGCCATACTCGACCCACAGGCAGTCGCCATGACGGGCGGGCAGCATCTCGATGCGGAAGAACGGCGCGGGCATGTCACGGCTCCCCTCGGTTCAAGCCTCGATCTGCCAATCGGCATCGCCGAACGCGACCAGGCAGAGGGCGATCATCAGGCTGTCGGCGACGGCGAGCCGCTTGGCCTCGCGCAGCACCTCGCCGAAGCGGCCCGGCTTGCCGCGCACCGCCTTGCTCAGATGGGCGACCAGCCGCGCCGCCATCTTGGCGGCGTCCGCGCCGAGCACGGTCGCCACCGTGCCGAGCACGAGCGCGGCATCGGCCTGGCGGAACACCGCGACGTGCCGCGCATAGGCATCCGTATAGGCGACGTTCGCGGTATCGCAGCCGAGCAGGATCGCGACCGGCGGCGGCCGCTCCGGGTCGGGGCGCACATAGTCTTGGTCGATGTAGAGGCTCTCCAGCACGTCGCCGCCGATCTCGAGGCTGATCTCGGCGCCGCTGCCGCCTGCATGGGGCAGGGCGACGAGCAGCACGGGCTTCGCCGCCTGCACGCCCTTCTTCCAGTCGGCCCAGCTGTTCGCGGTCGTCACCTTGCCCCAGGCCTTGCCGACACCTTTGGCGAGGCTGGCGCGGTCGGCCTTCGGCACCTGCTCGCTCGCCGCCAGCAGGCCCGCACCCTTGAGCGTCAGCACGTCGCGGCCGAGCTCGGGCTCGCTCAGCACCTTGGCGCCCTCACCGAGCGCGGGATCGTGGACATGACGTTCGATCACCTTGCTCAGGCCCCAGAAGCCGAGCGGGCAGACATGAGGCGCCGGGCTCTCGCTCGGCACGCAGCTCGCCGGGCAGCTTCCGTCCTTGAGCGCCTGCTTGGCGTTCTTGCAGACCGGCGCGCCGGTCTTCGGCGGCTTGAACTCGTAGACGAACTCGAGCGGCAACAGGGCGTCCGGCTGCGCGCTGACGATCTGCAAATACTCGCCGCCCCTGATCTCCTCGGCGGCGGACGAGCGCTGGATATAGTCCGTCACCAGCCGGCGATGGAGCACATTGCCTTCCTTGGCGAGGCTCACCAGCAGCTCGGCATTCTTCGGCGCGCCCAGGCCCTTGGCGTATGATTTGGTATCGAGCGCCACTTGGTTGAGCAGGCCGTTGATGCTGGCGAGCTGCGGCTTGATGCCGTCGAGCGTCGTGATGAAGGCGCCGTCCTTGCCGGCACCGGTCATGGCGCTCCTGTGGTCGGCCGTGTGGTTGAGCACGAGGCAGGCATCGAAGCGCCGGCGGTCGTCGAGCGTGGAGAGGCGGTGGCGAATCTGCGCTTCGACGCGAAGCCGCAGCGGCGGCGCATCGCGCGGCGCATCCAGCTCGGCGACGCTCGCCAGCACCGCGGTCTCCAGCAGTGCGGTCTGCAGGATGCGGCCGCGATAGAGAATGGTCACCCGGCCAGCGAACGGCCCGGCCCGGGTCGGCGCGAAGGCGAAGCGGCACTTGCTGCTGGCGCCGCTGCGCGGCAGTTCGAGCGTGCCGCGCAGCGGCTCGTCCCACTGGTTCGGCTCGGCGAACAGCACCTGGAGCTTGTAGGCCTCGGCGCGCTCCCAATCGAGCTGCTCGGCGGGGAAGGGGGCATCGGCGGTCGCGAGCGCCTCGCCGGGCGCGCCGATATGGAGGTCGAGCAGATAGGGTTGCCCGACCCCGAGGCCGCGCGGTTCGAGCAGCGGCGTGCCGTCCTTCATCCAGTAGACATCGCCCTGCAGGTAGCGCGCCGGCTCCTCGCGCGCCGCGGCGCGCCGTGCCTCGCGCTCGGCCGCGCTGATCTCGCTGATCGCGGCACCGCCGGTCGATTCGGCATGGAACGGCAGGTCGCCGGCGCGGCTTTCGAGCGCTTCGCCGATCGCGGCGGGCGGCTCCGCGCCCAGCGGCGCCATGTCGATGCGTTCGAGCGAGGCCTTCGGCAGCGCGAGCGGGGCATCCTCGGGAAGCCGGCGCAGGCGCCGGCCGAGCCGGCGCGCGGCCTCCGGCAGGGCGGCATTGTCCACCAGCCGGCGGTCCACGATGTGGACCGAGGAATCGCGCGGCGTTGAGCCTGTGAGCGCGAGGTCGAACGGCAGGTTGTGCGAAAGCGCGCCGATCCAGTGATTGAGCGCCTCGGGCACCGGCGCATCGGGCGGCAGGGAAACCAGCGAAAGCCCGGCGGCCTGGGTCTCGGCCAGCAGCGCGTCGACATGGGCGTGAAGCTCGCGCCATTCGAGATCCACCGGCGCGAGCAGCAGGATGAAACCGGCGCGCACCCGATAGGGTAGGCCGAGCAAACGGCGCAGCGCCTCGCGCACGCTCGCCCGCATGACGAGCACTTCGGCGCGGGCATCGGCGCGCGAGACGGCGCGCGGCTCGCTCAGCGTGCCGGCCGGCCACAGGCCGCGCAGCGCATCGAGGCCGAGCGCCGCATGGTCCTCCTCGAAGGCGCGGATGCGCAGCGGCCATTGCCATTTGAGGTCGGCCGCCGGCGCTTCCAGATCGACCACCACGGCATCGAGTTGGCAGGCGGGGTGCGACAGGATTCGGACGACGCCGAACAGCTCGGGCGCTTGCGCGTCGAACGACGCCGCCTCGACCAACAAGCGGCCATCGGGCGATTTCGCTCGCTCGTTGAACCAGACGTCCCGATACGTCGCAAGCGGGCCGGGCAGCGGGTCAGGCCCGCGCGCGATGCGAAACCTGTCGGCGCTCCAGGACAGGAACTGGTGGGGGAGGCCGCCGGGCGGCGTCGAGGGTGCCTCGCGGTCGAGCCAGCCGGCGCCCATGCCGGCGACCGCCTGTGCATACTCGTCCTCGCTCAGCGCAAGGCCCGCCGGCCCCAACATCATGCGATCGAGCGCACTCGGCGACGCCATGCTGAAACGCCCCTCGGGTCTCGCCTATCGGCCGGCCGGCCGAGACTCGCACGCCGCGTTCCGCGCGTCGAGCGGCACAGCCATACCTCTCGCGCAAAATCACAGCACCGGAGTTGAACCAGGCGGGTGGCTTCCCTAGCATCCGGGGCTGAGCCCCGATGGACGGGGCGTTCCAAGCCGCGGGGGAGAAGAATGAGACAGGTCCAGTACGTGCTGGTGTTCAAGGGCTCGGCCACGCCGAAGCCGGGCGCGGACGGCTTCATGGTGGCGAGCTCGGCCGCCACGGCGGGCTCGATCACGACGACGATCGGCGATCACGGCGTCGATGCCGAGTTCAAGACCGGCGGCGGCCAGGCGACTTTCGCCTCGGAAGTGCGGCTCAATCAGGACGGCACGTTCGTCGAAGACGGCACCATCACCTTCGGCAAGGCCGGCACGATCAGCTTCTCGACCCGCGAGCTCGGCTTCATGGCGCCGAGCGCCGACTCGAACCTCACCCACGGCGCGATCATGTGGCAGATCAACAAGGGGACCGGCGTGTTCGAGGGCGCGAGCGGCATCATCACGTCCAACTTCAGGGTCGCCAAGAGCGGCGACGTGGTGGACAGCCAGTGGGGCGTGATCTTTCTGAAGTAGCTGCCATGTCGCTACTTGCCGGCGACGCGGCAGATGCTGCCGTCGGGCCGTCAGGATGATGGCAAGAAATTACGCCGATGAGGGAAGGATACCGAGACCGGCAGTTCAGCCGGTCTCGGCTGCGCTCATCGTCAGTAGGTGCCGCCGGCGGCCGGCTCCTGCTGCTGCGAGTCAAGCTCCTGCTGGCGCTGCTGGGCTTCCATCTCGGCCTGGAGGTCCTCTTGCGTCTTGAACGTCGGCGCCTGCTTGATCGCTTCCTGACTCAGGTTGTTGGCGACGACCGTCTCGCTCTCGACGTCGATGTCCGCCTCATCGACCTTGATGCCGACCTTCTTGGCACCGATTCCGAGGAAGCCGCCCGAGGAGATCACGAGGCCGGTCATCTGGCCCTCAGGGTTCAGGATGATGTCGGTCACCTTGCCGATCTGCTCGCCGCTCGCATCCACGACCTTCATCCCGATCACCTTGTCGGCGCGCAGCGCGCCTTCCTCTTCCGCGGGGATGACCGTGTCGGTGGAAGCGGCGGCAGGGGTCTCGCTTCCGCTCATATCCTCCTGGCCGAGCGTGCCGTCGCCTTGCGGCTCGGTCGTGCCCTCCTGAGGGGGCGTGCCCTCGCCGGCCGGTTCGGTCACGTCCAGCGGCGCGTCGCCGGTGCCGCCGTCATCGATCGGGTTCGCATCCACATCGGCCCCGCCGGCATCGGGTGCCGCGTCCAGCGTCTCCGGCGTCGCCGCGTCGTCAGGCGGGGTTTCCTGCGCGCTCAGCGCTGCCGGCATCGCGAGGGCAAGCGCAAAGGCGCTCGGGACGAGCAATGTCTTCAACATCGGAACTCTCTCCGTGCAACGGTGCTCAGATAGGCGAAGAGGGGTGTTCTCGGTCCCTTGTCGGACCGCCTTCGCCTACTGACTCCTGCCCGATAGACGCGCATCGTCGCCGCTTGGTTCCATGCCGGCGATGCCCCGGGCGAGAGGCTAGGTACCTGCGTGTTGTTTCGGGTAGCCAACGCCGCCTGCGAGTGCCGCGATGTGCACTTGCACCAGCTTTGTCACACGGCTCGGCGACCGGCTATGCCGGTACCGTGCCGGCGCTATGCGCCGTAGCGCTCCTCGTAGGCACTCATCGCGGCCGTGAAGCAGGCTTCGGGCGCGGTGACGATGCCGGCGCCGATCTGGCCGCCGCCCTTGCCGGCGACGCCGACATCCATCACCGGGCGAACGCCGCTCTCGATCACCTTGACGATGTCGATGCCGGTCGGTGTGCCGCGATAGCCGAGATAGGGGATGAGGAAATGCTCGTTCTCGCCCTCGGTGATGCCGTACATCGCGAGGTTGCGCTCGACCATCGCGCCGGCCGAGCCGCCCTGATAGGCCTGCAGCGCGAACGCCGCGGCCTGGGCGAAGCCGCCGAGGCCGACCGTCTC
This sequence comes from Alphaproteobacteria bacterium, assembly GCA_050173345.1. Classification (GTDB taxonomy): domain Bacteria; phylum Pseudomonadota; class Alphaproteobacteria; order UBA828; family UBA828; genus SHWC01. Next base: position 547,307 of record JBFXKW010000002.1, on the reverse strand, counting down.
TGTGATCGGACTCTCGCCGCCCATCCAGCTGATCTCGTCCTCGGTATGGCCGGCGAACAGCTTGGCCTTCACGTTGGGCGGCGGGCCGGTGAACCAGCGCGGCCCGAGCCCGCCGACGCGGATCGCGAAGCCCTTGCAGTTGAAGCCCATGGCGGTGACCAGGCTCGACCCCTCGACGCCGTGGGCATGGTCGGCGATCGCCTTGGCCGCCGCCATCGAGAGGCGCAGGAAGAAATAATCGTCCTCGGTCAGCACCTCGACGGTCGCCAGCACGTCGTCGCGCCGCGTGCCGGCGAGATCGATCAGCCCCGGGAACAGGGAACGGGCGAACAGCAGCGAGGCCGCCGTGTTGCGGCTGTGCAGCTCGTCGCCCATGTGGAGCGCGCGCTTCATGATCGGCTTCAGGGGCACGCCGCCAGCGGCGCGCACCGCGGCGCCGATGGCCGGGCCGACCGCCTGCTCGATGCGCTTGAGGCGGCCGCGCACCTCGTCGTCATAGACGCCGTAATTGAGCCGCTTGGGCGACTTGCCCTCGTACATGTTGCAGAAGGCGCGGTTGCTGCCCGCCTGGTTCTCGACCACGAAGACCGGCATGGAGGCCGTGTAGATGCCGGCGAGCGAGCCGACGCAGCCGAGCTCCTGGCAGCCGAGCACGCGGATCGCGCCGCTTTCGAGCTTGGCGATCGCCTCGTCGCGGCTCGCGGCCAGGCCCTCATAGAGCGCGCCGCCGATCAACCCGTCGCGCTGGCCGCCCTCATAGTCGCCAAACGCCAAGGTCGGGCCGGAGGTGAGCACCAGGTTCGGCGCGAAGCCGGGCACCGCCTCGCCCGCCGGGCGCACGTCGATCAGCACCGGCTCGGCCGCCATCAGGCGGCGGAAGGTCTCGGCGTTCGCGTCTTTTCGCAGCGTCTCGCGCGACATCAGGCCACCGTCACGCCGCCATCGGCCATCAGCATGGCGCCGGTCATGTAGGCCGCGCGGTCCGAGAGCAGGAACTCGACGATATCCGCCATCTCGTCGACCGTGCCGAGCCGCTTGAGCGGCACCTGCTCGATCAGCTTCTTCTCGCCGCCCGAGACCGCCTTCATGGACGCGCTCATCGGCACCGCGATATAGCCGGGCGCGAGGCAATTGACCCGGATGCCCTTCGGCGCTAGCTCGACCGCGAGATAGCGCGTATAGGCGATCAGGCCGTTCTTCGAGGCGCCGTAGAGCGAGGCGCCCTTGAGCCGCCCGATCGCGCTCGTCACGCTCGAGATGTTGACGATCGCCGAGCCCTTCTTCATGTGCGGCGTCGCCGCGCAATCCATCCGGTGCGCGCCGAGCACGTTGACGTTCCAGACCTCGAGCGCGCCCTTCTCGTTCAGCTCGCTCACCGGCGTGAAGCGCACGATGCCGGCGCAGTTGACCAGCCCCTTGAGCCGGCCGAGCCTGAGCGCGGCCTTGACCGCCGCCTCGCAGCTCTTCGTATCGGTCACGTCGAGATGCTGCAGCGCGACGGTCGAGCCCTTGGGCGCCAGCGGGTCCGGCTTGCCGTTCTGCCGCTTGTTCACCGCGATGTCGCCGGCGAGGACCGCGTAGCCCTCGGCGACGAGCCGGTTGATGATGGCGCGGCCGATGCCGCCGGTCGCGCCGGTGACGAGAACGACATTGTCCATGGCCCGCTCCTCTCCTCTTGGTCCTCGTGGCGATCAGGGCAGCGCGGTGGTGCCGCCGTCGATGATGAACTCGGCCCCGGTGATGAAGCCCGCGGCGTCCGAGAGCAGGAACAGCGACAAATTGGCGATGTCCTCCGCGGTGCCGACGCGCCCGATCGGAATCGCCTCGGCGAATTTCGCCTTGAGGCCCGGATCGTCGAGCCGCGCCTGCATCGGCGTATGGATGGCGCCGGGCAGGATGCAGTTCGAGCGGATGCGGTCGGCGGCGAACTGGATGGCGAGCGACTTGGAGAGCGAGCGGATCGCGCCCTTCGACGCACCATAGGCCTCCTGCACCTTGGTATCGCCGCGCAGCGCCTGGACGGAGGAGACGTGGATCATCGCGCCCTTGCCGCGCTTCCGCATCTGCGGCACGGCGTGGCGCGCGGTGATGACCATCGATTTGAGGTTGATGGCCATCACCTGGTCCCAGACCGCAAGGTCGATGTCGAGCGCCGAGACGTCACGGCCGAACCAGATCACGCCGACCGTATTGGCAAGCAGGTCGAGCCCGCCGAAGCGTGCCACCGTCTCGTCAACGGCGCGCTTGACCAGGGCCTCGTCGGTCAGGTCGCCCTGGACGTAGAGATGGCGGCCCGGCCCGGCCGGAATGCCGGCGGGCTCGGGCTTGACGTCGATGAGCGTCACGTCGGCGCCGGCCTTGATCAGGCCGTTCGCGATGGCGAGGCCCATGCCGCCGCCGGCGCCCGCGATCATCGCGACCTGGCCCTTGAAGTCGAAGCTGATGCTGCTCTCGGCCATGCCCAGGCCCTCCTTGATCAGATGCGCTCGAAATAGCGCTTGCGCTCCCAGTCGGTCACGCACTCATGGTCGAAGGCGGCAAGCTCCTGCCGCGCGAAATTCGCGATGTGCGCGTGCGCCTCCGCGCCGAGCGCCTCTCGCGCGAAGCCGCTCGCCTCGAACAGCGGCAGCGCCTCGTGCAGCGAGGTCGGGATGCGCGGCAGCGCGTCGTCGTGATAGGCGTTGCCGCGATAGATCGCGGGTGCCGGCAGCTTGCGCTTCATGCCGTCGAGCCCGGCCGCGATCGAGGCCGCGATCGCGAGATAGGGGTTGGCGTCGGCGCCCGGGATGCGGTTCTCGACGCGGAACGATGCCTTCTCGCCGCACAGTCTGAAGCCGCAGGTCCGGTTGTCGTCGCCGAGCGCCATCGCGGTCGGCGCGAAGCTGTCCGGCCGGAAGCGCTTGTAGGCGTTGATGGTGTGCGCGAAGAGCAGCGACAGCGCCCGCGTGTGCTCGATCTGCCCGGCGATGAAGGCGCCGAACGGCGCGCTCATATGCCCCGGCGCCGTATCGTCCCATGAGAGCGGCGTGGCGCCGTCACGGTCCCACAGGCTGGTGTGCAGGTGGCAGGACGAGCCGATGTCGTCCGCCCAGGGCTTTGCCATGAAGGTGGCGGAGAGCCCGGCCTGCGCCGCCATCTCCTTGACCGCGTTCTTGTAGAGCGCGTGCCGGTCGGCCATCTCCAGCGCGTCGGCATAGCGCAGGTTGATCTCCTGCTGGCCGAGGCCCCATTCGGTCTTCGAGAACTCGATCTCGATGCCGATCTCGTCGAGATGGCGGCGCATCTTCTGGAACAGCGGCTCGGTCTTGGCCGATTGCAGGATGTGATAGTCGCCGCGATAGGTCGAGGTCGGGTCGAGGCCCTTGTAGTCCTTGTGCCAGGCCGCCTCGAAGCTGTCGTTGAACAGGTAGAACTCGAGCTCGGACGCGCACTTGACCGTGTAGCCCAGCGCGGCGGCGGCCTCGACCTGGCGCTTGAGGATGGCGCGCGGCGAGGCCGCGATCGGCGCGCCGCTGTGCTCGTCCGCCAGGTCGCACAGCACCATCGCGGTCTTGTCGTGCCAGGGCACGCGATGCAGCGTCGAGAGGTCGGGCACGTAGCGGCAGTCGTGATAGCCGGTTTCCCAGCTGGTCAGCGCGAAGCCGGGTCGCGGGTCCATGTCCATGTCGACGGTGAAGATGTAGAGCGAGCCGTGCAGGCCCTCCTCGCCGAGCGCGGTCTTGAGGAAGGTGCGGCCCGTCACGCGCTTGCCCATCAGCCGGCCCCAGACGTCGGGCGCCGCGCACACCACCGTGTCGATCTCGCCGCGCGTGATCAGGTCCGCGATGCCCGCACGGTCGAGCGCGTTCATGGCATCTCCTCAGATCGTCTGAAAATAGCGGTCGAGCTCCCACGGCGTCACGGTCTCGGCGAGCCAGCGCTGCCAGAGGCGCCATTCCACCTCGCGGGAGATCGCATAGTGATCGACGAAGGCGTCGCCGAGCAGCGCGCGGGCGAGCGCGGAACCCTTGAGCCGGGCGGTCGCCTCGGCGAGGTCGCGCGGCAGGTGTTCGAGCGAATCGTTCGCTGCGGCATTGCCCTCGGAAGGTGCCGGCGGCACGAGGCGGTTCTCTATGCCGTGGAGGCCGCCCGCGAGCTGTGCGGCCATCGCGAGATAGGGGTTCACGTCGGCGCCCGAGACGCGGTGCTCGATGCGCGCCGCCGCCGAAGACGGTTTTGCGATATAGCGGAGCGCGGCCGTGCGGTTGTCGGTACCCCAGGAGACGTTCTCGGGCGCCCAGGCCGGCCCGTTCGGCCGGCGATAGGCATTGATGCTCGGCAGGAAGATCGCGGTGAAATCGGCAAGCGTCGCGAGCTGGCCCGCGGCATACGCCTTGCAGAGCGGGCTCGGCGCGCCGTCCTCGATGAACTGGTTGGCGCCGTCCCGCCAGAGCGACTGGTGGATGTGGCCGCCCGAGCCCGATTGCTTCGTGTCCCATTTCGGCATGAAGGTGGCGACGAGGCCGCGCTCGTTGCACAGCTCCTTGAGATAGGCCTTGGCGCGCAAGGCGCGGTCGGCGGCTTCGAGCGGCGGGGCATGGGCGATCGCGATCTCGATCGAGCCATAGCCGAGCTCGGTATGGCAGGCCTCGATCGCGATGCCGATGCCTTCCATCCGCCTGGTGAACTCCGCGAGCAGCGGCCGCGTGTCGGCGAGCCGGAGATGGCTGTAGGCGTTCCAGGTGCGCGACAGGGATTGGAGGCCGTGCTGCCTGCCGCCCTTCAAGAGCACCGGGTCGGCGTGCAGGACGAACAGCTCGTACTCCATCGCGAAACGTGCCTCGTAGCCCATCGAGGCGGCCTTGTCCGCGGCGCGGCGGAGCAGGCCGCGCGGCGCGACCTCCACCGGCCGGCCGTCGGCGTCATAGAGGTCGCAGATCGCGGCGGCGGTATCGTCGAGCCAGGGCAGGCGGCGCAAGGTCGCCGGGTCCGGCATGGCGAACCAGTCCGGGAAGCCGTTGGCGTAGTTGCCGGATGGCGTCTCGTAAACGTCGTCGGCCGTGCTCAGGCAGTAGACGATGGTGCAGAAGGCGCTGCCCGAGCCGGATTCGGCCTTCTTGATCGAGATCAGCTTGGCGCGCATGCCGCCGTCGATCTCCGGCAGCTCGATCTGCACGAGCCTGACGCCCTCGGCCGCGAGCTTCCGCGCGGCTTCCGCGAGGCCGGCCGAGGCCGCGGTCATTCCGAGCCGGCCTGCCGGCCGCGCGTCGCCGCGCCGCCGATCTCGTCCGGCTTGGCCGCGCCGACCGCCGCATAGGCTTCGTCGGGCACGAAGCGGGGATCCTTGTAGATGGTCCAGCTGCACTTGCCGCCGGTGCGTGCCTCGGGCCAGGTGGGCGGCTCGACCACGCGGGTCGGATAGCCGAACTTCGCGATCGGCATGCGCATGTTGAGCTGGCAGCAATGCACGCAGTAGGGGCAGATGCCCGTCTTGTTCCACGACCAGGGATGGGCGCGCTCGGTCACGCGGAAGCCGAAGGGCGGCTCCATGCGCGGCGCGGCGCCGGTCACCGGGTCGGTGCGCATGCTGCGCCCGCCCGAGCCGCACGGCTCGAAGCGCAGCACGACGCGCTCGGCCTCGTCCACGATCTCGATGTCGCCCTCGCGCACGGGGCCGCTCAGATGGCCGCGCAGCGCCTCGATCGCGACGGTCAGGATGCGCTGGTAGGAGCACGGCCAGGGCGTGCGGTCCGTGTCGTAGCGGTCATAGGTCTCGTACATCGGGCCGAGCAGGAGGTCCCACAGCGGCCCGATGCGTTCCTCGCCCAGATGCTCGACCACGAGGTCGAGCATGCCGGCGACCAAGTCGCAGCCCTTGTCATGGGCATCGAGCCAGATCGACCATGCCTCGCGCAGCGCTGCCCCGGCCGCCGCGGCGTCGCCTTGCTCGGCCAGTGCCGCGAAGCGCTCGATCGCCTCGCCATAGCGGCGCCAGCCGGCGTCGAGGTCGAAGGCCGCGCCGTCCGGCGCGCGAAGCAGGCCGGTGATGCGTTGCTCGCCCTCGGCGATTCGGGCTTCCGCGACGCCTTCCGCCCACAGATAATCGCGTATCTGGACGATCCAATCCCGATAGAGTTCGTAGGCTTCACGCGCCTCGTCGATGGTATGCCGGCCGAGCATGGCCGCATCGGCGAAGCGGCCGGCGGCAAGCGCCTCGCGCGCCAGGGCATAGCTCGAGCGCGCGAGTTCGCTCAGGCTGCCCGTGCGGGCCGGCCCTTCGAGCAAGGGATCGAAGGCAACGGGCGCTTCCGTCGATTCGCTAGCGATGACCATTATCCCCCGAACGAACGCGCGCCATTGCCTTTGTTCCAATCGCCCAGCGCGCCGGACGTCGCATGATGCTAAGGTATAGCGGCTAGACCATCGGGTAAAGCGCCCCAACAACGCCGCGCCGCTCATGAGACCGGGAAGCATCGAGATCGGCCCCGTCAAGCCGGCAGCCGCGCACGAGCTTGCCCTCGAGCAGCTCGAGCGCGCGATCCAGCTCGGCCGCTTCGTGCCCGGCGACCGGCTGCCCTCCGAGCGCGACCTTGCCTTGCAGCTCGGCGTCTCGCGTACCACGGTGCGCGCCGCGGTCGGCGTGCTCAACCGCAAGGGCCTGGTCAGGATCAAGCGCGGCGCCGCCGGCGGGATCATCGTGCAGGCGCCGGCGTCCAACGGCAGGCGCCGCCGCCGCGCCGATGTCCTGAGCGAAATCCGCGTGATCTATGACTATCGCTACGCGGTCGAGTGCGCCGCGGCGCGGCTCGCGGCCGAGCGCCGCAAGGCCGCGGACGTGGCGGAGCTCAAGGCGCGCCTCGCGGCCATGGAGGCGATGACCGCGACGGCCGCGGCGCGCGAGCGGCCGGAGAACATCGCGCGCTTCCAGGCCGCCGATTCCGCCTTCCACCTGACCATCGCGCGCGCCGCCCGCAACCCCTTCCTGCTCAAAGCGGTCGAGGATGCGCGCGCCGGCATGTTCATGCCGGTCGGCGCGGTGTTCCGCCGGCTGGAGGACAACGCCAACGACTTTCATGCACTCATCCTGTCCTCGATCGAGGCAAGGGACGGCGAGGCTGCGGCCGCCGCCATGGGCGCCCACATCATCGAGGGCCGCCGCCGGCTCGAGACCATGGCACGCCGCCGCGCGCGCGGGCCTTGACCGCGGCAGTGCAAAAAAGGTCTAATCGCTGGACCATTAAGCGAGGCAGGGATCGGCCGTCATCATGGCTTCACGCGACATCGACTTCGGCTTCGTCGCCTCGCCGGCGGGCGAGCCGGGCCTCTCCGACCATGAGCTCTACCAGGAGATCCTGGCGGACTGCGCGCATGGCCAGGCGCTCGGCTACTCGACCGCCTGGATGATCGAGCATCACTTCTCCGACTATTTCCCGACGCCGAACCCGCTTGCCTTCCTCGCGCACCTCGCCGCGCGCTTCCCGAAGCTCGCGCTCGGCACCTGCGTGCTGGTCACGCCGTGGTACCAGCCGCTCCGGCTCGCCGAGGACATCGCGCAGCTCAACCTGCTGACCGAGCAGCCGCTCCATCTCGGCCTCGGGCGCGGCACCGCGAAGCTCGAATACGATGCCTTCGGCATCGACATGGACGAGAGCCGCGAGCGCTTCGAGGATGTCTGGCGCATCGTCGAGCGTGCGCTCAAGGGCGGCAGGTTCACCTACAAGGGCAAGGTGCTGGAGACGCCGAAGGAGATCGAGCTTCGGCCGCGCGGCGACACCGGCAAGATCCACTTCTACGGCGCGATCGGCGCGAGCCCGGAGAGCGCGCACGTCATGGCCGATCTCGGCATGTCGCCGATGCAGACCTCGATCGGCAACATGGAGAGGCAGCGCGAGACGATCACCGCCTGGAAGGAGCGCGCCAGGGCGAACGGCCTCGACAGTAGCGGCTTCCGCTATCCGATCATGATCAACTGCATCGTCGCCGACAGCGACGACGAGGCGGTGCGCCAGGCCCAGATGTTCATCCCGCGCTTCCAGCAGGCGCAGGTCGACCACTATGAGGGCGACAAGGACCATTTCACCTATCTGAAAACGTATAAGGCGTGGCAGAACGTCTTCCGCTCGATGAAGGAGCGCGCCGACCCCGCCAACATCCCGCCCTGGTGCGAATGGCAGCTCGTCGGCTCGCCCGCGACCGTGATCCGCAAGACGCGGGCGTTCGTCGAGGCCGGCTTCGACACCTTCCTGCTCCACGTCGCGACGCCCGGCGTGCCGCGCGAGCGGCGGCACGCGTGGCTCAGCCGCTTCGCGCGCGAGGTCGCGCCCGAGTTCTCGTCGGCGTTTGCTTCGCGCGCCGCCAAGGTGGCTTGAGCCGATCCATCGAAGGTCTTGACGGCCGGCGCCCGACGCGGCGGCATGGCGCCCGTCCTTTTTCGTGCGCCGGCAAGGGGGGAGCAGTCGTGGAGCTTGATCCGAAGCTGAAGGAGATCCTGAGCGCGCCGGCGGACCCGAACGAGGTGCCGGTCGAGGTGATGGCGCCGGACGAGGCGCGGCGCACCTGGAAGGCCGACATGGCGCCGCTCGCGGGCAAGAAGCAGCCGGTGGCCTCGGTCGAGGATCTGAGCCTGCCCGGCCCGGCCGGGCCGCTCGCCTTCCGGCTCTACCGGCCCGAAGCCGCCGGCGAGAAGAAGCCGCCGCTCCTGATCTATCTGCATGGCGGCGGCTGGATTCGCGGCGATCTCGACACCCATGACGATGTCTGCCGCTATCTCTGCCGCCATGGCGGCGTGGTCGTCGCCTCGGTGGCCTATCGGCTCGCGCCCGAGGCGAAGTTTCCCGCCCCCGTCGATGACGCCTATGTGGCGCTCGAATGGCTCGCCCGCGAAGCCGGCAGGCTCGGCGCGGATGGCGGGCGCCTCGCGATCGGCGGCGATTCGGCCGGCGGCAACATCGCCTGCGCGGTCACCCTGCTGGCGCGCGACCGCAAGGGCCCGAAGATCGGCTTCCAGCTGCTGATCTACCCGGTCACCGACCTCGCCTCCGACAACGAGTCGAAGCGGCTCTACTCGAAGGGCTACCTGCTCAATTCGATGCCCTTCTACATCAACAGCTACGTCAGGGCCGAGGCCGACAAGCAGAACGGCCTGGCCTCGCCGCTGCGCGCCGCCGACCTCTCCAACCTGCCGCCCGCCTTCATCCTCACCGCCGGCTTCGATCCCTTGCGCGACGAGGGCGAGGCATACGCCGAGCGGCTCAGGCAGGCCGGCGTGGCGGTCACGCTCAAGCGCTATGAGAGCATGATCCATGGCTTCGTCTCGATCACCGGCCTGCTGCCGAGCGCCGAGGCCGGGCTCGTGGATTCGGCAGCCGCCTTGCGCGACGCGTTCCGCAGCTAGGGGCGCGTCATAGCGGTCTATCCCGAATTCCGCGGGCGTGCGGCGCTGGTCACCGGCGCCGGCGGCGGCATGGGGCTCGCCATCGCCAACGCGCTGTCGAGCGCGGGCGCGCGGGTGATGGCGCTCGACCTCAAGCCCCGGCCCGCCAACCTCGCCACTGCGGTTGCTTACGAGCAGGGCGACGTCACGGACGAGGCGTTCATCGCTTCGGCCGCCCGGAACGCGGCGATCGACGGTGCGCTCCATGCGCTGGTCAATGCGGCGGGCGTGGTGCTCGACGGCGACGGCGCCTTCGAGACCATGGACCTCGCCGCATGGCGCCGCACGCTCGACATCAACCTGACCGGCGCGGCGCTGGTCTCGCGCGCGGCTTTGCCCTACCTCAAGGCCGGGCGCGGCTCGATGGTGCACATCGCGAGCGTGGTCGGCCTGCGCAACATGGAGAACATCCTGGCGGGCGGCCCGCTCGACGCCTATCAGGCGTCGAAGCACGCGCTGGTCGGCCTGTCCCGCTCCTTCGCCATGCAGTATGCGGCAGCCGGCGTGCGCTCCAACACCATCTGCCCCGGCGCGGTGCGCACCCCGATGACGGAAGAGATCTACCGCGACCCGGCGCGCGTCGCCGCCATGGCGGCGCGCACGCCATTGGGGCGCGTCGGCATGCCGGAGGATATCGCGAGCGCCGCGCTCTTCCTGCTCTCGGAGGACGCCTCCTTCATCACCGCCATCGACCTCGTGGTCGATGGCGGCATCATGGCGAAACTCTGAGAGTGCTTTCCCCTCAGGGCCACGACACCTCCCCATCCCGTCATGGCCCGACTTGATCGGGCCATCCATCGCGCAGCGAATCCGTTGCCGGCATGGATGGCCCGATCAAGCCGGGCCATGACAAGTGGGGAGAGAGACGGGCGCCGACGCGTCGGCCTCAGCCGAGGCCGTCCTCCTTCATGATCTCCTTGATCGACTGCTCGGCGACGTCGACGCACTTGTCGAGCTGGGCCTTGGTCGCGATCAGGCCCGGCGCGAACTCGATGCCGTACATGGTATGGCCACTGAGCACGCCATGCTGGCGGATGCGCTTGGCGATCTTGGCGACCTGCTCGACCTTGAGCGGCGCGCGCGTCTTCTTGTCGGAAGTGAAGTCGATCGCGGTCCACATGCCGAGGCCGCGGGTCTCGCCGACGATCGCGAGGTTCTCGAGCCGCTTCATCTTGTCGAGGAAATAGGCGCCGTTCACGCGGGCGTTTTCAATGAGCTTGTCGCGCTCGATGATCTCGATGGTCTTCAGCGCCGCCGCCGTGCCGCCCGGATGGCCCTGATAGGTCTGCACGTGCAGGAACTGCGGCAGGGCATCCGCGATCTCCTGCTTGACGATGGCGCCGCCGAGCGGGAAGTAGCCGGCCGTGACCGCCTTGGCGAAGGTGATGATGTCGGGCACGACGCCCCAGTTCTGCATGGCGAACCACTGGCCGGTCCGCCCGAAGCCGCAGATCACCTCGTCGGCGATCAGCAGCACGCCATACTTGTCGCAGATCTCGCGCACCCGCGGCCAGTAGTCGTCCGGCGGCACCTGCGCGCCCGAGGTCTGCATCACCGGCTCGCCGATGAAGGCGGCGACATAGTCGGGGCCCTCGTGCTGGATCTGCCGCTCCAGATAGTCGATGCAGAAATCGTAGTATTTCCGCTGCTCCATGCCGAACGGGTTGCGGTAGTTGATCGGCGCCGGGATGTGGCTGTAGCCCGGCACGCCCGGCTCGTTGGCGTGCCGCGTGCCGAGCGAATCGGTCGCCGCCTGCGCGCCCATGGTGGCGCCGTGATAAGCGTCCCAGCGCGCGATGATCTTGTACGCGCGCGGCTTCTTGCCGCTGAAATGCTGGTACTGCTTGGCGAGCTTGAAGGCGAGCTCGTTAGCCTCCGAGCCGGAGCAGCCATAGACGCAGTGCGTCATGCCCTTCGGCGCGCGCTTCGAGATTTCGACCGAGAGCTGGATCGCCGTGTCGTTGACGTGGGAGAAGCAGCCGGCGTAGTGCAGCCTGCAGAGCTGGTCGTAGATCGCCTTGGCGATCTCCTCGTTGGCGAAGCCGAGCGAGGTCGCCCGCGTCTGCATGCTCATCATGTCGAGATAGCGCTTGCCCGAGGCGTCGTTCACCTCGAGGCCCTTGCCCTCGACGAAGATCATCGGGCCGTCCCGCCTGATGTCCTCCATGCGCGCCAACGAGAACAGGTAGTGGTCCAACGCGTTGGCGGTCAACGCCTCGATATTGCGCCCGTGCTCCATGATCTTCTCCCTTGTGCCCGTCTCCTCGCGGCCATGCGTCAACGGCGGCACACGCTATGTCGCTTCCTCCGCGTTGCCGGTCGCGGCGCCGGTTCGCCGTCGGCGCCCGTGCCGCACCGCCATCCCGCCGTCTGTCGCACCGCCCATCGGCCGGACCGGCCCGGGCGTTGCGAAGAGCTTGACCACGATAGCGAGGAAGAAACCCGTCAGGCAAAGCAATTTGTGAATGGTCCATTCTCAGGACCATCGGCCCGAATCGGCCGCAATCGCCGAAAATCGTCCCCTAGGACCGCGATGCAAGGCGTCGGCGTTGACGCCGCTTGGCCGCTGAGGAAGAATGACGGTCGGGGGAGGGCCAACAGATCTTTCGGTTCGTCGCGTGCCGAACGGGAGATTCGAGGCTGCGTTCGGGTCTGTTGGGGGGAGCGGGTGCGGATGGTTCTCGGGCTTTGTGATGGCGTGGGCCTTCGGGCTGACGGGCACGCGATGCGGCGGCGGCATGCGCTGCTTGGCAACCGGCATGCTTGAGCGCCGATGAGCACCACCCTCACGGTCTCCGACGTCTCGAAGCATTTCGGCGGCGTCTACGCGCTGAGGAACGTCTCGCTGAGCTGCGAGAGCGGCGAGATCGTCGGGCTGATCGGCCCGAACGGGGCCGGCAAGACGACGCTCCTCAACGTGATCTCCGCAACGCTGCCGCTCGACGAGGGCGAGGTCAGGCTCGGCGAGCGCCGCATCGACAGCACGAGCCCGCGCGACTGCGCGGTCGCCGGCATCGCGCGGACCTTCCAGAACATCCGGCTGTTCGGCGGCCTGACGGTACGCCAGAACGTCGAGGTCGCCTTCACCACCTCCGAGCACTACCGGGCGCAGCAGATCGCGAACCAGAGCGTCGATTCGATCATCGAGCAGCTCGGGCTGCAGCGCGACAGCTTCCGCAAGGCGCGCGAGCTGCCCTACGGCCAGCAGCGCCGGCTGGAGATCGCGCGCGCCCTCGCGCTCGCGCCGGAGTTTCTCCTGCTCGACGAGCCGGCCGCCGGCATGAACGAGGTGGAGTCCGAGGCGCTCATCGGCCATGTGCGCAGCATCCGCGATCGCTTCGGCTGCGGGATCATCGTGATCGACCACGATCTTCGGTTCATCATGACGGTGTGCGAGCGGATCAACGTGCTGCACATGGGAGAGCTGATCGCGGGTGGCCCGCCCAGCCAGATCCAGAAGGACCCGCGCGTGATCGAGGTCTATATCGGCGGCCGCCGCACGCCGGATGCCGGCGCGGCGCCGCATTGACCAAGAGGCATGGCCACAACTCGAAGGCAGGAAGGGAGATCGGCAATGAGAGTTTCAGCAGGCGCGAAATGGAGCGGATTGATGGCCGTCTCGGCGGCCGCCCTCGTTGCCGCGGGCGGCATCGCCTCGGCGGAGGACAAGGAGCCGGTCCTGCTCGGCTACACCGCGGCGGTGACCGGCGAGCTGGCGCCCTATGACAGCCCGCAGGGCGTCCAGTGCATGATCGACTACATCAACGAGCAGGGCGGCGTGCTCGGCGGCCGGCCGCTCAAGCTCTCGGTCCGCGACATCAAGAGCGATCCTGCGATCGTCGGCACCGCCGCGCAGGAGCTGATCGACGAGGGCGTCTCCGTGATCCTCGGCGCACCGACGGACGACACGATGATCCCGGCAGGCGTGCAGGCGCAGCCGCACCAGATCGCGATCATCTCGGTCGCCTCGACCCAGGTGCAATGGCCGGCGGCGATGCCGGATATCGGCTTCCTCACGCCCTATGGCGACAATGCCGCCGCAGCGGCGGCGGCCGAGTACGCCTATGAGAAGGGCTACCGTACCGCCTACATGCTGACCTCGCACGATATCGGCAGCTACTCCTACGTGACGCCGCGCTATATGGGCGAGGCCTTCGAGCGGCTCGGCGGCACCGTGCTCGGCGAGATGAACTGGAACTACGGCACCGCGGACTATTCCGCGCAGGTCACCGAGTTAGCCAACATGGATCCGAAGCCGGACGTGATCTTCTCGGCGATGATCATCCCGGACGGCGGCGTGTTCCTGAAGCAGATGCATGCCGCCGGCGTCGACATCCCGATGTTCACCACCGATGGCATGGACGATCCGGGCGTCCTCGAGATCGGCGGCGAAGGCGCCAGCCTGCTCACCTTCGCGACGCACGGCTTCCCGGAGCCGGGCAGCAAGCTCGAATGGTTCAAGAGCTACTGCGAGGGCAAGGGCTACACCTACCAGAACATCTTCTTCGGGCTCGGCGGCGAGACGGTGGAGATCATCCGCCAGGCCATCGAGGCGGCGGGCTCGGACGATCCGGCGGCGATCACCCAGGCGATGCACAACCTGGAGAACGTCGAGGGCATCACCGCGAAGTCGATCACCTACAAGGGCCACGGTGGCGTGCCCTACAAGGACCTGGTTCTGGTCACGGTCAAGGACGGCAAGTTCGCGCTGGTCAAGCACATCCTGCCGCAATGGGTGCCGGATGATTTCTCCAAGTGGGAGCCCAAGGGCGGAAGCGGGGGTACGACGGAGTGAGTCTGCGTCCGAACGCTGCTCTCCTGGCTGACGTCTGACCGGGGCTTCAATCCATGCTCGAGGTCGCGAACGTATCGGTCCACTACGGGGCGATCCGTGCGGTCCAGGACGTGTCGCTGCGGGTCGAGGCGGGCGAGATCGTCGCCCTCCTCGGCCCGAACGGCGCCGGCAAGACCAGCCTGATCTCGGCGATCGCCCGGCTGATCCCGATCTCGGCCGGGCGCATCGTTCTCAACGGCAAGGACATCACGCGCAAGCGCACCGAGGATGTCGTACGCGCGGGCGCCACGGTGACGCCCGAGGGCCGCCGCGTATTCGCCGACCTGACCGTGGGCCAGAACCTGCGGCTGGGCGCGGCGGTGCGGAAGGACGCGGACGGCGTCAAGCGCGACCTCGAGGAGATGCTCGAGATGTTCCCCATCCTGCGCGAGCGCTACAACTCGCCGGCGCAGACGCTCTCGGGCGGCGAGCAGCAGCAGCTCGCCATCGCGCGCTCCATGATGTCGGCGCCGAAGCTCCTGATGCTCGACGAGCCCTCGCTCGGCCTCGCGCCGCGCCTCGTCGAGGTGATCTTCAGCCTGATGGCACGGCTCCGCGAAAAGGGGCTCACCATGCTGGTCGTCGAGCAGAACGCCTATGACGCGCTCCAGCTCGCCGACCGGGCCTATGTGCTCAACACCGGGCGCATCCAATTCGCGGGCGACGCGAAGGAGCTGCTCGCCTCGGATGACCTGATGGAACACTATCTCGGCACCGGCACCGGCGAGCATCCTTCGCCTTCTGGCCAGTCCACCGGAAGCGCCTGAGCCTTGGAATACGTCATCCAGCAGGCGCTGAACGCGCTGAGCATCGGCGGCGAGTACGCCCTGCTCGCGCTCGGCCTCGCCATCGTGTTCAGCGTGATGGGCCTCGTCAACTTCGCCCATGGCGAGCTGATCACGATCGGCGGCTATGCGATGTACGGCTTTCTGATCTTCGCCGGCGCCTCGGTCAACCTGTGGAGCGTGATCCCGATCGGGATCATCGCCGCGATCGCCGCGGCGGTGCTGTTCGAGCGCGTGGCGTTCAGGCCGGTGCGAAACGCGCCGGCGACGACCGGCCTGCTTACCGCCTTCGGCCTCTCCATCATCGTCAAGAATTTCTTCGTGACGACCGTGGCGACGCGGCCGAAAGCGGTCGAGACGCCGAGCTTCTTCGACACCCAGATCCTGATCGGCCAGGTGCGCATCCCGACGCTCCAGGTGCTCGAGGCCGGCGTCACGGCGCTTGCCTTCATCGGGCTGCTGATCCTCCTGCGCAGCACCAACATCGGCCTCGCCATGCGGGCCGCCGCGAAGGACTTCAACACCGTGCGCCTGATGGGCATCCGCGCCAATCACGTGGTGTTCGCGGCGTTTCTGATCTCGGGCCTGCTCGCGGGCCTGGCTGCGATCTTCATCATTTCCCGGCGCGGCGCGGTCGATCCGCTGATGGGCTTCTTCCCCGTCCTCAAGGCCTTTGTCGCCGCGGTGCTGGGCGGCTTCGGCTCGCTCGCCGGTGCGATCATCGGCGGCTTTGTCCTCGGCATCTCGGAGGTCGTCTTCCAGGTTGTCCTGCCGGAAGGGGTCGCCGGCTACCGCGACGCGTTCGTCTTCCTGCTCGTCGGCGGCGTGCTGATCTTCAGGCCGCAGGGCATCTTCGGCCGGCGCGCCGTTCTCGGAGACAAGGAGTGATGAGCGAGCGCGCTGCATCCGCGGCTCGTCCGCGCAGCCGATGGCTCCCGAGCGACTGGTCGGGCTACCGGCGCGCCACGCTCGGCGTGGCGCCGCTCGCGGTCGTCGTGATCCTGATCGGGGTTTTGTTCGAGGCGTTCGGCGAGGTGGCCCAGGTCCGCGTCGCGAGCCTGTTCATGATCCATCTCATGGTGGTGCTCGGCCTGCAGTCGTTCATGGGCAACTCGAAGGTGGCCAATCTCGGCCACGTCTCGTTCATGGGCATCAGCGCCTACGTGGTGGCCGTGCTCACCATGCCGGGTCCGATCAAGGCGGTGACCATTCCCGACGCGCCGTTCGGCCTCGCCACGTTCTCCATGGACGTGATCCCGGCTGCGATCGTCGCTGTGGTCGTCGGCACGCTGTTCGCGCTGATCACCGGCCTGCTTCTGACGCGCCAGAGCGGCATCGCCGCCACGATCGCGACGCTCGCCTGGCTGGTCATCGTCCACGTCGTGATCAACAACTGGACGGACCTGACGCGCGGCGCCCGCGCGCTCTACGGCATCCCGATCTCGGCCAACCTGATCACGCTGAGCCTGATCGCGGCGGCCATGGTGGTCGTGGCGCGCCTGTTCCGCGACTCCAAGGCCGGCATCCAGCTCAGGGCGAGCGGCGACGACCTGCTCGCGGCGAGCGCCATGGGCGTGAACGTGCAGCGGCTCCGCCTGCGCGCCTGGGTGCTGAGCGGCTGCCTGTGCTCCATCGCGGGCGTCATGTTCTCGCTCTTCCTCGGTTCGATCAGCCCGAAGAGCTTCTATTTCGACCTGACCTTCCTGACCCTCGCCATGCTCATCCTCGGCGGCATGCAGAGCATCTCGGGCGCCGTGCTCGGCACCATTGTGGTGACCGTCGGCTTCGAGTTCATGCGCTGGCTCGAATCGGCGCCGACCATCTTCGGCACCGAGCTGCCCCGCCTGCCGGGCCTGACCGGCTTCTTCCTCGGTGCCATTATCGTCCTCTTCATGGCGCTGCGGCCCGGCGGCCTGGTCGGCGACGACGAGTTCGACGAGCTCCTGCTCCGTCGGGTCCGCAACCGAGGGCAGGGCACCGGATAACCGGCCCGTCCTATCCGTCCGGCGGATAGAGCGCGCGTTCGAGGAACTCGCCCATGGCGCGGTTGGAGCGCGCGCGGATTTCGTCGTTCCGCCCGATCAGGTAGCCGTCCTCGGCCGCGCACAGGGCCAGCATGACCTTGCGCAGGAAGCCATTCGCCATCGGCAGCCACAGAAGGTTGCGGTCGAGCACGCTGCCGTCGCGCGCCACCACGAACGAGCAGGGCGCGAGGCTCCGGCCGATTTCCCGCTCTCTGCCGAACGCGCCGTCCCACTGGTGCACGGCATCCTCATAGACGGCGGTCTCCACCTCGCTGCCGCCTGCCTCGAGCTGCGCGGCGACCCTGGCGCAGCGCTCGGCATCGACGGTCGCGTCGCGCGCGCCGAAGAGCATCAGGAGCGGCGCGCCCGTGCCGCGATGGTCTTCGAACTCGGCGATGCAGGGCGCGTAGAAGGCGACATGCGCGGCGAAGCGGCGGCCGTTCGGCGCGTAGCGCTCGGCGACCTGCGCATAGGCCGCATAGGTCGCCGCCATGCCGCCATAGGAGAAGCCGACCAGCGCGATGCGTTGCGCGTCGATCTCCGGGCGCGCGGCAAGGAAGTCGAGCGCCGCATAGGCGTCCGCCAGGAACATCGCCTCGGTGATTTCGAGCAGCCGGTTGATGAAGCCGCTGCCCCGCTCGCGCCGCGCGCCGAACACGTCGACGACGAGGGCGGCCGCGCCCCGCGCCGCGAACTGGCGGGCATAGGTCGGCCCCCGCGCATTCATCACTCCGCTCGCGCCGTGCAGCAGGACGATGGCCGGCACGGGCGCTTCGGGCGATGCGCCGGCAGGGAGGTACAGCGTGCCCTGCGCTTGCGTCGGGGGCTCCTCATCGGGCCCGTTCCCGACATCCGAAAAGGCGAACGGGCTGCGGCTCGGGAAGGTCATCGGCTGGCCCGCCGGCGCATCGGCCGAGGCCTGGTCGGGCCACGGCAGAGCGAGGTCGGGCGAGGCGCAGGCGGGCATGGCAGCGGCGAGGAGCGCTGCCGGCAGGGCGAGCGAGAACGCCAACAGGGCCAGACGCCTAGCGGTGCAGGTCATGGCCGAGAGCCGGGTCGGTGTGCCGGCTCGATGGTAGCGCGAAGGGCGACGGGGATGAAGCAGGCCGCGCCGATGAGGCGCGGCGCTGCTCAGCGCTTGCGGAACTGCTGCCGATGCGGTCGCGGCGCGGCGTTGGCGTCGCCGCCGGCATGGCGGAAGTTGATGCGGCCCTTGTCGAGGTCATAGACCGAAACTTCGACCCTGACGCGATCGCCCGCCAAGGTGCGGATGCGGTGCTTCTTCATGCGCCCGGCCGCATAGGCCAGGATCATGTGGTCGTTGTCCAGGCGCACGCGGTATTTGCCGTCCGGGAGGACCTCGGTGACGGTCCCCTCGAACTCCATGATTTCCTCTTTCGCCAGTTGAGCCTCCTGTCGTCGGTTGGTGGAGAGGGGCTTTCTCTATCCCGCCCGCGAGGGAACCGGCCGCATGAAGCCGAGCCCGACCATCTCGCCTGTGCCGGCTCGCGGATGCGACGTCGGCTGCGCCGCCGGGCGGTGCCGCGCATTCCGCCGCTTCGAGCCCGGCGCGGCCGAAGGCTGCCTCGCCGGCTTGGGTGCCGGCGCGGCGCTCCAGGCCGCGTCACCCTGCCCGGCGCCGCCCCGGCGCTCGACGGTCGGGATGCGCTGGCGGATCAGGGTTTCGATGGCGCGCAGATAGCCGCGCTCGTCGGCGTCGCTGCAGAACGAGACGGCGGTGCCGCTCGCGCCCGCGCGCGCCGTGCGGCCGATGCGGTGGACATAGGTTTCCGCCACGTTGGGCAGGTCGAAATTGACGACGTGGCTTACGCCGTCGACGTCGATGCCGCGCGCCGCGATGTCGGTCGCGACCAGCACGCGAACCCGGCCGCGCCGGAACGCATCGAGCGCCCGCTCGCGCTGGCTCTGCGACTTGTTGCCGTGAATGGCATCGGCTTCGAGGCCGTCCTTGTGCAGGCCGCGCACCACGCGATCGGCGCCGTGCTTGGTGCGGGTGAAGACGAGCGCGCGTTCGACGGCGCGGTCGGAGAGCAGCTCGAAGAGCGCGCGCGGCTTCGCGGCGCGATCGAGGAAGATCACCTGCTGGGAGACCGCCTCGGCCGTCGAGGACACCGGCGCGACCGCGACCTTCTGCGGCGTGGTGAGCAGCTCGCCCGCGAGCTCCGCGATGGCGCGCGGCATGGTTGCCGAGAAGAACAGGCTCTGGCGCGTCTTCGGCAGCTTCGTGCAGATCCGGCGGATCGCGTGGATGAAGCCCATGTCGAGCATGCGGTCGGCCTCGTCGAGCACGAGCACCTCGACCTCATTGAGACGGAAACGGTGGTTGTCCACCAGGTCGAGCAGGCGGCCGGGCGTGGCGACCAGGATATCGACGCCTGCGGCAACCGCGCGTGCCTGCCGATGCAACGGCACGCCGCCGATGGCGAGCGTCGCGCGCAGCTTCAGGTGGCGGCCATAGCTGTTGAAGCTCTCCAGGATCTGGCCGGAGAGCTCGCGGGTCGGGCTGAGCACCAGCACCCGGCAGGCATTGCGGGCTGCCGGCCGGCGGTCGGCGGCGAGCCGGTTCAGGATCGGCAGGGCGAAGGCCGCGGTCTTGCCGGTGCCGGTCTGGGCGATGCCTTGAAGGTCGCGGCCGGCGAGGACGTGGGGGATCGCCTGCGCCTGGATCGGCGTCGGCGTGGCATAGCCTTCCTCCGCGAGCGCCGTCAGGATGGGCGCCGCGAGGCCTAGGTCATTGAATGAGTTCAAGTCTTTTCTTTCGTGTCGAGCCGGTCGGCAGCCGGACCCATGCTGGGCCGTGCGCCGAAAGGCGGGGTATCGAAACGCGCCCCGCGTGTCTGGGCTGTCGATGGGGTGGGTTCTAACGGGCCGACGACCCTTAAGCGGGTATCGTTCACGCGGCCCGGGCACCGCTTATCGCATAACAAGGTTACGGATGCACTAAGGAAGTGCGATCCGGGCCGATGATTGTCAAGCCGCCAAAGCCAGGCGCCTATCCGATCTGCGCCGGCGCCTGGGGCACGTCCTGCCAGAAGGCGGGGTCGTGGCCGACGAAGATGCGCGCGCCGCCGGCCCGGAGCCGCCGGAACATCTTGAGGGTTTCGAGCATCTGCGCCGCGTCGTGGTAGATCGTCGGCAGGTGCAGCTCTTCCAGCGTCCGGCGCATGTAGCAGGCATCCGCGGTGAGCACG
The DNA here is from genome assembly GCA_050173345.1 of Alphaproteobacteria bacterium. Lineage (GTDB taxonomy): Bacteria > Pseudomonadota > Alphaproteobacteria > UBA828 > UBA828 > SHWC01. The sequence goes on along the minus strand of JBFXKW010000002.1, from coordinate 527,040 downwards.
ATCTCGCCCGAGCCGGTGCGCACCTTGAGCGATTGATGGCCCGGCGTGTGGCCGTAGCTCGGGATGATCACGACGCTGCCGTCGCCGAACAGGTCGTGCTCGCCGTCGATCTGCATCACCTGATGGCCGAGGCGGTAGTCGACCGGGTTGAACGAGTTGGCCTCGATCAGCTCGGGAACCTGGCCGGCCTCCCATTCGCGCTTCTGGATGACGACCTTGGCGTCGGGGATCAGCTCGTTGCCGCCGGTATGGTCCCAATGGAGGTGCGAGTTGATGATGTAGTTGATGCTCGACGGCGCGATGTCGAGCGATTCGAGCCGGCCCTTGATTTCCTCGCCGGCATGGAACGTCACGGTGAAGGCGTTCGCCGTCCGGTCGCCGGCACGGCCGCGCAGGTCGGTCTGCGTGGCGGGATGCATGCCGGTGTCGAACAGGACGCGGCCCTTCGGATGCTCGATGAGGTAGGACGGCACGGGAATGCTGATGCGGCCCGGTTCGCCGGCGAGGAAGTTGTTCATCTCGCCGTTGATCCAGCCGCAGGTCATCGCGTAGAGCTTCAGGGTCATCGGAACCTCGTGTCGGAGTCTGGACCGGCGGCGCCGCTGCGGCCTACCAGTAGCGCATCGCTTCCTTGAAGAGGCCGCGCAAATCGTCGCGTGAAATCTCGCGCGGGCTGTTCACGAGCAGGCGCTTCTGCGGCAGGGCACGGTCGGTCAGCGCGTCGATGTCGTCGTCCGTGTAGCCGACGCCGTTGAGCCCGTTCGGCATGTCGGTGCGGCGCATCAGGTCGATCACCCGGTCGGCCAGCAGCTCGCCGGCGCGCTCCTCGGGCACGTTCCTGATGTCGGCGCCGAACGCGGCGGCCGCCTGCAAATGCCGGTCGGGGCAGGCCGAGGCGATCGAGCGGAACACCGCCGGCGCGTTGAGGATCACCGACATACCGTGCGGCACCATCGCATGGTCGGCGGGCCAGCCCGCCGGCCGGTAGTCGCGCACCAGGCCGGCCACCGCGTAGGACATGGCGTGCGGCACATGGCAGCCCGCATTGCCGAAGCCGATGCCGGCCAGCATGCCGGCGAACATCAGCGGCTCGCGCGCTGCCAGGTCGTCGGGATCCTTCACCGCGCGCTCGATGTTGGTGCCGACCAGCCGGATCGCCTCGGTGCAGGCGAGGTCGCTATAGGGGTTGGCGCCCTGCAGCAGCGGCCGCTTGTCCGGCGTCTCCGGCGCGGCGCGGTGCGTGAACGGGCGCGCCGTCAGCGATTCGATCGCATGGCTGAAGACATCGAAGCCGTTCGCCGCGACGACCGGCACGGGCAGCGTCATCAGCGCGCTCGGGTCGAGCACGCCGAGCGACGGCCTGAGCCTGCCATGGGCGATGCCGGTCTTGGCTTCCATCTCGAGCATGTCGAAGATGGCGATGCCGGTGGTCTCGCTCGCGGTGCCGAAGGTGGTCGGGCAGGCGATGTGCGGGCGGAGCGGCCCGGGCACGGCGCGCGCCTCGCCGACCGGCGCGTTGACGTAGGCGAGGAGATCGGCGGGATAGGTGGCGTAGAGGTTGCTCGCCTTGGCGGTGTCCATGGACGAGCCGCCGCCGACCGAGACGAAGCCGTCGAACTTGCCTTCCGCGGCGAAGGCGGCACCCGCCTTGAACGAGCGGTCGGTCGGCTCGACCTCGACCTCGTCGAACACCTCGACCGAGATGCCGGCCTTGCGGATCGCCTTGACCACGGTGTCGACCGGCTCGAGCTTGGCGACGCGCGGGTCGGTATAGAGCGCGACGCGCGTCATGCCGAGCGCCTTGGCGTCCTCGCCGACCTCGCGCAGCGAGCCGACGCCGAATTTGAGCTTCGGCGCCTCGACCGTGAACGCGATGTCGCCACCGGCGGTCGGCGCGAAGTACGGATCGAGCGGCATGGCAGATCCCCCCGTTATGCCGAGGGAATCCATATAGCACAGCCGCTCCGGCGAGGTGAAACGCGCAGATCGAAGTATTCGCAAGCCGAAACAGCGGCTACGGCCGCGGCTTCAAGTCGCCTCCCGCTCGCCTCGACTGCCGACCCGAAGCCGCGCCGCCTCCATCACCGCCTTGACATCTTCGCGCGTCAGGCCGTCGCGCCTCAGCACCGACTCGACCACCGGGTCGAGCAGCATCTCCTCGAGCGATGGCTCCTCGCCGCTGCGGTGCCATCGGTTCGCTAAATCGGGCGGCAATTCCATCATTTCCCTGCTCGATCCGTGGTGGGTCAACGGCCGCGGCGTCATGGCCTCGGATCGCCGCGAACCGCGCGTGCCGCACACCGGCGCGCCTCAGGTCGATACGCGACCGTTCGACTCGGGCCACATCGACGGGGCTTGCTCCTGAAGCGGCCGGCAGGAATCGACCGTGGTTCTCGCTGCCAGGCGAAGCAGCTTGCCCATCTCCGCCGAATACTCTTCCGCGGCCGCGCGGACCCAGTCCCGCTGAATCTGGGAGGCTTCGTTCCAATCCTTGCAGTGCGCCAGGGAAAGCGCGGTCGCGCTGTTCTTCGAGAGCCGCTCCCGGGAAAAGTCCAGAAGTTCCTGGCCGAGGAGAAACAGGCCCTCGTTGTAGCTCTGGCCCGCGCGAATGAGCGCCACCATCATGTCGCCGTTCTGCACGGGCTCGGCCTTGCGCAGAGTCCGCACCACTTCGGGCGCATCGACGGGGATTTCCTTCCGCTCAGTCTTCATGTCCCGTTCAGTCTTCATGTCCGCCTCCTATTCACTGTTTGATCGCGCTCGACCGCCAAGGCTCAGCCATAGCGGCGAGCACCCGGCGTGCGCCGAACTACGTTGCAAACGCCAGCGACCGGGCCCGCGGTCAACGCCGCTTGCCCCGCTCCCCCCGCTGGCATCGTCCTTGTGATTGTCTGGCCGGCCGGTGAAAGGCGCGCGTTCGAGCGTACCTATTCGGCCTGATCGGCTCCCGCTCCGGTGCTGTCACGACCAGCGATGGAACAGGAGCCTGCGTTTCTTTGTCGCAAACCTCTGATGGCGGGCTTGCCTGCCCTCGACACCGATGATGCATCGATGCCGAACGCCCGCCATCGGCGCAGCCCTAACATAGCGTGGGAGGCGCAGGGCCGGTAGTGAACAATCCGTAACACGGCCATTCGATTCGATCATGGCAAGCCGGGCCCGCTCAGTTCATGTACCAGCCATGGCTGACCACCAGCGACTGGCCCGTCAGTGCATTCGTCGGGAACGAGGCGAACAGCAGCGCGACCTCGGCCACGTCGTCGATGGTGGTGAACTCGCCGTCCACCGTGGCGCCCAGCATCACCTTTCTCACCACGTCGTCCTCGGAGATGCCAAGCTCCTTGGCCTGCTCGGGAATCTGTTTTTCGACGAGCGGCGTCTTGACGAAGCCGGGGCAGATCAGGTTCGCGCGCACGCCATGCGCCGCGCCTTCCTTGGAGACCGCGCGCGCGAGCCCGAGCAGGCCGTGCTTCGCCGTGACATAGGCGGATTTGAGCACCGACGCCTCCTTGGAATGGACCGAGCCCATATAGATGATCGAACCCGCCCCCCGCTCATACATGTAGGGGAGGCAGGCACGCGTGGTCAGGAACGCGCCGTCGAGGTGGATGGCCAGCATGCGCTTCCAGTCTGCGTAGGCGAACGCCTCGATCTGGTTGACGATCTGGATGCCGGCGTTCGACACGAGAATATCGATGCCGCCCCATAGGCGGGCGACCTCGCTCACGCAGTCGGCAACCGCCTTCTCGTCCGTCACGTCCATCTGAAAGCCGCGGGCAGTGCCGGGCCCGATCGCCGAGAGCCGCGCGGCGGTCGCCTCGGCCGCATCGAGCCTGATGTCGGCGATCGCGACCTTCGCGCCGTTCTCGACGAAGCGCCGCGCGATGCCTTCGCCGATCCCGCCCGCCGCGCCCGTGACGATCGCGGACTTGCCCTGCAGCTTCATCATGCCTCTCCTACCGTGGGTTGCTCGGGTCTGCGTTGTGGCCGCGCCGTGGCGCTCCCTCGGCTGCCGGCGAGGTCAGATCGAGAACCGTGACGCCGTGCGTCGATTTGCCGCGTGTTCGCCAGTCCTTGTGGCCGAGGGTCCGCTCGACATCGGCCTTGCCGGCCAGCCAATGCCCGTCGATGGCAGTGCGGGAGAAGTCGAAATCCTTGGAGTAGGACTGCGCCGTGCCGCGGCGGTGGATCAGGTGAACGATGGTGATCGCCGCATCGGAACTCATCTCCGCAAGCCGCTTGGCGTCGGGATGCGCCTTGAACTTGGGCGGCAGGTCCGCGAGCAGGCGATGGATGGCGCAGCGTATCTCCTGGGTGCGCCGAAACACGTCGGTATTGAGCCGGGTCCGGCTCGAATAGCGGATGTCCTTCTCGCGCTCCGCCGCCTCCATCAGGGATTGGGGCACGGGCCCGCGCGCGCTGAACAGGTCGACCTGGAAGACCAGGCTGTCGATGCACGGAAATTCGTCGAGCACGTACTGGAGCGGCGTGTTGGAGACCACGCCGCCGTCCCAATAGGGCTCGCCGTCGATCTCGATGGGCGGCAGGCCGGGCGGCAGCGCGCCGCTCGCCATGATGTGCGCCGGCTCGATCCGCTGCTTGGCGCTGTCGAACACCGTGAAATTGCCGGTGCGGACGTTCACCGCCTCCACGCTGACGCGCGGCTCGCCGCTGTTCAGCCGGTCGAAATCGACCAGCTCTTCCAGGGTCTTGGCCAGCGGCAGCGAGTCGTAGAAGCTGAGCGGGCCGGGCACCGCGGGCGGATAGGCGTAAGGAGGCGGCAGCCTGGGCGTGAAGAAGCCTGGCGCGCCGAACGCCGCGGTCAGCCCGGCGCTCGCCTCGTTGAACAGCCGGCGGCCCTGATCGCCGGGCAGAATCGGCGTCGCGGTGAGATGGGAGGAGACCGTGTCCCAGAAGCTGCGCAGCCGTTCGACGCGGCGCTCCGGCGGGTTGCCGGCGATGAGCGCGGCGTTGATCGCGCCGATCGAGACGCCCGAGATCCAGTCGGGCGCGAGCCCGGCCGCCGCGAGCGCCTCGTACACGCCGGCCTGATAGGCGCCGAGCGCGCCGCCGCCTTGCAGCACCAGGACGTTCTGTTCGCCTGCTCCGTTGCGCCGCGCGGCGTGCCGTTGCTTCATCGGGCTCTCCGGTCAGTCGCAGGGCTTACTTAGGTGCACTACACCCGGATTTCATCAGGCCGGTCCCTTGACCCGCGGTCGCGGTTGCCAACCGGCCGCGGATCGGCTCTCTATCCGGCACGCCGGCAATTTCATCCCGGCAAGGGGGCCGCCATGACGACGAGAACCATAGCCATCGCCGGCCTCGGCACGATCGGGCGCGCGGTGGCGGGCTGGCTCAAGGCGCCGGGCGGCCCGTTCGCGCTGAGCGCGGTGTCGGCAGGCGATACGGCCAAGGCGGCGGCATGGCTGGAGACGCAGGGCCTCGCCGTGCCGGTGCTGCCGCCCGAAGCCCTGCCGGGCCGGGCCGAGATCGTCGTCGAGGCCGCGCCGGCCGCGGCCTTCGCCGCCATCGCCCGGCCCGCGCTTGAAGCTGGGTGCACGCTCTTCGTGCTGACCTCGAGTGCGCTTCTCGTGCATGATGATCTGGTCGCGCTGGCCGCGGCGAAAGGCGGCCGCATCATCGTGCCGACCGGCGCCCTGCTCGGCCTCGATGCCGTGGTCGCCGCCGCGGAGGGAGAAATCCGCCGTGTCACCCTGAGCACGCGCAAGCCGCCGCGCGGCCTCGCCGGCGCGCCCTATCTGGTGCAGAACGGCATCGACGTGACGGCGATCAATAGTCCGACGCGCATCTTCTCCGGCTCGGCGCGTCAGGCGGCGCTCGGCTTCCCCGCCAACGTCAACGTCGCGGCGACGCTGTCGCTCGCCGGCATCGGCCCCGACCGCACCGAGGTCGAGATCTGGGCCGACCCGACGATCGAACGCAACATCCACCGCATCAGCGTGGAGGCCGATGCCGCGCGCTTCACGATGGAGATCGAGGGCGTGCCCTCCGAGAACCCACGCACCGGCCGGCTCACGCCGCTCTCCGTCATCGCCGCGCTGAAGCGGCTCGAGGCGCCGCTCGTCATCGGGACGTGACGCTGCGCAGTGCCGGCGTCGCGGCGGCGAGCGCCTCCTCCGCGCTCGGCCGCGGCATCTCGAACACGGTCTCGACCACCGTGAAGTCGTGATAGCCGAGCCGCGCGATCGGCTTGACCTTCGCCATGTCGACCCGGCCGTCGGTGATCACCTCGTCCGCGATATGAATCCCGACCACGCGGCCGATGCAGAGCGCGTTGCGCGCCTTCGGGTCGTTGGACGGCAGGTCGATCGTTTGGTGATGCACGCATTCGAGATGGATCGGCGATTCCGCGACCCGCGGCGGCTTGACGATCCTCGAGGGCACCGGCGTGAGCCCGGCCAGCGCCATCTCGTCCACCTCGGGCTGCACCGCCGCGGAGGAGCGGTTCATGTTGTTGCGCAACGCCCAGGTCGCGACGTTGTAGACGAACTCGCCGGTCGCCTCGATGTTGCGGAGCGTATCCTTCGGCCCATAGGCCTCGCGGCCGTTGCTCGAGAACATCACCATGTAGGGGTTGTCCGCGACCGCGTTGAAGAAGCTGTAGGGCGCCAGGTTGACCACGCCGTCCGTCGAAAGGGTGGAGAGCCAGCCGATCGGCCGCGGCGTCACGCAGGCCTTGAACGGGTCGTAGCGAAGGCCGTGCCGCTTGTCTTCGAAGGTGTAGAACATGAAGGATTCCGCTTCGCTGGAGGGTGTCGGGTGCAGGCTCGACATGGACCAGCCGAGCGGCCGCGCCGCCGAGGTTTCATGACTCGCCGCCCATGCTGTATCGTCCGCTCGCCGGGCCGGCCGGCGGCGCGCGCATCATAGCAAGAGGGGGAGCACATGGAATTTGGTTTTGCGCTACCGAATGGCGGGCCGCTGGCCAAGCCCGAGATCATCGCGCAGCTTGCGGCGCGGGGCGAGGCGCTCGGCTTCTCGGCGTTCGCGATCTCGGACCATATCGTCTTCCCGGCTGACATCGCCTCGCGCTATCCCTATTCGCCGGACGGTACCTACAGCAACCCGCAGAACAGTGGCGGCGCGGTGCTGGAGCCGCTGGCGCTGCTCGCCTTCATCGCCGCGGTCACCAAGAAGGCGAAGCTGATCACCTCGGTGCTGGTCGTGCCCTATCGGCACCCGGTGCTCGCCGCCAAGCTGCTCTCGACCGTCGACGTGCTGTCGAACGGCCGCGTGGTCGCCGGTATCGGCACCGGCTGGATGGCCGAGGAGTTCCCGCCGGTTGGCGCGCCGCCCTTCGAGGAGCGCGGCAAGGTGACCGACGAATACATCGCGGTCTATCGCGAGCTGTGGTCGAAGCCGAAGCCGAGCTTCAAGGGCAAGTATGCCGACGTGAAGGGCATCCTGTTCGAGCCGAAGCCGGTGCAGAAGGGCGGCATCCCGATCTGGGTCGGCGGCGAGAGCACGCCGGCGCTCAGGCGCGCCGGCCGGCTCGGCGATGCCTGGTATCCGATCGGCTGCAACCCGCACTATCCGATGGACACGCTCGCGCGCTTCGAGGCCGGCGCCAAGGCGGTGCGCGGCTTCGCCGAGGAGGCCGGCCGCAAGCCGTCCGATGTCGCGCTCACCTATTGGGCGGTCTGGCAGGGCGGCGGCAAGCGCGCGAAGGCGAACGACGGCGGCGCGATGCTGTTCACCGGCGGCGCGGACGACATCGCCGCCGATATCGCCGCGTTCCGGCGCCTCGGCGTCTCGACCCTGATGTTCAACTTCTATCGCGGCGAGCTGCAGCAGACGCTCGACAGCATGGCCTGGTTCGCCGACGAGGTGCTGCCCAAGCTCAAGGGCTGAGCCGCGCCGACGGGTTTCGGCGGCGGATCGACTGGATCGCTTCTTCGAGCGCTTCGAGGAAGCGGGAGCGGTCGCGCGGCGTGTGGCTCGGATTGTTGCCGCGGATCGTGCCGGCTTCCCTCAATTGCCGGGTGAGGTCGCGCATGGCGACCGCCATCCCGATATTGTCGCCGGTGAAGGGCAGGCCGCTCGGGCCGATCGCCTTGGCGCCCTTCTCGATGCAGCGCGCGGCGAGCCCGATGTCGCGCGTCACCGCGATGTCGTCCGCGCCGATATGCTCGACGATCCAGTCGTCGGCCGCGTCCGGTCCGTCCGGTACGACCACGCGGTGGACCGACGGCTCGGGCGCACCGCGCACCCAGCGATTGCTGACCATGTATGTCTGCAATCCGTGGCGGCGCGCGACGTGCAGCACCTCGTCCTTCACCGGGCAGGCATCGGCATCGACGTAGATCGCCAGCACGTTGCCTATGCCCCCTCGATCTCTTCGCGCTTGAGTTCGAGCGCAAGCCACTCGTCCTCGGCTGCCGCAAGCGAGGCCTCCGCTTGGCGCAGCGCTGCCGCCGCCTTGTCGAAAGCCGCCGGGTCCCTCGCATAGAGCCCACGGTCATTCAAGGCATCGTGCAGCCGCTCGATCTCCTTGCGGAGCGCCTCCATGCGCGCCGGCAGGGTTTCGAGGGCGTGCTTCTCCTTGAAGGAGAGCTTGGCGCGGCCGGCCGCCGTGCTGGCCGCTCCGGGCGGCGTCTTCGGCGAACGCTTCGGTCTGTCCGGCCGCTTCGCCGCCTCGGGCTCCACGCCCCGGCCGCGCTGCGCCACCATGTCCGAGTAGCCGCCGGCGTATTCGACCCAGCTTCCGTTGCCCTCGGAAGCGATCACCGAGGTGACGACCCGATCGAGGAAATCGCGGTCATGGCTGACCAGCAGCACCGTGCCGGCATAGTCGCCGAGCATCTCCTGCAGGAGGTCGAGCGTCTCGAGGTCGAGGTCGTTGGTCGGTTCGTCGAGCACCAGCAGGTTCGAAGGCTGGGCCAGCGCGCGGGCTAGCATGAGGCGGCCGCGCTCGCCGCCCGACAGCGCGCCGACCGGCGTGCGCGCCTGCTCGGGCAGGAACAGGAAATCCTTCATATAGCCGATCACGTGCCGTCTCTGGCCGCCGATCATGACAGTGTCCCCGGCGCCGCCGGTGAGCGCCGCGGCGAGCGTCATCGCGCGGTCGAGGTTCGCCCGTTGCTGGTCGAGCGCGACGGGCTGCAGGTTGGCGCCGAGGGTGATCTTGCCCGAATCAGGCGCGAGCGCGCCGGTGAGGAGGCGCAGCAGGGTGGTCTTGCCGGCGCCGTTCGGCCCCACGATGCCGACGCGGTCGCCGCGCATGAGGCGGGCCGAGAACTGGTGCACGATGCGCCGCTCGCCGAACGCCTTCGAAACCTCCTTCGCCTCGATGACGAGCGTGCCGGAGAGCTCGCCCTCGCCGGTCGTGAAGCTGAGGCTCCCCACGGCCGCACGCTGCTCGCGCTTCTCCTGCCGCAAGGCAAGGAGCGCCCGCAGCCGGCCCTGGTTGCGGCGGCGCCGCGCCTTGACGCCTTGGCGCAGCCACGCGGTCTCGGCGGCGAGCCGGCGGTCGAGCTTGCGCCGCTCGGTCTCCTCCCGCTCCAGGATGTCGTCGCGCCAGGCTTCGAAATCGGCGAAGCCCTTGTCGAGGCGCCGGGTCAGGCCGTCGCTCAGCCAGATCGTGGCGCGCGAGAGGTTTTCGAGGAAGCGCCGGTCATGGCTGACCAGCACCAGCGCCGAGCGCATCGCCTTCAGTTCGTCCTCCAGCCATTCGATGGCCGGCAGGTCGAGATGATTGGTCGGCTCGTCGAGCAGGAGAATGTCGGGCGAAGGCGCGAGCGCGCGTGCCAGGGCGCAGCGCCGCGTCTCGCCGCCGGAGAGCGAGGCCGGCTTCTCGTCGCCGCGGAGGCCGAGCCGCTCCAGCAGGTAGCGTGCGCGATGCGGGTCGTCGCCGGGGCCGAGTCCGGCTTCGACATAGGCGAGCGCCGAGGCATGGCCCGCAAGGTCGGGTTCCTGCGGCAGGTAGCGCACCGTGGCGCCGGGCTGCACGAAGCGCTCGCCGCCATCCGGCTCGACCAGCCCGGCGGCGATCCGCAGCAGCGTCGACTTGCCGGAGCCGTTGCGCCCGACCAGGCAAAGCCGGTCGCCCTCCGCTACCGAAAGCTCGGCGCCTTCGAGCAGCGGCGTTCCGCCGAAGCCGAGATGGATATCGCGAAGGGTGAGGATCGGCGCCGCCATGGCGCCCGTGTACAGGCCGCCGCGGCTTCCGGCAAGCCGCCGCCCGCCGCGTCATCGCATCAGGGGCACCGGCCGGACTTGCGCCCTGCCCGACCTGTGGGGGACCAGGCAGGGCGCGCCGGTCTCGCCTTCAGTTGGCGAGCCGCTTCTTCATGGTGGGAACCACCTCGGTAGCGAGGCGGCGCATGGTTTCCCATTCGCGCTCGCGGTTCGCCCCCGTACCGTCCATCGAGCCCATGAGCAGCGTGCCGAACGGGCCGACCCGCTCGCGGAAGGCGAGCAGCTTCTCGGTGACCGTCTTGGACGAGCCGTAGATCGCCATGCTCTTGATCATTCCCTCGACGGTGACCTCGTCGTCCGCCATCTTGGGGTTTTCCTTCATCACCACCGTGTAGTCGGCGCGCTTCAGCACCTCGAAGAGATATTTGAGGTAGAAGAAGTTGCTGCCCTTCGGGTCCATGATCCAGTCGAGCGCCTGCTGGTCGCTTTCTCCGACGATGATGTTGCGGGCAACGCGCCAGTCCTTCCCGGTCGGCTCGCGCCCGGCTATTTCGCAGCCCTCGACATACTTCTTCCAATGGCTTGCGACGACGTATTCCGGGCAGAAGTTCGCGGTCAGCGGCGCCCAGCCGCGCGAGGCCGCGGTCTTGACGCTTTCCGAGAAGGGCGACATGGCGGACATTGCAATCGGCGGGTGCGGCTTCTGGTAGGGCTTCGGCATGTAGCCGACGCCGAGCTCGGGCATGATCTGCTCGGTGATCTTGACGTGCCAGTGCTTGCCCTTGATGTCGTAGGGCGGGTCCTGGCTCCAGATCTTCAGGATGATGTCGATCGATTCGGCGAGCCGCTCGTTGCGGATTTCCGGGTCGAGATTGCCGAACATCTCGAGGTCGCTGGCGAGCCCGGACGGGCCGATGCCGAACATGAAGCGGCCCCGGCTCATATGGTCGAACATGGCGACCTCGGCGGCGACGATCGCCGGGTGATGGTTGGGCAGCCCGATCACGCCGGTGCCGAAGGTGATGTTCTTGGTGCGGGGCAGGATCGAGGCCATGAAGATCAGGCCGTTCGCCAGGGGCTCGGTGGTCGCCGAGAAATGCTCGCCCACCCAGAGCTCGTCGAAGCCGAGCTTGTCGGCATGGACGACCTTGTCGATATCCTCCTGGATCGTCTCGTACATCGGCCGGACCGGCGGATGAAGCGGCATTTGAAACAACCCGAGTCTCATTGGTACCCTCCTTTGCCGGCGGCGCTCCCCGACCGGAACATCACGGTGCTCTTAGCGGCTTTCCTTCGAGGCATTCTTGACATGGATCAAAACGACGGCCCGGCAGCGGGCGGCCAGCGGCCCGACGCCTTCAACCCCATGGCGGCCGCCGGTCTGCGGGTCGCGACAGATCGTCGCGCGGCACGCCGCGGCCTGACCTGAAGAAAGAGCGGGAGCGCACGCCATGCGGGAGTTTGGCCTCGGCCAGGCGGTACGCCGGGTCGAAGACGAGCGCTTCGTGCGCGGCCGCGGCCTCTATGTCGGCGACATGGCGCTGCCCGGCATGGCGCATGCGAAGCTGCTGCGTTCGCCGCATGCCGCGGCGCGCCTGCGCCGCCTCGACGTTGCGGCCGCTAAGGCCGCGCCCGGCGTGCTCGATGTGCTGACCGGCGCGGACGCGGTGCAGGACGGGCTCGGCAGCTTCGCCTCCCTGCTGGCGCGCCAGCGCCGCGACGGCTCGCCGAATTTCGTGCCGCCCTATCGCGTGCTCGCCGTGGACCTCGTGCGCCATGTCGGCGAGCCGGTCGCGCTGGTGATCGCGATGGATGAGCAGCAGGCCGAGGACGCGCTGGAGCTGATCGAGGTCGACTACGAGGCCTTACCCGCGGTGACCGAGACCGTGCTCGCCGCCGAGCCGGGCCAGCCCGCGGTCTGGGACGAGGAGCCGGGCAATCTCTGCTTCGTGCATCGGGTCGGCGACGCGGAGGCCGCGGCAGCGGCGTTCGCCCGTGCCAGGCACGTCGTCGAGGAGCGCTTCCATATTTCGCGGGTGATCGCGAACCCGATGGAGACGCGCGCGGCGATCGGCCTCTATGACCCGCGCGACGGGCGCTACACGCTGCATGCCGGCCTGCAGGCGCCGCACCTGATACGGGACGAGCTGGCCGGCAGCATCTTCGCCATACCGCCGGGCCGCATCCGCGTCGTCTCGCCCGATGTCGGCGGCGCCTTCGGGCTCAAGGCCTCGGCCTACCCCGAGCTCGCGCTCGTGCTGTGGGCGGCGCGGCGGGTCGGCTGCCCGGTGCGCTGGATATGCGGCCGGAGCGAAGCCTTCCTCGCGGATCATCACGCGCGGGACAACGTCTCGACCGTGGCGCTGGCGCTCGACGAGGCGGGCAGGTTCCTCGGCTTGCGCGTGCGCACCACGGCCAATCTCGGCGCCTATCTCGATTCGTTCGGGGTCTGGGTCGCCACCAACAATCTGGGCGGCCTGTCGGGGCCGTACGCGATCGGCAGTTACGATGTCGAGGTGAACGGCGTCTTCACCAACACGCACGCCACCTCGGCCTATCGCGGCGCGGGCCGGCCCGAGGCGACCTATTGCATCGAGCGGATCATCGACATCGCGGCGCGCCAGATCGGCATCGACCCGGTCGAACTGCGCCGGCGCAACATGGTGCCGCCCAGCGCCATGCCGTACCACACCGGCTTCCTCTACACCTATGATTCAGGCGCGTTCGGCCAGACCATGGAGATGGCGCTCGATCTGGCGGACTGGCGCGGAGTCGCGGCGCGGCGCGCGGCGGCGCATGGCCGGGGCAAGCTCTACGGCGCCGGGCTCGCCTACGCCATCGAGATCGCCGGCGGCCCGCAGGACGCGCCGTTCGAGGAGATGGCGGAAATCCGCTTCGACGCCACGGGCGATGCGACGTTCCTGCTCGGCACGCATTCGCACGGCCAGGGTCATGAGACCGTGTTCCGGCAATATGCCGTGCATCTGCTCGGCCTCGCGCCCGAGCGGGTGCGCATCGTCTATGGCGACACCGACCTGGTCTATTTCGGCAAGGGCACCTTCGGCTCGCGCTCGGCCGGCGTTGGCGGTGCCGCGCTCGGGCGCGCCGCCGAGATCGTGATCGAGAAGGGCAAGGCCATCGCGGCCCACCTGCTCGAGGTCGCCGCGGACGACCTCAAATTCGCGGACGGCCGCTTCACGGTCTCGGGCACCGACCGCTCGGTCGACCTCGACGCGGTGGCGCGCGCCGCCTTCACGCCGAGCCTCCTGCCGCCTGGGCTCGATCTCGGCCTCTCGGGCAGCGCCATCGTCACGCCGCCCAATGCGACCTTTCCGAACGGCTGCCATGTCTGTGAGGTCGAGATCGACCCGGAGACCGGCGCCATCCGCCTGGTCCGTTATGCGGTGATCGACGATGTCGGCCGCGTGGTCAACCCGCTCCTGCTCGACGGCCAGATTCACGGCGGCGTCGCGCAGGGCGCCGGCCAGGCGCTGTTCGAGGCGATCGCCTATGATCCGTCCTCCGGCCAGCTGGTCTCCGGCTCGTTCATGGACTATTGCATGCCGCGCGCTGACGACCTGCCGTTCTACGCGGTCGGCGAGAACGAAGTGTGGAGCCCGAGCAACCCTTTCGGCGTCAAGGGCGCGGGCGAGGCCGGCACGGTCGGCTCGCTGCCCGCCGTGATGAACGCCGTCAACGACGCGCTGGCGCCGCTCGGCATCCGTCATTTCGACATGCCGGCGACGCCCGAACGCTTGTGGAAAGCTATCCAGTCCGCGAGAAACACTGAGCGATAGAGCTGATCCGACCCCTGTCTCTGGGAGCAACGCAATGACCGTCGAGCCGACCCCGCCGCCGATCCATCCCGATGATCTCCGCGCATGGCGCAGGAGCAATCTCCCGGTCTACAACGACAACCGCTTCAAGCTCGGCATCTTCGGGCAGAACTGCAGCAATGGCTGCACCATCACCCATGCCGAGACCACCTTCGAGCCGACCTACGAGCACAGCGTCAAGATCAGTAAGCTCGCCGACGAGCTCGGCTTCGAGCTGCTCGTCCCGGTCGGCCGCTGGAAGCATTTCGGCGGCACCACCAAGTTCAACGGCACCAACATGGAGGTCTACACCTGGGCGGCGGCGATGGCCTGCCACACCAAGGACATCATGGTGTTCGCGACCTCCCATGTGCCGACCGTCCATCCCATCCTCGCGGCCAAGCAGTGCGCGACCATCGATCACATCTCGCACGGCCGCTTCGGGCTCAACGTGGTGTGCGGCTGGTTCAAGCCCGAGATGGAGATGTTCGGCGTCAAGCAGCTCGCGCACGACACCCGCTACGAGGTGGCCGACGAGTGGCTGACCGTGATGAAGCGGCTGTGGACCGAGGAGGAGTTCAACCATGACGGCGCCTATTTCAGGGTCAAGGAGGGCTACCTCTCGCCGAAGCCGATCCAGCAGCCGCATCCCGTGATCATCAACGCCGGCAGCTCGCCGGCCGGCCGCGACTTCTCGGCCAAGCACGCCGACTTCAACTTCGTCTCGATCGCGACGGTGGAGAAGGGCCGCGACATGGTGACGGACATCCGCCGGCGCGCCGCCGCCTATGGCCGCGAATGCGGCGTGATGAGCTATGGCCTGGTCTGCTGCCGGGATACCGAGAAGGAGGCGAGGCAGCTCTACGATACCATCGTCGCGGAGGGGGATTGGGGCGCGACGCGCACGATCATCGACCTGATGCAGGGCGAGAACTATTCCTACGGCAGCAACCAGGACGAGATCCGCGCGATGGGCGAACGCTTCATCGCGGGCTGGGGCGGCTATCCGCTGGTCGGCACGCCCGAGCAGGTGGTAGATATGATGGTCAGGATCGCCGATGCGGGCGTCGAGGGCTTCATCCTCTCCTGGTTGGACTACTACGAGGAGCTGAAGTATTTCGGCGAG
This sequence comes from Alphaproteobacteria bacterium, assembly GCA_050173345.1. Taxonomy (GTDB): domain Bacteria; phylum Pseudomonadota; class Alphaproteobacteria; order UBA828; family UBA828; genus SHWC01. Next base: position 511,941 of record JBFXKW010000002.1, on the reverse strand, counting down.
AAGGTGCTGCCCCTGATGCGCCAAGCGGGTCTGAGAAACTGAGACGAGCCATGGCCTACGACGTGGCGCGCATCCGCGCCGAGTTCCCCGGCCTCGAGCGAGAGGAGAACGGCCGGCCGGTTGTCTTCTTCGACAATCCGGCCGGCACACAGGTGGCAAGGCGCTGCGTCGATCGCATGGTCGAGGCGATGCTCGGCTCGAACGCGAATCTCGGCGGGCAGTTCAAGACCTCGATCGAGGCTGGCGAGCGCCTGCACGAGGCGCATGCGGCCGCCGCCGATTTCGTCAACGCCGCCTCGCCCGACGAGATCTTCTTCGGCCAGAGCATGACCTCGATCACCTTCATGCTGTCGCGTTGCATCGGCCGTGAGCTGAAGCCGGGCGACGAGATCGTGCTGACGCGGATGGACCATGACGGCAATGTCGCGCCCTGGCTCATGTTGGCCGAGGATCGCGGGCTCGAGGTCCGCTGGCTCGATTTCGACACCGAGAGCTTCGAGTACGACATGACGAGCCTTGATCGCGCGCTCGGCCCGCGCACGCGCGTCGTCGCCGTCAACCATGCGAGCAACGTGACCGGCACCATTAACGATGTGCAGACCGTCGCGCGCGCGGCCAGGTCGGTCGGCGCGCTGGTCTATGTCGATGCAGTGCAGTCGGCGCCGCATCTGCCGATCGACGTGCAGGCGCTCGGCTGCGATGTCCTGGTGTGCTCGGCCTACAAGTTCTACGGCCCGCACTATGCCGCGGCCTGGGGCCGGCGCGAGCTCTTGGAGCGTCTCACCGCCTACAAGGTGCGGCCCGCGCCGAGCACGCTTCCCGGCAAGTTCGTCAACGGCACGACGAGCCGCGAAGCCGCGGCCGGCGTGCGCGGCGCGATCGAGCATTTCGAATGGGTCGGGCGCGAGTTCGGCGGCGCCGGCTCGGGAGCCGGCCGCCGCCAGCGCATCGTCGCCGGTGCCGAGGCGATGCGCGCGCACGACCGCATGCTGGCCGAGCGGCTGATCGCCGGCCTCTCCGCGGTGCCCGGCGTGCGCATCCTCGGGCTGACGCGGCCCGAGGATCTGTCGCGGCGCGTGCCGACGGTTTCCTTCGATCTCGAGGGCCATGACCCCGCCAACATCGCGCGCTTCATGGCCGCGAACGGGATCAACCTCTGGCACGGCCACAACTACGGCATCGAGCCGGTGGAGCGCCTGGGCCTCCTGGACAAGGGCGGCGTCGTGCGCGTCGGCCCGACGCACTACAACACCCCGGCCGAGATCGACCGTTTCCTCGAAACCTTCGAGCGTTACCGTGCCAGCAACTCCAAAGCAGCGTAGCGGCTGGCTGGCATTCGTCGCCGCGCTTCTCGTGCTCGCCGCCTGCACGACGGCGCCGGAGGGCGAGGAGGAGGCGTTCAATCGCGGCGTGCAAGCCTATGCCGCGGGCGACTACGAGACCGTGCTGAAGGAGTGGCTGCCGCTCGCGGAGGGCGGCCACCGGCGCGCGCAATACAATCTCGGCCTGATGTACGATGACGGGCAGGGCGTCGACCAGGACGACGCCAAGGCGGTCTATTGGTACCGCAAGGCCGCCGAAAGCGGCCATGACGGCGCGCAGAACAATCTCGGCCTCATGTACGCCTCCGGCCAGGGCGTGCGGCGCGACGACGTCGAGGCGGTCGCCTGGTGGCGCAAGGCGGCGGAGCAGGGCTACGCCAAGGCGCAATACAATCTCGGCGTCATGTACCTGAACGGCTGGGGCACGCCGCGCGACCTCGTCCAGGCGCACAAATGGTTCGACCTGGCCGCTGCGTCCTATCCGCCAGGCGGCGACCGCGACGAGGTGACGAGGCAGCGGGACGAGCTCGCCAAAGCGGAGATGACGCCGGCCGAGGTCGAGGAAGCCCAGCGTCTCGCCCGCGAATGGACGGCCGCCCGCTCGAACGGCGCGGAGTGATCGCCCTTCCGGCCGCCTGACGTTCGGCTCGCTTCCCGGCCGCCTGGAAACGAAACGGCGGCCGGCACGAGATACGGGGTTCCAGATGGTCAATCTCGGACGCCCACCGTGCAGCGACGGGGTCATAGAGGCGGCACCCGGCGTTGCCGGCTGCGCGCGGGCCGACAAGCCCTGGGTGCTGGCCGCGGCCATTCTGGGCTCCAGCATGGCGTTCATCGACGGCTCGGTGGTCAACGTCGCGCTCCCCGCCATGCAGGCCGATTTCGCGGCGCCGGTGCATACCCTGCAATGGATCGTCAACGCCTACATGCTCATGCTGGGCGCGCTGATCCTGGTTGGCGGCTCGGCGGGCGATCGCTACGGGCGCCGCCGCGTCTTCGTCCTCGGCATCGCGCTCTTCACGCTGGCCTCGGTCGCGTGCGCCGTAGCGCCCGATGCCATGACCCTGATCCTGGCGCGCGCCGCGCAAGGCATCGGCGGCGCGCTGCTGGTGCCGAGCAGCCTCGCGATCATCAGCGCGGCGTTTCCCGAAGAGGAGCGCGGCAAGGCGATCGGCACCTGGGCCGGCTTCTCGGCGCTCACCACGGCGCTCGGTCCGGTGCTCGGCGGCTGGCTGGTCGACACGCTGTCCTGGCGCGCGATCTTCATCATCAACGTGCCGCTCGCGGCGGCCACCGTGGCGATCGCGCTGTCGCACGTCTCGGAGAGCCGCGACGAGGAGAGCACGGGTGCGATCGACTGGCGCGGCGCGGTCCTTGTCGTAGCCGGGCTCGGCGCCCTCACACTGGGCCTGACCGCGGCCTCCGAACGGGAATGGGGCGATCCCGCGGTGTGGGGGCCGTCGCTCGGCGGCGTGCTGCTCCTCGGCTGGTTCATTCGGATCGAGGCGCACGCACGGGCGCCCATGGTGCCGCTGAGCCTGTTCCGCTCGGCCGCGTTCGGCGGCGCGAACATGATGACGCTGCTGCTCTATTTCGCGCTGAGCGGTGCATTGTTCTTCCTGCCATTCAATCTGATCCAGATTCAGGGCTATTCCGCCACGCTGGCCGGCGCCACCTTCCTGCCGTTCACGCTGATCATGGGCGTGCTGTCGCGCTGGTCGGGCGCGCTGGTCGATCGCTTCGGCGCGCGCTGGCTGCTGATCATCGGCCCGATCATCAGCGCCGCCGGCATCGCGCTGTTCGCCCTGCCCGGCATTGGCGGCTCCTACTGGGCCACCTATTTCCCGGCGATGGCGGTGCTCGGACTGGGCATGGCCGTCAGCGTGTCGCCGTTGACCACCACGGTGATGAATGCGGTCGGCAAGCGCCATGCCGGCGTCGCATCGGGCATCAACAACGCCGTCTCGCGCATCGCGGGCACGCTCGCGATCGCCATCCTAGGCGTCCTCGCTGTCGGCGTGTTCGGTGCGGCGTTCGATGCCCGCATCGCGGCGCTTGGCCTCTCGGCGGAACAGCGCGGCGCCCTGATCGCGCAGGTCGCCGGGCTTGCCGAGATCGTGCTGCCCGACACGCTGGGCCAGGCGGACCGGGCCGCGCTCGGCGATGCGGTGGGCGAGTCGTTCATCCAGAGCTTCCGCGCGGTCATGCTGGTCTGCGCGGCGCTGGCGCTGCTCGGCGCGCTGTGCGCCGCACTGACCATCAGGGCGCGGCGCGCTCCCGCTTCGCATTGATCGCCGCGCCTCGAAGCGTCACCATGGCCGCCGTCGTCGTGGTGCACGTCGAGGGGGTCAACGATGACGGACCGGTCGCTGCTCTGGCAGCCTTTCAGGATCGGTGCGGTCGAGCTGCGCAACCGGCTCGTCATGCTGCCTCATTTCACCGCGCTGGAGGGGCCGCGCGGCGAGCCGAGCGAGGACCAGGTCGCCTACTATGCCGCGCGCGCGGCGGGCGGCGTCGGCCTGATCATCACCGGCAGCCAGGGCGTGAGCGAGCTCGGCAGGATGACGTCGAAATACGGCCGCGCCTGGGATGCGGCCGTGGTGCCCGGCCTCAGGCGCATCGTCGATGCGGTGCACGAACGGGGTGCGCGCATGTTCGCCCAGCTCAATCACGGCGGGCACACCACGCTCGTCCGGCACCCGATGGAGCTATGGGCGCCGTCGCAGATGCCCGAGCCCTATTCGCGCTACAACACGGTGGCGATGGGCTCGGGCGAGATCGCGAGCGTGATCGAGGATTTCGCGCGCGCCGCGAGGCACATGAAGGACGCCGGCTTCGACGGCGTCGAGATCAAGGTCGGCCATGACGGCCTGCTGCGCAGCTTCGTCTCGCCCTTCTTCAACCGGCGCGACGACGACTATGGCGGCACGTTCGAGAATCGCATGCGCCTGCCGCTCGAGGTGCTGCGCGCCATGCGCGGCGAGGTCGGCGCCGGGTTTCCGCTCAGCGTGCGCCTCTGTTTGCACGAATACACGCCGTTCGGCTTCGAGCTCGACCACGGGCTGCGCGTCGCCAAGGCGCTCTCGGACGGCGGCGACGTCGACCTGTTCGATTGCGACGCCGGCTCGTTCAGCAGCTTCTGGATGGAGATACCGCCCGCCGCGGTTCCGCAACTGTCGTTCAACGCGCTGAACGCCGCGCTCAAGGGCGCCGTGCCGCAGCCGGTCATCGCGTTCGGGCGGATCAAATCGATGCGCGCGGCGGAAGGGATTCTGCAGCGCGGCGAGGCGGACCTCGTCGGCATGGCGCGCCAGCTCATCGCCGATCCCGAGGCGCCCAACAAGGCCCGCGCCGGCCGCTTCGACGAGATCCGCCCGTGCATCGGCTGCAACGACGCCTGCGTCTTCCAGGTCATGCAGGAGAAGCCGATCCGCTGCGTGCAGAACCCGGCGGCCGGCCGCGAGCGCGAGGCGGGGCCGCTGATCCGCACCGATCAGCCGAGACGGGTTGCCGTCATCGGCGGCGGGCCGGCGGGCCTCAGCGCCGCGGCCACGCTCGCCGAGCGCGGGCACCAGGTGATCCTGTTCGAGCGTGCCGCTGTGCTCGGTGGTCTCATCAGGCTCGCGGCGCGGCAGCCTCACCATGCCGAGATCGGCGAATCCATCGCCCATCTCGCGGCGCAGCTCGAGCGCCTGGGCGTCGAGGTCCGCCTCGGTGCCGAAGCCGATGCGGCCATGATCGAGGAATTGGCGCCGGAAGCCATGGTAGTGGCGACCGGCTCGCGCCCCTACGTGCCGGGGCGCGATGGCCCGGATGGCGCCAACCCGCCGATCGCCGCCTCGGGGATCTGGGCGTCGATGGGCGGGCTCGTGCCCGGCCTCGATCGCGACAATGTGGTGACGGCAGACGAGGTCATGGCCGATGCGGCCGGCGTCGCGGAGCGCGTGATCGTCCTCGACCGGAACGCCCATTGGGAAGCCTGCGGCACGGCGGAATATCTGCTCGAGCGCGGCCACCGCGTCGAGTTCGTGACGCCGCTTTCCGTTGCCGGGGTCGATCTGGAGCCGAGCAACGCCGCGCTGTTCTACCAACGGGTGCGCCGCCGCGGCATGGCCATTACCGTGCATACCGATGTCGCGGCGATCGGGCAGGGCAGCGTGACCCTGGTGGACGTGCACACCGCCGAGACCTATGAGCGCCTTGGGGTCGGTACGGTCGTGCTCGCCATCGGGCGCCGCTCCAACAGGTCGCTTCTTGATGCTTTGCCAGTGGGTATGCCGGCATTCGCGATCGGCGATTGCCGGGCGCCGCGCTTCCTCCAGCACGCGATTGCCGAGGGCGACGCGCTCGGCCGCACGCTCGACGAGCGTATCGCAAGTGCTGCCAAGCAGCGGCGCTCGGCCTGAAGAAAATATCCGGCGGGAGCGCAACGAGCGCCCCCGCCGGACAGCGATGCACTTATCCGCGCTTGCCGCTTGGCGGCTTGCTCTGAATCAGCCGCGCCGGCGTCCGGTGCGGCATCACGTCGACCTCGATGACGGTGCGCGTGGTCAGGGCGAAGTGGCGGCCCTTGGCCTGGAAACGCAGGAAGTGGATTTCCGGACGAAGCAGGTAGCCGTTGCTTCCCATCGCCTCGGCCGCCGCGACCTTGATGTCGAGCGGCGCGATCCCGGTCTCGATGGCGTCCTGGCTCAGGCGAAAGCGATAGCCTTTCTCTCTCATGTGCCCTCCTCGGCGTGCGGACAGACGACGGCCGTCTGTCGGTCGTGCACGCGGGAGGGGCTTGGAGAGTCAGGGCATCGGGTTCATGGTGCTTCGCCGGTGGCTGCGATTGCTCGAATGATGCGTGGCGACATGTAGGGAACGCCGTCCCGGCTGTCAAGCCATCGTGCCTGGTGGAACGCTCAGGCGCTCGCCGTCCTCGGCCCTCGGGTGCGCCAGAGGATCGACAGCATGATCGCGATGTTGAACAGGTTCCAGCCGATGCCGTTGAGGAAGGCGGCCCGGTAGGAGCCGGTCAGGTCGAAGATCCAGCCCGACAGCCAGCCGCCGAACGCCATGCCGATGACCGTCGCCATGATGACGAGGCCGACGCGCCGGCCCGCCTCGTGCGCCGGCAGGTATTCGCGCACGATGATCGCGTAGGCCGGCACGATGCCGCCCTGCGACAGGCCGAAGATCAGCGAGACGACATAGAGCGAGGTCAGGCCGTCGAACGGCAGATAGAGGAACAAGGCGAGGCATTGCAGCACCGAGCCGAGCAGCAGGGTGCGGACGCCGCCGATATAATCGGCGAGGAAGCCGGAGACGAGCCGGCTCGCAATGCCGCCCGCGAGCATGAGCGAGAGCATTTCCGCGCCGACCGCGACGCCGTAACCGAGATCGCCGCAATAGGCGACGATATGGACCTGCGGCATGGACATGGCGACGCAGCAGCCGATGCCCGCCGCGAAAAGAAGCCATTGCAGCGCGCGCGGCGAGAGGTCGATAGAGCGAGTGAGCGGCCGGGCCGCCCGGTTGGGTGCGCCGCTCCCGTCATGGTCGTGAGGCGGCTTGCGCCGCAGCAGGAGGGCGAGCGGGACCATGCCGGCGATGCAGGCGACCGCGATGATGAAATAGGCGCTGCGCCAGCCATCGGTTTGCAGCACGTCCTTCAGGCCGAGCGGCCACACCACGCCCGCCAGGAAGTTCCCGCTCGCGACCAGCGACATCGCGATGCCGCGCCGGCGCTGGAACCAATGCGACGCGTCGGCGACCAGCGGGCCGAAGCCGGCGCCCGAGCCGAGCCCGATCAGCGCGGCCTGCACCGCGGCGAACTGCCAGACGTTTGCCGTCAACGCCGCGAGGGCGAAGCCGGCGCCGAGCGTCAAGGCGGAGGCGATGGTGGCGGTGGTGGCGCCGAAGCGGTCGACCATGCGCCCGAACAGAGCGTTGCCGAAGGCATAGCCGACCATCGTCACGGTGTAGGGCACCGAGGCCAGCGAGCGGTCTACGCTGAACTCCTTCTGCACCTCGGGCAGGACCAGGATGACCGACCACATGCCGATGCCGGAGATGGCCGCGAGCGCGACCGTCACGGCGAGGCGCAGCCATGAATAGCGGCCGTCCAGCTCGACGGCGTGCGTGCTCGATGCGGAATACATCTAGGTCAAGCCGGGGGTTGCTTGCGTTGTCGAGGAGTCGTCAGCCGCAATAGCCGTAGTCGCGGCGCGCGCCTTCCGGCGTGATCCAGCCTTCGCGGAGGTCTTCCTCGACCAGCTCGGGCGCGCGCATCGCGGGGTCGCCGAGCCCGCCGCCGCCCGGCGTGGTCAGCCGCACGCGCTCGCCGGGCCGGACCGTGGCGTTGGAGAACTTGCTGGGCGAGGCCTTGCCGAATGCCTCGCTGAAGGTCTGCCAGCGCCGCATGCCGTCCCGCTCGATCAGGATCGAGCCGCTCGCCGCCGGCCGGCCGCCCTGCAGGCCCCAGGGCCGGCGCTTCTGGCGGTCGGACATGAAGCTCACCGTGATCTCCGCGTCCTGGCTGCACAGGGTCTTGGAGAGCGAGAGGCCGCCGCGATGCCGGCCGGCGCCGCCGGTATCCGGCAGCAGGCGATACTCCTCGACGAGCCAGGGAAAGCGGCATTCGAAGACCTCGACCGGGTTCATGCGCGAATTGCCGTTGATGCAGTTGATCACGTCGTTGCCGTCGGCGAAGCGCCGGCCGCCCCAGCCGGCGGACATGAAGTCATAGCAGACGACGTATTCGTCGTAACGAGGGTCGCGCGTGCCGAACAGGAAATTGCTGTGCGTGCCGGCGTCGGTCGCGAAGGCGCGCTCCGGCACGCACTGCGCGAGCGCTCCGATCACGGTGTAGGCGATGCGGATATGGGTCTCCGTGTTGCCGCCGACCGAGGGCGCCGGATAGTCCGCGTTGACCACGGTGCCGGCCGGCGCGATCACCTTGATCGGGCGGAAGCAGCCCGAGTTCTTCGGAATCGACGGGTCGGTCAGGTGCAGCACGGCGTTGTAGGCGGACGACCAGGCAACCGAGAGCACGCCGTTGATCGGCCCCTTGGCCTGCGGGTCCGAGCCCGTGTAGTCGACCACGATCTCGTCGCCCTGAACGTGGCATGCGACGCGGATGGCATAGGGCCGGTCCTCGATGCCGTCATCCTCCATGACGTCCTCGAAGCGATAAGTGCCGTCCGGGAACGCCTCGATCTCGGCGCGCATGCGCGCCTCGGCATAGTCGAGCAGGTCGGCGACGGTGCGGCGGAACACCGGCTTGCCGTATTTCCTCACGAGCGCGGTCAGGCGCTGCTCGCCGAGATCGACCGCGCTGATCAGTGCGCGGAAGTCGCCGTAGTTCTGGCGCGGCGTGCGGTAGTTCGCCAGCATCAGCTTCCAGACCTCGACGACATCCTCGCCGCGGTGGCGGATCTTGACCGGCGGCACGCGCAAGCCCTCGTGGAACACCTCGGTCGCCTCGCCCGCGAAGCCGGCCGGCACCATGCCGCCGACTTCCGCGACATGGCCGATGGCGATCGCGAAGCCGATCAGCTCGCCGTCGACGAAGACCGGCTTAATGAAGGTATGCTCCGGCGTGTGCATGCCGCCGCGATAGGGGTCGTTGTGCACGATGACGTCGCCCGGCGAGAGCGACTGGTAGGGCAGCTCCTGCGCGGTCGTCTTCATGACCAGCGGCATGCCGCCGATCTGTGCCGGGCTGTATTCCGCGCAGGCGATCATGTCGCCCTTGGCGTCGCACAGCCCGCAGGTGAAGTCGAGCCCCTCGTTGAAGATCGTCGAGTACGACGTCTTCATCAGGGTGATGCCCATTTCCCGGCAGATCGACACCATGGCCGAGTCGATGATGTTCATGGTGACCATGTCCATCGCACGATCCCCTTGTTGCGCCGCACGCGCGCGCCGGCGAGTCTAGCCCGCCGCGCCCGTTTCGGTGAGGTCCAATCGGCGGCGATCTACTCGTTCGCGAAGGCGAAGCCCCAGGCCAGCGCGAAGAGCCCGAGCGCAACCGCGCCGAAGCCGATCTGCGCGAGCCGGCCATGCGGCAGGCGGGGGCCGGCGAAATGGAGCGCCGCGCCCAGCACGCCGCCCGACAGGAAGCCCGCGATATGCGCGCCGACATCGGTGCGCTCGCCGCCGACACCGAGGAAAGCCAGCAGCATGACGCCGCCGGCGAGCGGCAGCCAGCGGCCGAAGCCACGCCGGCCGCCGGCCTCGCGCTTCCAGGTCAGCGCGGCGAGCAAGCCGAGCGCGGCGAACACGGCGGTCGAGGCGCCGACGGAGGTGTGGGTTGCCGGGTGGGTCAGGGCGTTGAGCAGGTTCCCGGCGCCGCCGGCCACGAGGATGGCGAGCCAGGCAAGGCCGGCACCCAGGGTGTGAGCGAGGAAGATGCCGAACAGGCCGCCCAGGATGAGGTTCGCGATCAGGTGGCCCTCGTCGGCATGAAGCCCGAGCGCGGTCAGCGCCCGCCACCATTCGCCGTTCACGATGAGGCCGGCCTGCGCGCTGCCGCTGGTCCACCAATCCTTGCTAAACAGGCCGCGGCCCGAGGCCGAATAGACGAAGACGCCGACCGCGCAGAAGATCAGCACCCCGTCGAGCCCATCGCCGAAGGGATAGGTCATCGGCGCGGGCTGGGGGCGGTTCTCTTCCTCGTAGGCCAGGAGCTCGTGGCGCGCCCGGTCGACCTCGAGCGCGGCGACGCCGAGGCCGATGCCGTGCTCATGCCGGATCAGCCGGCATTCGATGCCCATGGCGACCAGCACCAGCGCATATTCCTCCGCCTCGGCGCTCGTGCCGAAGCGCAGAATCTCGACAGGGCCGTCGTCGAGCTCGCCGATCAACATCGTGAAGCACCTGACCCCTTGCGCCGGTTCCTACCCATCGGAGCACCATTGGAAACTGGCGCCGCCGCGGACGGCGTTCAAGCGCATCCGCCCGGCCGCGCAGTGCGTACTTATGAGGTCAGAAATCCGGTGAGCGGCACGGCGCTTTGGCGCTATGATCCCGCCCGCTTGCGCCCGGATTGAATCGGGAGACGCGTATGAGAGGCTGGGCACGACGTTCGATCCTTGCGGCGATGTTCGTCGCACTGGTTTTTGCCGATGCATGGGCCGCCAAGCCGCGGCCCGAGGTGGGGCGGGTCGATCGGGTGCAGGGCAATGTCCAGGCATTCTATGCCGATCAGGTGAGGTCGCTCGGCGAGGGCGCCGCCGTCTATCTCGACGATCGCCTCTCGACGGATGAGGGCGCGCGCCTGCTCGTGCGCCTGGCCGACGAGACCGAGCTCACGCTCGGCGAGAATGCCGACCTCGTGGTGGATAGCTTCGTCTATGACCCCGGCGCCGGCAAGGGCGGCCTGCTGCTCGACTCGCTGAAGGGCGCGTTCCTGTTCGTCGGCGGCCTGGTCGAGGATCAGAGCGGCGCCGATGTCCGCATCAAGACGCCGGTCGCGACCCTCGGCATCAGGGGCACCACGGCATGGGGCGGCCCGATCGACGGGCAGTTCGGCGTGCTGGTGCTCGACGGCGTGGTCACGGTCTCGAACGGCGCCGGAGAGGTGACCCTGACGCAGGGCATGGGCACCTCGCTCCGGCGCGCGGCCGACGCGCCGGGCGAGCCGAAGCGCTGGCCCGACGAGAAGGTGTCGCGCGCCATCGCGACCGTCAGCTTTCCCGACTGAGCGCCGGTCGGCAGCTATCGGCAGGGAGGAACGATGGATTGCCGGATGGACGGCCGCGTCGCACTCGTGACCGGCGCGAGCAAGGGCCTGGGCAAGGCGATGGCGGTTGCGTTCGCCGGCTCGGGCGCGTCCGTCGCCATGCTGGCGCGCCGCCCCGACGTGCTCGAGGAAGCCGTGTCGGAGATTGTGCAGGCCGGCGGGCGCGCCCGCGGCTATGTCTGCGACGTCTCGAAGGCCGATCAGATCGGGCCGGCCTGGCAGCGCATCGTCGCCGATTTCGGCCAGGTCGATGTCGTGGTCAACAATGCCGGCCACGCCGCGGCCCGGCCATTCGAGGAGGTCAGCGACGCCGATTGGCAGGCGGATTTCGAGCTCAAGCTGTTCGCCGCCATCCGGCTGTGCCGCCTGGCGCTGCCCGCCATGAAGGAGCGGCGCTGGGGCCGCGTGATCAACGTCCTCAACACGCACGCCAAGGCGCCGGGCGCCAACACCTCGCCGACCAGCGTGTCGCGCGCGGCGGGCATGGCCTTGACCAAGGTGCTGGCCAATGAATGCGCGCCGCACAACGTGCTGGTCAACGCGCTGCTGGTCGGCCTGATCGAGAGCGACCAGTGGAGCCGCCGCCACGCCCAGCAAGGCGAGGGGCGGAGCTATCAGGAATTCCTCGACGGCATCGCCAAGGGCAAGATCCCGCTCGGCCGCTTCGGCACGCCTGAGGAGTTCGCGAACATCGCCTGCTTCCTGTGCTCCGAGGCCGGCTCCTATATCACCGGCACCGCGATCAACGTCGACGGCGGCATGGCCGCGGTGGTCTGAGCCGGCGCCTTCAATAGAGGAACAGCGGCTTGCCGAGCGCGTGGCGGACGCGCGGTCGATACGCCTTGCTGTCATAGAGCTCGGCGATGTCGACCCGCTTCTGCCCGCTGGTGCAGATCTCGATCGGCACGGTCGAGTAGACGCCGTTCCTGAGCGCCATCATCAGCCCGCTCTGGCCGCGTTCGAGATGCTCCATGGCGAGGTTGGCATAGGAGATCGCCACCATGCGGTCGAGCGCGTCCGGCGCGCCGGCACGCATCAGATAGGCGAGCTGCTGGCTGACGATGTCGATGCCGGTCAGGCTCTTGAGCGCCTCGCCGGTGAGCTGGCCGATGCCGCCGAGCTTGCGGTGGCCATAGGCGTCGGCCCGGCCGCCCTCGATCCGCCCGCCGCCGGTCATGCTGGCGCCTTCCGAGACCACGACCAGTGCATAGCGGGACGGGTTGGCGGCGCGGTCCTCGACCAGCAGGCGGGCCAGCCGCTCGACGTCGAACGGCACCTCGCTGATCAGCGTGCGGTCGACATCGGCGAGATAGCCGGCGATCAGCGCGGTCTCGCCGCTATAGCGGCCGAACAGTTCGATCACGCCAATGCGCTCATGGCTGCCGGTCGGCGTGCGGAGCGCGTGGATGAACTCGACCGAGCGGCTCACCGCGGTCGAGAAGCCGATGCAGTAATCGGTGCCGAACACGTCATTGTCCATCGTCTTCGGGATGGTGACGACCTTCATCCCCTCGCGATGCAGCCGCACCGCGTAGGATAGCGTGTCGTCGCCGCCGATCGGCACCAGCACGTCGATGCCGAGATGCTCGATCGCGCGCAGCACATGCGGCGTGCAATCGGCGGTCTTTGCGCCATCGGCGATTTGAAACGAGCCGGTGAGGAAGGCCGGCAGGTCGGCGCGCGACACCTTGCCTGGGTTGGTGCGCGAGGTATGCAGGTAGGTGCCGCCCGAGCGGTCGATGGTGCGCACGGTGCGCTCGCTGAGCGGCTCGACCCATTCGGGCTGTGCGCTCGCCGGTGCGTCGAGCCGGGCGTTGAGGAGGCCGGCCCAGCCGCGCCGGAGGCCGAGCACCTGCCAGCCATTGTCCTCGGCCCGGCCGACCAGGGCCTTGATGCAGGGGTTGAGGCCGGGCACGTCGCCGCCGCCGGTGAGGATGCCGAGGCGCATGGCGGGTCAACTCCTCAATAGGTCGAGCGGCCACCCGAGATGTCGAACACCGCGCCGCTCGAGAAGCTGCAATCGGGCGAGGCGAGCCAGGCGATCAGGCGGGCGTTCTCCTCGACCGTGCCGAAGCGGCCCATCGGGATCTTGCTCAGCATGTACTGGATGTGCTGCTCGCTCATCTGCTCGAAGATCGCGGTCTTGACCGCAGCAGGCGTCACGCAGTTGACCAGGACGCCGGTGCCGACCAGCTCCTTGCCGAGCGATTTGGTCAGCGCGATCACGCCGGCCTTGGCCGCGCTGTAGGCCGAGGCATTCGGGTTGCCGTCCTTGCCGGCGACCGAGGCGACATTGACGATGCGTCCCCAGCCGTTCTTCACAAGATGGGGCACGAGCGCCCGGCAGCAATGGAACACGCCGATCAGGTCCACGCCGATGACGCGCGCCCAGTCGTCGACCGGGTAGTCGGCGACGGTGGTGTTCGGGCCGGTGATGCCGGCGTTGTTGACGAGGATTTCGACACGGCCGAAGCGCGCCAGCGTCTCGCGTGCCGCCACCTCGACCTCGCCATAGACCGACTGGTCGCAGCAAAAGGCATGCGCCTCGCCGATGCCGGCGAGCCTGTCGCAAGCCGCGCGGGCGCCCTCGATGTCCTGGTCCCAGATCGCGACCTTCGCGCCCGATTTGAGGAAGAGTTCCGCCACCCCGTAGCCGATGCCGGAGGCCGCGCCAGTGATCACGGCGATACGGCCCTCGAGATCGTACGTCGTTCCGGATGCCGTCACGGCTGGTCTCCCCTGGCACCGCCCGCTGGTTAGTTTAGCCTATCCTCTCCAAAGTGCTCGCCCCAAGGGCTGGGAAGCGGCCAATATGGGGCCTCGCGGCGACTGGCAAAACGCGTCCTTCAAGCGGAAAGGGAGGCGGTTCGATGGCAGCGTTCAAGACGGCCTACCAGACCAATTGCTGGGGGCCTCTCGGCGGCGATGCCGTCGGGGTCTCCTCGATCACGCGGCTCACCTATCGCACCTTCGGCGACATGGAACGGGCGATGGACGAGATCGCCGAGGCGGGCTATGCCGGCGTCGAGCTGTTCGACGGCAACCTCCTGGACTATGAGGGCCGGCTCAAGGATTTCTCCAAGGCGCTGCGGTCGGCCGGCCTCAAGCTGGTCGCCGTCTACTCGGGCGGCAACTTCATCTTCGACGACATCCTGGGCGAGGAGCTGGCGCGGATCGAGCGCGCTGCTGAGGCGGCCGCCGCGGCCGGCGCCGACTACCTGGTCATCGGCGGCGGCGCCAAGCGGGCGAAGGGCCGCAAGCGCGACGACATCAAGAAGCTCGGCGCGGCGCTCGAGAAGACCGTCCGCATCGCGCGGAAGCACGGGCTGAGCGCGCACTTCCACCCGCATCTCACCACCATCGTGGAGACGCCGGAGGAGGTGCGCAAGGTGCTGAAGGAAACCTCGATCGGCCTCTGTCCGGATACCGCGCACTTGGCCGCGGCGGGCGGCGACGTTCCCGCCATGATCCGCGAGCATGCGGCGCGTATCGCCTATGTGCATCTCAAGGGCTGGCGCAGGGAGCCCTTTGCCTTCACGCCGCTCGATACCGGCGACCTCGACATCGCCGCCATCGTCGAGACGCTGGTCGAGATCGGCTATGACGGCTGGGTCACGGTGGAGCTCGATAGCTGGCCCGACCCGAAGGAGGGCGCGGTGCGCAGCCTCGCCTTCCTGAAGCAGGCCGAGGCCCGCGCCCGCAGGGCATAAGCCAGGCCGGCTCAGCTATTCCTTCGCGCGGCAACCGCTTCGGCGAGGACGCACAGGATCTCGAACATCATGGTGGCGCCGACGAGCGCCGTGTTGCCGCTCGGGTCGAAGGGCGGCGAGACCTCGACGACGTCGCCGCCGACCAGGTTCAGGCCGCGTGCGCCGCGCACCATCTGCTGCGCCTCGAAGGTCGAGTAGCCGCCGATCTCCGGCGTGCCGGTGCCGGGCGCATAGGCGGGGTCGATGCCGTCCACGTCGAAGCTGATATAGGTCGGCCCGTCGCCGACCACGCGGCGCGCCTCCTCGACCACGCGCTCCCAGCCGAGCTTGAAATATTCCTCGATGGTGATCACGCGCATGCCGCTGTCGAGCGCGAAATCCATGTCGTGGCCGTCATAGACCGAGCCGCGGATGCCGATCTGGATGGTGCGCTTCGGGTCGAGCAGCCCTTCCTCGACGGCGCGGCGGAACGGCGTGCCGTGGGTCAGCTTCGAGCCGCCGAAATAGCTGTCCCAGGTGTCGGAATGGGCATCGAAATGGATCATGCCGAGCGGCCGCTCGCGGGCGATCGCGCGCATGATCGGGAGCGAGATCAGGTGGTCGCCGCCGGCCGAGAGCGGCACTGCGCCGGCCTCGTGGAGCGCGGCGAAGAAGCGCTCGATGCGCCCGATGCTGTCATTGAGGTCGATCGGGTTGATGCTGACGTCGCCCGCATCGGCGATCTGGCAGAGCTCGTAGGGGCAGATGCCGAGCGCGTGGTGGCTACGCCGCATCAGGCTCGACATGTTGCGGATTTCGCGTGGCCCCTGGCGCGCGCCGGCCCGGTTGGTGGTGCCGGCGTCCCACGGCACGCCGACCAGCGCGATGTCGAGCTTCGAGACGTCGGGCACGTAGGGCAGCCGCATGAAGGTGGGCAGCGCGCTGAAGCGCGGCATCTCCATGCCGCTCACCGGCTCGTAGAATCCGTCCTGCTTGGTCATGGGTATCTCGCGGATTTCATGTCTCTCGATCGCTTCGTCAGCGGGGATAGGACGCGCCATTCACGTCGAAGGTCGCGCCGGTCAGATGGTGCGCGTGGTCGGAGCACAGGAACGCCGTGAGCGCGCCGACTTCCTTGGCCGAGGTCATGGTGCCGAGCGGGATTTCGTCCAGCACCCTTTTCAAGGCCTCGGGGTCGGAGCGCTCCGTCACCATGTCGGTATCGGTGAAGCCGGGGGCGATGCCGAAGGCGAGCACGCCCTCCTTGGCGTAGCCGCGCGCGATCGTCTTGGTGAGTGTCACCAGCGCGCCCTTGGAGGCGCCGTAGGGCATCTGGTCGGGCGCTTCGCCGCGGAACGCGGCGCGGCTCGAGATGTTGATGATCTTGCCGCCGCCATGCTGCCGGAAATGCAGGATCGCCTCGCGGCACAAATCGGCGGGCGCGAGCAGGTTGATCTGCAGCACGCGCGACCAGACCGCGTGCCAGTCCTCGATCGGCCCGTCGATGGACGCCGCCTCGTAGACGCCGGCGTTGTTGACGAGCACGTCGATCCGCCCGGCCTGCTCGCACGCGCCGCGCCAGAGCGCCGTCGCGCCCGCCGGGTCGGAAAGATCGGCGCGGATCAGGTGACAGCGCTCGGGCCCGATCTCCGCCTGCACGGCCCTGGCGGCATCTTCCCGTTGGCCGTAGTGAAGCAGCACCTGCGCGCCCAGGCTGCCCACGGTGCGGACGATCGCCGCGCCGATGCCGCGCGACCCGCCGGTCACCAGAACCGTTTTCCCGTCCAGCTCGAACACGCCTGTCCCCTCGGATTCGTTTCCGCGGGCACTGCATAGCACGGGCGCTCGGAGAAGCGAGGCCTGGTGCGCGCCTCATCGTGAAACCCCGCCTTCGAGCGGAATAGGGGCGGGCGGATCGGGCTCGGCCGGAAGCCCGATGGTGCGGCACTTTCAGGTTATTCGGAGTTGCGAATCATAATCATTGAAAAATCATTCGGGCGGCACTAATATCGCAAATGCGAATTAGTCGCATTAAGTGAGGGGCAGAAGGCGCGTCCCGATGGGCCGGCCGGCGGCGGTGGAACGGTGCTTTGCCGCGTGCCGTGCGGCCTGATGACGCTCACCAATCTGCTTGGAGATTCAGGAGGATGGCAGGAAACCCGCCATCGCCGACGGGCAGCTTACGCCGTGTGCAAAGGGGTGGCGCTCCCCTCCGACCTCATTAGTTACCGCAACGAACCGAGCGAAAGGAGAAACCATGACCACCAAGACATCACTCAAGGCGGGCGACCGCGTCCCCGCCGCGACATTCAAGATTCGCAAGGACGGCGAATGGATGGAGCGCACCACCGACCAGATCTTCTCCGGGCGCACCGTCGTCGTCTTCGCGCTGCCCGGCGCGTTCACGCCGACCTGCTCGTCGACGCACCTGCCCGGCTATATGGCGCTCTCATCGAAGCTCAAGGCGGCCGGGGTCGACGAGATCGTCTGCCTGTCGGTCAATGACAGCTTCGTCATGGACGCCTGGGCGAAGGACCAGGGCGTCGAAGGGGAAGTCACCATGCTGCCGGACGGCAACGCCGATTTCACCGACGGCATGGGCTTCCTGGTGAACAAGCGGAACCTCGGCTTTGGCAGCCGGTCATGGCGCTATTCCATGCTGGTGCGCGATGGCGTGATCGAAAAGATCTTCGTCGAGGATTTCAACGACAAGGGCGATCCGTTCGCGGTCAGCGACGCGCAGACCATGCTCAACCATCTGACCGGGTCGAAGGCTGCGGCCGAGTAAACCGCTGGAGCAGGATTCACGTTTGAGATGGGTCGCTTCGCGATGCCATCTCAAACGATCCTGCTCCGGCGGGATCAGCCGTAGAGGTCGGCGCGAGTCGGCGGCAGCGCGGAAGGGCCGCGGCTGCGCTTCGAGGCAACGGTCTGGAAGATGCCGACCGTGTTGCGCGAGAAGGCGAGCGAGCAGCCGGCGAGATAGATGAGCCAGAGCCGCGTCTTCGCCTCGCCCACCTCGCGCACGGCCGCCTCTCGGTTCGCATGCAGTCGCTCGCACCACAGCTTGCAGGTCCGCGCATAGTGCTCGCGCCAGCCCTCGACGTCGTGAATCTCGAAGCCGTGGCGCTCCAGGTTGGTCAGCGACAGGCCGATATAGTCGAGCTCGCCGCCGGGGAAGATGTAGCGGGTGAGCGCCGAGAACGCGGCGTTCTTGCGGCGGAAGCGCCGGAGATTGCGCTTGGCGCGGCGCGCGATGGCGTGATGGAGCAATATCCCGCCCGGGCGCAGCAGAGCGTTCAGCTTGGCGAAATAGGCGTCGTGATTGTCGAGGCCGACATGCTCGAACATGCCGATAGAGGCGATCTTGTCGAAGCTGCCGTCGAGTTCGCGATAGTCCTTGAGCTCGACGATGACGCGGTCCGCGAGGCCGAGACGCGCGATCTTCTCGCGGGCGAAATTGAGCTGGGCCTCGGAGAGCGTGACGCCGTGGGCGGTCACGCCATAGTGCCGAGCCGCGTGGCAGACCAGCCCGCCCCAGCCGCAGCCGATGTCGAGGAAACGTTCGCCCGGTACGAGCCGCAGCTTGCGGCAGATCATGTCGAGCTTGGCGTGCTGCGCCTCCTCGAGCGATGCCTCCCAATGCGGGAAGTAGGCGCAGGAATATTGCATCTCGGCGTCGAGGAAGAGCGCGTAGAACGCGTTGGAGAGGTCGTAGTGGAACTGGACGAGCGCCTTGTCGTCGCGGCCCCGGCCCTCGCGCGCGTCGCCGGTGCCGGCGAAGGCATGATCGGTCCGCGGCGTGCCGGCCTGCAGCAGGAAGGGCCATAGCGCCGAGAGCACCAGGCGCTTGTCGATCCGCCGCGCCGCGTCCTTCGTCCTGAGCTCGCCGCGCTTTGCTGCAAGATCGAGCAGCGTGCCGCCCTCGATGTCGATCTCGCCGGCGGCGATCAGCTCGATCAGCGTCGAGAGCGCGGGCCGCCGCACCAGGCGCGTGACGGCGCGCGGCGAGCGGACCGCGATGGCGAGCCCGCTCGTCGCACCGACGCGGAGCGGCATGAGCTCCCCGGTCCAGAGCCGCACCGAGAGGTCCGTCGGCAGCCGTTCCGCGACGTGCGCGACGAGGCGCCGCGCGCCTGCGATCTGCCGGCGGGCGAGCCACGAGGCGCCTTGGCTGCCGGCCGTCATGCCGGCCGTTCGTTCATCCGGGCGTGCATATTCCTATGCCTGCCGCATCGACCATTTCTGGCGCATGAAGGCGAGCGCGTCGCGCGCGAGCTGCTCCTCGCTCTCGAACAGCGGGCGCCAGATCTTCACGATCGGGGTCAGCTCCGGCAAATTGCGCGCAAAGGCCTCGACCACCATGTGGCCCGGATAGCCGACGGCCTTGAAGGCGTTGAAGGTCGCATCCCAGCGCACCTGGCCGGTGCCTGGCGTGCCCCGGTTGTTCTCCGAGATGTGGATATGATTGATGCGGGCCGCGCTGCCCCGGATCGCGGCGCCGACGTCGAACTCCTCGATGTTGGCGTGGAAGGTGTCGTAGAGGATGCCGACATTGTCGAGCCCGACATCGTTGCAGAAATGCGCCGTGTCGCCTGCGGTGTTCAACAGGTAGCATTCGAAGCGGTTGAGGAATTCGAGGCCGAGCACGATGCCGCGTTCGGCCGCGTACTCCCCCATCGCGCGCATGCCCTCGACGCCCCAGGCCCATTCCTGCTTCGTGGGCCCGGCGCCCGAGAACACGCCGAAGGTCGAATGGAACGGGCCGGTCAGGATCGGCGAGCCGATCGCGACCGCGCAGTCGATCGCGCGCTTGCCGGTTTCGAGGGCATGCGCGCGCACGGCCGGGTCGGGCGAGATCGGGTTGTCCTGCCCGGTGCGCGAGGTCAGCGCCAGCGGCTCCAGGCCGATCGCACGGATCGCTTCGCCAAGCTTGGCGTAGTGATCCGGGTCGTACTGGAACATCGGGATTTCGACCAGGTCATAGCCGAGCCGCTTCAACAGCTCGACCTGCGGCAGATGCCGTTCGGTGACATGGGTCGTCCACAGCAGCATGTTCATGCCGAACTTCATGGTGCGAGCCCTCCCTCTCTGTGCCGGCTGCGGAAGCGTACGCTGCGGCGCAGACATGGTGAAGGCGGTTCGGTGCGAGGCGTGTGCGCGCCGCCGCCGGATTGGATCGACGGCGGCGGGCCGATCTGACAACATCCTGCCCGCTGCGAACATCAGGGCATGGACAAGGAGGACATCATGGCCGACCCTATCGTCTTCTCGGGAACCGTCGACTGGTCCGGCGAGAATCCCGGCATCTCGCTGAAGGAGACGCCCGACGGGCCGTTCGTGACGCTCGCGAGCTTCTTCCGCGTGGTGCTCTCGCCGCATGGGCAGGGCCATGCCCTGGTGCTGTTGCAGTCTCCGCACGAGGCCAAGCCGCCGGCGGAACGGGCCAATTACTGCCTGCACGACAACAAGAAGCTCGCCCGCTATCTGGTCGGCGACTTCCTCTCGAACTTCGGCGCCTACAAGGGCGTGGCCGGGCTGAACGGCATGATCTACCGGCCGCTCGACGGCGTCGAGGCGTCGGGCGATCCGGCGAGCAGCTACAGCGAGACCGTAAAGTCCGGCGACCTGACCGCGCGGCTCACCTGGAGCGGGCTCGGCAAGCCTTTCTGCTTCGCCCTGCCGCCCGACAAATCGGCCACCGGCAAGCACCACATGCCGAGCCTCTTCATCGGTTGCCAGGACGCCACCGTGACCGTGAACGGGCGCCAGCTTCCCGGCAAGCCGGTGCCGCGCGAGATCGCCGGCCACGCCATCAGCACGGCCATGCTCGCCTTCTCGGAAACCTGGATTCGCGTCTAGAGCACGGTCCGATCACGTTGGGTCAACCTGATCGGACCGTGCTCTAATTTGTTGAGTAGAGCAGGATTCACGTTTGAGATGGAATCGCGGAGCGATTCCATCTCAAACGATCCTGCTCTAGAGGCTGCCGGCGCGCTCGCTATCGGGCGGCAAGCGCGCCGGCACTTGGTCAAGGCTGCTTGACGATGACGACTTCGAGATACTCGCTCGGGATGACCAGCGTGCCGTCCTTGGCGACGTTGAGCTCGTCGAGCAGGGCATAGAGGTCGGCCTCGAGCGCCTCGCGCACCGGCGGATCGATCGCCGCGAACGCCCTCTCGACCGGGCCGTAATAGGCGCGGAAGATCTCGACCCAATGCGCGGGCGACTTGTAGCGGAAGACGAAGTTCCGGCTCTCCGTCCGGATGGCCGCCTTGGGGCCGAACAGGGTTTCGAGATGCGCCCGGCTGCCCCAGAGCGCCGGCGATTTCACGCCGGGGGCCGGGGGCACGTATTTGCCGATGGTCTTGAACAGGGCGCCGATGAAGCTCTCCGGCGTCCAGTTCGCCATGCCGATCTTGCCGCCCGCGCGGCAGACGCGCCACAGCTCGTTCGCGGCCTGCTGCTGATTCGGCGTGAACATGACGCCGAAGGTCGAGAGCACGACGTCGAAGCTCCCATCCGCGAAGGGCAGGGCTTCGGCATCGGCTTCCTGGAAGGTGACCGGCAGGCGATCGGCCGCGGCGCGCTCGCGCCCGCGCTCGAGCAGCGCGCCGACATAGTCGGTCGATACCACCTCGGCGAAGCGGCGGGCCGCGGCGAGCGTCGCGTTGCCGTTGCCGGCGGCGACGTCGAGCACGCGCTGGCTGCTGCGCAGGTCGACCGCCTCGCACAGCATTTCGCCGACGATCTGCAGGGTGGTGCCGATCCTGGCATAGTCGCCGGAGCCCCAGGCGGCCTGCTGGCGGCTCTTGACGACGGCGAGGTCGATCATGGCGGGGGGCGTTGCCACCTGAACGTTCATGTTCCATCCCTTCCTGGTTTGCGTCGGCCCGCGGTATTGCGGCGCGATGGGCGGTATCCTAGGTTCTGCCGCGGGGAGCGCGAATGACCGGCCGTCCGCCATGCTTGATGCCGCGTCGGAAATTGCGATGTCCGTTGACCGGGCGTCCTGATCGCATGATCAACCGTCCGGCGGAGCCTGGCTGATGGCCGACGCCCTGTCGGACGTGCTGAAGACGGTCCGGCTGACCGGCGCGACGTTCTTCAACGTCGTGGCGCGGCCGCCCTGGGTCGCCGAGCAGCCGCCGCGCGAGCTGATCCTGCCGCGCATCCTGCAGGGCGCCGAGCACCTGATCGCCTATCACGTCGTCACCGAGGGAAGCTGCTTCGCCAACATCGTCGGCGGCGAGCCGATCACGGTCGAGGCGGGCGAGGTGCTCGTGTTCACCAGGGGCGATCCGCACGTCCTGTCGAGCAGCCCCGGCATGCGCGCCGATCCGGCCGAGCCGAGCGGGCTCGAGGGCGCGCCCGACAGCCAGCTGCCGTTCTTCATCAGGCATGGCGGCGACGGACCGGTTACGGCGAGGTTCGTCTGCGGCTTCCTCGCCTGCGATGCCCGGCCGTTCAATCCGCTGCTCGACAATTTGCCGCCGGTGATCAGGGCGAGCGATCCGCAGGGCAGCAATGCGGGCTGGCTCGGCCAGTTCATCCACCTCGCGATGGCCGAATCGGCGGACAAGCGCGCCGGCGGCGAAAGCGTGCTGGCCAAGCTGAGCGAGCTGATGTTCATCGAGGTGGTGCGCCGGCATATCGAGGCCATGCCGGCGGAGCAGGCGGGGTGGCTGGCGGGCCTGCGCGACCCGTTCGTTGGCAAGGCGCTGGCGCTGCTGCACGGCGATACGGCGCGCGACTGGACGATCGAGGAGCTGGCGAGGGATGTCGGGCTGTCGCGCTCGGTGCTCGCCGAGCGGTTCGCTCTCCTCGTCGGCATGCCGCCGATGCACTACCTCGCCAAATGGCGGATGCAGATCGCGGCCGGGCTCCTGAGCAACGGCAACCCCAATATCGCGAGCGTCGCGGCCGAGATCGGCTATGGCTCCGAGGCGGCGTTCAGCCGCGCCTTCAAGAAGATCGTGGGCGTGCCGCCATCGGCCTGGCGCCGGCGTTAGAGTGCGATCCGATCGACTTGCTTCTCAACTTGGTCGGTGATTTCCGCTCTCGGCACGAGCAGGGCCTCGACGGAATGGACGGCTGAGCTTTCGCCCATATCGGTCTTGGTGCCCGGGTTGAGCAGGTTGACGTTGGCCTGCGCCGGGTCGTGCTTGGGCCAGCGCCCCTTGAACACCACGGCGACACCGGGCGGCACGTCGGCCGATATCCTCACCGCCACCGGCAGGCGCCCGGTATCGTTGACCAGCTCGGCCTTGGACCCGTCCGAGAGCGCGCGCGCCGCCGCGTCCGCCGCGTTGACCAGCACCTCGGACTCGGCGAGCCGGCCGCGGATCTTGCGGTCATTGGCGTAGCTGCTGTTGAGCGTCCAGAGCGAGGCTGGCGAAAGCAAGCGGAGCTTGCTGTCGTTCGCCGGCGGGTCGGCATGGACGAACGGCGCGCGCGGATGGCCGTCCGCCGCCGCGCGTTCGGAGGCGAGCTCGATCTTGCCGCTCGGGGTCGGGAATTTGCCACCCGCGAACTGCACCGGCGGCTCGTCGGATAGCTGCACGGTGCCCTGGGCGGCGAGCGAGCGGAAGTCTCCGTCATAGCCCGCGTCGCGCAGCATGCCGGCGATCAGGCTCTCGTCGCTCTCATAGAGCGCGGGCTCGGCGAGCTTCATCGCCGCGGCGAGCCGGCGGAAGATCTCCTGGTTCGGCAGCGACTCGCCGAAGCGCTCCACCGCCGCGGCCTGCGCCGACAGCGCGTTGTGGAAATAGGGCAGGACCAGGTCGTCGAACTCGAGAAAGCTCGAGGCCGGCAGCACGAAATCCGCATAGTCCGCCGTGTCGGTCGGGAACAGGTCGATCACGACGTGCAGCAGGTCGTCGCGCCGCAGCGCCTCGCGCAGGCGCCGCTGCGCCGGGTTGGAAGCGACGATGTTGTTGTTCCAGCAGAACAGCGCTCGGCTCCGCGCCGGGTCGGCGAGGATCGTGGCCAAATCCATGTGGCTGACCGTGCCGGCCTCCGGCTTGGCGAGCCAGGCGCCGCCGACGCGGTCGAAGTCGATGCCGCGGGTGCGCGGGCCGTTCATGTAGAGGATGCCGGCGCCGGGCTTGCAGATGTTGCCGGTCGCCGCGCACAGCGTCGCCGCGGCGCGGAAGGCGTTGCCGCCCATCGGCTGGCGCTGCATGCCCTGGCCGAGCCACATCAGGGAGGGCCCCTGCGCATAGGTGAGCGCCGCCTCGCGGATCAACGCCTGCGGCACGCCGGTCAGCGCCTCGGCGCGGGCCGGCGGGATGTCGGCGAGCAGGGGCTCGATCTCGTCCCAGCCGATCGCGTGCGCGGCGAGGAAGCTGCGGTCGATGAGGCCCTCGTCGGCGATCACGCGCAGCATGCCGAAGGCGAGCGCGGCGTCCGAGCCCGGCCTGAGCTGGAGGTAGAGGTCGGCCGCGCGTGCCGTCTCGTGGCGGATCGGGTCGATCACGATCAGCCGGCCGGGCGCGTCGGCGAGCCAATGCTTGTGGACGTGCGGCGCGGAGGACGACGGGTTGGCGCCCCAGATGAGAATACAGCGCGAATCCTTCGCCGTTCTCGGGTCGAAGCCGGCCAGCGAATCGCCGAACACGTAGTTGAGCGCGATATGGCCGGCCTTGTTGCACACCGTGTCGGGGTCGACCTCGGTCGCGCCGATGCTGCGGAAGAAGCGCGACGGGAAATTGCCGGCGATCGCCGAGCAGGTGCCGGTGTAGTGGGTGTGGAGGATGGTCGAACTCGCCCCGGCGCCGAGGATGGCGTTGAGGCGGCCGGCGATCTCGCCGAGCGCGTCGTCCCACGAGACGCGCTCGAACTCGCCCCGGCCCTTGGCGCCGGTGCGCCGCAGCGGATGGAGCAGCCGCTGTTTGGGATCGGTCCACGCGCCGTTATAGGCGAGGGCGCACTTGCCGCACAGGCTGCCCTGGCTCACGAAATGGTCGGCATCGCCGGTGACGATGCGGATGCGGCCATCTTCCTTGACCACCGACATGCCGCACGCGTCGTAGCAGTCCCTCGGGCAGGTGGTCTTTACGACCGTCCGTTCGCTTGCCGCCATTCCTTCGTTCCTTCCCGGCGCACCCGCCCTGCCGGCCGATCGCCATCGTCTAGAGGCGCCGCTCGCCTTCCTTGATCGGGATGTCGTTCGCGCTCAGATCGAGATGCGTGATCAGCCCGTCGGCATCGAACTGCCAATGCTCGTTGCCGTGGGTACGATACCATTGCTGCGTGTCTTTGTGGCGCCACTCCGACTCGAAGCGCACCGAGATGCGGTTGCCGGTGAAGCTCCACAGGTGCTTGCGCAGCCTGTATTCCTGCTGGATCGGCCAGCGCTCCCGCAGGAACGGCACGATATTGTCGCGCCCGGCCAGGAAGGCCTCGCGATAGCGCCATGCCGTGTCGGCCGCATAGGCCGCCGGCACCTCCTCGGCGACGCGCTTGTTCCAGGCGTCCTGCGAGGCCTTGACCGCGGCCAGCGCGGTCTGCTCGGTGAAGGGCGGCTTGATCGCTGCATTCATGGCTCCATCTCCTCTACGGCCGTCAGGGGCGGTGCCCGTCGATCGCCGGGCGGGGGTCTCAGCCGAGCTGCTCGACCAGATAGGTGCCGCTCTCGTGCAGGGTGCAGCGCCAGTCGGGCTCGACCAGGATCGAGGTGGTCTCCTCGACGATGACGGCCGGGCCGGTCAGGACGCTGCCCGGGCGCAACATGGCGCCGTCATAGACCGGCGCCTCGCGGCGCTCGCTCCGGCCCAGCACCAGCTCGCGCGTGCCGATCCTGGCGGCGGCGGGGTCCGGCCCGGCGCGCTCCAGCGCCGGCACCGCCGGCTTGTCGATCTCGCCGATGATGGCGCTTTCGAGATTGACGATCTCGACCAGATTGTGCCGCTCGGCATAGGTGTAGAGCTGCTCGTGCTTGTCGTGGAACGCGTCGCGCACGATCTGCACGTTGGCCGGCGTGATCTCCATCTTCGGGATGTCGACCGTGCACTCGTGAATCTGGTCGACATAGCGCATGTCGACCGTGCGCTGCACCTTGATGCGTTCGCGCGGGAAGCCGTCGCCGACCAGCCGCTCGATGCCCTCCCGCTCCATGCGCGCGAAGGTCTCGTTGATCGCGGCGAGGTTCGCCTTGTCGTCGAGCCGCACCGGGTTGGTCGCGAGGTAGTTGTACTTCACGTCGGAGATGATCTGGCCGAACGCGCAGAGGCACGAGGCGAGCTTCGGCACCAGCACCGTGCGGATGCCCATCTCGCGCGCGAGCGAGGTGATGTGCACCGAGGCCGCACCGCCGGCTGAGACCAGCGCGAAGTCGCGCGGATCGAGGCCCTTCTCGATCGAGACGCGGCGGATGCCGTTCACCATGTTGTTGTTGACGATGGTGAAGACGCCGAAGGCGGCCTCCTCGACGGAGATGCGGAGCGGATCGGCGAGGTGCTGCTTGATCACCCGCACCGCGACGTCGCGGTCGAGCCTGAGCTTGCCGCCGAGCAAGCCGTCCGGGCTCAGATAGCCGAGCACCAGGTTGCAGTCCGTCACGGTCGGCCGGGTGCCGCCGCGGCCATAGCAGGCGGGGCCGGGATTGGCGCCCGCGCTCTCGGGGCCGACCTGCAGCACGCCCATCTCGTCGATGCGCGCGATCGAGCCGCCGCCGGCGCCGAGCGTCTCGACGTGCAGCATCGGCACGCCGATGCGGTAGCGCAGGAAGTCCTCGTTCTTCTGGACGTTGGTGACGCCCTTCCTGGTCAAGGTGATGTCGAACGAGGTGCCGCCCATATCGACGGTGATGACGTTCTCGAGGCCGAACGGGCTAGCGACGTAGAGCCCGGCCGCCGGCCCCGCGGCCGGACCCGAGTTGATCGCGTAGACCGCCCGGTCGACCAGCGCGTCGCCGATCGCGAGGCCGCCATTGGACTGGAAGTAGCGCACCGGGTGCCTGGCGCCGAGCTCGGCGAACAGCGCGTCGATGTCCTTCACATAGTCGCGCATGATCGGGCCGAGATAGCCGTTCACCACCACCGTCGAGGTGCGGGTGTATTCGCGCGTCTGCGGGAAGATCTCGGTGCCGAGCGTGACATAGGCATCGGGCATCACCTCGCGCACGATCTCGGCCGCGCGCCGCTCGTGCACCGGGTTGAGGACCGACCAGAGGAAGGAGATGGCGACCGCCCGCACCCCCTCGCGCTTGAAGAATTCGGCGGCCTCGCGCACCTCATCCTCGTCGAGCGGCGTGCGGACGGTGCCGTCGGAGAGTACGCGCTCGTTGATCGGGCGGCGCAGATAGCGCGGCACCAGCATGGTCGCGCTCGGATACTTCGCGTCGTAGCGGTGGCCTTCCTCCTTGTGGCCGAGCCTGATCTCGATCGAGTCCCGGTGGCCGGCGGTGCAGAGCAGGCCGAGCGAAGAGCCCTTGTGCTGGATCAACGCATTCAGCGCGACCGTCGTGCCGTTGATGCAGAGGTCGCAGTCGCCGACGATCTCCGCGGCGTTCCGGCCGAGGTCCTCGCTCATCAGCGCGAGGCCGGCGAGGATCGCCTCGGTCGGCTTGTGCGGCGTCGACGGAGTCTTGTAGAGCCGCACATGGCCCTGCTCGTCGGCGAGCACGAAATCGGTGAAGGTGCCGCCGGCGTCAACGCCGAGGCGATATTTCGATCGCATCGCTCATAGCCCCCTTTGAGCGTCTTGTGCCGTGCGGCCCCTATTCCGCCGCAGCGCGGCGCAGCGTCGTGGTCGCCGTGGGGTCGACGGCGCGCCCCGTGGCATCGACCGCGACGCCATATTCCAGACGGGCGGCCTCGGCCGAGACGATGCCGTTGACCACGTCCGCCAGCACCATCTCCGCCGGGCGCCGATAGGGATCGCCATGGCCGCCGCCGCCGGGGCTGCGGTTGATCACGCGCTCGCCCGGCTTGACCACGCCGACGATGTTCACCCTCGATGTCTCGACCGTGCCGTCCGCCCGGTGCACCTCGATGCGGCCGAGCTTGGGGTCGGCCATGCGGTTGGCCGCGCCCGACGAGCCCGGCGTCGTGTTTTGGCGCGCCTCGCCCCAGGCGACGAAGGTCATCGGGCTGTCCATCGGCTCGACCTCCCAGAGCGTGCCGGAGCCGCCGCGATGGGCGCCCGCGCCGCCGCTGTCGGTCATCAGCTCGTAGCGATGGATGATGATCGGGTACTGGTATTCCAGGATCTCGGTGTCGCCCGAGATCAGCGCGCCGAAGCAGCATTCGGGGCCGCAGGCGTGCCAGCCGTCGAGGTAGCCGGTCGCGCCCGCCCCGCTGATCAAGGTGCCCTGCATCATGGCGACGTATTCCTCGCCCTTGCGCGTGTCCATGCCGTTGATGGTGATGCCGGTCGTGTGCCCCCAGGAGGCGACGGCGCGGTCGGGCGCCGCCTTTTCGAGCGCGCTGCGCACCGCGTCGGTCACGCTCTCCATCGGCGTCGTGGTCGAATTGCCGCACGGCGCCGGTTCTTTCGCGTTGCACAGCGTGCCGAGCGGGCCGCAATCCATCTCGACGCAGCGATAGAGGCCTTCGTTGTAGGGCGGGTCGAGCTGGGCGAACATCATCAGGCCGAGGAACGCGCCCGAGATCGTGTTGCCCTTGTAGGAATTGATGAAGTAGGGGATCTGCGGCGGGCTGTCGATCGCGATGCGGCAGCGGTCGCCGGCGATCGTCACCGTCGCCTTGATCCTGATCTCGCCGAAGCCGTGGCCGGAATCCTCGAGCGCCACGGTCTCCTCATAGGTGCCGTCGGGGATCGAGCCGATCAGCGAGCGCATGTGCCGGTCCGCCATGTCGAGCAGTTCCTCGGTGCAGGCGAGCACGGTGTCGCGGCCGTATTTCTTCAGCATGGCGAGCAGGTTGCGCTCGCCCACGGCACAGGCGCCGAGCTGGGCGCGCAGGTCGCCCTCCTGGTCGCGGCGGCGGCGCACGTTGGTGAAGATCATGTTGATGACGTCGTTGCGCGGCTTGCCCTTGTCCCAGATCTTGAGCGGCGGGATGCGCAGGCCCTCGGCATAGATCTCCTTGGCGTCCGGGTTGTAGCAGGCCGGCACCGGGCCGCCGATGTCGGTGACATGGCCCTTCGAGACCAGCCAGAAGGCGAGCTCGCCCTCGAAGAACACCGGCTTGTAGACGCAGCAATCGGCCAGATGGCTGCCCATCAGGCTCGGCTCGTTGGCGTACATCACGTCGCCGGGGTGGATGTCGCCCTCGAAGTAGCTCGCGATGCTCTTCATCGCCGGCATCAGCGCGCCGAGATGGATCGGGATGTCCTGGCCCTGCAGCACCATCTCCGGCTTATGGTCGAAGATCGAGTTGCTGTAGTCGTGCGACAGCGTGAAGACGTTCGACCGCGCGGTCCGCTCGAGGGTCAGCGTCATCTCGCGCTGCGTCGTCTCGAGCACGCCGCGCACCACCGAGAGCGTGATCGGGTCCACCTTGCCAGCCATGGGCCGTTCTCCTGCCTCGCGCCCGGGGGTCGGCGCCGTCACGGGGACATGCCCCGAACAGCCTTCAACTGGCATGGCGGCGGCTCAACTGGAACGTCCACTAGGCGAGATGTTGCCATACCACTTGGCGCGCCGGCTGCCCGCGGCATACCGTCCCGCCCGTCCAACGGATTGATCGGCCGGGATTTTCCCGGCTATCAGGAGCGCGCGGCCCGCCTGGCGCCGCCGGCCATGGTCGCGGCGATGGCCGCGAGCCTGGCGATGCCATCCTCGATCTCGTCGGGGTCGACCGCGGTGTAGCCGACCACGAGCCCCCGCGGCCCGGCCCGCCTGGAGTGGTATTCGGAGATCGCCGGCACGAACAACCCGTGCTCCCGGCAGCGCGCCGAGAGCGCCTGGTCGTCGAGGCGCGCCGCCGCCTCGGGCGTGAAGCGCATCAGCAGGTGCATACCGCAATCCGAATCCGCCACCTCGAAATAGCGCGGCAGATGGCGCCTCGCGGCGTCGAGCAGCGCGGCCTTGCGCTTCTCGTAGATCTTGCGCATGCGCCTCACATGGGTCGCGAAATGCCCCTCGGCCATGAAGCGCGCGAGCACGGGCTGCAGCATGATCGAGGGGTAGCTCTCGATCACGAGGCGCGCCCGCGCGATCGGTTCGAGCAGCGATCTGGGCAGCACCAGATAGCCGATGCGCATGGAGGGGAAGAGCACCTTCGAGAAGGTGCCGATATAGATGACGCAGCCGCGGTCATCCATGCCCTGCAGCGCGGCGAACGGGTGACCGCCATAGCGGAACTCACTGTCATAGTCGTCCTCGACGATCCAGCTGCGGCTCTCGCGCGCCCAGGAGAGCAGCTCGAGCCGCCGGCCGAGACTCATCACCACGCCGAGCGGGTATTGATGCGACGGTGCGACCACCACCATGCGTGGCTCGCCGCCGAGCTGGCGGCCCGCCTTGACGCTCAGCCCTTCCTCGTCGACAGGCAGGTAGACCACCTTCGCGCCGGCGCCGATGAAGGCCGAATGCACGCCGTAATAGCCGGGGTCCTCGACCCACACCTCGTCGCCCGGATCGAGCAGCATGGTCGCGACGATGTTGAACGCCTGCTGCGCGCCGGAGGTGATGATCACCTGCTCGGCGCTGCAGCGCACCGCGCGCACCGTGCCGAGATAGCGCGCGATCTGCTCGCGCAGCGGCAAATGGCCGTAGGGGTCGGCGGCCTCCAGCAGGTCGCGGGCCGGACGGTTCCAGGTCTCCTTGAACAGGGCGGTCCAGGTTCCGAACGGGAATTCGCGCGCGTCGGGCACGCACGGGGTGAACGCGCCATAGGGCAGCCGCCGGGCGGAGCGCAGCCCGCTCAGGCGCTGGCCGCGCCTGGAGACGGGGAGGTAGGGGGTATCGTCCCT
The DNA here is from genome assembly GCA_050173345.1 of Alphaproteobacteria bacterium. Classification (GTDB taxonomy): domain Bacteria; phylum Pseudomonadota; class Alphaproteobacteria; order UBA828; family UBA828; genus SHWC01. The sequence continues at coordinate 481,321 of JBFXKW010000002.1, read as the reverse complement.
CTGCGCGGCGCCGTCGCGGCGGGGCACCGAAAGAAGCTCTTCCGGGATGTTCCGCGAGACGTAGGTCCCCGAGCCCAGCGAGCCGTCGATATAGCCTTCCGCCCACAGCTGCTCATAGGCGGCCACCACGGTGCTGCGCGAGCAGTCGAGTTCCGCCGCGAAGTCGCGGGTGGAAAGCAGGCGGTCGCCGGGCAGCAGGCGCTTCGACAGAACCGCATCGCGCACGCCCGTGTAGATCTGCACGTAGAGCGGCCGGTCGGACGAGCGGTCCAGCGGGATCGTCAGCAGGGCGGCGCGCGGGTCGTGGCGCATCGGCTGGCTCCGGATGCTCGAGTCGAGCGGAAGCCTGCCATTTGAGCCCCTCGTGCGGTGCGGCGCAACGGCCCGCCGAAGCCCCGCTCAGACCGGCTTGACCGAGACCCCGGCGCCGGTTCGGGCCGCTTCGATCGCCGCCTCCATCACCGCGATGTTGCGCAGCGCCTCTTCCGGCGCAACCGGGAACGCCGGCCCGCTGGTGCAGGCGCGCGCGAAGGCTTCGAGCTCGAGGCGCAGCGAATCGGTCGGCGGCTCGATCGGCAGCGGCTCGCGCGGGCCTTCGCTGCGATGGAAGGTGACCTGCTCCTCGTCGATGCCGGCATAGATGCTGGCGGCCGAGCCATAGAGGTTGAGGCTCGAAATGTCGGGCGCCGCGATGCTGCCGCCGATATAGCCGGTCGGGCCCGCGGCGAACTCGACGAGGAAGGAGGTGGTGTCCTCGATGTCGAGCGGCACCGCGCGGTGCTTGCTGCGCGCGCCGATCACCCGCTCGATCGGGCCGAGCAGGTGCATGAAGGCGTCGATCATGTGGATGAGCGTCGCGGTCATCGACCCGCCCGGCGCTTCGGCGGGATCGGCCCGCCAATAGCCCGGCTTGAAGCCGAGCCCGCCGGGATAGGAGAAATGCGCCTCGGCGTGCAGGATGGTGCCGAGCGCGTTCCTGTCGACGAGCGATTTGATGGCGCGCAGCGGGCTCGTGAAGCGCCGGTTGTGGCCGACCGCCAGCACCACGCCCGCCTTGCGGCACGCATCGAGCGCCTGCCGGCCGCTCTCGACCGAGAGCGCGAGCGGCTTCTCGACCAGGACGTGCTTGCCGGCCCCGGCCGCCGCGACGATCTGCGGCACGTGGCGCGAGTGCGGCGTGGTGACGATCAGCGCATCGATCGTCTTGTCCTTCAGCAGTTCGTCGAAGCGGGCGATGGGGCGCGCGCCGAAGCGTTCGGCGAAGCTGCGCATGGCCGCCTCATCGACCGCGCTGTCGCCGGAATCATTGTGGCAGGCTTCGATCCGAAGCAGCTCCGACTTGCCCTGGATCGCGGCGGCGTGCATGCCGCCCCACCAGCCGAGCCCGATCGACGCGCAACGCAGCATGACATTCTCCCTGGTCTGCCGAATTCTCCCGCGCGAAGGGTGGCCGGCGCACGTGCTGTAGGCAAGACCGAATTCGAAACAGGGGGGCCAGCCGAATCGTCGAGTCAGGTCGAAAGCTTTTTCTGCGCGAGGCGCCGGGGTCCGTGCAGCGTACGGCGCCGGCATCCAGGCACCCGCGTGCGCCGCCGGTCGGGCATGGTTTGACATCTGACCCGCATATGGTTAGGCCTCAAGCATGCCCGGAATGATCCAGATTCGGGAGGTGGCGGCATGGCTGCGCCGTCGGCTCAAGGCGCGGGTGGTTTGCGCCGGGCGTGATAGCCAGTGACTGCGTCGGCGACGCCGGACCTTGGGGCACGCATGGCCATGGACGATGCCAAGTCGCTCGCCAGGAGCGTCTTCGGCTTCGCCGAATTCCGCCCCGCGCAGGAGGCGGTCATCGCGGCGGTGCTCGGCGGCGAGGATGTCCTCGCGATCATGCCGACCGGCTCGGGCAAGTCACTGTGCTACCAGCTTCCGGCCCTGCTGGGCGAGGGCCTGACGCTCGTCGTCTCGCCGCTCATCGCCCTGATGCGCGACCAGGCGCGCCAGCTCGAAGCCTATGGCGTGCCGGCCGGCTGCCTCAATTCGTCGAACCCGCCGGCGGAGAACCGCCGCACGCTCGCGCGCGCACAGTCGGGCGAGCTGCGCCTCCTCTATGCCGCGCCCGAGCGGTTGGTGCGCGATGACGTGCTCGATGCCTTGAAGAGGATGCGGGTCGCGCGCCTCGCGATCGACGAGGCGCATTGCGTTTCGCAATGGGGGCACGATTTCCGGCCCGACTATATGGCGCTCGGCCGGGTGCGCGAGGCGCTCAGCGGCGTCCAGACGGTTGCCTTCACCGCGACGGCGGACGCCGCGACGCGCGAGGACATCGCAGCCAGGCTGTTCGCGGCGCCGCCGCGCCTCTTCGTCCAGGGCTTCGACCGGCCCAACCTGCGCCTCGCCATGAGCCCGAAGTCGAACCGCTCCCGCCAGCTCGTGGCCTTCCTGGAGCCGCACCGCGGCGAGAGCGGCATCGTCTACTGCAACAGCCGCAAGGACACCGAAGCGGTGGCGGCGATGCTGGCCGCGAACGGCCATGCGGCGGTCGCCTACCATGCCGGCATGGAGGCAGCGGATCGCGAGCGCGCGCAGGACCGCTTCCAGCAGGAGGACGGCACCGTCGTCGTCGCCACCGTCGCCTTCGGCATGGGGATCGACAAGCCCGATGTGCGCTTCGTCGCCCATGCCGGGCTGCCCAAGAGCATCGAGGCCTACTACCAGGAGATCGGCCGCGCCGGGCGCGACGGCCTGCCGGCCGACACCCTCACGCTCTACGGCCTCGACGACATCCAGCTGCGCCGACGGCAGATCGACGAGAGCGCCGCGAGCGAGGCGCAGAAGCAGGTCGAGCATCGGCGCCTCGGCGCGCTGCTTGCCTTATGCGAGGCGCCACGCTGCCGCCGGCAGACCCTGCTCGCCTATTTCGGCGAGACGCTCGAAGGCGCCTGCGGTCGATGCGACCTCTGCGAGACCGCGCCCATGCTGGCCGACGCCACCGTCGCGGCGCAGAAGGCGATGTCCGCCATCCTGCGCACCGGCGAGGTGTTCGGCACCGAGCATCTCATCGCCATCCTGCTTGGCGAGAGCACGGAGAACGTCCTCCGGCGCGGCCATGACCGCCTGCCCACCTTCGGCGTCGGCACGGAGCGCGACCGCCATGGTTGGCGCTCGCTGTTCCGCCAGCTTTCGGGGCTCGGCCTGATCGAGACGGAGATGCGCGAATATGCCGGCTGGCGCGTCACCCCAACCGGCCGCGCGGTCTTGCGCGGCGGCGAGCGCCTGATGCTGCGCGAGGACGTGCTCGCACCCACCGCGCGACGCAGGACCAAGCGTGCGGAAGCGCCGGCCGAGATCGCCGTTGCGGATGCCACGCTGCTCGCGGCGCTCAAGGCGCGCCGGCGCGAGCTGGCGCAGGCGCTCGCCGTGCCCGCTTATGTCGTGTTTCCCGACCGCACGCTGATCGAGCTGGCGGTGCGCAAGCCCACAAGCCTCGATGCACTCGGCGAGGTCCACGGCGTCGGGGCAAGGAAGCTCGCCCGCTTCGGCGACGATTTCCTCACGGTGATCCGCGCCCACGCGAGCTGACGAAGCCGCGGCCCCGCTCACCCGCCCTCGATGGGTGGCAGCAGGTGGACCTCGGCGTCGGGCGGGATCGGCTCGAGCAGCGCGCCCTGGTAGATCGTGCCGTTGATCGCTACCGCGAGCCCACGCTCAAGAAGGGGCGTGAGCTTCGGGTACAGCGCACCGAGCTTGGCCAGGAGCTGCTTGATCGTCGCGGCCTCGATGTCGAGCTCGTCGACCCCGCCGGTGAAGCGGCGCAGGCCCGAGCCGAGGATTACCCGCGCCATGTGGCTTCGCGGGCGTGGCTCGAGCCATGGCCCGCTATCTCACCCGCCATTCGCCTTGCGTGCCTGGATCGCCTTCAGCACCTTGGGCGGCGACATCGGCAGTTCGCACAGCCGCGTGCCGATCGCGTGCGACACCGCGTTGGCGATCGCCGCCATCGGTGGCACGATCGGCGTCTCGCCGACGCCGCGCACGCCGAATGGATGCACCGGGTTGGGCACCTCGACGATCACGGTGTCGATCATCGGGAGATCCGAGGTCACCGGCATGCGGTAGTCGAGGAACCCGGCGTTCTGCAGCTTGCCATCCGCGCCGTAGACGTATTCCTCGTTGAGTGCCCAGCCGACGCCCTGCGCGGCGCCGCCCTGGAACTGGCCCTCGACATAGCCCGGATGCACCGCCCTGCCGGCGTCCTGGATCACCGTGTAGCGCTTGATATCGACCCGGCCGGTCTCCTCGTCGACCTCGACGTCGACCATGTGGGTGCCGAAGGTCGGCCCGGCGCCCTGCGCGTTGAGCTCGGCGTGGCCGACGATCGGCCCGCCGGTCTTGCCGGCCTGCGCGGCAAGCTCGGCCAGCGACAGCGGGGGGAACTTGCCGGCGTTCTCGCCGGCCGGCTTGGCGTAGCCGTCCTCCCACACCACCGCGTCCTCCGGGATCTCCCAGATCTTGGCGGCGCGGACGCAGAGCTGGCGGACCGCGTCCTTGGCCGCCTCAACGGTCGCCATGCCGGTCGCGAAGGTGACCCGGCTGCCGCCGGTCAGGAAGGTGTAGCCGATCGAATCGGTATCGACGATCAGCGTGCGGACATGGGCGACGTCGATGCCCAGCGTCTCGGCCGCCATCAGCGCCATCGAGGCGCGCGAGCCGCCGATGTCGGGCGTGCCGATATTGAGCGTCACCGAGCCGTCCTCGTTGACGTTGAGCGCGGCACAGCTCTCGCCGCCGACATTGAACCAGAAGCCGGAAGCAATGCCGCGGCCCTGGCGCGGGCCGAGCGGCGCGCTGTAATGCGGGTGGTTCTTGGCCGCCTCGAGCGTGGCGACCAGCCCGATCGGCCCGAACTTCGGCCCGTAGAGCGCGCGGGTGCCGGGCTTGGCCGCGTTCTTGAGCCGGAACTCGACCGGATCGAGGCCGAGCCCATCGGCCAGCTCGTCGATCACGGCTTCGACCGCGTATTCGGAGATCGGCGCGCCGGGCGCCCGGTAGGCCGCGACCTTCGGCCGGTTCGACACCACGTCGTAGCCGATCACGCGCGCGTTCTCCAGCTCGTAGGGCGCGAAGGCGCACATGCAGCCAGGCTGGATCGGCGAGCCCTGGAAGGCGCCCGCCTCGTAGACCAGCTCGGCCTCGGCGGCGGTGATCGTGCCGTCCTTGCGCGCGCCGATCTTGACCTTCATGTGCGCGCCGGAGGTCGGGCCGGTGGCGCGGAACACCTCTTCCCGCGTCATCACCATCTTCACCGGCCGCTTGGCCTTGCGCGACAAGGCGAGCGCCACCGGCTCCAGATAGACCACGGTCTTGCCGCCGAAGCCGCCGCCGATCTCCGTGGCGGTGACGCGGATCTGCGACATCTCCATGCCGAGCAGCTTGGCGCAGTGGGCGCGCACGATGAAATGCCCCTGCGTGGTGCACCAGAGCTCGGCCTGGCCGGCTTCGTTGACGCTGGCGAGGCAGGCATGCGGCTCCAGATAGCCCTGATGGACTGCCTTGGTGGCGAAGCTGCGCTCGATCACGAGGTCGGCCTTGGCGAAGCCCGCTTCGAGGTCGCCGGCCGAGAACTCCACCCGCTTCGCGACGTTGGACGGCTTGGCCGGCGCCGGATCGACGCCGGCGGTGAACAAGGTCTCGTCCAGCAGCGGCGCGTCCGGCCGCATCGCTTCGGCGGCATCGATGACGTGCGGCAGCACTTCGTAGTCGACCTTGATCAGGCGCAGCGCCTCGCGCGCGATCGAGGCGCTGGTCGCCGCGACCGCGGCGACCGCGTGGCCCTCATAGAGCACCTTCTCGCGCGCCATCACGTTGCGGCAGATGTCGCGGTAGTTGACCATCATCTCGCCGGCCGGCACGAACTCCGACGGCATGTCGCGGAAGTCGTCGCGGGTGACGATCGCCTTGACGCCCGGCAGCGCCGCCGCCTTGGCCGTGTCGATGCTGCGAATTCGTGCGTGCGGGTGCGGGCTGCGCAGCACCCTGCCGACCAGCATGCCGGGCAGGCTGAAATCGGCGCCGTACTTGGCGCGGCCGGTCACCTTGTCGATGCCGTCGGGCCGCGGCCCGCGGGTACCAACCCATTTCAACTCGTGTGCGGGTACGCGCTCGGCGGCAATCCTGTCGGACATGGTCAGCTCCCTCGCATTTCGGCGGCGGCGTCTAGCACTGCGCGGACGATCTTGTCGTAGCCCGTACATCGGCACAGATTGCCGGCCAGCCAGAACCGCACCTCGGTCTCGCTGGGGTCGGGCTCGCGCTCGAGCAGGGCCTTGGCGGCGACCAGGACGCCCGGCGTACAGATGCCGCATTGCAGCGCCGCATGATCGAGGAACTTGCGCTGCAGCGGGTGCAGCTCGTCGCCACGGGCCATGCCCTCGATGGTCTCGATGCGCTTGCCCTCGACCTCGGCACCGAGCACCAGGCACGAGCACACCAGCCGGCCCTCGAGCATCACGCTGCAGGCGCCGCAATCGCCGGAGGCGCAGCATTCCTTGCTGCCGGTCAGGTCGAGTTCTTCCCGCAGCACGTCGAGCAGGGTCTGCTCGGGCGTGCAAAGGAACTCGACGGGGTCGCCGTTCACCGTGGCGGAGACGTGACGCTTGCTGCTCATGACTGACTCCGTGCGCGTTCGGCCGCGATGCTTGCGGCGCGCTGAGCCAGCACGCCGGCCACGTCGATGCGGAATGCCTTGGTGCCGCGCTTGTCGTCGATCGGCCGGCAGGCCTTGCGCGCCGCCGCGGCCAGCCGCTCGAGGGCCGCTGTCTCCAGTTTGCTGCCGACCAGCGCGGCGGCGGCCTCCGGCACCAGGAGCGCGCGCTCGGCCACCGCGCCGAGCGCCACCCGCGCGGCGGTGCAGGTGCCGCCCTGATCGAGCGTCAGGCTGACGCCGCAGCCGACCACGGCGATGTCCATCTCGGTGCGCGGGATGAAGCGCAAATAGGCGTCGCCGGAGCGCGGCGCGCGCGCGGGCAGGAAGATGGAAGTGACGAACTCGCCCTTGGCGAGCGATGTCTTGCCCGGGCCGGTCGCGACTGCCTCCACGGGCAGCTCGCGCTGGCCGCCGGGGCCGATGATGGTCACCACCGCGCCCGCGGCGATCAGCGCCGGCACGCTGTCGGCAGCCGGCGAGGCGTTGCACAGATTGCCACCCAGGCTGGCGCGCCCCTGGACCTGGGTCGAGCCGATCAGGTTGGCGGCCTCGATCACGCCGGGCCAGACGCGCTTCAGCTCGGGGTGCTCGCGCAGCTCGGCGCCGGTGACGGCCGCGCCGATGCGATAGCCGTTCTTCTCCTTGGCGATGGTGCGCAGGCCAGGCAGCTTCTTCAGATCGACGATCAGCTCGGGCTCGACCACGCCGGCGCGCAGCTGAACCAGCAGGTCGGTGCCGCCCGCCAGCGGACGGGTGTGGCCGCTCTCGCGCAGCAGCGCGACGGCGGCATCCAGTGTTTCGGGAGCTTCATAGCGCATCGGCAAGCCTGCCCTCCTCAAACCACGATTCCCAGATGAACAATACCCCTATGAGCGGATGATACCCATTGTCCGGCCAGCGGGATAGCCGGAATGCGGCGGGTTCTGGAGCGGCCGCAGAGTGGCGAGGAGGGCGGTCCCGACATCGGCCGAGAAGCGTTCGCCGTTGATCCGGCCGTCAAGGAGTTGCCACGCGACGATGCGGCGTGCGGCGAGAACGATGAAGATGCTTTTGACGGCGATCTGAAATCCGATCGGCAGGCTGACCGGCAGCGCCGCGTTCGAGATGATGACGAGGACGGTGGCGCCGGCGAGCTGGCCTTCGAGGCAGCCGCACCATGAGCCTCGAAGCCGATCCGGACGGCAATCAACGCCGACAAACGACCGCTGCGATTCGCCATCTGCATGAAATTCGTGACATCGAAGGTGTGTCGGCCCATTGAGCGTTCGAAAACGCGGATAAACTCGAAGATGCTTGCATGTGAAAGCGCCTGCTGCTAAGCGATTTCTTCGAGAACCTTCAGATCATGCTGCAGAAGGGCGCACGCCGGTGCGTTCGCGGGTCGACCTAGGCATGACACAAGCGCCGGATCTACTGCTCATAAACCCGGGTGGGCGTGGCGCAACTTACCAGCACCTCGGTGCCGAACTGACAGCGGTGGAGCCGCCGCTTTGGTGCCGCCTGATTGCTGGGTTCGCGCTCGATCGCGGTCATCTGGTCGACATACTGGACGCGGAGGCGCTCGATCTCGCGCCGGAGGAAGTGGCCCGTACGGTGGCTCACCGATCGCCGCGGCTCGTGGGGGTGGTTGTTTTTGGTCATCAGCCGTCGGCCTCGACCCAGCAGATGACGGCGGCTGTCGCCGTGTGCCGGGCGATCAAAGCGGCAAGTCCGGACCAGGCAATCATCATCGTCGGCGGTCACGTTAGCGCCCTGCCGGAGCAGACACTGCGCGAAGAGGCGGTCGATTTCGCTTGTAGCGGCGAAGGCCCGATCACCATTCATCGCCTGATTGAATCGTTCAAGGCGAACGAGCCCGACTTTTCGGCGGTCGAGGGGCTGGTCTGGCACGACGGGGAGACGATCCGCGTCAATCCATCGGCAACGCTCATCGCCGATCTCGATACCGACCTGCACGGTGATGCATGGCACCTCTTGCCGATGGAGCGCTACCGCGCGCACAATTGGCAATGCTTCGGCGACCTTGCGGCGCGTCGTCCCTATGCGTCGATCTATACGTCGCTCGGCTGCCCCTATAAGTGCACGTTCTGCTGCATCAATGCGCCGTTCGGGGTGAACCGCTACAGGATGCGGAAACCGGAGAACGTCGTGGCGGAGGTCGACCGCCTCTATCGTCACTATGGCGTAAAGACCTTCAAGATCATCGACGAGATGTTCGTGCTCAACGAGCGGCACGTGCGCGGCATCTGCGAAGGCTTGGCGGCCCAACCTTACGCACGCGAGCTTAACATCTGGGCCTATGCGCGTGTCGATACCGTGCAACCCGAGATGCTTGACCTACTGCGCCGGGCAGGAATTCGCTGGCTTGCGCTTGGGATCGAATCGGGTAGCGAGCATGTGCGCGACGGCGCGCAAAAGTCCTTTGGCCATGATGATATCGTAGAGATCGTCCGACGCATCCAACTGGCTGGGATCAGCGTCATCGGCAATTACATCTTCGGCTTGCCGGACGATGACCTGGACACCATGCGCGAAACGCTCGATCTCGCCAAGAATCTCAATTGCGAATTTGCCAATTTCTATTCGGCCATGGCCTATCCCGGCTCGCCGCTCTATCGCCTCGCGGTGGAACACGGTTGGGAGCTTCCGGAAACCTGGAGTGGCTACTCGCAGCACAGCTACGACTGCACGCCGCTACCGACGGAGAAGCTGTCGGCGGCGAAGGTGCTCGAATTTCGCGATGACGCGTTCCGGGAGTACTTCTCCGACCGGCGCTATCTCGACATGGTGACCCAAAAATTCGGCGTCGAGACACGCCGCCACATCGAAGAGATGGTCAAGCATCGGCTTCCGCGACGGCTTCTCGATCACCGCTCCGCCGCGGAATGACCGGGCTGCCACGAGCCGACGAGCTTGGCCAAGTCGCAGCCGCTATCCTCGCGGGTGGCCTGGGCACGAGGCTGGCGCAAGCGGTGCCCGATCGGCCCAAGGCACTTGCGCTCGTCGGCGATCGCGCGTTCCTCGATCACTTGTTGGCTTGGCTTGAAGCGCAGGGTGTTCGCCGCGTCGTGCTGTGCCTCGGCTTCCGGGCCGACCAAATCGAAGCCCACATCGAGCGAAGCGGCCCTCGCCGCATGGTCATCGCGACAAGCGTGGAACGCGAGCCGCTCGGCACCGCCGGTGCATTGGCGCACGCTGCGGCTTCCCTCGACAGCGACCCCGTGATGGTGATCAACGGCGACAGCTTCGTCGACGTCGACCTTCGAGCCTTTCTCCGCGCTTACCATGCGGCAGGCGCCCGCGCCGCGCTGGTGGCCGTGGAGGTGCCCGATGCGGGTCGCTACGGAGGCGTCGACGTCGACGCCAATGCCCGGATCGTCCGGTTCCAGGAAAAAGCTGCGGCGTCGGTGGGTCGGCCAGGTCTGGTCAGTGCCGGCATCTATCTTTTCCGCGGTGACGTGATGCGGCGGATTCGAGAACTTGGTCGCGGTTCGCTCGAACGCGACATCCTGGAGCGCGAGCCGCCCGGCACGGTATTGGCGTTCCGCACGCGGGGGCGCTTCGTCGATATCGGAACGCCGGAGGGCCTTGCGACGGCCGGTGCCATGTTTGCCGTCAGCGATCGGACGGCGGCGGAAACATCGCCATGATCATCAGCCGAACGCCGTTCCGGATTTCTTTTTTCGGTGGCGGCACCGACTATCCCCAATGGTACATGCAGCACGGCGGCGCGGTCATCGGGACGACCATCAATAAGTACTGCTACATCAGCGTCCGTGCCTTGCCGCCGTTCTTTGAGCATCGCCACCGCATCGCCTATTCGCGGGTCGAGACGGTCAAGAGCATCGCCGAGATCGATCATCCTGCGGTCAGGGCGGTGCTTCACGAGCATGAACCCAAAACCGGGCTCGAGATCCACCACGACGGGGATCTTCCCGCGCGAACCGGGCTCGGCACGAGCTCGTCCTTTACCGTCGGCCTCCTCAACGCGCTCAATGCCTTGGACGGCAGGATGTCCTCGGCGCGCCAGCTCGCGAGCGAAGCCATCCGTATCGAGCAGAGCGTCATTCGCGAGAACGTCGGCTCGCAGGACCAGGTTTGGGCTGCGTTCGGCGGCACCAACGTGGTCGAGTTCCGGCCCGACGGCGAGATCACCGTGACGCCGCTCATCATGACGCCCGAGCGCCGCGTGGAATTGCGCGAGCATCTCATGTTGGTCTACACCGGCATTTCGAGGATCGCCTCGGAGGTGGCGGGCCACCTGATCGTGAATTTGGACCGGAGAGCGGCGCAGCTCGCGGTGATGCGGCAGATGGTCGATGAGGCTACCGATATCCTGAGCAGCGGGGAGCGGGGCATGCGCGAGTTCGGCGGGCTCATGGACGAGGCTTGGCGCATGAAGCGGGAGCTGGCCGACGGCGTGAGCAATAACCGCATCGACGCGCTCTATGAGGCGGCGCGCTCCGCCGGTGCCTATGGGGGCAAGCTCCTCGGTGCCGGCGGCGGCGGGTTCATGCTCTTCGTCGCACCGCCCGAGGCGCAAGGGAAGATTCGCGAACGGCTGAACGGCTTGATCGAGGTGGACGTCGATATCGGCTCCGCGGGCAGCCGCATCGTCGTGTACGAGCCGAATGGTTTGCACCAGAGCTAGAGCAGGGTCGTTTGAGATGGAATCGCTTCGCGATCCATCTCAAACGTGAATCCTGCTCTACTCTAACAAATTAGAGCACGATCCGATCAGGTTGGGGCAACCTGATCGGTGAATCGTGCTCTAGGCATCGAGGATTGCAGCCATGGACGATGTGCAGCCCGTGGAGATCAAGGCTCGACGCCGCATCGCCAGCAACAGCAAGTGGGAGATCTGCTTCGATCACGTCGTCGATCGCCGTGGCAATGAGGTTGCAGACTATCTCGTCATACGACGGCCCTCCGACACGGCCGGGGACGGCATCAGCGGCATAACCGTCGTCCCTGTCCTCGATCAGCGGATCGTGTTGATCCGGAATTATCGTCACCCCCTCGACGCTCATTTCTGGGAGGTGGTGCGCGGCTTCGTCGACCCTGGAGAGACGGCGATGGATGCCGCGCTGCGCGAGCTCGCGGAGGAGACCGGCCTTTATTGCGCGCCTGAGGATATCGTGCCGCTCGGCCTTTCGGCACCTGAGCCGAGCACGATCGCGGGGCGCGCCGCGCTGTTCGCTGCCCGATGCCGCGACCGTGGCGGCGCGAGAGATGCCGGAGAGCTGGGCCTCGGCGCCTGGCAGGCGTTCGACCGCAGCACCGTGGCTGCCATGCTCGACCGTCACGAGATCGAGGATGCGACAAGCGAGATCGCGCTTCGCCGCTATCTGGCGCGGGGTGTCTGACCGACGATCGATCGTTGGGCGGCATCGACGCAACGCCGCCGCTGCACGCCCTCGATCACGTGCAGGAGCCAAAGGGGATCGTCTCCCATGGCCCGAATGACCTCGACCGCTCCCGGACCGAAGCGGCCGGCGCCCAGCTCGATTCGGGCCAGGCGTGCCCTTTCGCGCGCCGCCCATAGACGCGCCGCGCGGCGCAAGGGAGCCGGAGCCGTCGCGTCTTGGACGAGCTCGGCCGCAAGGGCGACCTGCTCCTCGGCGATCCTTCGGCTGCGACGCGCCGAGCCGCCCATGGTCCGCGACTCATCGTGCACTCTGTACACGTAGGTTGGCGCCGCGATGAAGCCGGGGTCCGTCAGCCGGCAGGCCCGGATCAGGAGGTCGCGATCGGCCGCATAGTCAAACTGCTCCCGCAGACCGCCGATGTCCTCGAGCAGGTGCCGGCGGAAGAACCACGCGTTGAAACCCGGCACGCCGAGCGTTAGCTCATCCCAGAGCGCCGGCTTGGGAAGGTGGGCTCGACGCAGCCAGAGGCGCCACTCGCTGGGCGCCGTCTCGGTCAAGAAGTCGAAAGTTCCCGAGACGAGGAGACAGTCGGGTTCGGCGGCAAAACGAGCAAGCACCGCGGCGAATGCCCCCGGCGGATAGAGATCGTCGGTGTTGAGAAAGCCGACGATGGCGCCGCGTGCGTGCCGCAAGGCGATGTTCATCGCCCGGTGCGAGCTGCTGCCGGGCGCCTCTATGAGGTGCAGCCGGGCATCATGTCGGGCGATCTCGAGCGTGCCGTCAACCGAACCGCCATCCACGAACAGGTGCTGGATCTTGACGGCGCCTTGCGCGTGCACGCTCTCGATCGCCCTCGCTACGAAGGCGACCTGGTTGAGGCTCGGCGTGATGATGGTGACGTCCGGGGCAGGCGCCGTGCTCAAGGCGGTCTCGGCGCGTCAATCGATCGAGCCATTTGCGACGCCCCCACGTCCGGCGGCTCGGCTCAGATGTTGCCGTGCACGGTATTGCGGAGCATGCGATAGCCCTTGATGAGCTCGCGGATACCATCGTCCAGCGAGTAAGCCGGTCGAAAGCCGGTGCCTTCGATCCTGGCGTTCGACACGATGTAGTCGCGCTTGTCGGGGTCCTCGCCGATCGGCGCCTCGGTGAACACGAAATCCGGTAACTGGGCCTTGATGCGCTCGCACAACTGCCATTTCGACAGATTGGCGTCGGACAAGCCGACATTGTAGGCGGCGTTCTTCATAGCCTCGAAGTTGTCGACGCCGTGCAAGAACACGCGCGCGACATCGCGCACGTGGATATAGTTGCGTTTGAAGTGGGGCTCGAACAAGACGACCGCGCGATCATAGAGGGCGCGATAGACGAAATCGTTGACAAGGAGGTCGATCCGCATGCGCGGCGAGAAGCCGAACACGGTAGCCAAGCGGAAGCTGATCGCATTGCCTCGGCCGAGCACGGCCTCCTCGGCCTCGACCTTGGTTCGGCCGTAGAGGCTGATCGGGCGGAGGGGCGTATCCTCGGTGCAGTACTTGTCTTTCTCACCGACGCCGTAGCCGCTGTTCGTGATCGGCATGAGGATGCGCTGCTCGCGGCCGAGCATCCTGGTGAGCGCGATCACCGCGTCACGGTTCACCGAAACCGCGCCCGTCTTGTCCGCGTCGCACAGCGGGGCGCCCACCAGGGCGGCGAGAGGGACCACCATGTCGACCCGCTTCGAAAGCGAAGACACCAGCATCTCGTCGCGCGCGTCGCCGCGCACCACGTCGAAGTTCGGGTTCGCGCAAAGATGGTTCAGGCTGGTCTGGCGGTACATGAAGTTGTCGAGCACGACGACATGGTGACCCGCCTCCAGGAGGGCGGGCACCATGATCGAGCCTAGATAGCCGGCGCCTCCGGTGACCAGGATGCGATGCCGTGTGCCGTCCATCGTGGGTCGCCGCCGCGCGTCGATGCTAGTTGCACGCGTGATCGAGCACGTCCCGCAGCCGATTCAGCTGCGGGGTCAAGTCCCGAGGATGATTGCCAACGAAGAACCCGTAATCATGGGCGATGTTCGCATTGCGTATATCCCCGACAACCTCGTAGTCGTAGTACTTGATCACGTCATGGCGCAGGAAGCAGCCGCCCGTGATGATGCGGAAGCCGATGGCGGCCTCGCGCAGCCGCTCGAACACGCGCTCGCGGTCGAGGCTGTGCGCCGGATTGAGAATCAGCGTGAACGAGAAGCATGAGCTCTTGCCGTTCTCGCGCTGGATGATGAACCGCTCGTCGCCGGCAAAGAGCGATCGGAAAAGCGCATGATTTTTCCGCCGCTCGGCAGTCAACTGCGGCAGCTTCTTGAGCTGTTCGCGCCCGATCGCGCCGCTGAGCTCGAGCGGCCGCACATTGTAGCCGGGCAGGATGAAGCGATAGGCCTCGAAATGATCGGATCCGGTGCGCTCGAACAGCGGAGAGCCGTTCGGCAAATCCCGGGTCCAACCATGGGCCCGCAGGCTGCGCGCGAGGTGACACAGCTCGAGATCGTCGGTGAGCACCATGCCGCCCTCCATCGTGGCGATGTGGTGCGAGAAGAAAAAACTGAAGGTGTTGAGGTCGCCGAAGGTTCCGGTCTTGCGGCCGTTGAGTTCGGCATCGGCAGATTCGCAGTTGTCCTCGATGAGATAGAGGTCGTGGCTGTCGGCGAAAGCGCGGATGACGTCGAGCTGGGCTGGGTTGCCGAGCACGCTGACGGCGACGACGGCGCGGGTGCGTGGCCCGAGCGCGGCCTCGAGACGGCTCACGTCCATGTTGAGCGTATCGAGCTCGATGTCGATGAACTTGAGCCGGAGGCCGTACTGCTGGAGCGGGTGATAGGTCGTGCTCCAGGAAATTGTCGGCACGATCACCTCGTCGCCACGCTGGAGCGGACGGTCCTTCTTGAAACACAAGGCGGCTACCGCGACGAGGTTCGCGGAGGAGCCTGAATTGACCATGACGCCGTATGTTTTGCCGAAATACGCCGCAAACTCCCGCTCGAATGCCGAGACATTGTCGCCCATGCTCATCTGGCCGCTCGAGATCACCCGCTGCATGGCGGCGATCTCCTCGGCCCCCCAGGAACTGGCGGCTAGATCATAGAACATGCGTCCTCGCGGATGGCTTGGCTGCCGTGCCCGCCTAAAAAGGCCCTCGAAACTGAAGCTGATGGGCAAGCCGGGCGCGCTCGGGCGAGGGCGACCACGCCGCCCGATCGGGCCGGACCATTTGATGGATTGCAGCGGCGATGCTCTCGGGGTTCGGATAGAACGCCGCCTCAAGGGCAGGGGAGGTTGGGCAGGTCGTCGGGGCGAAACCCATCCGCGAGATGCGGATTGCATGGCGCCCGTCGCTTGCTTCCGCCACGCGCGCGGCAAGCTCCGCGCTCGCGCCGCACGTCGTCCAGCCGCAATCGACGATCAACAGCCGACCGGTGCGCCGGGCCGAAGCGATGATGGTCGCGCTGTCCAGCGGCGCAAGCCAAATCGGGTCGATCACCTCGGCGCTGATTCCGATCTCCTCCACCAGCTCGTGCGCGCGCAGGCATTCGATCACCATGCCCGATATCCCCACCACGGTGATATCGCTTCCGCGGGTGCAAATCCGCACTTTGCCGGACGGCACCTCAAACGATTCCTGCGGCACATGGGCCTCGGTCGGATAGAGAAGGCGGTGCTCGACGAATATGACCGGGTTGTTGTCTCGGATCGCAGCGACCATGCATCCCTTCGCATCATACGCGTTCGACGGCGCCACCACCTTGAGACCGGGCACATGCATGAACATGGCGTGCAGCCCTTGCGAGTGCTGCGCGCCCTGACCCCAGGATTTGCCGATCATGCTGCGAACCACCATCGGTACATCGACCTGCCCGCCATACATGTAGTGCATCTTGGCCGCCATGTTGACGAGCTGGTTCATGCAGAGCATGAGAAAGTCCATCCGAATGTGCACGTGGATGGGGCGCAGGCCGGCCATCGCGGCACCGATCGCGATCCCGGTCATCGCGTCCTCGGAGAGCGGCGTTCCGAAAACCCGCTCGGCGCCGTATTTCTCGACGAGGCCGCGCGTTGAACCTTGGATCGCCTTGTGGTCGTCGACGTCGAGGCCGAACACGAAGACGTCGGGGTCGCGCGCCATCTCCTGGTCAACCGCCTCGCGCAGCGCCTCGACATAGCGCAGCACGCGGCGGTCGCTATTCCGAGAAGACATGAGCGTGCAGCTCCTCGACCGCCGGGAAAGGGCTCCGTTCCGCGAAATCGATCGCATCGGCGATCAAGCGCTCGATTTCGGCATCGATCCGGACGCGCGTGAGGTCGTCAACCATGCGCGCGAGGCGGGCGACTTGGTCCGCACGCAGCCACGGTTCAAGTTCGTCCCGGTCGCGATAACCCGCATCATAGTCCTCGCCGGGACCGACGTGCTCACGCCAGCGGTAGGTGATGCATTCGAGAAAGACAGGTCCTTGGCCTTCCCGTATCGCGGTCAAGGCTTCCTCGGCATGGCGGCGGATGGAAAAAACATCGCCGTCTTCGATCCGATAAGCCGGGATGCCATAGGTCCTCACGCGCTCGCACAGCTGGTTGGTTGCCCATCTCTTGGCGATCGGCGAATGAATGGCCAATTGATTATTCTCGCATACCAAAAGCGCGGGCAGGCGGTGCAATGCCGCGAAGTTCAGGCTTTCCGAAAACACGCCCTCCTCGATCGCGCCGTCACCGAAAAAAACGACGATGGCGCGCTCGCGGGCTTCTCGCTTGAGCGCCAGCGCGTAACCGAGCGCTATCGGAATCGTGGTGCCCACGACCGCGGAGCAACCGAGAATTTGCTGGTCGATGCCGACGAGGTGCATCGAACCTCCCTTGCCCCTCGCGCAACCGGTCGCCTTGCCGAAGAGTTCCGCCATCATGGCGCGGAGATCGCCGCCCTTGGCCAAATATGCGGCGTGGCCGCGGTAGGTGCCCGATACCACGTCATCGGGTCTCAGGACATCGCACACCCCGACGGAAACCGCCTCCTGCCCGATCGACAGATGAACCGGGCTCTTGATCTTGTCGCTCGGATAGAGTCTCGCGATTTCCTCCTCGACGCGGCGCACGAGGCGCAGCCGCCGGTACAGCGGCTCGACGTCGCGAGTCTGCAGTTCGTCGTGTACGATTGCGCTCATGGCGGGACTATCGCACGGGCTTTGCCGATCGGGCGGGGCGTGAGGCGGCGGAGCTTAGCAACCGCCTCGCAGGCTGCCAAGCCGTTACCCGTGTTTCGGCTGCATGCAATGAGTCGGGCGGCAGTTGCTGACTCGAGCGACATCGAAGGGGATCGCTCAAGCTCAACTCATCGGCCTTTCGCTCGCCCCATGAATCTCTCGACACGACCGCGGGGTGCCCTTTCGATTCCTGCGACTCGCGCACTCAAAATCGACAACAGCCGTGTGAAGCTTCTCCGGTAGAACGAGAGATTGCGAATCGGCCAAACAAGCAGAGAGAGCAGTCCCAGCCGGAGCGCGCCCGACAGGTCTCCATGGTTCAGCGCTGCCGAAGCCCGCTCGACGAAGAGGCTCGAAACAAACTTCCGACGGTCATGCGCATCCCCTTCCCTCAGCTGTTCCCCATGCTTCTCGAGCATCCTGCGACAACTCGTGTCGACAAGCCGGGGACTCGGTCGCGCACCCACATGAATGCGTGCAAGCGGCAGCGGCACGACGTCGATCGGACCATGTTCCGAATAACGTAGCAGCCAGTCCCAATCTTCGAAGCGAGGCAGCTTGTCATCGAACTCGCCTACCATGCGGAAAATCCGTCGATCCGCCACCAGCGTCGTCCCGGGGCTGAGATCGCAACCCCAGACGAGGCGTTTTCGCGAGTGCACCGGTGCCGGGATTCTGAGTCCGTCAGGCCGAGCGGCGCGTATCAATTCGAACCCGGTCGTCGAGACCGCAACGCCATGGCTCACCATATGGTCGACCTGACGGCGGAGCTTGCCCGGAAGCCACTCGTCATCGGCATCGAGGAACGCGACGTAGTTGCCGCGCGCGTTGGCGACGCCGGTGTTGCGAGCGGCCGCCGCACCCTGATTACGCTCATGCCGGATCAAACGGAGCTTGGGATCGGCGCGTTGCTCGACCCAGCGGGCAACATCATCATCGGGCCCATCGTCGACCACGATCAGCTCGATCGGCGCATGGTCTTGTCCGAGCGCGCTCGCGACCGCTTGCGGGAGCTCGGCGGCGTGACGGTAGACCGGGATGATGACACTAACGGTGGGGTCATGCGCCGCGGTGGATGCCGGCTCCGGGAGCGCCGTGGTGATCGCCTTGGGCATCGCGAGGACCCGCGGCGCCAGCGGTCCTCGCGGTCGGTAGTGATGGGACGCCCCATCATCGAAGTTACGCCACATCTGCCACCGTCCAACCGGTCACGACCCGAGCCGCTGAGACATCCAGCCCTCGTGCTTATCAGTATTTCGGCCTTGATTCAGCCAAGAAAACAATGAAAACCCGATCGCATTCAGGGCCGATGTGGCAGCTTGCTCGCGATTTAGAGGATTACTAAGTGTTGTTTCGGAGAAATGCAATTTACATTGAAATCACGGAGAATATGACCCAGTCCGAGCGAATTATAGCTCGTCCCATGAGCGGATTCCGCCGGAAACCAGCACGGCTCGATACGGTCCTTGCCTTGTCACAAACCAGCCCCATCATCCTTGGCTAGTCGAGGAATTCTTCCGCATGGCCCCGCGCCGCATTTGACGCGGCTCATCGCGATATGGATGCTGTTTACTTCGGTGGATCTCCCAAGATTTCAGAAGAATGACCTACGAGCGAACCTACGACCTCTTCATCACCCATGCGTGGCGCTACCATGACGATTGGACGCGGATGGGCGAGCTCCTGGATGCTGCACCCGGTCTGGTGTGGCGCAACTTCAGCCTGCCTTGGCATGATCCCGCGATGGACGCCAATACGGAGATCGGTGGACGCTTCATCCGACAATGGCTGGAATCTCAGATCGTGCCCGCGAATGGCATCATCTTTCTTGCCGGGGTATATGAGGTGAACAGCACCCGGAAATGGCTCGACCTCGAACTCGAGCTGGCGCACAAGCACGGAAAGCCGTCGATTGCGGTCCCCAAATCAAGCGGAGGAGAGATACCGCCCGACGTGGCAGAGCGGGTCAGCGCGACGTGCCCTTGGGACGCTGTAACGATCATCGCGACGCTGGACCGGCTCGGTGGCCGCGCTGACGCCTAGCGGCATCATGCTTTCCCTCAAAATGCGCGGCCCGTTGGCACTGAAAGATCACAATCGAGCGTAGGACGTTCTTTGGATCGCGCCGTCGGACACATGGTGTGCGCATGGACTTTGGAATCGTCTCGACTATGATCTCACCGGGTGCCCTTTGCTTGGTCCCAGCGATGGTAGACGGCGCAAAACAATAGCCCGCGGGGTAAATGGGGAGTGCTAGGGGCGGACGTGGTGGTGCGCGGAAGGGAGCGGGCTTGATGAGCGATAGAGTGATCGCGACCCTGATCAAGAACCGCCGGCAGGCTCGGGCAGAGGGCCGGCGAGTCGCGTTCAGCCCGCACCGGTGCTTCGCTTACGACGATGGACCGAGCGACCGTAAGGTCATCCAGGCTCTGAGCCAGCATCTCCTCGCCAAGGAGGGGCTCGCCATCTATGGGGCGGGGCCTTTCCTCGACTACCTGCTGACGCATGCGCCGGCACTCCGCGGGCATTTTCAGGCCGTCCTCCTCGACCGGCCGCCGAGTGACGCGCGACGCGTCAACGGCCTCCCCGCTTGTGGGCTCGACGAGTTGCCGACGGGTGTTCGCTGCGCGTTTCTGGCGGAGACCGCGGCAGCCGTCCGAATGCAGATGGCAAGCCGGCTCAAGCGCAGGGGCGTCGAGACGATCGACCTGGCCGATCTCGCCCATATCGCGCCTGAGGCGATTCCGTTGAGTGCCTGGGTTCCGCTCACGAAGAACATCTATCCGCTCGATCTCCCGGAGATCGCCTTTGAGCGCGGATTGGATCTCCTGCTCATCGATTGCCCGGCGCGCAACCTTGCGCTGATGCCGAACGGCCTCGGCTATGTGCACAACGCACTCAAGAAAACCAAAGCTCGCTTCCAGACTTTCGATCTCGACATCGTTGCCTACCATCGCTTTCACGTTCACCGCCTCTACGATCTCGGCGGCAAGGTCGTGCTTCCAAGCGGGCGCGAACTGCCGACCGATCCCTGGCAGGCCGAAAATTATGATCTCTGGTCGGACGCCGAGGTCATCGGCTATTTCCTGCCTATTATCGAAGAGGCGGCCGCCGCGATCATCGAGGCGCAGCCGAAAATCCTCGGCCTGTCGGTGCAGCAGTGCAGCGAGCGCTTCTCGGCGGAGCTCGTAACCAGGGTGAAGGCCGCGCTGCCCGATGTGCAGATCATCGCTGGCGGCTTCAGCTGCTACAACGCAGATATCGGTCTCAAGGCCTTCCCTCTGGCCAACTACATGTGCATTGGCGAAGCCGATCTGACGGTTGGCCCGCTGGTGGAGGCCTTGGCGCGCGGCGAGCGCCCGAACGACCTTCCCGGGGTGTTGAGCCATCGCGACACGCCCGACCGAATGTTCATTCCGGCGCCAATGCCGCACAATCTCGATAAGATCGAGCCGCCGCGATATGACTGGGCCACGCTCGACCTGTATCGCAACTACAACGACTATCAGCTCACGCCGATCATTGCGTCGCGCGGCTGTCGCTGGTCGCGCTGCACGTTCTGTGCGGAACGCTTCTATTGGCGTATCCGCTCGCCGCAGAATTTCGTCGACGAGCTCGAGTGGCTGGTCGAGCAGGGCTGTACGCTGTTCATGTTCAATGAGAGCGATCTGAACGGCATGCCGGAGAAACTGCTGGAGATCTGCGACGAGATCATTCGACGCAAGATCAACATCAAGCTCACCGGGCAGCTTCGGATCCACAAGAAAAGCGATCGCGCATTCTTCGACAAGCTCCGCGAGGCCGGTTTCGTGGCGCTGCGCTTCGGCGTTGACGCGTTCTCGGCGAACACGATGCGCCTCCAAAAGAAGGGCTACACGCCGGACACCGTCTCGCAGAACCTGAAGGACTGTTGGGAGGCCGGCATCTATACCGAGGTCAACTGGGTGATCGGCGTGCCCGGCGAGACCGAAGCCGATATTGACGAAGGCATCGCACTGATTCTGAAGAATCAGCCGTATATCGGGCGCCTGGCCAACTTCAACCCGCTGATCCTGGTCAACGGCGGCGTCTACTGGATCGATCCCGAAGCGCACGGCATCCGCTTCAGGGCGCCGAAGGACGAGCTCTACGCAAAGTATCCGCGCGCCATCCCGGCAGACATGTGGTACAGCGTCGATCCCTTCATCGATGCGCAGGTGCGCAAGGATCGCTTCGAGCGCATCGTCCTCACCCTGCACGAGCGGGGCTTTCCGGTCGGCGCCTGGGCCCAGCGCGTGATCGATGACGTCAAGCTCGCGCGCGATCGCGCGCGCGCGGGTGTTCCGGCGGAGGAAGCGGCAGCGCCGGCGCCCGCGGCGGCGGAAGCTATCCCGCTTGTTCTATTGCGCGAGACCGAGGGCCATCGGCTCTATCGTTCCGGTAACGCCTACTATGCGGTTCCCCTCCAGCTTGGCGAACTCGCGGCTGATGCCGATATCGCCGCGATGCCTGGTGTCGTCCAGGCCGACTCGGAAGAGGCGCTGCTCGACGCCGTCGAGGGCGCGCGCGATTGGGCGAACTCCCGCGGCCGCTATGACCCGCGGCTGCGGCAACGCCGGGGCGGCTCCTATCTGCGGGCGGGCAGCTTCCTCGGCGAAGATCGCGTGGAGAGGCTGCCGGAGGGCTCTCGAATCATCCGTTTCGGCGCCGAGCATCTGAGCTTCGGGCCCGGCGTACTTGAAGCAGCCCTCGACAGGCGCTCGGCCGACTATCATGACTGGCCGCCGCGGCCGCAGCCTGGCGCCAGGCCGCGCACGACGTTACGGCGAATCGCGCGGCTGCTGCCCGAAAGCACGCAAGCCGAGATGCGCCGACTGCTCAACATGGAGCGGCTGCGTTCGGCGAGCACGGTTGCGAGCAGCCCTTCATCCGATCTCGACACGGCATGGGCAGTCGTGAAGGGCTTTTGGCGCGACCGCGGAGCATCGACGCCGTCCCACAACGGAATGACGGTCATTCCGGGTCTGGATTGCCAGATCAAGAGCGTCGTCACCAAAGATGCTCAGCCCGAGCTCATGCGGGTGTTCGGCAATTACAACATCGTTCGCTTCGATGGCGTTTACTATGGAATGCCGCATGGCGTCAGCGTGGATTGGACACGCGATGACGCCGGATCGATCGCGGGTGTGATTACAGGCCGCTCCGCCAAGGTCGTCGTAGATGAGATCGCCATGCGGCGCGGGCTATCCGTCGGCTCTTCGTCGGCCTCGCCCAATGACACGGACACCACGGCCGGGCGCGGCCCAGCCGGCGAGATCTCGAAATCGCCGGTGCTGGTGAGATCCCTCCCGGACTATGACATCTTGAGTTATGAAGGCTGGATCTATGGGATCCCGAAGTCGCTCGGCGACATTGATCTGACCGAGCTCGACGTCATGGAAATGCCCGGCGTGGTCCGCGACGTCTCGCTTGAGGTGGTCGTTCAGGAGATCCAGGAGGCGGCGCGTGGCCCCGGTTCGCAGGCCGCGGAATAAGGTGCGCCTTGTGCGACGCGGGACGTGGTTTGCTGGCGAGATGTGCTAGTGGGCTGGTTGCCGGATCGCCGGAAGAACCCTCGTCCAGCGGTCGCCGAGACGATGGACGGGGATTTTGATCCGCGCGATTGGCGGAATCACAGATTCGGTCTCTCTCGCGATCGCTGGGCCGCCCTGCATGGCAAGGCCGTTTGGATCACCGGAGCCGGCACAGGTTATGGCCGTGCCCTCGCCCTTGCACTGGCGGCGGCCGGCGCGCGCGTGATCCTGAGCGGGCGCCGCCGGGCGAAGCTCGAGGAGGTGCTGATCGCCGCGGACGCGCTCGGCGTGAATCGGGATTCCTTTCGTGTCGTCACCTGCGATATTGCGGATGGCTGCTCGCTCGCCGAGGCGGTCGAGGTACTCAGGGTAAGCGGCCTCGTACCCTACGGCCTGGTCAACAACGCTGCCTTGCCGCAGCCGGCGGTAGGCGGCTGGGCGCTGTTCGACACCGAGCCTGAGCAGTGGTCGCGGTTGATCACCACGAACCTGACAGCGCATTGGATGGTGACCCGTTCGGTGCTGCCCGGCATGGCGGCGGCCGGCGCGGCACGCGTTCTGTTCATCAGCTCGGAAGCCGGTTGGGCTTCGACGGTCGGCTTCGGCCCCTATAACGTGTCGAAGGCGGCGTTGAATAGCCTTGGCATGTCGTTCGCCGCGGAAGCCGCTGCGCGCTATCCGGAGGCGGACATCCAGATCAATGTGCTGGTTCCCGGCGAGGCGCGCACCGAGATGAATCAGGGCTCGCTGCTCAGCCCGTTTCGCGCCGTGCCGATGGCACTCACCCTCCTTTCGCACGGCCCTGGTGGACCGAACGGCTCATTCTTCCATCGGGATGGCCGGGCGCTTGCCTTCGGCTATTCGGGCCGATTCGAAACGCCACTCGTGGATCATGGGTGACCGCGTGGTGGACGACATGCGTCGGCGAAACTTGAGCGCGCCCGTTGGCCGATGCGCGGAGTCCGGGTGGAGCGAAGACCGTGCCGGAGTTCTTTGATCGACGGGCCGGTCTGCCGCTGCCGCAGATGGTCGAGCTCGAGCTGACCGACAGCTGCAACCTGCGCTGCCACATGTGCCATGTCAGCTATATGCCGCACGAGCGAAAGACGCTGCTCGATCCCGAGCTCATCGCCAAGCTTGCGCCGCTGAAGGGCGCCTATATCTCGATCGCTTCGGGCTTCGAACCCATGATGCACCCCGAGTTCGGCCGCATCATGGGCGATCTGAGCGATCTTGATCTGAATCTCCAGATCATCACCAACGGAACCTATTGCGACAAGCGGGGCATCGGAATTCTGCTCGATGCGCGCATGCGCCAGATCAACTTCTCCTTCGATGGCATCAGGAAGGAGACCTATGAGCGAATCCGGCGCCGGGCGGATTACGAGCGGACTCTCGAAAACATCCTGGCCACCCGCGCGGCGTTCGCCGGACGGGATACGAGCCTCGCCATCAACTACACGACGGTACGCTCGAACCTCACCGAAGTCGTCGAGGCGGTCGACTTTTGGGACGAGCGCGGCTTCGACATCCTGCGCTTCCTGGTCATGGTGGTGCGCTACTCCGTGCCGGAATTGCTTCGTGAAAGCCTCTACCCCATTAGCGAAGAGGCGCAACGGGTCTTCGACGCGGCCGCGCGGCGCGTGATCGAAGGACGATTGAAGATCGCGATATGGCGCCTTTATCACCTGAACTCGGAGATAACGCGGCTCCATCCGAGAAATTGCCGCGGCAATTGGGTGATATCCGATCATCCGGACGCCCGATTCGTGCCGAACTATCGCGAGCAATACCTTCTGCCCCCCGATCTTCGCCTGGCTGCCTATGGCTGCCGTGCGCCGCTCAACTCGCTCACCATCTTGGCGAGCGGCGACGTCCAGCTCTGCTACAAATACACCATAGGCAACCTGCACGAGCAGGACATCGAATCCATCTGGTACGGCGAGAAGGCCGAGCAGGTACGCGCGGCGATCGCACGGAGTCGTGCCGATTGCGATGCTTGCGACTGCTATCGGTTCGGGATCGCGCTCGAGGTGCTTAACGCTGAGGAGATCGAGGCGCATTTCAATAGCGAGCTTCACCCCTTCCTTGCAGAGGTTGATTTCGAGGCCGGCAGGCTACCGGCATCCCGGCCTGTCAAGCCGCCGCGCCTCGTCGAAACAATCGGCAACTACAACATCGTCGAGTACGGATCGCGATACTTCGGCATCCCACACACCGCCGGGCCGATCGAGGTGGACAAGACCGACCTTTCGGTGGTTCCGGGGGTCGTTGCCGACGACAGGTATGCACGCGTTTTGCATAGGGTTCGCGCATTGGCGGGCCGCCCGAAGGCGTAGGCCAACCGTCTCTCAGGTCGTCTGCGCCATGAGATCGGCCATGCCGTCGAACAGCCAATTGCGCGGTACCTGAAAATGAATCACTCGGCGGCGCATCGCCAGATAAGTGACGGCATCTCTGCTTCCCTGATAGGCCGCGATATCGACAAAATAGTCGCCGCCCTGCAGGCTCGCTTTGATCGTGAACTTGAACACGGTCACATCGCCCGCCGCGATCGTCTCGAATGCGCCAGGCCGCATGGTCGAATTGGTTCCATAGACATAGGTGCCGTCAACGGTTCTCAGCGCGAAACCGAATTGGCACGGGTTGGCGATAGAATCGGCAAACCATATCTTGACGTAGAAGGTGAGCAGGCTGTCGTTCGCCACGAGCGCAGAATCGGGACCGTCGCGATTCGAAACCGTCAGAAAGTCGATGATGCGCGCCTGCTGGTTTCCGCTCTGCCGTTCGTTCGGATTGTAACAGCGGCGGGCGGCGCACACGTCATCCGTCGTTCGCGCCGCAAGAAACTCCTCGACTGCGCGGCTTGCCGTATCTTGCTCCGTTCCCGGCAGGGAAGTAGTTCCGCTGTCAGAGGGTGCTGGAGCTGTTGCGTGCGATCTGGCCAATGGCTGGTCGTTGTATAACGCCTCGACATAACGGTCGGCGATGACGCCTGGATCGCCTTGGTCGACCACCCGTCCGGCATCGAGCAAGATGGCGCGGTCGCAATGCTTGATGATGGCGTTGATGTCATGGCTGACGAAGATCGTGGTCTTTCCGGCGGTTGAAAAATCGGCGAGCTTCCCGTAGCACCTTTCCTGGAAGAGCGCGTCACCCACGGCGAGAGCCTCGTCGATGATGAGGATATCGGGATCGACGTTGATCGCGGTGGAGAACGCGACGCGAAGAAACATGCCGGACGAATAGATCTTCACCGGGCGATCGAAGAATTCGCCGATGTTCGCGAAGGCCTCGATCTCAGGCATACGCCGTTCGATTTCGGCACGCGAGTGACCCATGATCGCACCCTGCAGAGCCGCGTTTTCGCGACCGGTGAACTCGGGGTGAAAGCCGGCGCCCAGCTCGAGGAGGGCGGCGATCCGGCCGCTCGCCTCGACCGTCCCTTCGGTTGGAGGAAGCACCGAAGCCACGATGCGCAACAGCGTTGATTTACCGGAACCATTGCGGCCGAGAATGCCGAGCGACTGGCCTCGTGGAACGTCGAAGCTCACGTCTCTGAGCGCCCAGAAGTCCCGGTGATACACCTTGCCGAACGGATGAAGGGCCTCCTTGAGGCGGTCGCGCGGACTATCGAACAATCGGAACTTCTTGGCGAGGCCCCGAACTCTGATAGCGGGTCCCGCATTGTGCATGTTGCTGGCCATCAGATGACTTCGGCGAAATCGGCCTTGAGGCGACGGAACACGACCGCCCCGGCAACGAACAGCGGCAGGCAGACCGCCCAGAACGCGGCCGTCTCCCAGCCGCGCTCCCAAAACGGGACGCCGTTGAGAAGGCTATCGCGGTAACCTTCAACGATATAGCGCATAGGATTGAAGAGAAGATAGGGATGGGCTTCCGCCGGCAGCATGCCGATCGGCCATACGATCGGGGTCAGCCAGAACCACACGTTGAGCAAGACGGTCGTGATCTGCCCGACGTCCCGGAAGAACACGTTGATCGCAGCCAACAGCCAGCCGAGCCCGAGCGCCAGGAGCAAAGCGGCACCCGCGTAATACGGAATCTGAAAGATATGCCAAGGCGGCACCTCGCCGTATCCGATGATCACGATCAGCGCCACCCCGAGCATCACGGCGTGCAGCACGGCCGCGGTGACCAAGTGAACCACCGGCAGGATCTCGCTGGGGAACACCATTTTCTTGATCAGATGGGCGTTTGCCGCTACGCAGCCGACCGATGGCATCAATGCCTCCGAGAACATCAACCACGGTGCCAGGCCGGTAACGAAATAAATCAGAAATGGCGTGTCCCCGACCGTGGAAACCTTGAGCCCCTGGTCGAACACAAACCAAAAGGTGGCAACCAGCAGGACAGGGTGCAGCAGGCTCCACAGAGCTCCGCCGACCGTGCCGATATGGCGCTCGCGCAGATCGCGGCGCGCCAAGGCCCAGATTGTCTGGCGGTGGAGGTAAAGGCGGCGGAAGAAACGAAAGATCCCTTGCATGGCGCGTCGTCTAGGTCTCTTCCTGCGACCTGCGCTCATTGCTCATGCGATGCGGCGTCAGCCCCATTGTCCGCTGCCAGGCGCGATAAAACACGATTGGGTTGGTATTCGGCTGGCTGATGGCTCCGGTTCCTCTCTCCGATGGAGGGAAATGAGACAGCGGCACGGCAATATAGACGTGATCAGATCGCCGGGACGTTAGATGATCTCAAACATGCATGCAACAAACTGGGCGGCAAGCCGGTCCAGCGGCCTTTCACCAGGCCAACAGCCCAGGTCGTGACAAGTCTGTGCGAGGCTTTCAAGCGGTGTGGCGCGCCTCGCTGATGCGGGATCGACCGGCTGCTGCTAAAGTAAATGGCAGGCTTTTCAAGGAGGCCAGATTGACGACTGAGCGACTCGTTAGCGCGTTGCTGAAGGGAGAGCCCTATTTCGGCTCGGCGATGGCGGCGCTGCAAGGCGAACCCGAACGCCACGCCTACCTGGAACGCTGTGTGGAGCTACTCGTCGAAAGGAGTGCGCGGCCCTCTTTCAGAATTCTCGAAGTCGGTTCGTGGGCCGGGGCTTCCGCGATTACGCTGGCGCGTGCGCTCGGAGCCCATTCCAGCACCGGCGAGATCATCTGTATAGACACGTGGGCACCGTATTTTGATCTGGATGTCGACAATCAATCACTTTACCTGGAAATGGACAAAGCCGCGGAAAGCGGCGACATATTTCATCTCTTTCAACACAACATCCGGGCAGCTGGAGCCGCCGGGCTGGTGAGTTGGCGGCGCGGCCGGTCTTCCGAGATCCTTCCTACGCTGCCCCCGGAAAGCTTCGACCTGATCTACCTCGACGGCAGCCATGCCTATCGCGACGTGCTCACGGACATTCGGCAGAGCATGGAACTCATCCGAGACGACGGGATTTTATGCGGCGACGATCTGGAACTCACCAAAGCCCAAGTCGATGCGACGTCCCATGCCCGGTTCGTCGCCACTGGATACGACTATGCGCTCGATCCGCAAATCAAGAAATCCTATCACCCCGGCGTCACCGAGGCGGTTGCAGAGACCTTTGGCGAGCTGTCGGGCTGGAACGGCTTTTGGGCGGTGCGGCGAAAGGAGACCTGGCAGCCGCTCGATCTGGGTCGGGTGAAGCCGGCGGTTCCGTCACATCTGCGCGCCGCGGCAAGCGAGCCGCGAACGGAAATCGTAGCCGCTCTCCGCGGCTTCAATGTCATGCGCCGGGGAGAGCGTTTCGTGGCGCTGCTGCGGGATTTGAGCTTCTTGCCCTCGGCTTCTGCATGGCTTCCGGACCGAGACGTCCCGCCCGTCCTGTTCGTTGGCGAGAGTCTTGAGGACATTCTCGCGAAGGTGAGCGCTGCGGTGGTCCGCGCCGAGGCCGCCATCGAGTTGATCGAGACCGCCGGTGACTACAACGTGGTGCGGATCGGCGATCGCTACGCCGCCTTCCGACACGATCTGGGCCCGCTTGACTTGAGACGTGAATTCCTAGGGGAACGCGATGTGCCGCCCTGCATTCTAGTCGGCGATTCGTCGGCGTGTGTGCGCGACAAGATAAGGCAGACGACGAGCGCCCAAACCGGCGCTTCGCAGACAGACACTCCCGATGATGTGGGTGCCGCGTCGTCCTCGCCGTCCGATGGCGCGATCGAGGCTGATATCGAACGCAGAGCGGCGAGCTGATCGTCACTGATGGCGCGAACCGAAGGTCCGGCATGAAATTCATAAAGCGGAGCCTGCGCAGCCGCCCCAAGGTCAGTCTGGTGCTGCTCGACTGGAGCGTGCGTGAGAGCTTTCATCTGCTCCACTATTTGAGCCGGCAGAACATCCCTCGAGACAGCTTCGAGGTTGTCATCATCGAATACTACGACCGGGTTTCCGAGGCGCTCCGTCGCTTCGAGGAGCAGGTGGATAGCTGGGTCGTGCTCGAGATGCCGGCGGCGTGCTACTACCACAAGCACCTCATGTACAACGTCGGGATCGTGCTGGCGCGGGGCGAGATCGTGATGATCGGCGACTCGGATGCCATGGTGAAAGAGACGTTTATCGAATCGATCATTCGGCATTTCGAACGCAATCCCGACACCGTGTACCACATCGACCAATTCCGCAATGTCCGGCGCGACCTCTATCCGTTCAACTATCCGAGCCTCGAGGAGGTGTTGGGCGAGGGCTGCATGAACAACGCCGGAGGGAAAACCACCGGCGTCCTCGACAATATCGATCCGATCCACAGTCGAAACTACGGATCGTGCATGTGCGCGCGGCGCGAGGACTTGATCGCCATCGGCGGCGCCGACATGCATATCGACTATCTCGGGCATATTTGCGGCCCCTACGACATGACCTTCCGGCTCGTCAATTTCGGGCGTCGGGAAGTGTGGGACATGAACGAATTCATGTACCACACGTGGCATCCCGGCCAGGCCGGGGCCGACAACTTCATGGGGCCGCACGACGGGCGGCACATGTCGACCACCGCACTCGAGGCATTGCAAAGCGGAAGAGTGTTACCGCTTCTCGAGAACGAGGCCATCCGCCTGCTCCGCACGGGGGAAGCGACGGGCCCAGAGAGCGTGATCGACAAGCTGATCCCCGCGTCGTCTTCCGTAGAATGGAGCGTCGAGAGGATCAAGGCGCAAGGCAGCCACGCGCGCTGGGACGACTACAAGCGGCCCCTCGGCATCTACAAGGGGTTTCGGCTGGTTGCCGAAGTCGATCGGGTCTTCGCTTATCCGCTCACCGAACGGCACCCCGAACGGCGGCCGGGCCAAGGAGAAGGGGCTCCCTTCGAGGGTACGAGCGTCGAGGAAGCGAAGCGTCGGATAGACGCCGCAACCCCATTCTCGCTGAGCGTCGCCACGAGGCTCGCAGGTCTCTGGGCGCTGTCGCGACGTGCCATGAGCTCTCTCATATATCGCTCCCGCAGCCTTCCTCTGCCTCTGCCGTCGGTATTGAAGGTGCCCTTGGCAGGCCTCATGTTCGCCCCAGCCTTGGTGCTCTATGCCATCTGCCGTCCCAAGGCTCTGCGCGATCGCCTGCGACGTGCGTGGGACCTCGAGGTTCGTGCGGCGGAGTGGACGCATGCGGCAGCCGCTCTCTACAACCTCATGCGTTGGGGTGGCCTGATGCGCGAGCCGGGCCAGGTGGCGGTTTTCGTCGGTGGTCCCTACGACGGCACTCTTGTTCGGGTGCTTTGTGCTCTGGCACGAGTGCCGCGCTGCACGATCGGCTTGGCGCGCGATCTCGATGAATTGGCTCGCTCGCTCGACGAGCTCGAAGACAGGCATTGGAAAGGCACGATTCTCATTCCGAACGGAATGCACGCACGGCTTCATGCGGCCGTAAGCGGTCGGGCGTTGGAGTCGCACCTGATCATTGTCTGACCGCGTGGAATCGAGAAGGCGGGTGCTGACTCAGTTTGCCTTCTTCTTGAGGAGCCGTGTCGCCTCGCTTCCTCGGGACGCGTGCTGCGCGTGCTCCTCAGGAGGAGGCAACCGGGCGTCTCGAAGGATCAAAGGCAAACACTGGGATCACCGGGTTGCCCCTTGCGCTGACAGTATATGATGATATTGTTACAGCTCATTGTAGGCTGGATGCAGGCAAGCGGGGGGGTATGGTGCGGGCCCTATCTGTGGCTCTTTTGACATTAGCTCTTTTCCTGGCCTTCCCTGCCGAATCCTTCGCTTATATTGACGCCGGCACGGGATCGCTCATTTTGCAGTCGCTCCTTGCGGTAGCGGCGGCAGCTTTCGTCTTCCTCAAATATAAAGCTGACTTCGTGAAGAGGCTATTCAGAAATTTGATGGATGTGGTCTCGCGACGGCAGACGAAATAACGTGCTTTCGGCGCCGCGCTTCGACCCCGGCTCGTTCAGAGATCCAGCGGCGCAAGTCTTCGAGTACGAGGGCCGCATCTTGCGCGCGATTTACCCTAGCGGGTTCGAGCGCCTGGATGCCGTACTTCGGAGCGGCCTGCTTCCCGAGCTCTGCCGGCGCGGCTGGTTGATCGGGACGGCCGAGGTCGAAGAGGCTCCGGCCAACCTCGGCTTGCAGCCCGGATCCTTCCGGCTCTTGGAGCACGCGCCGGTCCCGTTTCTCTCCTATCCCTATGAATGGAGCTTTTCCCAGCTCAAGGCCGCAGCGCTGCTGCATCTCGATATCCAGATCGCAGCGTTGCAGCACTATGACATCTCCCTGTCCGACGCCTCTGCCTACAATGTCCAGTTTGTGGGCGGCCAGCCCGTCTTCATTGATGCTCTTTCGTTCCGGCCCTACCGGACCGGCGAGTACTGGCTGGCGCATCGCCAATTCTGCGAGCAGTTCCTCGCGCCTCTCGTGCTGACCGCCGCGACGGGCGTGAGCCATAACGCGATCTATCGCGGCATGCTCGACGGCCTCGCGTTGTCGGACGTCATTCGTCTGCTGCCTGCGAGAACGTTGCTGTTGCCGCGCGTCTGGATGCATTTGCGCCTTCCGGCGCGCTTGGAGGCTTCGCCGGATGCGGTGAATCGAGCCGGTAAATATCGTCGAGGTGCCGGGCTTCCGAGGGAAGGCTATCTCTTCATGCTGCGACAGTTGCGCAAATGGATTGCCGGCCTGAAGCGACCCGCCCGGAAAACCACCTGGCAAAACTACGAGCTCATCAATCCGTACAGCAGAGACGATCTGGCCCGGAAGACCGAGTTCGTGCGCCGCTCGGTGGCCTCGCTAAAGCCCGCTCTCGTGTTCGACCTCGGCTGCAACACGGGAGCGTTCAGCGAGGCTGCGCTGGAGGCCGGTGCCGGATATGTCGTTGGCTTCGAGCCCGATCCGGGAGCCCTGGAGCGGGCCTATGAGCGCGCCGCGCGCTTGGAGGAGAAACGGTTCCTTCCGCTCAATGTGGATCTGGCGAACCCATCGCCTGCTCAGGGCTGGGACGAGCGCGAGCGGAAGGGAGTTTTCGCGCGCCGCCGGCCGGATGCGGTGCTGGCGCTTGCCATTGGGCATCACCTCGCCATCGGCCGGAATATCCCGATCGAGCGGTTCGTCGTCTGGCTGGCGGGGCTCGCGGACAGCGGCGTCGTCGAGTTCGTCGGCAAGGACGACCCGATGGTCCGAAGCATGCTTTCCCTTCGGGAGGACGTGTTCGACGACTATTCGGAGCAGACGTTCGTCGCCGCGTTGGAACGGCACGCCACGATCTTGGAGCATGTCGTTCTGCCCTCAGGAACGAGAACGCTATATCGCTACACCGCAGCGCAGCGGCGTTCCGGATGACGCGGCTCGCTTCGTCCCTGGCGGCTTTCGGCGGGGCCCTTTACCCCGCTGCAACCCTCGGCCTCTACATTCCTATCGACGCGGCGCAGCGCAATGCTCACCTGTTCCGAGTGCCCGATGGCTACTTCGCCATCGTCCTTTGCACATTCTTCGCGTTGTGGCTTTTTGTTGCGGTCGCCCTGTTGATCGGGTTTCGCGGGCAGGCGGCGATAAACCGCATCGGCTATTGGCTCGCCGGTGTCCTGATGGTCCTGAGCGTCTTGACGGCGTTCTCGTCGACGATCTCCGACTGGCCGTCATGGCTGGCCATCGCGCTCGATGTCGTCGTAGCGATTCTGCTGATGGTCGCTATCGCGAGGATCGGCTTGCGGCGGATCGGTCCGTATCTCGCGATGGTCGGCGTCGGCATGGGGCTTTTCGGCGGCTTCAAGCTCGTTTTCTCCGACTGGGACGTCACGTCCGCCTATGCGTCCAAGGCGCCGTACACTCATCCCGACGTCTATTTTGCCGCGGTCGCTCCGAGCCGTGACGCAGGGAACGTCTACCACATTCTTCTGGATGGATTTCAGTCTCAGGCCTTTGAAGCCGCCGTCGAGGCCGTCGGCGTGTCCGAATCCTTCCAGGACTTCGTGCTCTATCCCAACGCCGTTTCGGAGAGCTGGTCGACGCAATACTCCGTGCCGATGATGGCGGCCTCACGGCGGGTGCCTGACGGCGCGAACTGGGCCGAGTGGGAGAACGCCGCCTTTCAGGAAGGCTTCGCCGCGCGTCTGGCCGATGCCGGAATCGTCGTGAGCCAAACTGTGCACGATCCTTTCGAGTGTCTGCGCGGGAGCTATTGTCGGCACCACGCGGAGTACGTCAGCATCAATGCGTTCTGGTTCTACGTTGACCTCTGGTTCCTGAACAGCATGCCAGGTGGGCTGCGAGCGCTAGCCGGAGAGCGCTCTGACTACCCCGGCAGGGACGGCGGCTGGTCCACTTCCTTCTCCTTAGCGCACGCGGTGTTCGGGATAGACGATGCAGAGGCGTTCTCTCACTATCCTGCCATCTCGGCGCGCTTGATGAGCGGGGTGATCGCCGACGAAGAGCAGCGCACTGATCACGGCAACTATGTGTTCGCCCACGTGATGGCGCCTCACAAGCCGTGGGTGCTTGACGCGAACTGCGCGTATCGGCCGCGGCGCTCCGCAGCGCCGGAGCAAATGGCGCTCGATCAGCATGCGTGCGCGCTCAAGCTCGTGTCCGATCTCGTCGAGACTCTGAAACGCATGAGACGCTACGATGCTTCCCTGATCGTCATTCATTCCGATCATGGCCACCACGGGCACTATCGAAGCCGAGGCGTCGATGGGCAGCCCAGCCGTGCGGCCTTTCGGTTCACGACCGACAACAGCGGGAAGCTCGCCGAGACCGACGGGCAGGGGGTGAGCTCGGAGTATCTCACCTCTGTCACGTCGGCGCTCCTCGCGGTCAAGTTCCCTCACGCTCGCGGCGCGTCACCGAACCCGGCCATCTACCAGCTGGTCGATATCGGCCCGACCATTCTTCGCCATTTCGGGCTCGACGCTCCGTCTTTGGAGGGCATGCCGATCCTCGGCGAAACCATGGCTGCGGGCAGAGAGTCCGCCGCTATCTATGTTCCTTATGGCGGCGCGAGCTATCAGGTCGTTCCCAAGGGCTTTCAGGAATATCGTGGAAGGCCGGACAACGGGTGGCAGTTGTCCGGACCGCTCGCTCTGCGGGATGGCGGCCAAGCTTGGCGGCCCGTCCGAGAGCGGGGCCTGCTTGAAAGCTACAACGGC
This sequence comes from Alphaproteobacteria bacterium, assembly GCA_050173345.1. GTDB lineage: Bacteria > Pseudomonadota > Alphaproteobacteria > UBA828 > UBA828 > SHWC01. The sequence continues at coordinate 446,892 of JBFXKW010000002.1, read as the reverse complement.
TACAACATCGTCGCGCTGAACAACCAAATGGCGGCGTTCCGCCACGGTTTCGGCCCCGTAGATATCGGCCGAGAGACAATCGGCGAGCACGACGTGCCGCCCTTTGTGTTCTTCGGCCATACCAGCGGCGAGGTGGCGGAGAAGCTGGCGGCCGCCAGGGCGGCAGGCCATGCGATGCCCGAGACCGACTATTCGCTCATTGATGCGGACGGGTCGTCGTTTGCGGTCCTGAAACGGCTCGGGGTTTCTGACGACGCCGTGCTTCTCGGGGCGGTCGATATGCCTCCGTACATCCTGAGCGGTGAAGGGCTCGAAACCCTGCACGACATGGAAGAGCGAATAGACGGATTTCTGGCTTCCGTCTGCGAAGCCGATTGCTAGAGCAGGATCGTTTGAGATGGAATCGCTCCGCGATTCCATCTCGAGCGTGATTTCTGCTCTGATCTACTAGTTCGCGGTTGCCTGTGGCGTGATTGCGCTGCTCCATGGCATCCACGCGATCCGCTCGGTATTCGCGGCGGTGGTGCCATCAAGCTGCGGGATGGTGTAAAAATACGGCCACACTCGATGAAACGTTGCGGTGGTCACGCTCACTCCCCCGGTGCGAATGACCACGCGCCCGGCCAGGGGGAGCAAGCCTGCTGCATGAGTATCGCGCTGAGCCATGACGATCTGACCGAGCACCTCGCCCGTGCCGCCCTGCCGCGCTGGGGCCTGGCAGGGGCGGCGCTCCGCCTGCTCAACCGCTCGGAGAACTCGACCTACCTGGTAACGCGGGACGCCGGCCCGCCGGTCATCTTGAGGGTGCATCGCGCGGGCTACCACACCATCAACGGCATCATGACCGAGCTCGCCTGGATGCGCGCGCTGCAGGCCGAGGCCGGGGTCAAGACCCCGCAGGCGATCCCCGGCCTCGACGGCGAGGACGTGCAGACCATCGCCCATCCGGCGCTCGGCGAGCCGCGCCATTGCGTGCTGTTCGCGTTCATCGACGGCAAGGAGCCGGAGCCCGGCGAGGATTTGCACGAGCCGTTCAAGCAGCTCGGCGAGGTGACCGCGCGCACCCACAATCACAGCGAAGGCTGGCGCCGGCCGCCCTTCTTCGAGCGCCTGAGCTGGGACTTCGAGCATTCGATTGGCGCGACGCCCAATTGGGGCCCGTGGACCGACGGCCCCGGCCTCACGCCCGACGCTCATGCGCTGTTCGCGCGCATGGTTGCGACGATTGGGCGCCGGCTCGCCCGCCTGGGCAAGGCGCCCCATCGTTTCGGCCTGATCCATGCCGATTTCCGCCTGGCCAACCTGCTCGTCCACAATGGCGACGTGCGGGTGATCGACTTCGACGATTGCGGGCTCGGCTGGTTCCTCTACGATGCGGCGACCGCGGTCACGCTGTTCGAGCACAGCCCCGAGGTGCCGGCGTTGCTCGACGCCTGGCTCGAGGGCTATCGTCGGGTCCGGCCATTGCCGAAGGAAGACGAGACCGAGCTCTGGACCTTGATCATGATGCGGCGGCTCACCCTGTTCGCCTGGCTCGGCTCGCATGCCGATACCGCTCTCGCGCGGCAGGTGGGGCCAGGCTATTGCGAAACGAGCTGCGAGCTTGCCGAGCGCTATCTGCAGCGCTTCGGCTGAACCCGGAACGACGAGGCGCGACATGGCGGCGAAGACCCAACGCATCCTCTCGCTGAACGCCTATGCCGGCGCGCGGAGCGCCAAGCTCGATGCCGATACGCGGGAGATGCTCGCCCGCCGCAAGCGGAATTTCGGTGCCTCCTCGGTGCTGTTCTACCGCGAGCCGCTCAACATCGTGCGTGCCGAGGGGATGTGGATGTTCGCGGCCGATGGCCGCCGCTATCTCGACACCTACAACAACGTGCCCTCGATCGGCCACAGCCATCCGCGCGTGGTCGAGGCGATCGCCGAGCAGTCGGCGAAGGTCAGCGTCAGCACGCGCTACCTGCAGGAGGTGATCGAGGAATACGCCGAACGCCTCAAGGCGACGCTGCCGAAGGCGCTGTCGAACCTGGTGCTGACCTGCACCGGCAGCGAGGCCAACGACCTCGCCATGCGGATCGCCAAGAGCGCGACCGGCGGGCGCGGCTTCATTGTCACCGAGTCCGCCTATCACGGCAACACGACCGCGGTGACCGAGATCTCGCCCTCGATCCTCGCGCGCGCGCGGCGGCCGCGCCATGTGCGGATCGTGAAGCCGCCGTCGTCCGCGGCCTATGGCGAGGATGTCGCGGGCGGCTTCGCGGCCGCCGTCGAGGCCGCCATCGCCTCGCTCAAGCGCGCCGGCATGCCAACCGCCGCCTTGATCTTCGATTCGATTTTCTCGAGCGACGGCGTCTATGCCGACCCGCCGGGCTTCATCGTGCCCGCGGTCAAGGCGGTGCGCGCCGCCGGCGGCCTCTTCATCGCCGACGAGGTGCAGCCCGGCTTCGCGCGCACCGGCGACCATATGTGGGGCTTCGGGCGCCACGGCGTGGTGCCCGACATCGTCACCATGGGCAAGCCGATGGGCAACGGCTATCCGATGGCGGGCTTGGCGGCGCGGCCGGAGCTGGTCTCCGCGTTCTGCGACGATGTCGGCTACTTCAACACGTTCGGCGGCAACCCGGTGGCCGCTGCGGCCGGGCTTGCCGTGCTCGACGTGATCGCGGAAGAGAAGCTGCAGGAGAACGTGCGCCGGACCGGCGCCGCGCTGCGGGGCCGCCTCGCCGCGCTCTCGCCGCGCTTTCCGATCATCGACGAGGTGCGCGGCGCCGGCCTCTTCATCGGCGTGGAGCTGCGCGACCCGAACAAGGACGCCACGACCCGCATCACCAACGGCATGCGCGACCGGGGCGTGCTGATCGGCACGGCCGGCCGCTACGGCAACGTGCTGAAAATCCGCCCGCCGCTCTGCATGAAGGCCGAGCACGTGGATTTCTTCGTCGATGCGTTGGAGCAAACGCTCGCCGGATGAGGCCGCCGCAGCGCCTGCATGCAGGCACCTATGCCGACGAAAGCCTCTCCTTGCCGTCAGCTCATTCGGTGGCGGGCCGTGCAAGATAGCGGTGAGACCTGCGTCCCCGCCGTGATCCTCTAGCTAGTCCTCAAACATCTGCTCAATGGATGGGCGAAGAGCTCGCGCCGCCCGGGCCCCGCTTCGCCATTGACAACGGGCTATTTTCATATTAGTATAATTAACATGAAAGTAGCCCGCCGCAAGTACGAGATGGAAGCACGGGCCGAGGCCACGGCAGCCACTGGAGAACGCATCCTCGATGCGGCGATCACAATGTTCTGGGAGCATCCGACCGACCAGATCCACCTGGGAGACGTGGCAAGGCGTGCCGGCGTGACCGTTCAGACCGTCATCCGACGGTTCGGCGACAAAAACGGGCTCTTCGCCGCGGCAGGGGAACGCGAGGTCAAGCGGGTGCGCGACAGCCGCGCGCCCGTCACGCCCGGCAGGCTGGACGAGATCGTCGCAAACCTCGTTGCTCACTACGAGGAACTTGGTGACGGCGTCGTGCGCCTGCTGGCCGAGGAATCCCGGTCGCAAGCCCTGGCCCGGATCGCACGGCAGGGCCGCCTGGTGCACAGGGCATGGTGCGAGACCGCCTTCGGGCCGTTTCTCGACGGCATGGCTGCGGCCGAGCGGGAGCTGCGGCTCGCGCAGTTCGTGGCGCTCTGTGACGTCTATATGTGGAAACTCTTGCGCCGTGACAGCGGCCTCAGCCGGGCCCAGACCGAGCGGGCGATCCTCGGAATGCTGGCCGCCCTCAGCAGGGAGTCAACGCAATGGCCACGATCCTCGCCTATACCTCGCCGGCGGTCGGGCACCTCTTCCCCCTGACGCCACTCCTGCTCGAACTGCAGAGGCGGGGGCACCGGACCCACCTCCGCACTCTCGCGGCGCGGGTCCCCCAGATGCGCGACCTCGGCTTTGCCGCTGCGCCAATCGACCCGCGCATCGAGGCCATAACCATGGACGACCACCGGGCAAAGGGCCCTGTCAAGGCGCTCGGTCTTGCTGCAGAGGTCTTTGCTTCACGCGGGACCGTTGATGGCCCGGACCTGAAGCGTGCCATGGACACAGTCAACCCGGACGCCGTCATCGTCGACACGAACTGCTGGGGCGCACGAACCGTAGCCGAGAAGTGGGGTGGGCCGTGGATCGCTTTTTCCCCTTATATCCCCGCGCTTGCCTCGCGCGGGACGCCGCCGTTCGGCCCCGGGCTGGCGCCGATGTCCGGTCCGCTCGGGGCGCTCCGTGATGCCTTGGTGGGACGGATGGTAATGGGTGCCATCGAGAATGCGTTGGTGCCGCGGATCAATGCGCTGCGCGGTAACCTTGGGCTTGGACCCGTCTCCGGTGCCGACGACTTCCAGCGCCGGGCGCCCCTGACGCTGGTGACGACGGCAAAGCCGTTCGAATATGCCACGACCGACTGGGGATCCGGCGTACTCATGATCGGGGCTTGCGCCTGGGAGCCGCCGCAGGATGTTCCCGGGTGGTTCCATCGGATTCGCAAGCCAATCGCGCTGGTCACGACGAGTTCGGAGTCCCAGAACGACGACATTCTCGTCCGAACGGCGCTGGCGGCGCTGAAGGATGAGCCGGTGCATGTGGTGGCAACGATGCCGGCCGGTCTCTCCGCCGATCTCGAGGCACCGTCCAACGCGACCGTCGTCGAGTTCGTGCCACACGCGCCTGTGCTTCAGCGCGCGGCGGTCGCCATCACGCATGGCGGCATGGGGGCGACTCAAAAAGCACTTGCGCACGGCGTCCCGGTCTGCGTCGTTCCGTTCGGCCGCGATCAGTTCGAGGTGGCCCGCCGCGTAGAGGTCAGCGGTGCCGGCACGCGGCTGCCGCGCGACAGCCTGACGCCGTCGCGGCTTCGGGCCGCCGTCAAGCGGGCGATGGCCATGCCCGACGGTGCGCGCAGGGTGCAGGCGGGGTTCGTCGCGGCCGGCGGGCCGTCGGCCGGTGCCGACGCGGTCGAGGCAAGGCTGCTCGTGAGAGCCGCCGCCTGACTGCGCCGCAGGCGACACGGACCGCGCTTTCCTACCGTCGACGAGGTGCGCGGCGCCGGCCTTTTCATCGGCGTCGAGCTGCGCGACCCGGACAAGGACGCCACGACCCGCATCACCAACGGCATCCGCGACGGCAGCGGATCGGCGCCTCGACGCGCAGCCGCTGCTGCCTTAGCGAGCACATCAAGCCGCTCGATATACACGTCGAGCCGGTGCGTTTGCCTACGTCCGCAGGAACGAGGTGATCTCTTCGACGAATCGTGCGAAGGCCGGTTCGCCGTCGAGGATGAGGTGATTGCGGCTCTGTAGTGGCACGAAGCGGGCGCCTGGAATGGCCGCAGCCAAGCTCCGGCCGGAAGCGAAAGGTACCCGGACATCCTCGCGGGCGTGCATGACCAGCGTAGGGACGGCAATCTTCGGCAGCAGGCCCGTCACATCCACATCGGCAGTTGCTTCCATATTCCGGGCGGCGTTCTCTGGCGAGGTCGAGACCCGCTGCAAATCATTGTACCAGTCGGCCTGTTCCTTGGTTGCCTCGGGAATGAACTGCGACGTGAAGAGCTGGCGAAACGCCGGATTCTCCTGACCCCAGCCCAAGCGAACGAGCGTAAGCGTGGCGGCGGCTTGCTGTTTCTCCGCCTCGGTGCGCGCGCGCCTGGCTCGGCCCTGAGCGTAGCCGCCATAGAGGACTAGGTGGGTCACACGGTCGGGATGCTGGGCGGCATAGGCGATCGAGACGGCGCAGCCCTGCGAGATTCCGAGAAGAGCGAAGCGCTCGATCCCCGCGGCGTCGACCACCGCTTCCAAGTCGCGAACGAAGGCGTTGAAGGAGATCTCGTCGGCATCCCAGTCGGAGAGACCGTTGCCGCGTGCATCATAGCGAATGAGAGTGTGTTCTCTCGCTAGTTCGCGATAGAGGTGGCGCCAGATCGGGCTGTCGAGATCCTTTTCGAGGTGGGTCATCCAATTGCCGGTCTTGACCAGCGGCGGCCCATGGCCGATGCGCGAATAGGCGAGCCGCACGCCATCGGCTGAGCGGCAAAACCGAATTGCTTGCTCTTCGTCTATCGGCTTTGGCGTGAGAACGCCGTCGTCACCATCAATCGGGTCCGCAGGGTCACGCAGCTCCTCCGCGCTCAGCGCCGCGATGTCCTCCGAGGTCAGCCCAAAGACGCCGATGCTGCGGGGAATGTTCTTCACGCTCTGCTCGCCAAGGTCGGCAAAGGGAAGTGGCAATTTGCCTTTGATCTGTTCGTTGGCGGCGCGTGAGATGCAGAGACCGCCGGGCTCGCAGAGCGTTTCCAGGCGGGCTGCAACATTGACGTCGTCGCCGAATACGTCATCGCCATCAAAAAGGATGTCGCCTATGTTTATGCCGGCGCGAAAGACGATCCGTTTCCCCTCGGGAACTTTGGTGTTGCGATCGATCATCCCGCGCTGGATGGCGACGCCGCAGCGGATGGCATCGATGATGCTGGCAAATACAACCAGCATGCTGTCGCCGGCGGTATTGACGATGCGGCCATGATGTCTGGCGATGGCCGGATCGATGAGTTCCTGCCGGTGCACCTTGAGTGCACGCAGGGTACCAGCCTCGTCGTCGCTCATGAGACGGCTGTAGCCAACCGCGTCCGCGGCCAGAATCGCCGCAAGCCGCCGTTCAGTGTTCCTTGCTTTCACCGACGGGTGGCCCCGCTGAGGTTGAACGATTGACAAAACATCCCGTCATTCGCGGGCGGGCGCATGTTGACCGGTCGTCCGGGACGGCTCCCGACTGGATGTTAGTTTAGGGTCCTGGTCGGTACCAGTGTCGTGGCCGGCCGGTGTTCCTTGACGGCCCGGTCGACGCCGGGCGACATTGAAAGGCACAATACCAATACAGGGAGCGATGCACCGTGGGGGGCGGTTGGTCCCGGCTGCTCGGTGGTGCCCGGCGGGTTTCCGTCCCGGTGGGGCTCGTAGTCGCCGCCATGGCGAGCGCACCTGCGGCGGTGCTCGGCGCCGAGCCGCCGGCGTGCGTCGCCGACGCCGAGCCCAATGATGGCGCCGAGGCCGCCATGCCGCTCGCCGGCGCGTTCTGCATTGAGGGCGAGATCGGCGAGAGCGATCAGGACGTGTTTGCCTGGACGATCTCGGCCGACGACGCGCGCCGCCCCTGGTCGATCGCGCTCACCGGCCTGCTCGGCCAGCAGACCCGGTTCCAGATCCATCGGCTGGAGCGGCCGGCCGAAGGCGACCAGCCGGCCGAGGTGGGGCCCGAGCTGTTCGCGCTGGTGAGCGTGCCGGGCACGCCCCAGGCCGGGACCGAGGAGCTGTTCCTGCAGGAAGGCACTTACCTCGTCGGGCTTTCGGTCAGCGGCGGCAGCGGCGGCTACAGCCTGGCGGTGACGCCGGCCGAGGCCGCCTTGCAGCCCGAGGTCGAGCCGAACGATACGATCGAGACCGCAACGGCGCCCGAGGGCGCGCTCGCGATCGGCGGCGATCTTGCCGGCTCCGAGGATTGGCTGGCCTGGACGCTCGGCGAGCGCGAGGCGCGCCAGCGCTGGACGATCTCGGTGCGCCTGCCGCTCGGCACGGCGCACGAGCTCACCCTTCTGAACGCCGAGGGCGAGATGATCGCCTCGACCTCGCAGGTGATCGTCGGCGAGCTCGCGCTCTACGATTTCGGCCTGAGCGCGGCCGACTACCGCATCAAGCTCGCTCCGGCGGCGACGGCGGCAACGCCCTATTCGCTGCGTGCGCGCAGCGAGGGGCCGATCAGCACGAGCCGCGAGAACGAGCCCAATGACGCGATCGAGTACGCCGACGCGCTCAGCCTCGGCCGCGCCATGGGCGGACGCATCGCCCGCTTCGACGATGTCGACAGCTTCGCGTTGCCCGTCGAGGATGCCGCCGGGCGCCGCCTCGAGGTCTCGCTGGAGAGCAAGGGCGGCATGACGCGCAAGCTCTGCCTGCTCGACGGCGAAGGCGGCGAGCTTCAATGCCGCGCCGGCGTCGCGCCGAAGCTCGCCGATCTCGTGCTGGGCGAAGGCGAGCACTATGTCACGGTATCGGGCACCGAGAATCCGAAGGATACCTACAGCCTGACCGCGCGCGTCGTGGCGGCCGGGCCGGAGGATGCCGAGGCCGAGCCCAACGACACGATCCCGACCGCGACGGCGCTCGGCGCTAAGCGCTCGGTGGGCGGCCGCTTCTCGGGCGATGAGACCGACACGTACCGGATGACGCTCGACGGCGAGCCCGGGCTGTGGCGCTTCGAGGCGACCGGCGAGAACATCCTGACGCTCGATCTCTTGAACGCGCGCGGCGAATCGGAGGGGGGTGCCGCGACCGCGCCGGAAGCGCGCGGCCGCATCCAGATCAAGGATCTGTTCCTGACACCGGGTGACTACTGGGTCGCGATCTCGGGGGCTGACGGCACCTATGCGCTGAGTGCCTCGTTCGCCGGCAAGCCGGACCCGGACGCGGAGCGTGAGCCAAACGATTCCGATGAGGACGCGCCGCGCCTGAAGATCGGCGATACGCGCACCGGTGCTTTGACCTGGCCCGACGACCGCGACGCCTATCGCTTCGTGCTGAGCGCGGAGGATTATGTCTCCATCACGGTGGAGCCGGGCGCCGGGTGCCGGATCGAGTTCAACCTTGGCTGGGCGACTCATGCGTTCGATAGCCCGTCCGCCTACGCCGAAGGCGAGCCCTACCGGTACGAGGGCTTGCTGAAGCCCGGCGAATACTATGTCGGGCTCCGGCCGGCGAGCGAGTGCGCCGCACCCTATCGCCTCTCGCTCGCGCGCCTCGATCCCTACGCGGCCAGCGGCGATGTCGAGCCCAACAATACGCCCGAGAACGCGCGGCTCATGCCGCCGGCGTTCCGCCTGAGCGGCCAGGTCGCCACGCTCGACCGCGACTGGTACCGCCTGCCGAGCTTCGATGTCGCGAAACGGGTTCGCGCCCGCGCCAGCGGCAATGTCTACCTGCTGCTCGCGACCGGCGGCATAGCCGACCAGCAGATCATCGCCAACTCGGGCGCCGAGGGCTTCGAGGCCACGATCGAGCCGGGCGCCTCGGCCGCGCTCCAGGTCGAGGGTGAGGGCGCATACGACCTCGAAGTGGCGTTCGACGGCTACGAGATCCCGGGCGCCAGCGATGCCGCGCCGTTCGAGCTGGCGCTCGCCGTTCCGGAAACATCGGTGGCCGCCTATTGGCCGCGCGGCCAGATGCTCTCGGCCGAGATCGACCTGAAGAACACGAGTGACGCGCCGCTCGATCTGTCGCTCGAGGCCCGCGCGAGTCATCTCGCGTTCCACCCGCGTTTCGCCAAGCCGAGCCTCACGCTCGCCCCCGGCGCGAGCGAGCGCGTAACGCTCGACGTCGAGATCGACCCGAACGCCGAGACGGACGGGCAGGTGCAGCTCGCCGCGCAGGCGGTCGCCTCGAACGGTGCCCGGCGGAGCGCGACGGCCGCGCTGCAGGCCGACCCGAACGCGCCGCCCGTCAACGAGCGGCAGACCTATAAGTTGCCGGAGCCGTTGCTCGGCGGCTTCAACGTGGCGCTTGCGGCGCTCGGCGCCAAGGTGATCGGCCCCGAGGGGGACATCAGGACGATCGACCAGGCGAACCTCCATGACGGCCTGACCTCGACCGGCGGTTTCGTGGTGGGCGGCAACGAGCTGCCTGTCACGCTCACGGTCGGCCTCGGCGGCGGTCGGTCGTGGCCGATCGCAGGTGTCGCGATCAACCCGGAGGCGCCGCAGATCTGGCTCACCGAGCAGCTCAAGGACTTCGAGCTGCTGCTCTCGGCTGACGGCGCGAGCTTCGAGCCCGCCTTCTCCGGGTCGCTGAGCCAGCTGCGCGAGGAGCAGGGCTTCGTGATCGACCCGCCGCGCGAGGCCACGGCGGCGGAGCTTCGGCTGCTCTCCGGCCAGGCCGCGGGCGTGTTCGACAAGGTCGGCCTCGGGGAGTGGAAGCTGATCGTCGCGCCGAGCGCGACGCAGGGCTTCGGCCTCAATCTCGCCGACCCGGTGCGCGGCGGGCATGTCGTGAGCTCCAACCCGCTGATCGGCGACATGCCGTCAACCGCGCGCGGCATGCTCGAGGAGGGCGATCGGGGCCCGATCGTCGAGGTCAAGCGCGGCAGCGTGCCGGAGTGGGTGATCGGCTTTCATGAGAACCGCGCGGCCCAGATCGCTTCGCTCGAATGGGTCGATCCGCCCGACGAGGATGCGCCCAACGGGTTCGGAGCGGTCCGCGTGGCGGCGAGCCTGCACGGCCCGCTCGGGCCGTGGACGCAGATCGGCACCTGGGCGATCGAGCGCGGCGACAGCGACACCGCGACCTGGGCCTTCGAGACGCCGGTCTGGGCGCGCTTCCTGAAATTCTCCGCGGCGCAGCCGATGCCGGACGACGGTCCCCTGCGCTACCCGACCACGATCCGCGTGATCGAGCGCAAGACCGACGAGGCCTATCGCTCCATCCTCGGCGAGTGGGGGCACCTCTCGCCGGTCGCGATCTACGAGGCGAGCGTGACCCGCCCGCCGCTCGTCGGTGAGCCGGAGGCGGCGAGCAACGACACGCACGAGACCGCGCAGAGCTTCGACCTCGCGCAGAGCGTCGTGGGCGAGGTCGAGATCGGCAAGGACGAGGACTGGTACCGCATCGTGATCCCGCCGGGCCAGGACACCCTGTCGCTCACCGCGCGCAACGAGCCGACCGTCGACGTGGACTTCGAGCTGCAGGATACCGCGGGCCAGCCGGTGCCGCTGCGCGCCTCGGGGACGACCGCGCAGGCGATCTCGCTCGAGGCGTCGGTCACGGCCGGCGAGACCTATTATGTGCGGGTCATGGAGCCGCCGCATTCCGTCATGATCGCCTACGACACGAGCGGCAGCCTGCTCCTCTACACGCCGATCATCTTCCGCGGGCTCGAAAGCTTCGCCGCCGGCGCGGAGCCCGGCCGCGAGGCGGTCAACTTCATGCCGTTCGAGCAGCCGCCGATGATGAAGGACTGGAGCGATCAGCCGCTGGTGCTCCAGGCGGCGCTCGCGGCGGATTCGCGCGAGAGCACGTCGAGCGGCCTCGAGCCGACCATCGCCGAGGCGGCGCGAGCGCTCGGCGCGCGGCGGGGCGTGCGGGCGATCCTGGTGCTGACGGACGCGGCGACGGCCGCCTATCAGGCGCAGCCGGCCATGTGGGAGGTCCTCTCGTCGGTGCGGCCGCGCATCTTCGCCGCGCACATCGGTGCGTTCGACGATCCGATGCGCGAGAAGCAGCTGATGCAGGATCTCGCCATGTCGAACGGCGGGTTCTACATCTCGGCGCGCAGCGATGCCGAGATGGATGGGGTGTTCGAGCAGGTCGCGGCGGCGCTTCGGCGTCCGGCGCGCTATGTCCTCTCGGCCGAGGCGCGGGTCGCGCCGCCGCCCGTGCCGGCGGCGATCGCGGTCGGCCGCCCTGCGGCATCGCCGCCGAGCTACGAATTGCCCTCGGAGCCGTCGGACGCGATCTCGGGCGGCGCGATCGAGCTGGTGCTCGACGCCTCGGGCAGCATGCTGCAGCGGCTCGACGGCCGCCGCCGCATCGAGATCGCGCAGGACGGCATCGCGCATCTGCTGCAGAAGAGCGTGCCGGCCGGCGCGCCGTTCGCCTTCCGCGTGTTCGGGCACACCCGGCCGGGCTCTTGCGATACCGAGCTGTTCCTGCCGGTTCAGCCGCTCGACGCCGAGGCGGTGATCGCGCAGGTGCGCACCGTCTGGCCGCAGAACCTCGCCAAGACCCCGATCGCCGCCGCGCTGCGCGAGACCGCGAGCGACCTCGCCGGCCTCGACGGGCCGCGCACGGTGATCCTGGTGACCGACGGCGAGGAGACCTGCGACGGCGATCCCAAGGCCGAGATCGAGGCGCTCCGCGCGTCGGGCGTCGACGTCAGGGTCAACATCGTCGGCTTCGCGGTCGACGACGCGCTGCTCAAGGAGCGCTTCCGCGATTGGGCGCAGGTCGGCGGCGGGCAGTATTTCGACGCGGCGAACGAGGCCGAGCTCAACCAGGCGCTGGTCGAGGCCGCACAAGTGCGGTTCCGTATCCTCGACGCTTCGGGCACGATGGTGGGCGAAGGCATGGTCGACGGCGCGCCGGTCGAGGTCGCCGCCGGCACCTACAGGGTGGAGATCGGCGACGGCCGGGTGGTCTACGAGGCGGTCGCGGCGCCCGAGGGCGAGACCGTGCGGCTGCAATACAAGGAATAGCCGGCGTGGCGCCGTAGCGCGAGGAGGCGGCGATGCACAGGACCGATCGGGAGCGCTCGTCGTTCATCGGCGCGGTGGTCGCCGGCCTGATGATCATCGTCTGGGGGTTGCAACCGGCGCTCGCGCAGTCGTCGCAGCCCGATGTCACCGAGATCGCGCGTGAGCTCGAGCGCAGCTTCCTTGCCATCGAGGACGGCGAGCGCGACGCGCCGCGCGACCGCTGGGACCCGCAATACGTCGTCGATCAGGTCGGCATCGAGCCCGAGGCCCTGTTCGACTGGGTCAGGAGCAATGTCGCCTGGGTGCCCTATCGCGGCATGTTGCGTGGCGCGGTCGGCGTGCTGATGGATCGGCGCGGCAACAGCCTCGACATCGCGCTCCTGCTCGACGCACTGATGACGGCGGCGGGCTACGAGACGCGCCTCGCGCACGCCGAGCTCGCCGACGATCAGGTCGACGGGCTGTGGGCGCGCCTTCTGGCTCCTCCCGAACCGGAGGAAGAGGAGGGAGACGTCGAGGCGGCGGTCAATGGCGATATGGACCCCGGCGAGTTCGAGGACATGCCGGACCCCGACGCCGACGGCGCCGAGTTCGGCCCCGCGGTCGTCGCGTCCGACTATGGGCTCGATCCGGCCGCCGTCGAGACGACGCTGGGCGAGGGCGATGAGGGCGCGACCGACCTCGGCGTCGAACTCGGCGAGCGGGTATCCGATCAGGTCGAGCGGCTCGCGGGGCTGATCGGCCCGGCCGATGGCGGCCTGGCGCTCGATCTGCAGGAGATCGAGGCGCTCGATGCGCTCAGCGATCATTGGTGGCTCCAGTTCAACCAGAATGGCGACTGGCTCGACCTCGACCCGCTCGAGCCGGACGGCGTGGTCGGCGCCTCGCTCGCCCTGCCCGAGACCACGATCGCGGCCGACGCCCTGCCGCCCGAACTCGCGCATCGGGTCATGCTCAGGGTCGTCACCGAGCGCTGGGTTGACGGTGCCACCAGCGAGGGCGTGGTGCTCCAGCACGAATTGACGCCGGCCGATCTCATCGGCCAGCGCATCGTGCTCTACCACATGCCGATGGTGTGGCCCGCCGACTGGCCGGCCACGACGCCCGACGACATCCAGACCCGGCTGCGCGCCGCCGTGCTCACCCAGCGAGAATGGCTCCCGATCCTGACCGTGGGCGAGGAGCAGTTCATCCAGTTCAGCATGCGCGACAACGGTGAGGTCAACGAGAAGCCCAACCCGCAAAACCCGTTCGCCTCGATCGGCATCCCGCAGGCCGGCGAGGTCGGCAAGGTAATCGACCTGTTCGACGCGTTCGAACGCGAAGCGCTCGATGGCGAGGCCCCGCCGCCCGAGCCGGTCGCGCCCGATGCCGATGCGCCGCGCCCCGAGGGCGAGCTCACCGCGGAATGGCTCGAATTCGAGATCCGCGTTCCCGGCCAGCCGGTCCGCATCGTGCGCCGCGAGGTGTTCGACCTGATCGGCGCTGCCGAGCGCATGGCCGGCGCGCTCGATCCGCCGCGCATCGGCGACGAGGAGCGGCTCGCCCGCTCGATGGCGGCGCTCAGCGAGAGCGAGATCATGATCCTGCCGGCCGCGCCATCGCCCGACTATGTGGTGCACAAGGCCGCTGCCGGCGTGCTCGCCAACCGCGCGCTGCTCGAGGAGCTGAGCGGCGACCCGTTCGGCAAGGCCCCGGCCAACGTGGTCGAGATCCTGTCGCGCTTCGCGCCGCTCTCGGGCCCGCTCGATGCGCTGGCGGTCTTGCGCTTCGCGGCCAGCCCGAACGGCGAGGCGGTGTTCGTCGACCGGCCGAACATCCTGGTCCAGCATTCCACACTGGTGAAAGCGCCCGAGACCGGCGATTTCTTCGCCCGCTTCGCGCTCGACATCGTGGAGAACGGCGTCGGCGTCGACCCGCGCGCGGCTGTCGATCCCTGGCTCGCCCGGCTGATCCAGGGCGTCACCGACACCAACGCCGAGGCGCTCGTGGTGCGCGACCTGCCCGGCGGGGTCAACGCCGCGGCGCTGTTCGCGGCGGATGCGGCGCGGGAGGTCGCATGGCAGGCGATCGAGCCGGGCGATCCGGTCGGCATTGCGCTGAGCGGCGCCTCGCCCGACCTTGCGGGGCGCATCGTCATCGACCTGTCGCGCGGCTATAGCGTGGTCGCACCGAACGGCGGCGCCGCGGCGCCGACGCCGCCGGTCTGGTGGCGCATCGATCCGGCCACCGGCACGACCCTCGGCATGGGGCCGAACGGCTGGGGCGCCTCGCTCGTCGAATACGCGTTCGTCATCACGCTCCAGACGCTGATGGCGCAGATCGCCTGCATGGCGGGATCGGCGGCGATCGATGCCGCGATGTCGGCGGTCGAGAAGGGCAAGGTCGAGGTTCCGACCTGGGAAAAGGCCAAGGAGAGCGCCTCGTCGCTCGCCAAGAGCTGCATCTCGCAGGCGTTGCTGTTCACGCTGACCGGCTACACCAATGCCTACTTCCTGAAGAAGTTCCAGGGCTCGCGCTTCTATCCGAGCTCGATGAAGCCAGGCGGCAGCGCCAATCCCAACAAGGCGAGCTTCCAGCCCGGCTCCGGAGGCTCCAAGACGAAGGCCGGCGGGAAGACCGGCGGAAGCAAGACCAGCGGCGGCAAGACGGCCGGCGGCAAGACCGGAAGCACGGCGGGAAGCGCCGGCTCGGGCAGCAAGGCCGGAGGCGGCGGCAAGACGGGGAGCGGGAGCAAGGCGGGCGGGGGCAAGACCGGCGGGAACAAGAGCGCGGAGAGCGGATCCACCAAGTCGAAGAGTTCGAGCAGCGAGGGCAAGCGGCCGGCCGAATCCAAGACGGGCGAGAACAAGGCGCCGCCCAAGAACACCTCCGAAACCAGGAAGAAGTGGGAGGAGAAGGCGAAGGAGGCCCGCGACGCGCAGGACCGGGCCGCCAAGGCGAAGATCGAGGCGAAGAACGACCCGACCAATCCGGCGAAGAAGGCCGAGGCCGAGGCCGCCCAGCGCGAGGCCAACAGGAAGATAAAAGAAGCCGGCGAGGCCTATAGCGATCACAGGAAGGCGGAGGCCGCCGAGAAGGGGGCGGACAAGGTCGCGTCGAAGTCCTCGACGAATGATGGCGGCGGCAAGAAGTCGGATTCGTCCGGCAGCAACTCGGGCGAGAAGAAGCCGGGCGAGGGCGAGCCGGGCCGCAAGCCCACCCAAGACGAGCTCGACGCGGCGCAGCGCAAGCGCGACGAGACGCTGAAGGACTTCAAGGACGCCCAGCAAAAGGCGGCCAAAGCCAAGCTCGAGGCCAAGGAGAACCCTGCGAAGAAGGCTGACGCCGAGGCCGCCCAGCGCGAGGTGAACCAGAAATACAAGGAGATGCAGAAGGCCCATCAGGAGAACGAGCGGCTGAAGGCCGGGCAGCGCAACGAGGGCGGCGGGTCGGCGGCGCAATCATCCGCGGGAGGCAGCAAGCCGGCCGGTTCCAAGGCGCCGGCCGAAGACATCGGCACGGCGAAGACGCAGCCGCAGCGGCAAGCCGGCGAAGACATTGGCACCGCGAAGACACAACCGCAGAAAGCGCAGCCCGGAGGCAACGATACCGGCACGGCGAAGACACAGCCGCAACGGCAGGCCGGCGAAGATGCCGGCACGGCGAAGACGCAGCCCCAGCGGCAAGCTGGCGAAGATGTCGGCACGGCGAAAACCCAGCCGCAGAAGGCGCAGCCCGGTGAAGCGTCGGGCGAGGCCGGGCAGCGCGTGCCCAACCACCCGACCGACGCGCAGGTTCGCGATGCGCTCGCGAGAGAGAAGAAGGCGCTCGGCGAATACGAGCAGGCGCAGAAGCGCTACAACGAGCTCGAAGGCAAGCAGGTGCCGCCCGATCGGGCGCTCCAGCACGAGCGGGACGTTCAACAGGCGCGGCAGCACGCGGAGCAGAAGCTGCGCGAGGCCAATGACGCGAGCGGCGATGCCTATCGTCACATCTCGCGCAACGCCAAGGGCGATCAGGGCAAGCTGACGCAGTGGGGCAACGAGCGCGATAGCTACCTGAAGCCGCCGCCTAGCTCGTTAGGCTCGGGCGCTGGTGGCGACATCGGCACCGCGAAGACGCAGCCACCGCCGCAGCGGCAGGCCGGCGAGGACATCGGCACGGCGAAGACGCAGCCGCAGCGGCAGGCCGGCGAGGACATCGGCACGGCGAAGACGCAGCCGCAGCGGCAGGCCGGCGAGGACATCGGCACGGCG